>CAVXOK010000033.1:0-32236 GCA_963763285.1 uncultured Acidobacteriaceae bacterium | reverse complement strand
CGGACCTACAGAAGCGCCCTTCATCATCTCAAAATCCCACGAGCGCAAATTGCGGGCGGACGCCAAAGCCAAAAAGGGCGAAACGCTGAAATAGAAAACAGCCCCGGCATGGAGGGCACCGGGGCTGTTAGTCACAAGCGCTGGTCCGTATAGGGACGGCGCTAGATTGAATTCGATATGTGACAATCGCGTAGACGAAGCTCGGCGCATTGCGCGCAATATCGCCAAGCTGCTTTCCGGGCTATCGTTCTGGGTGGAGCGCCGATTTCCGCCGCTTTGGTCAATCGACGAGCACCCGGAATTGTTCATCGTCCGCGACGCGACCGGCGTCGCTCTTGGTCACTTCTACTTTGACGACGATGCCAGCCGTCGCTCCATCACGGAACGCCTAACCAAGGACGAGGCGAGGCGCATGGCGGTCAACTTCGCCAAGCTACCGACTTATTCGGCCGCCGGCAGTACTGGGAGGATCGCGCGTCGTGAATGAAAAAATCAGCTTCAAATACCCCGACGGGAAACACCTATCAGGCCTGTTTAACGTTAGCGGCGAAATGATCACTGTCACTTCGCCTGATGGACGCACGAAAACAGCGGGCATCGAAGACAGGTGCTAGCCCCGCGATCCTTGCCAAAGTGCTCCTACTTCAACTGCAGCAGGAGGAGCGACAGGATGGCCTGAGCCAATGACGCCTTGCGGCCAATATCGCTAACGAAGCTCACAAAATGACTTTGACGAAAGAAGAAGTGGGGCTTCTGAAACAGCTCAAGGGTGCCGGTGAGCGCGGACGCACCATTCGCGCATTCGACACCCGCGTCAGGCTCGAACGCTTGGTGAGGGCGGGTTATGTCGCCGATCAGCCGACGGGTTTCGATTTGGTCCACTATCAATCACCAAACGCGGTGAGGACGCCCTAAGCGACCCTTCACGCGCTGTGTAGCTGTGCCCGTCCCGCCGCTTCCCGCCACCCTGGCTCCCCTTGTAACGTTAATCCACGATCGCGATGGAGACGTGGCACTGCGCATGCTTCGGTTACAGCCGAGGCAGCTACATAGTCGCCCCCGACGCTGTCTCAGGGCCCCAGGCGCGTGCGCCTCCGCGCTTGGGGTTCCCGCTTTAGAAACTCAGCGCGAAGTCTTTACGCCCTTCGTCCGTTGCGGGGCTCCAGTCACGCCGCGGCGGCCGTCGTCCTGCCGCAGAAATCGGTCTTCAATCTCCGTGTAGACTTTGTGTAGCCACTGCTCCGCGCGGTCGGCTTTGTCCTGATAAATCCCAACCTCGGCCTCTAGCTCAGCGATCCGATTTTCGGCGGCTCGAAGCTGATGGGAAAGCTTCTGGGCCATCTCTAGGGCCTGCTGACTATTTGCTTCGGCCACGCCGGCGGCCTTGTGAAGCAACCTCAGGATGGTCTGCCCTGCATTGTCGAGTTGATCGGCGCCATTAGAACCATCGCTTCTCGCGGCGGGAGTAAATGGGATCACTGACTTCTGACTCGTACTCGCCACTCAACTGACTACTCATTTCACCACCCCCTTTTGTGTATCTCCTCCAAGCATAGTCTGCTCGCGGGCCCTCTTTGTGGCCAGGACCGACCTTTCAACTCCAGTCAGACCGTTTTGTCTGCGCGTGTGGCGCGTCAGCCACAGTGAATGCTGAAGATATGCATGAAAAAGAGCGGCCGAAGCCGCAAACCTCGGTCAATCGTTACAAATTGAAACCAAAGCCATCGGTCGGCATTGGTGCACATAAAATTGCCGAGCCTTACATGTGCCAGTCGTGCGTAGAAATAGACAAACAGGTTGAGGGCCACCGCGAGTTATTGCGTTCGACGACTGACACAGCGGAGATCGAACGCATCAATCGGCTGATCGCAAAGCTTTATGGGGATCGAATTCGGTTGCATCAAAACCCGGAACGGTAGGCCGCCTCGACTTGGCTACCTATTCCCAGACGCTGGTTGTACTTAAGCGAGTAGCTATCTAGCTGCTAAGCGCGCATAGTGTCCCATCACCGACAGCGGCCCCCAAGCCAGGCGAATACCCCGCTCTTTCTCAGAACGAGCTGATGTTCGAGATGCAGGGCATCCGGATGTTGCACTGCACGATCTGGGTTGGCGGAGTGCGCGAGATCGTTTCTGCGGTAGACGCCGACGTGAAGTTCATTGTCAGCGACCACCCTGTGACGGTCTACAATCACGCTGTCCCTCCAACGACCGGAGCGTGCGCGTACCCGCTCGATCCCGGCATCGCCCTGAGGGGTTCCCAGACAATATACCCGCTGAACCGCGACTACTGTTTGATCCTCACGAACTTGGAATGCGCAAAGGACCCGAGCACCAGTCCGCTGGAAAAAAGAACTTTCGCGCGAAACTATCGACAATCCATGACCCGCATCGACGCGTTTATACGCACCCGAAAGCTCACCGGGCCGGAAGTCGCGCAAATCAATTTCATCATCAAGAAGCGCGCTCACCGATTTATCGCTGCCGGCAGGAAGGAGTGGTTGTATCCGGAAAAGACCATCTCACAGTCTTGGGCCGACATCCGGAAAACGCTTATGCCGCCCGAGCGCGACATGCACGATTTCGGCGGCGAGATGTTCGTGAAGTACAAAAGCGGCGATGTCCACTATCAGGACGAGTTTGGCAGGACCGAGAAGCCACGGGAATTCCTAATCAAGAAGGCGCCAGACAAGCCCTTGCGCCCGGGAGACCTGTGCGGATGCGCGCAAGGGAAGCTGTTCAAGGACTGCTGCGAGTCGAAGCCTGAAGCGCTGCGTCCGGCTTGGAACGAGACCAGCATCCGCGAGCGAAACCTGATGCTCCAAAACGGGATCGTAAACATCCTGGAACTCGAATCCGGACAGGACTGGATACAGATACGCCGCGAGCTGACCGACGATAAGATAAGCAAAATTTGCAATCTGTACGAAGCCCTATGGCCGCTCGAGCAGGTCTTCGGTGCTGATCTTGGCGTTCCAGAAGTCCAGCAGAACGTCTCTGTCATGGCGCCTATGGCGTTGGCAAGCCGATCTCAGGCATCGAATCGGGCTTATAGCGCCGGCGCGGATCGTCGGCTGTAACGTTTTGAAATCGACCCCCGACCGGAATTTCTCATAAACCCGAGCCGGATCGAAGAAGGTGCCGATCGGATCTGCGGCAAAATCCGGCGAAGTCCGCATCCATTCTGCTGAAAGTTTCCAATCCGAAAAGCTGTCGGCTTGCAACTCCACAAAATTGCCTTCCGGGTCTTTGTAGTAGAGCGAGATCGTCATCCCATGATCTAAGCAGAACGCGGGCTGGACGCCCGCTTTTCGCAGACGATCGAACGAAGTCATGAGATCGGCGAAGCTACCGTATTCGAACGCGCAGTGATGCATCCCGTTGTGATGGTTCTTTTCCTCATCGTCCGTGAGACCTGGCACTGATAGAAAGGCAATCCGATGATTTGCATCGTCGTTAGACATCCAGGCGCCCGCTCCGTACCGGAATTGCACCTTCGCGCCAACGACTAGCGCGTACCATTTGATCATGTCATCGAGGTGGCTGGTCTTAATTGTGACGTGGTGAAGCGTCGGCCTGATCATCGGCAATTCCTTCGTTCGAGTCTGCGCACCTTGACGAGCGCATGCTAAGCAATTAGCCCACGGACTATAACGATTTAAGATTACGCCGCCGTTTTCAACATCGCTGCACCGTCAGCCACGGATCAGGTGCGAGATTTTTAAATGGCGCAGCATCCGCATCAGTCATGCGGTCGAAGATCGCGGTATTAACCGACGGCCGCGCGCGCATTCGCTCCCACCATTCAGCAACAACAGGGTAGCGATCCCACAAGCCACTCAGCTTGAAGCAGCTCAAGTCGCAGGATATAGGGAATTGCGGCACAGTCGGCGTTGGAGAAGGCTTCGCCGGCCAGGTACGAACCGTCTTTCAGCATGGCCATCCACGACAAGAGCTTCTGGTGTTGCGCCAGCGCCTCGTGCACGAACTCGGAGTCAAGTCCGCGCTCGATCACGCTGCGCTTATACTCGGCGCGCCGCTTGAGCGGCGCCTTGTTGATTTCGGCCTGCCATGCCTCGGGCGGCATCTTCAGGAAGGCAGGCCGGAATGCCGTGGCAAACGTAAGGATGGTGCACGAGTTGTGCACGTACTCGTCGATCAGCTTGTTGTACATGCGCACGCAATGGCGCTGATACGGATACTTCGGCATGAGCGGCGGCTCGGGGAAAGCATCGTCGATGTAATAGAGGATCAACGAGGATTCGATGATCGGCTTGCCATCGTGGACCAGTGTCGGCACGACACCGTTCGGATTAAGCTCCAGATAACCGGGGTCGTATTGGTCCCCGCGCAGTGTCATAATGTGATCCTCGGCCTCCTGCCCCTTCTCCTTCAGTGCGATGCGAACCTTCTGGGCGCAGACCGAATTGATGCTGTGGTAGAGTTCCAACATAGTTTGCTCCCGTTTATGCCGCCAGCCGCGCTCGATCGTGAGGTTGCCCCAGATCGATTGGTGTTCCTTTGGAATGATTTCGGTCGGGTTTAGCTTGGCGATCGAATAATAGTTGATGACATAGTAGCGCGGCTTCACGGTGTCAGCGATGCCCGGCATCTGATAAAGCTCGCGCATATAATTCGACAAGTTGGGATAGTCGGCGATGCGCTTCTGGTTGCACTTGAAGAGCGAGAAATAGGCGACATCGAAGCGCACCAAGGTCGGGAATAGTCGCCAGTCGGCCTCGGTGATCTGGCTCCCAACCAAATAACGCTGGCGCGAGAGCCGCTCCTCCAAGTTATCGAGCGTGGCGAAAAGGCCGTCGTAAGCCTCCTCGTAAGCCGCCTGCGATTTCGCGAAGCCGCAGCGATACACGCCGTTATTGACGTGGTGATAAATCCGCTCGTTGATAGCGTTGATGTCAGAACGCAGCGCAGCTGGGTAGTAATCGGCCTTGTTCCCGGTGACGGCGTCGAACTCTGTGTTCAACATGCGGATGATTTCGGACAACTCATTGTTGACGATGCGTTTGGTCTTCTTGTCCCAGAGCGTCGGCACCGTGGCCTTGCCGGTGTAATTCTTGTCGGTCGCCAAGTAGGCTTCGTACAGATAGTGGAAACCGTTCACGGTGTCGGGAGTACAGTCGGGAAATCGAGGATCGTCCTCGAAGGTCCAGCCGGACTTCTTAAGGCCCGGGACCGAGTATGCGACCGAAATCAGCCCATCAAGTTTTTTCAACGCGCGGTAGATCAGGGTGCGGTGGGCCCACGGGCAACCGTGCGCGACATAAAGATGATACCGTCCGGGCTCAGCCTTGAAGCCGGAGGAACCGTCGGCAGTGATGCGGTCGCGGAATCGACTTTCCGCGCGCTTGAAACGGCCGCCGTCCCCGTCTCCTGCGGAAGCTCGCCGTCAGTCCACACGCCGTCGATTAGCACGCCCATTTCACTACTCCGCTCTCACATGCTCTTGTGCGAGCCATCGCAAAACGGCTTGTTGGCACTGGATTTGCAGCCGCACAGCCAGACTTGTTTCGTCTCGATGGCACTGAATTTCTGTGGCCAAACCAACCGACTTGTGTGAGCCGTCGCAGAAGGGTTGGCCGGCGCTGCGCCCGCAGGCGCACCACCAATAGTCCTTCCCAACTTCGACGTCGACGCCATACGGCGCTTATTGCGCGGGAAATCGGTTCAGCCATTCTCTCCTATTTCAAATTCGATTTGACGCACCGTACGCTCGAGAAAAAGCGTAGCTTAGGGTCCAATCTTGTTCCATCACCCAGAAAGCGCCACCTCTCGATGCAGCTCGATTAAGTCCGGAACTGTCTCAGGGGGGCGGCGGCCAAAACCGCACTCGGTGGCTATGCCGAAATCTGTCACCACTTGTTTCGCCGCAGCAAGCCGACGTTGTGCGCCGGCCAGCCCATCAGTACGATGCACCAGTCCCAAATAGAGTTCCGTTTGGGGGTCAAGTTTCAATCCCTTGAGCGGTGCGAAATAAGCGACATCTTCTCGCTCACGCGGTACTGGCATATGGACCCAGGCAATAGGATGCTTGATCGCGGCGACGAGCTTGTTTGTAAATTCGACCATGAGCTTGGTGTCCTTCGGCTCCACGACATGCTTATGGCCCGGATCGCCATAGCACAGATGAAGTCCTAGTTCGGCTTCAGCCGGGACGTGCTCGCTAGCTCGGGCAATCGAGGCGACCAGCGGCTCCATCGGGATCACTTTCACCATTTCTGGATTTTCCAGGACGAAACAGATCTCGGCAGCAATGTCCCACTGGATCGCCAGGTCCTGGTGAGGAATCGCCGCCGCCATCTCGGCGACTTCCTCGTTGAGACGCGCTTCGTATATGGGCCAGATCTCCGCAATGGCCTGGGGGTCGGAGAATGTCATCACCACCGCGATCAGCGTGGGGAGACTGACTTGAAAGCGCGTTTCTGTTGGAATTTTGCCTTGGGAGCGAGCCTGCTTGAAATCCTCATAGGACCGAATTGCTGCGGCTGCGTATCCCAGTGGACCAAATTCGACGGTTTCGCCGGGCTTCACCTTGTAGAGGATGAAACGATACCACCCTGAAGTTCTCGTGTGCTACCAGGTTCAAGACCTTCTGCATTTTTGAACACATCGGCTTGCCACACAATCCAATCTTTACGGGTCCCTGTCTCGCCATCGGGCATGCGTTTGACCAGCTTGCCCAACTTTGTACCAACCGCTTCGAATACGGCGCTCGATGATTCCAGCGGCACGCTGCCGACGAACAAAATCGGCCTTCCTTTGGCATCAGTCATTTTAAGTTCCTCCATGCTGTTTTATTGTCATTAAGTTGAACGTAGCGCTGCCTCTGCGTTTCGAATTCCAGATTTTGCGACGTGGAAAACACGGTAAGCGAGCATTGGCACCCATAAGATGCGATCGCCGACCTCACCATCCGGAAGATAATTGAGATAATTGCCAAGCGTTCGGCCGCAACTTTTCCAAAACTTCTTCAGCCGTCTCCAGGGGGCACGCCTCCAACGAGCAAAAGATCACGGTTTTGAACGGCCTGAGCCATCTTCCTCTCCCAGTTTTGCGTTTGATTATTCGATTGCGATTGCCATCAAATTCTGTCCCGCTGGCAATCGCATTTTCGCGCCGACGATTGGTGTTAATGGCTTCACATTGTCAGAAGCTGGCGAACCGCGTCCGTGGTTTCCTTGGGGCTTTCCAAAGTCCAGAAGTGGCCGCCGGGCAGGTATTGGACCTGCACGTCGCTGGCATTGGGGATGTAATCGCGTGCCTTCTCATAAAACTCCCGCGGCTGCGTCTTGCTGCCGTAGCCCTGCATGATCAACACCGGGCAGCGCCAGGAATGGAGAAGACGATTTCGGCGCGCGAGCCATTCGGCCCGGAAGCTCGAGTTGTTGAAGTAGCGGGGAACCGCACGCGTGATGCCCGGATACGAGTATTCTTTGATCACTCGCTCCATTATAGGATCCGAAATCGGTCGTTCAGTGATCCAGGTATAAACCCACAGCACAAAGTGCTTGGGGTCCTCCATTATTCCTGTCCATGGGGAGTTCATAAAAATCTCGCCCTGAGGCGCGAGATCTGGGTGGAAGTTATAAAGGTGTTGCTCGCCTCTGCCATATCGAAGGACCGCTTCTGGGTGGTTGGCTGCAATAAAATCGGCCTGCACGGTCCCGCGATCATGTGTAACCACGTTGAAGCGGCTTAGACCGATCTTTCGAAGCATCGCAAAGAGCTGCTCGGAAACGCCCTCGTGACGATAGTCGCCTGGCCGTTTGTCGGATTGACCGTAGCCCTTCAAATCGACTGCGATGCATCGATCGTGGCGGCCAGGGCCGCCATCTGCGGATGCCATTGGTACCAGGAGTCCGGAATGCCGTGAAGGAATACGATGGGCTCACCCGAGCCAGCCTCGACATAGTGCCAGGTCAAATACTTGAAATCGCCCGGCGCCGTAACGAAGTGATGAGTAAAGGTGACGCCATCGATGACCTCGGTGTCACCCTCCCTATCTCCTTCACGAGGCTTGACATGAGCAAAATCCTGCACACGCTTTTTGATACGTTCTTCGTCCGGAATAAATCCCTCGATGGCCTTGCGGCCGCGTTCCGGAACCTCGGTGTATTGATGTGGACTTTTTAAAGCTTCGACTGACATGTTTCCCTCCCTTGCGGTTTTGTCTTAGTCTTAGAAGTCTGCGCTGCTAAAACCCGGCCACCATTTCGAGCGTCTTTCCTGCCTTTGCGTGCGCGCGGTGTGTAGCTTGAGCCGCGTCACGGCTTCCGGCGGCATCTCGATCTCCTTTGAGAACTCCGGCCGCGCTTGCAGCTTATCGACCCACGCGCTGACATGCGGATGCAGCCTTGATAACGGGTAACCGGCGAGCGAGAGCCGGTGTGCGTAGATGAACCAGGCGATGTCGAGCACGCTCAGAGTGTCGCCCATCAGATAGGGATGCTCCGTCGAGCTGCTTGTCGAGCCCATCGAACTCTGCGCGGAACTTCTGCGCCGACGCGAGCCTTTCGTCAGTGAAGCCTTCGCGGGTGGCGCGCTCCCAGAATTCAATCTGAATGTCCCTATCGTGATCCTTGCTGCCCTGCACGGTGCCGGAGCCGTTCGTTGCATAGCTCTTGAGCAACGCGGCGGCTTCGGTGGCCCCGGCGGCGCGAACACGAACCGGAAACTAGGGTGCGGAGGTCGAGGTGGAGGTCGTCCTCGTGCTTAAGCAGCGCTGCAACCTCGTTCTCGTGCCCATTCGGAATGAGTTTCGGCGCCGGGAAAGTTTTTTCGAGATATTGGATGATGTCGTTACTCTCGATGTGCACCGCCCCGTCGTGCACCAACACCGGAACAAGCCCACGCGGGTTGATACCGAGAAACCACGGGCTGAAATTCTCGTTTGTAAAGAGGTCGACGAGATGCGATTCCCACTTGATGCCTTTGACATTGAGGAAAATGCGGAGCTTCTGCGAGCACGACGACCCCATGAAATGCAGCACATGGATGCCCTTCCAGCCGAGTACCTCGCGAGTTTTAATGTCTCTGTCTACAAGCTGGACCATGTTCCCTCCCGGAACGTTATATGTGGTTTGGCCTCAAACGCGTCCTATGTGATCTCCTTAGATGACGCTCAAATGGCTCAGAATACGCGTGGGGCGCGAGCGTTTTGGCTCTCGAAGCGGCGCAGCGACTGAGGGTAAGAAGGGTCAGCCAGGCGCGAAAAGGTTTTCCGCCATCGGAGGTCCCCTGGACTTTCTGTAACGATCGTTAGATACTCTGTAACGACCGTTAGAAAAAGTCAACGGTGAAATCGGTTTGATTATCGCAAGACGCAACTCGCATCGGGACGTGAATGCCAAGGCCGAAAGAATTTAGCGAAATCGCCGCGCTCGACGCGGCCGTGGATTGCTTTTGGCACCGCGGCTATGAGGCGACATCGATGCGCGACCTCGCCGCATCGATGGGTATATCGGCGCCGAGCCTCTATAACGCCTTCGGAGACAAGCAGAACTCTTTTTGCCCGTGCTCTAGAACGATATCTCGATTGCGGCGCGCGTGACCGGCCGCGCAACTTAGAGTCTTCGCTGCCGCCCAAGGAAGCAATCCATCGGTTCTTTGCCGAGATAGTCGACCACTCGGTCAATGATCGAGAACGCAAAGGCTGTTTCCTCGTCAATTCCGCGCTTGAGGTCGCGCCGCATCAACGCGAGCTCGGCGCCGTGATCGCCAAACAATTCGGCGATATCGAAGCATTTTTCAAAAGGTGCATTCTCGGTGCGCAAGCCGACGGTTCGACACCCTCGCGGCGTCAATGCGAATGATACGGCGCGCTTACTGCTTGGGGTGCTTCTCGGCATCCGTGTTCTTGCTCGCTCTGCTCCGAGCCGCTCGCTCCTCGAGGGCATGGCGCGGCCGGCGCTCGCTCTGCTCAATTCGCCAAGTCACAAAGGCAGGAAAGCGCTATGATTGATCTCCACTATTGGACGACCCCAAACGGCCATAAGGTCACGATCTTTCTGGAGGAAGAGCAAAGCTGCCCCCTATCAGATTATTCCGGTCAACATCAGCAAGGGTGAACAGTTCAAATCTGAATTCTTGGCGATTTCCCCGAATAATCGCATTCCAGCCATCGTCGATCACAAACCAAAGGATGGAGGCAAGCCAATTTCGGTCTTCGAATCTGGCGCTATTTTGCTTTATCTCGCCGAAAAGACCGGAGCGTTTCTCCCTAACAACCCACGCCGGAAGTAAAGGAGGTCCTGCAGTGGTTGTTCTGGCAGATGGGTGGCCTCGGGCCGATGGCGGGCCAAAACCATCACTTCAGCCTCTACCACCTGAAAAGCTTCCCTACGCTATCGATCGTTACGTTAACGAGACAAACCGGCTCTATGGCGTACTCAACAAACGCCTCGCCGAACGCGCGTTCGTAGCCGGCGAGTATTCGAATTGCGGACATGGGCATATACCCGTGGGTCGTTCCCTGGAAGCGTCAACGACAAAACCTGGAGGACGACTTCCACACCTCAAACGCTGGTTCGAAACAGAATTCGGGCGCGACCTGCCACATTGCGGGCCTATCAGAAGGCCGCTGAAATCAATACCCAGCCGACCGTTTCGGTAGAGTCGAAATCTGTGCTGTTTGGTCAAACCGCAGCCAGCCCGTCGCGGGCTAGACGTAAGCGAATTCGTCCGTGTGGACTGCAACTCCACAAGTCTCGCCGGAGCGGAGCCGCAGCGGCGAACGATCGAGGGGCTGCACTTCATCGGTCAGATCGCACTGGGAAACGGTGCTTACTGCCGCACCTAGAATTTTTACGGGAACGTTTGGCTCCGGCCAAACGAAGCAACCATCCTGTTTGATAAGCGAGGTAAGAAGCGATGGAATTATTCGCACGATAACATGTCGGTCTGTGCGCAGAAAGTGCGCTTGGTCATTCGCGAGAAACATCTCAAGCCGGTCGAGCATCACATGATGTTGCGCAATGGGGATGTTCACACCCCCGAATATCTCAAGCTCAATCCCAAGGGCGTCGTGCCGACCCTAATCGATCGCGGTGAGGCGATCTCGAAATCCACCGTAATCTGCGAGTACCTTGACGAGGTCTATCCCAATAACCCATTTCGCCCAACAGAGCCAATTGCGCGGGCAAAAATGCGCATTTCAAAAATATGTTGCCGTTATGCAGGTTTGCACAATGCCTGCGGCGCCCTTAGCGTCTCGATCGCGTGGCGCCATCAGATGATAGCAGCGGGCCGAACGCAACTTGATAACCGAAGCCTTCACCACGCCACCCTCATACTTATTGTTCTGCACGCTCGTGTCCGAATAAGGCACGCCCAGCAGCCCGCCCTTCTGGACCGCCAGCAGCGTTCCCTCCTCCACCACCGAATAGCCGCTCGTGTCCGACCCCATCTTCACCAGCTTGTACTGCGCCGCCAGCTGCTCCTGCAAAGTAACCGCCTGCCCATTCGCCACCGCCATTGGAAAGATCGTCGCAGCGAAGATCATGGCCGCCAGAAGCATGATCCCCGGAACCAGATCGCGGAATTTCTTCGACATCGTAAGACCCTCCCTGCAGCATCGAGAAAAAATTGCCAGCGCTATTGGAGAAGGGGAGCGTCGTCATCCGACGCTCCCCAAATCGATTCGATCATCGAACTACGAACTACAGAACTACGTTCCGGCCGCGGTCTTTCCTATTGCCCGCCGCCTCCCGCAGTTTCCTGCTTGACCTGCTACTCGGTCTGGTCGGCCGCCGCCTGCTGGTCTTCCAGAGTCTTTCCCGCAGTGGTATCCGGTGGCGGAGGTGTAACGGCCCCGGCCTGCGTGCCCGTACTAGGCGCCGCCGGCATACCGCCCGTCCCTTGCTTCTTCGCCATTTCCCCCATGCCGTTGGTGATGTTCTCCTGGAAGTGGTTGTACATTTCCTGGAGGTCATCCACCTTCACGGCAACGGTTGCTCCCGACGCACAGTCGCCTTTCTTCGTCGCCGAGACGCTGGCATTCACGTTCTGGTCTCCATCCGGAGTGTCCGTGAGACGCGTAATCACATCTCCCGACGTCAACCCGCACTCCTGACCGTTGGCCACCACCGTCACGTCGGAATCCACCACAAAAGTACGCTGTGAAGGATCGAGCGCCGGGGGCGGCGTGTTGTCGCTGGTGGCGGGCGCCGCAGCCGCGGACGCGGTTTGTGCGCCTCCACTTTGCTGCGCCGCCTGTGCCTGCTGCGCGGCCAATTGCGCTTTTACTTCCTGGGCAATCGCCTCTTTCACTTCAGGAGTCAACGCCACCGGACCCGCAGCCGCTGCCGGAGCAGCATCTCCGCCGCCTCCGTCCCCGCCGCTGGCCGCCGCATCCGCTGCCACTGCGTCCGCATTCGCTTCAGCACGCGCCGCATATGCTGCCTGCAACTGCTGCGAGATCAGATAATCCGTCAGCCAGTAGTACGGAGCGGCATACACGGGATAAGGATTCCACCATCCGCCATAGAATCCCCACCATGGCGATCCTCCCCAACCCCATGCCCCGATGCCCCAGTAAACCGGCGCTCCCCAAGGATGCCAGCCCCATCCATAAAATCCGGGATTGTACCAAACGCCTGGGTAATAGCCGTAGTACATGTGTCCGCCCCAGCCGTACCCGCGATAAAGCCCGACATGGTAGCGCCCGCCGGCATAAAAGGTCCGTGAGTAATAAGCGTGACCGCCGCGCGTCACGTAGGCGCGCTGAACATAACCGCCATGCCTTCCCGTATTCACCACGCGGGCGCCGTTGTGCTCACCCACAACCCTGCCCCCACCGTGGACTCCATGCTCGATGTGCATACCGTTGCGGTCGATGGAGCGCACCGATCCATTAGCGCGGACGCTCGCCGATCCTCCACCCTTCAGGCTGACGTTCCTCGTCCCTGCCGGCTGGCGCGCGCTGCCGCCCCGATTGCCGGCGGTGGTGTTCCCATGGCCCGCCGTCGTGGTCCCGTGGCCGGCCGTCGTGTTCCCGTGGCCCGCTGTCGTGGCACCGTGGCCGGCCGTCGTGTTCCCATGGCCCGCTGTCGTAGTCCCGTGGCCTGCTGCCGTGCTCCCGTGGCTCGCCGTCGTGTTCCCATGGCTCGCCGTCGTGTTCCCGTGGCTCGCCGTCGTGTTCCCGTGGCTTGCCGCCGTGTTCCCGTGGCTCGCCGCCGTGTTCCCGTGGCTCGCCGTTGTGTTCCCGTGGCTCGCTGTTGTGTTCCCGTGCGAAGGCGTGGAACTATGAGCCTGCGTTGCTGGGCGCGATGGTGCCGCATGAGAAGGCGCACTCGCATGTTGTGCTGGCGCAGCCTTAGGAGCAGGTGCGCTTGTCTTCTTCTGGCCCCAGGCAAACGCTGGAACCGCCATCAAAAGCAGAAGCACTACCCACTTCTGCAGCCTGTTTTCATCAATCAAAATGCGATTCATTACCGCCTCCTGAGCACCAGAACTTGTTAGCGACCCTCACTTCCGAAACACCGCTCTTCTTCCGAAGTTGCGGGTTCGCTCTGACTCTATCTACCTCACGGACGACGTTCGCCGGTTTCACTCACGCGGTTAAAATTTCCAAGAACGGAGGGAAGGCCTGCGCGACGCGCTGCGACCCGGTTGCGGACAGGGCGCTATTGGCAGACCGTATCTTGGAGCGAAAAAACGTTACCAGAAGTCGGCCGCTTGCGCAATCATTTCGATTTTAAAGTGTACGAACAGCTGCCCTCGGCTGCGGGTCATGTGGGGACAGCCGCCGTCGGCTGTCCGGTCGAGCGCACCTCGACCTCTTCGCCTCCGCGCGGCAAACTGCACCACCCCGGCCTCCCGGCCCTGCTTCCCTCCTCACGTCCCGCTGCTGTAATCTATCCTTCTTTCGCCGGAGGAACCTCGTGCGCTACCTCGATCGGCTGCAACCCCTCGCGCTTTTAGTCATGCGCCTCGCTCTCGGCGCCGTCATGCTCGTCCACGGATATCACAAGGTCTTCGGCGGACTCCACCATCACGCCGACCTCGTCGCCAGCCTCGGACTCCCGCGCTGGTCGGCCTACGTCTCTTCCTTCACCGAGTTCTTCGGCGGACTGCTCGTGTTGCTCGGCCTCTTCACCCGCGTTGCCGCTCTTGGCATCTGCATCGATCTCTCCGTCGCCATCGCCAAGGTGCACCTCCATAACGGCATAACTGGCAACGGCGGATACGAATTGCCCTTGGCCCTTGCCACCCTCGCCTTTGCCCTTATCTTCTTCGGCGCCGGTCCCATCGCCTTCGATCACATCCGTGCCCCCGGCGGTGGCGGGGGCAAGCCCAGGTAACCCCTTCCTTATTAATTTCAAAGATGGCATTGACTTCAACGATGGCACGATTCCGCGCGCGCCCCACCCATCAATCCTTTCTGCTCCGCAACTTATCGTCGGCCTCCGGGTTTGTAGCCCGTTGACGTATCTTTACAGGCATCCCCCTGTAGTTGAATCTGTCCTTTGCCTGAAATTATGATGGAGCCTGACCAAGTTTCGCGGCATCTTAACCAATTCGCGGACGCATCTTACTGGCTTGCAACGAAACTGATAAGGAGGTTTCTCTTGAGAAAGTTAGCGATCTTCGCACCGGTTTTCGCCGTGTTGTTCCTCGCCCAGTTCGCCTCTGCCCAGCAGGGCGACGCCATGTTCGGCGCGGGGACCCTCTTGTCGTCCTCGGCGAGTGCGGCTCAACAGGTTACAGGGAACGTCTCGGAAAGGGGCGGTACGTACCTCAACATTAGTGCCGACGTGATTTTCCATAAGCGTTTCGGAGTTATGTGGGAAACAGCCTGGAGAGCAAGTCAGGCTACCTACATCCCCGGACAGATCAACGATCGCCCGATTCTGACAGACTTCAACGCGATGTTTCAGCCCAAACTGGGCAAGAAGGTCGGCCTTGATCTTTTTGGCGGCATCGGCATTGCCAGCACTCGCTTCTACTATCCGTTCACCACCTCTTGCACCTACTTTAACGGCTGCATCAACTACACCAGCAACCATAACTTCATGCAGGACGCGGGTGTTGGGATTCGCTACTACGTCTGGCACCATGTTTTTGTCCGTCCCGAGATCCACTACTACCATATCGACGGTAATAGCAACACGAACACCGCGAACCCTGGCGGCTTCAGCAGCGACAACGTGTTTCGCGTGGGGGCCTCCATCGGCTACACCATCGGCGGCGATTAAACTCTTCACTCCGCGGATGACTCCGCGGACGATCGCGGGTTTTGGTATGCTGGGGCAGCCGATTCTGGCAGCCCCGGCGCTTCTCTTGGCCGTGGCCATTCGCGGCTGCTTCGGCGGGTAGCACCAGTCTGGTGAGTAAACTCCAGAAGAAACCAACTGACGAGGGGTTTGTATTGAGAAAAGTCGCGCTGCTCTTTTCCGCGTGTGCCGTTCTTGTGTTCGTGAGCTTGTTCGCCAACTTCGCCTCAGCTCAGCAGACTGACATCCTGGTCGGTGGCAGCATCCTCGTTTCGCCCGCCGTTCCCAGCGACGTCGTGTCCTTCCACCCGCCAATCGAAAAAGGCGGAACCTACCTCAGCCTCGGCGGTGATTACGTCGGCTTCCCCCATCGCCTCGGCTTCAACGTAGAAACCTCCTGGAGGTATCACCAGGCAAGTTACTTTGGCTACGAAAATTACCGTCCCATCTTCACCGACGTCAATGCACTGTTCCAGCCCAAGTTGCCAAGGAAATTTGGCCTCGACGTCATCGCCGGTATCGGCATTGCCAGCAACCGCTTCGACATCCTCACCTCCTGCAGCACCCCTGGATGCGTTAACTACACCAGCAGCAATCACTTCATGGAAGATTTCGGCGCCGGTCTCCGCTACTACGTTTGGCACCGCCTGCCCAACGTCTTCGTCCGTCCCGAGGGTCACTACTACCACATCCAGAACAACCGAGAGTTCAACTCCAACAACGTGTTTCGAGTAGGCGTGTCAGTCGGATATACCATCGGCAAGTAACCGCGTCCACAGCTCGCACTGAAACAAAAAGGGCAGCGTCTGTTCGACGCTGCCCCTTGGCTTTCATTGATTAAGCCCTACGGCTCTTGCATGCAAATGTCAGCCTCATGGATTGCTTGATCCAGATGCTCAATCGCTTTCACGCGATGTCCATGGAAATCGTGAGCCGCGTCATCCAGATGATGCCTCGCGTTATGCATTGCTTCTAACGCCGCTGCGATCTCCGGATGAGGTGGCATCGCTGGTGATGCTGCTGGAGCCGGCGCCGCTGCCACCGCTGCAACCGGTGTCGCCGCCGCCTTTGGACCAGCCGCTCCCACCGGCAGGGCCAGGGCTAATAGTAGGGTTGCTGTGATCAACAGAGTCAAGATCCCGACATTCTTCATGCGTTCCTCCTCGTCCGAATTCCGGCGCGGACGTCGCCGGTAAAATCCATGGCCACGGACCCCGCTCTAGCACGAGACTCCCGCGACACCCGCACAGTATAGTCGCGCTTCGGCAAAAAACTCCTGCGCATAGGTTGACTCTTAAGGTGCTTCTTATGATGTTCTTCCATCCTGCCCGACCCGATTCCGAGACGATTCCCGGCGCATCTCGCTACTGGCCATCCCGTTGCTTTCGGCTTCGCCACCACAGCCATAACCCGCCCGTCACCACCACAATTCCAACTAGCAGATCGAGTCGCCTAAGATCATGGGCCAGGCGGCCCCAGTGTCCGCCAAATAAATATCCCGCACCGCAAATCGCGCTCACCCAAACCGCGGCTCCCATGAAGTTGAACAGAGTGAACTTCCGCCACGGCATGTGGAGAGCCCCCGCCAGCAACGAAGCCAGCACGCGCATCCCGAACAGGAATCGCGCCACAAAGACGGTACCCGCTCCGTAGCGCTCGAACAGCCGGTCCCCCCGCTCCATCGTCTCCGCGCGAATGGAGAACACATGCCGGTAGCGCTCGATCATAGGACGCCCGCCGTGATGCCCCAGAGCAAAACCCAACTCTCCGCCCAGCGTCGAGGCCACCGTCCCAACCACAATCACCCACGGAAGCCGCAACTCATGCTCGGAATATGCCAGGAAGCTGGCCAGCAGCAGAATGGTCTCACCCGGCAGCGGCAACCCCGCGCTCTCCAGCAACAACAGCGCGGCCACGGCCCAATACCCGTAGTGCACCAGCGCTCCGCGCAGCAACTCAAAAATATAATGCGTCATGATTTGCGATTGTCATCCTGAATGACTTGTCATCCTGAGAGAGATGTGGGGACAGCCGTCCTCGGCTGTCCGGTCGAGCGCAGCTCGACCTCATCCCTTCGCCTCCGCACCAAACTCAGGCCGGAGTCTTCTCACTCGTCAAAAATTCAATCAAAGCCCGGTTGAACTCCTCGGCACATTCCTCATACGGAAGATGTCCAACACCCGGAAAAACAATTACCCTGGAATCCGAAAAGTGTTTCGCCAGCGCCACCGCCGACGAAGCATACACCGCGGAATCCTTCCCGCCCCACATCAAAAGCGTTGGAATCCCAGCTAACTTCGGCAGAGTAGCCTCGAGTTCGCGCAGGTCGGCGGTCCATGTGCCCACGATGCTCAGTGCGTGCTCGAACAATCCCGGCATAGCCAGCGGCGCCGTATAGCCTTCGAGAGTCCCTGCAGGAATGCGGCCGCGATCGCCATACATGCGAGCGTGCCAATAGGGATAGGAAAAACGCATGTGCGCGCTGGTCAACCGGAACAGCGCCGTCCCAAACTTACTGCCGATAAAAGGCGCCAGCCGCCGCCCATGCGCCGAATAAGGATTCACCGGCGCTACCAGCACCAGCCGCCGCACCCGCAAACCAGCATCATCGCCTAGACACTCTGCAGCGGCCATCATTGCCACCGCGCCGCCATGCGAAGTCCCCAGCAAATCAAACGAAGAAATTCCCAGCCGCTCGACGAACCGCAGAAGACGCTGCGCCGTTCCCCGCATGGAATGATCAAGCCCGGCCGGACGATCCGAGAATCCCGCACCCATCATGTCCGGCGCGTACACCGCTGCATAAGGCGCCAGAGCCGGCATCGTATATCGCCACGAAAACGAATACCCCAGCAACCCATGTACCAGAATTAAAGGTGTACCGGGTGCCCCATTTCTCGCGTCTTTTGCGAGAAGTGGGGGTTTTGACCCCGCGCGCAGATACCGCATGCGCGCCCCATCTAAATCCATCCAGCACTCTTCCACACCGGCGCCCAGAGCCGGACCGAGCGCTGTAGAAACTTCCCGGCCTGCCAGCGTCACAACCAAATCGTCGAACCCCGAATCTTCTCTGAACCCGGACAACTCTTTCCCCACCGCCGGATTCTATTTAAATGAACATCGCCTCTGTTCACTTCACTTGGGGAGCTCCGGCTCCCCGTTTTTTCTTGTCATCCTGAGCGAAGCAGGTGGATCGCGAAAGCGATCCATCTGCGAAGTCGAAGGACCCCATACCCGCCTGCGTCACCCCAAGCCTTGCCAGGCGTTTCCGTCGATGCCCTAGTTCTACGCCGCCACTTGTCTCTTCTTCCGCAACAGCTTCTTCAACACCCGTATCCCCTTATCCACATGCTTCTCCTCCAAAAGAAATGGAGGCAGAAATCTCACCACCGTATCCTGCGTCGAATTAAACAGCACGCCCTCCGCCAAAGCCGCATCTACAATCGGCCGCGCCGGAATCTCCAGATTGATCCCTTGAATAAACCCCCGCCCGCGCACTTCCTTCGCGGCGGCACTCTTCTCGACAACCGCTTTCAGTTCCTGCTGCAGATAAGCTCCAACTTTATTCACGTTATCCAGCAGTTTCTCTTCCTCCACGATAGCGAGAAACTCCAAAGCAACCCGGCAAGCCAAAGGACCACCTCCAAAAGTAGTCCCATGCTGCCCCGGCGAAATCGCATTCGCAAATTCCTCTTTCGCGAGAAACGCCCCCAAAGGCAACCCCGCCGCAATCGGCTTCGCAATCGCCACAATATCCGGAGTCACTCCAAAACTCTGAAACGCAAACATTGTCCCCGTCCGCCCCAGTCCACACTGAATCTCATCAAAAATCAGCGCCGCCCGGTGCCGGTCCGCCGCCGCCCGGCACTCCTGCAAAAACTCCACCGAACACTCGTGAATGCCGCCCTCGCCAAAAATCGGCTCCAACACAATCGCGCAAGTGTCGTTGTTCACCGCCGCCCGCAATCCCTCAATGTCGTTCTGCGCAACAAACGTAACATCTTCCAGCATCGGCTCAAATCCCTTGCGATGCTTCTCCTGCCCGGTCAGCGACAGCGCCCCAAACGTCCGCCCGTGATACGACCCCTCGAGCGCCACCAGCCGCGACTTCGCCTCCCCGCCTGCTCGATGTCCCGCCAGCCGCGCCAGCTTGATCGACCCCTCAATCGCCTCAGTCCCGCTGTTCGAAAAAAACGCTCGCGCATTTCCAAAAGAGCTGCCCAGAAGCGTGACCAACTTCTCCGCCAGCGCCCCCTGATACTCGTGGTAATAAAGATTCGAGACGTGAATCAGCCTCCCCGCCTGCTCCCGAATCGTCTTCACGATCCGCGGATGCGCATGCCCCAACGCATTCACGCCTAGGCCAGAAACAAAATCGAGATAACGCCGGTCGTCAATGTCGTAAACAAACACACCCTTCCCCCGCGTCAACACCACGGGATACCGGTTATAAGTCCCCAGCAAATACCGCCGCTCCAACTCCGCAATCTGTTCAAATGTTTTCATAGGGAAGATTAGATTCTATAGGAACGCGAATGTTGCCGTTTTGGGAAAGAGAGGCGTCCGAAGGACGTTTGACAATAGCCCGGCGTTTCAACGCCGGGTAAGATTCAGAGGTTTGGAACACCGTCCCGTTAGGGACGGCTGAAATCTCCCGAGAATCCCATGGCGCACACCTACGTCTCCGAACTCATCCACTGCGTATTCTCCACCAAACAACGCCGCAACCTGATCTCATCTGAAATCCAACCAAAACTCTGGGCCTTCCTCGGTGGCATCGCCCGCAAAAACGGATTCAAGGCGCTCACGGTAGGCGGGACCGAAAATCACGTACACATCCTACTGTCATTACCTGCGACCATGCCTCTAGCCAAGGCCATGCAATTGGTGAAGGGCGCCTCGTCACACTGGATGAATGAAACATTCAAAACGGAATTTGCCTGGCAAGAAGGATACGGTGCCTTCACCGTTGGCATCTCGCAGAAAAACGACACCATCGCCTACATTCAGGGACAAGCGGAACATCATCGCAAGCGAAATTTCGAAGAAGAGTTCTTGGCGTTCTTGAAGAAGAACGGCGTGGAATACGATCCGACGCAAGTGTGGGGATGAATTCACAATAGAATAAAAATCGTCCGGAGGACGCCTGATAATAGCCCGGCGTTTCAACGCCGGGTAAGGCCAGTGACGAATGAACCCCGTCCCGTAGGGACGGCTGAAATCGTCCCAATGCTGCCGTCCGTCACACCTCGTTCCAAACGCCTTTTGTTGCGATGAATTCAGGCATCCCTACGGGAGGCGCGAGCCGGATTCACGATCTTACCCGGCTTTGAAACGCCGGGCGGGTGGCCCATCCTTTCGCGTTCTTTGCGAAAGGATGGACCACACTCGTCGAACAAACACCGCCTTCAACAATTTCCACAAGCCGGTTGTGACATCTGACCTTGTCTGCCAATTCCAAATCGGCGATCATGGTCGAGGCCGTGACGGTTGGCACAAGCCAACCCGCCGCCTGCCTAAGTCCTGTGTTTCACGGATTTTAGTATCTAAGCTCTTTGACATCCGTATTTTGCGGGGAATTTCCTGCTAACACGAACATTCCAAAGATAGGGAGGGGGGAGGGGGTACCGGATTTTCAGCCGAGGAGTGAGCGATTCCAACGTCCGCAGCAACCACGCCCCAAACTTTATTCTCCAGACGAAATCCACAGCGGGGTTGCACCCGGGATGAGAAGCCTAATACAGCGGCGCATCCCCCGGCGGCCGCGTCTTCCACCTCCGGTGCACCCAAAGCCACTGCTCCGGATACTTCCGCACATACTCTTCAATGATCGAAGTAAATTTCTGCGTGTTGGCCTTGATATCAGCCTCCAAATCCCCCGTGCGCACCAACTCCACCGCCGGATCAAACCGCAGCCGGTATTTCCCGAGCTCCGCGTCCCAAATCGTAAAGGTCGGCACCACAGCCGCATCGGTGCGCAAAGCAATCCGCGCCGGCCCTGCAGCCGTGCACGCCGGAATCCCGAAAAAATCCACAAAGATTCCCTGTGGCGGAGTCATATTCGTATCCATCAACATCCCCACCACTTCCCCCGCCTTCATCGCCGAGAGCAACCCGCGCACAAAATCATCCTTGTCGACGGCTTTGTTGCCATGCATTGTCCGGTAGCGAAGGATGAGTTCGCCGAGATACTCATTGTCCATGCCGCGCATGATCACGTGCATCCAGTGCCCATGCATCGACAGAACAAAAGAAGAAAGCTCCCATCCCCCAAAATGCCCGGCAAACAAAAGCACGCCCTTGCCGCGAGCATGAGCGCGTTCGTAATTCTCGAACCCGTCATACTCCACAACTTGGTCGACGTTCGCGAGCGTGTATTCAGGAAAGTGGCAGACCTCCGCCAGTTGCCGTCCGAGCGACGCAAATTCCCCGCGCAGAATCCGCGCTCGCTCCACCTCAGATTTTTCAGGAAATGCCAGGGCAAGATTGCGCATTCCCACCTGCCGCAACCGCACATGCAGAAGGTAGATGACCCAGGCCAAACCAATGCCGATCGCTCGAGCCAGCGGGCGCGGGAAAATACCCAGGATTTTGATGAACGGCCAGGCTGCCGCGTACTCAAGTCGCTGCCGCATTAGGGGAAGCGGAACGGTACCATCGTCAAAGTAGAATTGTCATCCTGAACAAGCGTTCTTTGCGCAGTGAAGGATCTGGGCGAGCCGCGCGTCCACTGTGTCGCGCTGATTTAGCGAAGCACCGATAAGCGCGCGCCTGGCTCGCTTCCTTATTTCGCCGCTTCCTGCGCCCACTTCGCCAGCGAACCCAGAAAAGCATTCGCTCCCGCCGGCGGATCAATCTCCCCCACCAGCGAAGTCCGGAACGGCACCATGCGCCCGTAAAACTCCCGCGTGCTGTCCTTATCCTGCTTGATCTGCGCCCCGTTCAGCGTCACTCCGGCAAACAGCCCGCGCGCCCGCGAATAAGTCAGTACCTCGGCCCGCATCTTCCAATCAGTATTTCCCTCGGCGTGACGTCCCACTGGCCCCGCTGCCACCGACGCGTCCGCGCCCAACTCGAACTCGCTCGAGAGCAGATGCTTCATCCCATCCTTATTCATGATCAGCATCACCAGATCAACCGCCTGCCCGCCGATCTGAAACCCAAAGCTGCCCCCGGTCACGACAAAAAATGCCGGCGTGCTCCAGCCCTTCGGGGTGCGGCAACTGGCCAGCCCCCGGCCATACTTAGCGCCCACGATAAAACCGCCTTTCAGCATCGAGGGCACTACAGCGACACACTCCGCCGATCCCAACACTTCCTGTGGAATCCCCTTATCCGGCGCGCCCTGGATCTCATCCAGCACCTCGGCCGCAGCTTGCACCCGGTCCTGGGCCTTCGACTCTTTAGGCTGATCGTCAGCCGCCACCGAAAACCGGCCTAGACACACCACTACCGCAAGCAGCAAAAGCTTTTTCATAGTTCCTCGTTCACAAAGATTCTCTGGGAGCAATAATTTGGATTGTAAACGATGCGCCCGAGCTTGTGTCAGGAGGGAGCGTGGGAAGCTCTAAAATCGACGCAGGGATTGTGGATAACTCTGGAACACAAAAAAATCGGGGCTGAAAGTAGTGACCCTAATCGCCACTCTCAACCCCGTCTCCCAGGTTCTGTGGTAGGTAGCGCGAGTATGCCCCCCACACTGTTTGCCAACAAGATTACCGAGGTCAATGTCCCAAAGTAACTCTTTTAGAAGACGCGATCCTGAGCGTAGACGCTCTTCAGGCGCAGCGAAGGATCTTCCACTCCCCAAACACATCCGCTCACAACTAGGCACTCGGTACTAGCGACTGCCTTACTTCGCCGCCACCAGCGAATGCGTGATCGCATGCACCGACAGCGCAATCCGGTTCTGCACGCCCACCTTGCGCATCAATTTCGCCACATGCGCTTTTACGGTGCGCTCTTCAATGCCGAGCTGCGCGCCAATCTCTTTGTTGGAGCGCCCCGCCACCAGCATCTCCAGCACTTCCTTTTCGCGATCTGTAAATGTCACGCGGCCTGCCGGAAAAATCCGCCCCGGCGCCGACGACACCCGCTCAATGAACATCGAAAGCACTTTCCGCGGCGCCCACACCGACCCCTGACTTACAATGCGAATCGCCTGCGCAAACTCCGCCGGTGAAGCTGCCTCATCCACATAGCCCTTGGCGCCAGAAGCGATCGCTTTGAGAATGGTTTCTTCGTCCACGCCCGACCCAGTCACAATAATGCGCAAATCCGGCCGTGTCGCTTTCAGGCTCGCCATCACATCGAAAAGGTTTTGTCCCGATCGATTTCCCAGAAGAATCAAGTCGACGTTCTGCAACGTCGAAATCTCGGGCAGGCCGGCGGAGACCAGTTCGAACTCGGGCTCCGAATCGAATAAGGCGCGGAATCCCACAAACCTCAGCGGGTCGCTCTCCACGACGGCAATTTTAATTATCGGTTTTCTCGCGACTGCTGCTTTCATAGTTTTCCCTATAGGGCGTAGTGTCTTAGCTAGAGCATAGCGGCATTTGTCCGTACTGCAAAGAGAAGTGACCGAAGTTAAATTACGGGAGTAACATGAAAAAGAAGGTCGAAAACCCGCTCTACAACCGAGATTGGCGGGATAATTCTCGACCCTGCTCGCGGAGAAGATTCAGCATGAAAAAAATTGTCATTCGTTTTCTTGTCACAGTCGCCAGCCTCACCATCGCCGCTTCCACTCTGTTCGCACAGGAGCCGGCGCCCCCGGCCGCACCCGCGCCAGACGCCACGCCGCAGGCTCCTCCCATTACCTACAAGCCGAACTTCCCCGGCGACCCGGCCCGCTCTGACTCCGAAGCCGCCGCCCTCGCCTACATGCGGGTCGTGATCCGCGCCCAGCGCCAGTTCAACAAACAGTATGACCACTTCGCCACTTCGCTCGCCGAGCTCGTCCACTCCGGCTCCTTCACGAAGCGCATGGTCAACCCCGACCGCGGCTATTACACCGCTAGCTTCGAGGGCAAGAAAGACAGCTACATCCTCACCATGACCCCCAAGCAGCTCGACGCCCAACACCGCTCCTTCTACGCCGAAGACGACGGCAAAATCCACGCCGACGAAGAAAAACCCGCCGACGCCAAGTCTCCCGTCGTGAAATGACTTCTGAACTAGTTGTCATCCTGAGCCGAGGGCGTGCTTCGCGAAAGCGAAGCATGCCCGCAGTCGAAGGACCCCTTGCACTGCGGCTGCTGCGTTGGCCTAGCTAGGCGTTTCTGTCATGCCCTCGGCTCAACCCTGACCGTTAACCGAAACTCGGTTTATCATGGAAGTGAGAAGAATCAATCCTACGGAGGAATCATGCCCGCAACCATCGGCGCGCCCGCGCCCGAATTCACATTGAAAGATCAGGATCAGAAGGAAATAAAACTCAGCGACTATCGCGGCAAGAAGCGCGTAGTCCTCATCTTCTACCCGCTCGACTGGAGCCCAGTCTGCACCAAAGAGCACGTGTGCATCGTCAACGACAAGAAACAGTTTGAGCAACTCGACGCCCAGGTGCTCGGTCTAAGCGTCGACAGCGTGTGGTCGCACAAAGCCTACGCCGAAAAGATGGGAATCCAGTACCCCCTGCTGGCTGATTTCCAACCCCGCGGCGCAGTCGCCGCCAAGTACGGCGTCTATCTAGAAGATAAAGGCATCACCGGCCGCGCCATCTCCATCATCGACCGCGACGGCAACCTGGCCTGGCACAAAAACTACGACATCCCCGTAGTCCCCGATATCGCCGAAGTCTCGAAAGCGTTGGCGGGAGTGAAATAAATCCAGAAGTGAATCAAAACCTGAGGGGTGCGCCCCATTTCTCGCCTTTCTTGCGAGAAGTGGGGATTTTGGCTTCCTAACTCCCCGGCTTAACCTCCGCCGCCTTCCCATCCTTATAAATCACCACCAGCGGCTTCCCTCCATTTGGATACCGCACAGTCTTCTCCTCCGACGACGACCCGGCATCCGGAACCCCCATCCCCACCGCAAAATCCGCCTGCTGCTCATTCATCCCCGGCTTCACCTGATGCTGTGTCACCGCCTGCCAAACGTCCGGCGGCCAATGCTTGTACAACTCATGCGGATCTTCCACATAGAACATCTCATCGGAATAAATCTTGTATTGCCCATTGCTCTCAAATCCTATGGGAACCGCGAAGCTGTGCCCGTCTTTGTCAAACGTAGCCACCACCTGCCTCCGCCCACCTGGCGCGGCGATCGCCATCACGTCTTTTATTTCCAGCCGCTCCAGCGGCCCCAGCAATCCCGCCTCATGCGCAAAATCGACGCTCTTCACCACCGGGACAAACCGGTAATAGGTGTAACGGTATCCGTCCACCACCCACACCGGCTGCAGCGTCAACTGCTTCGCCGACTTCACATCGAACGGATACAGTTTCTTCGGCCTCACATAGAAGTCAGGATTCGAGTAGCCGGCCTTCTTCGCCTGCTCCTGCTTCTCCGCCGCAACATAGTCTTCATGCCGCTCATAAAGCAGATATCCCGCGCGCACTCCCGCCACCACTACCGCCAGCGCCAAAGCAATCTGAATCCTCTGCTTCGCCTCTTCACTAATCATGCATGCAATTCCTTACCCCGCGAACCACTGTGCCCTCTGTGTTAAGAATTTTAGGAAGCCCGCGTCGCACAACCATCCTACGGTACACTAGACAGAAGAAGGATCCCCATGCCAGTCACTGAAGAAGAAGTCCTAAGCGCTCTGAAAAGCTGCTACGACCCCGAGATCCCGGTGAACATCGTCGACCTCGGCCTTATCTACAAAGTGAACTTCGTCCCCGCCCCCGCCGACAGCCCCGAGCAAGCCAAACAAGACGTAGTCATCGACATGACCCTAACCGCGCAAGGCTGCCCCGAACACGTCAACATCAGCGCGCAAGTAAAGTCGCGCCTCGAACAGTTGCCCGGCATCCGCAACGCCGCAGTCAACGTGGTCTGGACCCCACCCTGGACCCCCGAACGCCTAAGCCCCGACGCCAGAAAGCAACTAGGCATCGAGTAACCGGCGTCCGGTCTCCGGAAATTCACTCAATCGAATCGTGGTAATCCGCGTGACCGGTCTCCGAAAGCCGGAAGCCGCTTTTCTCAACCACCCATTTCATCCCAGGCGTTGTAAGCGGTCCGTCCCGCCGCATCGGTAATCCGCTTGCCGGCGCGTGCCGCCATCTCCATCACCCGCATTCCGCGGTCAAAATAATCCGGCAGAGCCCGCCGTACCTTCTCAAAATTCTCCGGAAATTCCGACGCCAGCACGGCCAACCCCACGCCAGTAGCCAGCACACCCGCCGGATATTTCTTCTTCAAAAACAAAACCGTAGCCGCCCCAATCGACCCCACCACCGCAGCTTTCTTCCACCCGTCCATGTTCCCCCCGCAAAGTAAAAGTAGTAGATTGCGAATGATTATACTTCCTGGATGTTTGTGTGGGGAATGAGTGGGGAAGTGGGGGGATTGTGTGGGAACGGGCGCCTTCGCCCGTTCAGCCGAGCACAGCGAGGCGCACTGCGTACAGTCGCAATGCTCCTGTGCTCCCAGCCTCCACCGCTCCACCGAATTAACAATTCCTAACCCGCACCCTCATTACCTTCGCCGCCCCACCGACGTGCGCGCCACTCTCTTGCCAAACGACTACACTCGAATTGTGAAGCGACACTACACCATCGGACGCATCAAGGGCGGCATGAAGTTCACCTGCACCCGCTGCGCCCATCACGTCAGCACTCTCGATTTCGATTCCCGCGACGGCAACCTTCGCACCCAGGCCGCCACCGCCATCAATCGCCACGCCACCAGCGTCCACCACGAGCCCGTAATGTTCTCCTCCCTCGACACCCAGCAGCGCATCTGGCGCACCTAGTGTGGAAGAGCGGCGCTTCAGCGCCGCGTAAAGGATCCCTGGTCAAGACGTGCTTCAGCCCGCAAGCATCACGCATCCGTAAAATATTGTCATTCCGAAGCGCGCCGAAGGAGCGCGAGGAACCTGCTGTTGCCGGCGGCGCCTCAGCTCATGTAAAGACAGCCGCCTCCGCTGTCAGGGGAGCGAAGCGACGCTAGGCGAGGAGCCTGGCGAGATACACAAGGGCACACGAGACGTTCCTCATTCACGCAAGTCTATGTAACTGGCACTCGCAGCCAACGATTGCCAGCCTGGTTCGCTGTCTTTCAACGCTTTCTCTTCGCCCCTTGATTTTCGTGCCGATATTTCGGCACTTGGCCAAGCCCATCCACCTCAGCCACTTCCCGTGCACCAACTATAGCTTTAAGGTGGTTTTCCGAGTTTTCCGCGATTTCCACAGTGTTCCGGTAAAACCGCTCTTATGTTCCAACTGGAACATTATGTCAATTTCGCATCCGGGACCTAGTCGACAACTGCTTTATCAGTGATGAGCAGCCCGCGGTCGATGATGGCAAATGCCTCGCGCAGTTGCTGCTCGTTGATGCACAGCGGAGGATTAGTGAAGAATGTGTTCCAGCGCACGAACGTGTACAGGCCTTGCTCGCGGAAGAAGCGCCCCAGCGCAGCCATCTCCTCAGACGTGCCGTTGAACGGAGCCAGCGGCTGGCGTGTCTTGCGGCTGCGGATGAGTTCGACGATGCCGAACAGTCCGATCGAGCGCACCGCGCCCACCGACGGATGCTTCGCCTGCAACTCCGCTCCCAGTTCCTTCAGCACGACGCCCATTTTTTTCGCGTTGTCGATCAGCCCATCTTCTTCATACACGCGAATCGTAGCCAGCGCCGCCGCGCATCCCATGGGATGACTGTTATAAGTCAGTCCGCCATAGAACACTTTGTCCTGAAAGTGCTGCGCGATGTGATGCCGCATCCCCACTGCCCCCAGCGGCAGATAGCTGGACGTCAATCCCTTCGCCATGCAAAGCAGGTCGGGAACAACCTTCCAGTGATCGACGGCAAACCACTCGCCGGTCCGTCCGAAACCAGCCATCACTTCATCCGCAATCATCAGGATGCCATGCTTGTCGCAGATCTTGCGCAGCCCTTCCAGATATCCATCAGGCGGAATGAGAATCCCATTTGTGCCGGTGACTGGTTCGAGAATGAACGCAGCAATCGTTTGTGGACCTTCGAGCTGAATGGTCTCTTCGATCATGGCCAGCGAAGACTCTGCCGATTCCCATCCGCGTTCGATGCCGTGATAAGGATCGAGTACGTGCACCACACCCGGAATGCCAGGCTCAGCAGCCCATCTGCGCGGATCGCCGGTAAGACTGATCGCGCCGGCAGTCGCGCCGTGATAAGAGCGATAGCGCGCCATAATCTTGTGGCGTCCGGTGAAGAAGCGCGCAATCTTAATAGCATTCTCGTTAGCGTCGGCGCCACCATTCGTAAAGAAGAACGTGTCGATGTCGCCGGGCGTAATTTCGGCAAGCTTCGCGCCCAGCCGCGCGCGCGAGCTTCGGTGGCCATGAAAGGATTCGCATAAGCCAGCGTTGCGGCCTGCTCGCTGATGGCCTGAATCACGCGCTCGTCGCCGTGTCCAATGTTGACCGACATGAGCTGGCTGTTGAAGTCGATGAAGCGCTTGCCTTCCGGCGTGTAGAAATAGATCCCCTTGGCATGAGCGACCGGAATGGGATCGACCTTCGACTGGGCAGACCACTCGTAGAGGGTGTGCTTGCGTGCGAGGTCGACGATTTCTTTGCCAGACATTTTCTGTGTTGCGGGATTAGCGATGGTAGTAGTCATTCTCAAGACTCCCTGCTAGAACTTGCGGCTGTGCTCTTTGGCCCAGCGCTCGACTACAACTTTCTTGTCGGTGTAGAACTCGATGGCGTCGCGGCCCTGGCCGTGAAGGTCGCCGAAGAAGCTGTTCTTCCATCCGCTGAACGGGAAGTAGGCCATGGGCGCGGCGACTCCGATGTTGATGCCGATGTTTCCCGCCGGCGCTTCGTAGCGGAAGCGGCGCGCGGCCGATCCGCTCGACGTGAACAGCGACGCCTGATTGCCGTACGCGCTGCGTTCGAGGAAAGCGAGCGCATCATCCATATCGTCGGCGTGGACGAGGCTGAGCACGGGACCAAAGATCTCGGTGTCGGCGAGATCGCTGGTCTTCGGAACGTTGTCGAGGATAGTTGGGTTCACGAAGTTGCCGGATTCGTATTTCGGGATCTTCGAGTTGCGGCCATCGAGCAGAACTTTCGCGCCTTGCTTCTCGCCGACAGCCAATGAGCGATTCGACGCGCTCTTTACTCTGCGGCGTGATCACCGGCCCCATCTGCACGCCTTCATCGAGGCCGTTGCCGACCTTGAGTTTCGAAGCGGCGTCGGCAATGGAATCTCGAAAAGTCTTTTGCGCTTCGCCGATCGTGACCGCGACCGAGACGGCGAGGCAACGCTGGCCGGCGCATCCGAAGGCGCTGTCGCTGATGATCTGCGTCGCCATGGGCATGTCAGCGTCGGGAAGAACGATGACGTGATTCTTGGCTCCGCCCTGGCACTGGCAGCGCTTCCCTTTTTCGCCGGAGCGCGCGTAGATGTAGCGCGCGACCGGTGTCGATCCGACGAAGCTGATGGCGCGAACTTTGGGGTGGTCGATGAGCGCGTCGACGACGGCTTTGCCGCCATTGACCAGGCTCACCACTCCTTTGGGCAATCCCGTCTTTTCGAGGAGTTCGTAAACGTAGCGCATGGTGAGCGGGACGCGCTCGGACGGCTTGAGGATGAAGGTGTTGCCGGTGGCTATAGCATAGGGCAAATACCAGAATGCAATCATACCCGGAAAGTTAAAGGGGACGATGGCAGCGGTGACGCCGAGGGGCTGGCGGATCATCATCTCGTCGATGCCGCGGGCGACGTCTTCGAGGTTATAGCCCTGCATCATCATCGGAATGCCGCAGGCGACCTCGACGTTCTCGATCGCCCGGCGCATCTCGGCTTTGGCTTCGGCGAAGGTCTTGCCGTTTTCCTGAGTGATGATGCGGCCGATGTCGTCGATGTGATCTTCGAGCAGCATCTTCAGCTTGAACAGCGGCTGGATGCGGTCTTCGGGCGGCGTGCGGCGCCATTCGGGGAAAGCGGCGGCCGCGGCTTCGACGGCCTGGTTGACTTCAGGGGCCTCGGCGAGCGGAACTTGAGCCAGAACCTCGCCGGTCGCGGGATTCACTACGTCGCGCCATTCCGAGGCGGAGGAATCGGTCCAGCGGCCGTTGATGAAGTTCGTGAGCCGGAGTGTCGGTGGTGCGGCTACTAAGGTCATGGTATTGCCTCTACTATCGCGAAGAGTCTTCTTGCGAAACCTACTCCCGTTGCGGCATCGGGAGAATTGCCTGCAACAACAACTAATGATACACACGTTGCTGGGTCCTTCGACTGCGGTTGATCTTCGCGCTTGGGCGCGAAGATCAATCCTCGCTCAGGATGACAAAACTTCTTAGACTAGCTGCGCGACTGCTCCCTTCTTGTCGCAAACCGCTGCCAGCGCGGATTCGAGCACATCGAGGCCCTCGTCCATTTGTTCGTTCGTGGCAACCAGCGGAACCAGGACGCGGATCACGTTGGAATACGAGCCGGCCGTGATCGTGATCAGACCGTGTTCGTAGCAATACTGCGTGATCTGTTTAGTTTCGTCCGCCGCAGGAGTTTTTGTTTCCTGCGACTTTACCAGTTCGATGGCTTGCATGCCGCCTAGACCGCGCACGTCGCCGATGATGGACCAGCGGCGCTGCCACTCGCGAGGCTCGGCGCTGGAAGCGGTCTCCGAGTTCGTTGGCGCGTGTTAACAGGTTTGTATTTTCGAACAAGTCGAGTACGGCGAGCGCGGCGGCGCACGAAAGCGGATTGCCGGCGAAAGTACCGCCGAGTCCGCCGGGACCGGGTGCATCCATGATTTCGGCGCGGCCGGTGATGGCGGCAAGCGGCAAGCCGCCGCCCAGGGATTTCGCAGTCACCAGAATGTCGGGCTCGATGCCGTAGCGCTCGCTGGCGAAGAGTGCGCCAGTGCGTCCGAAGCCGGATTGAACTTCATCGGCAATGAACAGCACGCCGTGCTTGTGGCAAAGATCGATGAGAACCTTGAAATAGTCCGGCGGAGGAGCGACGAATCCGCCTTCACCGAGCACAGGCTCGGCAATGACTGCCGCTACTTCTTCATTGGCGACTACGCGCTTGAATGTATCTTCGAGATGACGCGCGCAGTAGAGATCGCACGATGGATATTTCAAGTTGTACGAGCAGCGATAACAGTAGGCGAACGGGATGCGGTAAACCTCGCCGGGGAACGGCGCGAATCCGGCTTTATAAGGATGCGTCTTGCTGGTGAGAGCGAGCGTCATCATGGTGCGGCCGTGGAAGGCGTCTTCGAAGGCGATGATGGCGGGACGCTTGGTGTAGGCGCGGGCTACTTTGACGGCATTTTCGACAGCTTCGGCGCCGCTGTTGACGAAGAGAGTTTTCTTGGGAAATTTGCCGGGCGTTACTTCGTTCATGCGCTCGGCGAGACGGATGTAGCCTTCGTAGGGCGTGACCTGGACGCAGGTGTGGAGGTATTTATCGAGCTGGCCGCGGATGGCGTCGACTACGGCTTCCTGGCGATGGCCGGCGTTGGCGCAGCCGATGCCTCCGGCGAAGTCGATGTAGCGGTTGCCGTCTACGTCTTCGAGCCATGCGTCTTCAGCTTTGGCTACGTAGATGGGCGTGCCGTGGGAAAGGCCGCGGGGCACGGCTTTTGAGCGGCGCTCGGAGAGTGCTTTGGATTTCGGGCCGGGGATTTGTGTGTTGATGCGGATTGTACTCATTTCAGTTTCCCTCGGGAGAACTCCCTGGTGCGGCGGTTGCGCTGCACGAAGTACAGGGGTCCTTCGACTGCGGTTGATCTTCGCGCTTGGGCGCGAAGATCAATCCTCGCTCAGGATGACAAGGCTTTCGAGATCGTCCCACATTTTCAGTACCAGCCGATTGGTGTTTCGTTCAGATTGATGTAAC
>CAVXOK010000032.1:0-42610 GCA_963763285.1 uncultured Acidobacteriaceae bacterium | reverse complement strand
CAAGGACGGCGCATTACGCAGGTTTGGGATGGATATGACGTGGGTGACCGACCGAATTGCGGCTTGGCGGCGGAATCTGGTCGGCGGAGCTCATGGCGAAGGTGTCGCGAGAGGGGATCACGCACATCATCGACATGCAGATTGAGTTCGACGATACTCCGCTGGCGAAGCCGCATGAGATTGTGGTTTGTTGGAATCCGATCGACGACGCGTTCCTCCAGTCTACTCGGACGTATTTGCGCGCGGCGTGGAGTTTGCGCTGGCGGCGCTGGAAAAGGACGAGGCAAAGCTGTTTATCCATTGCGCGGCTGGAGTGCACCGGGCGCCGATGATGACGCTGGCGCTGTTGGGAGTGATGGGTGGAAGGTTGAGGACGCGATGGATCTGATCGAGAAGAAACGGCCGGCTGCTGATTTTGCTGAGGTTTATGTGAGGAGTGTGGAGGAGTTCTTGAACGGGCGGAGTTAAGAGCAAGCGATCGCCTGCCGTCTGAACAAGGCTACATCACGGGTGGAAATGCCAGGTCGGGCCGATGGATGGCGCAGGCAGGCGAGGGATCCTTCGACCGCGGTTGTGCTTCGCGTTCGCGAAGCACAACCTTCGCTCAGGATGACAAGGTCCAGGTTTGAGGAGGAAGTATGTTTCGAACAGACCGTCCTGCGGGGCGGATTTTTTATTTTGGCGACGGCGGTTGTGGTAGCTGCAACCAGCTCCCGACTCTGGTACGCGGCTCCCCAGAGCGGGCCGGCGCTTACCAGCGTGGTTGACACGGTGTACCGGGACAGTTATGGGAGTGAAGCCCAAGGCACGCTCGTAATTACGTAGCCTGCGTTTGTGCAGGCGAATGGGGCGGCGGTGGCAGCGGGTGCATTGAATGTGACACTGGGAACGAACGGTGCATTGAGTGTGGAGTTGGCGACGAACGCGACGGCTAATCCGGCGGGCGTGTACTACACGGTGGTGTATCAATTGGGACCGGGCGAGGTGCGAACTGGAGTATTGGGCTTCTCCCGTTAGCTCTCCGGCCACGCTGGCGCAGGTGCGGACGACGCCGGGATCAGGAACAGCGGCTCAACCGGTATCGATGCAGTATGTAGATTCGGCGCTTACAGCAAAAGCGAATGACAACGCGGTGGTGCATTTAGCGGGGGCGGAGACGGTGACGGGGACCAAGAGTTTTGGAGTGCCTCCGAATGTGCCTACGCCGGTGAGTACGGGAGATGTGACGAACAAGGCTTATGTGGATTCAGCGATTGCAAATGTAGGAGCGGGAAATTATCTGCCGACAGCGGGCGGGGCGATGACTGGGCCGCTGACATTGAGTGCAAGTCCGACGGCGCCGCTGCAAGCGGCGGCAAAACAATATGTTGACTTAACAGCGGCATCGAAAGCGAATCTGGTGAGCGGGTTGGTGCCGACGAATGAGCTTGGGGAGCGGAGCGGCTTCCTCGTTGAACTGTCTGCTAGGGAATGGGACGTGGGGATCGTGTGGGTCGAGCGCGAATGCGACGGAGATTCAGAGTGTTCCGGTGGGGTTGACTGCGCCGGGGAACGGGCAAGTGCCGACGTATTCTTCGTCATCGGGGCAACATTTGCTAGTTATGCCGAGTGGGGGCACCGGCGGCGTATCGGTGAGTCCAGGGGTCAGCCAGAACATCGCACAGCCGGCGGGCACGCAGTTCAGTGTCAACAACCTCAGCGGAATTCGTTATGTCGCGCCTGGTGATAACTGGTCGCAGAATCCGAGCGGAAGCCTCTCGACGGGAACGAACACGGTTACCTTGAACCCTTGTCCTCGCGGTCTGACGGTGGGGGTAGTGGAAGCTACCTTTTACGCCTATGTCTACATCTCAGGAGTGGGGACGCCAGAAGCGGTGCTGATCACCTCAACCACTTGCACGCAGGCAGGCGGATCAAGCGGGACTATCACTTTCACGGCTGCCAATAGTCACAGTTCCGGGTACACGATTGGATCAGCCTCGCAGGGAGTGCAGGAGGCGATTCTCGCCGCGTCGTATCCGCCGATTTCCTACAACCAACTGGGAGCGGTGGTGATTTCTCCCGGTCAATACACCTGGCAGGCGCGAGTTACGGTTCCTACTCCGTATACACAGCTTGATTTCGCGGGATCCTATGTAACTTGCACGATGTCCGATTCCTGCCTTTTGGTGGGCAACGTAGCGGAGCCAAACTACATTTGGGATGTGACGATCAAGAACTTTACAGGGCAAGCGGGATGCAATAACTGCAACTACCCGATGATCGAAGATGCCGGGCAGCATACGCATTTCATTGACATACGATCGACGAATCCCAACCCCGTCGGCAGTAAGACCAGCGGGTATTCGTTCGGTTCCCTGATTCAAGTGGACAACGACCAATCTGCGGTCATCGACGGCTGGATACCGAGCGTTCGCGTTGGTCGCACTGCGACACGAATTTCTGTTCGGTCGGGATCAAGGGAGTGGGGGGCAGCGGAAATGCGGGCATCCTGTGGATCAAGAACACGAACATGAATCTAGGCTGCTCGGCGAACGGGGTGGACAATCAGAACGCGAACACGATGAGGATTTCCGATTCGGTGATCCGATCGCAGGCGCAATTTGGAGTAAGGTCCATGGGGGTTTACAGCAATGTGCCCAATGTCGAACTAGATGACGTTTATTTTGAAGTGGCAGGATGCGCGAACTCGAATCCGTTAGGGACCGGCGAGGCAGGATTGATCGTAGAGAACGGATTTGCTTGGTTAAGAATTCGGTGGGACCTGTGGGATCGTCCCCGCTTTTTGCGAACACGGGATCGACTCAGTACAACTACTACATCGTTGCGCATTGCACCGGAGGCTCTTGCGGCGGCGGTTGGCGAGTTCTCCATTCCTCGCAGGGATCGCACTTACGAACGGTGCGGGAGCATTCCTGTGGTGTGGCCGCAATTCGGCGCTACGGGAACGGTTACTTATGATGTGATTCGCACCTCGGGGCCTGCGAATTATCCTGCGCCTTACACGGCGGTTTGTACGGGAGGAGCTACAACGATGTGCGGCTCGGTGGCGACGGGACTCACGGTTAGTTCTGTCTGTTCAACAGTAGGGTCGGCCAACATCTGCGCCTTCACGGACACGGCGTCAACGAGTACATCGAGTTATACGGTCACGAGCCCGCCGAGCTACTGGCCTGCGTTTGGCAATGGCACTGGGGCGGGAGTGTTCTGGCCGGGTTCGGTGGTGGTGACGCAGACGGGGGATTCGGTTGGGGGCAGCGCATCTGCATCGGGCGTGCATTTCGACCGCCTTGGGGATAACGCAGCGCCTACGGCGGCAAATCCTGTGAGCCAACTGGTGAGCAGCTGGGGACGCTTATCCCAAAGTTTTTCGCACAGCAGTGTGTGAACATCACAGGAGGAGCGTGGGTGTCGTGCCTTGAAAAGACAATGGGAGCACTGTCCCTGGCGCCACCCTGCTCGATGAAGGGTTTCCCGGAGCCGAGGCAAGTGGGTTGAAGGGGAGAATCATTATTGAGCAGGGGCCGGCGCAGTTTGAGACATAGCCGGCACTCACAAGATCACGCTAGTGGACTCCAATTCCGCAAAGACCTGTCCTCGGTAGGGATGCGGCCGAGCTACGACGCGAACGACACCTACGTAGGTCCCGACAACAGTGCGGCCACTTCCCCCAGCAATGTGCAGCTAGCTTTTGGAGCTCCTGTCTCCATCTCTAACTACATCGGAAACGCGGGAGACAATACGAGTTTTTTGGAGCGGCTGACGGCTTCGGCGAAGACGTTCAACGTCCCGGTAACCGTGAGCGGGAATGTGACGGTGAACGGGCAACTGCTGGTGGCCGGGCCGTGGATGGTGAGTTCCCCGATTCCGGGCACGGCAATGGCGAGCGGCGGGAGCGGGGACTTCGGCGCTGGGGATCTCGAATGATGGAAACTTTTATATATCTGCCAACGCGGGGGCTCCGCAAAAAGTGGCGACGACTGCGACCAGTTCCTACTTTTCAAATCTTTTCCAGGAAGATGCGAATGACCTGGGCGAGTATAACGGGACGACCGCGCAGAACCTGCATGTGTACTCCAGCTACACGAACAGCTCGACCTGGCAACGAACTATCCCTGGGATATGACGCAGGCGATAGCTACGCAGTGTTGCGGAGTGAGAGTTCGCCTTCCGGAAGCGCATATGGATTGGGCTTCTGGATCAACAACGGGCTGAAGTGGGTGATGGATGCGAGCAGTAATTTCAAGCCGTGGACGGACCAGACGTCCAATGTAGGTTCGTTCAATAGCTCGGGGAGCGGCAGCGGACTGCGGCCAGGGACAGTTTTCGTGGCGGGAAATGCCACGAGCGGAAGTGGGTTTGAGCTGGGGAAGTTTGCGAGCGAGAGTTACGAGCTTTGTAACGACACGACGACGGGCACTATTGTGAATGGGTTAGCCGTACTAAGCTAGCGCGGGGTGCGCGGTAAATTCCGTCTTCTAGCCCATTGACCAGCGGGGCGATCGGAGTGGTGATTGCGAATGCCGGAACGTCGGGAGTGGTTACGCTGGCGCGGGCGGGGTCGGCGTATTGCAGTTTCGATGGCAGTGCGACTGTGGTGGGGGATTACGTTGTGCCTTCGAGTACGGCCAGCAGCGGACTCTATCCTTTTTGCCACGACGCGGGGGCGACACGACCGACGGGGACGCAGATCCTAGGGCGGGTGCTGCAGGCGAGTTCGGGCAGCGCGACGGTGCAGATGTTTCTCGACATGCCGGGGTCGAATGTGAGCAGCAGCGTGTCGTACTCGATCCCATGGTTGACGACGAACACGACGGGGACGGCGATCAGCTTTTCGAGCACGGCGAACAAGGCGGAGCTGTGGGGCGTGGTGCTGACATTTCCGCTGACCACTACGCAGGTGACGTACAACGTTTCTACGGCGGACAATACGAGCAACACGTATGACATTGGAGTGCTGAACAGCTCGGGGAACATGGTGGCGCACATTGGGAGCACGGCGGGCACAACGTTTGCGCCGAGCACGGGATGGAAGACCTTGAACTGGACAGCGAGTGCGACGCTGCAGCCAGGAAAGTATTACCTGGCAATCACCAGCAGTTGCACGAGTTCGTGCGCGCAGGTATTCGGCGGGACGTCGGCAGGCTTCACTTTTCTGGGTGGGAGCAGCGGGACGTCGGAGGGCGTGACGGCGGGCGGCACGCTGAATAATGGGATCACGATTCCGGCGGATAATCCGACGGAGGCGACGATTATGTCCTGGGAGATTCATTAGGGTTGAGAGCGGGGCCTCGGGGGCCATCGGCGAAGAGCCGGTGGCCTTTTTTGTTGGGGCTCATCGTGGCTCAGGAGGAATGACGCGATCGATGGACAGCCGAGGCCTTCCCCACATATCCACAAATATTTTTATGGAGGAGAAGGCCATGACCAGTGCAGTTAATCCGGAAGCAGCGACACCATCTATTCCACAGGCGTTTGAGCAGAGTGACCGGAATCCGGTGGTCACCGAGTTGGGGGGAACGGAGGCTGGAGGCGGGCAGCTGCCTGTGCCGGCATCTGCGGAGAGCCGAGTGACTCAGCCCGGTGCGGCGCCTTCGGCCGACGCTGGGGTGACGGACTACGACACAGGAGACAGCGCCGACGCGGTTGATGGCGAGGCGGAACGGGAAGGGTGACGACCGAGTGAGACATGGAGCTGCGATCGAGTGGACAGCCGCGGGCGGCAGTCCCGTCATTCGCGTTCGCCCGTAAGAGGAGACAAAGGTCGTCCTGGAGGCCATCGGCTAAAACTGATGGCCTTTTCTATTGGGGATATGAGTTAAGCGGGAGAAAAATGGCCGTGAGAGTTTCTAGCAAAGCCGGTGAGGGCGCCGAAGGTGCAAGGGGTCCTTCGACTATGCAAGACGATTCGCTTCGCGGATCGTCTTGCTCCGCTCAGGATGACAAAGCCCGCAGGTACGCTTCTCTTGATGTTGATATTGAGCGCGGGCGCTCGAGCGACGACCTATTACGTGAGCTCCAGTGCGGGGAACGACTCAAATAATGGGACTTCTGTGTCGACGGCGTGGCAGACGATTGGGCATGTGAATGGGCGGACGTTTTCGCCGGGAGATTCGATTCTGTTCAAGCGAGGAGATGTTTGGAATGAGAGTCTGGCGACGGTTTCTTCGGGGAGTTCGGGAAATCCAATTGCGTTTGACGCGTATGGGACCGGGGCGGCGCCGAATCTGACTGGGTACTACGCGGTGCCTTCGTCGGCGTGGGTGCACGTAACGGGAAACGCTTGGAAAGCACCGGTACCAGTCACTTACACAGCGATTAATTTTTGCCTGTTTGGATCGGTGTGGGGTCAGAAGGTGGCGGCAGTGTCGTCGAACCTGACCGGGTGGGGCGATTTTTACCTGGCTAGTGGCTTTGTCTACGTCTTCTCGCCGGAGAATCCGGGAGGCTATTACGTTGGGCCAATCGTTCCAATGGCGTTGAGCAACGTTCCGGTGATCAACGTGAATGGGCAGTCATGGCTGAGGTTTCAGCATTTGCTGGTGAACTGGTTCGATCAGTACGGCGTGTATGTGCAGGGGGCGAGCGATCACCTGGTGTTCGCGAATATGGAAGCGGACTCGATGATTCCGCAGGGGACGCAGCCGCTCGGATTCTATGTGGATGAGAGCGCGCCGGGGCCGGGAGATATCAAGATCTATAACTCAGAGGCGCATCTGGATTACGACGGGTTTCGGTTTGACGGCGCCGCGACTGCGATCACGATGGTGAACGACAAGGCGTACGGGAATCGGGATGGGGCGCTGGTGGAATGCCTTAACGCCTCGACCTGGTGCAAGCGGCCATCCCCCATGAGCAGCCAGCCATCAGCCTGATGAACGCTAGCCGATCTCCTCGTTCCAGCCCTCGAGAGATTTTTTGACTAGAGCCATGAACTGGTCAGCGACGGCGCCGTCGATGAGGCGGTGGTCGTAGCCGAGTGTGAGGTGAACGACCGAGCGGATGGCGATGGAATCGTTACCTTCTTTGTCGGTAACCACCAAGGGCTGCTTGGTGATGCCGCCGACCCCCATGATGGCGGAGTTGGGCTGATTGATGATGGGCAGGCCGAAGACGGCACCGAACTGGCCGGGGTTGGTGACGGTGAATGTAGAGCCCTCGACGTCTTCGGGCTTGAGTTTCTTGCTGCGGGCGCGTTCGCCGAGGTCGGTGATGCCGCGCTGGAGGCCGAGGAAGTTAAGGTCGCCGGCATTCTTGAGGACGGGGACGATGAGCCCCCAGTCGAGGGCGACGGCGATGCCCACGTTAATGTTGCGGTGGTAGCGGATGTTATCGCCTTCGAGTGAGGCGTTGATGATTGGCCACTGTTGTATCGCGATAATGGCGGCGCGCACGAAGAATGGCATGAAGGTGAGGCGGACGCCGTGGCGCTGCTCGAATCCGGTCTTCTGTTTAGCGCGAAGGGTAACGATGCGGGTGAAATCCACTTCGTACATGCAATGGACGTGAGCACTGGTGCGGCGCGACTCGATCATGCGCTGAGCGATGATCTTGCGCATATTGGTCATGGGGACGAGGTCGCCGGGATAGGCTGCGGGAGCGGACGGGCGGGGCGCGGCTGCTGCAGGCTGCTGGGCTGGGGCTGCAGGCGCGGTGGGGGCCGACGGGGTGCCGCGCTCGACGAAGGCCATGATGTCCTGCTTGGTGATGCGGCCGGCGAGTCCCGTGCCGGGGACCTGGGAGAGACTGACACCGTGTTCGCGGGCGATCTTGCGAACTAGAGGCGAAGAGCGGGCTTCTTCATCGGCGGTCCCGTCCTGCGCAGGTTTGGCGTTGGAAGTCGGGATCGGTGCTGCGGCGGCGGGCTTCTTCTCTTCCTTGTTCTCTTCCTTCACTTGCGGCGCGGGCGCTGGGGCGGGTTTCGCGGGCAGCGGCTTCGCCATCCCCAGCGATGGTTCCTACTACTGTATTCACGCCGACCGTTGTGCCTTCTGTGACTTTGATCTCCTGCAGCACACCAGAGGCAGGCGCGGGAATTTCGGCGTCGACCTTATCGGTAGAGATTTCGAACAGAGGCTCGTCGCGCTGGACTTTGTCGCCAGGCTTCTTCAGCCACTTGGTAATGGTACCTTCGACGATGGATTCGCCCATCTGGGGCATGATGATGTCAGTCGGCATGATTTCCTTCCGCGCGGCCCACGCTTCGGAACAGAGAGCCGGACGCAAACCGGTTATTATAACGGGTTGGGTTTTGGTTGAAGAGCCAGGCCATCCATGTGCTCCGCGCTCGGCTGTGTTTCTCGACCATTTATTTCTTTTCCTCTTCGCCGGTAGGGGCGGCAACTCCGAAGTTGGTCTTCCAGTAATCCTGCACCGCGGGTGGGAGCTTTTCCATGTGCGAGATCAGGCTGGTGATCTTCCACATATCCTGCTCGCTTAGAGTTTTTTCCCATGAGGGCATGCCGGTGTAACGCACGCCAGTGCGGATCGTATAGAAGACATGCCACTCCGGATCGTCGGGCGGATCGGAGATGAGATTCGGCGCCGGCGGGTAGAACGAGTTGGAGAGCGAGGCAGGCTTGCGATCGAGCCCTCCGTGGCAGAGGGCACAGTTCATGGTGTAGAGCTTCATCGCATCCTCAAAGTTCTGGTCACTCGGTGGCAAGGGATTGGTGACGCGAGGAGCGTGGCGCTCCATGGATGCGTCGACTGCGGCGTTAGCCAGGTGATGCTCCCAGCGCGGTGGCGCGATGTTGGCGTAGGTCGGCATGAAGCCGAGCGTGGCGAGGCCGAGTCCGCCGAGAATGAGTACGAGGAGAGTAACGATAACTCCGAGAATGAATTTACGCATGAGTTCCTCCGCGACGGAACTATTGTGGCAGATGGAGCAGGTGAGGCGCTAGTCTTGGGAGCTAATATGCCCTCAGCCGGCGAGCCTCGCGGACTACGTCACTTACCTTGGGCAGGTAGTGCTCTTCCTGCGGGGGAGAGAAAGGGATTGCCGAGTCCAGTCCCGTGATGCGGACTATGGGGCCGTCGAGGTCGTCAAAAGCCTCTTCGTTGATGATGGCGGCAATTTCACCGGCGAGGCCTCCGGTGCGGGAGTGCTCGTGGAGAATGATGACCTTGTTCGTTTTCTTCACGGTCTGCGCGATCGCTTCCCGGTCGAGCGGCGAGACGGTGCGCAGGTCGAGGATTTCGAGTTCGATCCCGTCGTTCTTCAGAATCTCGGCAGCCTCCAACGCCGTGTGCACCATGGCCGCATAAGTAATGATGCTCAGATCGTGGCCTTCGCGGACGATGTTCGCTTTGCCGATGGGGACGACGTAGTCTTCCGCGGGAACTTCACCCTTGATGCGCCGGTAGAGATACTTGTGCTCGAAGAAGATGCAGGGATTGTTGTCGCGGATGGCGGCCTTGATCAGGCCCTTGGCGTCGTAGGGAGTGGCCGGGCAGATCACTTTGAGGCCGGGATTGTGGACGAACCACATCTCGGGGTTCTGTGAGTGGAAGGGGCCGCCGTGGACGTATCCACCGCTGGGTCCGCGCAGGACGAGCGGTGCCGGCGCGCCCCAGAGGTAGTGTGTCTTCGCTACCATGTTGCTGATCTGGTTGAAGGCGCAGCCGATGAAATCCATGAACTGGAATTCGGCGACAGGGCGCATGCCGGTGAGCGACGCTCCGAAGGCGGCGCCCACGATGGCGGACTCGGCGATGGGCGTGTCGATGACGCGCTCGGGGCCGAAGCGGTCGATGAAACCGTCGGTGACTTTGAACGCGCCGCCGTAGATGCCGATGTCTTCGCCGAGGCAGAAGACGGAGGGGTCGCGGTCCATTTCTTCCCAGATTCCCTGGCGGATGGCTTCGAGGTAGGTTAGTTGCATTAGGGCTATTCCAATTTCCTTTGCCACGGATTTACGCGGATTCAATTCAGTGCGAATTGTACAAAATGTGTTATTATACGTTCAGTACAGAGTTATTGGCAAAACCTATGCCAGTCAAACTGACAGCCAGCCTCGCGAGACAAAACTTCTCCGACATTCTAAGCCGAGCCGAATATCGCGGCGAAAGAGTTATCGTACACCGAGGCAAGAAAGCTGTCGCCGCGGTGGTGCCCATTCAGGACGTAGAACTCCTGGAAAAACTGGAAGACGAAATCGATATTGCGGCGGCGCGGGAAGCATTAAAAGATCCGCGCACAATTTCCTGGGAGAAGATTAGGAAAGACCTGAAGCTGTAGGATCGGTGGCGGTTGTGGTCTACAGGATTCAGTTCAAGCCTCTTGCACTCCGGCAACTGGAAAAACTCCCGCGCGACGCTCAGAGGCGGTTGTCCACCAAGATTGAGGCTCTGCAAGACGAACCTTTTCCACCGGGATGCAAGAAGATGGCGGCCGTCCCTGACGCGTGGCGGATTCGGGCCGGCGACTATCGAGTCGTCTATCAAGTCCATCGCGAGATAGTGCTTGTCCTCGTGCTTAGCGTCGGGCACCGCAAGGATGTCTATCGTTAGGCAGCTTTCGTTCCGACCCTGACATCAACTTCGTGTACGCACGTTTGCATGGTCGAATAGTTTGAAGCGGTATGCCATTCCCCTTTGGACTTCCTAATCGAGACATCGGAGAGCTCCCCGATGCGGACGCAGCGCCAATTGTCCGGTGATCCGTCAGGTCTTAGACCACTGCGACTTTCTCCGGCAAACTGATAGAGCAATGCCTGCGTCCGACCGTCCTTCATGCCGATCACGTGTGGGCACAATTCTCGGACGAAGCCACGATAGCTTGCGATCACAATGTCGCGGTCGATGATCGCCTGTCGGATATTTCTGTAGACTTCATCTGCGGTGTCGATCACTACCCCTCAACTCGGGCTAGCGTCAGCGTAGATGCACCGCCGCTTCTGTTTGCCTGAAGCCGCCCGCTCCCTTCTTCACCTTAGGCATTCCATACTTCGGCTTGATTTCGTGGCAGCCATCTCCACAGAAGACACCGCCTTCGGCGGACTCCGGCGTCGGCATCGGCGAGCTCACGGCGATCTCTCGTTCCGCCTCGATCACCTGCTCGACTTCGGAAATCAATTCCGCATTCTCTTTCGCCGTCAGCCACTTCTTTTCTTTCACTAAGTAATTCTCGAAGCGGGCAATCGGATCACGCTTCTTCCAGAAATCGAACATCGGCTTGGGCACATACGCCGCAGCGTCGTGGATGGCATGGCCTTTCATGCGCATCATTTTCGCTTCGATCAGGGTGGGGCCTTCGCCGCGATGGGAGCGCTCGACGGCGTCGCGGGCGGCGTCGTAGACCTGGCAGGCGTCGGTGCCGTCGACGATTACGCCGGGGATGCCGTATCCGATGGCGCGCTCCGCGAGGTCTTTGCAGCGGTACTGCATCTCCGATGGTGTCGAATACGCCCACTCATTACTTTCGACGAAGAGCACGAGGCCGAGATTTTGCACTGCCGCGAAGTTGATGCCTTCGTAGGTGACACCTGTGGACTGGCCTCCATCGCCGATGTAGGTCATGACGGCAATGTTGCGTCCCTGGAGGCGCGCGCCGAGCGCCACACCAGAGAGCACGGGAATTAAATCGCCGAGCATGGAGATGGGCGAGACCATGTTGCGTTTTTCAATGTCGCCGAAGTGCGAAGTGCCATCGCGGCCGCGCGTGGGCGAATCAGCTTTGGCCATGTACTGCATCATCGTGTCGCTGGCGCGGAAGCCGCGCACCAGCAAAGAGCCCTGATTGCGGATCATGGGCGCGAACCAGTCGTCCTTATCGAGCGCGTAGGCGGAGGCGCAGGAGCAGGCTTCCTGGCCAAGTCCGAAATAAACTCCGCCGACGACTTTGCCCTGCTTGTAGAGATTTTCGAGTGCGACCTCCATCTTGCGGTTGAGCAGCATGTAACGGTAGATCTCGATGCACTGCTTCTTGTCGAGATACTTCGAGTCGCGAATCGGCGGCACAGGAGCGTTGAGGTTGCCCGTGACTTCGTAGCGGACGTGCTCAGCGCCGTCTTTATCTTTTTCTATTGTTTGGCGGACGCTGAGGTCAGGATGCTCCAGGCGCATGTCGGGGATGGAGTAGGTGCGGAGGTCGGTATCGTTGGGCCGAGAATAAGAGGTTCCGTTTCGCCGACGGTCTCCGTTCGAGCTAGGTTTCGATTTTGTTTTCTTGATTGCCATGGGTAAGGCCTTCGACAAAACGGCAAACCTCAATGCTATCGCAGAGTCGAGGATTGGGCTAGAGAAGGAGCGGTGGATAGTTGGCAGTTTCGAATTCAAGACGGTCCACCCCGAGCAGTGGCTGCCAGGAAATTACATCGGAGGCCTCGCCGGACCGTCTCTTCCTGCCCTAGACCCAAAAAGCTTTTACTTCCCAGCCAGTGGCTTCGCCCACAACTCCAAATAAGTGGCTAGTGACAGCTCCGGATTGACTCCGGCGAGCGTCCCCCCGAAAACCACATTGAGATCGGTTTTCTGAGACGGTTTAAGCAACGGCTCAGGTAGGTTCCTTTTAACAAGCTCATTCCTGGCATAAATAGCATCCGGAAGAATTATGATCTGAAATTCTGACTGTTTAGCGCGACACAGCTGCATATTCTTCCTCATCTCGTCAGACACCGTCTGCCTTCTCTCTATTTCCGACGCTGGACCTGAAATCGATTTCATTAGCGCTTCCTGTCTCTGTGACATCACTTCCGTATATTTCATCGAAAAGCCTCGAATTTTCGCAGCGGCTTTCATTGTCAAATTATAAAAAGCTTGGTCGCTCATGACCTTGGATTCGTACTGCTTCTTCTGAATCTTCGCGCTGGTTTGTGCCAGCTTCATCAGCGCTGGGCCAAGCTGAGACAACCCGGCATAATCCTCAAGCTTGGTTCGGAGAACGGCCGTTTCTACCTGCCGCTGCATCTCCGAGTTGTGGAATTCCCTCGTTAAACTCTCAATATCGCTGTGTTGATTGCGCACTTCGATTTTATGGGCTCGGCTTTATCGATGGATACGATTTCGCCGATACCCAAAAGGATGAAGATTAGAGCGAGACCTATTCCGCTCCAGGCCCTGAAGGCAAGGATTGCCACAATAGACCCCATAACCGCAAGGACGATCCCGAACGTTCCGACCGAAGGGAACCACATCGCCAACAATGGCACACGAGCCTCCGCACGAATCTGGTGGATGAGCTGAGAATGGAAGAGCAATTCACGTGCCAACGGGGCATGCACGCATGACTTTTGAAGGATTCGTGAGGGGACTGGGTTATGCCCAGGTCGGCTCGTCGTCTTGGTGGAGTTTGCGGAGTTCGGCGGGCGTCCTCACGGGCACACCGACCGGGCGACCGAGGAGCGCGTCCAGAGTTTCGACCCAGAGCATCTGGCTCGAAAATACCGTTCCGCAATTACGGGAGATAGATTCGGCGACGGTGTGCAGGTCGAGCGGCTTGCCGAGCTCTTGCCGCATCGAGGTCACCGGCTTTGTTGTGATGCCGCAGGGGATGATCAGATTGAAAAAACTGAGATCGGTATTTACGTTGAGCGCGAAGCCGTGCGAGGTGACTGAGCGAGAGATGTGGACGCCGATGGCGGCGAGTTTGGCTTCGACGACAGGGGGGGCGCGGGCTCGCTTCGCTTCGCTGGACAGCCGAGGCAGCTGTCTTCACATGAGCATCGTTGCTTCCTGCATTTGTCCACACGCCCGTTAGGCACGGCACGCGCTTCGTCGGGATGGCGAAGTCGGCGCAAGTGCGAATCAAAACTTCTTCCAGGCGCCGGACGAATTCGACGGCACCTAGTGTCTTGCGCTTGCCGTCCGGAGTGGCAAATCCGCGCAGGTCGAAGATGGGATAGCCGACAATCTGGCCGGGGCCGTGGAAGGTTACGTCGCCGCCGCGGTCGCATTCGAATAGCTCGACGCCGCGCTGGGCGAGAAGTTCGGGAGACGCGATCACGTTCGCTGCTCTTGCGTTGCGGCCGAGAGTGATCACCGGCGAATGCTCGAGCAGGAGCAGGACATCGCCGATCCTCTCCTCTTTACGCAGAGCGACCAGTTGATGCTGCAGGCGCAGGCCCGTAGCGTAGTCGATGGTGCCGAGTTGGACTAAAGAGATCAAAGGCAATTTGCCAGGGATTTTCGCGGACTGAAGCGGATCAAGATTCAAAGCTTGGTTGACCGTGTTCATCCGTGTGATCCGTGGGTACCTCACGCGTTGATCGCAATCCCGTACACGCTGTTTGCGGCGTCCAGCATGGCCTCGGCCAGTGTCGGATGGGCGTGAATCGTCCACATCAAATCTTCGACTGTGGCTTCGAGTTCCATGGCTGCTACGGCTTCGGCGATCAGTTCGGTCGCCTGCGGGCCGATGATGTGCACACCGAGAATCTCGCCATAGTCGGCGTCAGAGACAATCTTGATGAAGCCTTCATGCTGGCCGACGATCGATGCGCGCGAATTTGCCGTGAACGGGAACTTGCCGACCTTGATGTTGTATCCATCCTCGCGAGCTTTGGTTTCGGTGAGGCCGACACTGCCGATTTCCGGATGGCAATAGGTCGCACCCGGGATGTGTTCAGGATTAATCGGCTTGCCCGGTTTACCCGCGATCTTCGCGACAGCAACAATGGCTTCCATGGCTCCGACGTGGGCAAGTTGCGGCGTGCCCAGCACGATGTCGCCTACGGCGTAGACTCCGGGCTCGGCCGTCTGCATCCAGGAATCAGTCTTAATGAAGCCGCGGTCGGGTTTGATCTTCGTACGTTCCAAACCGACATTTTCCGTGCGCGGTTTGCGGCCCACCGCAATCAGAATCTTCTCAGCATCGATCTTCTGCTGTTTCCCGTCGACGGTAATGGTGACGGCAATTCCAGTCTTCGTCTTCTCGACCTTGTCGACCTTGGCGCTAGTGTGGAAATTAATTCCTCGCTTGCGAAAAACACGCGCTAGTTCCTTTGAGACTTCTTCATCTTCAACCGGAACGAGCCGCGGCAGCATCTCGATGATTGTGACTTCGCAATCGAAAGAACGATAGATCGACGCAAACTCCACTCCCACCGCACCCGCGCCCACAATCACAATCGACTTCGGAATTTCTTTCAAGCTGAGGATCTCGATATTGGTGAGAATGCGGTCGCTAGCCTCGAGGCCAGGAAGCATGCGCGCTTCCGACCCAGTAGCGAGAATGACGTTCTTCGCCTTGAGATGGCTGGCTTTGTTATCGTTCACGATCTCGACGGTGAAGAGGCCATTTTGCGCGGGGCCGGTCAGCTTTCCGTAGCCTTTCACCGTCTCAACCTTATTCTTCTTCATCAGGAACTCGAGGCCTTTGGCGTGCTTGGCCACGATCTTAGACTTGCGATCCTGCACCGCAGCCCAGTTCAGCTTGCGCGCATCCACGCCCTCGATGCCGAATTCTTTGGCGTCCTTGAGGTGGTCCCAAAGTTCGGCATTGAACAGTAGAGCCTTGGTCGGAATGCAGCCCACGTGTAGGCAGGTGCCGCCCAGGAAGCCGTCTTTCTCGATCAGTGCTGTTTTCAGGCCCCACTGGCCAGCGCGAATGGCTGCGGTATAGCCGGCAGGTCCGCTGCCGATGATGGCTACATCATAAATAGTTTCTGGCAAAGTAAGCGCTCCTCAGTAGGAACAGATGACTAAACGCAAACGAATGATTCTAGAACAGGGGGATGCGAGAGACCAAACCGAAGCGACGGAGAAACTCCCTCAAGGGTTCGAGGCAGTGCAGAGGATAAGGTCCTTCGATTCGGCAGCAGCTGCGCTATCGCGAGGCTGCTGCTCCGCTCAGGATGACAGAATGCTAGAAATTAAAAGGATGTCTAGTTGTTCTCGTTGCTGGCGCGCTTCCACGAAATCAGTTCGCCAATAGTCGAACTGGTGCTGGAGACCGGTTGCTTGTAAGCCTCGACCTCGGAGCGCGAAGCTTCTTCGCCGACCGCGCGGATGCTGAGACCAACCTTCTTATCTTCCGGACTCATCTTGATGATCTTGAAGTCATGTTCCACGCCTGGTTCGAGATGCAACGGCTGACCATTTCCGTCGACGGCTTCCGACTTGTGGCATAAGCCCTCAACCCCTTCTGCGATCTCGACAAAGGCTCCAAATGCAGCTACCCGCAGGACTTTGCCGTGAATCACATCACCGACGTGATGCGCCGCGAAGAAAGTTTCCCAGACGTCGGGTTGAAGCTGCTTCACTCCCAGCGACAGGCGCCGCTTATCGGGCTCGATCGCCAGCACGACAGCCTTCACTCGATCACCCTTCTTCAGCACTTCGGAAGGATGCTTCACACGCTTGGTCCAGCTCAGGTTGCTGACGTGTACCAGGCCGTCAATGCCATCCTCGATTTCGAGGAAGGCTCCGAAGTCGGTCAGGTTCCGCACTCGGCCTTCAACTGTCATGCCTACGGGATACTTGTCATGCAGCGCGTCCCAGGGATTCGCCGCCAGTTGCCGCATTCCGAGCGAGATGCGCCGCTCAGCCGGATTCACATTCAGAACGACACACTCCACCTGATCGCCCACATTGACCAGCTTGGAAGGATGCTTCATGCGCTTTGACCAAGTCATCTCACTAACGTGCACCAGGCCTTCGATGCCCTGCTCGAGCTCAACAAAAGCGCCGTAGTCGGTCACGCTGATCACGCGCCCGGAGACGTGCGCGCCCACGGGATAGCGGTGCTCGGCATCAAGCCACGGATCGGGCGTCAACTGCTTGAATCCCAGAGAAACCCGCTGCTTCTCTTTGTCGTACTTCAGTACCTTCACCTGTATCTGATCGCCGACGTTCACCAGGTCGCGCGGGTGAGTAAGCCTTCCCCACGACATGTCGGTGATGTGCAGTAGCCCGTCGAGACCGCCGAGATCGACGAATGCGCCGTACTCAGTCAGGTTCTTCACGACCCCCGTGAGGATCGAGCCTTCCTCCAGATGTTCGAGAGTCTTGCTGCGCTTTTCGTTCTGCTCGCCTTCGAGCAACTCTTTGCGCGAGACCACAATGTTGCCGCGTTTCTTATTGACCTTGATGACAGTAACTTCGAGGGTCTGGCCCTTCATTCCGTCAAGATTCCGGATGGGCCGCAGATCTACTTGCGAGCCTGGCAGAAAAGCCCGGGCGCCCAGGATATCGACGGTCAACCCGCCTTTGGTGCGCTCGATCACGGTAGCCTTAATCGGCCGCTTCTCGTGATGAGCTTTTTCAATCTCGTCCCAGGCATGAATGCGGGCTGCTTTCTGGTGTGAGAGATTGACGTAGCCCTCTTCGGTTTGGCCCTTCTCCCGCATTACTTCGATTTCGTCGCCGGGCTTCACCTTCGGCTTGCCCTCGTGATCCAGCACCTCCGAAAGCGGCAACATGCCTTCCGACTTGGTTCCGATGTCGACCACTACATGGGTCGCAGTGAGCTTCAGCACGGTGCCTTTAATGACGCGGTCTTCTCCCACGGCCTCCTCGGTCTCGGTGGTGAAGTTCTCTAGTGCGGAAGCGAAGTCCTCGCCGGCATGCTTGTCGTCGACCGCCGTCGCTGGATGCGGCGTCTCATCTGCGGATGCGCCCGTGGAAGCAGCAGTGGCGACAGGAACCTGATCGCGCTGAGTCACGCTTTGATCAGTCAGGGTCTGCTCGGTTGAGGTGCTTTCGTTAGCCGTCGGCTCTGCTTCGGTCACGACGGCGGTAGCGGAATCGGAATGGTGAGTGGTGGTGTCGTCGAACAAGATCATGCCTCTCGTCTGTGCCTCGCACTCGGTGCGGGGAGGATACGGGCCTGCTGAGCGGACTGCTGGAGTGAGTCGTTTGGTTGTGGTGGGCTCACCCTGGCGAGTGAGCTTGGACAATCCCAGCTGCCGGACGTTTTACAGAAACCCGCGTCCAAAGGGAACTCTTCGACTATAGCAATGCCCCGCAAACAGTGTCAAACCCAATTATCCGCTGGCTTTATTCAGGAGAAGGGTCCGTCTAGGGTTGCTGGCCAGAAGCAACAATCTATTCAAATTTTTGAAGAACCATAGCCTACTCTTTTCCGGAATTTGCATCCAAAATGTCGCGTTTTTTTCGAAAGCTGAGGCACTCACGGGTCCATGACACTGAACAGATCAATTCTCCGATTGAGCCTCATAGCCTTGGCGGTAACCACGCTTGCTGTCGCTGCCAAGTCCCAGGAATCGTCTTTAGGAACTCCGTTTCTCCCTGCTGCGCCGCCGACTCAGCAGATGGTCCCCGTACCCAGCTTCCGGATAGGTGACTTTCAATTGGAGGCGCCGACCGCAGACGACCCGTCGCCCGACAGCGCGCCCGATGTTTCCGCCGGCTCCGACCAGCGGTCCGGGTTTGTGAAGCGAAGCCTCATCCGGATCGGACAAGATCAAAAGCTTCTCTTCAAGGGACCGTTCGAAGAGCGTAACCTCAAGTGGGATGCCGTAATTTTGGTGGGCACTGGCGCATTTCTGGCCGCCGACCGCCACATTGAAAACAATATTCCGCGCTCACATTTCGGCGTGTATCAGGCCATTTCGGATACTGCGATAGGGGGCTTGGCCGGCTCGCTGGCAGGGATATACCTGTTCGGAGCCAAGACCGAGCATCGCCACGCCAGAGAGACTGGCGAACTTGAACTCGAAACCTTGATCAATACTTTCCTCATCTACACCCCGATGCAACTGATTGCCGGCCGCCAGCGGCCCGACGAGGGCAACAATCACGGAGACTTCTTCAAGCATCATGCCTTGGACACATCCTTCCCCGGCGGGCACGCCATGTTTACCTGGGCCATGGCTTCTGTGCTGGCTGATGAATATCCCAAGCCTTGGGCGCGGGCTTTGAGTTACGGTGCGGCCTTCACGGTGACCTTCACTCGCTTCATGGCACGGGATCATTGGTCCTCTGACATGTTCATCGGCACCGGGTTGGGCCTCGCCATCGCCGAGAGAACTTTCCATGCCCGCTGCAATCCAGAATTTGAGTCGCAGTGTAAGCACCATCAGTGGTGGTGGAAGCCAATGAAGTTGGAAGTCCAGTAATGAAGTCCAACAATAGCGCAGCAGGCGCTGGCGTCCGTACACCCACACGCTCCGTCATCTGCTACCCTGCATCTGATGGATTACCTCTGGACCCCGTGGCGCTATGCCTATGTCTCGACCGCCGAGAAGGCACCTGGCTGCGTCTTCTGCGATGCCGTGAAGGCAGACGACGCCAAGGCGCTAATCGTCTACCGGGGCCAGCATTGTTTCGTCATCCTGAATGCGTATCCATACACGCCCGGCCATGTGATGATCGTGCCCTACGCGCATCTCGACGAACTGCGAAAGCTGCCGCCAGATGCCGCAAACGAAATGATGGCGCTCTCGCAGCGCATGGAGTCCGTCTTGCGCGAACTCTACCATCCCGACGGCATCAACCTTGGCATGAACATCGGCAAAGCCGCCGGCGCCGGGATTGCCGGACACATCCACATGCATGTCCTGCCCCGCTGGGTCGCGGATGCGAACTTCGTGTCAGTCGTATGCGAGACACGTATTCTGCCCGAGACGCTGGAGGAGACGTGGAAGAGAATCACGAAGGCGCTGCGGAAGGAGGGGTAGAAAGCGGTCCTCCGAGTCCGCAGAATCAAGCACTGCTTACCAGAGGGTATCCGAAAAACGTCGGCCGACGCTTCTCTTCTGATACGCAAAGATCCGTTTCTCCTCGAACCGCCTGTTAACCGTCTTTGGTCCGTATCTGCCCCACGAGAAACCATCACCTAGGTTCGGGTTGCGCAGATCGATAAGCTGCCAAGTCTCGTCGAGCGAAGTCGCGAAGGCCTTGAGGTCCTGATCCTCCGAGTCGATAGATTGAGAAAAGCTGAGAACACCAGGATTTTCTTTCCAGATACTGTCACTCAAAGACTCGCGCACGTCATCAATTTCGCTTTTCCACGGCTTGATGCTGTACCGAATGACTTCCTGAAGAAAATGCAAGAGGCTGTCGGTTTGGAAAACGACGACCGGCGCATCGTGGCAAGCGTAGAAGATTGGTCCCCATGACATCGACTCGCGCGTCAGGTCAACCACCCAGAAGTTTCCGAATCCATCTCCCGCGAGAGCAACGGCGTTCGGAAAGATTTGTTCCAGCCCGAACCCCCCGGGAAGGCCCGCAAAACTGATGCCGCCAAGTACCCCGTCGAATCCCCTGGCAAATCTCAGCACCTCACGAACGTCTTCGGGCATGGGGCACGGAAGGGTGCCTTCGAAGATTGCCAATTCCTGTTCCGTCAGAGCGGGTCTCAACTCTAGACGATCTTCGATCCCATCCTTACTGACAAATAGAGTGCCCTGCGACTGCTTCAGCAACTCGACGATTGGATTCATAGATGCCTGCGCGGCGCTCTAATGTTCAGCGGGAAATCCTTTCCATTTCTTCTTCGTTGATCACCTTCACCCCCAGTTCCTTCGCCTTATCCAGCTTCGACCCCGCATCCGCCCCAGCCACCACATAATCCGTCTTCTTGCTAACCGAGCCAGTAACCTTCCCTCCAGCGTCCTCGATCATCTTCTTAGCTTCGTCGCGCGTAAAGTGCGCCAACGTCCCGGTCAGCACAAACGTCTTCCCCGCGAGTTTCGTGCCCCGCTTTTTCTTCTGTCCCGTCAAAGTAAGCCCCGCTTCGCGCAAACGCTCGACCAGCTTCCGATTCGCCCCTATGCTAAAAAACTCCACAATGCTCTCAGCAATGCGCGGGCCAACCTCATTCACATCCTGCAGTTCCTCGACTCCAGCGCTCTCCAGAGTCTCCATCGACCCAAAATGCTCCGCCAGAAACTGCGCCGTGCGCTCGCCCACCATTCGAATGCCGAGTCCGTAAATCACTCGCTCCAGCGGCAGCTTCTTCGATCTCTCGATCTCGTCGATAATGTTTTGCGCCGATTTATCGGCGAAGCGCTCCAGGCCAAGCAAGTCTTTTTTCGTCAGTGAATAAATGTCAGCTACATTTTTCACTAAGCCGCTGTCAGTCAGCTGAGTAACCAGCGCATCGCCCATGCCGTCAATATTCATCACACCGCGCGAAGCAAAATGCAGAATGGTCTCGCGCAGTTTTGCCGGACAATTCGCGTTCAAACAGCGGTAGTCGACCTCGCCCTCGGCCCGAACCACTTTCGTCCCGCACACGGGACAGCTCTCCGGCATGTGAAAGCTCTTGTGCCCGCGGGGATGCTCCTTGTCGTCGATCACTTTGGCGATCTTCGGAATCACGTCCCCGCCGCGTTCCACCTGCACCCAGTCGCCGATCTTTACACCGAGCCGCTCAATCTCATCCATGTTATGCAGTGTGGCATTCCGAACTGTGGTTCCGCCGATCAAGACCGGCGTCAACACGGCCACGGGCGTGAGCTTGCCGGTGCGTCCGACCTGCACCCGAATGTCTTCCAGTTTCGTAATCCCAGCCCGCGCCTCATACTTATAGGCAATCGCCCAGCGCGGAGCTTTTCCGGTAAACCCCAATTCGTCTTGAAGCGAAGTTCGATCCACTTTGACGACGATCCCGTCAATCTCATAAGGCAGTGAATCGCGTTTCTCTTCCCAACGCTGAATAAATGCCCAAACCTCGTCCATCGATCGCACCAGCTTGTGGTTTGGATTCACCTTGAATCCAGCGGCCTCGAGAGCTGACAGCGTTTTCGAATGATGATCAAAATACGTCCGGCCGTTTTGCAGCAGAATGTATGGGAAATAATCCAGGCGGCGCGCTGCTGTGATGTTGGAATCGAGCTGCCGCACGGTCCCGGCGGTGAAATTACGCGGGTTCGCGAATGTTGGCAGTCCATTTCGCTCGCGTTCTTCATTAATCTTTTTGAACGACTCGGTCGGCATCAGCAGTTCGCCGCGCACCTCGAAATCCGCAGGGATGCCGGCCTTCTTCAGCTTGTCTTTTGGAATCGAAAGCGGCACCGAGCGCACCGTCCGCACGTTGAGCGTGACGTCCTCGCCCACGCTGCCATCGCCGCGAGTAATTCCGCGCACCAGTTTCCCATCTTGATAAATCAGGGCCAGCGACATGCCATCAAGCTTCAGCTCGCAAACGTAGTCCACATCCTTCCGCCCGCTCAGCTCATGTACGCGGCGTTCCCAGTCCCGCAGTTCCTCCTCGCTGTAAGTGTTGTCGAGCGACAACATGGGCGAAGAGTGAGGTACTTTGACGAATCCCTCGCGTGGCTTGCCTCCCACGCGCTGCGTCGGGGAGTCCGCGGTGACGAGCTCTGGATGCTCCGCCTCAAAATCCTTCAACTGCCGCATTAGCTTGTCGAACTCGGCGTCGCTGATTTCGGGATTATCTACAACGTAGTACAGGTATTCGTGGCGCCGGATCTTCTCGCGGAGGGACTCAACTTTTTTTTCGGCGTCTTTGCCCGAGGAAGCCATCGCGCAGATTATAGTCGGAGACGGGACTACGGAAGGAATGCAACCAACTGGAATGCCAGAACATGCCTAACACAAAACAAATCCTCGATACACCTCGCCTGATTCTACGCGAGTTCTCCCCGGACGATGCCGACGCTTTAGCCAGCGTTCTCTCCGATCCCGAAACCATGCGCTTCTACCCCGCGGCCCTCGATCGGGCCGGGGTCGAAGACTGGATTGCCCGCAACTGCCGCCGCTACGCCAAAGACGGCCATGGTCTCTGGGCAATGATTCTAAGAATGAACGGTGAACTAGTTGGTGATTGCGGCCTGACCGTTCAGGAGGTCGACGGCGCAAACGAAATCGAGATCGGCTACCACGTCCGCCGCGATCACTGGGGACAGGGTCTGGCGACGGAATCCGCCCGCGCCTGCCGCGACTACGGATTCGCCCATCTCCCTGTCGATCAGCTGATTTCCCTTATCCGTCCCGAGAACCTGGCGTCGCGCCGCGTGGCCGAAAAAAACGGCCTGACTATTTGGAAACAAGTAATCAGGAAGAGCCTCCCACACCTGGTCTACTCAATTCTCAGAGAACCATCCCCCGAGCATAGATACATATAGCCCTCCACCGGCCAACCTCTTGCCAGCTCTCTCCACTTGTTCTCTCCGACTAAACCAAATCATCCAGCTTCAGGGCCTGTGCCCCACCTTTCCACGATGCCTCAAACTCTTTCTGCACGAATCCCGCGTCATACGCACGCTTCTGCTCCAGCAAGGCCTGACGCAGACCCCACAGCGACCGCGGATTGCGCAGATTCCGGTTCAGGTCTTCGCGAAATACTTTCTCGGCTCCAGACGAGTCACCGTTCATCAGCAGAGTGGCCCCCAACGATTCGCGCACCGGAAAAAACCAGTCTGGTGGCTCTCCGTACTTGAGTGTGTCCTGGATGGCAACGGCATCCCGCAGCATAGCGATTGCCCCGCTGTTGTCTTTCTTTGCCACCGCGATCTTCGCGCCCAGGACATCTTTCGCGATCTTCATGATGTCTTTGGCCTTGTTATTAATCGGCATCTGAAAGATCACATCTGGAGGTGTGGCCGCTTCGGCATCAGAAACGATCTTGTACTCGGTCTCCGCTTCCGTCACTTTGCCCGTTCCTGCCAAAGCCATGCCGCGCGCGAAGTGCCAGAACACGGTCGCGGTCTTCATCGCGGCATCAGGCTGAGGCATCTTCAGGATTTCATTCCAGTGATGAAATCGAATCTCCACCGCCACTGGAATCGTCATGAAACCCTCGAGCGGAGGCATGTCCTTCACGTGCGGACCGACGTTCCCTACCAGCAGCTCGGCATTCTTCCTCGACTCTTCATAGTTGCCGTTCATCGCTGCGCACATTGCGATGAAATGCAAGTTGTGGCTGTAATACATCATCGGATAGATGCCCTGCACCCCAGTCGCCTTGATGTAAGCGCGGTCCACGGCGGCCGCCTGCTCGTTGGTTTTCACTGCAGCCTCATAGTCGCCAGTGCGGATGTAAACATGTGCGGGCATGTGCACGATGTGTCCCGCGCCGGGCGCCAGCGCCGCTAGTTTGTTTGCTCCGGCCAGCGCGCGCTCGGGATTGGGCGAAGCCTCCACGGCATGGATGTAATAGTGGATCGCGCCCAGATGGCTGGGATCGCGCTTCATCACCGATTCCAGAGTAGAGACGATCTCCTCTGTTCCCGCCTCGGGCGTGCCGTCAGTGTGCCACAGTCCCCAGGGATGCAGATTCATGCCCGCCTCAGCGAAAAGCGTAGCAGCGTCCAGGTCGTCGGGGAATTCACTGACCACCTGCCGCATCGCATCGCGATAGTCTTCCGCAGCCTTCTTCAAATCGGAGTTAGCATCGGCCGGAAAGCGCTTGGCCAGCGCCTGGACGTAAGCCTGGTCGCTGGGCGAAGCATCAGCGGAGAGATCGACCGCCTTCTGCACTGCATCGTGTGCATGCTTGTAACGGTTGGGATCGGCAGGATCGTTATAATTCGGTCCCACCGCCTCGGCGACGCCCCAGTACGCCATCGCCAGCTTAGGGTCGAGCTCCGCAGCGTGCTGAAACGACCGCGCTGCTTCGTCATGGTTGAACGCGTAGATGAACCGCAGACCTTGATCAAAGAACTGCTGAGCCTGCGGGTTTTTTGTGGAAACAGGGTGATGAAGATCTCCCAGCCCAGTTACGAGCGTGACTGCATTGGAACGAGTATGCGAGGCGTGGTCTTGAGCCCCAGCACCTAGGCAGAGAAGCACCCCACAGAGAACGTGCGCCAGAGTTTTCATCTGGTCAATCCTCCTGAAATTAAAATTTGTAGGGGGGCGGTCAAAAGAAGAGTCAGGGCGACGCCCCTTTTACCGAGCAGCCACAGCTTAGTCCAAACCTAGACCGCTTGCCAAGCATGTTGTAACCCCGCAAAACGACTCAGGTACAATCCAGCTTCGATCCTGCCATGCGTAAGGCAGCTTTACTTCATAACCCGGACTCCGGCGGCCATCGCGCGCGGCGCCAGGCCGAACTGGAATCCGCGCTGGCATTGCTCCGCAGAGCAAATGTCGACGCTCAACTCGTCCTCACCAATTCTCCTGCGCACGCCGAAGAGAAGGCGCGGCAGGCCGTGATCGCGGGATGTGACACGGTCTTTGCTTGCGGTGGAGACGGCACCATTCACAACCTGGTCCAGGTGCTGGCCAACACCAACGCCGCCCTCGCGATTTTGCCCATGGGCACCGCCAATGCGCTCGCACATGACCTCGGCCTGCCCATGAATATCGCGGCGGCAGCGCAGGCTGCTCTGCACGCCGCGCCCCGCCGAGTTGCACTTGGTCGTGTCGACTATCTCGATTTCGACCGTAACCCCGGCTCGCGGCTCTTCGTCGTCGCGGCAGGCGCAGGCGTGGACGCCCACCTCTTTTACAAGCTCCACGCCGGAACCAAGCAACGCATGGGCATGACCGCCTACTACACAAAAGCGTGGCAGCTCTGGTTTACCCATCCCATGACCCGCTTTCGGGTGGAGTTTGCCGAGACCGGGTCGGACGAACTCCGCCAAGCCGACGTCACAGAGCTGATGGCCGTCCGCATCCGCAATTTTGGCGGAGTGCTTCAGGAGTTGGCTCCCGGAGCTTCTCTCCAGCGTAACGACCTTCGCCTCGTCTTCTGCCGCACCGCCAGCCGGCTCGCCTATCTTCTCTATGTGACGCGCGGACTATTGCGGAGCAACTGGAAGGTTCCAGGCATCGATCTGGCGCACAGCGGACGAGTTTCATGCAAGTACCTGCCTGCGCCAGCATCGGCCGATGGGATATTGCAGGCGCAACCGAAGGTCTATATCGAGGCGGACGGCGAACTAGTAGGCACGCTCCCCGCCGAAATCACCATGGTGCCGGACGCGCTCACGTTGCTGGCGCCTGCCCGCTAGATCCCGCTCGTGTTGGCAATTGCTGGCCCAGCCAAATAGAATCCTTAGACCACTTGGAACCCGTTACCCATTTTCTCGCGGGCGCATGCCTGGGCCGCGCCGGACTCAACCGCAAAACCGCGCTGGCCACGCTAACGCTGACGCTCGCCGCAGAGGCTCCTGACCTGGATGTCCTCAGCCGCTTCGGCGGCCCAGCCTTCGCCTTCGCTCATCATCGCGGCTTCACCCACTCCTTCCTCGGGCTTCCGCTCGACGCCGCCGTAGTTGTCAGCTTCGTCTATCTCATCTGGCGCTTGCGCGGACGCAAGGTAGAAAATCCCAACCTCCCGCCGCGCTGGGGATTGCTCTTTCTCTATGCCTGTCTCGCCGGACTCAGCCACATTCTGCTCGACTTCACCAACAACTACGGTGTGCGCCCCTTCTGGCCGTTTTCCGAAAAGTGGTATTCGTGGGATATCGTCTTCATCTTCGATCCTATCTTGTTCGGCATCCTGCTCCTGGGATTGATCGTTCCGTCGTTCGTCTCGCTGATCGACCGGGAAATCGGTGTCCGGTCCCGCGGACCGCAAGGCCGCCTTGCCGCAACCCTCGCCCTGGTAGGCGTGATTCTGCTCTGGGGCGTACGGGACTTCGAACATCGCCGCGCGGTCAACGCCCTGGCTGCCCGCACGTATGAAGGTGCGGACCCGCTCCGCATTTCCGCCTATCCCGCATTGATCGATCCATTCCATTGGTACGGCGTGGTTGAGACACCCAGTTTCTTTGCCCTGGCTCCAGTCGATTCTCTAACCCCAGAAGTTGATCCCGAAGGCCGCTTCGAAATTCGCTACAAGCCAGAGGAAACTCCCATCACGCTAGCCGCCAAACGTTCCTACCTTGGACGCGTCTACCTCGACTGGGCGCAGTACCCGATCACGCAGACGGAAGCCCTAAATCCTCCGGACGGCGGATACATTGTGGACTTCCAGGATCTGCGCTTTGTGCAACTTCCCAGCCTGCTAAGCCGCCGCAGTGAACCGCGCCGAGCCCTTGGCGCTGGCGTTCAACTCGACAAGAACCTGCATATTGTCGGCGACGTCTATGGCTCGGGCGAAAATCGAAAGGTCGTCCCCGAACCGCATTAAAGTCGGGCGTAATCACACCCATGTGGAGACTCATGTGGAGGCAGGCGCCTCGGCTGTCCGGTGAGCAAAGCGAGCGCCCATGCACGATGGCCTAGCCCACCGCCGCTTGACGTACCCGCCTCCCCGCGCCCAGAATAATGATTCAGTCCCGAGGTGCTAATGCTGCCCTACCTGTTCGTCCTGCTCGCCGTAGCCGTCCGCTTCCTGCCCTTCGCGGGTCACATGAACTTCCTGCCGCACGCCTGGCACTTTACCCCGGTGGCGGCATCGCTGTTGTTCTTCGGAGCCCGCGGTTCGCGGCGTCAGATGTGGGTGCCTCTTGTCCTGTTGGCAGCGACCGATGTTGTCCTTACGAAGTTCATCTACTCCTACACGTTCTCTTGGGATCATCTGGTGACCTGGGCCTGGTACGCGGCAATCCTCTGGCTCGGCACCAATTTGCGCGAGAAATCCGGCCCGGTCCGGGTGGTGGGCGCTGCCCTAGCCAGTTCAGTTTCGTTCTTCCTGATCAGTAATTTTGCCGTGTGGGCAGCGTGGCAAATGTATCCCAAGACTTTCAACGGCTTGATGATGTCCTACGCTGCCGGCCTTCCATTTTTCCGCGGCACAGTCGAGAGCGATCTGTTCTTCTCGATTGCCTTTTTCGGAACACCAGTGTTCTTGATGGCGCTTTCACGCTGGACAAACAAAACATCCAGCGACCACACCGCCGCCGCGTAAGACCAGCAAGGTCTACCTAGGGACAGCCGCCTCGCCCCTCCAGCCGAGCGCAGCGAGGCGTGGCAGCGCCGGCTAGCTCGCCCCTCGCCGCCTTTTGCTCCTCCACCACAGCAGCCAAATCAAAATTCCCAAACCCACCACCGCCAGAACCCAATAAAAATGCTGCCGGAAGACCGTCCCCAGCAGCCCCACAATCTGCGGCCCGAACCACAGTGTCAGCAAAGAAAGCACCAGGAACCGCACAAATCTTCCCGCGAAGATCGCTGCGATAAAGTCGCGGAACCGCATCTCAAACACTGCCGCACCCAGTACGAAGATCTTGAACGGCATAGGCGGCGGCAGCATTCCGGGAAACATGAGCGCCCAGAATTCGTGCTTCTCGAACGACCCGTGAATCCTCAGAAAACGCTCTTCTGAAATCCGCTTCCGCAGCACTTTCTCGCCGCCCAGATATCCAATGATGTAAAGGGGAATACTCCCAAGCGCTGATCCCATCGAAGCCATCACCACATAGAAGAGCAACCGTCTGTGATCCTGGTACACATAAAACGCTACTGCGGCGTCCACAGGCATGCCCAGCAGAGCAGAATCGGCGAATGCAATCACAAACACGCCAAAAATTCCCAGCGGCCCCAGCAAATGCAAAATCCACGCCGTATACCTGGCCAAAATGTGTCCGATGGTTTTCAAAGAAAATTCAGTCTACGTGAAACCCATCTCCCTATTCACACTGCTGAAACATTTCGCCTCGAATTCACCCCTAAACCCTTTGTTTACTCACACGTTACCTTTGGGGGACCACTGCACCATTTTTGATGCACATTTCATCACCCCGTAACATTCCCTCGCTATAACTGAATCATGGATCTGCACGTGTACAACACGCTGATCCTTTCCGACCTGCACCTCGGTGCAGAGACCAGCCACGCCCGCGAAGCCACGCAGGTGCTCAAGGAAAATCGATTTCAGCGACTCATCCTGCTGGGCGACATCTTTGCCGACCTCAACTTCGCCCGCCTCACCAAAGACCACTGGAAGTTCCTCGGTTACATTCGCAAGCTCTCCAATCCCAAACGCAACATCGAGGTCGTGTGGGTGGAAGGCAATCACGACCACGGACTCACCAACATCATGTCGCACCTGGTCGGTGTCCGCGTTTACCAGCACTACGCCTGGCAATTCTCCGGACTGCGGCACATCGCGATCCACGGCCACCAGTTCGACGGCTTCCAGGTTAGCAACGTCAGGCTGAGCTCACTCGCCACATCGCTTTATCTGCAACTGCAGAAACTCGATTTCAAGAGCAAGCCCATCGTGCGCCTCATTGACCGGCTGAACACACGCTGGCTCCGCATGTCGTCAAAAGTGTCGGCGGGTGCGCTGCAATACGCGCGCCAGCATGACTCCGACCGCATCTTCTGCGGCCACACTCACCATGCCGGCCACGTCGAACAGGACGGAATTCACTATTACAACTCAGGCGGCTGGGTCGATTCCCGCCTGACTTATCTCACCGTTGACGAACAGGGGGTTCAAATCCATGAAGTTGACGAGCATGAGTTCAACCAGCACGAATACAACGAGCGAGCTGACGATCGTGATTCCAGCCAAGAACGAAGCCAGGCTGATTCCTCGTTTGCTGACTTCGCTGACGAAGCAGGACTACTCGAAGATGTCGAGTACGAGAGTGTTGGTCGCTGACGCCAACTCCACCGATGGCACTCCCGAAATTGTTCTAGGCTTCCGCGATCGCCTGAACGTTAGCGTGATCCGCGGCGGCATGCCTTCGGTCGGTCGTAACCTGGGCGCAGCCCGGGCGGAGAGCACCTACGTTCTCTTTCTCGATGCCGATATCGAACTCGCACATTCTTCAGTTGTCCGTCGCGCTGTCGAGTTGGCCCAGTGCAAGCAGCTGAATTGTGTCACTACCAACATCCTTTGCCAGGGAGGCGGTTGGATCGACAAGCTGTTTTACGCCGTCAACGATTTCTTTCAATACCTTTCATGCCTCCACCATCCCTTCGCCACCGGCATGTTCATGCTGTTCGAACTGAAGAAATTCCGCGAACTCGGCGGATTTCACGAGCAGGTTCTCTTCGCGGAAGACTATCTGTTGAGCCAGCAGGTCGAGCGCAAGCGCTTCGGCATCGTCCGCGGCGGCGTCTACACTACCAACCGCCGTTTCCAGAAGATGGGACATCTGCGCGTGGGCTGGCTGTTCCTGAAAACCGCCATGAACTACTGGAACGAAAACTACTTTCTCCGCGATCACAAATACTGGCAGACCTAGGCCGACAACTACCTCGAAATTAATCTCGCACCCGACGTTTTCTTGGTGGCGACAAAAAGCTGGATCCAGACATCCATCCGGATCCAGCTTTCGGGTTCGCCTGATATATATTCCCAGCTCTTCTTCAGAAGCGAAGTGCAATGCCCGTCGACAACCGCACGTTGTTCTGGGTCGCTCCGAAGAAGCGGGTCTGCAGGTAGTCTCCCTGCAGGCGCAACGCAACCGGGCGAATGATTCTGTAGTCGAGTCCGCCACCCAACGCGGTGGCAAACGATGTGTCAGAACCGAAGCCATTGTTCACGTTGACGTGCGCCCCTCCGAAGAATGCTTCGGCGAAAGGACGAAACTTTCCCAGCGACACTGAAATTCTTGGCCCAAAAAGAAAATTACGTTCCGTAACGTTCGCATATTCGGTTCCTGTACAGTCGAAGCCGGTCGGGCAAGCCACACGAAAATTCTGCGAACCGTAATGGCTGTCGAAATCGGCCACCATCCCAAACCAGGGAATGATTTTGCCTTCCAGCGAAGCCTCCCACCCATTCGTGTTGGCGCTGCCGACCGAGGTGACATCGGTGTTGTAGTAAGAGTATCCAAAAAAGACGTTCCCGTGGGTCGGAACCTGTGCACTCGCCAGACCGGCAAACAATAGCAGTCCCAAAGCAATCAATCTCGCTTTTCGCATGACGATTCTTAACCTCACCTTTCCAGCAGCTGAGTAATGATGCAGCGAATGTTTAGATGCCAGGAGGTAGAAGTCCGTCAACCACGATGCATGCGAACGTGGGTGCGAAGTTTTTTGCCGCATTTATGCTTCCTCTGGCCGATAAACCTCTCCAACCCGCTGCCAGAACAAAAGTTTCGAATCTAAGAGCTCGGGTCACCGCTCACTTGGCGGAACTTCCCTCAGAAGCGCCACACCAGCCCAGCCGACCCCCGAAAGTCGTTCTGCGTCGCGCTTAACAGGTGAGTGCGGGTGTAGTCGAACTGCAGCCGCCAGGAAAAGTTCTTCATGAACAACAACTGGAACTTGCGATCCACTCCGCCGCCGAGGTCCTCTGCGATTGGCCAATGGGTTACGCCAGCTGATGTGTTTCGCTCCACGCCGGCCGTCAGTTGCACGAACGGACGCCACTTTCCATAATGCATCGAAAGTCTTGGCCCCAGAAGAAAGTTGTACTGCTGCACCCCCAGTCGGTAGAAGCCGCTTGTGTCCAGCACCACCCCGAGGTACGAACGGCGGTGGAACGGAAACACTTCCACTGATGCATCCCATCCCCGGAATGTTAAGCGGTTTATCACATCGACGTTATCGGCATAAGCAGCTCCGACGTATACGTTTCCACTTGGGATCAGTTGTGCTCTTGACAGGGTTGTGAAGAGCGTCAAGCTTAGGAACGCCAGAACCACGGCTGCGGTTTTTGACACGAAAATGATTCCTCCCCGGCAATTACGCCAGCAGCAAATTCTACCTGAATGTGCGAAAGTCGTTAGGTCCTTCCTTAGATGCCGCGGAACGGAGGCCCAGGATGCCCTGTCCCGCAAAATTCTACGGTGCAGGACTGGGACACCGCTCCAAAAAATTACACTCTTTTCATGATTCCGAAACCCCTCGGTCCGCGTCTATCTATTAGCATGGAATCCACGAACCGGAATTGGCAAACACAGCCGCAGCCGCAGCATTTGGCTGCCTTCGAAGCGCAATGTAAGGAGTCGAAGTTGAAACTCAGTTTGGAAACTCGCAATCGCGGTGATGTGGTCATCGTTCACTGCCAGGGCCGCATCGTATATCGCGACGAAGCCGCAGCCCTTTCGCGCCTGGTCGGTGAATTCCTTGAAAACGGCGGTAAAGTCGTGCTCGATCTCAGTGGTGTCAGCTCCCTCGATAGCGCTGGCATCGGCGAGCTGGCGTTTCTCCACGGTTGGGCAACGTCCCAAAACGCTGACTTGAAGTATGCCAGCCCCACCCCGCTCGTGCGCGATCTTTTGGATCTTACCAAGCTGAATTCAGTAATCGAGATTCATCCCAGTGTCAGCGAAGCTCTGGCGGCATTCCAGTCCACCGAAGCCTGCGCCGACTGCTGATTCAAACTAGGGGCGGCTTTTGGGTGGCGCAGCGCTGCGATGAGCGCGCACGCCTGGAGGGCTTCAGCCTTTGAGGGACCTAAGCCGACCTAAGCCGCCCTAACTCTCCCGCTGAAATCGATACCTTCCCGCCCGCTCCAGCGCCACCGCCTCAGCCACTTTCAGAAACGCCCGTGCCGCATGCGAAAGTCCCGCTTCCTTGCGGTAAATCAAACGCAGCTTGCGTTGCACCCGCAGCTCCCGCACCGGAATCCGCACCAGCTCTCCCCGCACCAGTTCTGCCTCCACGCTGATTTCCGGCATGAACGCCACACCATTTCCCATGGCAACAAACTGTTTGATGGCCTGCAACGTAGGCAGCTCAAGCCCCATATGCAGCGGCGTTTTGTACTTCTCGAATGTCTGCAAAACTTTCTCCCGGTAAGGCGACGAAACAATATGCGCTACAAACGATTCCGCTCCCAGTTGCCGGATGCTCACCTCTCTTGCCGAGGCTAGAGGATGCTTCGGCGGCACTACCAGTACCAGCTCGTCCAGATAAGTCACCACCGAATGCAGCCGCGGTTCCGCCGGCTTGTAGGAGAGCACTCCCAGTTCAGCGCTGTGCTGCAGCACGTCGTCCGGAATGCGGCTGCCCAGGGCCCGCTGCACCGTAATCTTGATCATGGGATGCAGCCGCCGGAACTCCGCCAGCACTGGCAGCAGATAAAGAGCCGTGAATTCATTGGCGGCAATCACCAGTTTGCCTTTCTGCAACTCCCTCAACGAAGCCAAAGATTCATGCGCATCATGCCTCAAATTCAGCAACTTCTCGGCGTATTCATAGAGCACTTGCCCGGCGTCGGTCAGAACCCCTTCCCGCGACGATCGGTCAAGCAGCGCCTCGCCCAGCTCATCCTCCAGCTTGCGAATGGTCTGGCTCACCGCCGACTGCGTACGGTGCAGCTTCTCCGCCGCCCGCGAGAACCGGTGCTCGCGCGCCACCGCCAGAAACACTTCCAGCTGCGAAAGCTCCATTTACCTTCCCCTTATATAAACTTCAAGAATCATTAGCGAATCTTATCATAGAAGAATATCTAATGATCACAGAAGAATTATAAGTTTTGCTTCAACCTGATTCCCCCGTACGATTAAGGGGCACGGCGTTGTAAAACTGTTGATCATCGTTTTCTCGAAGGAAGGCCCATGGCCACGGATCAGGTCCGCATCAAGGTTTTCGACACCACCCTGCGCGACGGCGAGCAGTCGCCTGGCTGCAGCATGAACCACCAGGAAAAGCTCCGCCTCGCACATCAGCTCGATCGCCTCGGTGTCGACGTGATCGAAGCCGGATTTCCCATTGCCTCCGACGGCGACTTCGAAGCCGTCAAAGCCGTCGCCGCGGTAATCCGCCGCCCTATCATCGCGGGACTCTGCCGCGCCTGCCGCCCCGATATCGAACGCGCCTGGGAAGCCTTGCAACACGCCGCCCGCCCGCGCATCCACGTCTTCTTGGCCACCTCCGACATTCACCTGAAGTACAAGCTCCGCATCACCCGCGAAGAGTGCCTCGCCCAAGCCCGCGAAGCCGTAGCTTTCGCCAGATCGCTCTGCCCTGACGTCGAATTTTCGCCCGAAGACGCAACGCGCACCGACCCCGAGTTCCTGTGCCAGGTCCTTGATGCTGTAGTCGAAGCCGGCGCCACGACGCTCAATATCCCTGACACCGTCGGTTACACGGTGCCCTCCGAGTTCGGAGACTTGATCGCAACCATCCGCCGCCGCGTAAAGGGAATCGAGAACGTCACCATCTCCGCCCACTGCCACAACGATCTCGGCATGGCAGTAGCTAACACCATGGCCGCTATCGCCGCCGGAGCCCGCCAGGTTGAGTGCACCATTAACGGCATCGGAGAGCGCGCCGGCAATGCGTCGCTCGAAGAAATCGTCATGGCCCTCCGCGTTCGTCACGATCGCTATCCCTACGAAACAGCGGTAGTTGCCGAACATCTGTTCCCCGCCAGCCAGTTACTCAGCGAGATCACCGGCGTGCCCGTGCAACCCAACAAGGCCATCATCGGACGCAACGCCTTCGCCCACGAAGCCGGCATCCACCAGGACGGCGTTCTCAAGAATCCGCTGACCTACGAAATCATGACTCCGCAATCCGTCGGCGTGCCCGACTCCAAGCTCGTGCTGGGCAAGCACTCCGGCCGTCACGCCCTCGCCATCCGCTGCGAACAACTCGGCTACCAGTTCGACCGTCGCGCCCTCGATGACATCTATCGCCGCTTCGTCCGCCTGGCCGACAAGATCAAACATGTCGAAGATCATCATCTTCTGGAGTTGATCCGCGACACTCACAAGCCGGCCGGATCGGCCACGCCGCTCTTCGAGCCGCTTCCCTCGGCGGTCTCGGCAGCGGCCATCGCCGCCAACCCCGAACCAGTTCGGCCATTTCCCATGGCGACGCAAACCAATGCCTTCCCGGTGCCCTTGCCAGCCCCCGATCCGCACCACGATCAGGAAGACTATCTCTGGGGCGTGTAGGCATTTCGCGGACGTCCTCGCAGGACTCATGTGTGGACAGCCGCCCGTCGGCTCGGGGCGGTGCAGGCCTTCAGGTCTGCGTTGAAGGAAGCGGTCTATATCGGGCTTCAGCCCCCGAAATATATACGGCCATTTACTTCACTGAATTGGCTGCCAAACTGTCGCGCGAGATTGGCTTTCCGTGAACCCAAACCGTGGTGATGCTGTCGTAGGCATCCAAACCTTCTAGCGGAGATCGTTTCAGCAGCACGAGGTTGGCAATTTTCCCCGGCTCGATGGTCCCAAGTTGCGAGTCGAGTTTGAATTTTCGTGCATTACTGATCGTAGCCGCTCTAAAAATCTGTGCCAGAGACAATCCGGCCTTTTGCAGTTGCTGCATCTCCAGATAGCCGTTCAATCCAGGCAGATTTCCATACGTCGGACCCGACGGAGTGTCCGTGCCAAACAGAAAATCGGCGTCCTTGCTTGCCAGGTAAGCAACCACCTGTCGCACGCGCCGGAGTGGCCCGCGGTCGAGACCTTGGAACATGACTGCATCCGGCGTATCGTCGTCAACCAATTCTTTTTTGAACCACTTGCCTTCAGGAGAGTTAAACCACTCCAGCATTTCCCCAGGGATGACCTTGGGGATCGCCTTCATCGAAAGATATTCGGGATCAAAATACGCGCGCAAGCCCTCCATCACCTGGATGGTGGGTTGATAACCAATTTTCTTTTCCACGATTTGATCGAGAAGTGTCTTGATCCCAATCGGGAGTTCCGTTTCTTTGTCGAGATCTCCCCAGTTCCACATTCCATGCGCGATCACGTCAACCCCGCCTTCGACGGCAAATTTTTGTGCTTCGAATGAGTTGGCGTGCATCATCAATACCAGGTCGGCCGAAGTCGCTGCTCTGCGGATCCCTGCCAGAACATCGGGGCCCATCACCGGCAAGTGCCTGTCTCGCCCAAAGCCCCGCTCAAAGTACGCCTTAACGCAAATCCCGCCGGAACGCTTGACCCGCTCTACATCGGCGGCAGGAGTGTGATCTTCCGGTCTATATTCTGCCGGGATACTCGAGGCTTGCCCGGGATCGTAGATGAAATTAGGAAAAATCTTGAAACGTGTTTCCACCGGCGCAAATGACATCGGGTACCCATTTGCCAAAGGCAAAGACTCACCGCAGTCATACAGGTCGGGGTGCGAAGGGGCTTGCTTGAAGTCTTCCAATACCTGACGATCGATGACTGCCAAATCCACAAGGGTCGTGTAGCCGTAGTAAAGGTAGGAACGCGGGAGTTGTTTGAAGTACTCCTTGATCATCTTGTCTTCAGGCTGAGGAAAGGTCATCCCGGGAACGGAAGCGAGGTGAACGTGCGAGTCGATGAGGCCTGGAATGAGAAACTGTCCTTTCCCAGAAACCACCGTCGCGCCAGCCGTCTTATTCGCCTTTTTCTTGCGCTCGACGCGCGCGATGCGGCCGTTTTCGATGAGCACGCTCCCCTGCTCGACATGATCGAGCTTCTCCGGCGAAATGATGGTGACATCAGTGATCCACGTTCGATCCGCTGCTTGGGCTTGAGGCGGAAGCTGCAAGGCCCACGATCGCGAGCAGTGAGGTAAATAGAATGGCGAATATTTTCATAGCGGCCTCCTCATGTTGTCAGCCACGATACTCCCGTCCTCGTTGCCTTTCACACTTTGGCCGCTGAGGGACGCATCATCGTTGAGATGTACGGACGGACACGGATAAAGTTCCCCCGCAGTTCGCCGGGAAACTGCAATGATAGGTCAGTTTCCATTAAACTGACCGCATGCTCCTGAACCTAACCATCCTCCCCGGCGACGGCATCGGCCCGGAAGTCACCGAACAAGCCGTGAAAGTTCTGCAGGCGATGGCCGATGCATTCGGACACCAGCTTCAACTCCAGCACAAAAACATCGGCGGCGCGGCTCTAACAGCTTCAAACGATCCTCTGCCTGCCGATACGATCCAAGCGTGCCTCGCGTCCTCCGCAGTCCTGCTCGGCGCCGTAGGCAGTCCCGCCTTCGACCACTATCCCCAGCACCTTCGCCCCGAAGCCGGACTCCTCCGCCTGCGCCGCGAACTAGGCGCCTACGCCAACCTGCGTCCCGCGATTTGCTTTCCCGCCCTCGAAGATTGTTCCCCGCTACGCGCCGATCTAGTTCGCGGTACCAACATTATGATCGTCCGCGAACTGCTCGGAGGCCTCTACTTCGGAGAACCGCGTTCCATCGCAGGTGCACCCGGCGCCCGCGTCGCCACCAACACCATGACCTACGGCGAGCCGGCCATCGAACGCATCGCCCGAGTCGCCTTCGATCTCGCAACGAAGCGCCGCCAGAAAGTTCTCTCCGTCGACAAAGCCAATGTTCTCGAGTGTTCCCGCCTGTGGCGTGAAGTCGTCACCCGCTGCGCCAAAGATTATCCGAGAGTGCAACTCTCTCACATGTACGTGGATTCCGCCGCCATGTCGCTGGTGCAGCGCCCGAAAGACTTCGACGTCGTCCTCACCGAAAACATGTTCGGCGACATTCTCTCCGACCAGGCTGGTGGAGTAGTAGGCTCGCTAGGCCTGCTGGCCTCGGCCAGCATCGGCGGCCCAGTCGGTGTGTACGAACCGGTACACGGCTCAGCCCCCGATATCGCCGGCAAAGGGATCGCAAATCCGCTAGGAGCAATACTTTCCGCAGCGCTGCTGCTCCGCCACTCTTTTGCATTAGAACGCGAGGCAACTTGCATAGAGAACGCAGTCAGCGCCGTGTTGAATCAGGGCTTCCGCACCGCCGATCTGGTCAGAGCTGCGGAAAAGCCGACACCAACTTCTGAGATGGGACAACAAGTCGTGGAAGCAGTGAAGGAATTGGCGGCAGCAGCGAAGCGGAAGTCAGCCTGATCTCAACCCCTCGGGGCCGGTCCTCCTGGCAGCGTCTTAACCGGCTGTGCGCCGGCCACGGAACCCGCCATCATACTTTCCCGTCAAGTCATACCACCGAATCCGCAACATCTCCCAAAACATGCGCGCCCCATCCACCACCGGATGAATCCGCGTGTCTCCACTGTGCCCCCAAAGCACAGGCACTTCCTCCACGCGAAACCCAAACTTGCGCGCCAGAAAAAGAATCTCCGGATCGAACCCCCAGCGCTCGATCCGCTGCAGCGGCAGAATCGTCTGTACAGCCCGCCGAGTAAATGCCTTGAATCCGCACTGCGTGTCCTTGAATCGCAGCCCCAAGATAATTCGCAGCAACAAATTGAAGACTCTTCCAAAAAGTTGCCGGTGCCGCGACTGCCGCTGCGTCTGCAATTCAACCCGCAGCCAGCGCGAACCGATCGCGATATCGGCTCCAGAAGCGAGTGCTGCAAGCAACTTCGGCATCTCTTCAATTGGCGAAGAAAGATCCGCATCACTGAACACCACTACCTCGCCCCGCGCATTCAGCATCCCATTGCGCACACTGTAACCCTTGCCGCGGTTGCCCGGATTCTCCACCAGTCGCACTATCGGATTCTTCCCCGCAAACCCGCGCACCAGGTCCGCCGTATTGTCGTGCGACCCGTCGTTCACAACAACGACCTCCGCGTTCCATCCCTGCGCGCGCACAAATCCCAGCACCTTCTCCAGGGTAGCCCCTAGCCGTGAGCCTTCGTTATACGCAGGAATAACAATGCTGTAAGCGATGTCCATGAACCTGTGCAAGCCAAAGGAAAAGGCTGCGCAATTGTACGTTGTAAACAGGCGGTTGAGGAAACAGAGAACTGAAATCTAGCATCCGACTTCTGAGAACTGAGAACTTTCCTCACGCCACGCTGCGTTTTTCAACCAGCATGTTGAAGAACTCATTCACCAGTTCCGCGTCCCACAAGCCCTGGCGGGCTTCCTCGCGCATGGTCTGCGCGGCCTCATCATGGGTCAGCGCCGGCTTGTAGGGCCGTGCCGTGCGCAGTGCATCGTACACATCCACTACCTGCAAAACTCGCGGCAAAAGCGGGGTTTCGCCCGCCCGCAACCCGTCCGGATACCCCGACCCATCCGCATGCTCATGATGGTGCCGAATGATCGGCAGCACCAGCCGCAACGACTTCAGCGGCCTGCAGATATTTTCCCCGGTCACCGGATGCTGCTTCATGATCGCCCACTCCTCGAGTGTCAGGTCGCTGCCTTTCTTCAGAATCTCATCCGGCACCGCGATCTTGCCCAGATCGTGCAGATATCCCCCGCGCCTCAGCGCCACGATCGAATCCTCATCCAGTCCCAGATGCCGTCCCAAATCCGCGCCCGCGCCGCCAGCCGCTCGCAGTGTCCCTCGGTATAAGGATCGCGCCCCTCCACGATCAGCCCCAGCGTGCACAGCACCGAATCCGCCGTCTCCAACTCATCAGTAAATTCCTTTACTCGCAGCAGCGACTTCACCCGCGCCGTCAACTCCTCCGCCAGCACCGGCTTGTTCAGAAAGTCGTCCGCTCCGGCTTCGATCCCCTGAAGCTTGTCCGTGCTATCAGTCAATCCCGTGATCAACACGAAAGGAATCAGCCGCGTCGCCGGGTCCCCTTGAGCACACGACACAATTCATAGCCCGACTTCCCCGGCATCTTCACATCCGACAGAATCAGGTCAGGCGCCTGCCGCCGCACCTCCGCCTCGGCCTGTTCCGAATCGGCTGCCGTCACCACGTCGTAGCCGCGCTGCGTAAGCAACTGGCTCATCAGCCCAGCAATCGCGGGATGGTCGTCCACCACCAGAATCCGCGGAACCCGTCGCCGCATCGCGAACACGTGCATATCGTGATCAGAACCCGCTTGTCTTTGGAAAGTTGTCCGGACCTCACCGCTCACATCGGGACGAAAATCGTGAGGAAAACTCATCGGATCGCAAGATTGCTGGGAGAATTCGGACTATACCTGCAATCTCCCGTACTCTGTCATCCTGAGCGAAGCGAAAGCCTGCCCTGAGCGAAGCCGAAGGGGACCCCTTACCCGTTTGCGCCGCCACCAGCCCTGCAATGCGTTTCTGCCACCATCTCGCGCTTGGTTTCCTGGCCGCTGGACTTGCTCAGCACTGTCCTTAATTCTACTGCAATCCCAGCCGCGCCGACTCACTCCGCACGACGCGTAGATCACGCTACCTCCACTGCTCCGTCCCACTTCGGAACCCCCTTGGAATCAGCCCGCAATTTGTGACGTCTAACCTTGTCCTGCACACCATTTTCTGCTTAACCTCGGCCATGCTCCGCATCGCAAAATTTCCGCTAGCCCTTCCGCTCCTCGTTATTCTCACGCAGGCGAGCGCCCAGCCGCGACCAAGCCTCACATCATCACCTTCGGCAAATGGACTACAGTCCAATGGTCCCCGACCCCGGTCGCCGCAAACGACAAGCCGCTCACCCTGAAAGTCCGGCCACTCCTGGTCGACGCCCGCGTCAAGGAATTCACTCTAGGCCTCGCGCACGACGTCACCGACCGCCTGTTCGTAGTCCGCCGCGCCTTCCGCGTCAACGACAGCCTTCCCCAGGAGTCCACCTCCCCGCCGCACTGGCAATGGGAGCGCGGCGGATGGCTTCTAGTCGACCGCACCACCGCCCGCATCTCCCCCATCAATCTTCCCGATTTCGATGTCGTCTACTCCGCCGCTAGTTGGTACCGTGATTTCGCCGCCTATTGCGGCATCGGCGATGACGGCAAGAAAATGTACGCAGTCGTAGCCCAAATCAGCCGCCGCAAGCCAGTTCTCAAGAAGCCTTTCGAAGGACAGAACATCGCCGACAAAGAAACGAAAGATGCCGCCGCGGATTCCGCCTGCCCCACGCCCGCTGGCAACGATCCCCGACCCGCGTAACCTTCGAGCCCGCAGGCGCCCCCAAACAAACCTTCGCCATCCGCGGCCACACGGTGGATCCGTTGAATTGAAAGTGAAGAAGAAAACGAAGAAGCCTCAAAATAAAAGAGACTCTCCTCCTCGTACCTGTCCAATCTCTGAGACCTGAGAACTAACACACTGAGACACTGACCACTGCTACATCACTTCCACCGCCGGCAACTCCTCCGCCACAGTCTTCTCCTTCACCTTAGCGCTGGTCACCAGAATCACCGCCAGCACCACAATCACGCTCCCCATCACAATGAACCGGTCCACGCGCTCATGCAGAACCAGCCATCCCAGAAAACACCGCCACCACTGGATTCACATAAGCATAAGTCGACACTTTCGACGTCGGCACGTGTTCCAGCAGCCAGATGTAAGCCGTATATCCGATCCACGATCCGCACACCACCAGATAAAGCACCGCGCCCACCCCGCGGGCCGTCCAGACCACCTGCGAAAAATCTCCCGCGACCAATGCAAACAAAAAGTTCCCCGCGCCCGCCGCCGTAACCTGCCATCCTGTCGCGCTGAACACGTCCATGCCCGACTGCCAGCGCTTCGACAGCACCGATCCCAGCGCCCAGGAAAACGACCCGCCCAGCAGCGAGACCGAAGCCCAAAACTCGCGCCGCCCCAGCGCCGAGGTCGAGTGCAACTCCGGCCAGAACAACACCAGCAGTCCCGCCATCCCCAGCGCCAGCCCAGCCTTGCCGCGCCACGAAATGCGATGGTGGCCCAGCAGCAGCGAATCCAGCACCAGAAACCACAACGGCGTGATTGCAATAATCAAAGCCGCCAAACCCGAGGCACCGAAAGCTCCGCCCACGACAACGTCAAGTTCCCGCCCATCAGCAGCAGAAGTCCCACCACCGAAGCCAGAGCAATCTGCCGCGCCGAATACCAGATCCGCCGCCCCGTAGCCGCGCACACCGCCAGCATCACCACTCCGGCAATCGAAAACCGCACCCCGCACATCAACGCCGGAGGAATCGTCTGCACCGCAATATCAATCGCCAGGTAGGTAGATCCCCAAAACAAATACACCAGCCCGAACGCAAGAATCACCGCAAACCGGCTTGGGCTCTGAGTTTGGACATGTAAGTGAGAAATCAGGGGAAGTTAAAAGATATCAGACGAGTTCAAACACGAGCTACTTTGTCATCCTGAGCGGAGACATTTGGTCCGCGAAGCGGACGCACCTCGTGCAGTCCGACGGGCGCCAGCGGCCCTTCCTCTGCCCGCAGATCTTTATCCGAGGATTAGCAGCGGGTTCTCGCCACAGCCGCGGCCAGCTATAATGACTTATGATGTCAACGTCACCATGATGCGCAACGCCAATTCGCCGAACGTGCACCTGCCCGGTGCTGGCTGCACTGTCTCGTGTCCCCAGGCGCTATCGGGCCAATCTGCCTTCACGCCTGCGTCCCAGCCTCTTCGGTAGCGACTAACAAATCCTCCGCCCGATTCTTTCGGTTCCACGTGTGCCCGAACCGGAGCAGCGTGCTCCGAAATGCGTTTACTGACCACTGGCCACCAACCACTGGCCACTGCCCTACGGAGGATTCCATGACCACGAAGACCATGACCGCTGCAACCGACCAAAAATCAAGACCGCCCTGCCGGGCCCAAACGCCAAGCGCGTCCTCGCCGGCGACAACGATACCTTTCGCCGTCCTACACCCGCTCCTACCCGCTCGTCGCCAAGAGCGGACGCGGCATCGTCGTCACCGACGTCGACGGCAACGAATTCTACGACTTCTCCGCCGGCATCGCCGTCGCCTCAACCGGCCACTGCCATCCCCATGTAGTCGAGGCCATTCAAAAGCAGGCGGGCGAACTCATCCACATGTCAGGCACGGATTTCTATTACGAGAGCATGGTGACGCTGGCCGAGCGCCTGTCGAAGATCGCTCCCATGCCCGGCCCGCACAGAATCTACTACGGCAACTCCGGCGCGGAGGCCATCGAGTGCGCCTGAAGCTCGCTCGGTACCACACAAAGAGGCCTAATATTATTGCGTTCTTTGGGGCGTTTCATGGACGCACCATGGGCGCGCTGTCGCTGACCGCCTCGAAACCCCAGCAGCGGCGCCGCTTTTCGCCGCTCATGGCGGGAGTGACGCACGTTCCCTATCCAGATCTTTATCGCGGACGCAAAGATGCCACGCAGGATCC
>CAVXOK010000031.1:0-46841 GCA_963763285.1 uncultured Acidobacteriaceae bacterium | reverse complement strand
GATGCGGGAGATGGATTAGGACGGGGACAGGCCGCGCATTCCCCGTTCCCGCCGCCCCCGAGAGGGCTCGGTTATCTCACAATTGGAATGAGCCGGTGCGCGGTGTTTCGGCGCTGCCCACGCACGTGACAGAAACGTTCACGCGACGCACGCCGGCTAGGATTCTGTCACCCATTCTGCCGCGGCTAGGGCGATATAGGCGTGCTTCACGTGCTAGAAATTTGCTACGCCAACTCTAGTTCGATCTTCTTAGCAGCAGGATCCAGCCTCACGATGCGGAACTTGCGAATCTGTCCGGCATGGACTGCTTCCGGCTTGGCCTCGCCGGCCGGCGCGCCTCCCTTCCAGCGTGCCTGCAGCATCGATCCCAGAGAAGACAAATCAGGCTTCGCCTGACTTTTCGTTCCGGGTTTCAAGGACGATACTTCCGGCTCGGTCGGCGTGTTCTTTCCCGCGGTTGCTCCGGGCGCATCCATCCGGCATTTGCAATGGATGCCTTCGCCCAGTTCCACGCGCGCGTGTTCACCCGAAACCTCGATCATGCGGCCGGTGACCACATCGCCTTCTTTGTGTTCGGCGATGTATTCATCCAGTCCGCTGGGAAGCAGTTGTTTCATGCTCAGCCGCAACTGCCGTTTCTCGGTATCGACGGCGAGCACTTGAGTCCGGATCTGTTGTCCAACTTTCAACATTTCCTGGGGATGATTGATGCGCTTCTCGGCGCTCATCTCGCTGATGTGGATCATGCCCTCAACCCCTTCGGAAAGCTGCACGAAGGCGCCGAACTTTGTGATGCTGACGACCGGCCCTTCCACCACCGAGCCCGCGGCGAACCGCTGCGCCACCTCGGCCCACGGATCTCCTAGCGCCTGCTTCAGTCCGAGAGAAATGCGACGCTCGCCTGCGCTCATGCCCAGAATGACCGCGTCAACGATCTCGCCCGGCTTCACCAGTGTGCTGGCGCTTCGCAACTTCTTGCCCCAGGACATCTCCGAAACGTGAATCAGCCCTTCAATGCCGGGCTCCAGTTCCACAAACGCTCCGAACTCAACCACGCGCGTAATCGCGCCACGCACACGTTCCCCGGCCTTGTACTTTCCCGGCACGGCATCCCAGGGGTCTGGCTGCAACTGCTTCAGGCCCACGGAAATGCGCCGCTTTCCGGAATCAGTCGTAATCTTGAGCACCTTCACTTCGACCTGCTGCCCCACGGAGAGCACGTCAGCCGCCTTCGCAACGCGGCTCCAGGCCAGGTCGCCCACGTACAGCAAAGCGTCCATGCCGCCCAGATCGACGAAAGCACCGTAGTCCATCAGGCTGCGGACCGTGCCACTCACTACATCGCCTTCCTTTATCTCGGAGTAGCGACGTTCTTTCACCGAGCGCTCTTCCTCTTCGGCCACGGCGCGACGGTCGACTACGACGTCCTCCTCGGTCACATCGAGTTTGATGATGCGGCACATTATCTCCTGCCCCACCATCTTCTCCATTTCGGCAGGATCCCGCGCTCCACTGCGCGAAGCCGGCATGAAGGCCCGCACTCCCACGTCAACGCTAAGGCCGCCTTTGATCACGCCCGTTACCGTGCCCACGATCGTCGACTTATTGGCGAAGGCTTTCTCCAGCGCCGACCAGTCTCTTGGCCGCTCGACTTTGGCGCGCGTGAGCTGGTAGTAGCCCTCCGGATCGCGCCCTTTCACTGAAACTGGCAGCTTGTCGCCCGGTTTCACACTTTCGCCCGAGCCCTGCAAAGCCGCCAGCGGCAGAATGCCTTCGCTCTTGAACCCAATGTCGAGAAAGACGGAGTCACCCGAGACAACAATTACGGTGCCTATGAGTTGCTTGCCGCCGTCCACGCTCTTGCGCGAATGGCTCTTGTCATATTGAGAAAGCAGATCGCTGAAGGACTCGTCCGATTGGGCGGCGGATTCAGCTGTCAGTTGGGACTCCGGAATGCCTGGCTCGGACATGATGAAGTCGGGGAAGCGGTTAAAATAAGAATGGTAGGCAGAAGGAGACTTGAACTCCGCACTCTACCGTTTCGTTTTCTAAGGTATCACACCCAAAACCCGTTAAGCTCCCTTGCTTTCCCGGTTTCCGAATGTCGGGCGCCCCTGCTCGGCATATGGATTCGAGGGTGGAAAGAATTCACCGCGGAGTGAAAGATGATCTGGATGACAACGAAGGCGGGCTTCCTGCAGCCAGCAGTTGTGCTTTGTGCGATAGCAGCTCCAACCCATGTTCACGGGTTTCCCGTTCAAGGATTTCCAGCTGCGAGCGGCCGGTCGCAGGATCAATCGTTAGCTCCGCCTCACCCATCACCAGCCGAGCCTCGCACTCAATCTGGTAATAACCCAACCTCTTGGCGCTGGCGATCACCGAACGGAGTCGTTGAATCGCCGCAGTGAGCGCGGAATGTCCCGACGCCTTTTGGCCTGTCGCTACTTCGATCCGCGCAGTCTGAATCGCGGCGGGCAGCTTCAACGCAGGATCGGGGCTGGTAACGGTAAGCTTCGTCGCCCGCTCCACCGCCGTGCGAGCCCCATCGAATTTCCCCTGCGCCAGCAATGCGCGGCTCAGTGTTATATATGCGCTAGCACTGTCCGGGTCGCTCTTCTCCTTTTCAAACTCTTCGATCGCCGTGCGCAGCAAAGGTTCGGCTTGGTCAGGGTGGCCTTCCTCGAGCGCGAGATCAGCAAGCGTTTCCTGGCTTTCTGCGGCGGTGGACATCGCACCCATTTTCTGCCGAACCTCCAGGGCAGTTTGATACTGTTGCCGCGCGCCTTTCAAATCCCCTTCCGCTTTCAACACATCTCCCAACTCGCTTAAGGCTGCGCTCCGCTCCCCACCAGGATCACCCTGAATCTCGCGCATCGCGTCAACCACCTGCTGGGCGCGGCGATGCGCCTCCTGCGTGTGGCCTTGAGTCAACGCCACATCAGCAAGCCTGCAATTGACGTAATCGGATCGAACGCCATCCAATGCAGCCAGGATATCGAGGGCCTTCCCATAAGTCTTCGCCGCCGCGGGCAAGTTACCGCGGAGGCAGAGAATATCCGCGATATTCGAGAGCGCCGTTGCCGTATTCTGCCTGTCTCCGGCTTGTTCAAAATGAAACTTAGCCCGGCGGTAACACTGCTCGCCACGATCGAGATCGCCGTCATCCGTATAGCCAATCCCCATGTTGTTAAGGATGACCGCGGTCTTTAGGTGCTCACCTGTTCCTTCCAGAATCTTGAGTGCCCGTTGATAAGTCGCTCGCGCTTGCGCAATGTGCCCGGCTCCGCCCTGCTTGTCCCCCATCAGGCGAAGCGCGTCGGCCGCGCCTAAATTATTTCCAGCCGCCTGATAGATATTGTAGGCGTCCTCGCAGGGCGCATCCGCCTGATCAGGATGCTCCCCATATAGAAGATTCATGCACTCCCACAGGCGAGCCTGGGCGTAGATCAGCTTCTTGCCTTGGGCAGAAGCTTTTGTAGCGGCGCGGTGGACCATCAGGAGACTATCGGCTCTTCTGCTGGCGGGCACTGCTTTGGCTTCCACCATATCGATTCGAGGATCGTCGGATGCGGGAGCCGGCAGCCGTCGCAGCCGGGCGATCGTCTCTAGTGCCTGGTATGCGTGGCCGGCAACAGTCTGGGCGCCGGCAAGCTGCAATCCGTATTCCACACTATCCGGAAAGAGTTCGAACATAGCACGGTAGGTAGAAGCAGCCTTCTCATGGTCTGGCAGACTCTCGTAATAGTCGCCCTCCACTTGCAATCGATCGACCTGTGGCAAATCGATGGCTAGATCCAGCGCTCTCTTTGCTTCTCCTTTGCGTTTTTGTTCATAGCCGAGCTGGCCCCAGGCTCGCCCTAGCATCGCATGCGCGAGCGAGAATTTAGGATCCAACTTGGTGGCTTGCTCCAGCAGATCCTTCGCCGCTAAAGCATCGAAGTCGCGCAACTTGGCGATTCCAAGCGCATAAAACTTTGCTGCTTCTCGATTCAGGGGCAATGATGCGAGCACGCCCGCCTGCTCCGAGTCACTCACTCCGGGAACTCCCAGCCGCTCCCGCAGTCGAGCGCCGATGTCCGATGTAACTTGGAGCAGGTCGTCACTGCTGCTGGTCTGGGCAATTTGACTGAGCACCTCGCCCGTTCGAGCTTCCTGCAACGTCACATCGAGGCGCAGTTGCCCGCGATCCTTTTTGCCGATCGCGGTGTATGACCCCAGGACGAGCACGTCACTGTTCAGCGCAGTGCCGATGCGCGCCGTAGTCTCACGGCCCAGTGTGCCGGTCTGCGACCACGGCGACGAGATGCGAAGGCTTGCGACCTCTTCGCCCGAAACCAGCCTTAGTTTTTCGCCAGTTGCAAGTTCCGTGCTCAGCATTTCCCCAAAAGCAGTTCCCATCCAATCGTCCTGGGTGCGGCCGGAAGCATTGCGAAACCCGAGAACCGCAACCGATTTACGGGTTGGGAGCGGTAGGCCGGCGCTGGAGGGCGGCTGCGTAGCCGGCAGCGAACGGTGGCGGTAGAAATACCACCCCAAACTGACGAGCACAAAAGCCACAAACGTCACTCCATAGATGAGGGCCTTCCAGCGAATGACGACCGTTTCGGGCCGCTTCTCCGCCGGGGCCTCCGCAGGAGCAGCGACCCTAGTTGCCGTCGCCGTCGTCAGTGGAACATTCCCAGCTACGACGGTGTTCGGGCCCGAGATTTCGGACGGCTTCTCCTCGACCGCGACTGGCGCGATGAACCGGTACCCGCGCTTCGGAATGGTTTCAATAAAGACTGGATTTTCAGCAGGATCACCCAACGCAGCCCGCAGGCGCTTCAAGGCCGCGTTGAGACTCCCGTCGAATTCGACGTACGTGTCGGCAGGCCAAAGCTTCTGGCGCAACTCTTCGCGCGACACAATCTCGCCGGCGTGCTCAAGAAGAATAGTGAGAAGGCGAAAGGGCTGATGCTGCAGGCGGACGCGCGTTCCTTGACGCAGGAGCTCGCCATTTAACGAATCGGCCTCGAAAAGGCCAAACCGATAATTTCGCTTGGAATTTGCCGTCGTCTGCATCCCCGACGCTGGCGTGGGCCGCCCCCCTTGGCGCGAAAGCATAGCACGAACTCTGCCAGCCAGGTCATGGGTTTTTGTAATCGCATGAAAAGACGTTATTTATCAGGTCATTGAGGCATCAGGACCACGTCCTTTGACGAATCGGCAATTTTCGCGCACTCTGCCGCTCGCGCGGAGTAACGCGGCGAACCCGCAACCCGGCGATCCAAAAGTTTTGTCGCGATCGAAGATGCAAATTGGAGAAGAAATCATGAAGCGAACTCTGGGGATGTTCCTAGTGACGTTGCTCCTCTGCGCCGAACTGCCCAGCCAGTCACAGCAGACCATAGTGACCAATGCAAACCCGATCGTACCCACGCTGGTGAAGTTCAGCGGGTCGCTCACAGATATCAATAGCAAGCCGTTAAGCGGTACCGTCGGCGTCACCTTCCTGCTCTACAAAGATGAGCAAGGCGGAGCGCCGTTGTGGATGGAAACTCAGAATGTCACTCCTGATAAGAGTGGCCACTACACGGCGGTGCTGGGTTCGACGACGAATCAAGGATTGCCGACCGACCTGTTCGCTTCGGGGGAGGCGCGCTGGTTGGGTGTGCAGGCAGAAGGGCAAGCGGAGCAGCCGCGCGTGCTGCTGCTCAGCGTGCCCTACGCTCTGAAGGCCGGAGACGCAGAGACCGTGGGGGGACTGCCGGCTTCGGCCTTCGTGCTCGCTGCACCCGCGGGCGGTGCCATGGCCAACACAACTGCCAGTGCTCTGGCAGCACCGAACCCCGCCACGGTTCCACCTCCGGCATCGTCCGACGTGACAACGACAGGCGGGAACGCAAATACGATTCCCTTGTTCACAACCGGAACCAACATTCAGAATTCGATTCTTACCCAAACCGGAACAGCCGCGGTGAACGTTGGCGGTAAGCTCAATCTTCCAGCTACCGGCACTGCGACCACCACTGCCGGTTTCGATTCGCGTCCGGAGGCAATGGTGGCGTCAGCTTATGACAGCAGCACCAAGGCCGCAGTCGCTCAGACATTCCAGTTGCAGGCCGAACCGGCCGGCAATGACACCGCAAGTCCTTCCGGGACGCTGAACCTGCTCTATGGCTCAGGAACTACTGCTCCGTCTGAGACTGGGCTAAGGATCAGCAACAAGGGACTGATCACGTTTGCCACAGGCCAGACGTTTCCCGGTACGGGCTCGGGCACAGTAAAGAGTGTCGCCAGCGGCGCCGGCTTGACGGGCGGACCGATCACCGCCTCCGGTACCCTGAGCATCGCAAACGCCGGAGTGAGCAATGCCATGCTGGCCCATCCTTCGGTGACCATCACAGCTGGGACAGCTCTCACCGGCGGCGGCGCGGTCGCACTCGGCGGCGCTACAACGTTGAACGTCGACACCACCAAAATTCCGCAGCTGAACGCGGCCAACACGTTCACCGGCAACCAGACGGTCAAGGGTAATCTCAGCGACACCGGCAACTTCAGCGCCACCGGTTCGATCAGCGGACACACCGGCGCCTTCACCGCCAACAACACCACACAAGTGGTGAATGTAACGCAGTCCGGCACCGGCTCGGGCATTGTTGTTGCGACCAGCGGCAACACCAATAAGCCGGCGATTCTGGCGAATGTCAGTAGTAATGCCACCAGCGGCCTTGGTATCGCGGCAGAAGTGGCTGGTCCTACAGGAATCGGAGTGGTGGGGATCGCTTCGAGCACGCTCAGCGGCGCATCGGCTCTCGGTGTGGAGGGGGCTTCCACCTCGCCCAACGGTGCAGGGGTTTTTGGATTCTCCCAGGACAGCACCGGCGCCGGAATGGGAGTGTACGCGTCCTCAGGTAGCCCGGGCGGAGTCGGAGCTCGCGGCGTGTGGTCAAGCGTCAGCACAGTCGGGGCGGGTATCAGCCAGACTGGTATGTGGGGTGATTCCAGTGCAGGCGTTGGTGTGGTTGGTACGTCGGATTCGAGTGTTGGAGTAGCAGGTGCCTCCAATGGCGCCAACGCAGTCGGAGTATTCGGACACGCTGTTTCCCCCTCCGGCTCCCCATTCGGGGTCTATGGTGTTGGTGACAACACCGCCAGTGTCGGCGTTTTCGGCCAAAACGGTGCAAAGAGCGGTACAGGATCGAGCTTTATCGGCTTACTTGGATCTGGGGTGTGGGGCGACAGCGGCACCGTCGATAACATCGGAGTTACCGGCACAACAGATGACGCCATTGCCGGTTACTTCGTCAATAACAGTCCTACGGGCGTTGAAACTGTTTTGGTTGAGGCTCAGAACGGTGGATCATCTCCATTCGTCGCGACAAATAACGCCACTGGCTCGACATGCTACTTTGACGCCAACGGTAACCTCAACTGTACTGGCTCGAAGAATGCCGTAGTGCCCATTGACGGCGGCAAGCGTATTGCGGCCATGTCGGCCATCGAATCCCCAAAGAACTGGTTTGAAGACTTCGGCTCGGCGGAATTGGTTAACGGCACGGCAGTGATCACGCTCGACCCGGAGTTCATTCAAACCGTCAACACGGAGATGGCCTACACAGTCTTCCCGGTGCCGAATGGCGATTGCAAAGGCTTGTTCGTAACCCACAAAACCGCCACTTCATTCGAGGTCCGTGAACTGGGCGGCGGCACCTCCAACGTGAGCTTTGATTACCGAATCACTGCGCTCCGACGGAAATACGAGAATGTTCGCTTTGCCGACCATACTCATGACCTTGATTCGCTGAAGAAGATGCGGGAGCGTGCCCGCGCGGCGAGAGAAGCGGGAGAAAAAGGCTCTGTATCGCACACGCCGCCGAAAAACATGTCGCTCCTGTACCCAGCCGTGCAGAAGACTGCGGCCAAGTAGCGCTTCAGGTGGCGAAATAACCGCTAGGATGCCGCACGCGAGCGTTCCTGTCGGCTCCACGCGTGTGAGTCCGAGTGGGGCGTCGGACTGAGTCCGTGCTGGGTGAAAAAACGGACTCTTCGGGAAATTTCGAATGAGAGCCACAGCAATTGGGCGACTGTTTCTTCTAGCAGCGGTTGTTACGGTTTGGGCAGATGAGAAGGTGCAGCCCCTAAACGTCAAGATCGGTCTCTGGGAAGTGACCCAGACCGTCGCGGCAAATAACGAAATGCCGATTCCCGCCGGACTCCTCGAAAAACTGACCCCCGAGCAGCGTGCTCGGGTGGAAGAGCGCATCAAAGCCAGATCACCGGACCCGCCGCCCACAGTGACCCGGCAAAAGTACTGTCTGACCAGGGAACAACTGAATAAAGGACCGACCTTCGGCCGAGATTGGGAATCTTGTCGTCGCGTCGTCCTTGCCGCGACGAGCGAAAGGCTGGAAATGCGATTTGAGTGCGCCAGCCAACGTCAAGAGAGTAAAAGCGTTGAATCCCTGCAGGTTGAAGCCACAGATTCAGAAAACGTGAAAGGCTGCGTCCGCCGGTCAATCAACAGTGATCAACTGGCCGACTCCAGTTCGATGTTCACCGCCAAGTGGATCAGTCCGATCTGCAGCCCGGCCAAACAAACCCCTGCAACCAAACCGGCCGCCGATTAACCCGAGACGCAAAAACCGGAGTTACCCCAAGCCGGAAGGCATCTATGACCGCAAGAAACATCTTCGACCGGGGCTGCAGGAGCAGTGACGAGGAGTTGGACAAACTCACAGCGAAGCTGCCGCTCGCGACGGAGCGGATTCAATGAGATAAATGGTAGGCACGAGGAGACTCGAACTCCTGACCTCTACCGTGTCAAGGTAGCGCTCTAACCAACTGAGCTACGCGCCTACACTTCACTTATTCTAATGTTGCAAGCTCGTTCCCGCAATATTGGACGCGGGCGTTCTACCCCCGATGGCGCGATGAACCGCGATTGCCAGTTGCAAACTGTTGCCCACGGCGGCGACAATCGTTCCATGCCGAAAGACTCTAAGCAGGTCGACGTCAGTTCGGCTACCCACGCACCCGCTCCTTTCTGGCCAGGATCCATGGTGGTTGTGACGCTGGGCAATCCTCGGGACAAATTCTGGGGCATGGTTCTGGCGCTGGGTGCTGAGGGACTCAGCATGAGTGGTATCGAGCTGGCGTCGTTCGACGATTTCGTCGTCATGGTTAAAGATGGCGAGTCTTTCAGTCCCGCTGTCGTCTTTTTCCCGATGCACCGGATTGAACGCATCGAACTCGACCTTCCCGATGGCAGCTTGCCCTCGCTTTCGCAGCGCTTTTCAGCCAAGACCGGCCTCGATCCCGCCGCACTGTTGGGCCGTCCCGGCAGCGCAGATCGGCACGCTACGGCGTCGCGTCCTCCGATTCACTCGACTGAGGACTTGGCATGAAGCTGTCACAAATCTTCACTGCCCCCAACCAGCTCACGCTGCTGCGGATGGTGTTTGTTCCGTTTATTGTGATCGAACTTGTCGATGGCCGCTATTTCCGGGCCTTGATTCTCTTCGTGATTGCCGGATTCAGCGACGGACTGGACGGCCTGCTGGCCCGCAAGTTGCACCAGCAGACCCTGCTTGGCCAGTACCTTGACCCTATCGCGGACAAGCTCTTGCTGAGCACCATGTTTCTGGTGCTCTCAATCCTGCATAAGATTCCGTGGAAGTTTACCGTACTGGTGTTCAGCCGCGATATTTCCATTCTGGCCGCTAGTGCCGTGCTGTTTGCCATCGCGGGACTGCGCAATTTCCGCCCCAGCATCTTCGGAAAAGCGAACACCTTTTCGCAGATCGCTGCCGTTTTCTTCGTGCTGTTGTTTTCAATAAGGCCGGCGCGCTGGGTTTGGATTACGCGCACCGTCTTCTTGCGCGCCACGTTCGCCTTCACGATTATCTCCGCGCTGCATTATGTTCTCCTCGTGCAACAGCGGCTGCGGTCGCATTCTCACGCCTTGCCGGCGCATACTCAATCCGACGCGTCCGCCAGTTGACCCTGTTTCCGGCGTACCCCTAGAATTGAAGGTTCTTGTCTGAGTGCCACCATCACCTATGGCCTTAAGCCTTTACAACACCATGTCCTCGCAGGTTGAGGAATTCCATCCGCTCCGCGAAAAGGAAGTGCGGATGTATGCCTGCGGCCCAACCGTCTACGATTACGGGCACATTGGCAACTTCCGAACCTTCATCGCGGTTGATTTGCTGCAGCGATTCCTGCGTCAGTCCGGCTACAAAGTGCGCTATGTGATGAACATCACCGACTTGGACGACAAGATCATCCACAACGCGGCGCGCGCGGGAATAAGTGTTCAGCAGTACACCGCGAAGTACGAGAAAGCATTTGTCGAAGACGCTGCCATGATCGGCATCGAGCAACCGGCACTGGTTCGCGCCACGGAACATATTGCGGAGATGGCGGAGTTCGTGGCCCGGCTAGTAGAGAAAGGTTTCGCCTACCGCACCGACGATGGATCATATTACTTCCGCATCGCAAGCTTTCCGCGCTACGGGAAACTTTCCAAGAAAGACTTCAGCGGAATGCTCGATGGAGCCCGCGTCGACGTCGACGAATACGACAAAGACAGCGCGCGCGACTTCGCGCTATGGAAGGCACCCAAGCCGGGCGAAGCTTCCTGGAATACCTCGATTGGGCCGGGACGCCCCGGCTGGCACCTGGAGTGCTCGGTTATGTCGATGCAGGAACTGGGCGAGAGCTTTGATCTGCACGCGGGCGGAGAAGACCTGGTTTTCCCGCATCACGAAAACGAGATCGCACAATCGGAGTCACTGACCGGAAAAACGTTCGCCCGCTTCTGGTTTCATGTGCGTTTCCTGCTGGTCGAAGGCGAGAAGATGTCGAAGAGCCTGGGAAACTTCTACACCCTGCGCGACCTGGTATTGAAAGGCCATAAGCCTTCGTCGATCCGATATTTGCTCACGTCGGTTCCTTATCGCAACCAGTTGAATTTCACCTTTGACGGACTAAAGCAGGCGGCGGTTTCGGTGGAACGCCTGCGCAATTTCCGTCAGCGTTTGACCGCGGGCAGTTTTCCCGCTGGCTCGAACCCTGAGATGCAATCGCTCGCCGCTGAGACCATCGACCGCATGCGAACCGCCCTTGACGACGATCTCAACACCGCGCAGGCGCAAGCTGCCATCTTCGAGATGGTGCGCGCCGCCAATTCCGCGTTAGACGCGGGTGGAATCAAGAAAGACGATGCCGCGCCGCTGCTCGCGGCGCTGGAGAAGTTCGATGAGATTTTCGCCGTTCTCAAAGATGACGATGGCCCGAAGATGAAGCAAGTGTTCGAATGGGCGTCCACCGAAGGCCGCGATAAAGACGTCAGCCCCGAACTGAAGGAGGCTGTGCAGTCGGGTCAATTTTCTGACGCTGAAATCGAAAAGAGGATCGCGGAGATGGAAGCCGCGCGCAATGCGCGCGACTTCAAGGCTTCTGACGCTTTGCGCGCGGAATTCAAACCGCCGCCGGAATCATTATCGAAAACACGAAGGACGGCGTGCGCTGGAGAAGAAAGTAGTTTTGTGACGTTAAGCTGACGGCTGAAAGCCCGTAGCTCTTATGAAATCCCTTGACGAATATCTTTGTGATGCCGAGCAAGCTCACGGCCATCTTTGCGCCGGACAAGTCCTCGGCGTGCGTCTGGCGATGCTGGGTCTCGAGAAGCTGGGTATCGACGATCCACGAGGCAAGGACCGCAAGCGACTCGTCACCTTCGTCGAGATCGACCGCTGCGCCACCGATGCCGTGGCCGTCGTCACGGGTTGCCGCCTGGGCAAGCGTGCCCTGAAGTTTCGCGATTGGGGAAAAGTCGCAGCGACTTTTGTCGACGTCAGCACCGGCAAGGCGATCCGCATCGCAGCCAAAGAATCCTCGAAGGCCCTGGCTCGCGAGATGCATCCTGAAATCGCAGACAAGAATCAGCAGCAGATGCTGGCCTACCGCGAAATCACAGATGACGATCTGTTCACCACGCAGTGGGTCAAAGTCGAACTGCCGCCCGAAGAATTTCCCGGATACAAAGGGGAGCGCGTGGTATGTGAAGCCTGCGGCGAAGGCATCAACTTCCGCAGAGAAGTCCGCAGCGAGGATAAAAAAAAGACGATAAAGATAAGATTCTTTGCCGCGCCTGCGCCGGGGAACGTTACTACGAGCCGATCTAAGCCGCCTGCTCATAAGCGTGCGCCACGCGCAGGATCGTCGATTCATCAAAATGCTTCCCGAGAATCTGCAAGCCGATCGGCAGCTTCTCTTTCGTCTCGCCGCACGGAACTGAAATCCCCGGAATGCCCGCCAAATCTGCCGTCACCGTGTAAATGTCAGCCAGATACATGGCCAGCGGATCGTTCGACTTCTCGCCCAGTCGAAACGCCGCGGTCGGACTCGTCGGCGTCACGATCGCATCCACTTTGCGGAAAGCTTCTTCGAAATCGCGCGTCAGCAGCGTACGCACTTTCTGCGCCTTCAGATAATACGCGTCGTAATAGCCTGCGCTCAGCGCGTAAGTGCCGAGCATGATGCGCCGCTTTACTTCGGCGCCGAAACCCTCATCGCGGCTGCGGCGATACATCTCCGAGAGCGACTTCACTCCCGCAGCGCGATAGCTGTAGCGCACACCGTCATAGCGAGCCAGGTTCGAGGATGCTTCCGCGGTTGCGATCAAGTAATAAGTCGGAATCGCATACGGCGTGTGCGGCAACGAAACTGGCACAATCTCGCAGCCCAGACTTTTCAACTTGTCGATGGCCGACTCAACTGCATGCCGGACTTCATCGTCGAGTCCCTCGCCGAAATACTCTTTGGCCACGCCCAATCTCAGCCCGCGCACGGGTTTGTCGAGTTCGGCGACGTAGTCGGGCACGGGCAGATCGGCCGAGGTTGCATCCATCGGATCGCGTCCGGCAATCGTGCGCAGCACGATCGCCGCATCCTTCACTGTCTTCGTCAGCGGCCCGATGTGATCGAGCGAAGAAGCAAACGCGATCAGCCCGTAACGCGAGACTCGACCGTAGGTCGGCATCAATCCCACCACGCCGCAGAACGACGCCGGCTGCCGGATCGATCCTCCGGTGTCCGAACCTAGCGCGACCACGGCCATATCCGCCGCAACCGCCGCTGCCGAACCGCCCGAAGATCCTCCCGGCACGCGGCTCAAATCGCGCGGATTGTGCACCGGACGAAATGCCGAGTTCTCATTCGACGAGCCCATGGCAAACTCGTCGCAGTTCGTCTTGCCGAGAACCACCGCGCCCGCCGCTTCCATGCGCGCCACCGCAGTGCAGTCATAAGGCGGAATGTAGTGGCCGAGAATTTTCGATCCCGCCGTAGTGCGCACGCCGCGCGTCGACATCACATCCTTGATCGCGACCGGCACGCCGCCCAGCGGCGGCAACGGCTTGCCCTCGGCAGCCATGCGGTCGATGCGATCCGCCTGCTCCAGCGCGCGCTCTTTGCAAAGAGTGAGGTAGGCGCCGATCTGTCCATCTTCTTTCTGGATGCGCGCGTAGTGCGCCTCGGCAAGCGCGAGCGCGGTCGTCTTGCGCTCCTGAACGGCGGAGCGGGCGGCGTCGATGGTGAGTTGGGTCAGTTGCATGTTGTTGAGAGCAGCTCAGAAGTAGCTGATGCGCTGATCTCGCGTCCAGCGACTGAAAACTATCTCTCAATCACTTTCGGCACGCGGAAGAACGTTCCATCCGCATCCGGCGCGTTCTCCAGCGCGACTTCCTGCGACAAGGACTTGCGCAGTCCCTCGACCACATCCTCGCGACTCGCATAAGCAAATCTCTCGCTGCCCTGCTTGGATTCGTCGACGCCGTAGCGATCCGACACCTGCGCCATCGGCTCGACGTTCGACGTGTCCAATTCGTTGAGCCTCTCGATGTAATCGAGAATCGAGTTCAGATCGCGCACCATGCCCGCTGCGCTCCTCCGCGGAAAGCTCCAGGTTCGCCAGATCGGCAACGTAGGCAACGTCTTTTTCTGTGACTTTCATATTCTGTGACTCGTTGTGTTGGAGAACGTCTGAAAGAACGACGCGATCAGCCCTGCCTGATCACAAATTCGATCCTCTCCACCTTCTGGCCGGCATAACGATTCAGCGCGGCAAGATAACGGGGCGCCAGGCCCTGCATCTCACGTTTCCATCCGGCATCGGGAACCTCGACGCGCAGCACCGCATCTGCAAACTCGAGAGCTCGCGTCCGCTCCGCGACCACCGACCGCAAACCAGAGGCCAGGCAAGCAGCGGAGCTTCGCCCTGCGGCACGCGCCGCAGCGAGCCGACGACAATTTTTTCCAGTCCCGCGCCTGCCTGCTCCAATTGAAGGTCCTCGCGACAAATAGAGATTGGGATTCCGATTCTAGCACTTCGGTTCCGGATGCTAGAGAGAGTGCGCCGTCCTGCCGCGAACGTGGCTGTGAATTTCGCCTAGAAATATTTTCTCAACACTACCAAGCCAGGTTGTCGAAATTCGTTGACTTTGCGGTACCCCCCTCCCCCTCGATCTATTGGAATCATCGGGGTAGCGCGAAATTGAGAAGTAATCTAAGGGCATCAATCACTTGCGAGCAAAATCTTCATGCCAGAGGACTTGTGAGGACAAACTTCCCAAATTCCCGGTTCGCCCGGCTTTGCGATCATGGACTCATTTGGGGTAAGGCGCAAGGTCAGATGTCACAGCATCACCCGGTGGAACCTGACTTTTGTCCGGGCGTGTTCGTTCTGCCGCGGAGTGGGAATTCGCTTTTCACGAACTCGATTGCGCTGTCGCGCGAAAGCAATCGCCCTTCGAGCTGAGCATCTTCCACCGCGTCCAGAATCTCGCGGAACCTTGGCCCGGGCGCATATCCGGCAGCAATCAAGTCGTCGCCCGTGACCAACGCCGCGGGCGAATCTTCTCCGGCGGAATCTCGGCGAGCTTCTCCCGGACAAACTCATAGGTGCTCAGATTGCCGTGGCTGGCCAGGCTGTCGGCCCGGTGCAATGCGAGATGTTCCTCGAAGCCCGGCATGCGGAGAAATTTCTTCAGCGTCGACTCCTTCATGCGCGTGACATGACCAAAACGCATGTGATTGTCGACCAGGGCCAGCACCTGAGCCGCGTCGTGATTCGAGAACCGCAAGCGCTCGCAGATTTCTTCCGCGATCTTGACGCCGACATCCACATGATTATCGAAGCGGATGCGGTCGGGCGCCACGCGGAATGTTGCAGGCTTGCCCACGTCGTGCAGCAGCGCGCCCCAGGCCAGCGTGGGCGGGCAAGGCTGCGGCAGATTCTCCAGCAGCAGCAGCGTGTGCACAAACACGTCGCCCTCGGGATGAAACTCAGGCGGCTGCTCGACTCCCTTCATCGCCGAAATCTCCGGCAGCACTTCCTTCAGCAGCCCGCTCTCATCCAGCAGGAGAAAAGCGCGCCGAGCATGGCCTTCGGTGAGCATCTTCGTAAGTTCATCGCGAACCCGCTCGCGCGAGACCACCTGAATTTCGTGGGCCAGGCCTTGAATCGCAGCCAGCGTCTCCGCTTCGATCGCATATTCAAAGCGCGCCGCAAAGCGCACCGCGCGCAGCATGCGCAGTTTGTCTTCTGCAAAACGCCGTCTCGGGATCGCCGATGGCGCGAATGATGCCGGCTTCAAGATCTCTCCGTCCGCCCACAAAGTCGAGCACTTCGCCGCTCACCGGATCGAGCATCATGCCATTGATCGTAAAGTCGCGGCGGGCAACATCCTCCCGCGGATCCTGGCTGAATCGCACTTCATCGGGATGCCGTCCGTCGGAGTAACCGAGATCGCTGCGGAAGGTCGCTACCTCGACAGCCTCGAGTCTTTGACAATCGCACTTGCCGGTTACCGGCTGCGCGTCGCTGATCTTCGGGCAGCGGCACCAGCACCACGCCAAACTGCGCCCCCACCGCGTAGGTCTCAGGAAAGATCTCCATCACCTGCGCCGGTGTGGCGCTGGTCGCCACGTCGTAGTCCGCGGGCTCGCGCTGCAGCAGAAGATCACGCACGCATCCGCCCGCCAGGTAGGCTTGAAAGCCTTGCTGGCGCAGGGTTTGGATGATCGAGATGGCAAAATCTTTCAGCATCTCTCCGTTGACCTCGGCAATTGAACAGTCGCGGCACGTTTTGAATTAAGCTAGAACGAGAACTTGAAACCCGAACTGATTATGCCAGACGCCTACATCCTCGGCATCGAAAGTTCCTGCGACGAAACCGCCGCGGCGGTGGTGCGCTCGGGCGAGCAGTTGATCTCGAACGTCGTGGCTTCGCAGATCGCCACGCATCAGCCCTACGGCGGCGTCGTGCCGGAGCTGGCATCGCGCGAGCATCTGCGGGCGATTGTTCCCGTCGTCCGGCAAGCGCTGGCTGAGGCCAATCAGACTTACAACTCCGTCGACGCCATCGCAGTCACCCAGGGCCCCGGCCTCGCCGGAGCGCTGCTGGTGGGCATCAGCTATGCCAAGGCTCTGGCCTTCGCCCTCGACAAGCCGCTGATTGCCGTCAATCATCTCGAAGGCCACATCCATGCGGTTCTGCTGGAAGAGCGGCAGAAGGGCAATCACGAGCTGCAATTTCCCGTGCTCGCCCTGGTTGTGTCGGGAGGACACACGCACCTTTATCTGGCGGCGCAGAAGAAGCAAGGTTGGACCTACGAAAACATCGGCCACACCCGCGACGACGCGGCCGGCGAAGCTTTCGACAAAGTCGCAAAGCTGCTGGGCCTCGGCTATCCCGGAGGCCCGATCATCGACCGGCTCGCTCCGCATGGCGATCCGACAGCGCGTGAAATTCCTGCCCGCACAGATCAAGCATCGCGATCGCCGGAATCATCGGGGAGCAAGAGGAAATGCAGAGACGCGATCGCCCGCGCTTTGATTTTTCCTACAGCGGCATCAAGACTGCCGTGCTGCGCTACGTCGAGGTTCACGACATGCACCGCTCCATCGAGATCCGCCGGCGCGCGTTGGCCAAAATCTCCAAACCGAAGCTCGAAGACTATCTTGCGAATTGCGATCGGCAGACTCTCGACCTGGTCGCTTCGTTTCAGCGCGCGATCGTCGAAGACCTGGTTGGCAAAACTCTGGCCGCAGCCCGCGCCTACGACGTGGCCACGCTTTTCGTCACCGGCGGAGTGGCGGCGAACAACGAATTGCGGAGACATTCGAGCGGCAGGGCGCTCAGGACGGCCTGCCGGTGTATTTCCCGTCGCGGCCGCTTTCCACCGACAATGCCGCCATGATCGCAGCCGCCGCCTATCCTAAGTTCCTGGCCAAGGATTTTGCTGCCATGGATTTTTCTGCCGAGGCGAGTCTTCTCTTTGCGCTAGTCCGGTAGTCAAGGTTCAAGCTAGCTGCTAACTGCTAGCTGCCTAACGCCGCCTACTTTCCCGCCCCTTGCCCGTTGCTTTTCCCCATCACCGCATCCAGCGCCTTTTCGAGTTGGGCCTGGATGTCGATATCTTTGTAGATGGCGAAGTTGGCGCGTTTTTCTTTTTCGTCGAAGCCGCTGGCGCGGCCGGCAACAATAATGATGGGAATCTTCGCGGTCTCCGGGTTCTTCTTCAAGGCCGTAATCAGTTCGCTGCCCGACATCTTTCGGCATCTGCATGTCGGTAACGATCAGGTCAGGGTGAACGCGCTCAAGAATCTGCAACGCCTCCACGCCGTTCGTGGCCGACTCCACCGCAAAGCCGCGCTCTTCCAGAAAGCGGCAAACGGTGTACCGGATCAGCATGGAATCGTCGACCACCAGCGCTACGGCAGGCATGAGTTTGCAACGTGCGGAATGCACGCCCCCGGGCCGCAGACTAGCAGAGCCGTTCGCCGGGAACAAGATGGAATCGCGGCACGCCGGGTTACTATGGTGATCTCAGGCTGCGGCTGCGCCTTCACGATTGTGGACGCTGCGAGTCTCGTTACGAGGGTCGGTCTACGATTCCTGGGCTTCGCCGTCGGCGCTTTCCTCGATGCTCATGTCCTTGAGTTCGCTGGACTCGAAGACTTCGCGGCACTCGAGGCACTCCACGAACTCGGCGTCTTCTTCGCGGCTGACGATTTGCACGCGCGGATGCTTGCAAGGTTGCTTGCCCGCGTTTTGAGGATGCGAGAACGGCTTTGAGGTCATAAATCCGGAAGCGCCGCCCTCATCAAATACACAGAGGGACGGATTCGCGGGAATTTCCCGGTATTTTAGCCCTGCTTCGCCACTTGTCAAGTCCCTTGCCGTTTCATTGCAGTGAATTTCTTTCCCAGTTCCGTCCAAGGCCTTCCTGCTGCCTTCGGTCGCGCAGCTGGGAATTCCGACCAAAATCGTCGCCTAAGGCTAAACCATTCAATCGCTGATAGTTACCATTCAATGTCACTCACAACGCTTGCCTGTAAGGGCTTGCATAATTTCGAGTTATGGACGTAGAATGAATTACGACAGAAAAGGTCGGATTTCTAACCCCTTCCGTATGGATGGGAACTTCGGAGCCTGCGGAAGTTAAAGAATGCTGAAACTCACCAAAAAAGCGGACTACGCGCTGATGGCCATGAAGCACCTGGCCGATCACGCTCACGAAGGAACTCGCAGCGCCAGCGCAAAGGACGTTGCGGATTCTTTCGGCATCCCGCCTGAGGCTCTGGCCAAGATTCTGCAGCGGCTGGCGAAGGCTGGTCTGTTGCATTCGCAGCACGGCACCAACGGCGGATACAGGCTGGCGCGCGCCGCGCACACGATTTCGGCTTTTGAAGTGATTCAGGCCATTGACGGCCCATTGTTCATCACCTCCTGTGTCACCGTTCGCGGCGAGTGTGGTCAGAGCGACCGTTGCAACATCCGCGAACCGCTGCGGAAAGTGAATGAGAGCATCGAAGCCGTGCTGAAACGCATCAAGATTTCGCATATGCGGGAAGAACCGGAAGTGGCTGAAGGCGCAGCGGTCAAGCCGGCCGAATTGGTCACGATTGTTTAGCAAGTAAGAGACGTCCAGTAAGAGCAGCAAGACAAGAGATTAAGCATCTAACAAGGTAGGAGAAAGCAATTATGAGCACGGATGTAAAGGTCCCCCAGCAACTTCCGGTCACGCAGCACGCCGCTCCCCAGGGAGTGAAGCTGCCCATTTATATGGACAACCACGCCACCACGCCCATGGATCCGCGGGTGCTGGAGGAGATGCTGCCCTATTTCATGGAAAAGTTCGGCAACGCCGCCAGCCGCAATCACTCTTTCGGCTGGGCTGGCGAAGAAGGCGTGGAAACGGCCCGCGAGCGCATCGCCAAGCTGATCGGCGCCACCACCAAAGAAATCATCTTTACCTCCGGCGCCACCGAGAGCGACAACCTCGCCATTAAGGGCGTGGCCGAGATGTACCGCGAGAAGGGCAACCACATCATCACCGCGGTCACCGAGCACAAGGCCGTGCTCGACACCTGCAAGCGCCTGGAGAAATACGGCTATCGCGTGACCTACTTGCCGGTGCAGAAAGATGGCCTGATCGATCTCGAAGAACTGAAGCGCGCCATGGATGACAAGACCATCCTGGTCACCATCATGGCCGCGAACAACGAAATCGGCGTAGTGCAGCCCATCGCCGAGATTGGCAAGCTGTGTCACGAGCGCGGCATCATCTTCCACACCGACGCCACGCAGGCGATCGGCAAGATTCCCATCGATGTGAACAAGCAGAACATCGACCTGATGTCGATTTCCGCTCATAAAATGTACGGACCCAAGGGCGTGGGCGCTTTGTATGTTCGCCGCAAGAATCCGCGAGTGCAGATTTCCGCCATCATCGACGGCGGCGGCCACGAGCGCGGCATGCGCTCCGGCACGCTCAACGTCGCCGGCATCGTTGGCCTAGGCAAGGCTTGCGCCATCGCTTCCGAGGAAATGTCTCGCGAGGCAGTCCAGTTGGCCAGCCTGCGCGATCGCCTGCGTGACCGCATCATGAACCGTCTCGACGAAACTTACATCAACGGCTCCATGGAGCACCGCCTGCCCGGCAACCTGAACATCAGCTTTGCCTACGTGGAAGGCGAGTCGCTGCTGATGGGCATCAACGACATCGCGGTTTCGAGCGGTTCGGCCTGCACCTCCGCGACGCTTGAGCCATCTTATGTATTGAAGGCTCTCGGCACCGGCGACGACCTGGCGCACAGTTCGATCCGTTTCGGCATCGGCCGCTTCAACACCGCAGCCGAAGTCGATTACGTGGCCGACCGCGTCATCGAAACCGTCGAGCGCCTGCGCGAACTTTCTCCGCTCTACGAAATGGCGAAGGAAGGCATCAACCTGAAGGACGTGAAGTGGGCAGGAGAGTAAAGCAGGTTTCAAGGTTTCAGAGTTTCAAGGTTTCAAAGTCCTTGAAGCTTTGGAGCTTGAGTCATTGAAACCTTGAAACTTTGAGACATTAAACCTGGAGAAAAAAATGTCATATAGCGATAAAGTAATCGATCATTACAACAATCCCCGCAACGTCGGCTCCATGGACAAGAGCAGCGCCGACGTGGGCACGGGCCTGGTCGGCGCACCGGAGTGCGGCGACGTCATGAAGCTGCAGATCAAGGTCAACCGCGACACCAATGTCATTGAAGAAGCCAAGTTCAAGACCTTCGGCTGCGGTTCCGCGATCGCATCGTCCTCTCTGGCCACCGAGTGGGTCAAAGGCAAGACGGTGGACGAAGCCCTCGCCATCAAGAACATGGACATCGTGAAGGAGCTGTCGCTTCCTCCGGTGAAGATCCATTGTTCCGTGCTGGCCGAGGACGCCATCCGCGCCGCGATCAGCGACTGGAAGAAAAAGCAGGAGAGCGCGAAGCCGGTTGCCTCCACGGTAGCGCAGTAAGCTCTTTGCCTGATAGGGCTCGGGAAGGGCACGACTTCAGTTCGCTAAGCCGCCCTGAGCAAGCGAAGCGCGCCGAAGTCGTGCCGTCAGCGTCCCGCTCGGTGACGGCTTTAGCCGCTGAGGGACTGCGTCAGGAATTGATGGCAATGACAACGGACAACCGAACAAACCGCGCAACCTTCGCAAGCCGCGCCGGCCAAGGGCATTCAGGTCACCGACAAAGCCCTGGCCAAGGTGCGCAGCGCGATGGCCAAAGAAGGCATTTCGCCCGAGCAGGGCGGACTGCGCCTCGGCGTGCAGGGCGGCGGCTGTTCCGGTCTAAGCTATAACATCCGCTTCGACACCCAGCCGCGCGAACGCGACCGCATCTTCCAATATGGCGATGTGCGCGTTTTCGTCGATCCGAAGTCGTTTATCTACCTGCACGGCATGATCCTGGATTACCAGGAAACGCTGATGCAGCAGGGATTCGTCTTCGTGAATCCCCAGGCCACGAAGTCGTGCGGCTGCGGCACGTCGTTCTCCGCTTGAGGTTCTCGTGTGGCTCGGACTTCCTGTCCGAGAGAGCTCACCACGAAGATTTTTGTCTGCCACGGCGCGGATTTGCTCGCGCAATTGGTTATTGAAGTATGACGAATTTAACCACGATTACCGCGAAGCCCGCGCCCGAGGAAACTCAATCCTGCTGGTCGTGCGGAACCATGCGCGCCGTCCACTTCTGCGAGGCCTGCGGCAAGGTTCAACCACCCGCGCCGGTGGACTACTTCACTTTCTTTGGTCTGCCGCGCAAGTTGAATCTCGATGTCGCCGCTCTGGACAAAGATTTTTACGAGCTGAGCCGCAAGCTGCATCCCGATCTCAACGCCCAGGCCGGCAGCCAGGAGCAGGAATGGAGCCTGCAACAGAGTTCCCTGCTCAACGACGCTCATCGCACCTTGAAAGATCCGATCAAGCGCACCCAGTATCTCCTGAAGCTCGAAGGCGTGGAACTGGAAGAGCAATCGAAAACGGCGACCGAGCAGGCCCGCTCCACCGGAGAGATAAAGAAGCAGATCGTGCCGCCCGATCTGCTGGAAGAGGTTTTCGATCTGAATATGCAGCTCGAAGAACTGCGCACGCAGAAAAAGATGGGCGAGGACGATCCCGCCCTGATCGAAGAAATCGGCAGCCAGAAACTCGAACTGGAAGAAAAGCAGGAAGCGCTTCTGCACGAACTGCAAGATCGCTGGAAGATGTGGGATGGAATGATCCAGCGTGAACAGAACGGCCAGCCGGTCTCAGAAGAAGAACGCAGGCAGGAGCGCGACAAGATGGTGGATGTGCTGAACCGCAGAAACTACATCCGCAATTTGGTTCGGGATGTAAACGAAGTGCTGGAGAATTGAGCAATTTGGTAATCGGGTAATTTTGTAATTTGCAACCTGAAGGCCCTTAATTTACCAAATTACCCGATTACAAAATTACAAATGGCAACGGATCGCATCGTCGGCATCGACCTGGGCACCACGAATTCTCTCGTGGCCTTCATGCAAGGGGAGAGCCCTGTCGTGATCCCCGGCGACGATGGTTCGAATCTTGTCCCTTCGGTCGTCGCGCTCGACGAGAACAACCAGCCCGTCATCGGCAATGCCGCGCGCAAATATCTCACCGAAACGCCGGAGCGCGCCGTCTACTCGATCAAACGCCTGATGGGACGCGGCGTTGACGACGTTCAGGAAGAATTGAAGTTCTTCCCCTTCCGCCTTGCCGAAGATCTGCAAGCCGGCGAAGTTCTGCGCATCAAACTCGGCGACAAAACCTTTACGCCGCCGGAAATTTCGGCCCTCATCCTCCGCCAACTCAAGCGCAATGCCGAGCGCTTCTTCGGAGCGCCGGTCACGAAAGCCGTCATCACCGTGCCCGCATATTTCAACGACGCGCAGCGCCAGGCCACAAAAGATGCGGGCCGCATCGCCGGCCTTGAAGTTCTGCGCCTGGTCAACGAGCCCACTGCCGCGTCGCTCGCCTACGGCCTCGACAAAAAGCAGAACGGCATCGTCGCCGTCTACGACCTCGGCGGCGGCACCTTCGACATTTCGATTCTCAAGCTGCACGACGGCATCTTCGAAGTCATCGCGACCAACGGCGACACCCATCTCGGCGGCGACGACATCGACAATCTGCTGATCACGATCGCGCTCGATGACACGCTCGGCGACCTCGGTCTCGATCTTCGCCGCAACGCCGAAGCCGTGCAAGCCATTCGCAAAGCCGTGATCGAAGCCAAGATCGCGCTCTCGTCGCAGCCCTCGGTCAAGCTCGATGTTGAACTCCCCGGCGGCAAGCGCTATCTGCGCGAGATCACGCGCGAGCAGTTCGAACAACTCATCCAGCCCATCATCGACCGCACCGTCGGCCCCTGCAAGCAGGCTCTGAAAGACGCCGGCCTCAAGCCCGAACAAATTGACGAAGTCGTCCTCGTCGGCGGATCCACGCGCATCCCCAAAGTTCGCGCTCTGGTGAAAGAACTCTTCCATCGCGAGCCGCATACTGATCTGAATCCCGATGAAGTCGTCGCGCTGGGCGCGGCGGTGCAAGCCAACATTCTCGGCGGAGGCTCCGAAGCCACCGAGAACATGCTGCTGCTCGATGTCACGCCGCTTTCGCTCGGCATCGAAGTCGCAGGCGGCGTCACCGACAAAATCATTCTGCGCAACTCGACCATCCCCGCGTCGGCCACGCAGTTCTACACCACGCAAGTCGACGGCCAGGCCAACGTCGCCATTCACGTTCTGCAAGGCGAGCGCGAACTGGCGAAAGATTGCCGCTCGCTCGCGCGCTTCGATCTCAAAGGTATTCCGCCGATGGCCGCGGGCATGGCGCGCATCGAGGTCAAATTCCTCATCGACGCCAACGGCATCCTGCACGTCTCCGCGCGCGAGCAGCGCAGCGGCAAAGAAGCGGAAATTCAGGTCCAGCCCAGCTACGGCCTCACCGACGAGCAAGTCGAAAGCATGATTCTCGACTCGTTCGACAGCGCGGAAGAAGATTTCCGCCAGCGCCAGGTCATCGAAGCGCGCAACGAAGCCGCGACCATCCTGGCCGCTCTCGACAAAGGCAAGAAGAGCCCGGCCTGGGGCCACCTCACCACCGACGAGAAGAAAAAGATTGCGAAGATGGAGAAGGCCTTGATCGCGGTAAAGGCCGAAGACGACTACCAGGCCATCCGCAAAGCCATCGACGCGCTGAACCAAGGCACGACGCGTCTGGCTGAGTTGATGATGGACAGCGCCGTCTCCACCGCGCTAAAAGGCAAAACCATGGACGAAGCCGACATGGGCGAAGGCCCCACGGCCCCGCATCCCGTGGCGAAAGCAGAGTTTGAGTAGGCGCCGGCGTCTCACCGGCTGTCTCGAGCGGCAAAGAAGTCAAAGAAGTTAAGAATTTTGAGGAGCAGTCAATGTCAGAAGAAAAAACACAATCCGCCGGCACAGCCACCGAAGAAGCTCCCGGCGAAAATACGATCGGCGAAAATACGGTGCAGCTCACATTCCTGCCCGAGGGCAAGACGGTGCAGTTCGAGCACGGCAAGCTGCCCTACGAAGATCACGGCAAGGAAGAGTCGATTCTCGACATCGCGCTGAACTACGGAGTCCCGCTCGACCACGCCTGCGGCGGCAATTGCGCCTGCACCACCTGCCACGTCTGGATCAAAGAAGGCGCCGAAAATCTTTCGCCCATGGACGACGACGAAGCCGACCGCCTGGACATGGCCGCCGACTTGCAGTTAAACTCGCGTCTCGGCTGCCAGGTGCAGATCACGAAGCCGGGTAAAGTAGTCGTCGAGATCCCAGCCTGGAACCGCAATTACATTTCGGAAGAACATCACTAGAAACAGGTTTCAAGCTTCAAGGTTTCAAGGTTTCGGGATGCAGAATCCGTTGAAACTTGAGATTGTGAAACCCGAAGCTCGATCTGAGGAACTCCCCATGCCAAAATCTCTCACCTGGGACGACGCCGAAGACATCGGCATCCTGCTCTCCGAAGTTCATCCCGAACTCGATCCGCTCACCGTCCGCTTCACTGACCTGCACCGCTACGTGACCGAACTGCCCGATTTCAAAGGCGACCCCGGAGCTTCCAACGAAGGCAAGCTCGAAGCCATCCAAATGGCGTGGCACGAAGAATTCCAGGATCGCACGCAAGGGTAAGTCAAAGGCAAGGATTGGCAAATAAAGGCAAGAATTAGAACAACATAGCAGGCTCTCGCCGCTAAGATTTTACAATTCCGTGACAATTAAACTTCTGTCCCCGGCCTAGCATAAATCGTGACACGGTTGTGGCAGGGCTCCCAAAATCTTTCGTCCTGGCCATCAACTTCTCTCTCCGTCCAACTGCAAAGGGCACGGCTCTCACCGTGCCCTCTTTTTCTGGCGGAAATTCCTGTTCTTGCCTGAACTCCGCTACCCCACCGTCGCCGGAACCGGCTCTTCCACGCTGGCCTCGCGCAGAAACTTCGCCGCTTCCTCCGGCGGCGTGGGATTAATGTAGAAACCCGTGCCCCACTCGAATCCCGCGGTCTTGGTCAGCTTCGGCATGAACTCCATGTGCCAGTGATAGTGGTCGTTGGTCGGATCCTGCGCCGGCGAAGTGTGAATCACCAGATTGTAAGGCGGATTATCCAGCACCCGGTCCGCCTTGATCAGCAAAGTCTTCAGCGCCTTCGCCAGATTCTCAAACATGTGCGACGACGAATTCTCAAACGCCGACTCATGCTGCTTCGGCAGAATCCAGGTCTCGAACGGAAAGCGCGGCGCATAAGGCGCGATGGTCAGGAAGTTTTCGTTCTCCGCCACCACCCGGCTCCCATTCTCCGTCTCCTGACGAATGATGTCGCAGAACACGCAGCGTTCTTTATACAGGTAGTACTGCTTCGCGCCTTCCAGTTCCTGGGTGACGTTGATGGGCAGAATCGGCAGCGCGATCAGTTGCGAGTGCGCGTGTTCGAGCGACGCTCCCGCGGCCTCGCCGTGATTCTTGAACAGCAGAATGTATTTGAAGCGCCGGTCTTTTTTCAGATCGAGGATGCGGTCGCGAAACGTCCACAGCACGTCTTCGATCCGCTTCGGAGGCAGCGTGGCCAGGCTGGCATTGTGGTCGGGCGTTTCGATAATCACTTCGTGCGCGCCAATGCCGTTCATCCGGTCGAACATGCCCTCGGCCTGCCGGTTCAGCGTACCTTCAATCCCCAAAGCCGGAAACTTGTTCGGCACCACCCGCACCGTCCATCCCGGCGTATCCCGTTGCGAAGCCGGTCCGCCATTCGATCCCGGACGGTAAGCCTGAATCTCCGGCGGCGTCTTGCCCTCGTTCCCGTAGCAAAAGGGGCAGAACCCGCCCTTCAACTTCACGTTTTCCCGGGCGAAATCCGTGGGACGCTTCGCGCGGTCTGTGGAAATAATCACCCAGCGGCCAACAATAGGATCTTTTCTAAGCTCAGGCACTCATGAACCCCTTTTATTAGGATAGACGAATCTTTCATTCTAAGCCGTCAGGGAGGAATTACGAAACACTTCAATCTGCGGCTGGCTGGCCCTCGACTCTCGATAGTATACGCTGACCACATCGAAGCGCCACTGGCACGAAAGTGGAAATCGCCGAAGGTAATCTCGCACCACCGCCGCCACCTCCCGCCGCTTGTGCCGGTCCACCGCCGCTTCGCCGGGCTTCACATCGCGCGTAGTCCGCGTCTTAACCTCGACGAAGCAAAGAACATCGTCTTCCCATCCGATCAGATCAATCTCTCCCCGGCAGCGCGGCGACCGGAAGTTCCGCGCCACCATCGTGTAGCCCAGTTTCCGCAGATGAAAGTAAGCCGCCTCTTCTCCCCGCCGCCCGGTGCGATGATGCGCCGCAATCTTCTCCGCCGGCAAAGTATGCTCCGCCAGCCAGTCCAGGAAACGAAGCACTGCCCGCGTCGGCTGCCCGGAAAAGACCGAAAAGACGCCTCCAGAAAACATAAATAGACCCTCACTGTTTAATGTACCCGTCTAAACCGCTACCGGATATTATCTCCCTGACAAATTCAGGCAAAGATTGTCGTTCGTTCCAAACCGGGAAAACGCAACTCGCCATCTTCCGGAGGCAGGCCGAGGAATTCAGGAGAATGACAAGTGAGCGACTCGGATGTGAACACGTGATGCAGCAACCATCGATCGAAGAACATTTCTGAGCAAGTCCGCCGCCGCCCTTGCGGGAGGGACCGTTCTCGCGACCACGGCTCTTTCCTACGCCAACATCCTGGGCGCGAATGATCGAATTTCGTTATGCCACATCGGCATCGGCGGCCGCGGCCACGAACTGGATTGGATCGCCGCCCAACTGAAGACCAGCCACAACGCGGAGATGACAACCGTCTGCGATCTGTGGAGCGTGAATCGCGAAAAGGCGGTTGCCGCGAATGCGAAATATTATGGCCGCGCCCCGCGAGCGTTTCAGTATCTCGAAGACGCTCTCGCCCTCAAAGACGTAGATGCCGTGCTGATTTCGACCCCCGAGCATTCTCACTCACCCATCCTGAAAATGGCGGTGGAAGCTGGCAAGGACGCGTATGTCGAAAAGCCCATGGGCAACGTACTGGAAGAGGCGAAGGCAGCCCGTGACGCCACCCTCGAGCACAACCGGATCGTGCAAGTAGGAACCCAGCATCGCAGTGAGCCTTATCCCAGAGCCGCGCACGACTTGGTGCAGACCGGCGTCCTTGGAGATGTCAGCAAGGTGGAAATTGTATGGAATTATCATGGCCCGCGATGGCGTGGGCGCCGCGGAAACCAAGCTAATCCGCGAAGCCGACACGGACTGGCGCAAATGGCTGCTGACCAAGCCCTACCGCCCGTTCGACCCCCAGGTCTATTGCGAATTTCGCTTGTACAAAGAATTCTCCAGCGGCATCCCTGATCAATGGATCAGTCATGGCATCGATCTGGTGCATTGGTTTATGAACGACAGCCACCCTCGTTCCGTCATGGCTCACGGAGGCATTTTTGCCTGGCACGATGGCCGCGAGAATGCCGACACATTCCAAGCGCTGCTTGAATATCCGAAGGGTTTTCTGGTCAGCTACTCCACCAGCTTTGGCAATGACTCGCCTGGCTTCACTCGCTACATGGGAAAAAAAGCCACGCTGTTCAACATCGGAGGCGAGGGCAGCCCGCGTTACCAACTGGTCGAAGAAAAGGGAACCCACGAAGAAAATGCCGACATCGACCAGGAGCGAGCGTCACACTACATTCTGTTGCCCGGAGAAACCAAGCTTCCGCCGATGGGCATCGATGATCTCTCGCTCGAACACATGGCCAACTGGTTCGAGTGCATGCGGTCACGCCAGCAGCCCCACTGCACAGTGCACGACGGCTTCGCCCATTCTGTGGCCTGCATGATGTCGACCCAATCGTACTGGTCGGGGAAAAAGCAGTATTGGGATGCAACTAGCGAGACCATCGTTGATCGTCCTCCTGCAGATCGTCCTCCTGCAGAGCAGCCGCCTGCAGGCTAGGTAAGACCTTGCCGAAAACCGACTGGTTCTCCCGAACCGGACGGCCGAGGTGGAATTGTCCCGCTCAAGCCAAAGGACGGCTTGAATGGGCCACCCGCCGCGCACTCGATGTGGTCCTCGAACAAGAATAAGGAGGCGTGACCACCGTCCCTCTAACTTCCACCTACTGCGCCGGAACGATATCGAATTCAATCTTGAGTTCGTCCTTCACCTTGACGGTCCCGCCCGCAATGCGAATAGGCTCGATGCCGAAATCGCTTTGCTTGATCGTTGCCGAACCGCGATAATGTCCGCTCTCTAACGACACATCTACCGGGACGGGCTGTCTTTTGCCGTGAAGGGTCAGATCCCCGCGTACGTTCCAATGACCTTCCCCGCGGCTCGTCACGGCGGTCGACTCGTAAGAAATCTCTGGGAACTTCTCGACATTGAGAACCTTATCGCTTTGCATCGTGTGCTGGATTTCGGCGCGTTTGTCCGCCGAGATCTCGGGGTCCAGCACGCGCAACTTGCCCGATTCCACGCGCAATTGCACGCTTGGATTGCCGGAGGAGTCAATCTTCCCCTCCGCGATGGGAGCCTCGATCTCGTGATCGTGAGCGAACGCCGAAAACGCTCCCGACTTGAAGACTCGAATCTTCATGCTGGATTTGTCTACATCAATCGCCTTGCCTTGGCCATTGGCGCTAATGGCTCCAAGCCACACGCCAATTGCCAGCATCCCCAACGCCAGCTTAGTAAGTCTCATTCCGTTCCTGCCCTTCCGCCGTTGGATTGATCGTCTAGATTAAGTGTACGGAACGACCGCCGCATGGCCGTCACGACCATGTAAAGAGTTTGTTATATGCTCGTCACAGGGGCCCCGCAGCGAGGCACACCGCTCCCACGCTTCACAAGATCGCGAAGGAATGCCCGCTAGGGTTGCCTGTGCAAAATTCCTACAGAATCTATCCACATGCAGTACGTTGTTCGCCCGATTCGCGAGGGAAAGCCCGTTTGCTATTTTTCGAGTGATCTAGGCTGCCCCTAAGTTGCAAGCAAGCCTATCCAGTTAAGTCGGTTCCTACACCGGGTAAGTTCAAGCAGCTGGGTTCCCTAGCAGTTTGAAGTCAAATCCAAACCAGGAGTATTTCCCCATGCGTCGTGCAACGTCGTATCTCTTGCCCTTCGTGTGTCTAATGGTCATGCCGGCGGTTCAGGCTCAGGACCATACCCCCCAGCCCGGAGACGACCCTCCAACCACTGCGCTCAACACTGAAACTGCCAACAACACCAGCGCCTGCTCCGCCAATGGCACTCCCTCATATTGCAATGAAGCCCTGCCGAATCTGAAAACCAATTCCGGCAATCAAGCCGATGGCGCTCAGACAACCGTCGTAGACGCATTTCCAGAGCATGTATCAACCATCAGCGCTCATCTCTTGATGTACAAGAACTGGAGCGGGCAGCTGCTCTGCGAATACCAGCCGTGGTTTGAAAATACTGGTAGCTACAACGGACATATCGACATCGGCTACAACGAAAACACTTTGTCGACAGTTCAGAAGCAAGACGGAACCATGATTACGCGCGGGTGCAACATAAATTTCGTAGACTTCTACGGTAACGTCAACCCTAGCCAGCAATTCAATTTGACTACCACCAACAACGTGTACAAGGACGTGTCTGGACGGACGAATCTTCCTTTGAAATTAGGGATTCTCGAGGACCAGGGATCCTTTGATGCCGGCGTAGCCCCCTACTGCGGAAATCAGACTCCGCCTCTGTCAGAGAGCGCAACCATTTCCTGCATCGAGAACGCCCTCGAGTCGGACATGACCTACATCTATAACAACTACATAGCACCCAAGGCGGGCGTGTACTGGATGGACGGAGGAACGAACGTCATTGGCTACTTCGGGGCGTGCCCAACCTTCTCTGCACTCACATGCAATCACAACGAGACGGATGACTGGGACACCATCTGGAGCGCGGTGCAGAGCTACGTTGATACAAAGGGGTACAACATGAAGTTCATCTTCCAATTCGGATACTACGGCTACCCCACGATCAGTGCGGGAACGTACGCGTGGCCGCAGCCATACTCCGATCCCACCGATAACGACGCGTTTCAGGACAACCCTCCCTCGCAGTATTGGTGGTGCGATTCGACGGGCATCACCTGCAACGGGACTTCGGGCGGCTACCTCGATCAATTCTATATACAGTCACAGACACCAGTCTCCGATGGACAAGTTGCCGTCGGCCTTCTCTACAGCGGCTTCGACGACAGCAACGCATCGTGGAGTAACGGGAGGGTCATTGCGCAGCAATGCGGCCGAATACTCCTCGATTCCGCGAATGAAGTCACTGCGGGTGGATACTGGGGCAGCAATCACCAAATTCACTATATGATGATCGCCACCTGGAACGATTACGAAGAAGGCACTGAAGAGGAGAGCGGCGTCGACAACTGCTACAATGCCGTGAATCTCTCCTACAAATCAGGCAGCACTACCGTAATGGACTGGTCACTCGGCACCAACAGCGGCACCCTGGGTTATCAGACCATAGACACAATCCACCATTACGCGCTCTGGACCGCGACCCACGGATCAACCAGCTTGACCCTTAGGGCGCAGCCAGCCTACAACACGACGTCGTACGATCTGTCGACGCTGAATCTACCAGCTGGGACGTATGACGTCTACCTTGAGATGGTAGGTGAACCGTCGATCCAGAACGAAATGTCGGCCACACCCCTCGAGTACACGCAAAATTAGAGCTTGGGCTGCCTAGCCTTTCCTCAATTTAATTCCCGAGGGTGCCCCGCTCTTGTCGCGACTTTTGCGACAGGGCGGGGATTTTTATCTTCCGCGGCTGGCGATGCCAAGTCAAGTCCCCCGCTCCTCGCCGCTTGAAGATCGGAAGGCAAAACCCCACCCTAACGTCGCAAAGAGCGTGACGTTAAGGATGGAGTACCCGGCGGCACTCTCTTAACGATGATGAACTGTAAGCTCATAAATTAAGAGCGCGACAAAGGCAATTGTGCCCAGGAGAACAACTGCGAAAATAATTGCAGCAGGCCAGAAAACCCAGGACCCCGACCGCTTTTTTCTAATGTGCTGTATGGCGTTGTGCAAAGAGAAGGCTGTAGCTATTGCGCCAAGCGGGGCAAAAAAGAAGGCGGGCATAAAAGCATCGCCTTCGCCCCCTCCCCTGCATCCATGCCGGTAACAGTAAAGAGAAGGCAGCAGAATCGAAAAGATGTAACCGACTGCGATGAGATACGAAATTGCGAGGCTTAGCTTGCGTAACATAGACCTATCCTCAAATCTTATTCTCGTTGGCGCTGGCTCGTCTTTAGAATGTTTCTTGCGGGACCACCGTGCCACTTAGGCCAAAGGACGGCTTGAATGGGCCACCTGGGCCTCACGGACTGCTGACTCGCCACCCGCTGGCACGTCTGCGAAATTCGATCTGGAAGATACTCGTGTTTTTCCTGGCCCTTCGGTCTTGGCCTCGCTCTTTGAGAAGATCTTTGCCGTGATTAACATTCCCGCAAGCGTGATGCTCAACAGCGCGAATTGTCGCCACCCATTCAGCATTGACGCATTACCCATCAGTGTGAGACCAGCGAAGCAAAATAGAAGATGTACGCAAAAGACTTGCAGCGAAGATTGCCCCAACAGCACTAGAGGCCTTATGGCTGCCGTTTTCGTAATCGGTTGCGAAAGGATTAGCAGCGCTGCCACTGCCCCGAAATCGAGCATCCTGATCAGTCCGAGGTGCCACTTGTCGAAGAGAAACTCAAATGCACCCAGTTCTAACCCGTGCGCGAGTTTTCGCCGCATGATGAAGCAAAAGACGGCGATCAGCAACTGCTGGAACAACCACCCGCCTCGCCCATTCTTCAATCGCCAGGTTTTCCTGGGCCCAACGCACACCTAGCCACACGCCCACAAACCATAGAAATTGCCAGGCCCAGAGGTCGAATGAACCCATCTCATTCAAGGGAATCCGCGTCGGAATGTATCGCATCATGAATGTGTGCTCAGCGTTGCGAAAACCCAACTGAGCGAGCACCCAGAAAGAGAAAGATGTCCACAAGATTGGTTTCCATCCAATCCTCCTGGCTAACGGAATTGCAGCTGACGTGAACATCAAAAAAATGATGTACATCGGCAAGATATCGAGCAAAGGTGGCCGATAAATCAGCAGAGCCGCTTCAGTCACCGCTCGCTTGGCTCCGGCCATGAAGTAAAAATCCAGGAGGTTGTGAAGCCCTGGCCGATCGCCATGGGAGGCAATGGGAACTGCGACGAGGAACGCAAAAGCCAGTAAGAGTAGGTGGTAGCCATACAAGCGCAACGTGCGCGCCCACAACTTTCGCGTCATGGCTGGATGGCCGTCGCGCTCCAATATCCGGAAATAAATCCGTCCAGTGAACAACGCCGAGAGAAAAATGAAACCCTCCGCGGCTCCCACAAAACCAAAAGGCTGATTTACCCACGCACTCGCAGCCGTGGGCAAATGCGTCAGAGCGATCCACACAAGCATCACTCCCCGCATCGCATCCAGTTCTAATCGGCGTCCCGCGCTCACACCTGTTAGACGCCATTAGACAGCCAGTCGTTTACTCAGATTCGTACCCAATACAAAGACCGCGCGACTTTACGCAAAATTACACGCTAGATTTCGCATCGGAGGAATTGAGCGAGGGCTGGCCCATCTTTCATGTGTCTTGCCACACCTCCGCGCAGCCTCGGTTAGGGGCGAACGACTAAAAAGGGGGCGCCCGTCGTTCTACTTGCCCACCTCCTGGATGCACTCTTCCAGCACGTCTATGGCGACGTCGGCTTCTTCTTTGGTCACTACCAACGGCGGGCACAGGCGGATTGAGCTGGGGCCGCAGCCGAGGAAGAGGACGCCGTGTTCGAAGGCCTTCTCGACGATCAGGTCGCGCTCGGCGGCAGCGTACTCCTTGGTCGACTTGTCCTTGACGATGTCGACGCCGATCATCAGGCCGCGGCCGCGGACGTCGCCTACCAGCTTCAGCTTGGCGGGCCAGCTGGCCATGCGCTTCAGCATGTGCGCGCCTACTTCGGCGGAGTGTTCGAGCAGATGTTCTTTCTCGATCACGTCGAGCGTTGCGAGCGCTGCCGCGATGCACACGGGATTGCCGCCGAAGGTTGAGGCGTGCGAACCGGGCACCCAGTCCATGATTTCGGAGCGCGTCATCACGATGCCGAGCGGCATGCCCGAGGCGATGCCCTTCGCGATGCAGACCATATCCGGTTCCACGCCGGTGTGCTCGACCGCCCACCACTTGCCGGTGCGGCCCATACCGCTCTGCACTTCGTCCAGCACCAGCAGGATGCCGTGACGATCGCAGATGCGGCGCAGCTCCTGCATGAAGATGGTGGGCGCGACCACGTATCCGCCCTCGCCCTGCACAGGCTCGACGAAGATGGCGGCCACTTCCTCGGGAGGCAGCGTGGTCTTGAACAATTTCTCTTCGATGAAGCGCGCGCAGCCGAGCGCGAAGACATCCGGATCCTGCGTGGGATCTTTGCGTCCGCGATAAAGATCGGGATAGGGAACGTGCGTCACGCCTGCGAGGAGCGGCGAAAAGCGGCGCCGCTGCTGGGGTTTCGAGGCGGTGAGGGAGAGCGCACCCATGGTGCGTCCATGAAACGCGCCGAAAAACGCAATGATGTTAGGCCTCTTCGTGTGGTACCGAGCGAGCTTGAGGGCGCACTCGATGGCCTCCGCGCCGGAGTTGCCGTAGTAGATTTTGTGCGGGCCGGGCATGGGAGCGATCTTCGACAGGCGCTCGGCTAGCGTGACCATGCTCTCGTAATAGAAATCCGTGCCCGACATGTGGATGAGTTCGCCCGCCTGCTTTTGCATGGCGGCGACTACGTGGGGATGGCAGTGGCCGGTTGAGGTGACGGCGATGCCGGCGGAGAAGTCGTAGAACTCGTTGCCGTCGACGTCGGTGACGATGATGCCGCGTCCGCTCTTGGCTACTAGCGGGTAGGAGCGGGTGTAGGACGGCGAAATATATTTCTCGTCGCCGGCGAGAACGCGCTTGGCGTTGGGGCCCGGCAGGGCAGTCTTGATTTTTGGTCCGGTGGCTAGCGGTCATGGTCTTGGTGGTCATGGAATCCTCCGTAGGGCAGTGGCCAGTGGTTAGTGGCCAGTGGTCAGTAAACGCATCTCGGAGCACGTTGCTCTGGTTCGGGCACACGTGGAACCGAAAGAATCGGGCGGAGGATTTGTTAGTCGCTACCGAAGAGGCTGGGACGCAGGCGTGACGGCAGATTCGCCCGATAGCGCCTTGGGCACACGAGACAGTGCAGCCAGCACTCGGGCAGGTGCGAGTTGGGATTTGTTGCGCAGCATCGCTAACCGTCGACATCACTAAATCATTATAGCTTGAGGCGACGCGCTGCGTAACCCCCAAAGGGCAGCGCCAGTGGTAATTAACCCGGTGGCGCCCGGCGGATCGCCGAGGGCGGCTGTCCCTACCTGTAACTTTAAGAATCCGAACTGTTTTCGAACTCGTCTGATATGTTTTAGCTTCCCCTGTTTTCTCACTGACATGTCCAGAACTGAGAGCCCAAGCCGGTTTGCGGTGATTCTCGCGTTTGGGCTGGTGTATCTGTTTTGGGGATCTACCTACCTGGCGATTGACATCGCAGTGCAGACGATTCGTCCGGCGTTGATGTGCGGGGTGCGGTTTTCAATTGCCGGAGTGGTGATGCTGGCGGTCTGCGCGGCTACGGGACGGCGGATCTGGTATTCGACGCGGCAGATTCTGCTGGCTTCGGTGGTGGGGATTCTGCTGCTGATGGGCGGCAACTTGACGTTGGCTTGGGCGGAACTTTCGGTGCCTTCGGGACTGGCGGCTTTGATTATCGCCATCACGCCGTTGTGGTTTCTGGTGCTGGACTCGCTGCTGCTTGGGCGATCATCACATTTCGTGGCGCGGCAAGGCCGGGCTGGTGCTGGGGATGGCGGGGCTGGTCGTGTTGTTCTGGCCGGAATTGCACTCGACCTCGACACTGGGCCGGCGCGAGTTTTGGGCTTCGGTCTCGCTGCTGGGCGGGTCGTTTTCATGGGCGCTGGGATCGGTGCTGTCGAAGCGATGGCAGTCGGGGATGGACGTGTTCAGCGCGACTGGATGGCAGGTTACGGCGGCGGGCGCAGGGAACCTATTGTTTGCGTTCGTTGTGGGAGACTTCTCGCATGTTGCCTGGACGGCTCGCGGTGTGGGCGCGATGCTTTATCTGGTGGTGTGCGGATCGTGGATTGGGTATACGGCTTACATCTGGCTGCTGGAGCATGTGCCTACGTCGAAAGTGTCGACTTACGCTTATGTGAATCCAGTGGTGGCAGTTTTTCTGGGATGGTTGGTTCTGCACGAGCGCGTGGACCGGTTCATCGTGATGGGGAGCGTGATTGTGGTGGTGTCGGTGATTCTGGTGACTAGCGCTAAGGTGAGTGAGAAGACTGTGGCTGAGGAGCTGCCGGCGGTGGAAGCGATGTAGCAGTGGCCAGTGGTCTCAGTTCTCAGGGCTCGAGTTCTCAGAAATTGCGACGGATGCGATTGGTGGCGTAGAGGTCTGCTTTCTATTTCGACGGCTTCTTCGTCTTCTTCTTCGCTTTGATTTAACAGATCCACCGTGTGGCCGCGGATGGCGAAGGTTTGTTTGGGGGCGCCTGCGGGCTCGAAGGTTACTCGGGTCGGGGTTCGTTGCCAGACGGGCGTGGGGCAGGCGGAATCCGGAGTGGCATCTTTCGTTTCTTTGTCGGCGATGTTCTGGCCTTCGATGGGCTTCTTGAGAATTGGCTTGCGGCGGCTGATTTGGGCTACGACTGCGTACACTCTCTTGCCGTCATCCCCGACGCCGCAATAGGCGGCGAAATCACGATACCAACTGGTGGCGGAGTAGACGACATCGAAATCGGGAAGATTGATGGGGGAGATGCGGCCGGTGGCGCGGTCGACCAGAAGCCATCCGCCGCGTTCCCATTGCCAGTGTGGCGGGGAGGTGGACTCCTGGGGAAGGCTGTCGTTAACGCGGAAGGCGCGGCGGACTGCGAACAGGCGGTCGGTGACGTCGTGAGGGAGGCCCAGAGTGAATTCCTTGACGCGGGCGTCGACTAGAAGAGGCCGAATTTTCAGGGCGAGTGGCTTGTCGTTTGCGGCGCCGGAGTCCGGGGACCATTGGACTGTAGTCCATTTGCCGAAGGTGATGATGTGAGGCTTGGTCGCGGCGTGGGCGCTCGCCTGCGTGAGAATGACGAGGAGTGGGAAGGCTAGCGGAAATTTTGAGATGCGGAGCATGGCCGAGGTTAATCAGATAATGGTGTGCAGGACAAGGTTAGACGTCACAAATCGCGGGCTGATTCCAAGGGGGTTCCGAAGTGGGACGGACCAGTCCCGAGGTAGCGTGATCTACGCGTCGTGCGGAGTGAGTCGGCGCGGCTGGGATTGCAGTAGAATTAAGGACAGTGCTGAGCAAGTCCAGCGGCCAGGAAACAAGCGCGAGATGGTGGCAGAAACGCATTGCAGGGCTGGTGGCGGCGCAAACGGGAAGGGTTCCCCTCTCGGCTTCGCTCAGGGCAGGCTTTCGCTTCGCTCAGGATGACAGAGTACGGGAGATTGCAGGTATAGTCCGAATTCTCCCAGCAAGGCTTCGACTCCGATGAGTTTTCCTCACGATTTCCGTCCCGATGTGAGCAGTGAGGTCCGGACAACTTTCCAAAGACAAGCGGCTTCTGATTACGATATGCATGTGTTCGCGATGCGGCGACGGGTTCCCCGGATTCTGGTGGTGGACGACCATCCCGCGATTGCTGGGCTGATGAGCCAGTTGCTTACGCAGCGCGGGTACGACGTGGTGACGGCAGCCGATTCGGAACAGGCCGAGGCGGAGGTGCGCCGGCAGGCGCCTGACCTGATTCTGTCGGATGTGAAGATGCCGGGGAAGTCGGGCTATGAATTGTGCCGCGTGCTTAAGGGCGACCCCGCGACGCGGCTGATTCCGTTCGTACTGATCACTGGATTGACTGACAGCACGGACAAGCTTGCAGGGAATCGAAGCCGGAGCGGACGACTTTCTGAATAAGCCGGTGCTGGCGGAGGAGTTGACGGCGCGGGTGAAGTCGCTGCTGCGAGTAAAGGAATTTACTGATGAGTTGGAGACGGCGGATTCGGTGCTGTGCACGCTGGGGCTGATCGTGGAGGGCCGCGATCCTTATACCGAGGGACACTGCGAGCGACTAGCGGCGCGGGCGGCGGATTTGGGACGGCATCTGGGACTGGATGAGGATTCGATTGTGGCGCTGAGGCGCGGGGGATTTCTGCACGATCTGGGCAAGATCGCAGTGCCGGATGAGATTCTGAAGAAAGGCAGCGACCTGACGCTCGAGGAGTGGGCGATCATGAAGCAGCATCCGGTGACCGGGGAAAATATCTGCAGGCCGCTGAAGTCGTTGCGGCTGGTGCTGCCGATCATCCGGCATCATCATGAGCATGCGGATGGGTCGGGGTATCCGGACGGATTGCGGGCGGGCGAAACCCCGCTTTTGCCGCGAGTTTTGCAGGTAGTGGATGTGTACGATGCACTGCGCACGGCACGGCCCTACAAGCCGGCGCTGACCCATGATGAGGCCGCGCGGACCATGCGCGAGGAAGCCCGCCAGGGCTTGTGGGACGCGGAACTGGTGAATGAGTTTTTCAACATGCTGGTGGAAAAACGCAGCGTGGCGTGAGGAAGTTCTCAGTTCTCAGTTCTCAGTAAGTCGGATGCTAGATTTCGGTTCTCTGTTTCCTCAACCGGCTCCTTACGACGTACAATTGCGCAGCCTTTTCCTGAGGCTTGCACAGGTTCATGGACATCGCTTACAGCATTGTTATTCCTGCGTATAACGAAGGCGCGCGGCTGGGGGCTACCCTGGAGAAGGTGCTGGGATTTGTGCGCGCGCAGGGATGGAACGCGGAGGTCGTTGTTGTGAACGACGGGTCGCGCGACAATACGGCGGACCTGGTGCGCGGGTTTGCGGAGAAGAATCCGATATTGCGGCTGGTGGAGAATCCGGGCAACCGCGGCAAGGGCTACGCGTGCGCAATGGCATGCTGAATGCGCGGGGCGAGGTAGTGGTGTTCAGTGATGCGGATCTTTCTTCGCCAATTGAAGAGATGCCGAAGTTGCTTGCAGCTCTGGCTGCTGGAGCGGATATCGCGATCGGTTCGCGCTGGCTGCGGGCTGAATTGCAGACGCAGCGGCAGTCGCGGCATCGGCAACTTTTTGGAAGAGTCTTCAATTTGTTGCTGCGAATTACCTTGGGGCTGCGATTCAAGGACACGCAGTGCGGCTTCAAGGCATTTACTCGCCGGGCCGCACAGACAATTCTGCCGCTGCAGCGGATCGAACGCTGGGGGTTCGATCCGGAGATTCTTTTTCTGGCGCGCAAGTTCGGGTTTCGCGTGGAGGAAGTGCCCGTGCTTTGGGGGCACAGTGGAGACACGCGGATTCATCCGGTGATGGATGGGGCGCGCATGTTTTGGGAGATGCTGCGGATTCGGTGGTATGACTTGACGGGAAAGTATGATGCGGGTTCCGTGGCCGGCGCACAGCCGGTTAAGACGCTGCCAGGAAGACCGGCCCCGAGGGGTTGAGATCAGGCTGACTTCCGCTTCGCTGCTGCCGCCAATTCTTTCACTGCTTGCACGACTTGTTGTCCCATCTCAGAAGTTGGTGTCGGCTTTTCCGCAGCTCTGACCAGATCGGCGGTGCGGAAGCCCTGATTCAACACGGCGCTGACTGCGTTCTCTATGCAAGTTGCCTCGCGTTCTAATGCAAAAGAGTGGCGGAGCAGCAGCGCTGCGGAAAGAATTGCTCCTAGCGGATTTGCGATCCCTTTGCCGGCGATGTCGGGGGCTGAGCCGTGTACCGGCTCGTACACACCGACTGGGCCGCCGATGCTGGCCGAGGCCAGCAGGCCTAGCGAGCCCACTACTCCACCAGCCTGGTCGGAGAGAATGTCGCCGAACATGTTTTCGGTGAGGACTACGTCGAAGTCTTTCGGACGCTGCACCAGCGACATGGCGGCGGAATCCACGTACATGTGAGAGAGTTGCACTCCCGGATAATCTTTCGCGCAGCGGGTGACGACTTCTCGCCATAGGCGGGAACACTCGAGAACATTGGCTTTGTCGACGGAGAGAACTTTCTGGCGGCGCTTTGTGGCGAGGTCGAAGGCGACTCGGGCGATGCGTTCGATGGCCGGCTCGCCGTAGGTCATGGTGTTGGTGGCGACGCGGGCGCCGGGTGGCCTGCGATGGAACGCGGTTCTCCGAAGTAGAGGCCTCCGAGCAGTTCGCGGACGATCATAATGTTGGTACCGCGAACTAGATCGGCGCGTAGCGGGGAACAATCTTCGAGAGCGGGAAAGCAAATCGCGGGACGCAGGTTGGCGTAGGCGCCTAGTTCGCGGCGCAGGCGGAGGAGTCCGGCTTCGGGGCGAAGGTGCTGGGGATAGTGGTCGAAGGCGGGACTGCCTACGGCGCCGAGCAGGACTGCGGAGGACGCGAGGCACGCCTGAATCGTATCGGCAGGCAGAGGATCGTTTGAAGCTGTTAGAGCCGCGCCGCCGATGTTTTTGTGCTGGAGTTGAAGCTGGTGTCCGAATGCATCGGCCATCGCCTGCAGAACTTTCACGGCTTGTTCGGTGACTTCCGGGCCGATGCCGTCGCCGGGCAGGATGGTTAGGTTCAGGAGCATGCGGTCAGTTTAATGGAAACTGACTATCATTGCAGTTTCCCGGCGAACTGCGGGGGAACTTTATCCGTGTCCGTCCGTACATCTCAACGATGATGCGTCCCTCAGCGGCCAAAGTATGAAAGGCAACGAGGACGGGAGTATCGTGGCTGACAACATGAGGAGGCCGCTATGAAAATATTCGCCATTCTATTTACCTCACTGCTCGCGATCGTGGGCCTTGCAGCTTCCGCCTCAAGCCAAGCAGCGGATCGAACGTGGATCACCGATGTCACCATCATTTCGCCGGAGAAGCTCGATCATGTCGAGCAGGGGAGCGTGCTCATCGAAAACGGCCGCATCGCTCGCGTCGAGCGCAAGAAAAAGGCGAATAAGACGGCTGGCGCGACAGTGGTTTCTGGGAAAGGACAGTTTCTCATTCCGGGCCTCATCGACTCGCACGTTCACCTCGCTTCCGTTCCCGGGATGACCTTTCCTCAGCCTGAAGGCAAGATGATCAAGGAGTACTTCAAACAACTCCCGCGTTCCTACCTTTACTACGGCTACACGACGCTTGTGGATTTGGCAGTCATCGATCGTCAGGTATTGGAAGACTTCAAGCAAGCCCCTTTGCACCCCGACCTGTATGACTGCGGTGAGTCTTTGCCTTTGGCAAATGGGTACCCGATGTCGTTTGCGCCGGTGGAAACACGTTTCAAGATTTTTCCTAATTTCATCTACGATCCCGGGCAAGCCTCGAGTATCCCGGCAGAATATAGACCGGAAGATCACACTCCTGCTGCCGATGTAGAGCGGGTCAAGCGTTCCGGCGGGATTTGCGTTAAGGCGTACTTTGAGCGGGGCTTTGGGCGAGACAGGCACTTGCCGGTGATGGGCCCCGATGTTCTGGCAGGGATCCGCAAAGCAGCGACTTCGGCCGGCCTGGTATTGATGATGCACGCCAACTCATTCGAAGCACAAAAATTTGCCGTCGAAGGCGGGGTTGACGTGATCGCGCATGGAATGTGGAACTGGGGAGATCTCGACAAAGAAACCGAACTCCCGGTTGGGATCAAAACCCTTCTCGATCAAATCGTGGAAAAGAAAATTGGTTATCAACCCACCATCCAGGTCATGGAGGGCTTGCGCGCGTATTTTGATCCCGAATATCTTTCGATGAAGGCGATCCCCAAGGTCATCCCTGGGGAAATGCTGGAGTGGTTCAACTCTCCTGAAGGCAAGTGGTTCAAAAAAGAATTGGTTGACGACGATACGCCGGATGCAGCCATGTTCCAAGGTATCGACCGCGGGCCACTCCGGCGCGTGCGACAGGTGGTTGCTTACCTGGCAAGCAAGGACGCCGATTTTCTGTTTGGCACGGACACTCCGTCGGGTCCGACGTATGGAAATCTGCCTGGATTGAACGGCTATCTGGAGATGCAGCAACTGCAAAAGGCCGGATTGTCTCTGGCACAGATTTTTAGAGCGGCTACGATCAGTAATGCACGAAAATTCAAACTCGACTCGCAACTTGGGACCATCGAGCCGGGGAAAATTGCCAACCTCGTGCTGCTGAAACGATCTCCGCTAGAAGGTTTGGATGCCTACGACAGCATCACCACGGTTTGGGTTCACGGAAAGCCAATCTCGCGCGACAGTTTGGCAGCCGATTCAGTGAAGTAGATGGTCGTATATATTTCAGGGGCTGAAGCCGGATATAGACCGCTTCCTTCAATGCAGACCTGAAGGCCTGCACCGCCCACGGAGCCGAGGGCGGCTGTCCCCACATGAGTCCTGCGAGGGCGTCCGCGAAATGCCTACACGCCCCAGAGATAGTCTTCCTGATCGTGATGCGGATCGGGGGCAGGCAAGGGCACCGGGAAGGCGTTGGTTTGCGGCGCCATGGGAAATGGCCGAACTGGTTCGGGGTTGGCGGCGTGGCAGCAGCCGAGACCGCCGAGGGAAGCGGCTCGAAGAGCGGAGTGGCCGATCCGGCTGGCTTGTGAGTGTCGCGGATCAACTCCAGAAGGTGATGATCTTCGACATGTTTGATCTTGTCGGCCAGGCGGACGAAGCGGCGATAGATGTCATCGAGGGCGCGGCGGTCGAACTGATAGCCGAGTTGTTCGCAGCGGATGGCGAGGGCGTGACGGCCGGAGTGCTTGCCCAGCACGAGTTTGGAATCGGGCACGCCGACGGATTGCGGGGTCATGATTTCGTAGGTCAGCGGGTTCTTGAGAACGCCATCCTGGTGGATGCCGGCTTCGTGGGCGAAGGCGTTGCGTCCGATGATGGCCTTGTTGGGCTGCACGGGCACGCCGGTGATCTCGCTCAGCAACTGGCTGGCGGGGAACAGATGTTCGGCAGCGATGGCAGTTTCGTAGGGATAGCGATCGTGACGAACGCGGAGGGCCATCACGATTTCTTCGAGCGAGGCATTGCCGGCGCGCTCGCCGATTCCATTGATGGTGCACTCAACCTGGCGGGCTCCGGCGGCGATGGCGGCCATGGTGTTGGCTACGGCCATGCCGAGATCGTTGTGGCAGTGGGCGGAGATAGTGACGTTCTCGATTCCCTTCACGCGGCGGCGGATGGTTGCGATCAAGTCGCCGAACTCGGAGGGCACGGTGTAACCGACGGTGTCGGGAATATTGAGGGTGGTGGCGCCGGCTTCGATGACCGCATCGAGCACCTGGCAGAGGAATTCAGGGTCGGTGCGAGTGGCGTCTTCGGGGGAAAATTCGACGTCGGGGCAGAGCGATCTGGCGAAAGCTACGGCTTCGCGGGCTTGGGCGAGGCACTCTTCGCGGGTGATGCGGAGCTTGTACTTCAGGTGAATGTCGGAGGTGGCCAAGAAGACGTGGATGCGCGGGCGGGCGGCGTGTTGCAAGGCTTCCCAGGCGCGCTCGATATCGGGGCGGCAGGCGCGGCAGAGTCCCGCAATGATGGGGCGGCGGATTACCGCGGCGATGGCTTTGACGGCTTCGAAGTCGCCGTCGGAGGCAATGGGAAATCCGGCTTCGATTACGTCGACACCGAGACGGTCTAACTGGTGCGCCAGGCGGAGCTTTTCCTGGTGGTTCATGCTGCAGCCAGGCGACTGTTCTCCGTCGCGCAGGGTGGTGTCGAAAATCTTGATGCGGACCTGGTCCGTGGCCATGGGCCTTCCTTCGGGAAAAAGATGATCAACCGCTCTATAATGCTGTGCCCCTTAATGGTACGGGGGAATCAGATTGAAGCAAAACTTATAATTCTTCAGTGATCATTAGATAGGCTTCTATGATAAGATTTCCTAATGATTGTTGTAGTTTGTATAAGGGGATGGTAAATGGAACTTTCGCAGCTGGAAGTGTTTCTGGCGGTGGCGCGGGAGCACCGGTTTTCGCGGGCGGCGGAGAAGCTTCATCGTACGCAGTCGGCGGTGAGCCAGACCATCCGCAAGCTGGAGGATGAGCTGGGCGAGGCGCTGCTCGACCGCTCGTCGCGGGAAGGGGTTCTGACCGACGCCGGGCAAGTGCTTTACGAATATGCCGAGAAGTTGCTGAACCTGCGGCATGATGCGCACGAATCTCTAGCTTCGTTGAGGGAATTGCAGAAGGGCAAGCTGGTGATCGCGGCCAATGAATTTACCGCGCTTTATCTGTTGCCGGTGCTGGCGGAGTTCCGGCGGCTGCATCCTATGATCAAGATTACGGTGCAGCGGGCGCTGGGCAGCCGCATTCCGGACGACGTGTTGCAGCACAGCGCAGAGCTGGGCGTGCTTTCCTACAAGCCTGAAGAGCCGCGACTGCATTCGGTGGTGACTTATCTGGACGAACTGGTGCTGGTGGTGCCGCCGAAGCATCCTTTGGCCTCGGCGCGGGAGGTGAGCATCCGGCAACTGGGGGCGGAATCGTTTGTGGCGCATATTGTTTCGTCGCCTTACCGCGAGAAGGTTCTGCAGACATTCGAGAAGTACAAAACACCACTGCATATGGGGCTTGAGCTGCCTACGTTGCAAGCCATCAAACAATTTGTTGCCATGGGAAACGGTGTGGCATTCATGCCGGAAATCAGCGTGGAGGCAGAGCTTGTACGGGGAGAACTGGTGCGGATTCCGGTGCGGGAGCTGCGTGTGCAACGCAAGCTGCGTTTGATTTACCGTAAGGAAGCGGGACTTTCGCATGCGGCGCGGGCGTTTCTGAAAGTGGCCGAGGCGGTAGCGCTGGAGCGGGCAGGGCGGTATCGATTTCAGCGGGAGAGTTAAAGGAACGACGGCTCAGGTGTCGCAAAAGCGACTCTTCGGGCGGCTCGCCCATCCTTGGATTCGCTCAGAAATCAAATCCGCATGTATGTTTGAGCCGAGGCGAAATCAGCAGTCGGCGCAGGCTTCTGTGGACTGGAACGCCGCCAGAGCTTCGCCTACGCTGGGGTGAATATCGAGGACCGAATTTAGGTTGGTAAGATCGAGAAGGTCGCGCACGAGTGGGGTGGGGCTGGCATACTTCAGGTCAGCGTTTTGGGATCTTGCCCAACTGTGGAGAAAAGCCAGTTCACCTATGCCGGCGCTATCGAGGGAGCTGACACCACTGAGATCGAGCACTACCTTACCGCCGTTTTCGAGGAATTCACCAACCACTCGCGAAAGGGCTGCGGCCTCGTAGCGATAGACGATGCGGCCCTGGCAGTGAACGATCACCACACCACCGCGATTGCGAGTTTCCAAACTGAGTTTCAACTTCGACTCCTTATATTGCGCTTCGAAGGCAGCCAAATGCTCTGGCTGCGGCCATGTTTGCCAATTCCGGTTCGTGGATTCCATGCTAATAGATAGACGCGCAGCGAGGGGTTTCGGAATCATGAAAAGAGAGTAATTTTTTGACCGGCGTCCCAGTCCTGCACCGTAGAATTTTGCGGGACAGGACATCCTGAGCCTACATTCCACGGCATCTAAGGAAGGACCTAACGGATTTCGCACATTCAGGTAGAATTTGCTGCTGGCATAAATGCCTTGGAGGACTCATTTTCGTGTCAAAAACCGCAGCCGTGGTTCTGGCGTTCCTGAGCTTGATGCTGTTCGCAACCCTATCAAGAGCACAAATAGGCTGATCCCGAGTGGAAACGTGTCCCTCGGAGTCGCCTATGCCGACAACGTCGATGTTATAAACCGCCTTACATTCCGGGGCTGGAATGCCTCGGTGGAAGTATTTCCGTTCCATCGCCTTTCGTACCTCGGGATAGTGCTGGATGGAAGCGGCTTCTACCGGCTGGGAGTGCAGCAGTACGACTTTCTTCTGGGGCCACGAATTTCGACGCATTACGGAAAGTGGCGCCCTTTCCTGCAGCTGATGGGGGAGTGCAACGAAACACATCGGCGGGCGTGACCCATAACCCGATCGCAGAGGACCTGGGCGGGGGAGTGGATCGCAAGTTCCAGCTCTTGTTCATGAAAAACTTTGCCTGGCGGCTGCAGTTCGACTACACCCGCACTCACTTGCTAAGCGCGACGCAGAATGACTTCTCGGGATCGGCCGGGCTGGTGTGGCACTTCTGAGGGATATTTTGGCGAAGTGAGAAGTGGTCTTAGCTCACCTTCGAAACTTCTGCTCTGGCAGCGGGTTAGAGAATTTTATCTGCCAGAGGAAGCACAGGATGTGGCGAAAAGCTCGCCCATGTTCGCACGCACTATGGTTGACGAACTTCTACCTCCTGGCATCTAACATTCGCTGCATCATTCTCAGATGCTGGAAAGGTGAGGTTGCGAATGGTCATGCGAAAAGCGGGACTGATTGCTTTGGACTACTATTGTTTGCCGGCCTGGCGAGTGCACAGGTTCCAACCCACGGGAACGTTTTTTTTGGATACTCTTACTACAACACCGATGTCACCTCCGTGGGCAGCGCCAACACGAATGGGTGGGAGGCTTCGGTGGAAGGCAAAATCATCCCCTGGTTTGGGATGGTGGCCGATTTTGACACCCATTACGGTTCGCAGAATTTTCGTGTGGCTTGCCCGACCGGCGTCGACTGTACAGGTCCGATATTCGAACCTTACGGAACATAATTTTCCTTTCGGGCCAAGAGTTTCGGTTCCGCTAGGGAAGTTTCGTCCTTCGCCGAAGCATTGTTCGGAGGAGCCCATGTCAACGTGAACAACGGCTTCGGTTCCGATACGTCGTTTGCCACCGCGTTGGGCGGCGGACTCGACTACAAGATTATTCGTCCGGTCGCGTGGCGATTTCAGGGAGACTACGTGCAGACGCGCTTCTTCGGAACGACGCAGAACAATGTCCGGTTGTCGACAGGAATTTATTTCGCTTCTGAAGACTCCGCTTTGCACGCATTTCGTCGAGGGCAAAGCGAAACAGGTATCGTCTGGTCGTCTGGATCCTGGGTTTTGTGGCCACCAAAGAAAACTCGGGTTGCGAGACTTATTTCGAGTGGGTTGTCCGGCCTAGGTCTGCCAGCATCTGGTGGTTGCGTAGGCAAGAGCTTCCGTTCCAGGAGTTCATCGCGGTCTTCAGGAACAGCGAGCCCACACTCACACGCGTCCGATCTTCTGGAAGCGGCGGTTGGCGGTGGAGACGCCGCCGCGGACAATTCCGAAGCGCTTCGCTCGACCTGCTGGCTGAGTAGGTACCTCGGCGAAGAGGCTCTGCTCGTGGAATCCGCCTAGTTCACGGAAAACTTCTTCAGGTCGATACGGTCTGAACATGCCGGTGGCGAACGGGTGATGGAGGC
>CAVXOK010000030.1:0-90731 GCA_963763285.1 uncultured Acidobacteriaceae bacterium | reverse complement strand
ATCAACCTCCTTTCTTCAAGGGACAGTCTGGATTCATGGGACGAGCCTTGGGCGGGTGGACGTTTGCAACCATATTTGCTGCCGGGTCCGGCGTTCCGACGCAGGTCGGCACCACATTTGGTAACTACCAGACCTTCGGTGCATGCGATGGCGTCGGCTGCGGTGACTACGACATGGAGAATGCCGTACCGCTCGGCCCCGTTCCCCATGTTCACGCATACAAATGCCCCGGCTTTCAAGATACGGGCTTCTGCTCAGGTCAGACCAATGGATACCCAGTAAACTATTTTCCGGACGGGGTGGCTCAAGCCCAGAACTGGCGTAACCCAATCCTGGGGATAGACACCCGGGATGGCGGCGCCGGAATTCTCGGTGGGCTGGCCTACTGGAATATGGACTTCAGCATCAAGAAGAGCATCCGAGTGGCAGAGGGCATTAGCATGGAATTGCAGGGCGTCTTCGCTAACGTTCTCAACCATAATCAGTGGACCGATAACTACCTCGGTCTCTACAACCCCGGCTGGCTTTGGTGCTCTCGGGAGCCTTGGGCGAAGGCGAGCCGCGAAACATCGAACTCGGCCTTCGCGTCCGCTTCTAGCCTCGTACGATTCTTTACCTCCGGCCGCACCCTCGGGTGCGGCCGTTATTTTTGTGCTGGTTGAGTTCGAATCGGCGTTGCGCTTACTTTCCGATGCAGAAAGTGCTGAAGATCAGGTTGAGGATGTCGTCAGTGGTGGTGGCGCCGGTGATCGCATCGAGAGGCCGCAGGGCGCTGTAGAGATCAAGCAGCAGCATTTCATGTGGGATTTTTGCGGTCACGGCGCCGGCAGCAGCCTGGAGCGCGGCCAGCGATTCCTGTACGAGTCCCTGGTGGCGCACATTTGTAAGAAATCCGGCTTCGGCTTGCGCCCCTGTTTCGCCACCGATGTGGCGAAAAATCTCGGCGCGTAGTTCGACGATGCCCTCGCCGGTCAGGGCCGACACATTGATAGATGCGCAGAAGATCTGCCCACTCGATGGCCGAGAACCCCTCGCCGGAACTATTCCCAAATCGCACTTATTTCCCACGACGATGCTGGGCGGCTCTGCGTGCCGCAACAATTCGTCGTCTTCCGCCGTCGCCAGCTGCGAAGCGTCGAATACCACCAACACCAGTCGGCGTCCGCCAAAGCTTCCATGGACTTGCGGATGCCGATCGATTCGGCTTCGTCGAGTGCCTGGCGGATTCCCGCCGTGTCGACAAGCTGAACCGGAATGCCGCCGATGGCGACGGTTTCGCTGACCAGATCCCGCGTAGTGCCGGGAGTGGCTGTGACGATAGCGCGCTCGCGCTCGACCAGTCGATTGAACAAGCTGGATTTGCCAACGTTAGGCCGGCCGACGATGGCGAGCGTCAGTCCCTGATGCACGATCTTGCCGTAGGCGAAACTCGCGGCAAGTTGTTCGAGCGGCCGGCGCACGGCAGAGATGCGTTCGAGAATGGCTGGGTCTGGCATCACGGAGACGTCGTCCTCGGCGAAGTCGATTCCGGCTTCGAGCACGGCGATCAGCTCGACTAACTTTTGTTTGATGGGCTGCAACCGGCAGGAAAGAGCGCCTTCGAGCTGTTGCGCGGCCACTTTGCTTGATAGAGGGTCTGTGAATCGATCAAATCGCGGACCGCCTCGGCCTGCGTGAGATCGATGCGGCCGTTGAGAAAGGCGCGCATGGTGAACTCGTCCGGGCTCGGCGAGGCGTGCCCCGGCGGCGACGCACAGTTCGACGATGTGCCGAAGTACCACCGGAGAGCCGTGGGCAGCGATCTCGATGATGTCGTCTGTAGTGTAGGAATGAGGCTTGGCGAAATAGGTGACGACGACTTCGTCGATGCGAGATCGGCGCTTCCGGCTCGGCTGCCGGCTGCCAGCATCGCGGCTTGTGAACCGGTTCGATGAGTTCCCCATAGACGGCGCGTCCCGGCTCCAGATTTGTTTTAGCCGCAGCATCGGCTTGGCGATCTCTCGTGCCCCGGTCCCGCGAAGCGCACTACGCCGATTCCGCCGCGGCCTGGCGGCGTGGCGATCGCAACGATGGTGTCATCGAGGTTCACGGGGCGATTGTAGCGGGTAAACTGGAACAACCAACGCGCGCGTGCGAGAAAATTCAGCCGCGGTCCGCAATGAAGAAAGAAGGCCACAATTGTCAGTCGCCGACGAACTGCTGAAAGCCAACCAGCAATTTGTGAGAAACTTCAATCTGGGAGATCTGGCGGTCAAGCCGAGGCGCCATTTGGCCGTGCTGGCCTGCATGGATTCCAGAATCCTGTTTGAACGCTGCCTGGGACTGCATCCCGGAGACGCGCACATGATCCGCAATGCGGGCGGAATCGCCACCGAGGATGCGATACGCTCGCTGATTGTTTCGCATCATCTGCTGGACACGCAGGAGTTCATCATCATCAACCATACCGATTGTGGACTGCTGAAAGTGAGGGAAGACGAACTCAAGAAGAAGCTGGCGGATAAGATGGGAACGTCGCAGGAGCGCCTGCCCATTTCCATGCTTTCGACGATCTGGAGGAGAACGTCCGGCAGCAGGTCCACCGGGTGAAGTCCCATCCGTGGATTCCGAAACATATTCCGGTGCGGGGGTTTGTTTACGATGTGAAGACCGGATCTCCGAAGAAGTTCAAACCGCCTGAAATTGCTATCGCGCCACCACTTTTCAATCTCCGCTTTCAGCTGGTCATAAGGCAGCGCTCCGGGATGGTACATCGCCACCTTACCGGTGCGGTCAAGCAACACCAGCGTCGGCGTGGTCGAGGCACCATAGACATCGAAGTTGTACTTGCTGATTGGAACTGGCATGTCGAGCAGGCCGCATAGAAACGGTGGCGCACGGCGTCAATGTAGGCAAGTTCATCGCTGGGCGCAGCATTTTCGACCTGCGCGGTATAGCCGTAGAGCCGGGTGGGACCGAAGACGGTCAATCCCTTGGGAGCAAACTCCGACCGCAGTTGCGTGATGATGGGAGCTTCGGCTTTACAGTCACCGCACCAGTGCGCCCAGAAAAAAAGCAGCACGGGCGAGCCTTTGAGCTGGGCCAGCGCGGGCGGTTTCGAGCCAAGAAATTGTTCCGCCGCGAAGTGCGGGCGCGGGTTTTCCTTCGAAGGAGAGCAGGTTCAGATTTTTCTGCAGGCGGGCGTGGATCGAAGTGCTGCCATAAGTACGCAGTGCGGTCTGCAGAACTGCGACTGCCTGAGCTTGCTGGCCACGAGCCGCCAGCGTCTGCGACTGGACTTCGATCGCAGCGCCCAGGCGAGCGGCAAGTGCGGTTCGGCATCGAGCGGACGCTGCTTGAGTTGCTCCTAGAGCGAGAGTTTTGGTTTGCTTAGCGTACGCCGCCGCCTGATCGTAATCGCGAGCGCTGAGCGCGGCTCGCGCCATCCATGAATAGGCCTCGATGTATTCGGGCGTGACGCCGTTCTGGCCCGGTATGACTTGAGTTAGGCGTCGGCCGCGGTGAAATTATTCTGGGCCAGCGCCGTGCGGACATCTTCAACAATCCCCGCCCAGGCCGGAGTCGCGAGCGCTATCAAAATCAAAAACTTGCCGAATCGCATGTTCTTAATCATGTAGCTCCTATCTTTATACCTCTATCACCTCCCATCCCGATCCCTCGATGATCATGTATCTTTTGCCGGCCGGCTGGCAAATCGAGGGCAGACACGGCGCATATGCCCGTAAACTAATGAAAATAATGCTTAAATGTACAATAGGAAAATTTTGTGGCATTCTCGCGGCAGTTCTTTTACAATTTAGTTGCGTTTGATCTTTAGAGTTCTTTCGCAGTATCCAGTTTCTCCGCTAACCAGCGCGTGACCTGCCTGCAGAAGAAGCCTTCCAAAGTTTCAACGCTACATCAAAGAAAAAGGAACATAGCAACACCATGGAAACAGGAACAGTGAAGTGGTTTAACGATGCCAAAGGCTACGGTTTCATCAGCCGCCAGAACGGCGAAGATGTATTCGTGCACTTCTCGGCCATTCAGGCGAGCGGCTTCCGCAGCCTGCAGGAAGGTCAGCAAGTGCAGTTTGACGTGGTCAAAGGCCCCAAGGGCTGGCAGGCCGAGAACGTGAAGGGTGCCTAAACCACTTCGCAGTGACAATTCGCAAAGAGGGCGGCCAGCGATGGCCGCCTTTTTATTTGTGCGAACATTGAGCATGCTCAACTCGCTACTGCTCGCATCGCGTATCAGAACCACATCCGAATCGTCGTGTCCGCGCACCAGCGCCAGCTGCTTCCATCGAACGACCAGTGGAAGTCGTAGATGTGTTCGGAACTGAATTCCGTGATCTGCTTCCCCTTGGAGCCATCGAGCGGCTGCAGCCACAGATTATCCACGCCGTTTTCGCGCGGGATAGACGATCGCTTTTCCGTCGCCGAGAAGCGGACAGCCCGCGGCCGCTCAAAGTCCATATCTTCGAACCTTGCCGGTTTCGGTGTCGACCAACACAAGCTTTATCTTTGTGCCCGGGGAGTGGTCCAGGGTGGCAAAAGCCGCAGCTTCCATCGGGAGAGAGATCGAATGACTGCGGAGACCGGCAATTCAGAGACGTCTGCGGGTCACCGCCTTCGATCGACACTTTATAGCTTCCGTCGTCGCCTCTCGATGTAATACACCCAGTCGCATCGGGAGAACACACCGGATAATCGTCCCGTTTCCCGGTGGTAAGCTGCTTCAAATTGCTTCCGCCGATTCCACTCGCCAGATGTTGCGCGAACCCGTCCGTGCAATGCTTGCTCAAACACGACGTAGCGGCCATCGGCGCAAGCCGAGGGATCGCCGCTTGAGAGTCCTGCTCGGTCGCGAATCACACTTTGGCTCCGGTTTCCGGATCGATCCGATTGCAGCTTGTTGTCCTTGATCGGCGATCAATTGGCCATCGTGCGTCCAGGTGAAGTTCGTGTATGGCTCCGCCGGATGAAATGGCGCTTGCGCTGCCGCCAGAGGCCCGCCGGCATGACCTACAAGATTCCATCGTCTCGCTTAGTACCGTGGCGAGCACTGTCCCCGTTGGCCGCCACGCTGAGTTCGAGTAATTGTTCGTGTCGCGGGTAATCGGAGTAAATTTCCCTTCGGGTAAGAGATAGCGACAATCTGCGATTGGTCTGAAATTCGTAGAGCTGGTCGCTGTTCAGAACCAGCAAGCCGCTGCCATCGGGCATCCAGGCCGGGATCAACCGAGATACGTCATGGCAGCCAAAGAATAGGCGTTGTTGCGCCGGTTCTGGCGTCCACTGCCACCAACCCGGCCAGCGAATTCCCCGCCTGAATGCACTTCGCACAGACGATTGTTTTTCCGTCGGGCGACCAGGCGGGATGTAGAGTCCCTGGCTTTTCGGGCCGCTCGCCAGCACTGTTTCCTCGCCTCGCTCATCCACTGAACGAACGATCAACTGATACTTGCCCGGCTCCGGATTGTCATAGCGCATGAATGCGACCTTTTTGCCGTCCGGGGAAAACGTGATATTCGAATCCACGTCTTCCGCCAGCTTCTGCGGCGTGCCCCCCAGCAGCGGAGCACGATACAGAAATTTCAGCTCGGATTTCCCGGATCGCTGCGCACGAAATAAAAATAGTTTCCGTCGGGAGAAAAACGCAGGCCGTTGTAATAGACGTCGGCCGGAGGCTGCACCTGGGTGATTGCTGTTGGTGGGAACATTGCGCAGCCACAGACTGGCCAGCCCGTTCTCCTCTTCGCACTAAGGCTCAGAATGTATTTGCCGTCGGGAGAAATCGCGGCGAACACCGCGTCGCCGCTTTCCGTCACCTTGGTGACGGTGAAGTTCCGGAAACGGCGCGGTACGATTGCGTGAGATCAGCGAATAGATTCCAAAGCCGCCGCAGCCACCAGAACGAGGAGCGACAACGCGGTCACAGCCGGTCCCGATCTTGTGGCGACCCGCAGCGCGACCACCGCGGAGCTTTGACTGGAAGTCTGCGCAGCGACGGTGCAGCCAATGCCGCAGCGGTGACGCCCAACCAGCTGTCGCTCGCGGCTGCGGCAACCGAGGCCGACCCCGAAGCGTTGGCGCTGGCGCGGGCTTGCGTCCGGATTCCGTATCGCGCTTCAGCCGCTTCAAGTCGCCGCGCAAATCGGCGGCGGACTGGTAGCGCAAGTCGCGCTCCTTTTCCAGAGCCTTGCCAATGATCTCTTCGAGTTTCGGCGGGAGCGCGGATTCAATTGCAGCGCCGGAACCGGATCGAGTTCGAGAATGGCGTGGAAAATCACCGCCGATGTCGCTGCCGGAAACGGCAAACGCCCGGTCGCCATCTGGTAGATCACGACGCCCAGGAAAACAGATCCGTGCGCGGATCGAGTTCGTTAGCCGCGCGCCTGCTCCGGGGACATGTAAGCGATCGTCCCTACGGTCGCGCCCGGGCTGGTCAGGTGCAACGGCTTCCGGGAATCCTGCGTCGCTCCGATGGTTTCCATCGCCATCTCGGACGCGTCAGCTTGGCCAGGCCGAAGTCCAGCACCTTCACCTGTCCGCGCTGGGTGACAAATATGTTCGCCGGCTTGATGTCGCGATGGATGATGCCTTTGGCGTGCGCGGCGTCGAGCGCATCCGCGAGCTGAATACTCCACTCCAGCAGGCGATCCAGCGGCAGCGCCTCCGGCGCCGAGGCGGCGGTCCAGAGTCTCGCCCTCCAGCAACTCCATGGCAATAAACGACTGCTCGTGCTCGCCTCAAGCTGGGCCTTTTCCACCGCATAGATCGTGCAGATGTTGGGATGGTTCAGCGCCGAAGCAGTGCGGGCCTCCAGCAGAAAACGGTCCAGAGCATTTTGATCGCGGGAAAGTTGCGGCGGAAGAAACTTCAGCGCGACGCGTGCGCCCCAGATCGAGATCTTGCGCTTCGTAAACAATTCCCATCCCGCCGCTGCCGAGCTGGCCGGTGATGCGGTAATGCGAGATGGTCTGGCCGATCATGGATGAATGGGCTAGGAAGTTCATCTTAGGAGGGATACGAAAGCAGTCAAACGAAAGAACAGCGATCAGGGGTCAGTGTCCAGCGGTCAGTAGAACCCATGCGAATTTCACTGGCCACCGGCCACTGTTACTACTCGGACGCTTGTTCGGCGGCGCTGACGGAATCGAAGAAGCGAAGAACTGCTCGACCCGCGTCACCTTGAGCGCGTTGTGGATGCGCTCGCTCACTCCTACCAGCGCCAGACTCGTCCGCCGTGCTGGCGCGTGACGTAGGCTCCCACCAGCGCGCCGATCCCCGCCGAATCCACGTAAGGGACGTTGGTGAAATCGATGATCAGCGAGCGGGAAGTGTCGGCGCGGACCGTGGCCTGGAACTCAAACATCGTGGTCATCACCAGCGCTCCGTTCAGGCGGAGAATGCGCTGTCCGGGCTGCGTTCCGGGCTGGTCTTCAATGCGGAGGGACTCTTGCGGCATGGCGAAGATATTAACGCGTGCGTAACAATGGATTGTTAACGCAGCATTAATTTCGGCAGCCATGGCGGTCTAGCCGATCTAGATGGCCGCGGCCTGTTGGCGGCGGCGCGCCTGGATTTCAATGTAGACGTTCACCAGCGACACCGCCGCCGGCGTCACTCCCGGAATGCGCGAGGCCTGGGCCAGCGTGCGCGGCTGCACATGGCTCAGCTTTTCCTGCATCTCGCGCGAGAGTCCGCTGACCGAGCGGTAATCGAACCAGCCCGGGATCGACCGCTGCTCCGACTTCTTCATCCGCTCCATGGCGCGCTGCTGTTGCAGCAGGTAGCCTTCGTACTTGATTTCGGTTTCCACCGATTTGAGTTCGTTGCGGACTTCGGAGGAAAGCGTAGCCGCGGATTCGCGCGGATTCTCACGGTTTCTCTTCTCGTCTTGCAAAGAACACAGGGTCTAGCTCGCGGAGAATCGGCGCCAGCTGCTCGATGACGATCTCGGGACGCTTCAGTATTTGCGCGCAGGTTTGGCCGAGCGCCGAACTCCAGTCGCGAGCTGGTTCGTTGCACTGCCGGCGACAGCAGGTTCCTCGTCGCTTCGCTCCTCGGAATGACAAGACACAATGCTGTCCATCATTGCCGAGGTTAGCCTTGTGTCTTCGAGCAACTTCTTCATCGCTCCCAGCCGCTGCTGCTTGGCTCTGAAAATCTTCCCAGGCTTCATCCGAGATCAAGCCTACGCGGCGGCCGTGCGGCGTGAGCCGCCGATCGGCGTTGTCGATGCGCAAGTGCAGGCGGAATTCCGCGCGCGAGGTGAACATTCGGTAAGGCTCGTTCGTGCCCTTGGAGATCAGGTCGTCGATCAGGATCGCGGTGTAGGCCTCGGTGCGGTCGAGAATCAGCGGCGGCTGCGCCTTCACCTGCAATGCCGCGTTGATGCCCGCCATCAGGCCCTGGCAGGCGGCTTCTTCATAGCCGGACGTGCCATTGATCTGGCCGGCCAGAAACAGGCTGGCAATCTTCTTCGTTTCCAAAGTGCGCTGCAGTTCGGTGGGATCAATCGAGTCGTACTCGATGGCATAGCCGGGACGCAGCATCTCGGCGTTTTCCAGGCCGGGAATCGACTTCAAGATCGCGAGCTGCACTTCTACCGGCAGCGAAGTGCTCATGCCGTTGACGTAGATTTCGTGCGTGTTCAGGCCCTCGGGTTCGAGATAGAGCTGGTGCGTCTCCTTGTCAGGAAACTTGACGATCTTGTCTTCGATCGACGGACAATAGCGCGGACCGATCGACTGAATCTGCCCGCTGTACATCGGCGAGCGATGCACGTTCTCGCGGATGATGCGATGCGTTTCAGGCGTGGTCCACGCGATGTAGCAGGGCACCTGCGAGTCGTGATGCGCCACGCGCTTGGTGCGGAAGCTGAAGGGCGTAGGGTCGGCATCGCCCGGCTGCACCGCGAAGCGCGACCAATCGATGGTGCGTCCGTCAAGCCGCGGCGGCGTTCCGGTCTTCAGCCGGCAGCCGCGCAGGCCCAGCTTCTTCAGCGCCTCGCCGAGCAAAACCGCGTTTGGTTCGCCGGAACGTCCTGCGGGATACTGCTGCTCGCCGCAGTGAATCAGGCCGTTGAGAAAAGTTCCGGTGGTGATGATCACAGCTTGCGCGCCGACGGTGCGGCCATCGCGGAGGTTGACGCCGAGAACCGAGTACCTAGTACCGAGTACCGAGTCTTGCAGCTTCGCTCGGATACTGGGTACTCGGTACTGGGTACTTCAACAATCAACTCCGCCACTTCCGCCTGCTTGATCTTGAGATTCGGCTGCGACTCCAGCACTTCGCGCATCTTGAGCCGGTAAGCCTGCTTGTCGCACTGCGCCCGGGGCGACCACACCGCCGGGCCCCGCGAAGTGTTGAGCAGACGGAACTGGATGCCGACCGCGTCGGTAATCTCGCCCATGATGCCGCCGAGCGCATCGACTTCGCGAACCAGGTGTCCCTTGGCGATGCCGCCGATCGCCGGATTGCACGACATCTGCGCGATCAAGTCGACGTTGAGCGTATAGAGCGCGGTCTTCAGCCCCATGCGCGCGGCGGCCATCGCAGCCTCGCATCCGGCATGGCCGGCGCCGACCACGACTACATCGAATTGTTCTGTGAACTGCATCTTGGAGCTTTCATTCTAACAAGTTGGCAACACGGGTGATCTCCATCACTTGCCGACGCGAGGGCTCGCCCGTATATTAATGGGTCACACCCGAACCAGGAGGCCATCCATGAATACCACTCAATTTTTCGAGCAACTGGAAGCGTCGATCGCCAAATATGACCTGCTCTGCCATCCGTTTTATAAGGCGTGGGCGGCCGGCGAGTTGACGCGCGAGGATCTGCGCGAGTATGCCCGGCACTACTACCATCATGTGGAGGCGTTTCCCTGCTATCTGGCCGAGTTTGCCCTTCGTCTGGACGAAGGTGAATTGCGGCGGGCTGTGCTGGCCAACATGTGTGACGAGAAGGGCGCTGCGGGCGCATCGGGAAAGGATTCCGTGCCTCATTCCGAGCTCTGGCTCGACTTTGCCGAAGGCATGGGATCGAGGCGGGACATGCACTGGCATTTGCCGGTGGCCGAGATTCGCGAACTGATGCGGCACTTCCACCGCGTGGCCAGCGAAGGCACGCCGGAAGAGGCGCTGGCCGCGTTCTACGTTTACGAATCGCAGGTGCCGCGCGTCGCCAAGGAGAAAGAGCGCGGGCTGCGCGAGATGTATGGCGCCGACGACAAAACCTGTGGCTACTTCGCGCTGCATGCTACCGCCGACGTCTACCACTCGAATGTTTGGCGCAAGCAATTGGAGAAACGTCTGGAGGCGAATCCGGAAGCAGCGCAAGCTGCGCTGGATGCGGCGGAGAACACAGCCCAGATTGCTGTGGCAGGCTCTGGATGGAATCGAAGCCGCGCGACTGGCGCACGCAGCCTGATCAGAACGTTTGGCACATAATGGCGAAGCAATCCCTATCGGTGCGCGCGGTGAGGCGCAAGAGACGGTCGAATTCAAACACACGCTGACCGCGCACCACGCCGAGTTGCCGCCGGTGTATTCCACGCCCGACATGATTCGCCTGATGGAGACTGCTGCTTTCTCGCGCTGCAGCCCTACTGCGAGGGCGACGAGATCTCGGTGGGAACTGCGATCAACATCCAGCACCGTGCGGCGAGCGGCGTTGGCGCGCACATCACGGCCGAGGCTGTGCTGGAGTCGTTTGATGGACGGTTTTACACGCTTGGCGTGACCGCGCGTGACGACGTGCAGGAAATCGGCCGAGGCACTGTGGGGCGGGCCATTGTTAGCATCGGCAAGTTTGTTGAAAAGATGAAAAAGTGAGTACCGGGCACCCAATACCTAATACTGAGAACCGAGAACTGAGAACCGAGAACGGCCTATCCTAATCGGCGTCATCTCCGACACCCATGGTCTGTTGCGCCCCGAGGCTCTCGAAGCCCTGCGCGGATCTGAATACATTATTCATGCCGGAGATGTGGGCTCGCCCGAGATCCTCGAAAAGCTTTCTGAGATGGCTCCCGTGACTGCCGTGCGGGGCAATGTCGACAAGAGTGTGTGGTCTCGCAAGTTGCCCGAAACCCAAGTGCTCGAGTTGGGCCGCGTCTTCATTTACGTGTTGCACGATCTTGCGCAGTTGGACCTCAAGCCCAAAGCAGCGGGATTTGCAGTTGTGATTTCCGGCCACAGTCACGTTCCTAAACAAGAGATGCGCAACGGAGTGCTTTATTTCAATCCCGGCAGCGCAGGACCGCGGCGATTCGAACTGCCGGTGAGCGTGGGCCGGCTAATCCTGGAAGATGGCCGCGTGCGCGGCGAAATTCTGCATTTGCAGTTGACCGATTCCTGATCGCTCGTCCGGCGTTGCTACAATCGCAAGGCAAAGACCTGATGTCCCTTGAGTTCCAAGTCGAGGCTCGCGCCGGTTCGGCTCGCGCCGGCCGGCTGCTTACTCCGCACGGAGAGATCGAAACCCCTGTATTCATGCCTGTAGGCACGGTTGCGACGGTCAAGGGCGTGCCGCAGGACGTTCTCGAGGAACTCGGAGTTCAGATTCTTCTTGGCAATACCTATCACCTCTACTTGCGGCCCGGGGTGGAAACCGTACGGCAGATGGGAGGCTTGCATGGTTTCATGGCGTGGCCGCGGGCGATCCTGACCGATTCCGGCGGCTTCCAGGTTTTCAGCCTGAACGAGCTTCGCAAAGTGAATGAGGAAGGTGTGACGTTTCGCTCGCATCTCGACGGGTCGTCGCATTTCTTCAGTCCGGAGAGTTCTATCGAGGCACAGATTGGATTGGGCGCCGACATCATCATGGCATTTGATGAGTGCACGGAGTATCCCGCTGATCAGGCGCGCACGAAGGCCTCGATGGAATTGACTTTGCGCTGGGCGGAGCGGTGCAAGAGATATTTTGAGAAGCACAAGCAGGAAGTGCCGTGGAAGGATGCGGGCGAGGGCGCCAGCGCCACGCAGTCCCTCTTCGGAATCGTTCAGGGAGGTATGGATCTCGAATTGAGAAAGGAATCGGCCGAGCGCACTGTCGAGATCGGTTTTCCCGGCTATGCCATCGGAGGGCTCAGCGTGGGCGAGCCGCGGGAACGCACGCGCGAAGTCGTGGAGGCCACCCTCCAGCATCTTCCCTCCGACAAGCCACGCTATCTGATGGGAGTGGGCACACCTGAGGAGATCGTCGAGTATGCTCGCCTGGGGGTCGACATGATGGATTGCGTCTTGCCAACGCGGGCGGCGCGGCATGGGCTGCTGTTTACCTCCGAGGGCAAAATCTCGATCAAGCAGGCGCGCTATACTAAGGATGCCGGGCCGCTCGATCCCAATTGCGGCTGCCGGGTTTGCCAGCGCTATTCGCGGGCCTACCTGCGGCATCTTTACGCTTCGAATGAGGTGCTGGCTCAGGTCTTAAATACCCTGCATAACCTGAGTTTCTACCTTGACACCATGCGGCGAGTGCGTCATTCTATTCGACTTGGGGAAGAGTCCCGTTTTCACTAGCGTCTGGTCTCGCTGTATCCGTGACCTTTCCGCGAAGACCTCCCCGGAGTCAAGCCTGAGCGGTAGATGATCCGGCCGGAATCGAACGGCACTCCCGTGGTGAAATGACAGACCCGCGGCGTTGGCAGGCGTGGGCAGTTGTTTGCGGATTAAGCTCGCGGATTGAGTGCGGAAGTCCTGGAAGAATACAGCTTCGTGAATATGCCCTTGAAGAATATGGAATTCTTGCTGGCACTGCAGTTACCGGGTGGAACCGGCTTCTCCTTCATCATTACGATGGGGTTGATGGTCGGCGTGTTTTACTTTCTCGTGATTATGCCGCAGCAGCGCCGCCAGAAGAAGTGGCAAGCCATGCTGGAGAGCATCAAGACCGGCGACCGAGTAACCACCACCGGCGGCCTGCGAGGGACCGTGGTGGCTCTGAAGGAAGACGCCATTCATCTGCGGGTTCCTCCGGACAACCTGCGGCTCGAAGTGACCAAGGCTTCGGTGGCGCAACTGACCACTGCGGATGAGGAAGCTAAGACCAAGTAGCAAGCGGCGACAACCTAATAGCTATCGGGACGTTGTTTTTTATGAATAAGAATCTTCTCTGGAAATTGGCCGCCATCCTCGGAACTCTGCTCGTCTTCCTGTTTGGGATCTTCGGCATTCCGCAGAGCTTTTCGGGCGCAGGCCTGCTCACGGCCATGACCAACCGCATTCATCTGGGGCTGGATTTGCGCGGCGGCACCCACCTGATCCTGCAGGTGCAGGTCAATGACGCGGTGAACATCGATTCCGACAACGCCGTCGAAATTCTCAAAGAGCAACTGAACAAGCGCAAGATTGCTTTCGCGGATATTTCCAAGCCAGACCCGCAGAACAATCCAGATCGGGTCGTGGTGAAGGGCGTCTCGCCGGACGGGCGCAAAGACCTGCTGGAAACCGTGAATGAGCGTCTGCCGGAATACAACCTGAATTCGGGAGCGGACAACACGTGGATTCTCTCCATGAAACCACAGATGCTCAGCGACCTGAAGAACAAGGCTGTGACCCAGGCGATCGAGACCATCCGGAACCGCATTGATTCGCTGGGCGTGAGTGAGCCGACGATTCAGGAGCACGGGCTCGGGCAATATCAGATTCTGGTGCAGTTGCCCGGCGTCGACGATCCCGGCCGGGTGAAGGACATCATGCAGTCCACCGCCATGCTTGAGATCAAGCAGGTGTTGGGCGGACCTTACGCGAGTGAAGACGCGGCGCGGCAAGACAAGGGCGGAGTTCTGCCGCCCGATGCGATTCTTATGCCCGGGCATGCGACTGCCGGAGCCGTTGGGGGCGATCAAGTCTGGTATCTGTTGTCGCGCGTTTCCGCGGTTCGGGGAAAAGACCTGCGGGACGCACAACCTACTACTGACCAGAACGGCCAACCGAGTGTGCAATTTAATCTGACGGGTGAAGGCGGCCAGCGTTTCTACTCCTTTACTTCCACCCACGTGGGCGAAGGTCTGGCGGTGGTCCTCGACAACAAGGTGCAGGAAGTCGCGAATATCAAGGAGGCAATTCGCGATACGGGCACCATCAGCGGCGGCAGCATGAGCCAGCAACAGGCGAAGGATCTGGCGATGATTCTGCGCTCGGGCGCACTGCCGGCGGGCATCAAGTATCTAGAAGAGCGCACGGTCGGACCGTCGCTTGGAACGGATTCGATCCGCGCTGGAGTGAATGCCGCCATCATCGGCATGCTCGTGGTGCTGGTTTTCATGCTGATCTACTACCGCGCGGCCGGCATTAATGCTGACATTGCTCTCATTCTGAATCTCGTCATCCTGCTCGGCTTCATGGGCTACGTTGGGGCGGTGTTGACCTTGCCTGGAATCGCCGGTGTGATTCTTACCGTCGGCATGGGCGTGGACTCCAATGTGCTGATTTTCGAGCGCATCCGCGAAGAGCTGCGCAACGGCAAAACGCCGCCTTCCGCGGTGGATCAGGGCTTCGGTCACGCCTGGATCACGATTGTGGATACGCACGTTACGACTATTGTTTCGGCGGCGATCCTGTTCATCTTCGGCACTGGTCCGGTGCAGGGATTTGCGGTTACTCTCACTTTCGGTTTGCTAGCGAATCTGTTCACGGCAGTATTCGTTTCGCGGACCATTTTCGACTGGGTTCTAAGCCGCAAGCAGCGCGGGGAAGCGCTGAGCATTTAGAGAATGGAGTCTCATTGAGCGATTGAATCATCAGGCCATTGAAAAGTGACAGGAGGTTTTTCAATCGCCCGATGACTCAGTCACTCAATCGCTCATTCGACGAAGTCATAGATCGGATAAGGGGTAAGACCGGTGGAGTTTTTTCGCAATACCAACATAGATTTTCTCGGTAAGAAGTGGTATTTTCTCGCCTTCTCCCTCGTGTTCAGCGTGGCTGGCCTGTTTTCCATGTTGTTCTGGCACCACATCCCGTACGGCGTGGACTTCCGCGGCGGTACCCTGGTGTATGTGAAGTTCTCGCACCCGCCCGACGACAACGCGCTGCGCGCCGCTTTGGACCGCGCCGGCCTGCACAACGCCAAGATTCAGCGCTACGACGTGCCTTCGAACAACGAGGAACTGATCGACCTCGATGTGCAGGAAACCAACGAGCAAGCGCTCGACCGGGGCAAGACCCAAATCATTAACGCGCTCCAAACCAACGCGCCCGCCGGCAAGCAGGACCTCAACAACTCGAGTTCTTTGGCCATCAAAAGTTACCTGATGGACAAAGACCCAATGCACCTCGGCTCCGATGCCGACCAGAAATATACCCAGCAAGCGCAGGCGATCGTCGATGCTCGCGACAAGGGGCAAGGCGGAGTGCTGAGTTCCTTCGATCAACTGAAGGCTACGGTCGATCCTGCGGTAGTCGCGTCTATGCCGGATGGCTTCTTCCTGTCGGATTTCGGGATACGCAATGTCGAGATCGTCGGTCCGCAGGTGGGCGCGCAATTGCGCAAGCAGGCTCTGCTCGCGACGGCTTACTCGCTGGCCGGAATGCTGATTTACCTGGGATTCCGCTTTGAGTGGATTTACGGAGTTGCGGCTGTGGTCACGGTGTTTCACGATACGCTGATCACGGTGGGCGCCTTCTCGCTGCTGAACAAAGACATTTCCCTCACGGTCATCGCCGCCATTCTTACCCTGATTGGTTACTCTAATAACGACACGATCGTGGTATTTGACCGCATCCGGGAAAACATTAAACTCATGCGGCGCGAGAAGCTATCGGAAATCGTGAACCGGAGCATCAACCAAACCCTGAGTAGAACCATCTTGACAGCAGGGCTAACCTTCCTTACCGTACTTGCACTCTATTTGTTCGGGGGCGAGGTGCTGCGCGGTTTCAGCCTGGCGCTGGTAATTGGCATCTTGATCGGAACGTATTCGTCAATCGCAATCGCAGCTCCAATTCTGGTGGCTTATCAGGATTGGAGAATCGAGAAGGGCAAGCGGCCGGGTGCCGCGGCCCGTCCGGGTCAGGTAGTGACGCGATAAGCTGCGTCGGGCGATCTTTACTAAGGCCTTTGTTTACAAATAGTTGGAATGCGCAGTTCGCCGCTGGGAGAGGGTATGGCCATCCCGGGCGTGGAGTTCGGTTTTGGGAGCAAAAAGGAAGCGGTCGGTGTCTAAGCTTACGTAGGCTCTGATGTAGGGAGGAAACTCTTATGTTTGAAGATAGCCTTCTGGAATCCGGCGGCAGGTTGAAGACCAAGCGAGGACGGACGACGACATTCGCTATCATCCTAGAGATCGCGTTGGTCGGTGTAATGGTTCTGCTCCCTCTTATCTTCACCGAAGCGCTGCCCAAGCAACAGTTAATGACCTTCCTGGTGGCCCCCCCGCCGCCTCCACCACCGCCCCCTCCGGCAGCCGCGCCAGTTAAAATCGTGAAGCAGATTCAGACCGATATCGTGAATGGGGCCCTCCGTACACCCACCAAGATTCCCCAAAAGATTCAGATGATCAAGGAAGACGAAGCTCCGCCGCCGGTGATGGCGTCGAGCGGCGTAGTGGGAGGCGTTCCGGGCGGCATTCCAGGTGGCCAGATGGGCGGCGTGATCGGCGGCATTATCAGCTCGACCCCGGTAGCCGTGCCCAAGGTCGCTACACCGCAGCGTGTGCGGGTATCGCAGGGTGTTTCCGCGGGTCTGTTGGTCCGTCGAGTCAACCCAACCTACCCACCCTTGGCGCGGCAAGCCCGCATCCAGGGTCAAGTCATTTTAAGAGCGGTGATCAGCAAGGACGGTTCGATCGAGGGTTTGACCCTGGTCAGCGGACATCCCATGCTGGCACCTGCGGCCATTGACGCAGTGAAGCAGTGGAAGTACAAGCCGTATCTGTTGAACGGCGAACCGGTCGAAGTGGACACGGAAGTTCTGGTCAACTTCACCCTTTCCGGAGGCTAAATCCGGCGGGTGTGAAGTGACGCGGCGACATTAAAAAGTGTATAAAGCTGGATGGCCCTCCCCTCCCACCTAAAGATGGTGGCCGGGAGAGCCCCTTTGCGGGGCACGGTCGCCGTACCTTTCATCCCAGGTAGGCGAACTTCGGAGGGTATCTTTTGCCGTCAAGCTTTGCAGTGCGTTCGATTTCGCATCAAAGAGTCTAAGAAGTTCCGAGGAGGGAAAAGCAACTCATGTTAGCTAATGTAGCAGCAGCAGTTCTCGTTCATGTGCCCAGGGCGGCCGCCTGGATTGTGCAGGAAGGTGGCGCAGTGGGATGGGATCCGATTTCGCTATGGAAGCAGATGGGTATCATCGCGAAGATCGTGGTCATCATTCTGTTCATCATGTCAGGCTGGTCGATCGGCGTCATGATTGATCGCGCCATGGCATACAACGCGGCCCGCAAGCAGTCTCGCGCCTTCGCCCCGGCGGTTGCCGGAGCACTGCGCGATGGCCGCATCGATGAGGCGATCAAGGTTGCCGAGCGCAACAAGAAGAGCCATCTTGCCAAGGTTGTAACCGCTGGCCTGATGGAATTCAAGGCTCACCAGGATAGCCCCGGCGCCATCCCCGGCGAGACCATTGAAGCCTCGAAGCGCGCTCTCGAGCGCACCGAAGCCATCGTCCACGCCGAACTGAAGCGTGGTCTGGGCGGACTGGCTACCATTGGTTCGACGGCTCCGTTCGTGGGCCTGTTCGGAACGGTGATGGGCATTCTGAACGCCTTCAAAGGCATTTCCGAGCAGAAGGCGACCGGTCTGGGCGCAGTCGCAGGCGGCATTTCGGAGGCGCTGGTGACCACGGCTTTCGGGCTGCTGGTGGCCATTCCCGCCGTCATGATGTTCAACTACCTCACCGGCCGCGTAGAAGCGTTCGATGTGGAGATGGACAACTCGTCGAGCGAACTGATCGACTACTTCCTGAAGCGGCGGGACGTTCGCCGGTCCTTAGATCTCTAGGGCAGGAATCTCGGAGTTGTCCGCCATGAGTTGCTGTCCGGCGCTGGGAACATTCCCAGCGCCGGCTTTCCCAACTCTCGGCGCAGCAATTGTTCTACGGAGAAATTATGGCATTAGCCAAGCGGAACGAAGGGGCCAACGTAAACTCTGACATCAACGTCACGCCCATGGTTGACGTCATGTTGGTGCTGCTGATCATCTTCATGGTGATCACGCCCATGTTGCAGAAGGGCATCAGCGTGGACATGGCGAAAGTGAACAACCCGACGCCGATGCAGGACGCGGACAAGGAAGACGCACTCCTGGTCTCGGTCATGCGCGATGGCACGGTCTACTTCGGCGCCGATAAGGTCCAGGTGGATAGTCTGACCGGCAAGGTGAAAGATCGCCTGACCAATCGCACGAATAAAGAGGTCTACCTAAAGGCGGATGCCCGCGCCCACTTCGGCAATGTGGTCCAGGTAGTGGACGCTGTGCGCGCCGCCGGAGTAGATGATCTGGGTTTGCTCACCGACCAGAGGAAAAGCACTCCAAACGCTCCGCCCACCGCTCCGGCGCCTGGGCAATGAAGCGAGTGAACTAAGAGGAGAATCGACCATGAGTATGGCAGTTGGAACTGGCGGGGGCCAAAGCGCAAATATCAACGTCACTCCGCTCATTGACGTGCTGCTGGTGCTGCTCATCATCTTCATGGTGATCACGCCTTTGACGCCGAAGGGTCTGGATGCGCTGGTTCCTCAGCCGCCCCCGCCCAACGCGCCCAAAAACAATACGCCCGACCGCACCATTGTGGTTCAGTTGATTGATCGCGGCGCCGGTCAGGATCCCGGGCTGAAGATCAATCAGGAAGATGCCACCTGGGACAACCTGCAGGGGCGTCTGGCCGATATCTACAAAACCCGCGCCGAGAAAGTCATGTTCGTGAAGGGCGATGACGCTATCCCATTCGCCGATGTGGCCAACGTGATTGACATCGCGCACGCCGCAGGAGTAGATAAGGTCGGCCTGATTACCGCGAAGATCGAAGCGGGCGGCTAGGGCGCGCCCGAATACCTTAAGTCAGTAAGAGCGAGGAAAAGCGCCCGGTTTCGATATCGCATTCAGCCCGCGCACGGGGGCTACGGTTCCCGTGCCGTTTCTGCTTAGAAACGCGCGGCCCGCGCTTGTCAAATTGCTGGCTCTGGGCCTAGGATGCTGTGTGGCAAGGGAGACTTATACCGCAATGAATAAACAGATTCGACTGCTAACACTGGCGGCCGCTATGCTGGCGCTGTTTTCTTCTGTGGGCTGTGGCAAGCTGCGCGCCCGCGACCAGCTCAACAAGGGTGTGACCGCGTACAAGAACGCCAAGTACGAAGAGGCCATCGACCATTTTCAGCAAGCTGTTGCCTTGGATCCCAGCCTGATTAACGCCAAAATGTACCTCGCCACCGCCTACGCTCAGCAGTACATCCCCGGAGCCGACACGCCGGACAATAACAAGATGGCGGAACAAGCCATTGAGCAATACCAGCACGTACTCGATATGAATCCCGCGCGCGATCAAAAAGTAAACTCCGCCAAGGGAATCGCCTACCTGTACTTGAACATGAAGAAGTTCGACGAAGCCAAGAAGTATTACCGCATGGCGGCGGATATCGATCCTAACGATCCCGAGCCCTACTACTCGGTGGGCGTGATTGACTGGACAGCCTGCTACCAGCCCCGCATGGAAGAGCGCTCCAAGCTGGGGCTCAAGCCAGATGAGAACCTGAATCCAAAGAACAAAGACCAGAAGAAGGTCTGCGACGAATTAAAAGTGAAGAATGGGCCGTCGATCCAGGAAGGCATTGACAGTTTGAACAAGGCGATCACTCTGCGTCCTGATTACGATGATGCCATGGCCTACCTGAACCTGATGTACCGCGAAAAAGCCGACGTCGAATGCGACGACATGGCCGCCCGCCAGGAAGATCTGAAGACCGCCGACCACTGGGTTGATCAGACCCTGATCACCAAGAAGGCCAAAGCCGAGAAGCAGCCGGGGACGCAGGGCATCACGATGGATCAGCCGAAGTAGTTCGAGCGCAAAGATTAAAGGTACGGAGTCCGACCCACAGCTTGCCCTGAGCTTGTTTCAAACGGGCGCAAGCCGTGGGTTTCGCTTTTTAGTGCGTCATAGCCGTGAAGGGCACCGGAATCCGAATGATATTATGCTAGGAACAGCCAACAATTCAGAGGGCTCCGCAGGATGAGTGTGGCATCGCTCGAAACATCGGCGCGTAGCGCCGCGGGTTCGGCAAGCGACCGGTGGGCGGGATGCGTGTCTGTGATCGTACCCGTTTACAACGAAGTTGCACACGTCGATGAGTTGCTGCAGGCTATCCACGCCTCGCCGGTTAAGAAAGAAATCATCATCGTGGATGATGGTTCCACCGACGGCACCCGCGAAAAGCTCCAGGCCATGCCGCTGGCCAATGATGTCACCGTCGTCTTCCACGAAAAGAACTGCGGCAAAGGCGCCGCCATCCGCACCGCGCTCGCCTATGCTCGCGGAGAATATGTTCTGATACAGGATTCCGACCTGGAATACGACCCGCAGGATTACCCCGCGTTACTGAGGCCGCTCGAGCAACGCCAGGCGAACGTGGTCTACGGTGTGCGCCCGGACCGGCCCGAGCGCGGCCTCCGCTTTTTTCTGGGCGCAAAGCTGCTCACCCATCTGACCAATCTGCTTTATGGCGCGGGCATCCACGACGAAGCGACCTGTTACAAGGTTTTCCGCCGGTCGCTGCTCGCGCAAATTGATTTGGAATGCCGCCGCTTCGAGTTTTGCCCCGAAGTGACGGCAAAGCTCTGCCGCATGGGCGAGAAGATCGCCGAGGTGCCCATCGCCTACGCGCCGCGCTCTGCGGGCGAAGGCAAGAAAATTCGCCACGCAGATGGCTGGTTGGCCATTTGGACCCTCCTTCGTCACCGTTTCACCCGCCGCGCCCGCTGGGCAAGATCAGATCGCCATGCCGCTGCCCCTTTTGCCGTAAGCTGTTCTCGTGTTCCCCCAGACTGAAGACTCTGATAGGGAAGCATCGGATGCGATTCATAGACCGCGAAGAAGTCGCCCGTCGGCTCACCTATGAGCTGTGCATTCCGATTGTGCGCGATGCGATGATCGCGTTCTCTCGCGGCGAAACCCGGCAACTCCTGAGGTCGATTATCCCCCTCGCCGATGGCCGCTTGTTCGGCGTCATGCCCGGGGCAATGGGCGTCGCGCGTGCGACGTTCGGCGCAAAGTTAATCAGCGTCTTTCCGGAAAACTTCGCGCTCGGGATACAGTCGCATCAGGGTCTGGTTATTCTGTTCGACCCCGAAAATGGCGCGCCCGTTTGCGTCGTCCACGCGGGCGAGATTACAGCCATTCGAACCGCGGCGGCCAGTGCGGTCGCGACCGACGCGTTGGCGCGTAAAGACGCCTGCCGCCTTGCGATCCTGGGCTATGGCGAACAGGCCGCGACCCACGCCCGCGCGATCAGTAAGGTGCGCGACCTTGCATCCATCACGATTTGGGGACGTTCGCCCGAACGCGCCCGGGCCTTCGCAGAGCGCATGCAAGCGGAGCTCGCCCTGCCAGTCACGAGCTCCGGAACCGTGGAAGAGGCAGTTGCCAAAGCCGACCTCATCTGTACTGTCACCTCCGCAGCCGAGCCCATCTTGAAAGGCGCGTGGGTGAGGCCGGGCACGCACCTGAATCTTGTGGGCTCAAGCCATGCGGGGCCGGCGGAGGTGGATAGTGATTTGGTCGTCCGCTCGCGTTTCATCGCCGACAGCCGGGAGGGCGTTCTAGCGCAAGGCGCGGAGTTTCTCCGGGCCAAGGCCGCGGGTTTAATCGGCGATGACCACATCGTCGCTGAAATCGGCCAGGTATTGGCGGGCGACGTTGAAGGGCGCCGATCTCCAGAGGAAATCACGGTCTACAAGTCGCTCGGACATGTCGTCCAGGACTTGGCCACTGCGTGGGCCCTCTTTTCTCAGACAGAAGACGCGTCATGAAGTCCTGGTGCCTTTGCTCTTTTGGGTGGCTCCTCCATCTCTTGTAGAATCTTGAGTTCGTCGACACCGATGTTCCAGGAATGTTCAAGAAAATTCTCATAGCCAATCGAGGCGAGATAGCAGTACGCGTGCTTCGCGCGTGCCACGAAATGGGGATTGCTGCAGTCGCGGTCTACTCTGAAGTGGATCGCGCCGCACTGCACGTTCGTAAGGCCGATGAAGCCTATCCTATTGGCGGAGCGGCCGCCTCCGAGTCGTACCTGAACATTCCTAAGATTCTCGAAGTCGCCGAGCGCTCCGGCGCCGACGCCGTCCACCCCGGCTACGGGTTTCTCTCCGAGAATGCGAAGTTCGCCCAGGCCTGCGCCGACGCAGGCGTCAAATTCATCGGTCCAACGGCCGCCGCGATGGAAGCCATGGGCTCGAAAACCCGCGCCCGCCAGGCCATGGAAAAAGCCGGTGTTCCCTTCGTGCCGGGCACTTCGCGCGGCGTCGATTCAATCGAGGAGGCCGAGCAAATGGCCGCGAGGATCGGTTATCCGGTGATGTTGAAAGCGGCTGCGGGCGGCGGAGGCAAAGGCATGCGGCTGGTGCACGCCCCCGAACAACTCAAGTCTTCTCTGGAGGCTGCCCGCAGTGAGGCGGAACGCTCCTTCGGCGACAGCGAAGTTTACATCGAGAAAGCCATCGTCAATCCGCGGCACATCGAGATGCAGGTGCTCGCCGACGAGCACGGCAACACGGTTTACCTCGGCGAACGGGAATGCTCGCTCCAGCGCCGCCATCAGAAGGTACTGGAAGAAGCCCCATCGCCAATTGTTGACCCCGACATGCGGCGGAAAATGGGCGAGACTGCAGTCCGAGTCGCGCAGGCCGCGAATTACACCAACGCCGGCACGGTTGAATTCCTGGTTGATCAAGCGAAGAATTTCTATTTCCTGGAGATGAACACGCGGTTGCAGGTGGAGCATCCCGTGACAGAACTGATCACCGGCCTCGACCTCGTCCATCTTCAGATTCGTATCGCAGCCGGTGAAGCGCTGCCCTTCCGGCAAGAAGATGTGAGCATCCGAGGCCATGCTCTCGAATGCCGCATTTATGCGGAAGATCCCGACAACAATTACTTCCCGAGTCCCGGCAAAATTACCCTGTTGCAGGAGCCTTCAGGTCCGGGAATCCGCATCGACAGCGGAATGTACGAGGGCTGGAATGTGCCCATTGACTACGACCCGCTGCTGGCCAAGCTGGTCGGATACGGGTCGGACCGCGACCAAGCCATCGCGAGGCTGGCGCGAGCCCTGAACGAATATTTCGTGGGCGGGATCAAGACGAACGTTTCGCTTTTTCGACGCATCCTACGCGACGCAGATTTTCGCGCTGCGAAGGTGGATACGGGATTCCTCGACCGCATGCTGAAGCAGCCCGAGGACAAGCGGGCCGATTCGAATGCGGCGGAAGTGACCGCGATCGCCGCAGGTTTGTTCGCCACGCTCGGTTCAACCGAGCAAGGCACGGGAAACGGCGCGGGCAGCGGTTCGCCTGGGGCTGAAAAAGGAGCCTCAAACTGGAAGGATGTTGGTCGCCGCGAAGCTCTCCGTTGAGGGAGTGTGATCGCATATTGAAATACTGGCCACTGATCGCTGGCCACTGACCACTAGTTCCCATGCTTTACGACATAACCATCGACGGCAAGAAGTATCGGCTTGACCTCAATCGCGCCGACGGACGCTGGTCCTGCCGCCTCAACGGCCGCGAGTTTGACATCGACGCCATCCTCGCTCGTCCGGACGTGCTCTCGCTGCGCATTGGAGACCTGGCGTACGAGGTGAAGTCGGAGCGCGTGGCAAACGATTTGCATTTGTGGGTAGGAAGCAGGTGCTTCACCGTCGACGTCCGCGATCCTCGCTCGCTGCGCGGCCGCACCCGCGCTGGAGACGATCGCGGCCCCAGAAAGATAGTCGCTCCAATGCCAGGCAAAGTCGTGCGCCTGCTAGTGCATGAAGGAGACGAAGTGGAACCGGGCCGTGGCGTGGCCGTGGTCGAGGCGATGAAGATGCAGAATGAAATTAAATCGCCGAAAAAGGGAACCATCCGGAAAATTCTGGTCAGTGAAGGTGCGGCCGTGAACGCCGGAGACGTTCTCGCGATCGTGGAGTGATCGATCGACGAGCTGATCCCGCGCCTACTTGGCCAGCCCGTTGCTATCGAGCACCGTCTTGGCGTAGTAGTTTTCCACCTTAGCAGAGTCCCGCAACAGTTCGTAATAGGCCGCTTTCAGCAACTGCTCACGTCGGTCATGGAGCTGCGAGCGAATGGCCTGCTGCACCCGCGGGTCGGATAAATCGCGCTGCCCCGCCGGCTCTTTCGACACCAGCTTCACGATCCGGAACCCCACCGCCTGCTTGGTCGCCGGATTGACCACGACGATGATCGGGCTGTACTGCCCGGGCTTCAGCTTCATCACCGTGTCGCGCGTGCCAGGATCGGTATTGCGCAGAGAGGATTCAGGAAGCGTTCCCAGGTCTCCGCCGTTGCCGGACGTCTCCGGATCCTCCGAATAATTCATGGCCAGAGTAGCGAAGTCGTCGCCGCTGTCGAGCCGGTTGGAAATCATCTGGATTTTCTTGCGAGCGTCGGCCTCGTTCTGCGCCTTGTTGTTCTGGTTGTGCACCTGCGGGTTCGGCGTGGGCGTGACGAAGACCTGCGCCAGGTGATACTGCGGTTCGATGAGATTGAATTCGGACTTGTGTGCGGTGAAATAGTCGATGATGTCCTGGTCAGTCACGTTGATTTTGGATGACACTTCCTTGTTCATCACCTTATCCACGGTGATGGAGCGGCGGATGTCACGCTTGAAGTCTTCGAGCGTGATCTTTTTCTCCTTCAGCCGCTGATCGAATTCCTCCTGCGTATAAGGGGATTTGATCTCGTTCAGCTTGCGGTCTACTTCTTCTTCCGTGGCCAGCAGGCCGAGCTTTTCCGCGCGGCGCATCACCATTTCGTCGTCGATCAGTTGACGCAGAATGTTCAAGCGAAGAATCGTGGCTTGCTCCCCGGCTGGAGCCTGTTGCGCACTGGCAACCTGATTGTTGTAGTATTTGTCGACGTCAGAGCGGAAGATTTTGCGGCCATCCACCGTGGCCATCACGTCCCCGCTGACTTGCGATTTGCAGCCCAGAAGCGCTGCCAGCACTACGGCAGCAGCCAGCAATGCTGCAAGCCGGGCAAATTCAACATTTCTTTTCAAACCAGTTTCTCCCCCCACTCACCAGATACGACCTTCGAAGGTGCGCCGGGACCAACCAACATTTTTCCGCTTTGCAATATCACTTGGCAGCCGGTGCCGACGCTGGTGCCGCGGCCGCGTGCTCAGGCACGGGCAGGTTGGCATCCTTCAAGGCGCGATCGAGCGCGGCGCGCACTTCGTTGATAGACACGGCGCCATCGACCTTTTGTCCGCCGATGAACATCGTGGGCGTGGCTTCCACCCCAATCCGGTCACCCTCTTTCATCGACGCTTTCACCGCAGTCTCATCCTGCCCTTTGATGCAAGCCTGCAACTTCGCAACGTCAAGATTGTGTTTCTGACCCTGCAGCAGGGTGAGCTTGTCGACCGCATCCAGTCGCGCTGCCGGCGTCTTTTCGTTGCTTACCTCGTGTTGGTTGGCGTGAATGTAGTCCGCGAAATCCCAGTAGGCGTCAGTGTTCTGCGCCGCCAGGCAATTGGCGTCTACGGCAGCGTGCGTCGCCCAGGGATGGATTTCCACCAGCGGGTAATCTTTGTAAATAAAAGTGACCCGGTCGCCGTACTCCTTCAAGATTTCCGGAAACAACGTCTGGTGCAAGCGCGCGCAGAACGGACATTCGAAATCATCGAAATTCACCACTACCACCTTTGACGCCTTCGCCCCGCGCGTAGGTCGCCCGTTCACATCGATCTTGCTCATTACCTCTTCGTACGGATCCTTGCTCAGGTCAAATTTGATCGTCCGCACCAGCGAAGAACCATCTTTCGAAACGACAAACTTGAGATCCTGTTTCTTCCCTTCGCTATCAATGGTTACGACCACCGAATCGTAGCCGGCAAAATCAGGACTGGGCGAGGGCACGCCGACCACCACGTGAACCTCGGGAGGGATTTTGTAATAGGAACGGACCTGGCGCTCAATCTTCCGAGCCAAATCCGGGGAGGCGGACTGGGCTACACAGCCCAGACAAACCGCAAGCAAGAGGAGAAAAGAGCGTCGAATTAGAGTCACCAATAACCGCCTAAACATTGCAGGTTGCAACTTGATTATCTCATAGCGCCGGGGCAACGACGCAGAGACGACACGGCAGAAACCGCCTGAGAGTGGGGTTCCAGCCGGCGCGACCCGGCTTCGTTCAACTCGTTTGCCGGAACAAATCCTCGGCCGGCAACAAAGCATTCATCGAACCGGAACGGAAGCCTTCCAGATCAAGGGTCACAAACTTGAAGCCGAGCCCTTTGAAAATCCTGGTAAAGTCCGCGGCCATGGCGTGGTCGAGCGCCCGCTCCAACTCCTCGCGCGCGATTTCAATCCGAACGATCTCTCCGTGATGGCGCACCCGGAATTGCCGGAACCCCAGCGCACGCAGGGCATCTTCGCCCTTCTCCACGACGTCGAGGGCCTCGCGTGTAACCGGCCGGCCGTATTCGATGCGAGACGAGAGGCAAGCCGACGCGGGCTTGTTCCAAATGCGCAGGCCAGCGCTGTGCGCGAGTGCGCGAATTTCTTCTTTGCTCAACCCGGCATCGAGAAGGGGAGCCACAACATGATGCGCCGTCGCCGCCTTCTGCCCGGGGCGGAAGTCACCTTGGTCGTCCAGATTTACCCCGTATGCGATGGCATCGAATCCGCGAGCCGCGCGTAGCTCTTCCATCAGCGTAAACAATTCATCTTTGCAGAAGAAGCAGCGCTGCGCATCGTTGCGCACGTACTCCGGGCGGTCAAGTTCCGAGGTCGCGACCACCTCCAGCGGGATCGACTGCTCCCGCGCAAAGGCGATCGCATCGGCAAGCTGGGTACGGGCCAGACTAGGGGAATCAGCGATAATCGCCAGCATGTTGGCTCCCAGTGCCTGATAGGCAGCCCACGCAAGGTAGGCGGAGTCCACGCCTCCGGAATAGGCGACGAGCACCCGTCCCAGGTCTGCGCAGGTGGGTCTGCAGCAACGCGGTTGTTGCCTCGACATCTGTTCCTACGGCCGACATGCACACCATGTTAGCAGGCGCGAGCGTTTGCGCGAGTCGATAAAGTCCTGAAGATGGTCAGTGGTCAGGAAGGCCACTCGTCTTCGCTTTTGCTGAACACTGGCCACTGACCACCGGCCACTGCTCTAGTACAGCCGTTCCTGTGGCCGCATGCTGCCGAAGCTGGCGATGTTCGCCAGAGTGAAGGTGAAGCGGAACAGGTTTTCGTTGCGCACATTGGCAACCGTGTAACTGCGGTATTCCATGGTCATCCCGCAGCAATCCCAGTTGTAAGTGGTCTGCGCGCTGACGAACTGCAGCGCATTGCTCTCCGCATCGAAACCAAAACTGCTGGCGGCACTAAAGCCGCGCTTGGTGGAGCGTCCGTACCCCAGAGCGGCGCGAAACTGGTTGAAGCGCGCAGGGGAAGCAGCCGCCACAGCTGCGGCTTGCACCGGTATCTGCAGGAATGCATCGCCACCGCCGATCGTCACCTGCCCGAAGTGGTAGTTGGCAAGCAGAGTGCTTGCGTTGACGCGGTTGTTTTGGAAGTCGTAATCCAGATCCCATTCCGCGTCCGTGCGCGAACTGGTTTCCACGCGCAACCGCGAAACCAGTGGCGAAAGATGCCGCGGCTGGGTGAGAAACGCGATGCCGGTGAGGTCGGCAGTGGTGGTAAACACGTTGCGTTGGCCGGGAATCAATGCTCCGCCGAACGTGGGATCGAGAAAATATTTCTGCTCCAGTTCCCAGGTCGCGACCTCACGCACCAGCGGCCCCGGCTGGCACGGTCGATTGGCCAGCGCGTTGGTATGCTGCCAGGGGATGGTCATTGGCGGCGCCGCGCCGCCCACCATGAGCGCCGACATGATGGGGTCGCAATCCTCGGGCCTCTCCGAATCGCGTTTGGCATACAGCCGCGTCACAAAGCCATAGCCCACTTCATGGGTATCCGTGAGGATGTCGCGTTCGTCGAACTTGAGAACGTTGGCGTAGTTGTTTACGCCAGTCACAAAGCGGTATACGACCTGGGGCTCGATGATGTGCTTCCACTTTCTTCCCAGGAAATTCTTGTCGAACACCCGCTCCAGCGCGGGCGGCCGCAGTTCGACCGCGGTCTCCAGGGCCTGCCGGTTGATGGCGTCGCTTGCTGCCTGTGCGGGGTTTTCCCGGGTTGCTGCGATGAGCCTTTCGGTGTAATAGGTTTCATGCAATGTCAGCTCGGGACGCAGCGACCATCCTCGAAACAGCAGCGGCATAGAGATTGCCGGGTTCATGTCGAATCGTTCGACCAGGTTCCCCGTGCGGAAAGCCGGCGTGCAAGACTCAATAAAGCCCGCGCAAGTCCCCAGTTGGGGTTCGCTGCGCGATAAGCCCGCAGCCGAGGAATCGAACGACCAGTAGAGCGGCATGCGTCCCAACTTCTGGTCGACGCTGGAGAAATCAATACTCGGAGCATGCGAAATCGTGACCACTTGTCCGGGCGTTGTGCTCAGGAAGTTCTGGTAGCGCTCCACAAATCCGCCTACGTTATAGCCGTCGGTTGATTTCGAGAGAAAGGCCTGCGATTTTACTTCCGAGTACACGGCCTGGCTGAAAACCTCGTTAAAGGCCAGCCGGAACAGAAACGAACTCAAGTAGTCGACGTTGGCGACGGCACGGAATCCGTCGAAGGTTCCGGCTGAGTTCAGACGCACGTTCTCTCCGCCCTCCTTGAGCGGAGGCGTGCCGATGCCGCGGTCAATCACTCCAAAATAGTTGAGGTCTACGTAGGAAGTTTCGCTGGGCCGGGCCCGAAACTCCCCTCGCTGCGACCAGCCGCGCAGGGAAAAGTATTCGGCGCCCAGCGTCGCATCCATCATGCGATTAATGGCCCAGTAGAATGCGTCGCCCACCACATTTCCCTTAACCGAAGACCGGGCCACGGAAGGCATCAGAAACCCAGACTGCCGGGATTCCCTCTGCACAGGATGCGTGGCATACGGAAAATACAGCATTGGAATCCCGTGCAGCAAGAACGTGCTGCGGTAGATCTGGGCGTTGCCGCCTGCATCCACAATCACCTTGCGCGCGTCGAATTGCCACTTGGGATGCGGCAACTCGCAGGTCGTGATGGTGCCGTCGTAGACGGTGTAGTGCTCAGGGCTGGTCTTGTCGACAAGTTTGCCGGTAAAGGCAAAGGGCGCGGTGGAAGTCAGTATCACCTGGTTGCCACGGAAGCGCAGCCCGGTGGTCCCGGTCACATCGTAGAAGCGTCCGGTTTCGAGCGCCAGATTATAAGTGCCGTGCGACGCGCGAATGTGGTCGTCGTTAGGACCGCCATCGAGCGCGAAGTGTCCGGTTCCGGACGCTTCCCGGGTGTCGGAGTTGTAGGTTGCCTCATCCGCCCTCAGTATGTACGTTCCGTAGTAGATCTCAACCGCACCGTGCAACTTGTAAACCGAGCCTTCTTCCTCCTGTTGGATGGCGCAAATGGTATGGACATCTCCTTCTTCCTTCTGCTCGGCAGCGGCCAGGGCGCAGGGTGTCGGCGTTGGAGTCGCCGATTGTTCCGCCAGCGCCCCGGAGCGCCCAGCCGCACCTGAATCCGCAGGCGGCAACTGGCTGGTAACTAATGGCGGAACGAGAAGAAGGTGACAAAGCACCGCCGCCGTGATAAGGAATCTGTTGCGCAGAGTCATCGGAACAAGATTGCCGGAACCAGATCGTCCGCTGTCGTGGTGAACTTAGCACGGCTGCGCCTTGGGAGGCAAAGCCGCCACAAGACTTGGATTCCGGCGCTCTCTTCATGGTTATCCGAACATGGGTAGCCGAACATGGTAATCCGGCCGGCTCTGATTCTGGCTTTCTTATAAGACTGTGATTCATGCCTTGTCCGCTTTGTGGTGACATCTGCCGCTGCTCTTCTGACGCGTATTTCGCTGCCCCGCCGCATGATGCGCCGGAAGCTCCACAAGGCGACGCGCCGACCGTGCCTCCGCCGACCGAAGACTGGGCCCGCAGCCTTGGAAATCAGTCTGCGCTTGACGATTCTCCGGCCTGGCGACAGGAGGTGGCCGCCCGCCTGAGTCGTTATCAAGCCCGGCGAAAGCCACGTCCGCCCCGCTATCCCTCCCTGCGCCTGCGCTTCGAGGACGAGAATCATCCCGCGCACGATCACACCGACGATCGTGCTCTCGACGATCGTCCTCTCGACGATCATCCTATCGCCGATCATCACCGTGAGGATGATTCCGCCCGTACCGCAAGTAACGCTTTTGCCGACCCCTCAGCTTTCCCTCACAGACTGGCGACGATCTCCAACCAGGCGCTGGCCTTGGATCGGCTTGCCGACAGCGTTGCCCACGCCCATGCTGTCGAACTCCCCACACCCGCGCCAGGTTGTGCCAGTGCCGCAGAGTCGCCTCAGCCTCCGAATCTGGCCATTGCTTTGACTGCGGCCCCAACCTCGGCCCCAATCACAGCCCCATTCACAGCAAAGATCATCGAATTCCCGCGCTCCTGGACGCCTCCACCGTCCCCCGTCGACGAACTGGCCGAACCAGTGACGGACCGTCCTCGCATCCTGGAAGCGCCGGAGTTCGCCCCGCCGCCACCAGCTCTGGGTGGAATCACGATCGAACCGGCCGAGCAGCCGGAAATGGAAAAACGTCCCGGCATCGATATCCCGTTGCAGAGTGCGCCCCTGGCGCGGCGTATTTTCTCCGCCGCGGTCGACGGCATAATCGTCGCCACAGCCTGCACGCTCTTCGCTTTCATTTTCTGGAAGCTGACCGCTATCCGCCCGCCCCAATTCCAGATGATCAGCTTGGCCGCCGGTCTCGCCTGCCTGTTCTGGGCAGCCTACCAATACCTGCTCATGGTTTACTCAGGCACCACGCCAGGATTGCGCTTGGCGCGCCTCCAGTTGGCCCGCTTCGATGGCAGCTCCGCCAGCCGCCGTCTCCGCCGCTGGCGCGTTCTCGCTTCATTCCTCTCCGCCGCCTCTCTCGGCATGGGATACGCCTGGGTCTTCCTCGACGAAGACGCGCTCTGCTGGCACGACCGCATCACTCATACATACCTCGCGCCGAAGGGCTAGGGAAGCAGCAATCTCAGCGTGCCTGATGAACTGGATCGCTGTTTCAAACAGGTGTTGGCCCTCAATACGTGCGTGAATTTTCACTAGCTGACACCGTGAGGAAACTGACCGTCCGACCCGCGGTCCCCTATGCTATCTTCAATAGGTTTACCCTAATAGGCAGCCCAAGTAATTCCTCTGAAGCATGGCTACATCCGCAGGTTCCAAACCGGCCATAAAGGTCTTCGTCGCCACCACGGTGATGTTGACGTTCATCTCCTTCTGGCGCGCTTCTGCCATCGTCCTCTCTGACCTCGCATCCTCCGCTTACTACGCCGGAGGCGACGCCGAGAAGGTCATCGGCAAGAGCGCTCCCTGGTTCATTCTCGCGGTGATGTTGTTCAGCTACTGCGTGCGGGCGCTCTACATCGAATCGAGCAGCATGTTCGTCCGCGGCGGCGTCTACCGCGTAGTCAAGGAGGCCATGGGGGGTACCCTGGCCAAGTTCTCTGTCTCGGCCCTGCTTTTCGACTACGTTCTGACCGGACCCATCAGCGCCGTCTCCGCCGGACAATACCTCGCAGGCTTCATCAAAGACATGGGCGTGTACATGCACCGCCCCCTACATTTCTCCGATGACCACTTCGCCGCTGGCTTGGCCGTGATCGTCGTGCTCTATTTCTGGTGGAAGAATACCCAGGGCATGCACGAGTCCAGCCAGAAAGCCCTGCAGATCATGGCCATCACCACCGTCATGGTGGTGATTCTGATCATCTGGTGCACCATCACGGTTCTGCGCGCTCCAATCCAATTGCCGCCCAACCCGCTGCACGCGGGCGTAGTTCCCTTGAACAAAGAATCCCTGGGCTGGCTTAACGGAACTCTGTTTGGCCACATCACCTGGATCATAATGTTTGTCGGCTTCGGGCATTCCGTGCTGGCAATGTCCGGCGAAGAGACTCTGGCCCAGGTCAATCGCGAAATCGAACATCCCAAGCTGAAGAACCTGGAGAAGACCGGGCTGGTAATTTTCATCTACAGCCTGCTGTTCACGTCGCTGGTTTCATTCTTCGCCGTGATGATCATCCCCGATAAAGTGCGTCCGGACTACTTTGCCAACCTGATAGGTGGCATCGCGGTGTACTTGGCCGGCCCCGAGAGCCTGAAGCTGCTGTTTCACGGCTTCGTGGTACTGGTGGGCGTGCTGATTTTAGCCGGCGCGCAGAATACTTCCATCGTAGGCGCCAATGGCGTTCTGAATCGAGTGGCCGAAGATGGAGTCCTCACCAGCTGGTTCCAGAAGCCGCACAACCGCTTCGGCACCAGCTACCGCATCATCAATCTGATCGTAGGCCTGCAGATCCTCACCATCGTGCTGAGTCGCGGCAACGTTTATATGCTGGCTGCGCTCTACGCCTTCGGCGTGATCTGGAGCTTCGCCATGAAGTCCATCGCCGTGCTCGTGCTGCGCTACACCGAGCCCGGCAATCGGGACTGGAAAGTGCCCGGCAACCTGCACTTCGGCAAGACTGAAGTTCCCGTGGGCTTGATTCTCATTTCCGCAGTGCTGTTGATCACCGCGGTCGTGAATTTGTTCACGAAATACCAGGCCACGATCGCCGGAGTGATCTTCAGCGCCTTCTTCTACACCATCTTCACGCTCTCCGAACACCACGTTGCCAAAGAGCGCCACGGCAAACCCGAACAGCTAGACCAGTTCCGCGTCTACGGCAACCAGGAACTCGGCAGCGGCGCCATGGGAGTTCGTGAGGGCAACATTCTGGTTGCGGTGCGCGATCCCCGCAACCTGTATTACCTCCGTCAGGTGCTGGCCCAGACCAACACGGCCAAGCAGGATGTAGTCGTGATGAGCGCGCGCCTCTACCATCGCGAACCCAGCTTCGGAGGCAGTTCGGTCATGGAGGCCGGCCAGGTCTTCGACCACTACGAGCAGGAACTCTTCACCGCCGCCGTGGCTGTCGCCGAAAAAGAAGGCAAGCCGATTTCCCTGCTGGTAGTTCCGGCGACCGACGTCTTCGACGCCATCATGGTGACCGCGCAGCGGCTCGATTCCTCCCGCGTGGTTTGCGGCCTTTCGAACAAGCTCACCGCTGACGAACAGGCCAAGCTTACTGGAGACGCCTGGGAGCGCATGTCCGAGCCCCGTCCGCGAGTGTGCCTGGAAGTCTGGGCTCCTGATGGCGCCGTTCGCGAGTACATGATTGGCCCGCACACCCCGCGCCTGCGCCCTCAAGATGTCGAGCTCATGCACAAACTCTGGCTCAACATCACCACCGATCCCAAGTTTGCCGGGGCGCACCATTACCACATCGTCGCTCTCGCGCTCGAAGAACTGCAGCGCGAATTGAGTACCGAACAGCGCGCCCAGCTTCTGCAAAAGCTGCAGGAAGAAATGAACCGCTCAAAAGACGAATCCAGTCCGCCAAATTGAAATTGTGTAGGGCAGCCAGATCGGCCCGCCATGCGTAGCCCGCCTACCGCTTCAGCAGCCTCTCAAGCGACCCCCGCAGCTCCCGGTACCGAAACGAATACCCGCTAGCTATTAGCTTCCCCGCTTCGACCTTTTGGCTTCCCAGCAGCAGTTCTTCGCCCATCTCCCCGAACGCCAGCTTAACCACGAAAGCCGGCATGGGAAAAATCGCCGGACGCCCCAGCACGCTGGCCAGCGTCCTCGCAAACTCCGCGTTCGTGACCGGTTCAGGCGCGACCATGTTAACCGGTCCGCGCAGCAGGTCGTTCTTCAATATGTGCTGGATCCCGCCCACCATGTCCTGCACATCAATCCAGCTCATCCACTGCTGCCCGTCTCCAGTCCTGCCACCCAACCCCATCCTGAAAGGCAGAAGCATCGCTCCCAGCGCGCCACCCTTGGGGCTAAGCACGATTCCTGTCCGCAGATGCGCAGTGCGAATGCCGGCCTGCGTCGCAGGCGCGGCCGCTTCTTCCCATTCGCGGCAAACCTTCGCCAGAAATCCTTTGCCCGCCGCGCTTTCTTCGGACAACACTTCATCGCCGCGGTTGCCGTAGTATCCGATCGCCGATCCGCACACGAAGACCTTAGGCTTTTGTTCGGCTCGCGCCAGAGCCGCCGCCAGATTCAACGTCCCCAAAACCCGGCTGTCTCGAATCTTCCGCTTCTTGCCCGCCGTCCATCGCCCGAAAATGCTTTCCCCCGCCAGATGAATCACAGCGTCAAATCCCGAGACCGCCTCAGGCGCAATTGTCCCCGCCGGATCCCACGCAATCTGAGTCCTTATCGGGAGATCTGCCCGCAGCCGTGCCGCGCACCAGCCGCACCACGGACCATCCATTCGTTTGGAGCGCGGGAAGCAGAGCGGCCCCAATCGGTCCCGACACCCCGCTGACCAGAATTCTGGAATTCATGGCTGAGAATGCAACTTTACCAGCCAGCGGAGCGTCTGAACAAACTACAGACGGTTTTGAAACCTTCGTAACGGGTGAAACGCGAGAAGCCCTTATAAGCTATTCTCAAATGGCTCGTCCGCGGCCTTCAGCGGAATAGTTGACGCATCCTCGCTGCATGGATTCTCCCAAACGTGACGACGTCCGCTCCTCGAACGTCTATGATCAGGTATTGCTGCGAGTAAGGGGATAAAGCACTTTGTTCATGGTCCTCCGATTCAAGTCTGCGCTCACGGTTCTCGCGCTGGCCACTCTGGGCTGGACCTCTCTCTGCCGAGCACAGTCCCCGCAGCCCGCGCCCACTCCTGCCTCGGGAAGCATCAGCGGAACCGTGGTCGATCAAAGTGGTGCGCTGGTCGCCGGAGCCACGGTGACGCTGACCGCGACAGATGCTGATACTGATACTCATAAAGACAAAGCTCAGCCCCCTGCCCAGCAGGTGCTGACCGGCGACAACGGGCAATTCTCCTTTGCCAACATCGCTCCCGGCACCTTCCAGCTCACAATCACTTCGGCGGGCTTTGCGCCCCAATCCTCCACCGGAGTCCTCGCTCCCGGGGAGACCCACATCGTCCCTCAGATCGCGTTGACTGTTGCTGCCAATGTCACCGATGTGCAGGTCGCGCTCTCCCGCGTCGAAGTGGCCGAAGCTCAGGTCAAGGATGAAGAGAAGCAGCGCGTGCTCGGCGTCATTCCAAATTTCTACGTCACCTATGACCCCCATCCGGTTGCGCTCACCTCGAGGCAAAAATTCGAGCTGGCCTGGAAGACGACCGTCGATCCAGTCACCTTCGCCATCGTTGGAGGCATTGCGGGAGTGCAGCAGGCGCAAAATACTTTCAGCGGATACGGGCAAGGCGCACAAGGTTATGGAAAACGCTACGGCGCCGCTTATGCCGACCTTGCTGCGGGCACGTTCATCGGAAGCGCCGTGCTGCCCTCGCTCCTGAAACAGGATCCCCGCTATTTCTACAAAGGAACCGGCAGCAAGCGTTCGCGGATTCTGTACGCCATCGCGAACTCAGTGATTTGCAAAGGCGACAATGGACGCTGGCAGGCAAATTACTCGAATATCCTCGGGAACCTGGCCGCAGGCGGTATCTCAAACCTCTACTATCCATCCCAAAATCGAGGAGCGGGATTAACTTTCGAAAACGCCGCCATCGGAATTGGTGCAACCGGCGCCGCCAATCTGGTCGAAGAATTTCTAATGCGAAAGCTGACCCCGAACCTCCCTAAGCACGACCAGCCAACACCCTAGCGAGTGTGTGTCGAGCGGGCGCCCTCGCCCGCTTCTTTCCAAGTCAACGACGGCAGCAAAGCGAGATAACCCCGCCCGAAGGTAGCTCAGAATTAGTGCTTCTCCGAAGCCAGCGCCGCCGGAATAATGTACTGCGGCACCAATTGCGATTCCCACGGGAAAAACTTGTCCCGCTCCGCGTAGTCTCCCCCGGTAATTCCCACCACCATATCGAGATCGGGCAGCACCAGCACATACTGGCCTCCATTGCCGGCAGCGTAGTAATCCCGAAATTCGCGTCCGCCCGCTTTCAGAAGACGCGTATGCCAGGCGTAGGTGTATCCATGATCTGTGTCCGAGGCGATGACCGGTGGAAACCCCGAGTGCCGCGCCACCGAATCCTTTACCCAGGCCTCGCTCAGAATGCGTTTCCCATTCCAAACTCCGCCAGAAAGATAAAGCTGCCCAAGCTTCAGTTGATCGCGAGCCCGCAGGTAAAGTCCTCCGCCCAGGTAAAACTCTCCGGTCGGCATAAGGTTCAAGTGGTAGGAAGTGATCTGAAGCGGTCGAGCAAAATATTGCTGAAAGAATTCCGGCAGCCAATCGCCAGTAGCATTCTTGACGATGCCGCCCAGCAGGTTAATTCCTGACGAACAGTAAACCGCCTGTTCGCCGCCAGGTTCGCGTGCCATCGGCAAATCCAGCGCGAACTTGTACCAGTCGTTCTGCGTGGTCTGCATCTGCATCGTATCTTCGTTTCCGGCAGACGACGGATCATGGTCATCGCAGGCCAGCCCTGACGTCATATCCATCAGATCCCGCACTGTGATCTTATTTTTGCGCTCATCCCAGTTCGCGAAAGGTTTGTATTCCGGAAAGAACGAATAGGCTGCCGAGTCCAACTCTATTTTCGCCCCATGCTCGCGCGCCAGACCGACCAGCACCGGCCCAAAGGTCTTCCCCGCGGACCGCATATCGTGCGTCCGCTCTTTGTTGAATCCATAGAAATACTCTTCGAACACCAGCTTGCCGTGCCGCGCAATCAGCAGGCTCTGAATGTTCACGGGATTACTAAGCGAAGGCGCAGTCGTCAGGATCCTTTGAATCAACTCCGCAATCGGCCCCAGTTCCAATCCCACGTCCGCCAGCGATGCCGTAACCCAGCCATCGTTGTCTGCAATGGGCTTCTCATAAACATAAGGTCCGGAAGGCGCGGGCACGCGGGGATAAAAACCCAAAGCATTGTTCCGGTCGCGTCGCGTAAACTGCACCAGCGGATAAGAACCCACAATCGGCATAGACAGGACGTCCGCCTGCGGATCATAGCTTCCGCGCAATTGCACCTCACCCTTCTGAGACAGGGTGACGGCGCCATCCTTCAGTTCCACATCAAAAGTCTGTCGCCGGAAGTAATTGGCCTCCGGATTCCGAAGAAACGCTTTCATCGATCCCTCGGGATCCCTTTCAATCGAAATATAAAAAGACGCCCGCTCATCGAGTGGCACCACCTCGCCCCGCCAGACCCGAGGCGCCACTTCCGACAGTTCTACCGGACTCGCATAACCCGAGTAGTTGTAAAAGGCAACGCCAGACAGCTGTATCCAGTGTCCAACAATGCGGTTGCCGTTCGCGCGAAGATGAAGACGCCCACGAAACTTGCCAGCCTCCCCAGGCAAAGCAAAATGAATCTCGCCGTTCGTGCGATCAAAGCTCGGGTGCTCAACCGGTACGTCATATCCCGCGATCCGCGCCCGCCACTCGTCACCGCGAGCATCAATCGTGAGCTCACCCCGCACCAGCGGACCAAATGACTGCTCACAACCCCAAAGCCCAACTAAAGCCATCCTCGGTTCGTTGGCGGCTGTCGTTCCAGAAGGCTGAGCCTGTGAAACAGAATGCACAGGAGAGCTCAAGCAGAAAACCAACAGCACCACAAAGCCAATCACGTTAATTCGCATAGGCGAGACCCGGCAATGCCGCGACCAACTCTTGGTAGGACGGCCCTCCCTCAGTTTAGTGAGCCCAGTCTGCGTTGTGTAGCTGGCGCGTGTGGCAAGGCTGGTATGGCAAGGCTCGTGTGGCGCGGACACTCCTGTCCGCGTCTTTCCATGCACACGACGCCCCACTCGGGGTGCCCCGTCCTTGTCTTTCCGTCCTTTGGAGGAAGAGACAGGGCGGCGATTTTGACTTCCCACTGCCTTTTTAGCACTCCCCATCCCCGACTGCCAGCCTCGAGCGCCGCTTTTCATCGCTTTCCCTTCGCCCCACGCTTTCCCTGCCGATATATCGGCACTTGCCTAACCCTAACCCTCCCAGTCACCTGCAGCCAACCAACTATAGCTTTAAGGTGGTTTTCCGAGATTTCCGAATTATCCACAGTGTTCCGGTAAAACCGCTCTTATGTTCCGACTGGAACATTCAGCCGAATGTTCCGGCAGGAACACTGCGAGCTATAATCCTACATGGCGAGCTTGCGCCAACAGATCGCGACCACCGCTCTCACCCTCACCAAGTTCCGCGAGCTCATGAAGCGGATCGAGGAGAACCGTCCCCAGGACGACCTCTCCATCGTCAAGAAAGCCTACGACTACTCCCTGAAGTATCACGAAGGCCAGATGCGCGCCTCGGGCGAGCCTTACCTGGTGCATCCCGCTCGAAGTGGCGCTGGTGCTGGCTGAAATGAAGATGGACCCGGTCGCCATCGCCGCCGGCCTGCTCCACGACTCAGTCGAAGACACCTCGGTCACCATCGTCGACATCCGCAAAGAATTCGGCGAGCAGGTCGCGCACATCGTCGAAGGCGTCACCAAGATCAGCAAGATCGATTTCGCCACGCGCGAAGAAGCGCAGGCCGAAAACCTGCGCAAGATGATGCTCGCCATGGTCGATGACATCCGCGTGGTGCTCATCAAACTCGCCGATCGCCTGCACAACATGCGCACGCTCGAACACCTTCAGCCCGACCGCCAACACAAGATCGCGCAAGAGACGCTCGAGATCTACGCCCCCATCGCCCATCGCCTCGGCATGGGAAAAATTCGCGGCGAACTCGAAGACCTCGGCTTCCTGCTTCCTCGATCCCGCCGGCTACGAGCAGGTGGAGAAAGCGGTCAACGCGCGCCGCAAAAAGGGCGAAGCTTTTCTCGCCAAGATGCAGGGGATCATCAACGACAAGCTGAAAGAGGCCGGCATCCAGGCCAAGGTGGAGAGCCGCATCAAGCGCCTGTTCTCGATCCACAAGAAGCTGCAGCGCCAGCGCATTTCCGTCGACCAGGTCTACGACCTGTTTGCCATGCGCATCATTACTCGGTCGCTGCAAGACTGTTACGCAGTGCTCGGCATCATCCATAACATCTGGCGGCCGGTGCCGGGACGCATCAAAGATTTCATCGCCATGCCCCGGCCGAATTTCTACCAGTCGCTGCACACCTCAGTCATCACAGAAGATGGAACGCCATTCGAGATCCAGATTCGCACTGAAGAGATGCACAAGATGGCGGAGGAAGGCATCGCGGCGCACTGGAAATATAAAGACGGCCCAGTCTCGGCGCAGGATGAGCAGCGGCTGGCGTGGTTGCGGCAGGTGGTCGAGTGGCAGCGCGACGTCAGCGATCCCAATGAATTTCTTTCGGCGCTGAAAGTCGATCTGTATCCCGAAGAGGTTTACACCTTCACGCCCAAAGGCAAAGTCGTAGTGCTTCCGCGCGACGCTACGCCGATCGACTTCGCTTACACCATCCACACAGAAGTTGGACACACCTGCGTCGGCGCCAAGGTGAACGGGCGCATGGTGCCGCTGCGCCACAAGCTGCACTCGGGAGACATTGTCGAGATCCTTACGCAGGCTGGACACAAGCCCAGCCGCGACTGGCTGGGGCTGGTTAAGTCTTCGCGCTCGCGCAACAAGATCAAGCACTGGCTCAACGTGCATCAGCGCGAGCGCTCCATTGAAATTGGCCGCAAGCTGATTGAGAAAGAGGCGCGCAAGTATCGCATCGCTCTTAAGGAAATCAAAGATGAAGAGCTGCAGAAAGTTGCTGGCGGTTATGGGCTGGGCAAAGTTGACGACCTGATGTCCGGCATTGGGTATGGAAAATATTCGGCGCGGCAGGTGCTGGCGCGGCTGCTGCCGGCGGGCGCGACGCCTTCGATGGCGGGCGACATTGAAGCTGAGGGACTCTCGAACCAGCCCGGCGCGATCGCGAGCGTGGTGCGGCGCGTGTTTGGCGACCACAACGCCATCATGGTCAAGGGCCAGGGCGACATGCTGGTCTATCGGGCGCGCTGCTGCAATCCCATTCGCGGAGAGAGCATTGTGGGCTACATCACGCGGGGCAAGGGCGTGGCGGTGCACGCGGCGAACTGCCCGAACGTGACCAACCTGATGTATGAACCGGAACGGCGCATCGATGTGGAGTGGGCTCGGGATGAGACGACGCCTACGGCTTATCCGGTGAAGCTTACGGTTTATTGTGATGACCGGTTTGGTATGCTTAAAAGCATTACCAGCGTCATTGGAGATGCTCAGAGTAATATACGAAACATTGGGGCGCGTACTGAGAATAGCCAGGCTAGTGTGGAGATCGTTCTTGATATCTCCGACCTTAAGCATCTGGAGCAGATCATGGCTGGGTTGAGGAAGATTCCTGGGGTGCATGAGGTGCAGAGGCTGCAGAAGATTTAGGGTGCTTCAGACCGCAGATGGCAGCAGCGGGCTCGCCGGAACTATTTGTTGAAGCGAATCCAGGATGTCGCGAGCAAAAGCCAAGCAGCTCGACTTCTCTGGAATCGGCGAGGAAACTCGGCGTGGGTACTCGTCATAGGTCTGGCCTTCAAGGAGCCTGCCATTTCTTGCTTTCCTGACGCCGCCCCACTGTTTGAAGAAAAATGGAACGTGGGACTCGCGGCACTGGTCGCGCACTGAGACCACCCACTCTTCCCGCATCGGGCGAGCGCCCGGCCCACTTTCGCCCCCAACGATCGCCCAACTGATGCCAGAGAGATCGAAGACGCCCAAGTCTTCGAGGAGGGGTTCGATTGAAAGGAAGCGGACAGCTGCGTGAGCTCGTTGAAGGTCGGTGATCCTCGGCAGGCCGTACTTCTGATCCTCGACGCTGACTCCCCACCAGATGTGCTCTTGCTTCGCGGCGAAGCGCAGGCGTCCGTTCAAGAGTTCCTTCAGCCTGGCTGATCTTTTCGTCAGGACTTGGAACGTGTGCCAGTTCGCTTTGACCATGACTTTGCAGACCGCCTCGATGTAGTCGTCGGGCACACCGTCCTGGAAAAGGTCGCTCATCGAGTTCACGAACACGAGCTTCGGAGCACGCCAGGTGAACGGCTCCGTCAGCTTCGCGGGAACCAAGCGCAGGTCGAACCCCTGTTCGTAGGGATGCCCCTTGACCCCGCGGAACCTCTCCGCGAATGTCTCGGCGTAGCAGTGCTTGCAGCCGGGGCTGATCTTGGTGCAGCCGCGAACTGGGTTCCAAGTCGCGTCGGTCCATTCGATGTGGGAGTTTAGCGCTCACAATATCCTAGCCTCTCAAGGAAAGTTACAGTATATTATCCGCGAATCTCCGTACTTCAACCTTTCTTGTCCGCGGCAAAGATTCGTGCTCTGAAGCTTATTCTCGTGAGAACAAAGCGATGTAGTACAGCTTGCAGATTCTTCTCATCTAGACGTCTCACCATGTCTGTCATCCTATGAATCGTAGTTGGCAGATACTCCCAGCAAGTCTCCAGTAGCGTCTCGGCGAACTCCTCCAACGCCAGCTTGGCCAAACAATATCGCCGATGTTCCGATGCTCTGCAATTCTCCATCGCTCCCTCCAGCTCTTCATGATCCTCCGAACTCGTCTCACCTTTACTGCGTCTTCCATGATCTCGTAGCCCCTAGCCTGTAGGACAACGGTTCGCATCGGAATACATCCTCAAGAAGCACCAGAAAATCTACGAAGCGAATTCGATAACGCCTTGATTGTGCCGAACTTGAGGCTGATGTCAAAAGGATCAGCAAAGCATAGCGTTAGGACGGTGCTGTCTTTGGTTCCTAGAGGAATGTCAGCGAAGAATCGTCAGATACTCTATGCATCGCAATTTCCCTCTATGATATACGATGTTCAGCCATGGGAAAGTGGCGCCGAACGCAGCCTCTTAAGGGCTTCGAGATTCCTGGGTATTTCTGAGGCCGGAGTCTTCTCCAATCTCCTCCCCGACAACTCTTGGAGCGACGGCTTAGCTTCAGCTTCTCGATCCCAGATCCGGCTTTAACCCGGCTGTCGGCATCCCTTCGCTGAATATAATTTGTCGAAAGCATGCTCCGCAACGCTCGAGCGGCGAGCCGATTGATTGTCGCCCTTCCCCGGACGGCATAGCCGGCGCCAGCGTACAGTTCCACGTATACACGTTTGCCCCATTTAGCCTTCATCCCTTTCGAAAACAGCGTTGCATACAGCTAGACGAGCCTGTGCTTATCCTCCGCCCAGGCCCCAACCTCCGGACAATCCTACTTGTCGTTGCTCGTTGGTACGTGAACTCGTCCATCATTGGAAAACTTCAGCGCAAGGCGTATTCGCTCTTTGTTCGCCATAGATCATTAGACTACTTTGCCACGCTTTTGAGTTAGCTTCAATACGCTAATCGGCTTACAGCGGCATGTTGCCGTGCGTGTCTGGGCATTCCTAGCTTGGCCTTCTCTGCAGGTGTGAGACGTGGAGACTTCAGAAAAGCTGAAGTGGATGGTTATTTCAAGCCCAGGCCGCCGTTGAAGTGCTGGATTACTCCGTAGCATTCGCAGGTCGCCGCTTCGAGGTTTTTGCGGTTCAGTATTTTGACGGTGCCGCGCAGGTTTTCAATCAGGCCGGCATCTTCGAGGGCCGCTGCCGCCAGGCTCACGCTGGGACGTCCGGTGCCGAGCATCTGCGCGAGGAATTCGTGAGTCAAAGGAAGCAACTGGGAGTCGACGCGGTCCTGACACATCAGGAGCCAGCGGGACAGGCGCTGCACAATTTCATGCAGCCGGTTGCAAGCGGCAAGCTGGGCAACCTGCATGCCATGCATCAGAGCGAAGCGACTCAGTTGTGACCGGAGCGTCGGAGCGTACAACAAAAGTTCTTGAAAAACATCCGAGGGCACACGCACTCCAGTGCCCGACATCTGCATGATGGCGCGAAAGGTGCCTCGCCGCAGGCCCACGGTCAGGGGCATTCCCACCATGCCTTCCACGCCGACGATACCGACTTCGACGCTTCTCCCGTCACGGCTAAGAGCCACCAGAGAGGCCATGCCGTCGTTCAGAAAATAAGTGAAATCGATCTTTTCCCCGGGCTCGTGCAGGATTTCGTATTGCGGCAGGTCCGCTGGGATCAGGTTAGGTCTAAGCAACTTGTACTCCCCGTCGGGGAGCGACAGGAGAATTACATTGCTTACGGCCTTCCCCGCGGCATCGGAGCGAGCGCCGGGATGCAGGGGAGCTTTCTTAATCGGCCCGGTTGATGTTTTAGTCCTAGCGATTATGTTCTCCGGTGCCAATGTGCCCATTCTGATTGGATGCGATCGGGCGTTTCGGCTTGTTTCAGGGACACTGTAGTTTGGGCCATAGTTTTACGGATACTTAAACAAATCTGAAGCGAAGGTACGGAGAATGCCCCCATCGCTTCTACATGGAGAACATTAGAGCGCACCCTTAATTCCTTCTGAACAGGACCTGCGAGTAAGCGCGCGACGGGGAAAACGCGCGTTTATTTGTCGTCCGGCTTGTTTTGTTGGAGCCGCTCATCTTTCGCTCCCAAGATACGGTTTAGCTCTTCGACAAGCTTCAGGAACTTCTGCCGGTCTTGCTCGACCGCGATCAGTGAACAGAGTTCGTGGATGCGATCACTGTCGGCTTTCTTCATGGGTAGTCGGGATTGATTAACCGGGCAGTATCACAACATCCACAAGGGTCTGTATGTTCGATGTCGAACGCTGGCGGGAATTTGTGATGGAAACGGTGGTCAGTGGCCAGTGATCAGTGGACAGTGAGTCAACATGATCATGGACCTCGTGGGTTGAAGAGTACGCGTGACGCCCGGTGCCGTCCCTTTCGGGACTCGGTTTCTCTTTCCCACGCTGACCCGCACTTACGTGTGGGACTGATGAATGGCATCGCTGGCGCGACTTGGTCCGTCAAGGCATGTCTTGACCTTCTTTGGCCTGCCTTGGACTCCCCGGGTTTGACTTCGTCGGAGCGCATCTGCGTTAATTGAGGGCGGAGGATTCATGCGCGAAGTTGTTTCCACCAAAGACGCTCCTCAGGCGATTGGGCCTTACTCGCAGGCGATCAAGGCTAATGGATTTGTGTTCACGTCGGGGCAGATCGCCATCGATCCAGCTACGCAGCAAGTCGTTGCGGGAGATGTGGCGGCGCAGACGGATCGCGTGCTGCGGAATCTGTCGGAGATTCTGGAAGCTGCGGGCAGCGGGCTGGGGAAAGTTGTGCGGACTACTGTCTTCCTGAAGAACATGGACGACTTTGCCGCCATGAACAAGGTTTACGGCCAGTATTTCAGTTCGGATGCCGCCGGCTCGGTCTACCGTGGAAGTGGCGCGGCTGCCTAAGGATGTGCTGGTGGAGATTGATGTGATTGCGCTGGCGTGAGAATCTTGAGCGCGCGAACCGTGCAACTGGCGGGAACCGGAAAACCTATGTGCAGCTCTCTGCTTCCTATAGTTAAATGATCTTAAAGGAGACAGGAATGACTAAGTATGTTGCGGCGATTGCCGTCATGCTCGCGCTGACGGCAGTGTTTGTGCTGGCGCAGGGCGCGGCGCAGAAGTCCAACACGAGCGCTCCCACGAAAGTCACGGGCGACGGCGTGAAGACTGCTTCGGGACTGATCTATTGGGATATCCGGGTGGGGAACGGCGAGGTGGCGAAAGAAGGCAGCCATGTGCGGGTGCATTACACGGGCTGGCTTACTAGCGGAAAGAAGTTCGACAGCTCGGTGGATGCGGGGAAGCCTTTCGATTTCACGATCGGCAACGGCGAGGTGATCAAGGGATGGGAAGAGGGAGTTGCCGGAATGAAGGTGGGGGGTAAGCGGCAGTTGCGGATTCCTCCGGCACTGGCTTATGGGACGCAGGGTTATCCGGGAGCTATCCCGGCCAATGCTACTCTGATTTTCGATGTTCAGTTGCTGGGCGTGCAGTAACGCTCTGAAGACGCTTCGCTACGCCTTGACCACTTTGCCGCTGCGCAGGCAGGAGGTGCAGACGCGGATGCGCTTGGTGGCGGCGCCTACGCGGGCGTGCACCGGACGCAGATTGACGTTCCAGCGCCGCTTGGTGACGTTGTGGGCGTGGCTGATGCGGTTTCCGAATTGCGGCTTCTTGCCGCAGATATCACATTGTTGTGCCATGACTGCTGTAGATCCTTTCAGAGGCCTTGACGGAAACTTCTATTCTACCGGATTCGGGGCGTTGGGGACAATTCCGCGGCTTTGTGGCTTTCTGCTATGCGATACTTAAGCTATGCAGTCCCCGCTACAGGCGCCCACCGCGGCTACCGATCCCAAGTCGGTTAAGGTGAACCTTACGACCGGCACGGGTGTGGACATCGAATGGGCCGACGGCCACGTTTCCCACTACGATTTCGTCTATCTCCGCGACGCCTGCCCTTGCGCTATGTGCAACGAAGAGCGCGACAAAGCTCGGCGGAAGCCGGGAGAGCCTGCGAAACCTGCTCCCGGCGCATTGCCCATGTTTAAACCTGCTGCCAAGCCGGTTTCCGCTGAAGGCATGGGGAAATATGCCATCCGGTTCAAGTGGAACGATGATCACGACCTTGGGATTTACTCGTGGAAGTTGCTGCGCGAGCTTTGTCCCTGTGAGGAATGCAAGGCGGCGCTGGCGGGAGCGGAATAAGAGATCGAGTGCGCCGATGCAAGAGGGGAAATTCAGCAGAACGGCGCAACGGGTGGCGATTCGGCGGGCCGCGCATCAACTGCTGGACCAGCCTCGGGTGCTTGACGATCCTCTGGCGTTGCGAATTATTGGGTCGGAAGCGGCCGAAGAGCTGCGATCGAATCCCAAAGAGCACCATGCGTTTTCGCGCGCGTTTCGGGCGTTTATGGCGGCGCGCAGCCGCTATGCCGAGGACGAGTTGGCTCGCGCCGTGGCGCATGGGGTGAGGCAATATGTTGTCCTCGGCGCCGGGCTCGATACTTTCGCCTACCGCAATCCTCATCCCGGCCTGCGGGTGTTCGAGGTGGATCATCCGGCGACGCAGGCCTGGAAGCGTGAGCAGTTGCAGGCTGCTGGCATTGCGATTCCGCCGGCTTTGACCTTTGTGCCTATCGACTTCGAGCGGCAGACGCTGGCGGATGGGCTTGGAGGGGCTGGATTCGATTTGGGCGCGGCGGCGTTTTACTCGTGGCTGGGTGTGACGCCTTATCTGACTCGCGAAGCCTGCATGAGCACGTTGAGCTTTGTTGCGAAAATGCCTGCGGGTAGCGGCGTGGTGTTTGATTTTGCGGTGGATCCGGCGCTGCTCAATGCGGGGCAGAGAGAAGCGCTCGATGCGCTCTCTAAACGTGTGGCCGGGTACGGGGAGCCGTTCCAATTATTCTTCGATCCCGAAGTTGCAGGACGAGCTGATGGGGATGGGATTCCACAGGACCGAGTTCTGCAGGGCAAGGAACTCAATGCGCGTACTTCAAGACCGCGAAGAGGGTTGCTGGTGCGCGGAGGGCTGGGACATTTGATGGGGGCTTGGGTGTGAGGGTCGAAGACGAAGGCCCCGATTTCTCGGGGCCGATCAAATCTGGCACCTACAGCACCCTGCGACAATTCCAGTATAGGTCACCTAATCTGCAGTCAAGTTACTTTTGTAGGGAAGCTATCCCTGCTTCGCTCCCCACAGAACCCGCGCTCCGCAACCGGAGCGTGGACCCGGCGGGATCGAACCCGCATCTGCCACCGTCGCAGGGTGCTGTGTTGCCGTTACACCACGGGCCCGTCTAGAGTCTATCCGCGATTCGGGGCATGATCATCAGTTGCTAGTAGATCGATTTAATCCAAAAGGGAAGAGTCGCAAATCCCGAATCCCTGTAAAATCTAATCATCAGCTCCGGAGCCACTTCCGCATTGTCTTTTCTTGATCAACTGAATCCGCAGCAGCGCGAGGCCGTCGAAACTACCGAGGGGCCGGTGCTGATCCTCGCGGGCGCGGGGAGCGGGAAGACGCGCGTCATCACTTACCGCATCGCCTATCTGATCGAGCACATGGGAGTGATGCCGGAATCCATTCTGGCGATGACTTTTACCAACAAAGCTGCCGCCGAGATGGGCGAGCGCGTCGAGAAGCTTGTTGGCGGATTGAGCATTGCCAAGCCGGTGATTTCTACGTTTCATTCTTTCTGCGTGCGGGTGCTGCGCCGCGATATTGAAGCTTTGCAGATTCCTTCGGCCACGCCTGGGCAGCCGCCGATTGGGCATACGAAGAAATTTGTGATCTACGACGAGAGCGATCAGCAATCGGTGGTCAAGTCGGTGATGAAGCGGCTGGGGCTCGACGACAAGCAACTTACGCCGCGCACTGTGCTCTCGCGCATTTCGTGGGCGAAGAATCATATGCTCGATCCGCAGGAGCTTTACCTGCAGTCGGCTGATCCGAAGACCGAGAAGATCGCGCATCTGTTCGAGGAGTATCGCAAGGAGCTGCGCAAGGCCAACGCTCTCGACTTTGACGATCTTCTTCTGGAAGCCACGCGGCTGTTGAAGACGTCCGCGCCGGTGCGCGAGTATTACAACCGCCGCTTTCAATATCTGCTGATCGACGAATATCAGGACACCAACCGGCCGCAGTACGAACTGATGCGCATGCTGGCGGGGACGCGGCATAACGTTTGCGCTGTTGGCGATGAAGATCAGTCGATTTATTCGTGGCGCGGGGCCGACATCCGGAACATTCTCGAATTCGAAAAGGATTTCCCTGAGGCGAAGATCATTCGCCTGGAACAGAATTATCGCTCCACGCAGAATATTCTGGAGGCGGCGTCGTCGGTGGTGGCGAACAACATCCGGCGCAAGGGCAAGAATCTTTGGACTTCGCGGCAGGGCGGGACGAAGATCGGCTATTACGAGGCTCCCGATGGCGAGAATGAGGCGCTCTTCGCTGCCGACCACATTGCGAAGTATCTGCGCGAGGCGGGTCGTGCCGAAAATTCCGGCGGCGAGACTCCGCGGGCGGCGGTGCTTTACCGCACTAATTCGCAGTCGCGGCTGTTTGAAGAAGCCATGCGACGCTATGGCCTGAAATACAAAGTGGTCGGCGGATTCTCGTTCTATGAGCGCGCCGAGATCAAAGACATGATCTCGTATCTGAAAGTCATCCAGAATCCCGATGACTCGATCTCGCTGCTGCGCGTGATCAACACGCCTACCCGCGGCATCGGCAAAGGCACCATCGAGACGCTCGAACATCTCGCGCTCGAGACTGGGCTGTCGCTGTGGGGCGCGATCGGGGAAGCAATTCGGCGGCAACTGCTGCCGCCGCGCGCGCTGGCGGCGCTGAAGAGCTTTCAGCAGTTGATTGTGGACGCGCAGGCGATTCTGGCGGGAACGTTCGTCGAGCAATTGGAAGAGAACGTGGGCCGAGAAACTATGGGCAACTCGCCGGCGCCTGCCGCAGCCGAGAACGCACCGATCGTGGACGAGAATGCGGCCGCCTTTGACCCCAACGAATTCGAGAATACCGCCTTCGACTTCGGCGGAGCTTACACTGGCGAGGCGGAACAGATCACGGCCAACGACGACGGCGCCAGCATTTTCCCGCCGGCAACGAAGACAAAGAGCAGACGGACCGGCGGCGGCTACGTTCCCCGCTCGCTACAGCCAGCGACGGCCGACCTGCTTAAATTTCTCATCGACCGCACCGGCTACATCAAGTTGCTCGAAGACGAAGACACGCCCGAAGCTTTCTCGCGCATCGAAAACCTGCGCGAGTTGGTGAATGCCGCCATGGACTCGCGCGACCGCGGCGAAACGCTCGACCAGTTTCTCGACCACGCGGCGCTTATCAGCGATGCCGATGACTACGACGAGCGCTCGCAGATCACGCTGATGAGCCTGCACGCGGCCAAGGGCCTGGAGTTTCCGCTGGTTTTTCTCAGCGGCCTTGAAGAGGGCTTGTTTCCGCACTCGCGCACGATGCTCGAGCCCGACGACGTGGAAGAGGAACGGCGGCTTTGCTACGTGGGCATGACTCGCGCCATGGACCAACTGATTCTGACCCGCGCGGTTTACCGGCGGAGATACGGTACCGATTTGCCGGAAGCCAGCGTGCCTTCGAGATTTCTGGAAGAAGTGCCGATCCAGTTGATCGAAGAACTCGGCGGACGCCGCAGTAGGGCGGGCACGGGCGCGGGCTATGTGGGGGCGGCCGCCCCTGGCCGTCCAGCGGGGCGCAGCCCCGCACTCACGACGGAGACACGCACTACTCCTACGAAGATGAAGACCAGAGTGCAAGCTGGAAGTCGGGCGGGCGGACAAGCGAGCCGTCAAAAGCCGACTGCCCCGGCCAAGCCTTACAACTCGATCGAGAACATCGCCGAGTTTTTCGCCTCGCGAGGCAAGAAATTCAGCGTTCCCAAGACGCCGGTCGAGGAGCCTACTGGCAAGCGCGGATTTCGCCCCGGGCAGAAGGTGCGGCATCCGAAATATGGCGAGGGGACGGTCTACCAGCGAGAAGGAGAAGGCGAAGAAGCCAAGATTACGGTACAATTCCCTCGCTTCGGATTGAAGAAGCTGGTGGAGAAGTATGCGCAGCTGGAGCGAGCATAAGGGCGATCTGGTAATTTTGTAATCGGGTAATTTGGTAATTTCATCGGGTTGCATTGGTGGCCTTGAATTACGAAATTCTCCTGTTACCAAATTACAAAATTAGAGGTCCAAGAAAGCAATCATGGCAAACACAGCAACGCTGACCAAAGAAGAACGCAAAAAATCAAAACGCGCCTCGCGCAAGAAGAGCAAAGCGGAAAAGCCGAAGAAGCCCCGCGACTACGCGCGCGGATCGAAGAAGCGCAAGGTGAAGAAGTTGGCTCGCGGCCAGTCGAAGCGGTAGGCCGCACGCTCGGAATTACGGGCATGGGCCGTCGCCCATGCCCGACTCCTGTTCGGAGGAGACAACCACCTCTTGCCATCACTACCCACGGAACCCGCCGCCACAAGCACTTCGACGGTTCGCACCTCCGACAATCAGCTTTTCTGCTGCAAGTCGATCGACAAACTGATCGCCGAATCCGAGGCCCCGGGGCAACGGCTGCAAAAAACTCTCGGTCCCTGGTCGCTGACTGCGCTGGGCATTGGCGCAATCATCGGCTCGGGAATTTTCATCCTTACCGGCACCGCGGCCGCGGGCGAATATTTCCAGGCCCCATCCATTCTGCATGCGCAGGCGCTCGACGTAATCATCAATTTACTGCGCACCGGCAGCACGGCGGGAGCGCTGATGCACGGACGCCCGCCGGCCGGGCCATCGATTGCGATTTCGTTTTTCCTGGTCGCGATCGCCTGCAGTTTTGCCGGATTGTGCTATGCCGAACTGGCTTCGATGATTCCTATCGCCGGCAGCGCCTACACCTACTCCTATGCCACGCTCGGCGAAATTTTTGCCTGGATCATCGGCTGGGACCTGATCCTCGAATACGTAGTGTCGAACGTCGCCGTCGCGGTGGGCTTTGCTGGTTATACAAAAGCGCAACTGGCGGTATTCGGCATCAACTTGCCGGAAAAATTTGCGAGTCCGGTCTGGGCCGGCGGGCAGTGGACGGGCGCCTATTTCAATCTCCCTGGCTTTCTCATCGTTTTCGTTCTCACGCTGCTGCTGGTGCGCGGAGTGAAGGAGTCGGCGGAGACCAATAACATTATGGTGGCGGTCAAAATCGGCGCCATCCTGACCTTCCTGGTAGTCGGTGGAATGCTGGTGAAGCCCGCGAACTGGGTGCCCTTCGCGCCTTCTGGCTTCGCCGGAATCGTTACCGGAGGGGCCATCGTTTTCTTTACCTACATCGGATTCGATTCGGTCTCGACCGCCGCCGAAGAATCGCGCAATCCGCAAAAAGATTTGCCCTTCGGCATCATCATGTCGCTGGTGGTGTGCACGCTGCTCTATGTCGGCGTTGCCGTCGTGCTGCTCGGCATGATGAAGTACACAACCTTCGTGTCCGGTGAAGCCGCCGAAGCGCCCGTGGCCTACGCGATGAAGTATCTGGGCGTGCACCCGCTCTTTCGCTCGGTCATCGTGATCGGAGCGCTGACGGGCATGATCTCTTCGTTGCTCGTGTTTCAGTACGGGCAGGCGCGCATCTGGTACGCGATGTCGCGCGACGGCTTGCTGCCGAAGCTGTTCTCCGCGGTGCACCCGAGATTTAAGACGCCGCACATTTCCACCTGGATCGCCTGTTTCGCCGTGGGAATTCCTGCGGGCCTTGTGGACATTGGAGATGCCGCCGACCTCGCCAACATCGGGACGCTGTTTGCCTTCGTTCTGGTTTCGCTGGGAGTGATCATCCTGCGGCGCCGGCAGCCCGATCGCAAGCGCGCGTTCCGAGTCCCGTTTGTGCCGTGGTTCCCGCTGATCTCGATTGTGCTTTGCGGCGGCCTGATGTTCGGGCTCACCGTGATCACATGGTTGCGCTTCGTGATCTGGCTCGGGCTTGGCCTGCTGATCTACTGCTTCTACAGCCGGCATCGGAGCGAGTTCGCGAAGAAGTAGCTATCAGCGATCAGGCGTCAGCAAAACCGCGGCGTCCTCCTGAGCGTGGTCTAAGGACCGCATGGGTGCGCCAGTCGTTCGCCTCTAAGGAAGTTCGCACGTCACGCCGTCTGGTGGGAGTTCTCATAGAAGCCAGCGGTTGCTGCAAGGAGTGCAGGGGTCCTTCGACTCCGCAAACCTTTACACCGCGAATTGCTTACTCTGCTCAGGATGACAAAGCGGCTTTACTGACGCCAGATGAGTGGCGGCCGAAAATCCCCTCCTCGCAAATCTTCCCGCAAGAATCTACAATCAAGAAGTGACGTCCTCCGCGCCCGATCGGCCGCCGAATAGTTTTCTGCGCCTCCTGCCCAAGGCTGAATTGCATCTGCATCTTGAAGGCGCGATCGAGCCGGCTACATTGCTTGAACTACGGCAGCGCCATGGCGAACGCGCTACACGGGCCGAGATCGACGCACTTTACCGCTACGAAGATTTCCCTGGCTTCCTGCTCGCGTTCAAAAACATTACCGAGCATCTGCGAAGTGGGGACGACTACGAACTCATCACCTACCGGCTGATGCAGCGACTGAAAGAAGAAAACGTGCTGCATGCCGAGGTTTACGTTTCGGTTGGCGTCTGCCTGTGGCGAAAGCAGGACTTCGCCGCCATCTTTGAAGGTCTGGATCGCGGCCGTGCCCGCGGAGCGCGCGACTTCGGCGTCTCGCTGCTCTGGATCTTCGACGCAGTCCGCCAGTTCGGCGCGGAGGCCGCGCAAAAGGTCTTCGAGCTGGCGGTGCGCTATCACGACCGCGAGGTGGTCGGCATCGGCATCGGAGGCGACGAGCAGAAAGCTCCGCCGGAGCTTTTCCGCGACGCCTACGCCTGGTCGGCCGACCACGGCTTGCGCCTTACCGCGCACGCCGGCGAGACTGGTCCGCCGGAATCCATTTGGGGAGCGCTCAACCTGCGCGTCGAGCGCATCGGCCACGGGCTAACTGCATTCCATGACCCCGATCTGGTGGAAGAGCTTGCCCAGCGGCAGGTTCCGGTGGAAATCTGCCTGACGAGCAACCTGCGCACCGGTCTTTGCCCCAACCTGGCTGATCATCCCGCCAAGAACTACTTCGATCACGGCGTGATGATTACGCTGAACAGCGACGATCCCGGCCATGTTCGGCACAACGCTGGCGCGCGAATACCAGCTTGCCCAGCAAACCTTCGGATTCACCGACGAGCACCTGCGCGAACTGGCCCGCAACTCGTTTGAGGCGTCGTTCTTGCCGGCGGAAAAGAAGCTGGAGTTTCTGAATCTGTTCGACGCCGCCGCGGCGAGATAGTCATGGCGGTCAAGACCATCCTGCAACTCGGTGATCCACGGCTGCGGGAAATTGCGCTGCCGGTTGAGGATCCATCCGCTCCTGAAGTGGCTGCGCTGGTCGACGATCTCGCCGACACCCTCGCCTACTGGCGTGCAACGACGGGATACGGCCGGGGGATTGCCGCGCCTCAACTGGGAGTGCGGCGACGCGTCATCTTCTTGCAACTGCCCGGGGAGAAGCCCTGGCCGCTCATCAACCCGGAAATCCTCGATCGCAGTAAAGAGAAGATCATTGTTTGGGACGCCTGCCTTAGCTTTCTTTCGATCTTTATGCAAGTCGAACGGAATCGCCAAATCACTGTGCGTTATCAGGACATGAAGGGCGAGAACCACGAATTGCGCGCCGGGGACGAGCGCAACCTTTCGGAACTCCTGCAGCACGAAATCGACCATCTCGATGGCATCCTCGCTGTCGACCGCATCACCGATGTCAAAACCCTTTGCACCCGCGAAGAATTCGAAAAACGTCATCGCCAGAGCAGCCCGTACGCCGTTGCTCCGGCTACAATCGAAAGCTGAATGATTCGCAGCTGAGAAACTGAACTGGCAACTGAATGTCTCTCCACATCGGCATCGTCGCCTGCAGCGCGGAAGGCGCCGCTCTGTGCTATCGCACCATCTGCCTGGAAGGTGGGAGTTGCTCGGCCCGCACAATCATCCCGAAATTTCGATGCACGGCCATGACTTCGCCGACTACGTGAAATGCATTGATGCCAACGACTGGGCGGGCGTGGCCGAACTTATGCTTTCCTCGGCGGATAAGCTGGCCAAGGCTGGCGCGGACTTTCTGATTGCTCCGGTCAACACCGTGCATCAGGCTTTTGATCTGGTGGAGCACCGCTCGCCGCGGCCCTGGCTGCACATTGCGGTCGAGGTTGCGAACGAAGCCAAACGTCACGGCTACAAGCGTCTGGGAATTCTGGGAACCCGCGCGCTGATGGAAGGCCCGGTCTACAGCGAAAAGCTGAGAGCCGCGGGCATCGAGCAGCGCATTCCCGGCGCGGAGCAGCGTGAGCGCATCCACCGCATTATTTTCGACGAACTGGTCCAGGGCGTGTTCCTGCCGCGCACGCAGGCTTATCTCACCGAAGTGATCCGCAGCCTGAAAGACGAAGGCTGCGACGCGGTAGTCCTGGGCTGCACTGAAATCCCGTTGGTGATGACGCCGGAGCAGTCGCCGTTGCCGATGCTGGATTCCACTCGCCTGCTGGCGAGAGCCGCTCTGCGCAAGGCGGTGGAGGGATAACGTTCTATGTGCATTGAGCGCCGTTCGCCCCGGCTAATTTCACCGAACGCTGTTGCCGAGCCTGCACTTATCTCGCCATCCATGCTGTAATAAGAGATAGCTCAAACTGATGCCGTCTACCATCACAACCTTGCGCCGCCGCGCCAAGGCGCTCCACCGCAACCTGCGCGGAGCCGCCATGGCCGCGCGCGCGCTGGCCTCGACCGACCATCCCCTGCTGGCGCACATCATTCCCGTTCGCCGCTGCAACCTGGCTTGCACCTACTGCAACGAGTTCGACGATTTTTCGAAGCCCGTGCCTACGGAAGAAATGTTTCGCCGCATCGACAAGCTGGGCGCGCTGGGGACGGCGGTGGTTACGATTTCCGGCGGCGAACCGCTGCTGCATCCTGAACTCGACGACGTGATCCGCCGCATTCGCGCGAACGGCATGATCGCGGGATTGATCACCAACGGCTACTTTCTGGTCGCGGAACGCATTCAGCGCCTGAACCGCGCCGGGCTGGAGTGGCTGCAGATCTCCATCGATAACGTCAATCCCGATGAAGTTTCGAAGAAAAGTCTGAAGGTCCTCGACAAGAAGCTGCAACTGCTGGCCGAACACGCCGAGTTTCACGTGAACATCAATTCCGTGGTGGGCGGCGGCATTTCGAATCCGCAGGACGCGCTCACCATCGGCAAGCGCGCCATCGAACTGGGTTTCAGCTCGACCATCGGAATTATTCACGATGGCAGCGGACAGTTGCAGCCGCTGGGCGGCGAAGAGCGCCGCATTTACCACGAGATGAAGTCGATGGAGAAGCGCAGCTTTACCCGCATCAACGCTTTTCAGGACAACATTGCGCAGGGCTTGCCGAACGAATGGCGCTGCCGCGCGGGAGCGCGCTATCTCTACATCTGCGAAGACGGGCTGGTGCACTACTGCTCGCAGCAGCGCGGCTATCCCGGAGTGCCGCTCGCGACCTACACGCGTGACGACATGCGCCGCGAATATCTGACCGAAAAAGGCTGCGCGCCGCACTGCACGGTTTCGTGCGTGCATCAGGTTTCGATCTTCGACGGCTGGCGCGCGCCCGCAGCATCCCGCGCCGAGTAACTCTCCGTCACCAGACGCGGAGCTCGTCCAGATCGGGCATTAGGCCGTCGGATACTTGACACGTACTACTTCTTTGGCTGCGCAGTCGGCGGCAAGATTCCGTTCAGCCGCAAATACATTGCGGCGGCAGCGTAATGGTCGGCCCATCCGCTGGCCAGGATCAGCGCCGCCATGGCGCGGGGACCTTGGCGTCCGCCGAAGAGTTCGATGCTGTCGCCCAGCTTGGAGTCGTCCATCTTGCCCAATGCCTCGGCGCAAAAGTCGAACGAAGCCGTGGCTGCGGCCAGCAGCTTGTCTTTGGAATCGGTTTCCTTGACTTCCTCGACTTTGGGTGCGGGAACGTCCGCCGCCTTGGCGCATAGAACATAGTTCGCTTTGAAGCCAATGATGTGGACGACCAGATGCGCGAAATCATCTGCTCGGGTGTGGGCTTGTAATTGAATTTGTCGGCCGGCATGGCGTGAATGGCGCCGAGAATATTTTCCGCGAGCGCGGCAGCATCATGCGGAGTGACGTAGCTGACCGGATCCTTCACCGGCGCGCGGTGGCCGCTGGGTGCCACGGCGGATGATGAAGTCTGGGCAAAGGCGAATGAGCTGCAGAAAAGACACAGAACAGCGAGAGCGAGTTTCATAGGAAAGCCTCCTGATCATCCAAGCATACCTCAACCGCGAACTAAGAGAACGCAGCGCCCAGCGCTGCCCCGACCAGCGTAAGTACCGCCCACCAGCCAAACACAATGGCATAGGCCGTGCCACTTTTCACTTTGCTTACGCAAGTGAAACCGATCGCGGTCAGAACCAGCGTCCAGATCATGAAAATATCGACAGCGCGATGCCACGCTGTACAGAAATACATTGTCCGACTGGATTCATGAAATAGCCCGGGATTCGTGGCCACGGGATTCTGGAAGGAAAAGGAATCCGGACTCATCCCTGCTACCACAGAAACCAGCGCCAGCAGTGTCTTAAGCATAAGGGGAAGAGCCGCATACATCACGATGGCCAGCGAGACTTTGAACGAAACGCCTGCGCCCGCGGCAAACTTGAAAGTGGCAAACAGAGCGGTGGCGATGATCAGCCAAATGATTAGCGTCAGGGCCGGGAAAACATAAGAGATGATCTGGGTGACTTTCGCTCCCTGATCCATCTGCTTTTCCCGCTGGTCGGCGGGCAACCTTTCCAGGCGTTCCTGTGCTTTAGGCTGGGCCTGCATCTGGTTCTCCATGATCTTGCGGAAGCCGATCTTCTGCCCGGCGGTATACACCATGGCAGTCGAGACCACGACCATAAGCAGAAAAGGCGCCCACCATGCGGCGCTCCGGCGCAGATCGGTGAAGGTTTTCGAGGGCGCGATGAAAGTGTCGATGATGCGTGCGCCTTGGGAAAGCGGCGCGGTTCGGGCGGGAGCGGTGCGGTACAGGCGAGAGCGGAGCAGCAGCCATGTTATTGCCTCCTGCGAAATGCCAAGGAATTCTAGCCGGGATGCGGCTGCGAGACAAGAGAGTGCGCAGTCTTGAACGCCAGTTTAAGATGAACCCATGCAGAATGTGACGCCGGTCGCGATTGCAGCGCTTGGGTTGGAACTGGCTCCGGCGGTTTTGTTCGGCTTTGCCGCGGAGCGCGTGGCGCGCGCTGTGGGGCGCTGGCCCGTGGCTGTGCGCGTGTGTCTTCCGGCGTTGTTGGTCGCGCCGTACGTTATGGTTTCGATCTCCCAGCACATGTTTCGCTGGGCATGGTTCGCGCTCTATGCAGCTCTGCCGGTGGCGATTGCGTGGCTGCTGCTGCGCGCCGCGGCGGCCGACCCCGCGCAGCGTGGCGACTGGCGGGACGCGCTGATTCTGCTGGTGCTGGGGCTGGCCGTGGATTTGCGCTGGTTTGACCGGGCGTGGCCGAGCGGGCTCCGGGCTTTGAACGAATTGTTCCTGGTGGATGCGGGCTTGTATGGATTCCTGGTGATCCGGCAACTGAGCGGGACCGGGTTCGACTTCCATCTGAAATGGAGCGACTGGAAGACCGGTCTGCGGGAGCTTGTTTTCTTCGCGCCTATCGTTCTGCTGTTGGGACTGGCGCTGGGCTTTATCCATCCCCATCGCAACCTGCCGGGAATCGGCAGCGCGCTCCTGCGCTGGGTGGGGATATTTTTCTTTACGGCGGTGCCGGAGGAACTCTTCTTTCGCGCCTGGGTGCAGAACCTGCTTGAGCGGCGCGTGGGACGGCCGGGGGCTCTGGCGATCGCGTCGGTGTTGTTCGGGCTGTCGCACTTCAATAAGCGGTCGGCCCATTTCAATTGGCGCTATGTGTTGCTGGCGACCATCGCTGGAATCTTCTACGGGCGCGCGTGGCGCGAGCAGCGGCGGGTGCCGGCCTCGACGATTACTCATGCCAGCGTGGATTGGCTGTGGGGTCTGTGGTTTTGACCAGCTACGGTCCCGAACGATAGCGTAGATATCCCAGCCCACGCGCAGGTGATGATGCAGTGCGTCGGGGACGCAGATGGCGAAGCAGAGGCCGAGCAGTCCTTGAGCCAGGCCGAGCGCCCAGAGGTTGCGATAGCGCAGGAACAGCGCGCACGAGATGATGCCCCATACCAGCGTGGCTGCGGTGAGCACGAGATTGGGCAGGTGCGCCGCGGCGAAGAGCGTTCCGGCGAGCGACACAGCGGCGGCTTCACTCGAGACCAGGCGCAGCATTCGGTCCATGAAATAGTCTTGCAAAAGAAACTGCTGGTAGATGGTCCAGAGCAGGTAGCCGGAGATGTGGGCGAAATCGGCTTTGTAGAGCGGATGCAGCGTGCCGACTTTCGCTGCGACGAAGATGCTCAGGGCAGCGAGCGCTGCTGCGGTCGGCAAGATCCACAGCGAGGGAATGAGGCCGCGCCAGCCCAGGCCGAGGTCGTTGCGACTCTGGCGGCGTGCGAGCACTACCGACAGAGTGAATAGCAGAGCAATGGGTGAGAGGAAGCGCTGCAGGCGCTCGGGAGTCCAGATGATGCCGACAATCACACCGTAGCCGAGAATCAGTTCGGTGAGATCGCGGGCCCGGCTGGGATGGGACATCACGGAAGTATGGCATAGGCTCGAGGTGCTGCACGCCTCGCTGCGCTCGGCGGGACGGCCGAGGGCGGCCGTCCCCACAGTAGGCCTTGTTCAGGCCCGTCCCCTATTAGACGGTCACTTCCGGCGTGGCTTCGAGCAGGCTGCGCGTGTAGGGGTGCTGCGGGCGCTCGGTGATCTGCTCGGTCTCGCCGACTTCCACAATCTTGCCGCGATACATCACAGCGATGCGCGTCGAAAGATAGCGCACGACCGGCATGGAGTGCGAGATGAACAGATACGTCAGGCCGAAGTCGCGCTGCAGTTGGGCGAGCAGGTTGACGATCTGCGCGCCGACGCTGACGTCGAGGGCGGAGACCGGTTCGTCGGCCACGATGAATTTGGGACGCAGCGCGAGGGCGCGGGCGATGCCGATGCGCTGGCGCTGTCCTCCGCTGAATTCGTGGGGGAAGCGCTGCAGGATGGATTCGTCGAGGCCGACGGCGCGCAGGAGTTCGACGACGCGGGCGCGGATCCCGGCTTTCGACGCTTCTGTTTCCGTGAATGATAAGCGGCTCGGCGATGATGTCTTCGACGCGGAAGCGGGGATCGAGCGAGGCGAAGGGATCCTGAAAGATGATCTGCATATCGCGGCGCAGGCGGCGCATTTCGCCGGGGCTGGCGGCGAGCAGGTCGCGGTCCTCGAAGCGGATGCTGCCGGAAGTGGGCTCGATGAGGCGCAGGAGTAAACGTCCCGAGCGTGCTCTTGCCCGAGCCGGATTCGCCCACCAGGCCGAGGGTTTCGCCGGCGTGGATGTCGAGCGAGACATCGTCGACGGCGCGGACTTCGGCGCCGCCGGTGGACTTCCGCCCAGCACAGATTCTGCTTGCGGATAAATCTTGGTGAGGTTGCGGATTTCGATGAGCGGCATGGTTCGTATTCCAGATTCTAGAATATGGAATGAACTAATCTCATCCCGACGCGATCATGGGCACGGCGGCCAGCGCGGCCAACAGGCCAACAAACCTCCAGCGGGTGAAGTGTTCTTTCAGGAACAGGCGGGCCAGGAGCACGGTTACGGCGGGATAGAGCGACGAGATGACGACTGCTTCGTCGAGGCGTCCGGTCTGGCTGGCGCGGACGAAGAGTATGGTGCCGAGGGAGTCGATGCAGCCGGTGACGACGCCCCAGCCCACGCCGGCCGGGGTGATGTCGCGAATTTCCCGTGCAGCACGACGAGACCGGTGACGATCAAGCCGCCGGTGCGGGTGAGCGAGGCGATCCAGAAGGCGGAGGCGTCGCCGGCCTGGCGGACGCAGAGATAAAAGCTGGCGAAGCCAATGCCCGCGAGGACGGCGAGCCCGATGCCTTCGGGCTTGCCTCCAGCTTCGGTGCGGGTGATGAGCCAGAGCCCTGACGGCGGCCAAGACGAAGCCGAGGAGGGGAACTCTGCCCGGCAGGCCTTCGGTGAACATGGAGAAAACCGCGGGGATTGCGGCGCCGAGCACAGCGGCGACCGGCGCGGTCAGTCCCATTCTTCCCGAGGAAAGTGCGCGATAGAAGATGGCGAGGGCTGCGCCTCCGGAGATGCCGCCGGCCAGAACCCAGGCTGCGCTGCGTGCGGAGGGGAACGGCGCATGGGTGGCCGAGGCCAGCGTGCCTACCACAAGCAGGCCGCCTATATTCACGACTATGGTGAACAGGAAGGCGTTGGCGCGGCGGGTGGCGTAGCCGCCGAGAAAGTCGCTGGTGCCCCAGGCCAGGACTGCGGCCATGCCGTAGGCGGCGGTCGCGAATTGCGGCGTGGCGGACATGTCCGACGAGGGTAACATGCGGCTTGGAATGCGCTTGGAGCGGGCGATGCGGAGCACCTTGAGACTTGCATCCTGGTGCAGCGCTAGAATCAGTGCTCTGCTCGAGCCGTTTTGCGATGGTAAACTTCTAGGAGGTTTCGACCGCGAGCCCAGGGTCTAAGATACAAGTTGCTTCGAGACAACCTTTGATTGAGCTGGCACCTTCGATTCTTTCGGCGGACTTTGCCCGTCTGGGCGAGCAGGTGCGCGCCGCGGGGGAGGGTGGGGCGAGTGTCATCCATGTGGATATTATGGATGGGCATTTCGTCCCGAACCTTACGATTGGGCCGCCGGTGGTGAAGTCGCTGCGCCGGGTGACCGATTTGCCGCTCGACTGCCATCTGATGATCGAGAATCCGGACGAATTCATTCCGGCGTTTGCCGAAGCTGGGGCGGACTGGATTTCGGTGCATCAGGAAGCTTGCCGGCACCTGAACCGCACGCTGCATCTGATCAAGAGCCACGATTGCCTGGCGGGTGTGGTGATTAATCCGGCTACGCCGGTGGATACGCTGACGAAGTGCTCGATATTGTGGATTATGTGCTGGTGATGTCGGTGAATCCGGGCTTTGGGGGGCAGAAGTTTATTCCGTCTACGCTGCACAAAATGCGGCAGTTAGCGGAGATTCGCAGCCAGCGCCGGCTGACTTACCGCATCGAAGTGGATGGCGGCGTGGGGCTCGACACGGTGGGCGATGTGGTGCGGGCGGGCGCAGAAATTCTGGTGGCGGGCAACGCCGTGTTCGGTACATGGTGATCCAAGGAAGAATGCAGAGGGGCTGCTGAAGGCGGCGACGGAAGCGGCGCTGTTGAAAGTCTAGCGATGCATCAAGAATGCCGAGCTTCGCTCGGGCGGACAGCTGAGGGCGGCTGTCCCCACATTAAAGATTCCAAGATTTCGAGGTCTTAATGTCACGTCGATTCTCATTGATTGCGGTGCTCGCGTGTTGCTGGCGCTCACCGTCGGCTGCACCAATAAGAAGGCCGTCAATCCGCTGGCGAATGTGGGGTCGAAGCAGCCCGATAAGGTGCTGTTCGACAAGGCCATGGACGCGATGAAGCACAACCGCTTCGACGTGGCGCGCATGACGCTGCAGACCCTGATCAATACCTATCCGGACTCGGAGTTTATTGCCCGCGCGAAGCTGGCCGTGGGCGATTCCTGGTACGCGGAAGGCGGGACGGCGTCTCTGGCGCAGGCCGAGCAGGAATACCGCGATTTCGAGACGTTCTTCCCCAACATGCCGGAAGCGGCTGAGGCGCAGTTGAAGATCGCCAACATTCAGTACCAGCAGATGGAAAAGTCGGACCGCGACTACACCCACGCCAAGCGGGCGGAGGATGAATACCGCAACCTGATCATGCAGTATCCGGACAACCCGAAGCTGGTGACGGAAGGCAAGAAGCGGCTGCTGGAAGTGCAGGAAGTGCTGGCCGACCGGGAGTTTGGCATTGGAAAGTTCTACTACTACCGGCTGTCGTATCCGGCGTCGATCGCGCGGCTGCAGTCGCTGGTGGATAAATATCCGCTGTACAGCAAAGCCGACGAAGCGCTGTTTCTTCTGGGTCAGGACTATGAAGGGCAGATCGCGCAGGTGCGCGTCGAGACCGACGTGCATGGCCTTCAACACTCCGCCGGGCTGCGCGGGGGAAACGGCGAAAGCCAGCATGATCGCGGTGCTGACCAAGGATGCGTCGGCGGCGTATTCGCAGATCATTACGCGGTATCCGGTGATGGTACGCGGAGATGATGCGAAGAAGCGGCTGGCGGCGCTGCATCAGCCGATTCCCCGGCCGACCAAGGCCGCCGTAGCGCAGAACCGGGCCGAGGAAGAAAGCCGGCGGGATAGCGACACCCTTGACCGGCTGATGAGCGTGGTGAAGAAGGGGCCTGACGTGGCCCAGGCGTCGCACATCGGAGAGCCCACGTTGGTGGATCCGACCCCGGTGTCGGCCAGCGGCGCCACCGCAGACGTCATGCGGCAGGCGATGGGACAGCCCGTCGGCGAGCATGGTGTGAGCGCGGAAACCGTAAAGGGTGGAACTCCGGGGGCGAACGAGCCGGCCCCGCGTTCCGATGCGCCTCCGGCAGTGGCCAACGCTGCTCCTTTTGCCCGTCCGAATACGGCGACTGCCGCGGATCCCAACGAATTGAAGCCGACCGCCGCGCCGGATCCGAATGAGTTGAAACCCAACGCTCCGGATCCGAACGAGTTAAAGCCGAGCGACTCAAAATGCGGTAGCCAGCGATGCTGCCGCGCCGCCGCCAGTGCAGATCAATGAGATCCAGCCGGAGCGGCACCGTCGGGCGACGCCGCCGCGAGTTCCAGTTCGGATTCCAACCTGGCCAGCGACAAGGATATTTCGAGCAGCAAGAAGAAGAAAAAGAAGGGATTGAAGAAGATCGTCCCGTTCTGAAGCGGGTCTCCGTCAGTGCGGCTTTACATTGCCGGGTCCACCGCTGGGAACGCGAAGGTCCTCACTTCGCGGTCTTCACTTGGAGATTCGCGGCTCGGGGATCGACGCCCGGTACGTCAGATCCAACTCCCTATCGATTTGTCCAGCTTGGGCGGGATTCGCCGCCTTCATCTCTTCGAGAATCGGCTCAAGAAAGCGGTTATATTTTTGCAGCCCGGCGAGGTCTCGCCCTCCGTTACGTTGCAAGAAACTATATCTGAGTCTAGCTCTTAGACGATGGTTCCAGCGAAACAGGTTAGCCGCTGGAATAGGTTTTTGTGGGAGTTTCCCCGGGTATCGCGTGCGCGGCTGCCGAAATCCCGCCCCGGCTTCGCCTCCCGGACGCGGTAGGCGCTGACCACTAGTAACCTGGTAACATGCCGCCTGATCATTGACTTACCTCGACCGGCAGGTTACCTTCGCGATATCTCCCCTCATCAGAGGAATTCCTTTGGCCCGGAAGATACTGCTTGCCGACGACAGCGTGACCGCCCAAAACATGGGGCGCAAAATCCTCGCAGATGCGGGGTATGAGGTGATTGCCGTCAACAACGGCTCCGCCGCGCTGAAGAAGATCGGCGAACTGAAGCCCGACCTGGTCATTCTCGATGTCTATATGCCCGGCTACAGCGGGCTGGAGGTTTGCCAGCGCCTCAAGGAATCGCCGGAAACAATGCGGATTCCGGTGCTTTTGACCGTAGGCAAGCTCGAGCCTTTCAAGCCGGAAGAGGCGCAGCGGGTGCGCGCCGAAGGTTTTATCGTCAAGCCTTTTGAAGCCAGCGAGTTGCTGGCTACCCTGTCGAAGATGGAAGACAAGGTGGTGCCGCGGGCCGAACCCTCGAAGCCCGGACGCTTCGCGCGGGCGATTGCGGCGGCAGAGGAATCCGGGCGCGGTGGCCGCGATGGGGCGAATACCGACAACGGATGGAAGAGCCGGATCGGATTTCCCAAGGAGAAAACAGAAGAGGAGAAGGTTGCCGACGAGTCTACGGCCTCGGGAGAGAAGACTTGGGAGAAAAAACAGGATGGAGGCCAACCGCCCGCGGTTGCGGCGGAAACGAATGTGGATCTGGCGGCATTGGCGCCGGCAGGCTTGCCCAAAGATGTAACGCCCGAAGAAGTTGCCGCGATTGCCGCCGCCGCGGCGCAGATGCAAATGGTCGTCTCCGCCATAAAAGGCGAGAGCCAGGCATCTGCCGCCAAGACTCCTGAGCCCCACATTACCGAGACGATTACGGAAACCGCGAGTCCGGCGAGTTCAGAGCCGGCTTCCCGCCCGCCCGAAGTTAACCTTCCCTCATCTTCTGAGATTCCAAGCGCCGGCGCTTCACAAGTGGAAGTGGGAGCGACGACGGAAGCCTTGCAAGAGAGCAAGAGCGCAGAAAGCAAGAGCACGGAAGATAAACGCGACCACCGATCTGATGAGCCTGCTGCGCCTGAGACCTACCGTCGCCGCAAGGGCGATGCGCGTGCTGAGGAAGCGCAGGATGTGCCCGTAACGATGGCGGCCACAGCCGAATCTGTCGCGGCTGCGAGCCCAGGCCTGTCGCGGTGGACTGCGGTATCGGTTGCTCTGGAAGGCAGCGAAGCCGCTATCTCGCTTGACCACGAAATGCAGAAAGCCCATGGCGCATCTGCGTCGGCTGATTTTGCCCGCGTTTCAGATGCGGAACCCACGTCCGCCAGGAGTTCCTCTGCGCCCGCGCAACCAGCAGTGGAATCGCCCGCGGCGATTTCGAACTCGGAGCCGGTCAAGGCCCCGGAACTCTTAATCCCCGCGCGCGTTACACCAGAGATTACTCCGGCAGAAGCTCCTGCCGAAACGTCCCCGGCCGTGGTTTCAGCGGAATCGAATCAAACACCAGTTCCCGTTACCGAGCCGGCGGCCTCTGTGGCGCAGGAATCGCAGCCTCGTGCGGAATCCGAACCATTCGTAGCAGCGGCGAGCAGCACTATTCCACCCAGCATTTCTCGTGCGGAAGACGCCGTGGAAAAACCAGCATCGGAGCCTGCACCCGAGCCGAAATTCGACTCCGAAACCGTAAAGAACACGGCTGCAGCCTGGGCGAGCTGGCGTCAAGTCCACGATAGCAGCCAGGGCAACGAAGTAGCAGAAGCCCAACCCAAGCAAAAGGAAACCGAGCAGCCCGAGTCCGCGCCACCAGACACTGCCGCCCGGGCAGTGGCCGCAGGCGCGGAACAGATTGCTCAGGAAGCCGTCGCCGCGGCCGCGGCCGAGGGTGACCAGAGCAACGTCGCCAGCATCGTCGACAGCGTGCTGGCCGATCTCCGCCCCAAGCTTATGGAAGAGATCAACCGGAAGATGTCGAAGAAGAAGTAGGAATTCCATTTCAGTTCGCAGCTTTCTCAACTTTCTCCTCGGACATCGCGCCGCCGACAAGTTGCTCCCCGTTTGACCCTTCTTTTCTCGCGCCTGTAAGATCAAAAGTTCTAGCCCACAGAGGACACAAAGGTTCACCGAGGCAACGCAGATCTACCCTGTGTTCCTCTGCGCCCCCTGTGGTTAAGGTTTTCGCCGGCTGCTGATTGGCTGGCAGCTCACCTACCCATGCCGCACGAATTGCCCAAATCCTACGAGCCGGGCGCGATTGAAACGCGCTGGGCCGAGTACTGGATCAAAGAAAAACTTTTCTCCGTGCCCACGCCGCCGGAGGGCGAAACTCGTCCAGTCTTCACGCTGCTGTTGCCTCCACCGAATGTGACCGGCCGCCTGCACATGGGGCACATGCTAAACCAGACGCAGATGGACATCATCGTGCGTTGGCATCGCATGCGCGGCTTCATCACCCTATGGCTGCCGGGAACCGATCACGCCGGCATCGCTACACAAATGATGGTTGAGCGGCAACTGGCCAAAGAAGGCAAGAAGCGCCGCGACCTGGGCCGCGAACAATTCATCGAGCGTGTTTGGGAGTGGAAGAAGCTCTATGGCGGCGCGATTCTCGACCAGATGAAGCGCCTGGGCGCATCGGTCGACTGGGACCGCGAATACTTCACCATGGACGAAAATCTCTCGCGCGCGGTGCGCGAGGTGTTCGTCCGACTGTATGAAGAAGGTCTGATCTATCGCGGGAAGTACATCGTCAACTGGTGTCCGCGGTGCGAGACCGCGATCTCGGATCTCGAAGTGAAGCACGAAGAGGTTGCCGGAAAAATGTGGGAGATTCGCTATCCGGTTGTGGGCTCGAACGAGTTCATCACCGTCGCGACCACTCGTCCCGAGACTATGCTCGGCGACACAGCGGTTGCCGTAAACGAAAAAGACGAGCGTTATACGCACTTGCACGGCAAGCATGTTCTGGTGCCGCTGATGAATCGCGAAATTCCTATCATCACCGACGACCTTGCCCAGCCAGAATTCGGCACTGGTGCGGTAAAGGTGACGCCGGCGCACGATCCCAACGACTTCCAGGCCGGCAAGCGCCACAACCTGCCGCAGATTGACGTGATGGACGAGCACGCGCACATGAACGAAGAACGCCGGACGCTTTGAGGGGCTCGACAGATATGAAGCGCGCAAGCGCGTGCTCGCGGACTTGCAGGCCGGAGGGTTTCTCGTGGCGGAAAAAGACTACACGCTCGCGCTCGGCAAGTGCGACCGTTGCGGAACTGTGGTCGAGCCTCGGTTGTCCGAACAATGGTTCATCAAAATTCAGCCGCTGGCTATAAAGCGATCGAGGCCGTCGAAAGCGGCGAAATCACGATCGTTCCGGAAAACTACAAGCAGATTTACCTGAACTGGATGAATAACATCTACGACTGGTGCATCTCGCGCCAGTTGTGGTGGGGCCATCGCATTCCAGCGTGGACTTGCGACGGCTGCAAGGAAATTATCGTCGCGCGCGAAGCTCCGGCGAAGTGTACGAAATGCGGCGGCGCCAAGCTGGAGCAGGTTTCCGACGTGCTCGACACCTGGTTCTCCTCGGGCCTGTTGCCGTTTACGACCCTGGGTTGGCCGGAGAAGACGCGCGATCAAGCGGTTTTTTATCCGACCACGCTCCTTATTACCGCTTACGAGATTCTTTTTTTCTGGGTGGCGCGCATGATCATGTTCGGCTGCCACTTCATGCAGGGCCACGAACAGGATCCTGCGATCAAGAGGGCCAGCGGGTGGGAGGAAAAAAAGAACGACAGCGTGCCCTTCCGGCAGGTTTACATCCACGCTTTGGTGCGAGACGCTGAGAGACAGAAGATGTCGAAGACGAAGGGCAACGTGATCGATCCTCTGGAGATCATCGACCGCTTCGGGACGGATGCGACCCGCTTCACCTTGGCGGCCATGGCCGCGCCCGGCACCGACATCGCTTTCAGTGAAAGCCGTACCGAGGGCTATCGCGCTTTCGCCAACAAGATCTGGAACGCCGCCCGCTTCATGTTCATGAACGTGGACAGGGTCGAGCCAGGCCTGCAACCTCGAGGTACTGCGGCCATCCGGCCTTCAGACACTCTCGAAGATCGCTGGATTTTCTCGCGCTTCAATCGCGTGACCGCCGAAGTAAACGATGCCCTTGAAACCTACCGCTTCCATGAAGCGGCCAACCGCATTTACGATTTTTTCTGGGGAGAGTTCTGCGACTGGTACCTGGAATTGATCAAGCCCCGCCTGAACTTCGAAGAGGGTGCGGACAGAACACAAGCGGGCCTTGCTTGCGGTAATCTCGTCAACTTATTCGACGCGTCGTTGCGACTGCTGCATCCGGTGATGCCTTTTATCACAGAAGAAATCTGGCAGGCGATGTACGAAGGTCACCCGCCCCTGAAGTCGATTGCCCTGGCGGCCTATCCGCAGGCCGACGAGAGACAGTTCGACCTGAATGCCGAGACAGAAATGGCGATCCTGCAGGACTTGATCGTTAACGTGAGGAACGTACGGGCCGAATTGAAGGTGGAACCCAAGGTGAAGGTGCCGATCGAAGTATTTGCCCATGAACCTGGTATTCACGCCATGATCGAGCAGAATCGCATTGCAGTGGAGCGTCTGGCGAATGTGGAAAAGATTGTTTTTGTAGATAGTTCTCTCGCCCGGCGCGCCGGGGCGCGCAGCACCGCGCGCTTCGATGTTCATGTAATCTACGAGAAGAAGATCGACGCCGCGGCCGGGCGCGAGCGCTTGAAGAAAGAACTGGATAAACTCGATAAAGAATTCGCAAACAATCAGCGCCAGTTAAACAACGAGCAATTTTTAGCGAAGGCCCCAGCAAATGTCATCGAAGGGTTACGCAAACGCGGGCAAGAGCTGATTGGTCTGCTCGAGAAGTTAAAGCGCCAGTTGGACGAATTGAATAGTCCAGAAACCAGCAGCTGAAAACTGGCCACTGGTCACTGGCCACCGCACTATGGACTTTAACAGCCGACGCATCACCGCGATTCTGGAAAACGCGTTGCTCGAAGACCGGGCAACGCGCGATGCCACGAGCTACGCCTGCATCGATCCCAACCAGCGTGCCTCGGCCACGATCCTCGCCAAGGAAGATTGCATTCTGGCCGGCATCGGTTGCGTAGGGCGCATCCTCGACGTCTACGCCGCGCTCGACGGTGCCGTAACTTCTCATTACGAAGTTACTACCCATCCGGAAATTTTCGACGGCGTCCGCCTACACAAGGGTCAATCGGTCGCCGTGATCCGGCACAATGCGCGAGTCATTTTGTCGTGCGAGCGTGTGATCTTGAACTTCCTACAGCGCATGAGCGGCATCGCCACGCTGACCCGCAAATTTGTCGACGCCGTTTCCGGCACCAAGGCGCGGATTCTCGACACGCGCAAGACCGCACCCGGCCTTCGCGTGATCGACAAATACGCAGTGCGCTGTGGCGGCGGACAAAATCATCGCCTCGATCTCTCCGACGGAGTTCTGATCAAGAACAATCACATCGCTTTGGCGGGCGGAATCGAGCCCGCGATCGAACGCGCGCTGCGCAACCGCCGCGGTTCCCAGGTCCTTGAAGTCGAAGTGCGCACTCACGAGGAATTGGAGCAGGCGCTAGCCAGCGGAGCGGAAGCGATTCTGCTCGACAACATGGCTCCGGAGGATGTGCGCCGCGCGGTTGAACGCTGCGCCCATCTGGAGCGCCGCGTTCCGCTTGAGTGTTCCGGCGGCATCCGACTGGAAAATGTCCGCGCCTACGCCGAAGCGGGTGTGGATTTCATTTCTGTCGGCCTGCTCACCCACTCGCCCCAGGCCGTCGATATGAGCCTGCGGGTTGTGCCGGCCTGGGTGCTGATCTGAATCTCGTCCGGTCATCGCCTCATGAGGAAACCTGATTTCGCGAGTTACTTAGGCTTGAGATCGAGGGCAGTCGGGTGGGTCGGCTGGTATAGTCCCAACTCGCCGCCGCTGGGCAGGCGGAATGTGGTCTTGATTCCCCAACGGGCGGTCTCAACCGCTGAGCAACTCACTTTCTTTGCCTGCAGTCGCTTGATCTCCGCCTGGAGGTCGTCGCACATAAGGTAGGCTACCGTGCCCAGCGGCGAACGGCCCGCATGAATCTGCTTGCGGCTCTCGCCATCGGCGGGATGGAACGCAGCCTCGGCGGGGGGAAGCGCAAAGATCAGCCAGTCTCCGCCCGCGTCGATGAAGCTGAACTCCAGAACATCGCGAAAGAATGCGCGGTCGGCTTCCGGGTTCTCACTGTAGAAAAGAACATGAGTGCCGGTAATCATGCGACGAGTCTAGCAGGCCTGAAAGGGAAAGTGCAGGCTCGCGATTGTCGTTTCCAGTGAATTCCCGCATAATTCCTGCATCAAGAAGACAACGACAATCCGCAAGAGCCAACCTTCGCGTATGAAGGCTGCCTCCAGTCCGTCGAAGGGAATACCCACGTCACATGCCCAGGCCACCGACGTTCGCCTGGGCCGCATCATGCGACTGTTGATGGAGCACGCGACGGTGGTGGCCAGCGGCACCAAGATCGCGCAGGAGATTTCGTCGAATCGTTCGGAAGTCTGGCGGCTGATTCAGCAGTTGCGCGGGCTGGGTGTCGATGTGGCAGGGCACCCGGCCACGGGTTACCGGCTGAGGTCAGTCCCGGATCTGCTGCTGCCCGAGATTCTAGCGCCCTTGCTGCGCGGCACCATCTTCGACGCCCAGCTTCATCATTATTACAAAATCGGCTCGACCAACACCGCGGCCATGGAGGCTGCCGCCGAGGGTGCACCTGAAGGCAGCGTATTTCTTGCCGAAGAGCAAACTGCCGGACGGGGCCGCGGAGCACACTCCTGGCAGTCGGCGCGCTCGACCGGAATTTACTGCTCGGTGGTGCTGCGTCCCGCGCAGCCGCCTTCCGAAGTGCTCGTGCTCGCGCTGGCGGGAGGCTTGGCAGTGCGCGCGGCGATTAAGCAAGTTGACTCTCGCGTGAACGTCGACCTGAAGTGGCCTAACGATGTGCTGATCGAGGGCAAGAAAGTGTGCGGCGTGCTCACCGAGATGAACGCCGAAGCGACGCGCGTGCGCTATGTCATCATGGGAGTCGGGATCAACGTAAACCAGGAAGATTTTCCCAAAGAATTGGAAAGTGAGGCGACCTCGCTCCGGATGGCGACCGGCAGCGAATGGTCGCGAGTGGAACTGACCGCAGCTTTGCTAAAATCGCTCGACAGGGAATATCGTCTCTTAATCGAACAGCCAGACGCACGGCAATCGATTCTGCGGCGTTTTGCGGAGCAATCCTGCTGGGTACGGGGTAAACAGGTTCGCGTCGAGGAAAGTGGATCAAGAATCGAAGGGACCACGGAAGGCCTGGACCAGCGCGGCTTCCTCCAAGTGCGAACCGCGCACGGATTGCAGACGGTACTAAGCGGAACAGTGAGAGAAGTGAGAGAAGCAATTAGCAGTTAGCATGTGTCCTGCTTGCGACGTGCCAATTGCTTCAACGAGCAAACATGCTTTTCGTTCTCGATGTCGGCAACACGAATACGGTGCTGGGAGTCTTTTCCCGGGCGAAAGGGCATTCCGCAGATGCCGACGGCGCTGCGCGCTACGACCGACTCGTGGCGAACTGGAGAGTTGCGACTCGACAAGGCAGTACGGTCGACGAGTACGGCGTGCTGTTTCGCAATTTATTTTCCATGGCCAGCCTCGAGGCATCGGAGATCAACGGCATCGTGATTTCATCCGTGGTTCCTCCACTCGATCCCGTGCTGCGCCAAGTATGTGAGCGTTACTTCAATTCCAAACCACTCCTCATCGAGCCTGGCATCAAAACTGGCATGCCTGTGCATTATGATAATCCTGCGGAAGTCGGAGCCGATCGCATCGTAAATGCAGTGGCCGCCTTTGAAAAATACGGTGGCCCTTGTGTGATCGTCGACTTCGGCACTGCCACTACTTTCGACTGCGTTTCCGTGAAGGGCGAATATCTCGGTGGAGTTATTTGCCCCGGCATCGGCATCTCCGCCGACGCGCTTTTTCAGCGCACTGCCCGCTTGCCCCGGGTCGAGATCCGCAAACCCGCGCGCGTCATCGGCACCAACACCGTAGGCAGCCTGCAGTCGGGACTCTACTACGGCTATCTCGGCCTGGTCGATGGCATTCTCGAACTCTTGCTAAGCGAATTAGGCAAAGAGACGCACGTAATCGCCACCGGCGGTCTGGGCCCGATGATCGGCACTGGATCGAAATATATAAAGACCGTCGACGATTTTCTAACCCTCGAAGGCCTGCGCATCATCTGGGAGCGAAACGTGGCGGCGCGGCCGGCACTCGCACCCAAAGCCCTTCCACAGCCTTCGCCCAAAGCCCGGTCTAAGACGTCACCGGGCGCCGCCGAATCCTCAACTCCACGTTCCGCTCGCTAAACCGCCGTGGAGAATCAATTCAACTACTTCAACTACTTCACTGAAATCGAGGAGCAGTTTCTGCGCCGTCGCGGCGGCGGCCTGCTGCTGACGACACTTGATTGGGCATTGATTGAAACTTGGAAGGACGCCGGCATTCCCCTCGAAGCCGCATTGCGCGGCATTGATGCAGCCTTCGACCGCTACGACGAGCGTCCTTCAAAAACCAGGAAGGTGAACAGCCTGGCCTACTGTTCGCAGGAAGTGCTCGCATCTGCCGAAGCCATGAAAGAAGCGGCCGTGGGCGCGGCCGCTGATCAACCGGCATCGGGCAAATCAGGCGCGGGACAAGGCTTTGAGCCCGAAGCGATCGCTGCCTTTCTGCGCCGGAACGCCGATCTCCTGCAGGCGGCGAAGCTGCCCGACAGTGCGGGTGTCTCTGTTCACAAGGTTGCTGAGGATTCCGCCACTACGCTCCGCAAACTGGCGCAGGAAACTGCGGCTCGGCAAACAAACTCACGGCTTGAAGACCTTGAACGCCATCTCACCGTGCTGGAGGAGAAACTTTTCGCTGCTCTGCTGACCGCCACTCCGGATGAAGAAATCGTAGCAGTGCGCGCACAGGCCGACCGCGACCTAGCGCCCTACAAGCGCAAAATGGCCGCAGCACAGATCGAGCAGCTGCAAAAGCAATACGTCCACAAGCGCCTTCTGGAAAGATACAACCTGCCGCGCCTCAGCTTGTTTTATATGTGACTATGATTTTCGCGGGCGCCTGCAGTAATTTGGAACAGCGGCGCTTCAGCACCGCGTAGAGCTTCAGAGTAAAGGTGGCTTCCGTCCCTGAGGGAAGCGCGCATTAGCTCATGACCCACACTTTCGACGCACTTATCCTCGGCGGCGGCGCTGCAGGCCTGATGTGCGCCATCGAAGCCGGCAAGCGCGGCCGCCGCGTCGCGGTGCTCGAACACGCTGACCGCTTGGGCAAGAAAATTCTGATTTCCGGTGGCGGGCGCTGCAACTTCACTAACCTTCACTGCCAGCCGGAACATTTTCTCTCCTCTAATCCCCATTTCGCCAAATCAGCGCTGGCCCGTTACACTCCGCAGGATTTCGTCGCCCTGGTCGAAAAGCACGGCATCCCGTATCACGAGAAGACTCTGGGCCAGCTTTTCTGCGACCGCTCCGCCCGCGACATTCTCGGCATGCTCGAAGCCGAATGCCAGCACGCCGGAGTAAGCATCTTTCTGAACACAAGGATTCAGAATGTCGAGCATGCGACTGACTTTATCGCGCGCGCACCAAATGCGGAGTTCAAAGCGCCAGCCTTGGTGGTTGCTACCGGCGGCCTTTCGATTCCAAAGATCGGCGCCACATCATTCGGCTACGATCTGGCGCGGCAGTTCGGCCTCGCCATCCGCGATCCCTGGCCCGGTCTCGTGCCCGTGATTCTGAGCCAGGAAGAATGCTCCCGCTATTGCAATCTGGCGGGAGTTTCCGCCGAGGTGATTGCTTCCTGCAACGGCCAACGATTCCGCGAGAAGATGCTGATCACGCACCGCGGCCTGAGCGGCCCGGCGATCCTTCAGATTTCGTCCTACTGGAAACAAGCGCAACCCATCCTGATCGATCTGCTACCCGGCGGCGAGCCGACTGCCGCATTTCGCGATTCGAAGACGCCGAGAAATCTAGGCGCACTTCGAGCAGAGTTGCGAAATTTTCTAGCCCACCGTCTAGCCGACCGCTGGATCGATGATCACGCACCGACTTCCTGGACAAATGCCGCACTCGCTGATCTCGAAAAACAACTGCACGCCTGGTCGATCACACCAACAGGAACCGAAGGCTACGAAAAAGCCGAAGTAACCGCAGGCGGCGTCGACACCAACGAACTCTCCGCCAAGACAATGGAGACCAGCAATGTTCCTGGCCTATTCTTCATCGGCGAAGTAGTAGACGTCACCGGCCACCTCGGCGGTTTCAATTTCCAATGGGCATGGGCATCAGGTGCGGCGGCCGGGCGAGCGCTGTAAGGCCCGAATAAATGCCCTGATCGGTTGGATTCGTGCATAAAGTTCTTCTCCCGGCGTCTCTCCTTTATCATTGCCCCATGCCCCAAAAACTCCGCTGGGGAGTTCTCAGCACCGCCTCGATCGGTCTCAGAAAAGTTATCCCGGCCATGCAACAGGGCGAATACACCACCGTAGTCGTCCATCGCATCCCGCGATCTCGCGAAGGCTCAAGAAGCAGCGAAGGCCCATGGCATTCCTACCGCTTACGGCTCCTACGAAGAACTTCTCGCCGACCGCAACGTCGACGCCATCTACAATCCTCTCCCTAACCAGCTTCATGTTCCCTGGACAATAAAATCCGCCGAGGCCGGCAAGCATGTTCTCTGCGAGAAGCCGCTAAGCCTGACCGTTGCGGAGGCCAAATCTCTCCTCGCCGTCCGCTCCCGCACTGGAGTCAAGATCGGCGAAGCCTTCATGATTCGCAGCGCTCCGCAATGGCTGCGGGTCCGCGAACTTCTCAACCAGGGACGCATCGGCGAACTCCGCTCCGTTGTGGGTTTCTTCAGTTACTTCAACGTCGACCCATCCAATATCCGCAACCAGGTGGAAGCCGGCGGTGGCGCCCTCATGGATATCGGCTGCTACCTCATCCACGCCTCGCGCTACGCCTTCGCGCAAGAGCCTACTCGTGTCGTTGCCCACATCGACCGCGATCCCGAGATGCACACTGACCGCCTCACTTCGGCTCTTCTTGACTTCCCTGCCGGCCATGCGATTTTTACCTGCAGCACGCAGCTTGTCCCCTACCAGCGCGTACACTTTTTCGGCACCCGAGGACGCATCGAGATCGAAATCCCGTTCAACGCCCCGCTGGACCGCCCGACGCGCCTCTTCGTCGACGATGGCACTGACCTCTTTGGCGGAGGCAGCACCACCGAAACCTTCCCAGTCTGCAATCAGTACACCTTGCAGGGCGATGCCTTCTCCAAGGCGGTTCTCGAAAATACTGAAGTCCCCGTTCCCCTCGAAGACGCCATCAAGAACATGGCGGTAATCGATGCCATCCTTCAGTCCGCCGACTCGGGCGAATGGGCCGTCATGCCGTAGAATCAAGTCTTGCTCCTAAACATCGAGAAGCTCATCTACGGCGGCGACGGACTGGCTCGCCTCCTCCCCGCTTCGCCCAAAGACGCCCCCCTCAGCAATAAAGACCGCGCCCGCGGCAAGGCCGTCTTCGTCCCCTTCGTCCTCACTGGAGAAAAGATCGAAGCCGCTCTGACCGAAGAAAAACCCGGCTTCGCACGCGCGAAGGCCGAGAGAATTCTGGAACCGTCATCGCATCGCGTCTCTCCGCCCTGCCCACATTTCACCCGCTGCGGCGGCTGCCACTATCAGCACGCCTCCTACGAACAGCAACTCGAGATCAAGAAACAAATCCTGCGCGAGAACCTGCGCCGCATCGCCAAGCTCGAACTCGAATGCAAGGTTCAAGTGCATCCATCGCCGCCCTGGAACTATCGCAATCGTTCGCGCCTGCAGATGCGAACCCAACCCAACTTCGCTGCAGGATATTTCAAGTTCGCCTCGCATGAACTCCTTCCTGTCGAAGAGTGTCCTATCAGCTCACCTCTGATCAACCGCGGCATCGCAGCCCTCTGGCAGGCAGGACGAGATGGCAAGGCCGTAGAAGGCGTGCGCGAGGTTGAGTTCTTCGCCAGCGCCGACGACACGAAAATGCTGCTTGAATTCCTGTGCGCTCCCGAAGCCCGCCGCGCCGCAGTTCGAGCCTGGGCCGAAGAGTTGTGCACAGCGATGCCAGAAATAGCAGGCGTGGTAGCATTTCGCGAGCCGCAAAAGGGAGTGAAGGAGTCACTGGTCGCGGTAGGCGTACCAGAATTGGCTTATCAGACCAAGACTGCCTCCTACCGAGTGAGCGCTGGTGCCTTCTTCCAGACCAACCGTTTTCTCACCGACGAACTCGTAAACATCGTCACGGCAGGTCGCTCCGGCGAACTGGCCCTCGATCTCTACGCTGGCGTGGGACTGTTTTCCACAGCCCTGGCTCGTGACATCCGTCACATCATTTCTGTCGAGTCGTCACAGACAGCCGCCAGCGATCTTCAATACAATCTGCCCGTCAATGGAAAGGCGGTGCAATCGACGGCGGAACACTACCTCAGCAAAGCCACCAAGCCCGACCTCGCAGTACCCGATCTCGTGGTAATAGACCCGCCACGCAGCGGTTTAGGAGATCCTGTCGCCCGATCGCTGGCGAGCGTAGGCGCGCCCAGGCTGATCTATGTCTCCTGCGATCCGGCAACCCTTGCCCGCGATCTGGTCCCGCTGCAAGCGGCAGGCTATCGAATCGAAGAGGCGCACCTGGTAGATCTGTTCCCCCAAACCTACCATCTCGAAACCGTCCTGCACCTAGTGCGCTGAAACGAAACAAGCTACTGGAGAGGTGACAAGTGGGGACGGGCGCCTTCCTTCGCCCGTCCAGCCGCGCGCAGCGAGGCTTCAGTTCGGGAAGGGCACGGCTTCAGTCGTGCCGTCAGTCCAACAAAAATCGATCAAGGCTTTAGCAGCTGAGGTTGGCTCTCGACGCTGGCGCCTTTTCCAGAAGTTCGCTGACCCGAACCCCCTCACAGGCCAACCCATGCCGCCCTTACCTCTCATCGACAAACCGCCAGCTCTTTCCACCCAGCGTGGAGTCAAACGCAGGCCTCCGCGCCAACCAATGCTATGGGCCGCTCTGTCGTACTCCTTGGGGATTATTGCCGGCGTCCACGCCTGGCGCCCGGCGTCGTGGTGGGTTGCGGCAGGCGTCGCATTTCTAGCAGCAGGGTTGTTCTTCGTGCGCAGGCGAAACCTGCTCAGCGTTACCCTGGTGCTAAGCGCATTCTTCCTGGCAGGCGCTCTCCACATCCAGCTGCGCGGATCAAAAAACGCCCTCGACACCAGTCTCGAACCCTTCGCCGACGGCCAGCCAGTCGAGATGACCGCGCATGTCACGCGAGAAGGCAAGTTTCGCGAAGGGGGTCCCAACGAAATCAGCCAGACCCTCGACGTCGAGGCAGAAGAGATCGTCACTGAAAACGGCAAGCCGGTTCCCGTGCATTCCGGCGTACGCCTCGGGATATACAGCGCCCGCCCTGACGCCATTCCGCACGGCCTGTTCCACTACGGCGAGCGCCTCTGCCTCCCGGTCAAGCTGAAGGTCCCCCGCAACTTCCGCAATCCCGGCGCATTCGATTATCAGGGATACCTAACCGCGAACGGCATTTCAGCCCTAGGCTCGGCGAAAGCTGAAGAAGTTGAAGTCCTCCGCGGGTTCGCAGGTAGCCGCTTCGAACTCTGGCGAACCCGCATTCACGCGAGCATCATCGCCAAAGTGCACGAACTCTGGCTTCCGCCGCAGGCCGCACTGATTGATGCCATGGTCATCGGTGAAGAAGCCTTCATCGACCGCGACACCCGGGTCGATTTCCAGCGCTCCGGCACCTATCACATCCTGGTGGTTTCAGGAATGAACGTAACCATCCTCGCGTTTGTCGCTTTCTGGACGCTGCGCCGCCTGCGTCTCAGCGATATTCCAGCCACCCTACTAACGATTCTCTTCTGCGTCGCCTACGCTTTTCTAACCGAAGTCGGCGCCCCCATCTGGCGAGCCACGCTGATGAGCGCCATCTATCTCGGCACGCGCCTCCTCTACCGCGACCGCGCCATGGTCAATGCGCTCGGCGCAGCCGCTCTCGGCTTGCTCGTATTCGATCCGCGCCAACTCTTCACTGCCAGCTTCCAGATGACATTTCTCTGCGTGCTCATTGTGGCCGCGCTCGGCCTGCCGCTAATCGAGCGCACATCGCGCGTCTACCGCCAGGCGCTCACCCACTGGGACGCCGATGACTACGGACCCTCGCTCCTTCCGCGCGTAGCGCAGTTCCGCCTTGATCTGCGCCTGCTCGCCCAGCAGCTAGGCCGTTTTATGGGTAACCGATGGTCGATGCGTCTGGTGCGCACTGTGACGATCATCTTCCTGGCGGCGTTCGAGTTGCTGCTGGTCTCGGCCGTGATGCAGATGGGTTTAGCTCTTCCGATGGCGTACTACTTTCACCGCGCGACCACCATCGGTCTCCCCGCCAACGTGGCCGTTGTTCCTCTCACGCAACTTCTCATGCCCGCCGCGATCCTAACCATCGCGCTGGGCTACGTTTTCCCGCTATTCGCAAAGGTTCCTGCGCTGCTAACCACGTTTGCGCTGCAAGCGATCACAGGAACGGTCCACGGACTGGGAGGCCTACGCCTCGCCGACCTCCGAGTAGCCACTCCCTCCTTTGTAATGATGGCAGCAGCTTCCGCCGCGCTGGTCTTAGCAATGCTGTGCGTACGCCGTCGCGCCCCGCTCGCACTCGCAGGGATAATTGCTCTGTTGCTAGCGTCGCTAGCACTGGCCTTCGTTCCCCCGACGCCGAAAACCCGCGCTGGACTTCTCGAAGTCACCTCCATCGACGTAGGCGAAGGCGACTCCATCCTGCTAGTGACGCCCCAGGGCCGCACCTTGCTAATCGATGCTGGCGGCCCTATCTGGGGCGCCGGCTCTCAACTCGACTTCGGCGAAGATGTAGTAGCGCCCTACCTCTGGACTCGCCGCATCTCCCGCCTCGACGCCGTCGCCATTTCTCACGGGCACTCCGACCACATCGGAGGCATGCCCGCAATCCTCAAAGACTTCCGTCCGAAAGAGTTGTGGATAGGCCTGCTACCCCCAAGCCGCGCGCTAGAAAACATAATCGCCGAAGCAAATGCTTTGGGAATCAAAGTAGTCCGCCATTGGGAGGGAGACGAATTCGAACTAGGCGGAGCCAAAGTAGATGTGCTTTTTCCACCGCAAGATTGGCCTACTGGCCTCGAGCCCAAGAACAACGATTCAATGGTTTTGCAAGTCAGCTACGGCGCAACTTCCGTACTGCTTGAGGGCGACGCCGAAAAAGCAGTCGAGCGCCGCATTGCAACCCTTCACCATCCCCATGCTAATGTGTTAAAGGTAGGTCATCACGGCAGCGCCACATCCACGACACCTGAAATTCTGCAGTCCGTAAAGCCAAGCCTCGCCGTAATCTCAGTCGGCTTCCGAAACTCTTTCGGCCTTCCCAAAGCCGACGTCCTCGAACGCCTGCAAAATTCCGGCGTTCGCGTCTACCGCACCGATCTCAGCGGCGCAGTCACCTTCTACCTCGACGGCCACTCCGTCACGGCTTCGCTGCCCGCGATTCCGTAAAGAAGCGGACCGCGTAGAACACTTCTTTTGTCATTCCGAACCTCCCGACTGGAAGGAGAGGAACCCGCGAAGTGCACCAACATATCGTATAGAGCGGGAGTTTAGCCTTCCCCGCGTGTGAAATATCGATGGGAGTCTGTTCCCTCCCTGCGTTGCGAGCCACGTAGTCAGGATCGAGCTCGCTCTAGTGTTCCACCCTTTTTGCACCTTCGTACTCCCGTCGCGTCTTCCACGATGCGTGCGGACCTCACGCACCAAAACCGCCGACGACGACAGCAAGCAAACGTCGTCCGACCTTTTCACGTCTTGCTCATCGGCTGAGGGATCTCCCGCCGGCCGCGCCGCTCTGGTGGGAATTTATCGCGGTCGGCAGCGAGGGGCCGGTTTCGGTGAAGCGCCGAGTGAAACCCCTGGGAAGCCGAAAGCGCAGGCGCGCCGCTGCTATAATCAAGAATTGCGCCCATGTCCCCGAAGCGACTGATCCGCTCCACAACAGTTTTATCCATCCGCCGCAACGGCAGCGTGGTTCTTGCCGGCGACGGCCAGGTCACGCTCGGCGAGTCCGTCATCAAACATACGGCAAAGAAGATTCGCCGCCTCTACAACGACAAGATCCTCGCCGGATTCGCCGGCTCCACCGCCGACGCCTTCACCCTTTTCAGCCGCTTCGAATCAAAACTCGAGCAGTACCACGGCAACCTCGGACGCGGCGCCGTAGAGCTGGCCAAAGACTGGCGCACCGACAAATACCTGCGCCATCTGGAAGCGTTGCTGCTGGTTTGCGACAAAGAACAAACCTTCCTGCTCAGCGGACAAGGCGACGTAATCGAACCCGACGGCGGAGTAGCCGCCATCGGCAGCGGCGGCCCCTACGCCCAAGCCGCAGCCGAAGCCCTGGCCCGTCACACGCAACTAACCGCCCGCCAGATCGCCGAAGAAGCCATGAAGATCGCCGGCAAAATGTGCATCTATACCAATGACGTAGTAACGATCGAAGAGCTGTAAGAAAGTGGCCGGTGATCAGTGTCCAGTGGTCAGCAAACATCGCTGGCACTGATTACTGGACACTGATCACTAGCCACTGACCACTAATTTATGGCCATCTACTTACCCAGCACCGCCGAAGAAGAACAACTCGCCCTTGACGAACTAACTCCCCGCGAGATCGTAGTCGAACTCGACAAACACGTAATCGGCCAAAAGGACGCCAAGCGCGCCGTCGCCATCGCCCTGCGCAACCGCACCCGCCGCCAAAAACTAACCCCCGAGCTAGCCGAAGAAATCATCCCCAAAAACATAATCTATGATTGGGCCGACGGGGGTGGGGAAGACGGAGATTGCGCGGCGGCTGGCGAAGCTGGCGAATTCTCCGTTTCTGAAAGTGGAGGCTTCGAAGTTTACTGAGGTTGGGTATGTGGGGCGGGATGTGGAGTCGATGGTGCGGGATTTGGTGGAGATTGCTATCGACAATGTGCGGGAGGAGAAGCTGGAGGACGTGGCCGACAAGGCTGAGTTGAATGCTGAAGAGCGGCTGCTGGATATTCTGCTGCCGCCGTCTCCACCGGCCCGGCCTGGGGAGCCTACTACTGCGGGCGGTGTGGTGATTGATGGCAGTACTGCTTTGGCTGAATCTTCTTCGCGGACGCGGGAAAAATTGCGGCAGCAATTGCGCGAAGGGAAGCTGGACGAGCGGCAGGTTGAGATTGATGTGCGGGAGCGGAATTTTCCTTCTTTTGAAATTATGACGAACCAGGGTGTTGAGGAGATGGACATCAACATCAAGGACATGCTGCCGAACATCTTCGGGCAGCGGACCAAGAAGCGGAAGATGAAGGTGAATGAGGCGTTTGAATATCTGATCCAGGAAGAAGAGCATCGGCTTGATCGACATGGATCACGTTACGCGGACGGCGATCGACCGGGTGGAGAATTCCGGGATTGTGTTTCTGGATGAGATCGACAAGATTGCGGGGCGCGAGGGCGGGCATGGTCCGGATGTTTCGCGCGAAGGCGTGCAGCGCGACATTCTTCCGATTGTCGAAGGGACGACGGTGAACACTCGCTATGGCATGGTGCGGACGGATCATATTTTGTTTATTGCGGCGGGGGCGTTTCATGTTTCGAAGCCCAGCGATCTGATTCCGGAGTTGCAGGGGCGGTTTCCGATTCGAGTGGAGTTGCAGTCTCTGACCATGGAAGATTTTGTGCGGATTCTGACCGAGCCGAAATCTTCGCTGGTGAAGCAGTACACGGCATTGCTGGAGACTGAAGGCGTGAAGCTGGAGTTCACTCCGGAGGCGCTGTCAGGAGATTGCGCACTTTGCGTTTCGGGTGAATGAGAGTACGGAGAACATTGGAGCGCGGCGGCTGCATACCATCATGGAGCGGGTGCTGGATGAGCTGAGCTTTGATGCTCCGGAGAGAAAAGGCGAGCACGTGATCATCGACGCGGATTACGTGCGGAAGATGTTGACGGATATTGTTAAGGATCAGGATTTGTCGAGATATATTCTGTAGGGGTAGTCTCGCGGCGGAGCACGCGGTCGTAAGTGCTCGCCCGTGCAAATAGCGCAAAGGATGGACCACCCTGGATTGGGCTGGCGTTTCAAGGTTGTCCGTCCCCGTCGGGAACTCGGTTGGTCCACTTATACCTTACCCCGCACCTACCCCTCCTTACCCTTCGGCTTCGCTCAAAGGAGGCTCGGGCCAATGAATGCTGTCGCTCGCGACTGCGCGCGATACTACAGATGAAAACGAAGGCTGATGATGAGGAGTCCGACAAGGGCCATGCCTGTCAGCACAGTCTGGATAAGCATCCATCGCTTATAACGTTCATCGAGCACACCTGTCTTGAACTCGGAGGACTTGAGATCAGCTCTGGCGTCCTCGGCAAGGTATTTGCCTTCAATCGTGTTCACTATCATATCGCCGGCATCTGGAATGTGTCCTGAAAGTACTCGTGCGAGCTGTGCGTTCATCAGATTGTTGCATTCACGCCCGGCGAGCAGACGCGCATTGATCAAGTGCTGCACCAGGCCGGCACCGATGATTGCGGCAGCGAACATTACTTGAACCGCCGCGATCACGTACGAACCGGCTCGCGATGGCAACCACGACGTCTCTACGATCTTATTCGCATTCAAGAGGACTGTACCGAAGCCAGCCGTGGCGAATGCGGCGACCCATACGGAGAATTTCAGGTCATCGGAGGCAATTTCGTTCTCCATTTCGGACGCTCGCACTTTAAGTCTTGTGATTTCGGCGATAGCCTTTTGCTCGCGCTCTTCCATGGGGAGCTCCTATCAATGTTATCGCAGACTGAGAGTGGTCAGATTGAGCCGCATAATATCCAGAACCCTCGTTTCTGACCCTTATAGCACGCTGTTAAAAGGGTGAGCAAAGAAAGGAATACGGGGTGGCTTGCACCACTCGGCGGCTAAGGCCGGATGAGGCTTGCTTTTGTGGTGGCGCGGCCCAAAAACAGGACATCATCATTGAGCGTGCTGCGCCCGGCCTGGGGTGCTGCCGGATTTCATTGTGGCGGCGCGGGGGCGGAGGATTCATTGCCAGATCGGGGCCGAACTTTGGAAAGAAGAATTGAGCCGTTCCTCTGCAACCCAGTTCTTTTTCTTTGGGGTAACCGCGGACTTGCGTCCGGGACTGATGAATACCCTCGCCGGAAGAGTTAGAATCACAGGAGTGCGGAATCCGAGCTGCCTTCGTGGCTGCGGACTCCGAGAACGGGAGGGTTTATGGCAGAGCCCAATGCGACCGCAGAAGAACGGCGTCCTGATCCCAATGAAAAGCTGGTGAAGATTTTCGACAGCGAAGAGGAGTCGGAGGCGATGGTGGTGAAGGGACTGCTGGATTCGGCGGGGATTGAGAATGACCTTGCGTCCGCCAGCCTTTTGCAGGACGCGTTTCCCGGGATGGGTGGGATGATCATCCTGGTGCGGGAAGAGGACGCCGGGAAGGCGCGCGACTTGATCGCGGAGTACCGGCGGCCGACTGGCGGGAGATTCGGCAGATGTTCAGGATGATGACGAAACGCAGGCTTAGACGAAGAATTCATCAGAATTCCGTCGAATCGGTTCAAGGTATCGAAGCCCTGCGGAGATTCGTCAGCTTGGGACGTTGGGATTGAATCGGGTGTGCGGATTCTGAGGGTGCAGGTGAAGTCGACGGATTGGGGACGCAGTAAGGGTACTCGTACCAGTTCAAGCCTAACTCGCATAGTAAGCCATACACGCTGAAGAAGGTCGATTTTCTTGCGGCTTATGTGATTCCTGAGAACGTGTGATATCTGATTCCGGCTGTCACACTTTTGCCTGCGAAGCCGAGACATCCCGATCGGTATAAGTGTGAGGTATCGGGAGGCTTGGAGTTGCTGCTGCCGGGGGTCGGCCGCCCAGTCGGAGGCGAGACCAAAAGCAAAGTCAAAGGCAGCGGACAGGAGTGTCAGCTCCGCACGATCAAAACCCACCCTCGGGAACTTTAAGTGGGGCGAAGGCCGGGCCAGCCTTCTACTTAGCTGCGCCCACAGGTTTGAGTTGGCCGAATTCCGGGCTTTTCCAAAGCTCGCCGCCGTACTCCAAGAAGTCGGCTGTAGACTGCGCGACCTCACGCCCGTAATAGCGCTCGACGATGTGCAAGGCGAGGTCAATGCCGGAGGTGAGGCCGCCGGCTGTGGCAATCTTGCCATGGTCGACGAACCGGGTTCCCGATATGAAGTGGACGGCTGGGTACTGTTTCTGCATGTTCGCCGCGTACAGATGGTGGGTGGTGGCAGTCAAGCCGTCGAGCAAACCATACTTGGCGAGCATAGAGGCTCCGGTGCATACGGACATGGTGACATCGGCGGTCGCCGAGTTCTCCAGTAACCAAGTCTTCTGCGAGTCGCTGCGGCCTCCCTGGGCCGGGATGACAATGATCTGCGGTTTGGGCGCAGTGGCAAAGCTATAGTCAGGAACGATAGTGAGTCCGGCTGCATTCACGGGCTTCAGCGAATCCGAGACTGTGTAGGTGTTGAAGGGCATCACCATGTCGTCGCCAGCGTCCTCATGCCAGGGCTTGCCCTTGGACGTGAGCATAGAGTCACCAAATACTTCGCGGGCGCCCGCGATGTCTATGACATTCGCGCCATCCGAGATGACGAATGCGACATTGATCTGACCTATGGCTGGCGGCTTCAGCGCGGAAGTTTGTGCTGTTGCCGTGGGAACGTGGTCCGCGGCCCTGGCGGTCCGGCTTACCCAGAAGGCGCAACCCAGCATCGCAACTACGGCCACCGGGAGGCAGAGCAGATTCTTTGTTTTAATCGTTCTTGTCATGACTACACCCCTAGCGCGAAACGCGCTTGTGAAACAGGATCAGGGTAAGCGTAGAATGGAACGTCTGAAATGACATTGACCCGGCGATTTAAGACATTCTGCGGGGGATGTCGTGATGTCCTGAATGGGCGGATTAATGTCATATCGGACATTCCCCCGAGGGGCTATTCTTGACCTTCACTACGCTATGACGCCTAAGCATATTGTCATCGTCGGATACGACAACATTACATCGCTCGATCTGGCTGGTCCTTTAGAGGCATTCAGCAGCGCCCAAATCGAGGACTCACGGGGGAAGCCTCAAGCTTGCTACAAGGTAACCATCGCGGCGCTGAGCGGGAAGACATTTTCTTCGGAATCAGGATTGCGCATGACAGCGCCGTGCTTTCTGAGTTCGCTGCGCCACCTGGATACGCTGCTCGTTCCAGGGGGGACTGGGGTGCGGACGTCGGGTGATGGGCGGAAATTGGCGAACTGGATCGGACGGCACCAGCACCGCATCCGCCGGATTGCCTCGGTTTGCACTGGTATCTACGGAATCGCGCCGACGGGGCTGCTCGATGGGCGCAAGGTGACGACCCACTGGAAATTCGCCGCTGACCTGGCTGAGCGTTATCCCAAGTTGCAGGTCGATGCCAACGCGCTGTACCTTCGCGACGGGAAGTTCTACACTTCAGCGGGAATTACGGCTGGAATTGATCTCGCGCTGGCTCTCATCGAAGAGGATTTCGGTGCGCAGGTGGCACTTGGGGTAGCGCGCGAACTGGTGATGTACGTCAAGCGGCCTGGAGGTCAGGAGCAATATTCCGAGCCTCTAAAATTTCAGGTGGAGTCGACGAGCCGTTTCGCCGACCTCGCTGCTTGGATCGTGGGACATCTCAACAAGGATCTTTCGGTAGAGGCGCTGGCCCAGCGCATTCATCTCTGTCCGCGGCAGTTTAATCGCCGCTTCAAGGCCGAATTCAATAGCACGCCGGCAGCGTTCGTCCTACGGCTGCGCCTTGACGAAGCCCGCAACCGGCTATCCTCTCGCGGCAGCACGGTTGAAAGCGTTGCAGATTCCGTGGGTTTTGGTGATCCAGACAGTTTTCGGCGCGCGTTTGTGCAGCGGTTCGGGGTTGCTCCCAAACAGTACCGCAGCCGCTTCATTACTGGCACACGATAGTAGCAAGGAAATTAACGGCCTCTTCCGGGTGGCGCTCGCTAGACTCCCACCGTCTGCTGGGTCGGTTTCGCCGCCAACAATTGCCTTAGCACATACTGCAAAATCCCACCGTTCGAGTAGTAGAGCGCTTCCTGCGGAGTGTCGATGCGGACTAACGCGTCGAACTCGATTGTCTTTCCTTTAACCTTGGCGAGGACTTTTACACTGGCTTCCCACCGCGAAGTTTTCTACCACGTCGCGGATGCCGGTGATGTCGAAGACTTCCTCGCCGGTCAGCCTGAGGGACTCGGCGGTTTGTCCTGCGGGGAATTGCAGCGGTAGAACTCCCATACCTACAAGGTTCGAACGGTGGATGCGTTCGTAGCTTTCGGCGATTACGGCTTCGACGCCTAGCAGACGCGGGCCTTTAGCGGCCCAATCACGGGAGGAGCCGGAGCCGTATTCTTTTCCGGCCAGAATGATTAGTGGTGTGCCTTCTTCGATGTATTTCTGGGACGCGTCGAAGATCGACATTTCCTCGTTGCTTGGCAGGTGGCGAGTGAAGCCGCCTTCCACGTTGACGAGTTTGTTGCGCAGGCGGACGTTGGCGAAGGTGCCGCGGACCATAACCTCGTGGTTGCCGCGGCGGGAGCCGTAGGAATTGAAGTCGGCGGGCTTGACGCCGTGGTCCTGCAAATATTTTCCGGCAGGGCCGTCTTTCTTAATGGAGCCGGCGGGGGAGATGTGGTCGGTGGTGACGCTGTCGCCTAGCACGGCGAGGACGCGCGCGTGCTTGATGTCTTCTATGGGCGATGGTTTGATCTTCATGCCTTCGAAGTAGGGAGCGCGGCGGATGTAGGTGGAATCTTTTTCCCAGGCGTAGGTCTGGCCTTTGGGGACATCGAGGCCGCGCCAGCGCTCGTCGCCCTCAAAAACTTCGGCGTAAGTTTTCGAGAACATCTCCGCGGTCACCGACTGCTGGATGGCCTCTTCGACCTCGCGCTGCATGGGCCAGAGGTCGGCGAGGTAGACCGGGTTGCCATCTTTGCCTTTGCCGATGGCCTCGGTGCGGAGGTCGATGTCGATGCGTCCGGCGAGCGCGAAGGCTACCACCAGGGGTGGCGACATTAAATAATTGGCGCGGACTTCGGAGTTGATGCGGCCTTCGAAATTGCGATTGCCGGAGAGGACCGACGCTACTACCAATTCTTTTTCATCGATGGCTTGGGAAACTTCTGTCGGGCAGCGGTCCGGAGTTGCCGATGCAGGTGGTGCATCCGTAGCCTACGATGTGAAATTTCAGTTTCTCGAGATACGGAGTCAGGCCGGCATTCTCCAAATAATCGCGGACTACTTTTGAGCCCGGTGCTAACGACGTCTTCACCCAGGGCGGGACTTGCAGGCCTTTTTCAACCGCCTTCTTTGCCAGCAATCCTGCGCCGATCATTACTGAGGGATTCGAAGTGTTGGTGCAGGACGTGATGGCTGCGATCACTACGCTGCCGTGCTTGAGTGAATCCCTTACACTCTGCGAGACGTGCTCGTGGACGTTGGGATCTTCTACGCCGATGGCTGCGGGGCTGCCGCCTTCCTGCTCCCATCGGGCGGAGTTGGCTGGTTGGTCGCTCCCGGCCGTGGTTTTCGCTCCGGCCTTCGGCTTCATCAGCGACGGGAGAGCTTTCTGGAAAGAGTCGGCGGCTTGGGAGAGGATCACGCGGTCCTGCGGACGCTTTGGACCCGCCAGGCTTGGCTCAACTGTCGCTAGATCGAGCGTCAGCAGTTCGGAGTATTCGGCTTCAGGAGTTTTGTCGTCGTGGAAGAGTCCTTGCTCGCGGCTGTAGGCTTCGACCAGGGCGATTTGTTCGGCGCTGCGGCCGGTGAGTTTCAGGTACTTCAGACTTTCTTTGTCTACGGGAAAAATGCCGCAGGTGGCGCCGTATTCCGGCGACATGTTAGCGATGGTGGCGCGGTCGGCTAGCGGAAGATCGCGCAGTCCGGGTCCGAAATACTCGACGAACTTTCCGACTACGCCGTGCTTGCGCAACATCTCGGTAATGGTGAGAACGAGGTCGGTCGCGGTGCCGCCTTCGCGCAAACGTCCGGTGAGCTTCACGCCGACTACTAACGGAATGAGCATGGAGACGGGCTGGCCCAGCATGGCGGCTTCAGCCTCGATGCCGCCAACACCCCATCCGAGCACACCCAGGCCGTTCACCATCGTCGTATGCGAGTCGGTGCCTACTAGGGTGTCGGGATAGGCTGTGCGGTTTCCGTTGGATTCGTGGATGAAGACTACTCGGGCGAGGTATTCGAGATTTACCTGGTGGACGATTCCGGTGTCGGGGGGGACTATGGCCAAGTTACGGAAGCCGGTTTGTCCCCAGCGGAGGAAAGAGTAGCGCTCTTTGTTGCGTTGGAATTCGAGCAGAGCGTTTACGTCGAAGGCGTTGGCGGTGCCGAATTCGTCGACCTGAACGGAGTGGTCGATTACTAGTTCTACGGGCTGGAGCGGATTGATGAGCGCGGGATCGCCGCCGAGTTGTTGCATTGCATCGCGCATGGCGGCTAGATCTACTACGCAGGGGACGCCCGTGAAATCCTGGAGCAGGACGCGGCTGGGAGTGAAGGCGATTTCTTTGTCGGGCTGGGAGTTTTTGTCCCAGCTGGCCAGTGAACGGATGTCTTCCTTTCTTACGTTGCGGCCGTCTTCCGTGCGCATGAGATTTTCCAGCAGGATGCGGAGGCAGTAGGGGAGATGTCTGGTGGAGATGCCTTGCTGGTCGAGGGCGTCTAGGCGGTAGATTTCGTATTCTTTCTTGCCTACTTTGAGGACTGAGCGAGAATTGAAAGAGTTTAACGACATGATGGCCTTCCTGATGGAACCTTTAAGTTTAGTCGTTTTGGGACGGATTGCGTAGAGGTGCGGGGGGGTGGCGTCGCTCTCGCGACTCTTTGGCTGCTGCCGGTGATCTCACCTCGGTAGTCGTCGCGTTTACAAAAAAATACATAGGTCCTTCGTCGGGAGTCGCTCGCTTTCGCGTGCGACTCCGCTTCCTCAGGATGACAATGAGCTAATGAAACCTAAATCGCGGCAGGGTCATCTATCTTGGTAGGACATGAGTAGGCTGAGGCGATGAAGTGCGAGGGAGGTTATATGAATACTTTTGAACGTGCCGAGTTCTCGAGCCTGCGGCTGGGTCAGCGGAGTTTGCGTTGTGTGTTGTCGCTGGCTCTGGTGTTCGGCACTTTCCCTACGGGCTTGTGGGCGCAAGACGCGCCGCCGCCAGCGCAGGACTCGGCGCAGGCCGCACCAACTCCCGCGCCGGCGCCGCCGTACACGCAACAGACTGCGGAGCAGTTGCAGCAGCTGGTGGCTCCGATTGCGCTTTATCCGGACTCGCTGGTGGCGCAGATTTTGGCGGCATCGACTTTTCCTGAACAAGTGGTTGAGGCGGATCGATGGGTGCAGGCGAATCCGGATTTGAAGGGCACTGATTTGGGCAATGCTGTGGATCAGCAGCCATGGGACCCGAGCGTGAAGGCACTCACGGCATTTCCTTCTGTCCTGGGAAATATGGACAAGAACCTTTCGTGGACTTCATCTCTGGGCGACGCTTACTACAACCAGCAGAAGGAAGTTATGGACGCGGTTCAGGTGATGCGGCGGAAAGCGCAGGATGCGGGCAATCTCAAGAGCACGCCGCAGCAAACAGTCACGGATCAAGATTCGGATATCGAGATTGCGCCTGCCGATCCCGATGTGGTTTACGTTCCGGCGTACGATCCGTGGCTGGTTTACGGATATCCCGTCGTGGCGTGGCCGGGGTGGTATCCATATCCGGGGATCTGGTTTGGGGGACCTTATCTCTCGTTCGGAGTTGGCTTTGGAATTGGATGGTGGGGCGGGTTTGGATGGGGATGGGGCCATTGGGGATTCGACTGGCATAACCATTATGCGAGGTTTAACGGCGGAAGGTATTACTCGGGGAGCAGGACGTTTTATAACCGGGGCGCCTACGCTCGAGGCGGATTTGCCCGGGGCGGTGGTTTCGATCGTGCCGGTGGAGGGCCCAGACCATTCAATGGAGACCGGCAGGCGGCTCGAGGATATGCTGCGCCGCGCGGCCAAAGCGGGGTGCGCTCGGGGGCGTTTAGCGGCTACAACCACGGCGGGGAGACGCGCGGCTTTTCGTCACGCGGAAGCGCGAGCTTCGGTGGCGGATTCCACGGCGGTGGAGGATCCCATGGTGGCGGAGGCGGGCGGCGGTAATCGATTACTCAGCGTTCGTGATATTTGCAGGATTCTGAAATGGAGGGATGCCTCATGCAACGAGCCAAGCTGAAGTTCGACAAATTTCATTCGGTCAATCTGAATGTGGCCAATCTTGCTGGAGTGGTGGTTCTGGTTTTGATGGGGTGTCTTTGCCAGCCGCTCGCTGGCGCAGCAGTCCGGACAGAAGACTTTTGCATCGGCGGAAGAGGCCAGCAGCGCGTTGTTCAAGGCGGCACAGAGCAACGACGAGAAGGCGATGCTCGACATACTGGGAGCGGACGGGAAACAGATTGTCTCGTCGGGAGATGAGGCCGAGGACGCGGAGAGCCGGGCGAATTTCGCGGAAAAATATCAGGAAATGCACCGCCTGGTGAAGGAAGCGGACGGGATGACCGTCCTGTACATCGGCGCGAAAAATTGGCCTACGCCGATACCGCTGGTGAGCAAGAATGGGTCATGGTATTTCGACACGGAGGCTGGCAAGAAAGAAATTTTGTACCGGCGAGTTGGGCGGAATGAAATGTCGACCATTCGGGTTTGCCAGGAGCTGGTGGCAGCGGAAAAGGAATACTCGGCGAAGCACGGCGAGTACGCGCAGAAGATCTTCAGTGATGAAGGGCAGCGCAATGGTCTTTATTGGAAAGCTGCGGCTGGCGAACCCCTGAGCCCGGTTGGGCCGCTGGTGGCGGCGGCGGTAACGGAGAGCTATGCCGAGCGAGCACGCTCCGACTCCTTATCGCGGGTACTATTATCACGCCCTGGCAGGTCAGGGGAAAAATGTCCGGGCGGAGCGAAGAATTATAGCGTGAACGGGAAAATGACTGGCGGATTCGCTTTTGTGGCTTATCCGGCGGAGTACCGGTCTTCGGGCGTGATGACATTCATCGTTGGCGAGGATGGAGTGGTGTATCAGAAAGATCTTGGGAAGAAGACCGAGGCTGTTGCTAAGGCGATGAAGTTGTACAACCCCGATTCAAGCTGGCAGAAGGCTGAGGAGCAGTTGGAAGAAGCGGCCGGGGAGCAGAAGACGAAGTAAAGGGCCTTGCAGATTAGTTGTTGTCCCCGCATTTACGTGCGGGGTTTGTTTTCGATTCCAACCTTCTGGTTTGCCGCGGGGCAGGGGTGGCGTCGCGTTCGCGACTCGCTTCCTTATCTTTTCCGCCTACCCCGTGCGGGGCTAAT
>CAVXOK010000029.1:0-17929 GCA_963763285.1 uncultured Acidobacteriaceae bacterium | reverse complement strand
TTAGCGGGCTTATTGGGATCGTAGCCCGAGTTGGGATCGAACATGGCTTCATCGACTCCCGAATTGTAATGAACTGCACTCACGAAGCGCTGGTTTTGCATATCCCCGTTGTAATAGCGGGTGAAGCTGTAGGGCGTCATGATGCCCTGTACGGGCTTGTAATCGGCGTAGATCTCCTCTTCCACATTGAGGTCCTTATCGACTGGGTCGCGCCATTTGTAGGTCTTCTTGATGGGCAGGTGCGTGTCCGGATCGAAATAGAGCCTAATGGCTTCATTCTTTGAATTGATCAGCGTGATCTGCTGTGCTGGAAGGTTGTCGGCCAGAGAATTGCCGTCATAGAAAAACGCCACACCGGGATCGTTGGTCCACGTGCGGAGCACGGTTTCGAGCGAAAGCCTCCGGCGCCGCAAATAGTCATCGAGATCTTTTTTCTCCAGCGCGTGCGGGCCCTTGTAGGTGATTTCGTAAGCCTTTTCGCCGACATAGATCACGGCCACGTCCCGCTGTGGAGTGACTTCGACCCTCTCCTTGTCCGGATATTCCACGAAACGCCAGAACAGCACTCCGTTGCTAGTGGGGCGTCCGTGATAAAAGCTGTAGGTGCGTCCCTGAAGCTGGATGTCGTGGATGCTCAAGTAAGCCTGGCCACCCAATGCCTGGATCGCCTGATCGAGCAGGACCCGCGCCTGCCGGGCATTTTCCTGATCCACAGGAATCGACGGTCCCTTAGGCGAGGCAGGCTCCGAAGAAACCTGCGAGTTCGCCTGGGCAGCGGTCACAGGCTCGCCCCAGACAAAGACCACCGCCGCAAACGCCAGCACCGCGATGAGAAGTGGAAGTTTCATTAATAGGAAATTGTAGCTGCTCAGCGTTGCTCGTGTGGCGCGGGCACTCTTGCCCGCTTGCCTGCAGCATCAAAACCCTCGCGGGCAAGAGTGCCCGCGCCACACAACCAGTACGGGACTGCGCATTCGGTTGGATGCGCGAAAGAGCGGCGGCGTCACGCCGCCAGGGAATTTCCCCGCGCCAGCTATCCCACCAGCACCGCTCCGCCATTCACGTTGAAGACTTCGCCTGTGATAAAGCTGGCGTATTCCGTGCACAAGAAGAGCACGGGAGCCGCAATTTCCTCTGGCTTGCCGGCGCGCCCCAGCGGAATCGTTCGCCGAATTTCTTCTCCGCTTCCCGGATCATCGAGCGCCGGCTTCGACATATCGGTATCCACCCAGCCGGGTGCGACCGAGTTCACATAGATTCCGGCTGATGCCAGTTCCGAGGAAAGGCTCTTCGTCATGCTGATCAGCGCGCCCTTGCTGGCGGAGTAATCGCAATGAAATGCTTCACCGCGCTGGCCGCTGGTCGAGCTAATGAGCACAATGTGTCCGGCGGCAGGGCCGGTGCGCGGCTGCGTCTTCATTTGCGCGACCGTGTACTTGACTAGCCCGAACACTGCATCGAGATTGATCGAAAGCGTCGAACGCCACTGCTCATCCGTCATTTTGTCGATGGACACGTCTTGCGCGGGCCACACGCCATGATTCGCAACGAGGATATCGAGCCGTCCGAAATGCTTCACGGCCTCGGCGACCAGGGTGCGAGCGGAGTCTGGACTGTCCAGGTTGCTGGCGACCGCGTAGCAGTTCTTTTCCCCGCATTCTCTTGCGAGAGCTTCAGCCTGGGATCGCGCTTTCTGATAGCTGAAGACGACCTTCGCTCCCGCGCTGGTAAACAGACGTACCGTGGCCGCGCCAATGCCGCGCGAACCACCGGTGATGAGGGCAACTTTGCCAAAGAGAGAAAGAGGGACGGACATGGCTTCTAGTTTCTAGTTTCTGGTGGAGAGTTGCAAGTGATCGGGTCAACTAGCTCTTGGCCGCGAGGCGCGCGGGATCAGGAGTATCGCGAACCCGTCCCGCCTTCATATCGGCAAGTACCGCGCGGAGCCAGCGTAGATCGAGGCGGCACTGCTCCTCCATATGCCGCATCAAGTGGCGGCTACCGCTGGGCAACATCGTTACCCATTGCCGATGCAACTTCCGGATCTCCGCCAAGCGCGCATTCTGCCTGTCGATTTGGGTGCGCAAAGCCTCGGCAACCACCTTGAGGTCGGCAAGATGCAAGAAGAGCATGGGACCATAAAGAGTCTGCCGAAGATCGCCTTCGGCGGCAAATTGCGCATGCAGTAGTTCACGAAAGCGGTCGCGTCCGCGGGGAGTGATGCGGTAGACCGTACGCATGCCACCCCGAGCCACATGCTGGCGGGCGACTGCCCTTAACAGGCCACATTTGGCAAGCTGGCGCACGGCGTAGTAAAGCGTGCCGACATCCACATCGGTAAAACACTCGATCATCGCCTGGGTCATACGCCGCTTGATCTCGTAGGGGTGAAAGTCGCCGCGGTGCAGAACGCCCAGAATATATAATTCGGCTTTCATTAGTTTGATTACACTATTATAATTGTATTAAAGGAGAAATGTGTAATGAAGCGTTCCATTCTCGCCTGTCTCGCAGGACTCCTCGCGTGGGTTGTCGTGGTCACGGTGATCAACCGCGTGCTGCGCTTGAGCCTGCCGAACTACACCGCTGCCGAGCATACGCTCCAGTTTACGCTGGCCATGAAGTGGGCACGCCTTGGGATGGCGATCGTGACCTCGCTGATGGCTGGTGCGGTAACACGTTGGATATCCCCATCAAGCCGCTGGGCGTCGTTGATCGTCGGCAGCGTGGTGCTTGCAATGTTCTTGCCGACGCACATCGTCCTTTGGAGCAAATTTCCCGTCTGGTATCACCTGACATTTCTCCTGACGATTATTCCGGCGGTGGTAGTGGGTTCGCTGCTACCACAGCGCCGGAACAAGGACCTCAGCGAGGTTTACTCCGGACCGAGATAAAATTTCATCGCCGGGTAATCAAAATCGGGTGAGCCACTGCCGCGTCCGGTGACTCGACAGAGAAATAGCTTATTTCCGACGCGGCGATCTCGGAAGGGGCCTGGAACTAATCCTTCGCCGACGATGCCCGTTCCGACTTCAATTCGCGCAGCAGCAAGCGCACAAGCATTCCGTCGAAGCCAGTGCCACTCATCTTTGATAGCTCGTCGAGTGCCTGTTCCGGAGTGCGAGCCGCGGCAATCGATTGCTCGGTCAGCATGTTGGCGTAGGCGTCGGCGAGGGCAATAATCCGCGCCCACAGAGGAATTTGCTCGCCTTTCGCGCCATCCGGATAGCCGGTGCCATCGAAGCGCTGGTGATGATGCTCGATGGCCTGGCGCATCATGGCACTGTGCGGCACGATGGCGACGATCTCGGCTCCTACGCGGGCGTGCATCTTTACCAGGAAGAATTCGTCATCGGTGAGCGGCCCCGGTTTATTCAGAATGCGCTCCGGCACGAAGATCTTGCCTACATCATGTATGCGCGCTGCATAAACCAGATCGGCGGTTTCCTCCGGAGGCAAACGGAGCGCACGCGCCAGAATCTCGGTATAGCGCGCCACCAGGTCGCCATGGCCTGAGGTGCGCAGCTCGCGAGACTCGGCCGCGCGGCTGAGAACCTCAATTGATTCCTTCAGCAGGGGAACGTTGCAATCCTCCTCGCCCCCACAAAATTTCACCAGCATCGAAGCCAACTCTTCCAGATGCTCCGGCCCGTTGTGCTCGCGCTGCAAGAAGCCCTCGATATAGGAGGAAATCTGCTGCCGCTGGGCGGCAAACTCCTCGCCCTCGGCGAATTCCTCCGCCGCGGATACCAGATTGCCGCCCGACCGTTTCGAGACGTACATACCGGCATCGGCCACGCGGATAATGTCTTCGATGGAGAACCCGTGAGTCGGGAAACTGGCCACGCCGAAGCTGCCGGTGATGTGGTGCTCGCTCAGCATGGGGTCGGTGACAATCCACTGCCGCAAGCGCTCGGCTAGCACCTGCGCTTGTTCCGGCCCGGTTTCCGGCATGAGGATGATGAACTCGTCTCCGCCATAGCGGGCTACTACGTTCGATTGCCGGGACTTCTGCTCTAAGAGGCGTCCAACCCGAGCCAGCACCAGGTCGCCTTCAAAGTGGCCCATGGTGTCGTTTACTTCCTTAAACTTGTCGAGGTCAATCAGCACGACGGAGAACGGACGCCCCGAGCGCGAGGCGCGCTTCCACTCCGCCGACAACGCCTCCCAGAAGAAACGCCGGGTCTTGATTCCAGTCAAACCGTCAGTGATCGACTGCTGCTGCAGCTTCTGGAACACGAACGCATTATGCAGAGCCGTGGCCAGCAGGTCGGCCAGGGTGTTGAGAATGAGAACGTCCTGCGGTGAAAACGCGCTGTCGCTGCGGCTTTCGATGTTCAGCGCGCCCAGCAAGGTCTCTCCATAGGTAATTGGAATGCACAGCACAGAGCGCGACGCCGGCAAAATCGCTCCAATTTGGCCTTCCAACCCGTTTTGCACCAGAGCGCGCTCGCCGGTGCGCGCCACCCGCCCGAAAATCCCGATCCCCAGCGGAATCCGCTTGCCCATGGCATGCGCTGTGGCTCCTGCCTCCGCCTTGATCTCGATCTCCTTCGTTCCGTAGTCGAGGAGGCCGATCCCAATGTGATCAAAGCTGAAGTTCTTCTGGATCTCTCCGACAATCTGCCCCAGCATGTGCACCGGGTCGTCGCTCGAAATCGCCGTGCGCGAGATGTTGTTAAGGAACGCCAGTTGCCGCGAACGTCGTTGTTCTTCCGCGAACAGGCGTGCATTTTCGACGGCCACCGATACCTGGCCAGCAGCAGTCATCAGAACGTCCAGGTCGCGTTGTTCGAACACAAATTCCCGCTCTTTGCTCATCGCAACCATGATGCCCCGCGGCTTGTTGCCGAAGAGAATGGGCGCAGCGCACAGGCACTTGGCGGGACGCTCCGGCCGGTAGGTGACCCCCAGTCGCGTCCGCGTCTTCTCCAGGTCAGACCGTATCAGCAGAGGCTGCCCTGTCCGTATCACATACTCGGTGAAAGCGTTTTCCGCCTTGCGCGAGCGCTTGGGCAGAATGCGGCCATCCTCCACTTCCAGCTCGAAGCGGATTTCGTCCCCTTCCTGGAATGCGATGTAGAAGTTGGTAGTGTTGAAGATCTGTCCCAACTCGGTGTGGATGGTGCGCAGCACTTCATCCTGATCGAGGCGCGAGCTGATCGCCTGCCCGATCTGGGTGAGCAACTCGTACTCTTGCGTGCGCCGGTGAGCATCATGCGCGATCAAGTAATTCTCGAGCGTGAGCCCGAGTTGCAATGCCAGCCCTACCATCAGCCGCGGACCCGACGCTCCGAACGCCATGTGTTCCGCATGAGGAAACAAAATCACGCCGAACGCGTGTTCCCGCGTCTGTAGGCTCACGGCGGTCAGATTGCGGATCTCGGCTGCGGTGAGGACGGCCTTGAAGTCGGCGAATGTCCCCGCTGACACGATGGGCAGCGGCTCCGTCATGTGGGCCAAGTCACGCACCGTGAACAGCCCACCCTGCCGGTAGGCCAGTTCGCAGATGTATTCTCCCGCCCCCGTCCTCGTCAAAATCTCCAGAAAATCCGGAGAAAATCCCCGCTCGACCGAAGGCAAGAGGCCGCGCCAGCGCTCGGAGACGTAGATGATCGCCCGCCGCGCCGACAATGCTCCTGCCAGGCGGTCCAGAGCCGACTGCATGCTGGGCAGCAAATCGTCGGCCGATAGCAAGCGCCGCGGGTCCACCCCCAACGTGGAGAGAGCCAGAGTATTTTCCTGCACCGCGTTGCGCTCGTTCTCAAATAACACCATGACCATCGCAATGCCCAGCAACATTTGCGGGATCGGGCCGAGGACGTGGCCCACGCTGCCAAACATTTCCACCCAGGGATTGTTGGATTGAATGGAAGCCATCAATACCGCCCACAGCGCCAGCGCGATCGCCAGCAGTTTGAAGGCGGCTGAGCCTCTGCGGTGGGCGTGCAAGTAGAAAGCCGCCGAACAGTAAAGCAGGACGGCGCTCAGGAAAACCACGGCCAAACTCAGCGAATGTTCCCCCGAGTGAACTCCACTGGCCAGCAGAATGCGCAAGTCGATGCACGACGCCACGACTCCGGCCGCAGCTAAGGTCCAGTCATACCAGCGAAGGCGGAAAGAGCCGCGCATCAGGCGTGTCGACGCAAAAATGCACATTGCCATCGCTACCGAGAATAACGAGCTGAAAAAGTACGCTGCCGGCGCCGGAGGGCGGTAAAAGCGGAATGCATCCAGCGCGTAGTGGATGGAATAGCAGCCCCAGGCAATCTGCCAGGCGCGGAAGTAGGCCTGGCGGCTCTGCTGGTACAGATACGTGAACAGCATGTACAGCAACAGGGCGACAACACCCGGGATGATAACGATACTGGTAGCAATACTATTCATGAGGCCCAGCGAAGACTTCCCGCCCGCGGAGACCATCGCCGGCGACTTGAGGGAAGGTTGATTATCCTAATGTTTTCACAGCCGGGGGGGTGAACACAACAGGTTTTAAGTACAGGGCCCAGCCCTGGAAATCTTAGGAATCAGTTACTTACCTTAGAAATTGCTACCTGGGTCAGCTTGACGATACTTTTCTCGCCCCCATACCATCGGACTTTCGTCCACTTATGCCTGAAACCCTTCCTTCGACATCAGCTAGCTCCGCGCCACGCGTGCGCTTTGCTCCTTCGCCCACCGGCTTTCTTCATGTGGGCAGCGCGCGCACGTTCATCTTCAACTGGCTATATGCGCGCCACAACGGCGGTACTATGATTCTCCGCCTCGACGACACTGACGTCGAACGGAACACCCAGGCCTCGGTCGATTCTATTTTCGATGGATTGAAGTGGCTGAACTTAAGTTGGGACGAAGAGTACAAGCAATCCGAGCGCATCGAACTGCACCGCAAAATCGCGTGGACGATCTTCGAGAAGGGCCTGGCCTATCGCGACTTCACGCCAGCCCACACCGGAGACACCGAAAAATCGGGTGCGCAAGGAACTTGGCTGTTCAATCCGGGAGCACGCGAACTTTCCAAGGAGGAAAGCGATCGCCGCGCCGCCGCGGGCGAGCCATTCGCGTTGCGCTTTCGCGTGCCGCGCGAGGGTGGGCAAGTAGTGCGATTTACCGACGCGGTTTACGGCGAGCAGGTAAAGGCGTCCGCCGACATCGAAGACTTCGCATTGCTGCGTTCCGACGGCATGCCAACCTATCACCTCGCATCCTGCGCCGATGATGTCGACCTGCGCATTTCACACATCATCCGCGGCCAGGACCATCTCACGAATACTTTCAAGCACGTGCTCATCTTCGAGGCCGCCGGCTGCACGCCACCGCAGTTCGCGCATCTGCCGCTGCTGGTCGCTCCCGACGGCACCAAACTTTCCAAGCGCCGCCACGGTTCGGTAGTCAGCGTCACTACCTATCGCGATGCGGGATTCCTCCCCGAAGCCTTCATCAATTTCCTCTGCCTGCTGGGCTGGTCGCCCAAGAACGACCGCGAGAATATGTCTCCGCAGGAGCTCATCGATGCTTTCTCGCTGGAAGGCATCAATCGATCGAATGCGGTGGTGAACTTCAAGGAACCAGCCGCAACTCCCGAAGAAACGTTCGATCCGAAAGCGATATGGCTCAACGCGGAGCACATTCGAGCCCTGCCTGTAGAGGAACTGAGCGCGCTGTTTGCTCCTCATCGTCCATGCCGGCGGGTTCAACGTCACACCGGAGAAGATGCTGCGGATCACGCCGCTGATCCGCGAGCGCATCAAGTTGCTGCGCGACGTGCTTACCGCGGCCGACTTCTTCTTCGTGGACAAGCTGCCGCCCTATGATCCCGCCGAACTCATCCCGCAGAAGGGAGACGCGGCGATGGCATTGAAGGTTCTTGCCCGTGCCCGCGAAGTGCTGGCGAACGTTGAATTCAAGCACGACCCGCTGGACCAGGCTCTGCGCGCCGCCGCCCAGGACTTGGGTGTCAAGGCAGGACAGATGTTTCAGCCCATCCGTGTCGCGGTCTGCGGCCGTAAGAACGCCCCGCCGCTGTTTGAGACGCTGGAGGTTCTGGGACAAGGAGACCACGCTCGCGCGCATCGCGCAGGCAATCGGTAGAGTTCATTAAAAGAAGAGCGAATCGCCCAGCGCGGTCTCCAATTGTGACAATTGGCATGAAGTACTTTGCATTATAAAGTATGTTCATGATCGCCCCCGGCGAACCCTTCCTCCGTCCCGTCAAGAAGCGCTGGATCCCTCCGGAAATGACGATTGCGCCGGCGCTCGATGCCAACGCGCCGGCTGAGCGAATCGAGCCGCACTACGCGTTGCTGATCAACCCGTTCTATCCCAAAGACGCGAACGCCAGCTTCGGCAAGCATGTGCTGACGCCAACGCTGGCCCTGACCAGCTTCGCCGCGACCACGCCGCCACATTGGCGTGTCGAGTACTGGGATGAAAACCTGCTCGATGGCCGCCCGCCGTTTCGTCCTATGCCGCAGGTTGTCGGAATCACGGTCCATCTGACTTTTGCCCACCGGGCCTACGAACTGGCAGACTGGTACCGCACCGCGAGGCCAAAGGTAATCTTCGGCGGATTGCACGTTCTCTCTTGTCCCGACGAGTGCGCGCCGCACGCCGATGCGCTGGCGCTGGGCGACGGCGTGCAGCTCTGGCCGCGAATTCTGCGGGACATCGAGAATGACTGCCTGCAGCCGCGCTACGCTGGCAACTTATGAAAACGACTATTGCGACGATCCTGCGCCGCGCCGGTCGATTCTTCCGCGGCACAGCTTTCTCACCACCACCAGTCTGATCGCCACGCGCGGATGCCACAACCGCTGCGGCTTTTGCTATCTCGCGACCGACGGCCTGCGCATGCCCTATCGCATGCGGCATCCCGGCAGGTGGTCGACGAGTTCAAGGCCGACGATCAGCCCTACGCGGTCTTCATCGACAACAATCTCGGTTCGCGCCGCGACTATCTGCATGCGCTTTGTGCCGCGCTGCGGCCGCTCAACAAGATCTGGAGCGCCGCGGTTACGATCGACGTGACCGACGATCCCAGCCTGATCCGCAACATGGCGCTGGCGGGATGCACGGGCGTCTTCATCGGCTTTGAGTCGCTCTCGGACGACAACCTCGCCGACGCGCACAAGAAAACGCCGAAGACTTCCGACTACGCCCGCCGCGTGCGCATGCTGCATGACTACGGCATTCAGGTGAACGGATCGTTCGTCCTCGGCTTCGATCACGACCGCAAAGACGTATTCGCGCGCACCGCGGAGTGGATCGAAGAAAACCGCCTGGAGTGCGCCACGTTTCACATCCTCACGCCGTATCCTGCAACGCCGCTGTTTCGGCAGATGGAAGCGCAAGGCCGAATCCTGCACCGCGACTGGAGGCTCTACGACACCGGCCACGCCGTCTTTCAGCCGAAGCACATGACGCCCGAAGAACTCGAGCAGGGTTACGCTTGGATCTACCAGCGGCTTGTTCTCGCACTGCTCCATCTGGCGCCGGCGGCCGAGGACGTGGCGGGCCGTGCCGCTCTACCTCGCCATGTCGTACCTCTACAAACGTTCGAACCGCTTCTGGCACCTGCTGATCAAGCACGACCTGGTGAATCCGGTGTGGAAGCCGCTGGTCGAGATGACGCGCTGGCGGCATGTGCGCTACCGCCAGCAACTCGCGGGACAGCGGACACCGTTATTGCACCAGGACAAGTCGTCTCGGCGGGAGTCTGAGGGTGGCTACGCCTGGTTCTCGCTACGCCTCAATCCGCGTTTCATGTTCCCTTTTCATGTGACATTTGACCTTGCCGTCCACAGCCCTAAAGCGGATCATCGCCGCACGGTGCAGCGCGGAACTGCCGTCTTTTGCCGACTTGGAATCACGCTAAATCGTTTGAGTTCAGGATTTTGCCCGTAACTTGCTGAGCCCAATAGATTATTTCGCAATTTCGCGCTAACACCATGATCCGATTAGTTTGTAGGGGAGGGGGTACTCTTAGTAACTACAGCAGTGAACAGCCATTTTCCGAATTAAGGAAAGTCAAAACTCAAAGTCAATCCACAGGCCCCCTGGGAACCAGCGACAAACAACCCGAAACACAGAAAATCTCCGAAGCCGTGAATCCAACAATCCCCGTCATCGGAGCTTCCGCCACTCTGCTTGCGATAAGATCAGATGAGATGAATTCATCGCTCCTCAACCGAAGCTGGAGAAAAAGCTGTGGCTGCCTCGCCTCGCCCGCTCCGTCGAACTTCATCCGCGACATCATTCTCGAAGACCTCAAGACCAACAAGCACAAAGGGCGCGTGCAGACGCGCTTCCCTCCCGAGCCCAACGGCTATCTGCATATCGGACACGCCAAGGCGATCTGCATCGACTTTGGCTTGGCCGACGAATTCGGCGGACATACAAATCTCCGTTTCGACGACACCAATCCCGAGAAGGAAGAAACCGAGTACGTCGAGTCGATCAAGGCCGACGTGAACTGGCTGGGATTTCAGTGGGACGGGCTTTTCTACGCCTCCGATTATTTCGACCAGCTCTACGAATGGGCGATCAAACTGATCAAAGACGGCAAGGCCTACGTCGACGATTTGAGCGCCGACGAGATTCGCAAACATCGCGGCACGCTCACCGAGCCGGGCAAAGACAGCCCGTATCGCAACCGCTCGGTCGAAGAGAACCTGGATCTGTTTGAGCGCATGCGCGCCGGCGAATTCCCCGATGGCTCGCGCGTGCTGCGGGCGAAGATCGATATGGCGTCGCCCAATCTGAACTTGCGCGATCCGGTGATGTACCGCATTCTGCATGCCGAGCATCACCGCACCGGCAACAAGTGGTGCATCTATCCGATGTACGACTACGCGCATGGCCAGTCCGATTCGATCGAGCGGGTCACGCATTCGCTCTGCACGCTCGAGTTCGAAGACCATCGCCCGCTCTACAACTGGTTCATCGAGCAACTGGGCATTTTCCCATCGCGGCAGATCGAATTCGACCGGCTGAACCTCACCTACACGCTGTTGAGCAAGCGCAAGCTGCTGCAATTGGTGCAGGAAGGCCGGGTGAGCGGATGGGATGATCCGCGCATGCCCACGCTCGGCGGCATTCGCCGCCGGGGCTATACGCCCGAGGCGATGCGCAATTTCGTCGCGCGATCGGCGTATCGAAGACCAATGGCTCGATCGAGCTGGCCATGCTCGAGCACTTCGTCCGCGAAGATCTGAACAAGCGCGCCCCGCGCGTGATGGCGGTGCTGCGTCCGCTGAAAGTTGTGATCGACAATTATCCGGAGAATCAGGTCGAAGAGATGGACGCGGTGAATAATCCGGAAGACGCGAGCGCCGGCACGCGCAAGGTTCCATTCTCGCGCGAGCTCTACATCGAGCAGGATGACTTCCGCGAAGATCCGCCGAAAGGATACTTCCGGCTGTCGCCGGGACGCGAAGTTCGCCTGCGCTACGGCTACTTCATTACCTGCAAGAGCGTCGTGAAGGATGAAAAGGGCGAGGTGGTGGAAGTGCATTGCACCTACGATCCCGCGACGCGCGGCGGCAACGCCCCTGATGGACGGAAGGTGAAATCGACCATCCACTGGGTCTCTGCGGCGCACGCCGTCGATGCCGAGGTGCGGATTTACGAGACTCTGTTCAGCAAAGAAAACCCGAACGAAGTGGAAGCAGGCCAGGACTTCACTGCCAATCTGAATCCGAACTCGCTGGAAGTGATCAAGCAGGCGCGAAGCTGGAACCTTCGCTGGCGAATGCTGCTGCAGGCAGCCGGTATCAGTTTGAGCGGCTGGGATATTTTTGCGTCGATCCGGATTCGACGCCGGGCAAGCTGGCGTTCAACCGAACAGTCGCGTTGAAAGATACTTGGGCGAAGGTGGAGAAGAAGCAGGGCGCTAAGGGATAGGAAAGACGAAAACCCCGAGCGGGGAATTCAACTCGGGGTCATCTCTGCCTGTCAAGGTCAATACGATTATCGAAAGACATCCTTCGGAAGTCAAGTTACGTGAGGAGCCCGCCTGTCAGAGAACTCCTCATTCAGAATTCCCTACCAAACCAGGGAATGCTGTGGACCCGGCGGGATTCCAACCCGCACCTTCACGCGTGACAGGCAGAGATGCTACCAATTACACCACGGGCCCCAGAGTAGGTTATGGTCCCTGCCCTAGCTTCGGAGGGTCTGCCGACAAAAATATTGAAGTAACGATTCCAATTCAGGAAAGCACTTAGTTTTTGGAGAACGTATTAAACATGCACTCGATCATTCTCGCCACATTTCTTGAGATCTCGCGCACGGTGGTTTCGATGTCCAGCGCGGGCATCGTACTTTTTGTTTTGCGGTGTGGGCTGCGAGGGCCGACATCGCGCGGGACGGCGGGCTGGACAAGATCGTCGTCTTGGGCAATTTGTGTTTCGCCGCTCCTTTGGCGGTGTTCGGCGCGGAGCATTTTTCTGCCGCCAAAGGTATCTCGCAGATCGTGCCCAAGTTTATGCCCTGGCCTCTGTTCTGGACGTATTTCGTGGGCTGCGCGTTGCTGGCTGCGTCCTTGAGCATTGCCACAAAAATTCAGGTGCGCTGGTCCGGCTTGCTGTTCGGAATCATGATGTTTCTTTTTGTGGCGATGATGGACCTCCCGGGAACTCTGCCAGCCCCCACGATCGGTTTGACTGGACCCTTATGTTGCGCGAAATGTCGTTCGGAGCCGGCGGCTGGGTTCTTGCGGGAGGCGCGCTGGGCGAGCCCGGCCGCGGGCAAGGCGAGAACAAACTTGTAACTGTGGGCCGCATCGTGATCGGCATCGCCGCGATCTTCTACGGTGTCGAGCATTTTATTCATCCCATCGAACGTTCCGGGCGTCCCTCTCGAAAAACTCATGCCCGTGTGGATTCCGGGACGGCTGGTCATCGGCTATCTGACGGGCGCAATCCTCTGTGGTTGCCGGGGCAGGCATTCTGCTGGGAAAGAAGTCACGAATGGCGGCCACTTATCTTGGTACCTGGATTGTGCTGCTGGTCGTGTTTATCTATGGGCCGATCCTGATTGCGTCGCTGCCCGACCCGAGCACTGACGTCAAAGTTGAGGGGCTCAACTACTTCTTCGACACGCTGCTGTATGCCGGAGTGATTCTTGCGCTCGCCAGCGCGGCGCCGCGCACCGATTAAAAATGTTGTGCTGAAGCCCAGCTAGTTATGCACGTGCGGACTCTGCGCGGGGTTGGCGTGGTGCGCGGCTGGTTCTTTCACGACCTTCACTTCGAAACTCACGGGCAAATTCTTTGGCGGATAGCAGGCGGCGTTGTCGCAGGCCTGATAGCGCAGAACTCCGCGCATCACGTATTTTCCCGGCACGACGGAGTGGAGCGGATGCACTGCGACTGTGATGGTGAAGTCTCCGCTGTACACGCTCAGCTTTTCGTCAGGCGAAAAAGGAAAGCTCCGATCCTCGCCGGCAGGATATTCAATCTTTCCGAGGATGATGTCGGTGGGCAAGTCCATCTTCAATGCGGTCGGAATAAGGAACTCGGACTTGGGTGTGTTCGAATTGATGTGATAACCCGAAGGGACGCGAAAATTGAGGTTCACCATGGTCTGCGTGGTTCGCGCGAGCCGTGGTCAGCGGCACCGCAGCCATGGTGAGGGACGGAGCTTTGCCTGGCGTTTGCGCCGTCCCCGGAAGTGCGGTCAGCAGCGAAGCAACCAGAAAGAGCAATCCCAACGTCGTTAGCGATTTGCTTAAGTCGTGGGATTGTCTTGTGAGTCATCTCTGCTGGCGTCAGCACCAATGGACCGCGAGAAAGCTGTCTCACTGAAATCGTAGAGCAATTACCGCCTGACGTGCTGTCACTTCGGAACAGGCCCGTTTTCGCGCTCTTTGTCCACCGATGCCTGGCTCGTTGCGGGCCGCGTGTCGAGCGTCTTCTTGACTGCCTCCTCGATGTCCGCTTTGCCCCTTAGCCCGATGATTTTGTCGACGATTTTGCCATCGCGCGAAATCAGGAAGGTCTCAGGCAAAGCGGGTACGCCGCCGTACTGATCGCCGACCGATTCCTTTCCAATCAGGATGGGATAGTTCACGCCCATATCCTTGGCGAACTTGGCGATGTCTTCTTTGCTGGCGTCATCCATGGCGACGCCGACGATCTGCAATCCTTGTGAGCCGTATTGCTTCTGCAGGTCGACGAACCAGGGCATTTCGATTTTGCACGGACCGCACCAGGTTGCCCAGAAATTGAGAGCACCGCCTTGCCGCGAAGGTCGGAAAGGCGCATGGTTTTGCCGTCGAGCGACTCCAGAGAGAAATCGGGAGCGACGGTGGATTGGGTGAGTCGAGGCACTGAAGCCGCGCCTGTCCGCCGCGCCTTATGAAAGCCGACATACAGCATGAGCGCAACCACGAAGGCTACCACTACGAGGACGAGAGGGCTGCGGTTCCCGGGGTGCTGCATTCAGAGCTAGGGGGATCTCCTGTGAGGAGGGTGGACGTGAAGGCTGTCCTGTGCTCTGAGCGGATTCGACCGTTCCCTGTGATGTTTCCATTTGCAAACTCCTTTTCGTGCAACCAAAGATCCTAGAATAACTATCTCTGCGGCCTACAAAGCAAACCGGTTCAGGAACGAAAGCCAATTCGAAATCAAAGTAAAACGGCCGATCACCAGCAATATGCCGAGCGCGATCAGTAACCCGCCGGAGGCTACTTCCAGCGCATGCATGTGGGAACGGAAGCGGCTGTAAAACTTGAGAAAGCGCTCCATCAACAAGCGACGTCAGCAGAAACGGCACGGCCAGTCCAAGCGAATAGACCGCCAGCAACAGGATGCCTTTGACCAGCGTATCCTGTTCTCCGGCCATCGTGAGGATCGCCGTAGAATCGGCCCCAGGCAAGGAGTCCAGCCGAAGGCGAAAGCGAAGCCGATCACGAAGGCGCCGACGGGAGTGCTGCTGCCTTTTACGCTGTGCAGGCGAGCGTCGGTATAGAGCGCCTTGATCTTGAAAATGCCGGTCAGGTGCAATCCGAACAGAATGATGACGACGCCCGCGACTCTGGCGAGCGTGTGCTTGTACATCCCGAGCACCTGGCCGATTTCCGTGGCGGCCGCCCCAGCGCGATAAAGACCACGCTGAAGCCGAGGATGAACCCGACGGAGTTCACCATCACCCGCCGCATCAGCTGAGCCTTGCGGCGCTTTCAGTTCTTCCAGGCCCGCGCCCGAAATCAGCGAAAGGTATCCCGGCACCAGCGGAAGCACGCAGGGCGAGAGAAACGAGATCAGCCCCGCGAAAAATGCGGCAATCGGAAGTGGGAGGCTCGGACATGCGTCTTTAATTGTACCCGCTGATTCTTTTCACTAAGCTAATCTGATGGCGGGAACAGTGCGTAGTTGCACGCGGGCAACCTCGAATTTTGGTCCTAGCTTGATTTTGGCGGGCCCCTGGGTTGGTGAGCGAGTCCGGAGGCTCGTTCAAATCCGGCGCAGGATCCGACATCATCTTGCGCAGAAATCCATAGGGCACGGCGGCGGTTAGAACGGCGCGGTCGTCCTCCTGTTTCACCTTGAGGCTATCGAAGAAGGCCTTCACGTCGGCATCAGTGCCGTGGCTTCCTACGGAGGTTTCGGCGGTGTGGGTGAGAGCGACGAACACATTTACCTTGTCGGCGATGGCGCGCGCCTCGTCGGGAGTCTGGGCGAAGGCCTCGGCCCGCAGGTGAACCGCGTCGCGCGCAGGTGAAGCGGGCTGAGAGAGCTCCCCGAGACGACGAGGGTGGCTGGCTTGGTGAAGATCGTGCTCCAACCGCCGGCCTCAGGCGAAGAGGGATCAATGCGCGCCACCACCCAGGCCAGGCTGGCCAACTGCACATGCTTGTAGTATTGGCGCAACAGCGACGGGCCTCCGAAGGGAGAAGCCAGCCGCTTGGAGCGGTCGACCATTCCTCGAATGACGGCGGGGTCGTCATGATTGGAGGCGGCTACCGAATCCGCGCTCAGGACCGCGACCCGCAACGATCTGCCTTCCAGCAGAATTGTGAAGATGTCGACCGAGTGATAGTTTTCGACCGATTTGGCGATCTGCCGCAGATAGCCGTGAGCCGCTCGCCGTGAAATTTTCCTACCAGCACCTCGGAGAATCGCGGCTCCGGGGCGGAGCCTCCGGTTCCGCCGCCGGGCCATTCAGCCGGGTAATGGATGGCGAAGGCGGCTTCTCGAGATCGCGCTCGAACTGAAAGCCGGTCTCCTGGATGAAGCGCTCGTATTCCGGATCGTGGCTGACGGCGGGCAGATGTTTGCCTGAGTTTACCTTCCGGGCCCAGCTGAGATCGAGATAGAAGAATGCGTCCGCCCCGGGTAACAGGCGGGCGGGCTCAGGCGGAGCGTGTTTTCGGAGCTGGACGGCGAGGGTCACCGCCGCGGCAATGACTACCACCGCGAGGACGATGGGGAAGGTGCGCCTAATTCGCATGGAATGCGGTCAGGGCTGAAATGATAACACCGCGCGCGGGATGTGGCAGAAGATAAAAGGGGGCACGGGCTCAGCGCCTGGCAATCACCCTCGCACACGATTGCATGTCTACGGCCTCGACGCACCGGTACTGGCGCTGTCCGTTGGACGCCAAACGGCACCGGTACCGACCCGCCGAGGTTGCGCGAAATTTGCCCGTTGTGATAACTTAATTAATTGTCCCGGACATCTGGTAGGGATTAGAGGGTATACTTGTGCCCGGAAGAGCACTTGTCCCCGCAATGCTGGCGTAGCTCAGTCGGTAGAGCACCTGATTTGTAATCAGGGGGTCGGGGGTTCAAATCCCTTCGCCAGCTCCAGTATACAAAGATCAGGTAGCGAAAGTCAGGAAACGAACTTCCGGCAGGCAGCGGACTCTAGGTGGCGCACAGGTTTTTCCAACGCACTTCAGCTTGAATATCGGAAATATATCTAAATATCGAAATATTCCGGCATGCAGTGGTCTTCGCGCGGTGGATTCGTGGGCGCGATTCTTGGTTTCCCTGATTTGCGAAAATCGGGTTGCGAAAGTCTGGCGGCGACGTCTGGTTTGCGAAAATGCAGGTCCGGGGACCGAGTGGAAGTGTGCTGCCAGAGTCCGCGGATTCGTGAGTTGGCTGCGGGATGAAGCGCAATGGCTGCACGCCCGGCGGTTTTGCACAGGTGGGTGAGTGGTTAAAGCCAACAGACTGTAAATCTGTCCCTCCTAGCGAGGTACGAAGGTTCGAATCCTTCCCTGTGCACCATGTTTTGCGGCACCAGAATTTGTTGAGACAGTTTTGAGTGCGGCGGGAATTATGAGTCGCTTGGCGATGGCATTGATTGCGTACCTGGTTTTGGGTGCGCTGGCGTACACCACGCTGAGTGAACCGCGGATCCGGTTGCTGACGCTGCTGATTCTGGGGTGTTTGCGTTCAAGAGCTGGGTGCGGCGCAAGGATGTGCTGCATCCGGACAATGACCGCGAATCGGAGTGAGTGGGCGGAAGCGGCCGTGGAAGGCAGTGTTTGGCCGATGTTGCTCAGTTGGTAGAGCATCCCTTGGTAAGGGAGAGGTCATCAGTTCAATCCTGATCATCGGCTCCAGAACTTGGAGGCGGGTGCTGACATGCATAACCCGTGGTTGGTTTTGAGGTTGGCATGGACGGCAGCCATTGTTGTCTTTCTTGTGCTGATCATCGTCCCAGGGCGCATGAGTCCTTGGGAGAAGAGAATTTTTGACGGGCTTTTCATTGCCGTTGTGGTGTGTGTCGGAATTCGCGAGCTTGGTCGATACGTTTTTCACGGTGGCTTGATTTTGCAGTTCGCTCTGGTTTTTGCAGGTTTTGCAGCAGAGATTGGCATTCCCCTTCGTATAAAGGCGGTGATCGCACGATACGCGGATAGTAAGGGCGGAGCCGATTAGGTTAAGCTGACGGCTGATAGCTGACAGCTGGGTTTT
>CAVXOK010000028.1:0-85553 GCA_963763285.1 uncultured Acidobacteriaceae bacterium | reverse complement strand
TGGTACTGTTGACGCCTTCGTTAGGTTGCGTACTGCTTGCTGCCGGGCGGAGAGTGCCGGGCTTTCCCCTACAGAAGTTGTCTGCAAGGGAGAGGTCGTGCGTACGATTGCCTCGAACGGCGAGAAAATGCCTCCCGCCCTGGCCGCCAAGATTCTTCAATATCATTTCCAGCACGGATCGCAATTGCCCCCAGCATAATGCAGACCCTGGGCAAACCGATACCGATGAAGTAAAACGACAAATTAAAGCGACTAGATGAAGCTCCGGCGCTGAGTTTCAGAATTTCCGTCACGCCGTAGCTTTCCAAACTATCTCTTACCCCGGCCCCACTTCTTTCCTCGGCCAACCCCTCGCAAGCAACCTCCTAGCGGGCCGCCTTCATCAAACACGAGCCTTATCAGGATGGCCTTATAAATTTACGGAGGATAGTCATCGTTCCGGTTTTGGGCATTGCCTGTCCGCAGCAATGTTGCGCGCAGGATAATTCCGCCGCTCCGCTGTACCCGCTACTCCATCCCGCCCAACACCGCTCGCCCGACCAAGACGCGGCGCCACAGCCGATGAACCAAAATACCGGGCAGAACGATCAGATGCCGATTTTCCGCGTGAACGTTTTCGCGCGCACCACCAAAGCGGTCAATTACCGCCATCGCGGCGGTTCCACGACGGTGGATTTTCGCGGAACGGATCTGATGCCTGAAGTCGACGGGCACGCCAAGGTCGACGGCAAGGCCGGGCGTCTTGCCATCAGCGCGGAACTCACGCACATGCTGCCGGCCAGCAATTTCGGCGGACAGTATCTGACTTATGTGTTGTGGGCGATCACTCCTGAAGGCCGAGCCGTCAACCTGGGCGAAGTCCTCCCCGGCGATAACGGCAAAGACAAGATTGATGTCACCACCGATTTGCAGGCTTTTGGCCTGATCGTGACCGCGGAGCCTTATTATTCCGTCACCCACCCCAGCAATAAAGTGGTCGCGGAAAACATTATTCGTCAGGAAACGAAAGGATTCGAAGAACCGATTGACGCCAAGTTCGACGTTCTTGAAGGTGCGCAGTACACCATTGATGTGCCCGCCGAGCAACTTCCCGCCACGCAGGCTGATCCAAACGTTCCCCTGGATCTTCTCGAAGCCCGCAACGCCGTTGCCATTGCCAAGGCAGCCGGAGCCAGGCAGTATGCTCCCGACAGTCTGGCGAAAGCCGAAGACATGCTGCAACGGGCGGAAGATTATCTGCAACGCAAGCAGGGCCGCACTCCGATCGGCACCGCCGCCCGTGGCGCCACACAGATGGCGGAAGATGCGCGCGTCCTGACTCTGCGGCGCAAAGAGCAGGAGCGCATCGAAGCGGAAAGGCGCGCCCACGAAGAAGCTCAGGCCAAAGCGGAAGCCGATGCCCAAGCCGCGCAAGCTCAAGCCGCGCAAGCTCAGGCGCAAGCCGATGAAGACGCCCGCCGCCGCGCCGCCGCCGAACAGGCGCAAGCCGAAGCGCAGCGCCAGCAAGCAGCTGCTCAGGCCCAGCAGCAGCAGGCGGAAGCCGCAAGCCGCTGGCCGCCGCAAGCAAGCCGCTGCGGAGGCAGATCGTCAGACGGCAGGAAGCCATTCGCCAGAAAGAAGAAATGCGCGCCCGTTTGCTGGCGCAACTGAATCAGGTCTTGCAAACCCGCGACACCGCCGCGGACTGATCGTCAGCATGCCTGACGTGCTATTTGATTTCAATAAGTACACCCTGAAGCCGGAAGCTCGTGAACGTCTGGCCAGAATCTCGGGAATCGTCCTCGCCTATCCCGACCTGAAACTGCAGATCGAGGGCTACACCGATTCCATCGGCAGCGATGAATACAATCAGACGCTTTCCGAGAAACGCGCCGGAGCCGTGCGCGATTATCTGGTCAGCTCGGGAGTCTCCATGAACAACGTTGTCGCGCAGGGAATGGGAAAGGCGGATCCGATTGCCGACAACAGCACCGCCTGCCGGCCGCAAATTGAATCGCCGCGTGGAAATGATCGTTTCAGGCGATGTGATCGGCAACCAGATAACTCCCGAGGCTCCTGGCGGTAATAAATAGCGTTAATAAATAACTGAGCCGCGTCAGCGCTGGGTCGCTTGTGAGGGAATGGGGAAACATTCAGATACTGCGGTCGTGATCGGCGTCGGCCGTTTGCAGCGCTTGCTCGCGCAGAGCGTCCACTTCCTTGGCCATGGCGTACTTCAGCTCCTCGATTCCTTTGCCGGTCACGGCTGAAATCTCGTAGAGCTTCAGCTTGTGTTTCTTGCAGTAACGCTTCAGTGCCGCGACTTTGTCTTTATTGGCCACGTCGATCTTCGACGCGACCATGATCATGGGTTTTTCTTCCAGATGGGCGCCGAAGCTGGCCAGTTCGCCAAGAATCACTTCCACATCTTTCACAATGTCAGCGCGGCCGCTCGCATCCGACACATCGGCCAGATGAACCAGCAATCGCGTGCGCTCGATGTGCCGCAGAAACTGCGTGCCCAGCCCAGAGCCGGTATGTGCACCCTCGATCAAGCCCGGAATATCAGCGACCACGAAGCTGATTTCGTTGTTCGGGTCGCCCACGGCAACCACGCCGAGATTGGGCTGCAAGGTGGTGAAAGGATAGTCCGCAATTTTAGGCCGCGCCGCGGAGATGCGCGAGATCAGCGTGGATTTGCCCACATTCGGATAGCCGACCAGTCCCACGTCCGCCAGCAGCTTCAGTTCGAGCCGGTAGTTATGCTCTTCGCCAGGCCGTCCGTCCTCGTGTTCACGCGGAGCCTGATGCACCGAAGTTGCAAAGCGCGCGTTGCCGCGCCCACCGCGGCCCCCGCGGGCAATCACCATCGCGTTGATCGGGAGCTGAAAAATCGAACACCTTCTCGCCCGTTTCCTCGTCGTACACAATCGTCCCGACCGGAACTTTCAGAAGAATGTCTTCCCCTTCGCGCCCGCTCTTGTTCGAACCTTCGCCGTGGCGTCCGCGCTCCGCCTTGTATTCGGGATTGAAACGGAAATGAACCAGCGTGTTATGTCGCTCGCTGGATTCCATGACCACGTCTCCGCCCTTGCCGCCGTCACCGCCCGAAGGCCCGCCGCGCGGAACATATTTTTCGCGGCGAAAAGCCATGCAGCCATTGCCACCGTCGCCCGCCTTGACCCGAATTCTTGCCTCATCGATGAACATGGTTGCTCAGCCAGCCCACAAAAGCCAAAACAAAAAGCCTCGTCCCGAAGGCGAGGCTGAATGGCGCGGGCGCTCCCCGCGGCCGCGACTACACGCTGCCGTTTGCCGCGAACGCGAACTACTCCGCGACTTCCATCGGCTCGACCATCACGAACTTGCCCATCGAGCCCTTGTTCAGGAACTTGATGCGTCCCGTGATCTTGGCAAACAAAGTATCGTCTTTGCCGCGGCCAACGTTCAGCCCCGGTTTCACGCGGGTACCGCGCTGCCGCACGATGATCGTCCCGCCGGGCACGATCTGCCCGCCGAATGCTTTGAATCCCAGCCGCTGCGCGTTTGAGTCGCGGCCGTTTCGTGAAGTGCCTTGTCCTTTTTTATGTGCCATAGAGAACTTTCCCTGGCCAGTTGTCAGTCGAATAGTTTGGGACGGGCGATCGCCCGTCCTTATCGTTTACTTCTTCCTTGAAGAGCTTTCTTAGCCGCCTTCTTCGGGGCGGCCTTCTTCTTGGCGTGTCCTTTGGCGGTCTTTGCTCGCCTCAGCTTCGTGATCTTCCTCGTGCGCCGCCGCAGCCTTCTTCGGCTTGGGCTGCTTCTTCTCCAACGCCGGAGCCTTGAAGCTCTGCCCGTCAAAAGCAATCTCGGTAATGCGCACGGCAGTGTAGGACTGCCGGTGTCCGCGCAGCTTCTTGTACTGCTTCTTGCGCTTGTAATGGAAAACCAGAATCTTAGCGCCGCGTCCTTCTTCCACTAGTTCGCCGACAACGCGTGCGCCCGCCTGCGGCTTGCCGATCTGGCCTTCTCCACCTGACACAGCCAATATCTCGGGGAACTCCACCTGGCCATCGGTGCCAGTAGCCAGCTTCTCCACTCGAATCACGTCTCCGGGCGCCACCCGGTACTGCTTGCCGCCGGCGCGGATAACCGCGTACATACGCCTGCCTCCGTCAAATGTCGTGAAAGTCAGCATCCAACCGAACCGTGCGCACACGGGCGCAACCCTGGAATTCGATTGAACGTCCTGCTGAACTTCCTCTGCTTGCTGTGTTTTCCGCCACGGCGCTTGAAGCCAGGGCGAGCGTCCCCAGAACGGGTCGGCGAGTACAGGCAAACTCAACTATTCTAGCGTGCGCTGTGGAAATCGGTCAATGCGCTATCCCTTGCGGCAATGCAATTACCGGCTGTGATGACGCACGAGTTGAGAGGAACATCCACGGCCCGTGGAGGTTCCTCTCAACTCTTTGGAAAGTTAGGGTCAGCTTTGATCTCGCGAATCTGTTGAATATGACGCTCGGCATGAGTGGAGATTTCGAGCATCCACTGCCAACAATCGATCGGCTCTCTCGATCCGAAGCTATGAGCGCGCAAATCGTCGTGGGTCGACTTGATGTATTCGATCATGATCGCTCGCAGCGCCTGGAACTTTGCCAAGGCTTCTCCGAGGTCCTTATAAGTATCGACCTTCTCGTGCCCGCCGCCCAGTTTTTGTATGCACAACGCGATCAATGCCGTACCACATGATATCCGCATCTGTATTCGACGATTTCTTGCCCTTCATATCTGGCGGCTCCTTCACTGACTTCATCAGATCGCGCCAATAGTCGGGTTCGGCGACTGCCAAATGAGAAACACATTCCCGGATTGACCAGCGATCGGGCGAGGCGCGGTATTCAAGCTGAGCCCGCGAAAGTCCGCGCACCTGCTCGGCCAACATTTGCCCGGTCATTTCAAAGTGCACCAGTAAGTGCTCCCGGTCCTCGTCGGTCATACCGGTCATTCCGGCAGCAGAGAGGCGCAGGGCAATCACAAGAAACGGCAAAAACCGCATGATTCTCATGGTAGACAAAACCCCCTTCAACAAATCTCGGAAGCGGCTTGCGATTTGAAACTCGAACTTGTAGACGACCGGATCGAAGAATCGATAGCAGCCTCCCCGGGCAAATGTCACTGCTGCCTACCCGGAAGTTGTGAAGGACGGTCAATGCACGCTTTGCGGATTGCCTGTCATTATGCGAGAATGCCGCCGAATCTTCGGATCAAGCCCTAAATCAAGAGGACCGAACCATGAAACGCCTTTCCGTCGTTCTGCTATGCCTGTTCGCTCTCACTCTGTCTAGCGTTGCGCAGTCGCCCAAGGCAGCCAAGAAGTCCGCTGCCCCGCCCGCTCCCGATAAAGCTTATCTGCAGAAGATCTGGGATGCGCTGGTCCACCCTCGACCCCGCCAACCCCGCCAAGTTTTATGCCAGCGGCCCGCACACCTTCTTCGACATCGCCCCTTTGAAATACGGCAGCTGGGAAGAATATTCCGCGGGGGTGAAGGGCGTCTTATCAGGCTACAAGAGCGCGAAGTTCACGCTAAACGACGATGTCGCCATCCATCCCCATGGCGATCTGGTCTGGGCGACCGCGACGGTGAAGGAAGAGATGACGACGAAACGCCGGCAAAGTCGAGATGGGCAACTTCCGCTGGACCGTGGTGTTCGAAAATCAAGATGGCAAGTGGTTGACCGTTCACGAACATGTCTCCGCACCGCTGCAGTAGAACTCACTGAATCGAACGCTACGTCTCCCGGGCCTGCGATTACCTCTGTAATCGCAGGTAACCACGGTCCTCTTGCAGAAACAACTTCGCTGCGCCAGTGTTAATACAATTGAATCCGTGGGAGACTTGCCATGCGCAACCGAATCTTCGTTCTGCTTTCTCTTTTCCTGCTATCCATCCTGAGCTGGAGCCAGCAACAGCCTGCCGGAAATAACGCCCCCGCGAGCGCGCAGCAGAGCATGCCGGGCATGGACATGTCGGGTCATGACATGTCGAATATGAAAAGACATGGCCATGGGTTCGGACAAAGACGCTGACAAAGACAGCGACGCCAGCCTGCACTCGATGGAAGGCCACATGGATATGGGCCCGCACATGAAGATGACGGCCCTGCGTCCGGCGAAGCCGGGCGACGCCGCGCGCGCGAAGGAAGTGGCCGAATCGGCACGCAAAGCTTCAGAACATTACCTCGACTACCGCACCGCGCTGGCCGAAGGCTTCCAGATTTTCCATCCTGAGATTCCACAGAAGATGTATCACTTCACCAGCATCAAGTATGCGATAGAAGCGCGCTTTCAATTCAATCCCGAACACCCGACATCGCTGCTCTATGAAAAGCATGGCGACGATTACAAACTGATTGGCGTCATGTACACAGCGCCCAAGCGCATGAGTGAAGAGGAACTTGACCAGCGCGTTCCGCTCAGCGTGGCGCAATGGCACGAGCACGTGAACTTCTGCGCCGCGCCCGCCGGCCACAGGAGCGAATACCTGAATCCGCATCCGCAGTTCGGTTTAAAAGGATCGATCACCACACAGGAAGCCTGCGACGCCGCGGGCGGAACTTTCCATCCCGTAATCTTCAACTGGATGGTGCACGTCTACCCGTTCGAAAAAGATCAGGCCAGCGTCTGGTCGGTCGAGCGCCAGCACGGCGACGCGGATTAAGCCAACGCGCCTTATCAAGAACGCGAATCTCCCAAAACACACACTGAGCCTGTCGACGCTACAGAATACGAACACAGCGCGGCGATGGTTCCCCGGTTCCAGCCAGACAGAACATACTGCCGCTGTTCCATCCTGTAAAACACATTCACATGATTGTTCACTTTATTTTTTCTTGCTACCAGAAGTGCGCACTCCTCGTCCATACACGTGTGATCGGAACGAACTGGAACTTTCGGTGAAGCAACTTCGTAGTAGTGGAAGAAGGCAGCCGGCGCAGAGGTGATGCTGGCGGGACTCTTTCGAAGTAGGTTTTTGCGGGGTTAGGGGATTCTCTCACACTCGGTTTGGCGGCCCAGATGAGAAAACCCCCGTTGCACAGCGCGACCGAGCCTTTCGGCTTATCGGCTGAACCCCATCGGCTGCATTGTAGGCGATTCGCGGCAGAACACAACAGTTTTCTCGCGCAAGTCGTGAACCGGGCCGCCCCAACCGTTCCCCGACGAGATTCGGAGAAGAAAAAGGAGCAGTCATGAAGTTCGCGACAGTGTCGAAGAGTCTGGTGCTTGGGTTGGCTTTGCTGTTGGCCTCCAGCGCCTTTGCCGGAACGAAAGCCAACTTGCAACTTACCAATCCTGTGACCCTCAATGGGACAACTCTGAATGCAGGAGACTACAAAGTCCAGTGGGAAGGTAGCGGCCCGAGCGTGGAAGTCAGCATCCTGAAGGCAAGAACGTCGTGGCCAAGGTTCCGGCGCACGTGGTCGAACTGCAAACGGCGGCGTCCAGCGATGCCGCAGTAACCCGGAAGAATGACAGTGGACCCAACACACTGGCCGGCCTCCGCTTCGAAGGAAAGAAATTTGCCTTGGAATTGGGTGAAGCCAGCGACGGAATGCAGGCAGGTTCAAGCAAGTAAGTGCGGCACTACACGGGAATCAGCCAGGGAGCACAGCGTGCTCCCTGTTTTTTAGTTTCTCGGAGTGAATCAGTTTTAGTTGGGCGAAGCCAGGACGTCGTCGTAGTAATTGACCACGGCCCGCCGCGGCTTCGTCTTCAGGCCTTTCAGCGGAACCTTCTGCTCGACCGAGTTGTTCCCTGTAAGTCTGGCACGCCCCAGAAAAAACATTCCACCTTCCGCGAGTTCCAGATAGATCGGCACCAGCATGTGAAAATCGTCCTTCACGTTGGACTGCGTAACCCTTAAGTTGAGGACGACGTCGCCGTCCGCTCCAGTGTCGAACGAAGAATCGAACTTGTAGGTAGGCAGCTGCGTGCCATAGACGTATTCGTTGAAGAACCAATCCATCTTCTGGTTGCCCTCCAGGTCCATTTCGCGCGTCATGTGCTTTTCCACCATGGCTTTGAAGTCTTCGGTGGTGGCGGACTTGCCGCCGTAGGTTTTCACGAAATCCTGCATCATCTCCTTGAAGCGCTGATCGCCGGTATGGTTGTCGCGCATCATCATTCGGATCATGTGCAGTATGTAGGCGCCCTTGGGATAGATGAGGTGCCGCGTCAAGTCAAAACCCGTCCGCGAATTGCTCATGCGATATCCCATGGTGACGGGGCCGGCATCAATAGCGCGGAAGCCCTTCGCATTGCGCTCCGTCAGCAGTTCGCGCTCGTCGTTCCAGAAGGCAATGAACTTCTTCTGGTCTTTCTCAATGAAGTACAGGTAAATGGACGCCGACATTTCAGCGAAACCTTCGCTCATCCACTGATCGCGGTAGGAATCGAATCCCACGGTGTGGCCCCACCATTGGTGCGCCACCTCGTGCGGTGTGACCACTTTCCAGTATCCGCGGTCGCCGAAATCCATTCCCAGTTGGTGGCGAACCGTGGTGTCGAAGAAGTAGCACATGGGAATCCACACCAGTTCGGGCCAGGATTGCCCATAGCTGCAGTCGGTCTGCTGGGTGATCGCGAGGTGCTTGAAGGAAGATGGCCCGAAGTAATCGGTGTAGATTTCGGTGGCGAGTTCGCCCTCGGCCAGCGCTTTCTTGATGAGGCCCGTCGTGCTCATCGTTCCCAGGGCCGCACCAGTCTCCATGTGGGAGCCCATGCTTGGTAAATCGCCGCCAGTCGCATGTTGCAGGCCCTCCACCCAGCTCGGCGGATTCTCGTTGGCGAAGGACTGCACCAGGTATTCCGGTTTGGTCAGCTTGGCTTCTTCCACTTTGAATCTGCCGAAGTTGAATCCCGCGACGGTTTGCGGAGCTTCGCTCTTCCACACCGTCACGTTCTGCCCGCCTTCGTTGCTCTCGCTAACCAGTTCTCCGGTGGCGGCAATCTTCATCCCTTTTGGGATGTGGAAAGTCATGTCATAACTGACGCGATCTCCGAATGCAGAGTTGGGATACCAGTCCTCGCGGGCGATCGGGAAGTAATTGCCTCCGCCTTCGTCGGACACCGCCTCCTTCCCGCCGTAGGCGGTGGTGATGGTAAACTTTTCGCCCGCTGCCAGCGGCTTAGGAAGGATCACTGAGAAGTCCGCATCATCATTTTTGTCTTCCTGAATGAAAGACAGGCCCTTGCCCGTCCGGCGGTGACGCTCTGCACGCGCAACGTTAGGAAACAAATCGAATGGGATCACCCGCGAACCGTTGACTCGCACCACAAACGTGGTCGTAGCCTTCCCTGTCAGGTTGGCATTTTTCTCGATCGTGGTATCGAGCAGCTGATGTTCAATGTGAATATGGCCGCCGGCGCCTCTTCTGCGCCCGCCTGAAAGCGGGAATGCAGCCCACACACCATACTTATTCTCGTCGTAGGTCATTAACCCGACCTCTTCCTCCATGGCATAACGGGCTCCCTGCGGATCAATCACGAAAAGTTCTTTGTCGTTGTAGCGCTTGCCGTGGACGAAAGCCACGAACAGCCCGCCGGGCTCCGGGCTGAGCACATCCTGCAGGATGCGGGCGTCCAGGTTGTACTTCAGCAATTGGCCGTGGCGCATCGCGTTCTGGCTGTCCTTGAGCAGGCCATTCTCACAGCCGCCCGTGGCCGCAGTGCCCGCTTTCTTGATCTCGTCATAGGTCGAGTCAGTGAAGCGCAGCACCAGGTGGCTGAAGTTTTCGCTGAATTCATTCTCCTTGGTCAACAGCTTCAACATCCCCATCTCAGATGGCGGAGGCGTGATCACGAAGTTGCCGTCACCCACAAAAACCGCTCCGGTTACTTTGCCTTGCACAGGCGCGACGAAGCAGACCGTGCCGGAGCGCAGGTGGAAAGTGCCCGCATCACGCTTGAGATCAAAATTGCTGACGCTAACCGCTTCGCCTGCGAGCGTAAGGTTGCGCAGAGCTTGATAAGTCGGATCAGAATTGGGCCCGGGCGGGGCGTTCTGCGCCGCCGCGGGGACAACTGCGAAAAACAACGCAGGCATGAGGATAAGAATCGTGTGATGGAGGCAAGCGGCCGGGCAAGAGACACTACTGCGGAATACACGGCAAGACGAAGTGACGGCATGAAACCCCTCCGGGGGAAGGAGAGCCGCTATTATGCCGGGTTTGGCGGGAAATGCAAGTGCTGCCTCTCACGTGGCACAGCGGCCGGAAAAGGATCACTTGGGGCTATCCGATTTTGCGGATGGGGCGGCCTGAGCCGGCGGCGCACCCTGCTTGGCCAGGGACTCATCCACGCGCTTCTTGAAATCGCCCGCGTCATTGTTTGCAAGCCCGCTGAAAGCGGTCTGCACCTGCATTTCGCACGCGGCATCCCCTTTCGAATTCAGCAGAACGGAATTGATGCGCTTCCCGGTGAGCGTCCCGCCGATGTTGAACGATGCGGTCATCTCGGTGCTGTCGATCCCGATGATCCCGTACTTCCCCGAGTTGCGGAGGGTGTCCTTGACGGCGGCCCACAACACGGTGCAGGAAACCGAATACTCGTCTTTGTGGGTTTTCGCGAACGACGGGAGAGCTACGATTGACAAGAACAGAATCACCACTGCGGATCGTTTCATGGGAGCACACCTCTCACGGAACGCTGGATAGTACCACCCAGGCTTTGAGGGTGCAATTGTCTCGGCTGGTCCGAAAGTGATCACTGCCCTTCAGTACTTCGGCACTTTCGGATCTACTCGCTCCGACCACGCGGTAATCCCGCCGGCGAGGTTGTGAACTTTCGTGAAGCCGGATTGCTGCAGGAACGCCACTGCCTTCGCGCTGCGTCCGCCCATTTTGCAATGGACAACGATCTCGCGGCTGGAATCCAGTTCGTTTACGCGCTTCGGCAGGTCGTTCAGCGGGATCAGATGTCCGCCGAGGTTGCAGATCTGATATTCGTGGGGCTCGCGCACGTCGAGGACGAAGAGATCCTCTTTCGCATCCAGACGGCGCTTCAGTTCCTCGACTTGCATTTCCGGAAGACCTGCTCCCACCGGTTTTTCCTCCCCGCGAATGCCGCAAAATTGGTTGTAGTCTATCAGTTTGGTCACCGTGGGATGGGTGCCACAGACCGGGCAATCGGGATTCTTGCGTAGTTTGAGTTCGCGAAACTTCATGCCCAGCGCATCAATCAGCAGCAGGCGGCCGATGAGGGGCTCACCCACTCCGAGAATTAACTTGATCACCTCAGTCGCCTGCATCACTCCGACCAGACCGGGCAGGATGCCGAGCACTCCGCCTTCCGCGCAGGAAGGAACCAGACCCGGCGGTGGCGGCTCGGGATAAAGGCAGCGGTAGCACGGGCCATCTTTCGTAGCGAAGACGCTGGCCTGGCCTTCGAAGCGAAAGATCGATCCGTAGACATTCGGCTTGCCTGTGAGCACGCAGGCGTCATTCACCAGATAACGCGTGGGGAAGTTATCGGTGCCGTCGGCGATGATGTCGAAGTCGCGGAAGAGTTCGAGGGCGTTCTCGCTGCTCAACCGGGTGTCGAACTTCTGAAGGTTCAGGAACGGATTGATGGCGGTCAGCTTGTCGGCGGCGGAATCCAGCTTCTTGCGACCCACGTCGGCGGTCGAGTGAATGATCTGGCGCTGCAGGTTGGTGTAATCGACCACATCGAAATCGACCAGGCCGAGCGTGCCCACGCCTGCAGCCGCCAGATACAATGCGAGCGGCGAGCCCAGCCCTCCCGTGCCGATGCACAGCACGCGCGCCGCTTTCAGCTTCTGCTGACCTTCCATGCCGACCTCGGGCATGATCAGGTGGCGCGAGTAGCGCAGGATTTCGTCCTTGCTCAGGGTTACTGGAATCTCGGTGATGGTAGCCATAAAATCCTCGGTGGAAATCTGAATTTGCGGGTTCCGGAATCGTCAGAATCTGGGAACTAACAACAGGCAGGAGACATACAACAGCGATTTGTTGCGGAAGTCTTCAACTCTCGATCCCTCGAATACGGTCCCTGAATATGGGCTGCTAGTCGTGCAAAATTCGCGATCAGACTGCGCCTCCAGCAATGGAAGGCACAATCGAAATGTTATCACCTTCCTTTACGGCAGTCGCCTCCTTCTGCAAGTAGCGAATATCCTCGTCGTTGAGATAGAGGTTGACGAAGGCGCGCAGTTTGCCGTCCTCAGTGTAAAGATGACGGCGCAGGTCGGGATGCTTCGCCACCAGGGCGGTCATGGCCTCGGCTACGGTCGCGCCCTTCACGTCCACGGTAGATTGTTTGTCCACGTACTGCCGGAGGGGCGTAGGGATGTGAATCTTGCTCATAGGCTAAGGATAGAAGATGCATGGGGAGAAAGGGAAGATTCACGACTAGGCGGGTTTGCGCCGGCGACGTCAAATACGCAGATGGCCAGCCTGCCGTAAAATGAGTCGAACAAGGGAGAAACTACGATGACGATTTTTGATCCAGCTCGGGGCAGAATTATTGATGGTGGCGGGGGCAGCGGCGGACTTCTGCGATTGATTGGACTTGGCATTGCCGCATTCTTGCTGGTGATTCTGCTGTTCAGTTCCGTGACCAGGGTGGGCACCGGTCACGTAGGCGTGCTGACGTTGTTTGGAAGAGTCACGGGCGAGACTCTGGGAGAAGGCATCCACCTCATCAACCCACTGAAGACTAACAACGAAATGTCGATCCAGACGCAGACCCTGAAGGAATCCGCGAGCGTACCTTCCAGCGAAGGCCTCATGATAAGTCTGGACACTTCGCTCATTTACCATCTCAATCCGACCAGGGCAGCCGAGGTTTTCCAGAAGACTGGCGCGGATTACGAAAATGTCGTGGTCGAACCTACGCTCCGTTCCGAGATTCGCGATGCCACCGCCTCCCATACCGCTAACGCCCTCTACACCGGCGAGCGCGAAATGGTGGCCAAGCAAATTTACGACCAGGTCAGCGCCCAACTCACTCAGCGCGGTCTGATCGTTGAGAAAGTTCTCTTGCGCGACATTCAGCTGCCGGCGACGCTGAAGGCCGCCATCGAAGCCAAACAGCAAGCTGAGCAGGAATCGCTGGCCATGAACTTCCGCCTGCAGAAAGAAACGCAGGAGGCGCAACGCAAGCGCATCGAAGCCGCCGGCGTGCGCGACTTCCAGCAGATTGTCGCGCAGGGCATCACGCCGTCACTGCTGGAGTGGAAAGGAATCGAAGCCACTGAGAACCTTGCAAAGAGCGCTAACTCCAAGGTCGTGGTCATTGGAAACAGCAAGAACGGGCTGCCGTTGATTCTGGGCCAGTAGGTCTTAGTCTCAGGTCTTGGGTCTTGGGTCTGGATTTCTTGCATCAACATTCTGTCCCTGATACCCAAGCCTAGTACCCAAGACCTCAAGACGTAGACGAACGCTGCTAACATGACACCGTGCCGGCGCTGCTGGAAGTTCGTCACCTGAACATTGAGTTTCGTTGCGGTCGCCTTGCGGGCGGGAGGACGGGCGGGAGCGCCCGTCCCCACACGAGCACTTCTTGCTGTCCGCGACGTCAGCTTTAGCATCGCGCCCGCCGAAGTCCTGGGCCTGGTCGGTGAATCCGGCTCCGGCAAGTCCATCACTTCTCTGGCTATCATGCGCCTGCTGCCGCCCCAGGCGCAGGTTTCGGGCGAAATTCTCCTAGCGGAGAACGGTGCGGCTCGGAATCTCCGAGCCTTGCCCGATGACTCCATGCGCCAACTGCGCGGCTCACGAGTCGCCATGATCTTCCAGGAACCGATGACCGCTCTTAATCCTGTGATGCGGGTCGGCGACCAGATCGCCGAGGCAGTGCGGGCTCACGGCATGCGATCAAAGAGCGAGGCCTACCGAATCGCCGTTCAAGCCATGAATGATGTCGCCATCACCGAACCTGACAGACGGGCCCGCGACTATCCTCACCAGCTTTCGGGGGGTATGCGCCAGCGGGTGATGATTGCCATGGCCATCGTGAACCGCCCACAGTTGCTTATCGCTGACGAGCCCACCACAGCGCTCGACGTCACCATCCAGTCTCAGATACTCGAGTTGCTCGCTGAACTCCGCGCCAAGTTCGGCCTAGCCATGCTCTTTATTTCGCACGATCTTGCTGTGGTTTCGCAGGTTGCCGATCGCGTGGCCGTGATGTATGCCGGCAGCGTGGTCGAGCTGGGAACCAGGCAGGAAATCTTCCGGGCCCCGGCGCATCCCTATACTCGCGGCCTGCTGCACGCTGTTCCCGACCTGAAGACTGAGCGGGGACGTCCGCTGGGGACCATCGAAGGCACAGTCCCACCGCTGCAGGCCATGCCTCCGGGCTGCGCGTTCGAGCCGCGTTGCGGCTTCCGCATTCCCGAGTGCGCCATTGCCTTGCCGCCTTTGGTAGAGGTCGGCGCCGGCCATTGGGCGCGGTGTCCAGTGGTCAATGCGAAATAGCTATGGCGGAATAAACTGCGACCTCTGTATGCTCTCGGTTCGCGCTCGGTCTATAATCGCCATTTTGTCTGGTGCTCATTGCGCATACTGCTGCTTAGCGACATTCACGCCAACCTCGAAGCGCTGGAGGCATGCCTGGCGGCAGCTCCGCCGTACGACCTCGTGGCCAACCTGGGCGACGTCGTCGGTTACGGAGGCTCTCCCAATGAAGTCATCAAACGCTCCCGCGACTTGGGAAAGGTTTTCGTCCGGGGCAATCACGACAAGGCCGCGACCGGCCTGCTTGAGTTGGATGATTTCAACCCTCTGGCCGCCATCGCCGCGATCTGGACCCGTGATCAGCTAACTCCCGAGCATCACGAATGGCTGCACGCCCTGCCGCAAGGCCCGCTTTCGCTCGAAGGCCTTCCTCACGTGCAATTGGTTCACGGCTCTCCGGGTGATGAAGATGCCTACATCGTCTCCATCGGGGATGCGCTGGTCCCACTCCTCGCACTGACCACGCCGCTGACCTTCTTCGGCCACACCCACCTGCAGGGTGGGTTTTTTGCCAACGGTTCGAGCGCAGATGGGTTTCGTCCGGAATACCGCACCGTCGGACAAGCCGAGTCGGTCCCGCTGCAACTGAAGCCGGCCACGCGTTACATGATCAATCCGGGGTCGGTGGGACAACCGCGCGATGGAGACTGGCGCGCCGCCTTCGCACTGTTCGATACCGATGCCCAAGTCATCCACTTCCACCGCGCACCCTACAACCTGAAGGCCGCGCAGGAACGGATCCTGGCCGCCAACCTGCCTGCGCGCCTGGCTACGCGCCTCGCCGCTGGCCGCTGAAGCAAGTGTGGCGCGGGCGCCTTCGCCCGCGCCTTCCACCGCCGATGTAAACTCGATCGCATGCCTTCTTCTCGCAGCGCCGGAACTAAATCTCTTTTCCCCCATCGTGAGGAGTCTCGTCGCGAGGATCCTCCTGAGCATTACCTCATCGCCCACAGCGACGGCGGCGCGCGCGGCAACCCTGGGCCTGCCGGTTATGGTGTAGTAATTCAGGATCAATCCGGGCAGAAGATCGCGCATCTCAGCGAGTATCTCGGCCACCAGACCAACAATTTTGCCGAGTATCAGGGCTTGATCGCAGCCCTCGAATACGCCGTTCAGCATGGCCCTAAAGCCCTAAAGCTGATCAGTGACTCTGAGCTGCTGGTCCGCCAGATCAAAGGTATCTACAAAGTGAAGAACGCGACGCTTAAGGATCTCTACGGCCGCGCCAAGGAATTGATCGCTCAATTGGAATGGTTTTCGATCGGCCACGCTCTCCGCGAGCACAATCGGGAAGCCGACCGCCTGGCCAATGAAGCCATGGACAAAGGCATGGGACGAATCTAGCAGCTCGAAGCACTTCACTCCGCCACAGAAGTGTGGTCGTGAATGATTTTCCATCCGTCAGGGAACTTGCGGAAGACAAGTGTGAAGAGTCCGTGCGGTGTTTTGCCGTCAGACATGGTCAACTTCCACGAACCGCGCACAAAGGCCGCTTCCTGCCCGAGCACTTCGACGCGCAACCCGGAGAATTCCAGCTTCCCCATCTCGTGGCCAGGACTGGAATAAGTCGCGAGATAACGTTCCATCGTGGCTTCCCACCCATCCTTCTCCTTCCCTCCCGAGAAGAATGTCAGTTCCGGCGAATGCCAGTAACCCACCATGAAGCCTTCCAAATCGTGTCGGTTCCACGCTTCCTGTTGTTTGTGGAGCACGCGCTCGACGGCTTTCGCGTAGTTTCCGTAGCTGCCGGAGTCCTCTTGGGCACGGGCTTGACCGCTGACCCCGAGGAACGCAATCGGCAAACAACAAGACACGAGGAAGAGGACAAACCGGCTGCGCATGTTACCCTCCGGATCTGGTTAAACCAGCGCACCAGTTTCGCACGACAGCAGGCAATTAAAGGAGGATTTCGACGGAGTCGCTTTGAGACTTACGCCCGGCCCTTCTTGACGGCAACCGCTTTGCCGGCAACTTCCCAAGGACGCTTCGGCCGATCGACCGGCGCTTTGTCGTCGTCCTTGAGGCGATCGTAGTGGTAGGAATCGCTCACCGTGCCCAGCGACTCGTTGTAGAGACTGGGAAGTCCGAGCGCTTCTTTTAACTCTTCTGCAAACGACTGCAGGGCCTTCAGGTGGTCAGCAGTAGCTGGGATTTCCGTCTTCGAGTTCTTCAGAAACTGCTGATAACCGCGGTTCACCAGCTTTGAAATTTCGCTGCCGATCAGGTATCCGGGGTGGGCGAAAATCTTCACGCCATCCTCGCCTGTCTTTTGAATCGCGGCTGAGACGTTGTACTTTCTAAGGAACACGCGCCCGTTGGTGCCCGGCGCTTCCAGCACATCGAAACCGTGCTCGCGCAGCCAGGCCAGCGCTTCCTCGTAAGTCCGTGCTTCCATTGCTTTCGACATTTTTCTACTTTTCCAATCTTCCTGTTAGATGCAGGCTCCGCGCAAACCGTGCGCAGCTTATTTAGCACTGCATCGACTTGCAATCTGTGTCATCTAAAGACACCATACTACATAGCGTGTTTCGCTCTTTCCTGCATATTACGTTAGTCACGAGAGAATAGTTCGATATGGGACGGACCTCAGCCAAGGACGCGGAAGCTTTGCCAGCGCGGGATGCGCCGGAACCCGCCATCCCGCGTCCGGGGCAGAGTTTGATCGAGCGCATCGGCAATACTCCGCTGCTGCGCTTTGATGGACTCACCGTCGCACCTGCCCGGGGTTACACTTTTGGGCAAGGCCGAATGGCACAATCCCGGTGGCTCGGTGAAAGACCGCGCCGCCGCCGGTATCGTCGCCGAAGGCCGCCGCAGCGGGAAGTTCGTTGCCGGCAAGACTCTGCTCGACGCCACCAGCGGCAATACGGGCATTGCGTATGCCATGCTCGGCGCGGCTGAGGGATTTCCCGTCACCCTGTGCATGCCGCAGAATGTTTCCGCCGAGCGCAAGAGAATCCTCGGCGCATATGGCGCGAACATTCTTTATACCGATCCCGGCGAAGGTTCCGACGGCGCCATCCGCCTGGCTCGCGAACTTGCCGCCAAGCATCCCGATTTATATTTCTACGCCGATCAATACTCGAACGATGCCAACTGGCTCGCTCACTACCAGGGCACAGCCAACGAAATCTGGCAACAGACCGAAGGACGCATCACTCACTTTGTGGCCATGCTCGGCACCAGCGGCACGTTCATGGGAACGGCTCGCCGTCTGAAGGAACTCAATCCGACGATCCGTTGCATCTCGCTGCAACCAGATTCCGCTTTTCACGGCATTGAAGGCGCTAAACATATGGCGAGCGCCATCGTTCCCAAAATCTATGATCCGCTACTGGCGGATGAGAATCTTGAGATCGCGACCGAAGATGCCTACGCCATGTGCCGGCGCATCGGGCGCGAATCCGGACTGCTGCTGGGAATCTCAGCCGCAGCGGGCATCTTCGCCAGCCTGAAAATCTCCGAGCAGCTCGAACTGGGGAAGGGACAGCAGGCCGTGATCGTGACCGTTCTGTGCGACTCCGGCGAGAAGTATTTGAGCGAGAGATTCTGGACTGAAGGATAGAAGTGTTGACCACAGAGTCGCAGAGACGCAGAAAAAATCAAGAGCAATTTCCGTTCCGGTTTCCATGCTGAAGATCGCAGCCAAAAACTACGACGCACTCCGCCGCCACGGCGAGGAGACCTATCCGCATGAGTGCTGCGGGGTGTTGCTCGGCCGCGCGGATGACGCCGGCACCCGCATGGTCACCGTGACGGCGCGCTGCGGCAACACCCGCACTGACTCGCCCCAGAACCGCTACAACATCGATCCCCGCGAACTGGTCCGAATTCAGCGCGAAGGGCGCGAGCGGGGCGAAGATATTGTCGGGTTCTACCACTCCCACCCCGACCATCCGGCTCGTTGGTCGTCGACCGATCTCGCCGAAGCCCACTGGTTCGGCTGCTCCTATATCATCACCAGCGTGGACAGGGGAAAAGCCGCCATTACAAATTCCTTCGAACTCACAGGAACGGAGGAAAGCGACAAACAATTCATCGACGAAAAAATCGAAATCGAGTGAGCCGAGCAGAAATCGATCCTTAAGATCTGCTGTCCAGCAAGGGTTCTGCGCGATTTTCACACGCCGCGAAGGCGTAGGACGTCCCTCTGGACTTTCATAATCCCCGGCCTTGACTGTGGAACCCTTGTCTGGCGGGCCTTCCGCGCGACCTTACTCCCGCCCCTTGCACCAATTCCTGTCACTCGCCTGTGGACGGCGTGCACTCGGCTGAAAATACGCGAGTTATAAACGCGAAGTTTTTGTTGACTCTGAAAACAGAAAGAGTAAAACCATAATCGTTCTTTGACAGCTTCTAAAGTTTTTCCGGTTGGTGCGGCGTCCGGGACTCAAGTATCGTCACCCTCTTCATGAAAATGAGCAGGGAGGGCGAGCGAGGGTCTATAGCAAAGTGCTGGTCGAGGAGAACAAGAAGAAACGTCGAAGGCAGGATAGAGTTCCGAGGCGTTGGGTAGGTTTTTCCGGTTGGCGGTAAGCCCGGAGCCCGAGCGAAGATCGCGCGTGGCACCCCGCAAGGGAAGCTGCGATAGCAGGTCAAGCAAGGGTCTAAAAGCGAGCTACTGGCCGAGACGAATGGACCCAACATCACCTCGGAACTCTTATTTTTTGTCCACCTAAGATGTAGCCTCCGAACTTCCCTGCTGGTCAGTCTATAGCGGTATATTCCCGTGCTTCTTAGGCGGATTCTTGTCGCGCTTGGTTTCGAGCATGGCCAGGGCCTGAATGAGTTTCTTGCGCGTTTCGTGGGGTTGGATGATGGCGTCGATGAAGCCGCGGTCGGCTGCGACGTAGGGGCTGGCGAAGCGGTCGCGGAATTCCTCAATCTTTTTCTGGCGCAATTCCTGACGATCCAGAGGATTCGCGGCGCCGTCGAGTTCGCGCTTGTAGACGATATCCACCGCGCCTTCCGGTCCCATGACTGCGATCTCGGCCGTTGGCCAGGCGTAGTTCACATCTGTGCGGATGTGCTTTGACGCCATGACGCAGTATGCGCCGCCGTAGGCTTTGCGCGTGATGACTGTGATTTTTGGCACAGTGGCTTCGGCAAACGCAAAGAGCAGCTTCGCACCGTGCTTGATGATGCCGCCGTATTCCTGCGCGGTACCGGGGAGGAATCCCGGGACGTCTTCGAACGTGATCAGCGGAATGTTGAAGCAGTCGCAGAAGCGAACGAAGCGCGCGCCTTTGATCGACGCGTTAATGTCGAGCGTTCCCGCCAGCATGGCCGGTTGGTTGGCGACGATTCCCACCGACCGGCCGTCGAGGCGCGCGAATCCAACGACGATGTTTTTCGCGAAGTGCTCCTGCACTTCGAAGAAGTAGGCGTCATCGACCACCGCGTGGATCACATCCTTCATCTCATAGGGCAGATTCGATTGCGCGGGCACGATGCTGTCGAGTGCGGCGTCGGCTCTGTCGATTGGATCGGTAGACGGCCTGCGGGGCGGGTCTTCAAGATTATTCGAGGGTATGAAGCTCAACAGCTCGCGCACCGTCGACAAACACTCGGCATCGTCATGCGCCAGAAAGTGTGCTACGCCTGAGGTTTCGTTGTGGGTCATGGCGCCGCCGAGCTGCTCTTTGGTGACTTCTTCGTGCGTCACCGTCTTGATGACGTCGGGTCCGGTGATGAACATGTAGGAAGTCTTGTCGACCATGAGGACGAAGTCAGTGATGGCAGGCGAATAGACCGCGCCTCCGGCGCAGGGGCCCATAATCGCGGAAATCTGAGGCACCACTCCGCTGTAGAGCGTGTTGCGAAGAAAGATGTCAGCGTATCCGGCGAGCGATGCCACGCCTTCCTGAATGCGCGCTCCGCCAGAATCGTTCAAGCCAATCACGGGCGCACCAATCTTCGCCGCAAGATCCATGATCTTGACGATCTTGCCCGCGTTCGTCTCCGACAGCGATCCGCCGAACACCGTGAAATCCTGCGCGAAGACATAGACCAGGCGGCCTTCGATTCGGCCGTAGCCCGTGATAAAGCCGTCGCCGTAAAACGTCTGCTCGGCCATGCCAAAATCGTTGCAGCGGTGAGTCACCAGCTTGTCAGTCTCTTCGAAAGTGCCGTCGTCGAGCAGGAACTCGATGCGCTCCCGCGCCGACATTTTGCCTTCCTTGTGCTGGCGCTCGCGGCGTTTCTCGCCTCCGCCTTCTTCAGCGAGCTGGTTGCGCTTCTTCAGTTCTGCGAGCTTTTCTTCGAGATTCATGTGCGGAAGGATTATAGCGGGTGAGAAGGGCAGCAGGTGGATGCAGAATCACTGGTTTGTCGAAGGAACCTCGAGCGAAGCAAAGCTTAATCACGGCCGTCCCAACATGAACCTTATTCCAGATCGGCTCCGAGAACCTGATAGTGGTATTTCTTGCCATCCCAAAAGACGACGGAAGACGTGGCTTCGCCTTCGCCCTGTTCTTCCATGTAGATGCCGAGAACCATCCTCTTCTTCAACGCCAGCCTTTTCACGGTGACGGTTTTGAAGGGCAGGTTGATCAGGACGAACTTGGGTTTCGGTTTGTCGGAGCGCCAGGCCTGGGGGCCCACGCCGTGAACCACGAGCAGACAGACGCCTTTTCGCTCCGGAGAATCCGAGGCGAATGTCGAAGTAACCTTGACGTCGCCGAAACCCAGGAAGCTGTCATAGGGATCGGTTACATGAAAGCCGTATTCGGACTGGTCGGCCATGGGATTCTTGCAGCGTGCCGCGATAACAAGATCATCCACGCCGTCGCCGTCGAGGTCGCCGACAAACTGCGGAGGGCCGGCCAGCACCGAGCAGTTGTCGCCGAATTCTTTGTGCACGTATTCGTCCGTAACGGCAGGCGAAGGGGTGGTGGGATGCGCCGGCGGCGGAGGCGGCTGCTTTTTGTCTGCAGCGAACAAGGCAGAAGCGGTAACGAATGCCAGCACGAAAAACAAAACGCGGAGGGAGACGACTCGCGAAAACGACATGCCCCTACTCTAGTACCGTTCTTCTCCGGAGGGTATAGACACTAATGGTGACAGGTCACTAAAGTAACCACTACTTGCGGAAGTGTTCCCAGCCTTGGGGTTTAAGTTCGAAGCCCACTCCACTCTTATTCCTTAGGAATACCTTCTTGAGGCGGGTGGCGTGTCCAATCAGCGTGATCGGTACTCCGGCAATCTGCGACGGAATCCGCTGGCTCCGACGCGCAGTGAATAGCAGTTCGTAGTCTTCTCCGCCGTGCAGGGCGAACTGCAGATCGACTTCCCTCGACGGCTTTCCTACGCTGGCGCGGGGAATGGCTTCTGCCTGCAACTCCGCACCCACTCCACTTTCTTCGCAAATGTGAGCCAGGTCGGTCGAGAGGCCGTCGCTCGTGTCGATCATTGCCGAAGCCAGGCCTTTCTCGCGCAAAATACATCCAAGCTCGATTCGCGGCTCGGGAAAGAAGTGCCGTGGATAATCCTGCGGATTCAGCTTGCGCCTGGGACTCTTCCGCAACCTCCCGACGGCAGCGGCTGAACCGCCGAGCGCTCCGCTCACATAGATGCGGTCGCCGGGCCGGGCCCCCGATCGCAGCACGGCCTTTCCCTTGGGCACCGTTCCCACCACGACGATATCCGCCAGAATCCCATCCGGCGATTCGGCCGTGTCGCCACCCGCAAGAGTCACGCTATGTTTCTTCGCCAGGCTGAGCAGGCCGCGCGTGAAGCGGGCCACCCAAGTTTGCGGCAAGTCGCGCGGTAGTGCCAGCGACAGGAACGCCGCGACCGGCTCCCCGCCCATGGCCGCGATATCGCTCAGTCCGCGCGCCAGACAGCAGTGTCCAATCGAGTCCGGGGAATTCCAGTCGCGTCGAAAGTGCATCCCCTCGAGGCTGAAATCGGTCGTAATCAGCGTGTCGTTTTCTCTGCGCCGTTCCCCCCGTCCCATGCCCGAGCTGGAAAGTCGCAACACGGCACAATCATCGCCAATTCCAGTCAGAACAGCAGAATTTTTGGCCGACCTCGCCAGCCGGCGAACTTGGGCAATCAACGCTTTTTCGGCAATCATCACGGCAACTACTATAAGCGAGGCTCGCCCAGGGGCGCGCAGCACGGCACAATATCCAAGCTTGATCTTTGTACAGCCTTGGGATGGAACCTCGTGTGGACCCGTTGGCCACTACCGGCTAGTGCCCATCCGCATCCGTAACTAGGCGCTGGTTACGTTTGATTACTGCGTCTTAAGTAACTCTCATTGCCCTGAGGCGTCGTTGACAGGGGGAACCCAGTTTGTTACCTTTTACCAGTCATTGACGAAACCTTTGGCCGAACAAAGTGCAGTACCCTTTGGGCAAGCTTAAGTTCTGCAATCCGAAGGAATTGCGGGCCAAGAGGTTTTCGGCTGGTCCTCGGTTCCGGTAGGAGAAGGGCACGTTAGAAGTCTCCGTTCCCAAGAGGGGAAGCGTGGCCCGAAAAGATCAGGTGTTCGAACAGGCTTTCTGCAACCTCAGAACTTTGCCTGGAGTTCCGTCCCTGATCGCTAAACGCGGAAGAACATTTCAGAGCTGCAGAAGGAAAGCATTTGCGAAAGCGCTTCTACATACTTTTTGTGGCTCGGGGGGATGACGGCCAGTTGCGCAAGATTCCGATCCCCGTCCATTACCTGTATGTATTCGTGGTCGGCGCCGCAATTGGGTTCCTCAGCCTTACAGGTATAGCCAGCTCTTATGCGCGTATGCTGCTCAAGGTCTCGCGCTACAACGAATTGCGGACGGAAAAAGAGCAACTCAAAGACCGTTATTCCCAGCTGGAACAAGTGGCCAAGGAGCGCGATGTTCAAGTCGCTTCCCTGGGATCGATCGCGAGCGAAGTATCGGCTCTTTACGGATTGAAATCGCAGCCTGCGCTGGTCACAGCATCACAGAAGGAAATCCAGGATGCTGACGTCAGTTCTTCGCTCGATCAGCTTGGCGTTCTGCGCACCTCCGCCCTCACCGGTGCCACCACGGTTGGCATTAGTCTGGGCATGACTCGCAACGCCACCACGGCCGACTGGTTCCGGGCGAATTCCGCACCTAACCTCTGGCCGGTTGAAGGCCAGGTCACTGCCAGCTTCGGCGAGCGCATTGACCCGTTTAACGGTGAAGGCGCGTTTCACAGCGGAGTCGATATCGGCAGTACGTACGGACACGCGGTGGTCGCACCAGCCGATGGAGTGGTCACCTTCGCCGATTTCCTGGGCGGGTACGGCAAAGCCATCATGCTGGATCACGGCCACGGCATCTCCACCCGCTACGGCCACCTTTCCGGCTTCGCGGTCACGCCCGGACAGCAGATCCATCGCGGCGATACCATCGGCTTCATTGGCTCCAGTGGGCGTTCCACCGGTCCGCACCTGCACTACGAAGTCCGCATCAACGACACCCCGGTTAATCCTTATAAATACCTACGTATGACTGTCGCTGTGAGCGGCGGATTCCAGACTGGCAGCTAGACCACACCTCAGTTCTCAGTTCTCAGTTCTCAGTTCTCAGTTTCTTGCTCTTGCACTCTTTCCCTCTCTGGGCTACGTTCATGAAGAAGAAAGAGGGTTTTCAGTCCCGGTTCTCGAACTCTGAAGGGTTTTGCTGAGAATTGAAACTGAGAACTGAGAACTGCCTTATGCTCTTCCGCTCGGTGCGCGAGGACGTTGCTGCAGTCTTCGAGTCAGACCCTGCCGCCCGCTCCTATCTCGAGGTCGTCATCTTGTATCCAGGTCTGCACGCCGTTTGGGCGCATCGTCTGAGCCACTGGCTGTGGCGCCACCACATGCGCTTTCTGGCGAGATTCGTTTCGCAAGTGGCGCGCCTGTTCACTGGGATTGAGATTCACCCTGGCGCCGAGATTGGACGACGCCTCTTCATCGACCACGGAATGGGCACAGTGATCGGAGAGACGGCAATCGTCGGCGACGATGTCACGCTTTACCAGGGAGTGACCCTGGGTGGAACCGGCAAAGAGCAAGGCAAACGGCATCCCACGATCGGCAATAGTGTCTCGATCGGGTCCGGCGCCAAACTGCTGGGCAACATCACCGTGGGGGATAACTGCCGCGTAGGCGCGGGATCAGTGGTGCTGCGCAGCGTGCCAGCTAATTCCACGATCGTCGGCGTCCCCGGACACATTGTTCTGCGCGATGGCAAACGCGTGGTCATCACCGACCCCAAGGACATCCGCGACCCGCTGTCGGATGTGATCATCAAGTTAGCCGCGGAAATCCACGAGTTGCGGGAGAAGTTTCAGCAGCATTCCCACAGAGCGCTGGACGCGGAACCTGACGTAACGATCGACGAAGGCACGCCGACGCCGAATATCTCTCCGCAGGATTTGTTTCTGGAGGACTACCAGATATGAAGTGCGGTGGTCAGTGCCTCAGTGGCCAGTAACAGCAATTCCCGCCGCACGCTTGGGGTTACTGGACGCTGGGTTCTGGACACTGGGTTCACTGGAACTGTTCACTGGACACTGATCACTGGACACTGACCACTGCCTTACTGCCTTAATCCCATCCAGCTTTCCGAGACTACGAGCGAGTTGCCGGGATTGTGCGGGTCATACTTCACCGACGTAGGCAGCCCGAGGCGGCAGGAGTGCAGGTTAATCCACTGGCGCAGGTAGGTGACGTCCTGCGAGCACTCGTAGGAGACACCCGCTACGTCATATTTGTAGATGAGCAGAACCGCGGCGTGATGGCCGTCGCTGACAGGCAACTCCTGTACATCGATAACAGTACCGTCAGTGATCCGCCCGATGCCGTCGAGCCAAGTGCGGCGCTCGCGCTCCAGTTCTGCTGGCCCCTTGGGCTTGCGCCGCAAAAGCGCGTACGCGCCCAAAGCAGCGGCACTGCCGCCAGCTACCACGAACGAATAGAGAGGGACTGAATCCATACCGAGGAAGCCTCGCAGCGGCTTGCTGCCAAACCGCGAGTTCGTTATCAGCATATGACGGAAGCAACCTCTGCGGAAGTGGGTGAGACGTTACCGAGGTGCTTTGCCTGTGGAAATCTGAATGACAGTGGACAGTGCCCAGTGATCAATGATCAAGTGACCAGCGAAAGCAAGTCTTAAATTCGTCTTTACTAACCACTGGTCACTGCGCACTGACCACTGCTTTTTTATTTCTGCTTACAGACGAAGTCTCGGGCGATCTCGCCGAAGTCACCCTCCGCAACCTGCCCGAACTGATCATCCCGGTGAGTCTTCTTGCTGACCACAAGTTTGCCGTGCTCGCGGGAGTAGAACCATTCCGAGTTCACGGCAACGCCCGCCGCAGCGCTGCCGTTGGCGCAGTTGAAGCGAACTCGCGCTCGCAGCTCAACAAACGGGCCGCCCTGCGGCAGCTTGGTAGGTTCTTTATATTCGACGCGAATCCAGGCTGTGCGCAAACCGTTTTTCTGGGCTGTGACCGAACTGACCAAGACCTGATCGCCGCCCGGAGTAGCGCCAACCGTCCGCCAGTCCCCCGCAGCCAGAGCGACCAGTCCCACCAGCAGAACGGGAGCAAGCACCACGGCCAACATGATGAAGAGGCCCTTCTTCATAGGGGATGGAGGTATGGCCATAAGCACGCCCGACACACTTTGGGCCAAAAACAGCGTTCTGTCAACTCCGGGGCGTCCCAAGAAGGCGCCAAACAGCGTCCTGATAACCTGGCTGGCCGTCTGATATGGTTGTCTACTGCAAGGAGGTTCCGCTCCCCATGGAAACGCTTCACTCCACAAACATGGATTCGGCGATCGGACCGCTGTTTCTGGCAGCGTCCGGCCGTGGGTTGGTCGCGCTGGAATTCGACGCCCGGTTGCCCGGACAGCAGTCGATTCGTCCGAACCCGCGCCATCTGAGGGAAGAAGAAGGGGATTTGAATTCGAGGATTCTCCCCGCCGGATGAAGCCTTACATTGACGAACTCGAAGAATATTTTGCCGGCAAGCGGCGTAAATTCACCTTCCCTCTCGATCTTCGAGGAACGGATTTCCAGCTAGCCTGCTGGCGGACGTTGCTGGCGATTCCGTACGGAGAGACACGCAGCTACGCCGACATCGCGCGCGCTGTGGGGAAGCCGAACGCGTTTCGCGCCGTGGGCATGGCCAATAATCGTAACCCGATCGCGATCGTCGTCCCCTGCCATCGCGTCATCGCCTCTGACGGTAATCTCTGCGGCTATGGCGGCGGGCTCGACTTGAAGCGGAAGCTTCTGGAACTGGAAGGCGCACTTACGGGGATATTGGCAGCTTAGAATTTCGCGGATCCGATAGATCAAAATCCCCAGTTCTCGATCACAACAACTTGAACGCTCACAGCCAATCTTCCGCTCTCCGCAAAGCCGGGCTCTTCTATCTCGTCTTCGTGATGTTTTCCTACACCACAGGTGGCCCTTTTGGACTCGAAGACATGGTAACAATGTCGGGTCCGGGGATGACACTGATCTATCTGCTGGTGCTGCCGTTTTTCTGGTGCATCCCGGTGTCGCTGGTGTCGGCAGAGTTGACCACCGCCATGCCCGTCGAAGGCGGTTTCTACCGCTGGACTCGTGCCGCCTTCGGCGACTTCTGGGGATTCCTCGCAGGATGGTGGAACTGGTCGGCGTCGTTCCTGCTCGGCGGAGCTTATGCCGTTCTCTTCACCGATTACCTGGTGTACTACCTCCCCGGGATCACGGGCTGGAAACACTACCTGGTTTCCGTAGCGCTGATTGCGGTAATCACGTGGGTCAATGTGCGCGGCATTCAGATGGTTGGGCAGGTCGCGACTGCGCTTGAAATCTTCATCTTCTTGCCGGTGATGACGATGATCGTGATGGGCTTCCTCCACTGGCATCACAATCCGTTCGTCCCGTGGATTCCGCCGCACCAGCCAACGTTCAAAATCTTCGGCGTAGGTCTCGCGTTGGGTTTGTGGCTGTATTCGGGGTACGAACAACTCTCAACCGTGGCGGAGGAAGTGGAGAACCCGCAACGGGCTTATCCGCGCGCTCTGGCGCTAGTGGTGCCGCTTTCGATTGCGGCGTACTTTCTGCCCACGCTGGCCGGGCTGGCCGCGACGGGCAGTTGGGAACAGTGGCATACAGGATATTTCTCGGATGCTGCGAAACTGATTGGAGGCCCGTGGCTCGGCACCTGGATGACGCTGGCAGCGATGATCGGCTTTGTAGCGCTGCTCAACAGCACCGTGCTCACGACAACGCGCATGCCTTTTGCCATGGCCGAAGACGGATACCTTCCGGCTGTGCTCACGCGCAAACATTCGCGGTACGGAACGCCGTGGCTGGCAATTGTGGTGTCTGCAGTGATCTACAGTCTGCTGGCCTGGCAGAGTCTTAAGCAACTTATCTCGGTTTATATCTGGCTGCGTTCGGCCACGACGGTGCTGACTGTACTCTCGGCGTGGAAGCTGCGGCGCACGCGACCCGGGATGCCGCGCGCGTTTGTGATTCCCGGCGGGCGGGTGGGACTGTTCTACGTAGTGGCTGCCCCGGCAGTGATGAGTCTAGTGGCTCTACTAGGGAGCGACAGGTTCGCATTGATTGGCGGCGCAATCGCGATGGTGCTAGGGCCGGCGGTGTACGGGCTGCTTGCGTTTAGACCGCGATAGATATACAATTGTTGATGTATATCTAAGGAGGGCTATGCAGGTTTCGAAATGGGGGAACAGCCTGGCAATTCGCTTGCCCGCCGCGGTGGTCAAGGCACTTCAGCTAAAAGAAGGCGACGACATCGAGATTCGGATCGCTGGCGAACGCGCGTTCGCAGTGGGGCGCGACGAAAGCCGCAGGCGCGCTGTGGAGAATTTGCGCAAGCTCCGGCGTCCCTTCCCTCCCGGATTCATCTTCGACCGCGACGACATCTATGAGCGTTAGTGCGTTCTTCGATACCAACGTCTTTGTATACGCCGTAGTTCAAGATGATCCGCGCTCCCAGAAGGCGGAGGAGTTAATTGCTGAAGGTGGAACGGTTAGCGTGCAGGTCTTAAACGAGTTCGCCGATGTAGTGCGGCGGAAGGCAAAAATGCCTTGGGATGAAGTACGGTTCGCAATAGAGAATATCAAGGCCCTCTGTCCCGACCCGCTCCCAATCACCCTTGATACTCACCAAGAGGCGTTAGCAATCGCGGCAAGATACGGCTATAGAATTTATGACGCTCTCATCGCCGCTTCCGCGCTCGAGGCGAGATGCGAGATCTTGTACTCGGAGGATATGCGGGACGGGCAGGTGATCGACGGCGAGTTGACTATTCGGAATCCGTTCCAATCGCACTTCTAAACTGTTCAAGGAGACGCTCAAAACTGAGCCCTCGGGCGGCAGCCATCGAAGTAGAATTCCCAGTGATGCATGTTATGGGTCTTTTGAACTGTGCCGTGAACTTAGACTCGGCCTTTACTTTTTCTGGCAGCGGACTATGCTGAATCACCTTCTCTGCAAGGTATCTTACAAACGAGCGGTATGTACTTGTCTTGTCGGAATACCCAGTGAGAAGAATCACGTGAAGTGAGTCGTTTTCATTGATGATCCGGAGAATGTCTTGGAATTCCGTGATTTCAATGTCTTTGTCTGCTGAACTCAGACCGCCACGCAATATAGTTTTGCCCATATTTTGTACCCCTACCTTAAGTTCCGTCATCAGCCTCTTTCGTTCCTCAACTGCCTGTGGCCCTTTGTTTCGAGACAATTTGATCTTCGCAATTTTGGCCATGACCTTCCAAAAACGATTCTGGCTGTTGGGGTAATAAAATTCATAGTGCCGTTTTCTTTTATGCGGAGGGAAGGTGCCGAGGAGCGAGGGCGCGCATCCCCTGAACCGGATAGTACCAGTCAGGATGATGTTCCTTTGTTCTCATTCGATCCATACCGCGAGCGATCCTCAAAGGCCGCAGGCCTTTCAGTTCACCCAATCCAGCAGCTTGTACCACACGCCTGCAAACGGCAGGAACCACGGCCTGCCGTTATACAGGCCGAGCGGAGCGCCGGGGAATGGGATGCCTACGAAGGGATTCTCCGGGTTGTCGCCTAATATCAGTTCCGCCGTCTTCTGACCTTGATACGTGGCCATGGCAACGCCGTGGCCGGCGTAGCCTACGGCGTAATACATGCCGTCGATCTGGCCGGCGTGGGGCATTATGTCGAAGGCGAAGTCGAGTGTTCCTCCCCAGACGTATTCGACTTTGGCATCACGCAGTTGGGGGTAGACCTCGATCATGCCGCGGCGCAGGATTTCGGCGCTGCGGCGGATGGTCTGGTCGGTCTCGGGGAAGAACGCGGCGCGCCCGCCGAACAGCATGCGCCGGTCGGGGGTAAGGCGGTAGTAATAAAGGTAGTTCTTCGAGTCGTAGATCATGCGGTTGCGCGGGCTTAGCTCGCTGGCGAGTTTTTCGGGCAGGACTTCGGTTGTGATGATGAACGAACCGATAGGGATGATTCGCTTTTGCAGCGCGGGTGTGGCTTTGCTGGTGTAACCGCTGGTTGCGACAAAGACTTCGCGGGCCCACAGCGCGCCGCGCGAGGTCGCTATTTTCCATCCCGCTTCGCCCCGAAGAGACTCACGCTGCAGCCCTTCGACCCGCGAGTGCTCGAAAATCTCGGCTCCAGCTTTCATCGCGGCGTGGCCAAGGCCAGCTACGTAGCGAGCTGGATTGAGTCCGGCGCTGACTTCATCGACCATGCCGCCGTAATAAATGTTCGATCCAATTTCAGCGTTCAACTCATTTCTCTGCACCACGCGCAGTTGATGATTGAACTCGCGCGCAATCACGTCGACTTGCCGCGCATAGTCATCGAAATGCTTCTGCTTGCACGCCACTTCGAGGTGACCGCACCGGGAAAAGTCGCAGTCAATGGCTTCTTCGCGAACGATCCGCTCGACGCAATCGATGGTAGCAAGCGATGCGGCATACATGCGGCGGGTGAGGTCGCGTCCGTAGATGGAGATGAGTTGATTGACTCCCAACTTCATTCCCGTGAGCACCATGCCGCCATTCCGCGAGCTGGCACCCCAGCCGATGGATTCTGATTCGAGAACGGCGACGTTGGCTCCGCGCTGGGCGAGAGTACGGGCGGCGGACAGGCCCGTAAAGCCTGCGCCAATTACGGCGACGTCCACCCTCCCGGCTATAGGACGGGCGGCATCCGCACTGGGCATCTGGACGGTAGTGAGCCAGTAGTTTTGTTCGCGCCAGGTCATATCAGGTTTAAAGCCGCAAATGCGCTCGCGAAAGAGACGTAGCAAGCTACGTCTCTACGAGGAGAATTTCGCATTCTAAATCACAATCATGGGCCAGGGAGCGATGTGACCTGAGGACATGTCCCTTCGCAAATTGGGGTCAGCAGAGTCGACCACCTCGGTAACTTGCGGTGGTTACTGCGCCTGCTTAGGCTGGAATAGTATGCCCTTACGCTGCCTCCTATTTTCGTCCAACGAGGAGATGGTTCAGCCCATCTGGCAGGTCCTCGCAGATCTCGGGATCGAAGGAGAGTACTGCAAGAGCGCTGTGGACGCGGTAGAGAAGGTTACCACCCAAGTATTCCAAATCGTAATCACCGACTGGGACGATCAACCGGAGGCGGGCTTTCTGCTGAAGACGGCGCGGGAATTGAAGGCGTCGCAGCGCCCCCTGACTCTGGCGATTGTAAGCGATAATGCCAGGCTGCCGGAGGCATTGCAGGCAGGGGCCAATTCAGTTCTGGTGAAGCCGATTCGCACTGAACAGGTGCGCGACACGATGAGCACTGCGTGCGAGTTGCTTCGGGCGAAGCAGCCAGGCGCGCCGATGTCTCAGAAGGAAGTGTCTCAACCCGGCGCTTTAGCGGCCGCGGCGTCGGCTGGTGCGGTTCCGGTACCTTCGCCAGCGGCCCCGGCGTCCGAGAGAACTTTCCGGGCGGGAGAATTCCTGCAGTCACCGGGCTCCGCGCCCGGCGGGCAATTCGACACGGAAAATGAACTTCACAAGTCAATGGAGCAGTCCGCCGCAGCCGAGGTCGATGCTCTAACAGAACTCGAGCCGATGGCCGCCTCGGTCGAACCTCCTCCGGCACCAGAGCCCGAACCACAAGAACCGCTGACGGGATGGGCAGCACTCCAAGCACGTCTCACGAAAGCAGCTCCAGCGCCGGTCGAGGATGCTCCGGCGAAGAGCGAATTGCTGTCATACGGGGAAACGCCCTCTCAAGCGCGGGCTTCGGCGCCGTCAACCGCAGAGGAAAGTAAGGAACCTGCGAAGCAGGAGTCTCAGCCGGAATCAGCACCGGAAGCTGCTCTTTTCGCCTACATATCGAGAGAACCGGAAGAGAGCGAGCCCCCGAAACGAGAATCGCGGCCGATGCTCGGCAAAATCTTGCTGGCGGGCATGGTGGCGGCCTGCATGGCTTTGGTGGCAGTGCCGCGCACGCGCCAAGGTCTGCGCATTTTTTCTCAGAATGCCGCTCGTGCTGGAGGTAGTTGGTTGAATCCACCGCCTGCCCGGTTACCCCAGGCTGTGGCACAGCACGACAGTTTTGGCCAGTCGGGTGATGAGTACAACCTCCCGGTGGCGGGGAATATTCCAGACGCGACTACGGATCCTTCCCAGATTCGCGTTCTTCCGGTGATTGATCCGACGGCGAAACCGCAAAAGGGCTCCGATGCGAACAGCGGCCAGGCCGGGTCCTCTGCGACTAGCGAGGGCAACCCCACTGATCAAACCCAAACGGGCCAAAACCAATCCAGTTCAAACCAACCTGATCAAAGTCAGCCGAATCAGAACCAGCCTGGACAAAGCTCGAGCGGCCAGGCTCAGGTTGGCGAAAGTCAAGTTAAGGATCCAACCCCTGCAAGCGTCGGGGGGGTGCCTGGGAACACGGCAGAAGCGTTACCTGCTCCGGTTCCTTCTGCTTTGCCCGTACAGCCCAATGCGCCTGTTGTCCAAGCGGCTCCGACGCCGCACTCGGGTACGTTGCCAGCTCAGAGCTCTGCGCCGCCACAGACAATTTCAGCTGTAGACAAGACAGGCATTCCGTCGAGCCTGAAATCACAGACGGGTTCGATGACGCCGGATGCCAGCGGGTCCAAGCCGGCCGAAGCTGCTATGTCATCCATCGAGCCCGTGAATCTGCCAGAGTCTGCGGCGTTGGCACTATTGGCTCAAGCGGTTGAGCCAGTCTACCCAGACGCAGCAAAGGCCAGCGGGCAGCGAGGCAGCGTGGTTCTGCAAGTATTCATCGGGCGGGACGGAGCGGTGCAGGATGCAAAGTTCCTGCAGGGATCGCTGGTATTTGCGCGAGCCGCCATCGACGCCGTAAAGCAATGGCGCTTCAGGCCTTATTCCATGAATGGCCGTGCAGTATCAGTGCAGAGCGTGATCACGCTGAACTTCAAACCACCGGCTTAGCTGCCGAGGTGACAAAACTGGCGCAGGCTCGTCTTATATTGAACATTGCTAGAAGCCCGCATTCCGCTGAGGTTACCGAAGGGGATAGAACCATGGCAGCCAGGACACCAAAAGCAGCATCTACAAGATATAATGAGAAATAGCTCCTCAGGAAGTGAGTCCTTTCCAGAAGAAGAATCTGATGTCCATGAAAACTAAAGCTGCGATTCTGGTTTCGTCCTTTGCCGTGCTGTTGTTTGTCGTAGTCGGGTCCTTTGGGGGCGTGCATGCCTCCTCGGGTGACGGCTCTTACCGGCAGATGCAGGTTTATAGCGAGGTATTGTCGCGGGTGCAGAGCGAGTACGTGGAAGACCCGAACATTCCCAAAGTGACCGATGGCGCGCTACACGGCCTGGTGGAATCACTGGATGCGAACTCCAGCTACCTGACGCCAGCGGCCTACAAGGCCTTCAAGGCTCACAAGTCGGAGGCTAAGGGCGAGATCGGAGCCACTGTTTCCAAGCGCTTTGGATACGCGGACGTGGTTTCGGTACTCCCGGGATCGCCTGCAGAGAAGGCTGGGATTGAGGATACTGATATCTTCGAATCGATCGAGGGCCAAAGCACACGCGACATGTCTCTGCCGGAGATTCGAAGCCTGCTCAGCGGGACGCCTGGTTCGACGGTGAATGTTTCGGTGGTGCGGGCGCGCCGGGCGGAGCCGCAGAAAGTGACGATCACGCGGGATGTGGTGAGCATTCCGCCAGTCTCCGACAAAATGTTGGAAGATGGCATCGGCTACGTGAAAGTGGATGCTCTGACCAAGGGCAAGGCGCAGGAGGTTGCTGCGAAGATCAAGTCGCTCGAGAAATCAGGGGCGAAGAAGCTGGTCCTGGATTTGCGGAACACGTCGGAAGGCGAAGAGAGTGAAGGGGTTGCTACGGCGAATCTTTTCTTGAACCACGGAACCATCACTTATCTGCAAGGGCAGAAGTTTCCTCGAGAGGCTTTCAATGCGGATGCGGCGAAAGCGGTGACTGCGCTTCCGGTTGCGGTGCTGGTAAACAAGGGCACGGCGGGGGCGGCTGAGATCGTGGCGGCCGCGCTCCTGGAGAATGCCCGCGCCGATGTAGTGGGCGACAAGACCTTCGGCGATGGATCCGTGCAGAAAACGATCGATCTGCCGGACGGTGGAGCGCTGATTCTCTCGGTGGCAAAGTACTATTCGCCCAGTGGGAAAGCGATTCAGGAAACGGCAGTGACCCCCAACGTGCTGGTAGCTGACGAAACCGACAGCGTGATCTCCGAGGATGAAGACTCGGAACCTGCCGCTGCAGAGCCGGAAACCAAGCCCAAGAACACCCAGGACGATCAACTGCACAAGGCGGTTGAGGTGCTGAAGAGCCGGACGAGCTAGGATTCTCTTGTATTGCCGGCAATGTTCATCGCGCGCCGAAAGGCGCGCGATTTGTTTTGTCCTCGTGGCATTCTTAGCAGTCGCTAGCAGCCACAAAGGGTGCGATCCGCGGCAGCGACTTGCGCTTGCAACTACCGGGGCAGTTGACGCCCTGCTATTCTGAACCCATCTCGCCATGAAATCGCTCTATGAGGATCTTCCGCCGGTGGAGATTGCCGGACGGAAGTTGGTGGGCCGCGTGTTGTTTGGCCTGCTGGTGCTGGTTTCCGCCCTGGTGGGAGCGACGACCGGGCTTCTGCTGGTCTACACCACAGACTTGCCGCAAGTGGAGGCACTGGAAGCTTACCGCCCCAGTTCGATTACAGAGTTGTACGACGACCATGGGCGAGTGATTGGATCATTTGCTCTGCAGAGGCGGGTGGTGGCTGGCTATGATGATTTTGCTCCCGTGCTGCGGGATGCGCTGGTCTCAATTGAAGATAAGGACTTTTACCGGCATTCGGGAATAAACTTCTGGCGCATCGTAGGCGCGGCGTACCGCGATGTTGAGTCCGCCGGAAAAATCCAGGGTGCTTCGACACTGACCATGCAGTTGGCGCGCAACCTGTTTCTTTCGCCTGACCGCTCGTTCCATCGCAAGGTGCAGGAGGCGATGCTCGCGATTCAGATCGAGCGGCGATTCACCAAGCCACAGATCTTCGCCCTGTATGCCAATCAGATTTTCCTGGGACATGGAGTGTATGGATTCGAGGCCGCATCGGAATTCTATTTCAGCAAGCCGGCGCGAAAGCTCACGCTGGCAGAAGCCGCACTGCTGGCCGGCCTACCCAAGGGCCCGCAAGTCTATTCGCCGATCAACCATCCGGATCGGGCGATCAAGCGCCGAAACCTGGTGATCAATGCCATGCTTGAAGACGGAAAGATCACCGCGGCTCAAGCAGAGGAAGCACGGTCGTCGCCGTTGGTTCTGCGTCTGCAACACGATCCCAACTCTCTGGCGCCATATTTTGTGGAGGAAATACGGCGGTACCTGGAAAACAAATACGGCGCCGACCAGGTACATGAAGGCGGGTTGAAGGTCTATACCTCGCTTGATGTTGATCTGCAACGGGCCGCGAACCAGGCTGTGCTGGACGGCTTGGCGGGCTATGAGCGACGTCATGGGTGGAAGGGCAACCTGGAGAACGTGGTGGCGGAAGGAAGCACGATTGACAAATTTACCCACCCCGATTGGGATGACGAACCAGAAGTGAATGGATACGTCCATGCGCTAGTTACTTCCTCCGGAGTTGGAATTGCTACGCTCAAGTTCGGACGCTACGCAGCAGCTCTGGGACAGGCGGACGTTGCCTGGACGCAGGGTAAGATACAGAATTTGTTGCGGCCAGGAGACATCTGCTACGTAAGAATACTGGCGCTCAACCCGAACGGCGCGGCGCGCGTGAGCCTGGAGCAGGATTCCGGCGCGCAGGGCGCGTTAATGGCGATTGACAATGCCACGGGCGGAATCAAGGCGATGGTGGGCGGACGGGATTTCAGCGAATCGAAATTCGATCGTGCGACCCAGGCACTGCGGCAAGTAGGATCGTCATTCAAACCCTATGTGTACACGACTGTGATTGACCGGGGCGCGAGCCCGAATGACACGATTTTGGATGAGCCCGTTACCTTCGAAACAGGTTCCGGGCCATACTCGCCGCATAACTATGACGAGAAGTTTGAAGGGATCATCACGTTGCGGCGCGCTCTGGCGCAGTCGCGGAATATTCCGGCGCTGAAGCTGGCGAACAAGGTTGGGATCAAGAGCGTGATTGAATATGCAGAACGCTTCGGAATCACCGCCAAGTTGCCACCCTATTTGCCGGTGGCGCTGGGTTCGGCTGAGATCACGCTGATCGAGCAGACATCGGCGTATAGCGTGTTCCCGAACGACGGAGTGCGCGTCACTCCCCGCTACATCACGAAGGTGACCGACTACGAGGGGCGGGTGCTGGAGGAAGACTATCCTGAAGTGAAGGATGTAATTAGCGCGCGGACGGCGCGAATCATGACCACAATGCTTCGTGAGGTTGTGCTGCACGGGACCGGCGTGGCCGCTGCGAAGATGCCTTTTCCCGTGGCAGGAAAGACGGGCACCACCAATGATTTCACCGACGCCTGGTTTGTGGGATTCTCACCCACGATGACTTGCGGTGTGTGGATTGGTTTTGATGAGAAAAGATCCCTCGGAGCCAAGGAAACCGGAGCGCACGCGGCGTTGCCGATCTGGATCAACTTTATGAACACCGCCATGGCAGGGAAAGATCCGGGGCAGTTCCCGGCAGCACCGGATGTACCCGTCACTGTCACACAAAAGGTAGATACGCCGGACACGTCGCCGGGTGCGGATGAGACGCACTAAGAATGAGACGCCCTAAGAATCCTGCGGCGTGATCCGCCGTCCGGGAGCATACTCGTGATTCGTAGAACAGTAACCTCCATGGTCTCATGAAGCCTTTCTTCAAGTTTGCAACGGTGGCGCTGGTGCTGGTAGCTGTGGCATTGGTGTCGGCACTTACGGCGATGCGATTTGCCATTCACGGGCAGGTCGTCGAGGTGCCGGTGGTGATTGGGTTCACGCCGGCGGAGGCAGGGCACTCCGTTGCCGCGCTGGGGTTGCAGATCGAAGTCGAGCGGCAGTATTACAGCCCGCAAATTCCTGAGGGACGGATCATGACGCAGTTGCCACTTCCTGGTGCGAAGGTGCGGCGGGGGTGGCAAGTGCGTGTGGCGGAGAGCCTTGGGCCGCAGCGCGTGGTGATTCCAGATGTAACCAAACAAAGCGAGCGCGCGGCGGAATGGAACATTCAGCGGCGAGGACTGGAAGTGGCTTCGATCGCGGAGGTGCAGTTGCCGGGAACGCCCGCCGACCAGGTGCTGGCGCAGAGTCCGCCGGCAAACGCAAGCCAAGTGGCAGCGCCGAGAACCAACTTGCTGGTGACGGTCCCGGCCGATCCGCCGGCATATGTGATGCCGAGTTTCCTGGGACAGTCGTTGGGCAGCGCCAGCCGCACGCTGCAGGATGCGGGCTTCAAACTGGGCACCGTGAGCATGGCGCCGCCTCCGGAGGAGAACCCGGAAATACCAGGCGTGCCTCCGGCCGTGCCTACGGTGCCCCCGCAACCGTCACCAGCCAGCGTAATCGTTACGCAGTGGCCGCCTTCGGGACAGAAGGTTCTGGCGGGGGCAGTGGTGAACTTCGAAGTGCGGTAAATGCGCGGATCATTTCCCATCAAGTGGGACGGTTAGATTTTTTCTACTATCGCTGCGAAAAAGCCATCGCTCGGGAGGACGCCGGGCAGAGTCCGCAAGTAGGCGCCTCGAGTGAGCGAAGAGATATCCGGCCAGATTAATTCTTTCTCCTCTTGAAGCCGCTCAAGTTCTGCGCGGCAATCGAGGATGCGGAATGATGAATCTCCACCCAACGATCGCTCGATCACGTCTTCGTTTTCTTCTCTTTCGAGAGAGCAGGTGGAGTAGATCAGACGGCCTCCGGCTGCAACCTGTGCCATTGCCGAACGAAGGATCGCCAGTTGCCGCACCTGTAGATCGACGAGGTCTTCGGGCACGAGCCGCCACTTAATTTCCGGGTTGCGGGCGAGCGTACCGGTGCCGGCGCAGGGCACGTCGGCGAGGACGCGATCAAATCTTGCAGAAAAGGGCAGATTCTGCGCGTCGGCAGCGACCACGCGGATCTTTCGCGTCTCGGCTTCTGAGGCGGGACGATTTGCGTTCAGCAGTCTTTGCAGTAGACGCACGCGGTGAGGATGGAGGTCGACCGCGGCAACTTCAGCGTTAGGATTACCATCGGCGATTGTCAGAGTCTTTCCCCCAGGAGCCGCGCAGCAGTCGAGAATCCGCGCGCCATGGCCCACAAGAGCTGCGACGAGTTGCGAGGCTTCGTCTTGAATAATGCAAAGGCCTGCCTGGAAAGCGGCGGACTTGGTGATATCTCCGTGCTGCACTCGTCGCGCGGAGCCAAGCAGAACACCGGGAGCGAGTTCGATTCCTTCGGCGCGAAGCTGGGCTTCTGCTTCAGGGCTGCGAAGACGGATCGCGGTCATGGGCACGGTTTGATTGTGCTGGCAGATGCGAAACGCGGAATCGAGTCCATAGGCCTGGGTCCAGCGCTCGACGAGCCACGGCGGATGGGCACTACTCGCGGCTAGAGCCTCGATGGAACCTGCGTTGATCGAGTGTTTCGTAGACGCGTCACCGCAAGAGACGCCGGCGGCCAGCTTACGCAGGACCGCATTCACGAACGAAGCGGCAGAGCGTTTGCGGGCTCGCTTGACCAGGTCGACGCTTTCGTTGATAGCGGCACGGGCGGGAATGCGGGTGAGCCAGCGGAGTTGGTACAGGGCTAGGCGGAGTGCCGTAAGAATTTCCAGGTCGAGCTTAGCGAGCGGTTGAGCGGAGCTCTCTGCAATTTGTGAATCAAGCAGGGATCGCCAGCGCAGAACTCCCATGACCAGTTCAGTTGCCAGAGAGTGATCGACCAGCGTGAGCTTGCCGTAGGTTCGGGAATGGAGAAGCTCGGAGGCGTAGGAAGATTCGCGCTCAACGCGCAGCAGAATATCGAATGCAGCAGCGCGGGCTGGAGAAACCTCGGGGAGCGATTTTCGAGACTTCGTTTTCACCATGTCCAGTATGAGCGAATCAGTCCGCGCGGAGAACAAATTCGTGCTGCCTCAGGAACCGAGTTTCTCGCCGGGCATCGGGCGATAGCCCCGCAGGAAGTCCTGGGCGGAGGTCCGCTTCTTATCTTGGAGCTGCAGTTCAAGCAGTTCGATCGCTGTACCCTCGCTGCATCCAACAAAGAGACGATCGCCTTCCATCTGCAATTCGGACGAGGGCAGCACGCGATCGAGCGCGCCCGCTTTCCACACTTGCAGGTTTTTGCCGCGAAACTTCGAATACGCGCCAGGCCAGGGTTGAAAGCCACGCATGCGATTCAGGACCTCGCCAGCCGGGCGCGAGAAGTCGATGAGGCCGTCTTCTTTCTTGAGGATGGGCGCCAGCGTCGCTCGAGTTTCGTCTTGCTCGCGTGGATGGATACTGCTGGTTTGCAACCGGCGCAGGGTTTCGACGATCAGATCCGCTCCCAAAGCCGCCAGATTCGGGGCCAGCGTCTCCGCAGTGTCTTCCGGAGCAATTGGAATTTCCTGCTGCAGAAGGATGTCTCCGGTGTCGAGGCCGGCATCGATTTTCATCGTCGTGACGCCGGTGATGGTTTCGCCCCGCGCAATCGCCCACTGAATCGGCGCAGCCCCGCGGTATTTCGGCAGGAGCGAGGCGTGCAGGTTGAGGTTGCCAAGAGGAGGAAGATTGAGCATCCATTGTGGAATGATACGGCCGTAACCGACGACGATGATGGCGTCAGGTTTGAGATTGGCGAGTTGTGCGCGAAAGTCGGCATTGTTCTTGATGCTTTCGGGCTGGACGACCGGCAATGCCAACTGCAGAGCGCGCTGCTTAACCGGGGAAGCAATGAGTTCAAGGCCGCGACCCTTAGGACGGTCCGGTTGCGTAACCACGAGGTCGATATGAAATCCGGCATCGACCAGCCGGTCGAGCGTGGGCACGGCAAATTGCGGCGTGCCGCAGAAAACGAGATTGAGGGATGAAAGCATTTCGTAATTGGGTAATTTTGTAATGGGGTAATTGAGAATCGCATCGAGCGATCACGCATCCGTAACAATTTACCAAATTGCAAAATTACCCAATTACAAGTTTCTTCTACCATTCTCCCGCTTTGACCAGTTTGCGAATTTTGCGCTTGATCAAATCGCGCTTGAGCGCGCTGATATGGCTGATGTAGAGCTTGCCGTTCAGGTGATCGGTTTCGTGCTGGAAAGCGCGAGCAAGCAGGTCGTCGCCCGTCTTTTCGAAGACTTTCCCTGTCAAATCCTGGGCGCGGATCGTTGCTACCTGGGCGCGCGTCACATTCTCGCGGAAGTCAGGGATGCTGAGACACCCTTCGCTTTGCGCGTGGCGGCCTTCTTTATGAATGATTTCCGGATTGATGAGGACAAGTTTGGCATCGGGGTCCTCCTTGAAAGTGACGTCGACGACGGCGATGCGGCGCGAGATTCCAATCTGCGGCGCAGCCAGGCCGACACCCCGGGCAGCATACATCGATTCGAACATGTCCTCGACCAGCTTCTTCAATTCTTCGTCGAAAACCGTAACCTTCTCGGCTGGTTTCTCGAGGACGGGGCTCCCGAACTTAACAATGGGATAAATCATTTCAGTTGCAATCAGTAATTCTTCAGTTGTAGGCAGTAACCCTGGAAGTTGCGCAAGGTTTCTCCCATGGAGTCGCCGCCGAATTTTTCGAGAGCGCAGCGGGCCAAAGTAAGCGCCACCATGGCCTCGCCTGCGACGCCGGCAGCCGGGACCACACAAACGTCGGAACGCTCATACGCGGCGCTCACAGGTTGGCGACTCGAGAAATCGACCGATTGCAGCGGGCGGCGTAGTGTGGAGATAGGTTTCAGGTAGCCGCGCACGCGGATCTCCTGCCCATTCGAAACGCCACCTTCGATTCCGCCGGCGTTGTTGCGCGTGCGAGTAAACCCACCGAAGTTCGACGGCGCGCCATAGCCGATTTCATCGTGCACGGCAGAGCCGGGAGATGCGGCAGCCGTAACGCCAGAGCCGATCTCGACTGCCTTGACCGCTTGCAGCGACATGACGGCACCTGCAAGCAGAGCGTCGAGACGCTCGTCCCATTGCGCGTAAGTGCCCAGGCCGGGCGGAACATTGTGTCCGACAACCTCGAAAACTCCTCCCACCGAATCACCGGTCTTGAGGACTTTGTCGACTTCATTCTTCATGCGCTGCTCCGCCTCCTTGTCGGCGCAGTTCAGCAGGATTTCTTCCTGATCGCAGAGAGTCTGAATTTGCTCCCACGGAACTTCTTTCTGTAAGACCACGCCGCCGACAGCGATCACGTGGCTGAGAACTTCGATACCGAGTTCGCGGAGGAAAGCCTTGGCCAACGCGCCGATGGCGACGCGTGCCGCCGATTCGCGGGCAGAAGCGCGCTCCAGGACATAGCGAGCCTCGGGAAAGTTGTACTTCAGAGCGCCCGCCAGATCGGCGTGGCCGGGACGCGGAGATGCTACCCGCTTGTGGCGAGCAGGGTCGCCTTCGGCGACGGGCAGGGACTCCTGCCAGTTTTTCCAGTCTCGGTTCTCAAGTCGGACGGAAACGGGCGAGCCTATCGTCATGCCGTGACGGACGCCGGAAAGGATATGAGCGGTGTCGCGCTCAATCTTCATGCGGCCGCCGCGGCCATAGCCTTGCTGCCGGCGCCAGAGTTCGCGGTCGAGAAACGCCTGATCCACTTCAAGCCCCGCGGGCAGGCCCGAGAGGAAAGCGACCAGAGCTTCGCCGTGAGATTCTCCGGCAGTAAAATAGCGCAGCATAAGTGCTCGATTTTACCTGATGCAGCGTCGCTCCGGAGTTTTCGGATGGAACAGGAGGGGCATTTTCCGCATGGGGTGGCAAGAAAAGGCACTCCCTGGCAGATTTTCATGGGCGCAGGAGCGGAAATGATTGCTACAATAGCGAACGTTCGTATTCTTGCGTAGTTTGAGTTCTGCCGGATTCGTCCGCGTCATTTTGCAAATTCTCTGGCCAAACAAAGGAGAACTGTGTGCCCCCACGCACAGATTCAGACGTGATTTTTTCCAGCAAGAAGATTCGCTGTCTGCTCACGCACGACCATGTCCTGCTGCGTCAAGGTTTGCGGCGTCTATTGGAGGACGAGCCGGACATTGAAGTGGTCAGTGAAGCCGGCAACGCGGCGGAGTGCCTGCGCAAAGTTTTTGAGTTCCGCCCCGATGTGCTGGTCGCCGACACCGAAACGTTTGGGCTGCCTGCAGCCGAGGCAGAGCTGCTTGTCAGGCGGGAATCTCCCGAAACCAAAATAGTGTTTTTGAGCCTGCAGGATCGAGCCACTCCCCGTTTGAAGGTTTGCGAGTCGACCACGGTGGCTGTGGAGTGCGGCAGACTTCCGCCGAAGAGCTGGTGGAAATGGTCCGTAACTCGTGCAGCGGTGATCGAACGAACGATGCTTCGACCACCGATGTTGCAACAAACGATGTTCTGACAAACCGGCCCGAAGCGTACTCGCGACTTGGCCTGCAGCGTCCCGCTGAAACGCTGCTTCCACGGGAACGCGCTCTCACCGGGCGCGAACGGGAAGTATTGAAACTGCTGGCGGAGGGAAAGACGGTGCGCACGCTGCCACGGTTCTGGGGTTGAGCAGTAAGACCGTGGACGCGCATAAGTTCAATCTGATGCGGAAGCTGGGCATCCATAATAAGGCTGAATTGGTGATGTGGGCGATCCAGAGGAGAGTTGTGAAGATTCCAGCCAACTTCTAGGATCACGGCTGAGCGCAAGCAGCCGCAAGTTCGGCAAGGCTGGAGACCTGCAAGTCCGGCTGGCCTTCCACCGCCTTAACCGCGCCCACGCCAGTCCGCGCCGATGGACGGTTGACCCACACCGTGGCCAGTCCCAGCAACTGTGCGGGGATTACGTCATGGTAGACGCTCTGGCCAACGTGCAGGATACGGTGAGCGGGAACACCGACACGGCTCAACGCGAGTTCGAAAATCTTCAATGACGGCTTGTAAGCTCCTGCCTGCTGGGCTGTGATGATCTGACCAAATTCCGCCCCAAGCTGAGGACGTGTGGCGGCGAAGAGATCGTCGTCTACGTTAGAAATAATAGCCAGTCGAAAGCGGCTCTGGAGCTTAGCGAAGCGCGGCCACGGTGTCGGGCCAGGGTTTCCATTCCTTCAGTGACTCAGGCAGCGAATTAACTTCCTGATCGGTGGGTGCGAATCCGAGTTGCTCTTCCGAACTGCCGCACGACCGACTGAAGAACCTCGCGGTATCGGCGATATTCCCCCTGTTCGGCGCGGGCTTCGAAATCGCCGTAGAGCTGCAGGATGGTGGCATCTTCCGTGTCCTTGCCGTGGGCCGCCAGGATGCGGTGCAGGCAGCGGAGAATTCCTTCCTCCCAGTTGATGAGAGTCCCGTAACAATCGAAAGTGAGCAGTTCGAATCGGCTGAAGTCGAGCATGGCGCGGCGGCGTACTCCTCGAAGGAAAAAGCTATGGCTTGAACCCTGGCAGGGTCGGAGCTTCTTCGCGGGACTCAGCGGCGCGCTCGACTTCGCCCTCAGCTTCAAAAGAAGAAGAGTCATCAGGGGCAGCAGCGGCGGGCTTCGGAGCAAGAAACTTGGCGCTGTTCAGCAGGGGGCGACCGAGCGACGCGTTGTAGCTGCTCCACGGGCTCTCCAGGTCGGCTTCGCGCTCGAAATGCGCACGCATGGCCTCCATCTTGGAGTCCAGGTCGTCCATGTAATGCAGCAGGAGCGCTTCCGGAAACATGGGCAGCTTGGGCGATCCGAATTCGTACTGGCCGTGGTGGCTGATGATGAGGTGTTCGAGCAGCGTCTTGAGTTCGGGCGGAAAGTCCGGAACCAGCGCGAGTTTCGCTTGCAACATCTCGAGTTCAATGATCATGTGGCCGAGAAGCTGGCCGCGCGTGGTGTAGGAAAACGAGCGGTTGTAGGCGAGTTCGTAAATCTTGCCGATGTCGTGAAGAAACACACCGGTCAAAAGTAAATCGCGATTGACCTGAGGATAGTTTCTGCAGACTAGGTCGCACGAGCGAAATAAAGAGACCACATGATCGAGCAGGCCGCCGATATAGGCATGGTGCAGGGTCTTGGCGGCGGGGGCATTGCGGTAAGCCGCCGCGATCTCGGGGTCAGACATGAAGGCCTGCACCAGAGTCTTGAGATGGGGATTCTGAAAAGACGTGACGAAGTCAGTCAGGGCTTGCCAGAGTTCATCGATATTCCTCGTGGTCTTGGGAAGATAGTCCGAGAATTCGATTTCCGATTCGCCCAGCCGGCGCAGCTTGTGGATAGTCAGCTGGAAGCGATTCTTGTACTTATTGACCAGGCCTTTGATCTTGAGGAAGTCGTCCTGCTCAAAGGCATTGAGCACTTCCTCCACGTTGTCCCACATCTTGGCTTCGAGCTGCCCGCTGCGGTCGCCCAAGGTCAGGGCGAGATAGGGCTCACCGGTCTTCTTAGGCTTGATCTGCTTGCTGACCACGACAAAGTTGGAGGTGATGATCTTGTTTTCGTGGCGAGTGCAGTCGCTTATGTAGAACTCTTTCATTCTCTTCATCAGTGTAAATCAGAAAGCACGCGGGCGGAGCAAAGCAGGGTGGAACTGCCGACGGCAGAGGTGCAGAGCTGGCAGTACGACTAAAGAATCCCTAACTTCTTTTTCTTCTTTAGCTTCTTGCTATCGGCCGTTTTGGCGGTCGCGGTTTCAATTGGCTTGGTCTGATTTGGACTGGCGCCGGAATCGACGTAACCCTCTTTGTAGTCGATGTAGGCTTCTTCGCGCAGCTTGGTCAGATACGCGCGAAGGGCGGGCTGCAACTTCTGCATATACAGAGCGTCCTGGAGTTTGAGCTCAACATCTTTCATGGGCGGAATGCCGGCTACCTGGTGGCTGGTAACTTTCAAGATGACGTAGCCCTGCTTGGTGCGAATCACATCGCTCACTTCGCCCGCCTTCATGGCGAAGGTTCTGTCCTCAAGCTCCTTGGCAAGAGCGCCGCGCTTGAACACTCCAAGGTCGCCCCCTTGGGCCGCCGAGGGGCCGTCGGAGTACTTCTTCGCCACGTCTTCAAAACTGGCTCCAGCGCGAATCTGTTTGAGCACCTCCGCGGCCTTGGCTTCAGCAGCCGTCAGAGCTGCCGCGTCAGCAGCCTGTTTGGCGGCTTCGCTGGAGGCAGCATCTTGAGGCTTGGGAGTATCAGCTTCCGCGGCAGAGGCATCAGCAGCACCGTTCAGGACCGGTTTACTCGCAGCGGGCGTGTCGGCAACTGGTTTCTTGGGAGCAATGAGGATCTCGCTGAGCTTTATCGACTCCGGCTGCTCCATCTCATTCTTGTGTTCGTCGTAGAACTGCTGCTCTTCCTCTTTGGTGATGCTCAGGTGAGAACCGACTTCTTCGCCGATCACCTTTTGCGTGATGATCTGGTTACGCATGTTCTGCTTGAAGTCTTCGTAAGAGATGCCTTGGGAGGTGGCGGCTTTTTCCAGCTCTTCCATGGTTTCAAGCTTCATGTCTTTGCGCATCTGGTCGAGGCGCTTGATCAGCTCGGTGTCACCGGTGATGCTGAGGTCCTTGCCCTTTTCCAGTAACAGCTGCTGGTCGACGAGATCGCGGAGGACGTCCTTTTCCCGCTCGGCATAGAGCTTGTCAGCATTGGCCGGATCCTGCTGCTTGACGTCATCCCTAAGCTGATCCTTGCTGCGAAGGAACTCCGAGCGGGTAATGATCTGACCGTTCACACGCGTGACAATTTCTTCAACCACCTGGCCCGCAGAGAGTGCGGACAGGCATGCCACGCCAACGAGTATCAGGATGATTCTCTTCATAGGATTTCCGGTTTGCCGCCGCGTCGCCTGGGCCAGTGGCGCGAAGTCTCGGAATATTTTACTACTTTTAGCCCGGTCTAGGGTCGATTCGCCCTGTCTGGCGTTATCCCAAAAAACGTATGATGCGCTGGCTCGTTTGGCAGGTTGCAGGGACTGTGAGAGCTAGCCGGTCCGCACAAAGACGAGGGCGGTCATGTCGTCTGGAACGAGCGGTTCACAGGTGAATTCTCCGACTGAGTTCAGGATGGACGCGCTGAGAGCTTGGGCGCTGCGAGAAGGGTTGGCCAGCAGCCGATCTTTGACGCGTTCCAGTCCGAATTCCAGGTCGTCACTCTTGGCATCTTTGCACTTGCCTTCCACCACTCCCCGCGAGACCAGTAGAAGAACCGCATCTTTCTCCAAAACTACGGTGGGCGCGTCCGCCGTGGCGTGGGAGAAAAGGCCGAGGGGCAGGCCCGTGGACGCGAGTTCGACAATGCCGGTGTGGTCACGGAGGAGTCCGGGGGTATGCCCGGCGTTGGTATAGCAGAGAGTGCCAAATCTCTCGTGGTAGCAACCGACAAATGCGGGGCAGGAGTGAACGCCCGCCGCAGCTTCCATAATTGCGCGGTTGAGCCGAAGGCAGAGGGTGGTCATAGCTTCGGCTTCGTTGATGTCAGGCGGTCCAAAGAGTTCGGCGCCGAGAGTGCGAAAGATCTTTTGTGCGGCCGAGAGGATCTGCTGATTGCTCTCGCGACGTCCGGCAACATCGAGCAGTCCGAACAAGACTCGTTCGGGGCTCGCTCGCAGGAAATCGTAGAAATCCCCGGCGACTCGTTGCCCGTAGGTGGTGGCGGCAATCTCCGCGCCCTCCATCTTGGGAAACTCGCCGGCGACGGGCTCCAGGGCTGGCGGTGGTTCGGGCGTACGGGACTGGAATAGGGGGCTCATTCGACGCTAGGCCAAGAGCCGAAGCTAGCACAAGAGGTGACGGCGGGCAATGGGTCAAACTGGGTACACGCGACGGGTATGGTTAGTCGCCGTACTTGTCGCTGAGGTACTTGCCGACCTCAGATTCAAGAGCGCCATAGTCGGAGTGCAGGGTCGTACGCAGAGCTGCTTCCGTGGAACTGCCCTGACTGAGGAGTTGCAGAATTCGCTGGATGTCGCCCATGCCGTAAGAATCGTTGATATAGGAGACTGTGGCCAGAGATTCCGCGTATGCCAGGTAGGCTTGGCCTCCTGAGAAGTTCAGAAAGCTGCCTTCCAGCGCGTTCAGCGGGATATTGCGCTGTGACTTGAACAGCTGCGCCAATTGACGTCCATCGCTGCCCAGGGATTTCGGCTCAAGAAGCTGGGCGACCCCCTCGTGCAGCCAGGGCGGGCAACGGCCGCCGGATAGCTGGTTGATGAACGAGTGGGCCAATTCGTGCTTCAAGACCCTCGCCAATTCTGGCGTCATGGCGCTCAGGCCGCTGATTGGGATGCGGAGTTTGCCGTCGTTGAGAGCTCCCGACCAGGAGGGGGCGCGGGTGACATCGAAGAAGGCTTGTTCGGTGTACAGCGTTACAAGAATGTTGTCGCGCGGCGGTGTGCCTAGATCACGTGACAGATCGTCGTAGTCCGATTCGAGCGCGGCCAGGATTTGTCCGCGAAATGCTTCGGAAGTCTGCTTGCCCTCGTAGTGCAGAACAAAGTGGCTGCTTTCCCGTTGGGCGAAATCGGTCTCGACGTTCTGTTCGCGCTGGGCTTTTGCCAAGTATTGCTGCACGGCGGGGTCAGGACGCAGATCGAGGGAATGCTTCCAGGAGGCGACGGCGTCTTTGGTGCGGTCGCAAGCCTGCTGCGCGTAACCGAGCACAGTATAGGCATCGGGCGACTCTGGTGCGGCTCGGACGGCGCGCTGGGCATAGGTCAGCGCCTGCGAAGGGTTCCCGGTGCGCACCAGCAGAGCGGAATAATAGATAAGAACAGTCGAATTCTCCGGCTGGAAGTGTAGGGCGCTGTCGAAATAGCGGCGGGCTTGCTCGATGTTGCCGTGTTCGAATTCAAACTTGCCGGCGATGAAGTCAGCCGTGGCGCTCAGCTCGGCATGCCCTTTGCCTTCGAGCTTGGCAAGAGCGTCAGGGTCAACCTTGCCATCCTTAACAATTGTCTTTGGAAGGTCACCTTCATTGGCGAGACTGTCAACCGGGATGAAGACGGGAAGATCGCCCGCGGGCTTGGTGGCGCCGGATGATGCCGAGGCGGGCATGCCGCCGGTTTCGACGCGATCTACCGCACTCTTGGGAATGGCATAGCTGTCGTCGCCGATATCGTATTCATAGCGATTGCCGTTTTCACGGACGTGGTCGGCGAGAATGGTGCGGCCATTCTTCAAATGGATCGTGTCAGCCGATGCCGCCGCGGAAGCCAGCACAAGCATCATAGCTAACAGATTAGTGACACGAAGCCGCATTGAAGCGCATTCTAGCAACAGTGAGCGCACACACCCACGTAACGAAAGTACCAGCGATACGATGCAGAGTGGGCATGATGCTGGCCGTAAGCCTTGCAGCCTTGGTGTTCCCGCCCGCAGGGCCTGCCCAGGCAGATCCGCCACGGTCAGATCCCACGTCCACTGTGCCGACACAGGTAGCACTAGCGCGACAGCCCGGACCGGCGGAGTCCCTCTACCTGCAACTCAGCAGCGTCGGGCTGGATGCGGGCCGGGTATTCAAGGTGCGGGGAGCGGCGTTGGACCGAGCGGCAATCCATATCACTCTCGACGATGGTTCCATCGCCTTTACGAAGGATGTGCTAGGCAGGATTACCGGAGCATTCTTTGAGGGCGATGGAGAAGTGTTGTTAGCCCCGGCGAACGATGTAGAAAGAAAGTCGATGAGCCTGTTCACGGGAATGGCAATCCTGGAGGAGCGCTTTTCGACCGCGTATTTCCGTTTCAACGACAATACTGCCGCCGAGTTGCAGCCGGGTCTCAGGGCGCCGGAAGATGCGCAAGCGTTCGTCGCGCGCTGGGACGAGACGGTCCGAAACCTGGCGCAGTCGGATGCCATGAGGTTGCTCGCCAGTTTCAGCGAGATGTTGCCGCTCGCAGCTGGGACTGGCTCGACGGCCATACGGGCGGCTGATCCCGATGATGGCATGCTGCACGCCCGGTTCCACGGGAACAAACTCGGCGTCTTCGACATCGTTTTCGACTCGACAGCCGCGGAACAGGTCGAGGCGGGACAAAGCAAAACGGGCGAAGACGGCATCATTTATTACAACGTCTGGACCTCATTCTCGACCCAGGATGCGAGACGCAGCCACGTGACTCAGAAAGAAATCTCTCAGACTCTGCCGGCAGAAGCGGACTCTCGGGAAGGTCCGATTCGAGTACGACGTTATGTGATCGATGCATGGGTGAAACCGCCCAAAGAACTGGATGGAGAGGTGAAGCTGCAGCTTGATGTGGTGCGCGGCGGATCTCGTTTTCTGGTGTTCGAACTATCGCGTTTCCTGCAGATCCAGACAGTCGAGGTAGATGGAAGAGCTGTGGAATTCATTCACAACCCCGCGGTGGAAGGGACTCGGCTGGCGCGGAGCGGCAACGATCTGGTGGCTGTGATTTTGCCCGAGCCTTCCCGGAAGGGGCAAGAGATGAGTCTCCGCTTCGTCTACGGCGGAGAAGTGTTGGCTGAGGCGGGTAAAGGGCTGCTCTACGTGGGAGCGCGCGGCACCTGGTATCCCAATCGCGGAATGGCCATGGCCGATTTCGATCTCACCTTCCACTATCCATCGGGGTGGACTCTGCTGGCGACAGGCAAGCCAGAGCCGCTCTCTGCGCCTTCGACAAAGTTTTCGACGGAGTCTCTTCAAACCGCACCGCAGAACGCCGAGGGCGAGCAAGTGTCGCACTGGGTTTCTGAGCGGCCTATCCCTGTAGCCGGATTCGACCTCGGCAAATACGTTCGAGCTGCGGCGCAAGCCGGGAATGTCACGGTGGAGACCTACGCTACGGGCGGTGTGGAACGAGGCTTCCCCAACTCTCAGCAAACCTTGCAGATAGATCCTAAGCCGGCTTTGCGGCCCCAAATGCCTCCACCCTTGACTCCTTCGCTTGCACCTTCACCCGCGCGGAATGCGACGGCCGTTGCGGACCTTACAGCTCGGGCGATTCGTTACTATGCCGAGCGATTCGGCCCGTTTCCCTATAGTCAATTGGCATTGACTCAGATGCCGGGGCGAGAAAGCCAGGGCTGGCCGGGGCTGATTTTTCTCTCCTCTTATGCATTCCTGGATCAAGAGGAGCGCAAGAGTCTCCACATGAATGCTGCCGGCGCATTGGTAGCCCAACAGGTCCCTGCGCACGAGGCCGCACACCAGTGGTGGGGAGACCTAATCTCATGGGCTACCTACCGTGATCAGTGGTTCTCGGAGGGCTTAGCAAACTACTGCTCGTTGATGATGCTGCAAGAGAGAAACCCGGCAGGCTTCCGCGAGGTGATGGAGAAATATCGACAGGATTTGGCTGACAAGAATAAAGACGGCAACTCTTCGAAGGATGCCGGACCGGTGACTTTGGGCAGCCGCCTGCTTTCGTCCCAGTTTCCGGAAGGCTACGAAGCCATCAGTTACGGACGGGGGACGTGGCTATTCCACATGCTCCGGTCGATGTTGCAAGATGCCGCCGAGAATGCCGGGAGAAAAGACCCGAGCGGCAGAGGGGCAGAAGAGCCATTTGTGCGATCTCTGCGCAAGGTCCGCGAGCGGTACGCAGGGAAAGCCATCAGCACACGGGAACTGCTGAACGTTTTTGCTGAGGATCTACCCCCTGCATTGCGATACGAAGGCAAGCATTCGCTTGACTGGTTCCTGGACGGATGGGTGAATGGCACTTCTCTACCCCAGCTCGAGTTGCACAGTGTCAAATTCGCACCGAAGGAAAACGCTACGCTCGTAAGCGGGGTAATACTGCAAAAGGACGCCCCGGAAGACTTGGTGACCAGTGTGCCGATTTATGCGGTCGTCCCGGGCAAAGCTCCTGTGCTGGTGGGGCGCGTGTTTGCCGACGGGGCAGAGTCTTCGTTCCGATTGTCTGCACCTGTGGGAACGCACAAGCTTTTGCTGGATCCGAACGAAACCATCCTTACCGCTCCAAAATAACGATCTGGATCAAAGTCCCACTTGGAGCAATCTTGCGTTGTTATCTGCCGAAGGACCTCCCAGATCGGAACTTCGTCACGCTTGCGTTTCCCAAAACAGGCGACGACGTGTCGCGAGTCACGTTCACGCGATGCGTTTTGCAGAGCTAAGTGACTAATTACCTTTCATTTGCATTCGCACCTTTCTTAGAACCAGCGATGGCAATCGATCTGCTGGATGGAGAGCAATCCAGGAGTGAGGTTTGAATTCTTTGATTGGAGCAGCTGGCGAAAGCCACGGGAGCGAGCCGGCGACTCTGCCGGACTTTGGGTCTGAAGTCGGGGACGCCGACTTTCTGATCTGCGAAACCATGACCAGCGAAACGGCGATTAGAGAAACCATAACCGGCGCTGCATTCGGCGAGGCCTCCGCGTGGAGCGGGCCCGAGACTATTTTGCTCGTAGAGGACGAAGACTTTGTTCGGACAGCGACTGCCGAGGTCCTCGAATCGGCAGGATACAGGCTGGTGATCGCAGGAAGCGCGGAACAGGCTTTGGTGGCTTATCGCAGTTGCTCCTGGCCGGTCGATTTGCTGCTTGCCGACATCGTTATGCCCGGAATGAGTGGCCGCGAGCTGGCCATTGAACTGGAAAAGTTCCACCCCCGCGCTCGAATTCTGCTGATGAGCGGCTATGCCGAACAACTGGCCAGGTGTCAGTCATTTGCCTGCGGCAAGCAATGCCTGGCCAAGCCTTTTTCGACTCCCCTGCTCTTGAGGCGTGTGCGCGAGGTGTTGGACAAGCCGTTTGAATCGAGAGGGTGCTGCGCTAAATCGCGCGCGCCTTGCGGTAGCGCGTGGCCTGCAGAATCTCGTGAGAAATGCGGGATAGGGGTACAACCCGGTCGAGTATCCCCATCTCCGCACAAACGCGAGGCATGCCATACACCGCACAACTCGCCTCGTCCTGGCCCACAGTGAAACCGCCCTCGCGATGAATGGCCTTCATTCCCTGTGCGCCGTCCGCTCCCATGCCGGTCAGAATGATGCCCATCGCCCGGGAATGAAATACGGAGGCGACTGACCCCATAGTGACGTCAACAGACGGGATGTGTAACTGGTTTTCCGGTTTGATCGAAAGATAAATGACCGCTCGCGAGTCGCTCGGACGGCCCACAGTCATCTGAAATCCCGTGGGAGCAAGGTAAACCACTCCTGGCTGGATTACTTCTCCGTGACAAGCTTCGCGCACGGAAACCGCGCAAAGATTGTTCAGCCTGTTGGCGAAAGGACCAGTGAAACCAGCTGGCATGTGCTGGACAATCAGAATTGGGACTGGCAGGTCGGCGGGAAGAGTCGGGAGCATTTCCTGCAAAGCCTTAGGCCCTCCGGTCGAGACTCCGAGCGCAATAATCGCCGGGGCCGTGCGCGAAACCGGTCTCGCAGGCGGGTCCGCCGCATGAGGAGGTTTCCGCAGGAGGTCGAGACGATGCTGCGAGTGCCGCGACTGTGCGGCGGCCTTGATCTTGGCGACAAGATCTTCGCCGATGTGAAGAATATCCAACGACGCGGAGGAGAGTTGCTTGGGCACATAATCATCAGCTCCCGTGTCCAGACACTGCACCCGGTCCTCAACCCGGCTGCGCTGCGTGAGCACCAGCACCGGCAAGCTTGGCCGCTTCAGCCGCAGATGCCGCAACACGCTCACGCCATCAAGCTTTGGCAAATTCAGATCGAGGATCACCAGGTCATAGTCGAACTCAGCTGCCCATCGCCCGCGCCTGCTCTCCATCTTCCACCACGTCCACCGCATAGTGCTCCCCTTGCAGCCCCTGGCGCACAAACCCCGCCAGAGCCGCATCATCTTCGGCAATCAGAATCCGCATAAGTGGGCCTTAATCACAGTGTGATTCTAGTTAGAGAAAGCTCAGTTGAAACCGAAACTCATTCGCACGAAAGGGTGTGTTTGCAGAAACGGAACTGTCTTCACAGCAGGTTTCACAACAGGAAGAAAATCGCTCCGGCGGCGCGCCCCTTCGCTAAGATTAGGACAATTGTGCGCCAGCGGACAGACGAGTGTCTGCCCTGCGGGTATGTTTGCTCTCGACCGACGTCTGTGGAGGCAGAACGTCTTATCGCGCTAACTGGAGGCGGCTCGTGGCTGCCAGCTCAAAACTCCCGCAAGTATGCTGGATATGCGGGAAGATGGTTTCACTCGAATCCTGCATGATCGATGAACACGGCTTAGCCGTGCACGAGAACTGCGCTGTCGCGAAGATCGCGTCGAGACCTGACGCATCGACGCCGCAGAACAAACTACCGCCTCGACGACAGCCGCCCTCACCCCTGAGAAATAGTAGCGCCCCCGAACTACTCACTCTGACTTTGCCACACCTGACCTGCCGCTGCATCAGCCCGTAGCATTCGCACGCCGCCCGCTCAAGTTTCGCGCGTTGCACAATTCTTACATCCCCGCGCGTGTAGGAGATCAATCCGGCTTTCTGCAGCATCCCAGCCGCCACGGTCACGCTGGAGCGGCGGGTGCCGAGCATCTGACCCAGCACCTCTTGCGTCAATCCCAGAGAAGCGCTGCCGACTCGGTCGGCGGACATCAATAACCATCTCGCCAGCCGAGCTTCAACTTCATGAAGCCGGTTGCAAGCCGCAATCTGTGTGGCTTGCATCGCCATGATTTGAGAGAACTGTTGCAGCTTGCGCTCAAATCGCGGACACTCGCGCAGAAGCACTCCGAACGCATCGCTATCCACTCTCAGGGCTGTGCCCTCAATCTGAACCACAGCCCGGTTGGCGGCGGTGCGGAAACCCGCAATCAGCGGCAGCCCAACCAGACCCTCCCTGCCAATCAGGCCTACTTCAACAGTCTTGCCATCCGACAACACACTCAGGACCGAGATCAGGCCAGTGTTGCAGAAATATACCGACCTCAACGTGTCGCCCGCCTCGTGCAGCACCTGTCGAGGTTGCATCCGCACCAGTTCCAGCTTTGGAAAGACGCTTCCGAATTCATCGCGCGGAAGTCCGCGCAGAATTTCATTGTGGATATGATTTCCCCTGCCGTCAGACTGCGGCAAGTCGTGAGATCGTCTCGGAGATCGCTTGGGATTCACGTCCTCGTTCCGGTTCAGTGGATCGTCTCCGGCCGAGGCAGGCTTCTCCAGAATTTCCTGGTCGCAAACCGGACAGAGCCGGCAGAGACACCTTGCGATTCATCGCCGTGCCTCTAAGCCAGAAATCGAGCATCGACAAACTCCATCGGCGATCCGCACCCCGGGCATTGCCGCCATTGCGGAGCTGACGACTCCTGCTCCAGGAAATTCTTGATGGATTGGAGAATCTGCGCCTTGGATAGCGACGTTGTTCCTACCGGAATATCGTGCCTGAAAGACCTGACGCCGGTCGGCACGTCGAAGAACTTATGAATGTGCGCTTGGCGACAGAAGCTCTACGCGTCCTGGCTCTGCCATTCTTTGACCTGCCGTTGCAGCAGTCCGTAGCAGTCGCATGCCGCCTCTTCCAGCCTGCGCCGGTCGTGGATCGTGACATTTCCCCGCGTGTAGGCAATCAATCCGGCTTTCTGCAGCGTACCGGCCGAAACGGTCACGCTTGAGCGCCGTGTTCCTAACATCTGCGCCAGAAATTCCTGCGTCAGGGGAAGATGTTCAGAACCGACGCGGTCTTGCGTCATCAGCAGCCACCGGGCCAGTCTTTCATTCACTTCGTGCAGCCGGTTGCAAGCGGCGATCTGCGTGACCTGCACCGCCAGCAACTGCGCATACCGGTTTAGTTGCCGCTGCAGCGTGGGGCATTTTGGCAGCGCCAGCCCGCAGGGCATCGGCATCCATTCTGAACGCAGTGGCCTCAGCCTGAACCACGGTTCGCGTGTGGCTGGTGCGAAAACCCGCCACCAATGGAGTACCCGAAAAGCCTTCTTTGCCGATCAAACCGACCTCCACACTCTTGCCGTCCGGCATGACGTTCAATACCGAGAACATCCCGGAATCGCAGAAATACGACGACTTCAACGTCTCGCCGGCTTCGTGAAGAACCTGATGAAGCTTCAATCTCACGAATTCCAGCTTCGGCATCACCACTTCTGATTCCAGGCGCGGAAGGACGAGCAGGATTTCGTTGTGAACGTGATTCCCGTCGCCATCTCTTCTGGAGGACGCGTTGGCGCGATTGTCGCCGCCTCGCTTTGAGGCGAGGGTCGTGCGGATAGAAGAAGACTTGGCCATAACGGCTCCTTGCACAGCAAACACGCTGTCAGATTTTGCAAGGAACCGTCACCCTAAAGGGCGCGGCGGAAAGATGCTAGAAGAGACACCTTCACGATACTCCCTTTTGTTGTCCTTAATCGGAAATTAAGCAATTTAAGCCGATTTCCCGGCTAAGCCCGATACCGCGAAAACGTTCACACGTGACATACGACTGTGCGCTATCGTACAGTATTCGCTGTATATCCCTCGGTATCCGCAAAGGACTAGGGTGCTGCTAGTGCCTTCCCCCGTCGCCGGCTCTTTCCCGCTTCGGATCCCGCCAGCAACCCGCCAAGGCACAGCGGGGCCTTTGCATGCCACTCAAAATCCTCATCGCCGACGACAGCTCCTCCATCCGCCATCTGCTTCGATTTTTCATCGAGCACAACACCGACTGGCTGGTATGCGGCGAGGCCGAAAATGGCCAGATTGCCGTCGAGAAAGTCACCGAACTGAACCCCCACGCCGTCATCCTCGACCTTTCCATGCCCGTCATGAATGGGCTCGACGCCGCCCGAGAGATCACCCGCATCGCTCCCGCCGTTCAAATCGTCATGTTTACCATGCATGTCAGCGAAGAGCTGCGGAAAGAAGCCAAAGACGCCGGCGTCAAAGATGTAATCTCCAAGTCGGACACAATCGGAGATCACCTGCTGGCTTCCCTAAGATCCATCTGCGCCCGGCGCTGCCTCCGCAGCCTGAGGCCTCATAAAACTCTTTTGTATTTCTCAACCACCGGCCTGAGGTGTAATGTTCGCAAGGGAGAAATCGACCCATGTGTTTCTCAGCCACAGCGAACTTTGTCGGCAGCGGCGTTCTGGGCGCCGTGGGCGTCGTCACCTTAACCCGCGTCAAGCACCGCCGCGAACTGCTCTTTCGCCTCTTTGCCCTTGTTGTTCGCCATTCATCAGTTCATCGAAGGATTCGTCTGGCTCGGCCTCGATGGCATTCTCTCGCCCACGGTCGCGCACGACATGGGCGCGGCCTTCATGCTCTATGCCCAGGGATTGCTCCCTTTCCTGCTGCCGCTAAGCGTGCTCCTGTTCGAGCCCACCGCAAAAAGCCGCCAGCGCATGCTCCCATTCCTCGTGCTCGGCGCAGCCACCACGCTCTACATCCTGTGGGCTCTAACGGCGTTCCCAACCCAGATCTACATCAAAGCCAACAGCATCGTCTACATCAATCAAGCGACCAACAACGAGACCGTTGCAGTGCTCTACATAATCGCAACCTGCGGATCGTTATTCTTCTCGAAGATCAGGCCAATGATCCTCTTCGGTGTAGCCAACCTGGCAATCCTCCTGGTAGTGATGGAGGTCAAACGCTATGCCTTCACCTCGCTGTGGTGCGCCTACGCCGCCGTCGCAAGTGTGATCATTCTCGCTTACTTCTGGAGAAGCCACGGAAGCCGCCCATTCGTTTACGCCTAGCAAAACGCCGTATTAAAGCGCCGAGATTGAAGCCCAACAGATCTGAAGCTCATAGAAACAGATATTAATAATGTTATTAATAATAAGGAGAACCGAATGAGAACCAGATTAGCCGCCTTCCTACTCTGCCTTCTATCAGTGCCGAGCGTCCTAGCCCAGACCACAACAACAAAGAGCGAGTTCATCAAGACCTCCGATGGCGTCCGCATCCACTACCTCGAGGCAGGCACTGGACGCCCCATCGTCTTCATCCCCGGCTGGACCATGCCGGCCTGGATCTGGCAGAAGCAGATCGATGAGTTCTCCAAGCGCTACCACGTCATCGCCGTCGATCCGCGTTCCCAGGGCGAAAGCGATCAACCAAATTACGGTCACCTGCCCGAAACCCGTTCCCGCGACTACAAAGACCTTGTGGATCAACTGGGCTTAAAGCGCCCGGTGCTGGTGGGCTGGTCCATGGCGTGCGGCGAGCTGATCAAATATGTCGAACAATTCGGCACCGACAACATTGGCGGGCTGGTGTTGGTAGATGGCTTTCTCTCAGACAAGCCGAGCCCTGATATGTTCGCCGGCATCTCGGATTGGATGAACCAGCTCCAACAAGACCGCCAGAAACAGGCCGCCGGCTTTGTCCGCACCATGTACAAAAAGCCGCAGCCCGAGGATTACCTGAAGCGCGTCACCGACGCCTCCCTCCAGGTCCCAGCCGATACCGCCGTCGTGCTCATCTACGACATGCTGAGCGTAAAGGATTTCTCTACCGGCCTCACCCGCCTTTCCGAAATGAAGACAAGCCATCCGCTGGTCTTTATGTATCAGCCCGAATCCCAACCCAGCGCCGACTACCTGAAATCAAAGCTCGGCGACAAGGTCCAACTGGAACGCTTCGACGGCGATGGCCACGCCCTCTTCGTCGATGATCCAGAGAAATTCAATCAGGTGCTGGAAGCATTTGTGCAAAGCCTGCCCAAATGATTCACGCGGAGAACGCAGGCCGCTTTGTCCCGCCCCGCAACAGGTTCCAGGCCTCCCGGTAAACCTCATACTTATAGCGGTCTCTTCGCACAGTCTGAACCGGATATAACATCAGCTCCGTGCCCTTCTTTTTCAGAACAGCCGCCGCCGGGATGATGTACCACACATCTTCTGGGATTACATACGCCGCGAAAAAATCGACCTGACGCCTCGTATATCCCTTGCTTCTTTGGTTGGAACTGAATCCACAGAGATAGCCGTTACCCTTCCTGAAGCTCGTCGACTTCACCTGCACCTTCAGAAAATGCCGCCCTTGTTCAACTCCTACGTCGTAAGGCCCCGAATCTCCCCAAGGCTTCGAGACCTTGAATCGTTTGCGCAGCGCCCGCGCCATAAACTGTAACTCCACCCACTCACCCCGCTCCTTGAAGGTCTTGAATCCCTTGCACTTCGCCATACCGCACGCCCCGTTTTGCCCAAAAGAAAAGGCGCAGCCTATGGGCTGCGCCTCGTTTTTTTGAATTCTTACCCTATACTTTCAGTATATCAATTTGAATAGGGCGATTGTGTCACGTTTCCCGGAATTATATTTCCGTTAGCGTGAGCGACTTAGCCTCGATCGTCTAGTTTTTGCCTATTGACAAGTTTTCGACGGCCCCTGCTAAAGGGACGCTCAACGGGAACGTTGTACGGCGGAACTTCCTACTTCTGCGGCGGAATCAACTCACCCACTTCAATAGTCCATGTCAGGCACAAACGTCGCCGTGTCATCCTTCAGATCGCAGCGCGGGCACATGGGCAAGGAAACATTCCACATCTTTCCGCCCAGCGCGAAAAACGTCGCGTCTACGCTGATCAAAGATGCGGAGCACTTTTGGCATCGTGAAGGCATGGATGCAGTAGCAAGAGGATCGAATATCCGCTCGATGGCGACGCGGACAGCTTGATCAGGCATGATTTGGAAATATTAGCCTAAGGTCTCGGATCATCGCTGCTCAATAGTGCTCACTTGTGTGGCGGCATTCAACCACTTAGGCTTGCGCTTACTCACCCTTGACCTTTGATCCCTTCAAGAGGCTTGCCCGACAGCATTCTTTACGATTCCCCTCGAACTTCTCCCGCCGAACCTGACCGGTCAATTACTCTCATCCCGCCCCTCCAGAGATAATAAGGAGACGGTTCGCAGAAGACTTGGCGAGCCTGAGGACGTTTCCCCATTCATGCCGGGACCAAACTCCGATGAAGTCCCTGCTCACGCCCGGCCTTTGCCTCGTGGCGGTTGCGGTACTGCTACATACGGGTCTGGTCGCGCCCAGCGCCACTATCCTTACTTACGCCTTCTACACCGCAACCGTTGCCGGCCTGCTGCTGGCCTGGAGATTCCATTCGAGCCGCATCTTTTTCGCCCTGCTCGTCCTGTTTCTGTCCCAGGAAGCAATCTCTTATTTCACTTCTTTTACTCCGGGACACATCGCAGCCAGCGGACCCGGACGAATGGCGCTGGCCGCGGTCGGCCTGCTCTTGCCGCTCAACTTCGTTTTGCTTTCTCTGCACAAGGAAAGAGGATTCTCTTTCTCAAGCGTAGCGCCGCCTAGCCTGTTTCTATTCGTTCAGTCGGTGATTGTAGGCGTGCTGTGCCGGCCTGAGTCGTCTGCCGCGGTGCGCGCTCTGCATCATCCCGCGCCGCTGGCTCCGTTGCCTTTTGCCATGCTGCTGGCCTTCGCAGCGGCGGCGGTCATGCTGCTCACACGCTTCCTGCTGTTCCACAAGCCAGTCGAGAGCGGGCTTCTGTGGGCGCTTGCGGCTTCTTTTCTGGCGCTCTATTTCGGAGGTGTGGGCCGGATCCCCACCGCTTACTTCGCGGTTTCCGCCTTCATCTTGGCGGGCGCCATCGTTGAGACTTCCTACCTGCTCGCTTATCACGACGAGCTTACAACGCTGCCTTCCCGGCGCGCCTTCCACGATGCCTTGCTTCGACTCCAACCGCCGTATTCCATCGCGATGGTCGACATCGATCACTTCAAACGCTGCAATGACACCTATGGCCACGACACCGGAGACCAGGTATTGCGTCTGATTGCTTCACGACTGGCAAGGATATCGGGCGGAGGACAAGCATACCGTTGCGGCGGAGAAGAATTTGCCATTCTCTTTCCCGGCAAGACGACCGCCGATGTTCTTGAGCATCTGGAAAAGCTGCGCGCGGACATCGAAGCCAGTACGCTTCGCCTGCGAGGGCCCGACCGCCGCCAGGAGGCGCGCGGTCCCGACCGGCGCAACCAGCGACTACGCGGTCGCGGTCAGACTGGGCACGCCATCCGGCAGTTAGCTCGCACCATGCCGTCGGCGGAACTCTCGGTTACCGCAAGCATCGGGGTCGCAACTTCAAGGCAGGAAAATCAATCCGCGGAAGACGTCATTCAGGCAGCCGACAAAGCTCTCTACCGCGCCAAAGCTGCAGGCCGCAACCGGATTGAAACTGCCTCGCCTGGTCGCCGCCGCCTCCGCAACAAAACCGCCGGCATTGCCTGAACTCGCGATCCAATCCAGGAACGTGCGGCCCGGATCGCCACATTACGGCGGGAGCATGGCGCCCGGGCTCGTACGTTTTCGCAAGCACCACAGGCCGTGCGGTCAGCCCGCGGTCGTGGGGGATGCGGAATTTTTCCGTCCGCTTCCAGCGCAGGTTGGACACTTCAAGCGGATAAATGCCACGCCCTCGGACTTACCTTTAATATCCACGGGCCGGGCAACGTATCCGGTACCGCCGCAGCGCGGGCAGCTGTTCGGATCCATCCTCCCCCTCAGTTGCTAAGAGTTTTGCACCAATCTGGATTCGCACTTACACAAAGTTAATCCTGTTACGAAACACGAACAGCCTCCAACCTCACCGCCCGGCGGGTTTGCATTTCAGTCTGCAGTCGGTGCGAAAGCCTCCAGCGCGCAGCTGTGTTAAGCTAGTGAAAAACCGAGCGCCGGAGAGGTGGCAGAGTGGCCGAATGCGGCGGTTTGCTAAACCGTTGTACGGGCTAACACCTGTACCGAGGGTTCGAATCCCTCCCTCTCCGCCATTACTTTTGTTATCTTGTACTTGCGAGTCGGTGATACCTACACTGATACCAGTTTCAGTGAAGGAGCGCCGATGGCCAACCGCGAAGTCAATCTCACGAAACGAGTCCAAACACCGCATGGATGGCGGTATTGCCGCGTTTTGCTGGCCGTCAACGGGCGTGTGAAGCCTGACGTTGTATTCGTGGACGGCAAGGAAGAACGTCACCCCGAAGGCGCGTATTACTTGGAGTGGCGCGAAGGCTCGAAGCGAATACGCCTGTCGGTAGGTAAGGATCCAGCGGACGCGAGTGCACGAAGGCTGCGCAAGGAAGCTGAATTGAACGCCTTAAACAACGGCGTCTCCATTGTGCCTGACGGACAGAATGGGCATCGCTCACTAGCGGTAGCGATCGCCGACTTCTTGGACGAAACGAAGCTCACGAAGAAGCCGAAGACGCTGGCCGCTTACACCACCGCGCTGAACTACTTCACCGAGTCCTGCCACAAACACAACCTTAACGAAATCGAGCGCAAAGACCTGCTGAAGTTTTCCGCCTTCCTGAGGGACGAAAAGGAGCAGGCACCTCGTAGCGTCTACAACAAGTTCGAGAACGTGATGACGTTCCTGAAGGCGAACGGGATCCGCGGCCTAGTAGGAAAAAACGATTGGCCGCGCTATACCGAAGAGGAACCGGAAATGTACGAGCAGGCAGAACTCGATAAGCTCTTCAGGGCCTGCGATGCCGAAGAGCGGCTCTGGTATGAGTTCTTCCTGATGACGGGAATGCGAGAGCAGGAAGTCATGTACACGTACTGGTCGGATATCAACTTCACCCACGCGACCGTTCGTGTCACTCACAAGCCCGACAGAGGATGGACGCCGAAGGCATACAAGGAACGCGAGATTCCGATCCCAGCGAAGCTCGTGAAGAACCTGAAGGCTTGGAAGGCCAAAGCAGACAAGGCCTGCAATTTGGTATTCCCAACAGCAGGATGTAATCCGAAGCTCGATTTCCTCGACTGCCTGAAGGCCGTTGCCGAGCATGCGAAGCTCGACGAAGACGACTTCTGGCTTCACAAGTTCCGTGCAACGTTCGCGACTCGGTGTCTCTGGGCAGGTGTCGATCTGCGCACGGTGCAGCAGTGGCTTGGTCACTCAGACATGGAATCGACGATGCGATACTTGAAGCCGTCACGCAGCCAGCATGTGCGGAATAAGGTGAATGAGATTTTCGCTTAGACGTATCCGGCAGTCGTCTAATTGATAGTTGGTTCGCCCGTTCTGCCTTCGACCTTCTTCGGACGACTAGCGGTACTTGCGCCACTGTGGAAGCTGGAGCAATCTCTTACCAGTCTCTGGTTGGCGCACCCAGGGGGGGATTTTGCGAGCCGTTCGCAGTAAATAGGCTGGAGTTGGATTCGGCGGGGGTCTGAGCGCAGCCGGTGGAAAGAAGAGATTCACCACATCTCTAGGCTGTGAGGGATCAAACTCAATCAGTGTGCTGGATCCGCCCGCAAACAATTGGCCCCCGACCGTCCGAATCGTGAGTATGGCATCGGCAACGATACCGTTGGCACCGAGATACACCAGGCGCGGCTTCGAAGGTTGTGTGTAATCAAACCCGTAAATCATCCCATTGCCATTTTCCGGAGGAAAGTTGGGGTCGGCGTTATAGACGCCGATAAAAGCAACTTTGTTCAAGACGGCAATTGTTGCAGCTTTGTTCAGCAGGTACGATTGAAAGCTCGCATAAGGATCAATCGTATCCAGCTTTGCCTGGCCCACAGCCTCCGGAGCAGAAGGATTCGTTATGTCGACAATGACCAAGCCTCCATCCCACGCAGCCAGCAGCGCGAGAGTCCCGTCGATCGCGACATCAGTCACAGACGTGGAGGTTGTCGTCTGAGAAAGCAGGACGGGCGCGCTTGGAGTTGTAATGTTGTAGATGAGCAGTCCCGCCGAGCTGCCAGCTACCAACAGAAGATTTCCAGAGATAGCGAACTCAATTGGCAGACCTGGCAGGTTCAGAGTCGTTTGTTGAGACGGGCTTGCCGGTTGAGAGATGTTGTAGACAATCAGCCGATTATCAACAGTACCAGCAAACAGCGCACTTCCATTAGTAGCCAGTGCGGAAATCCCAAGGCTGATGGCATCAACCTGGTTGGGGCTGGCAGGGTTCGACACGTCCAGAACTCGCAGGGAGTCCGTCGCACCAACGTAAAGGTAGTTTCCGGAGAGCGCGAGGGCCTGGCAAAGCGAAGACCCTGTCGAAAAGCTTCCCACAGGGGTTGGTGGTTGCGTGCTCAGATCATAGTCAAGTACGCCTCCACCAACCACCGCATTGGCGATTGCGAAATAAAGATTCGAAGCATTTGCGGCCTGGGCAAATGCTGGAGGACCAGGGACATCTCCGGTCGGTAGTGCTAGATAGCTCGGCAGCAGACCACCCGGTTCAGTTAGATCGTAGACGGCGAGGCCTCCCTCCGCCTCTGTGGACAAGATGTAGTTACCTGCCAGTGCAACCGTGTACTGCGTATTGACGTAGTCAAAGACAGTGCCAGTGAGTTTGGGCTGCTGCGGGTTGCTGATGTCAACCATCGTCAACCCTGTCTGTCCCGTGCCGTCAATCACCATCGTTCCCGTGGATGCCAAAACTGGACCAATCGGCAACGCAGTTAGCAGAACAGGTTGCGGAGTGGAAATGTCAAAGATCTGCGAAGCCGGCATTTCAAGATTGATATCTGACACAAACAGAAGATTGCCGACAATGCTGGGTGATGAAGGAGAGTTAAGCCCCACTTGAATCAATCCGACCTGGCTGGGCGGCTGGGTAGTCAGGTCGTACGTGACGAGATCGTTGTTGACCAGCAGAAACATAAGGTTTCCGTCAGAGGCGAAGCCTCCGACCGTAGGCGCAGTGATAGAGCTTGGCAGAGCGAGGCTGTGCTGTGCATGCACCACGTTGCCCTGCTCCAGATCGAATTGATCCAGCACCACGGGCGCTCCGGTCGCCGACGCTTTATCAGCCGCCGAAGAGATTTCAGTGAAGACACAGCCGGTTTGTGAGGCGATGACCGGGGTCGCGACTGGAGAGATTTGCCGCGACAGCAGCGCTGGATGTGGTCCAGTGATGTTGTAAACCGCTATCACGCCGGGCAGTGTCGTGTACTGCGAGTAGTCCTGTCCTGCGAATTGGTACAGATAGCCGTTGCAGGAAAGCAATTGTCCAAGCGCAGCCGGTTCGAAGGCATCGATCCAGACTGGATTCGCGGGGTTGGAGACATCGTAGACATCCACCCAGTAGTAGTTCGGACTCGTGACACCGTTCGCCGACTCGACGTAGGCGCTGTTTCCAGCGGTGCCGACGTATGCTGTCCACGTGCCCAGGGGAAACGGAGTTTGAGTCAGGTCGATGTAATCTGCAACGCGATTGACGATTCCGGGGAAGGCACCCGTTACCGAGAGCGAAGTTTGTTCCGAGACTCCGTTGTAAGTCGCTGTGACCGGGACTCCCCCGCCACCCGCCAGTTGCGAAGACGCGGTGTAGTCTCCGGTGGATGTTAACGATCCCGGTCCATTCAATTGCCACGCCGGGGCAATCGTGGCGCTGCCCTGGATGCCCGTCAACTGCACCGATTGCGCCAAACCAACCATCGGCACAAGCGGCGCAATGCGAAATGGGTGCAGGCCCAGCCGTTCCTGGTCGCAAATCTGTGTACCCTGCACGCAGGCGGTCACTACCGCGAAAGAATCGGAAAGCACGCTGGCCGGTGCCGTGTAGGTGCCGTCCGTGCTGACAGAACCCACATCGGCAGACCAGGTTAACGTCTCCGTTGTGCCTGAACCCAGAATGCGCGATTGGAAGGAAACGCTCTCACCGGTCGACAAATCCTGCTGGGCGGCGCGAATACGGACACGCGGTAAGCGGGTAAACGCTACGGCATTGGACTGTTGTACCGATCCACCCTGTGCCTGCACCTGAACAGAGACTTGTCCGCTGATCGCGGAAAGGGGCACGACTACAAAAAGCTGGGTGACGGACGATGTGCTCGGGTCGGGCAGCACCGCCAGTGGGACTCCATTGGGGCCTGGGAAGGTTACCGTGACAACTCCGCTGGCTGCGGCAAACGTTCCCGCAAAGCCAGTCCCGGTCACCACGACCGAATCGCTGGCATTTGCCGTCGATGGTGAGAGTTGCGAGATAGTCGGCGGATTTTGAGTCAGAGTGATTTGCGATGAGGCCTTTATCGTGCTGTCCACTGCGCTCGTCACTTCCACCATGACTGAACCGCTCGAAGGGACGAGTTCCGGCGCGGTGTACAGCCCGCTGGCTGAAATCGTGCCCTCAACACTGTTCCCTGAGCTGTCATCGGCCATTGACCAATTGACGGCTGTGCTGAAGGATCCCGTACCCTGAACGGTCGCTGTGAATTGCTTTGTCTGTACGGTTCTCAGGGTCGCGGTCGTTGGCGAGATTGTCACGCCGGTAATCTGAAACGGTGCTGACCCGATGACCACGCTTGCGGTTCCTGATTTGGAAGCGTCCAGCGTGCTGGTGGCCGTAACCGTGACTGTATTCGGGTTCGGTGGATTGTTGGCGGCGGTGTAGAAGCCTGAGCTTGAGATTGTGCCCAGGTTCGCGTCGTCGGACTGACCGCTGACCGACCAGGTGACGGTGCTGGGGAAATTCCCTGTGCCGGAAACCGTTGCGCCAAACTGCTGCCCCGCACCCCGCTGCACGTTCGCGCTGGGGGGGCTAACGGACACGGAGGTGACGGTCGGCGGTGGAGGCCCACTGTAACCCGTCGAGCTTCCCCCTCCACACCCAATGCAGATCAGGAACGGCGCAATGGCCAGCACCTCGAAACGACGAGAACTCACGCGAATCCGCTCCACCCGGAACGACACTGATTGTAACGAATACGAAGGCGAATGCTGTGTTTGAACCCCCGGCTCGTCCGACTGCGGCACTCCCTTTGCTGTACCCATACCAGAGACACAGAAACTCCAGTCGCAGTTCCAACTCCTTCAAATCGCAGACTCTAAGGCTGCGGCTTATCGGGCACCGGAACCGGTGCCGCAAGAGATCGATTCCTAGTGTTAGAGTTCACAGTCTCCGCCGTCCCTGAGTTCTTTCCGTCGCCGTGAGGCTGTAGCACGTCGCGCAATGGCACTTTCCAGATGTGGAAACCGTAGTAGTCGTTGGAGTTAAACCCGTCTCGGGAGGTACGTTTGGTCCGCAGGCTCGGTCCCCAGGAAAAGTACAAGGTGTTGCCGCGGTCGCAAACAGATGGCGCGTCATAGAGCCCCTTAAGGACGGGGCTAACCCGTTCGGTTGTTAGTGAGACGCGGTATATTCCTGCTGGCAGCCATTTCCCACCTTCGATATGTATGCCTGAGAAAAGGACGGTATCCTCGTCAAGCCAGAATGGGTTGAGAGGGCGCAACCCATCCGTCGGAACCCTGCGCAGGCTGTTTGTCCGAAGATCCCCGATCCACAGGGCATTGCATTCATTGGTCTGGCTCGCATCGCCGCTGTCCTTCTCGAAGATGATCTGTTGCTCATCGGGCGAAACGGCAAGAGTGTTCGTGACGCCTCCGCATTGTTTCTCTGGTACGTCGATGAGCTTTCGTACGTCGCCACCATTTTCAGGCACGCCATAAATATTCCCATCCTGGCCGGGGAAAACGATCAACCCGGACCGAAGCCACGCCGTCGTAGGACCTAATAGAGTGCCGGCTGGAAAGTTGGTCAGGCAAACCACTTCGCCAGTGTCTACGTTGAGCTTCGCGACCTGCGGATTGAATGCCGACCAAAAGCTTTGCGTGCCCTCTGGATAATCCGTGATAAGTGCGAGCCAGCGGCTATTCGGGGACCAACTTAAATCTCCTACGTATAAATGCCGGCCCGGCTTCCCTTTTAGTACTGAGTGCCACACGTGAGAGCCTTGAGCCCGCCTCATCATCCCCACACGCGGAAGGTCCGGGTCATTGACTTCGTTATACTCAAAGGCCAACCAACGTCCATCCGGCGAGCATGCAGCAAAGACCTCGTCGTACGTATGAAAACCACCGGTGACCCTTTGTGCACTAGTCGGTGGGCCAGAGTTCCGATCACTTGCGAAACCCACGCAAAAAGCGATCGTCAGGTACAGCAATATCACAACTGATAAATGCTTCTGTCGTATCGTGCTTCGCATCTCCAGCGGTCTATTCTGGCCCATACTGTGTCTTTGGTTCATAGCTAAGTCTAATGCCACTTCTCTTCAGTTCTTGGACCCCTTGGATGTTCACGAGCGCAGGTTTTCCACCAACTGATCCGATATCGAAACTGATGTTTTTGCTCGTCTTTATCTTCAAGACGTTGATGCTATCTTTTAGTGCGACCGTCACTTTATCGCCGGTTCTTGAGACGGAATCAACCTTCTTGTCCTGACCGTAAGTACTCACCTTGTTGTCTTTCATGGCCTGCCGTATTGTATCTCCGCTCATATTCCAGTTCGTCCCGAGTGAGTTTAAGAAGTCGACAGCTACCTTGGCATGCGGTCCTTTGTCCTCTTTTGCCGACTGAATAGCCTTTGATACATCATCGACTGACAACTGCTTTTGCTGCGTTGGGGTTTGTGTCTCGGTCGAATTTTGCGCCACTGTCTTCTCTGCTGATTGGTCAGCCACGAAAGTCTGAGTTTGTGTGGTTGTTTCGACGTTGTTTTGTTCTGCTTGCTCGTCGTCGTATGAGGGGCTTCCGGGCACCTGCGCGGTACAATCGCCCGGGCTGCCGCCGTTTTCACACTGTTCTGGTGCTGCCTCAAACGAAGTGCTATTGTTTGAAATGTGCCCGTCCGCATCAACGCGGTTCAATGGCGCATTCTCCACGTAGGTATAAAGATTCAGTGTAAGCGGGTCACCAAACTTGGCATAAGGGACGGCGGCCGGTTTGATATCCCAGTCTGGTGTCATGAATCTTCCAAGCTGTGACGAATAGTACCGCGCATCAAAATCGTCCAGGTTCGACTCTGTATCCCGCTCCTTGCCGGTGAAATGCAACGGACTGACATCGCTCCCCGCACATACCTGTCCGTCGCCGAACGGTAGGCTCTGGCAACTCTCCCCAATCCCGTTTGCTAGGTTCGTGCGTGCCCGTTCCGTGCCCAGCCAGTCAGAGTGGATGAAGTAAGTCGTTCCCAATCCAACGTTTTGCGTGGCCACGTGCCTACCGCCGGCATAGGCTTCCGTGCGGTTCGTAGTTGTCGTGCCCGACAATAACTCCGTCACCGCCCGTCCGCCCAAGTCAAACAAGTACTGGAACGAGTTGCTGCTGGTGACGCGGCTTACCCGCCGTCCAGCAGCATCGTAGGCGTAAGTGCCGCCGCTGCCCGCATCCACCTTGATGAGTCGGTTTTCGGCATCATAGGTGTAGCTGTGGTTGCCGTCGTTGAGCAAATTGCCAGCTGCATCATAGCTTTGGCCGTCGATGCGATTATTCGGAACGTTTCCTGTCCCATAGAACGTGAGCTGAGGCTGGGGACCTGAACCCGCCGTGAGGGTCTGATTCCAACGATTGCCGTAACGATCGTACTGGTACACAAATGCTTGCGTCGAGGTACCATCGGGGCACGTTGCCGTGCAACTGCTTGTCGCAACGCGGTTGAAGTCATCGTACGCATATGACCACGCGCCATTGAAGGTGTCATTGGCGCTCCGTACGCTCCCATTGCCGGAGTACGTGACAGAACTGAAGCTGTACCTCGTCGCCGACCCGGCTTTCGCCGAATAAGACTGTACCCTGCCGCGTGCGTCGTAGCCCCAGCTTTCGCTGATACCGTTGTACAAGGAGGAAGAGAGGGTTTCACCAAGTCCGTTGTATTGCACATTCGAAAGCACGTTTCCACTCGTTGTCGGGTTGAGCCAGCTCGTCGCCAACGTGGTGAGGCCAGGAGCCGTGGAATAGGTGAGAGTGTAGGTGATGCCATTGCCGTTAGAGGAGGTGAGCACATCACCGAGCAGGTCATAGGTGTAGTTGAGGTCGAAAACCTTAGGACACGTGGACGCGACACACTGCGCGTCAAGCAGGGTGCGTCCCATGCTGTCATAGCTGTAAGCGCTCATTGCGAGCGGATTCGAACTGCTATCTACTGGTGAGGCCCAACTCAGTCGTCCGATGCCGTTGGTGACCGGCACGTTCGTACTCCCCATCGTAACCGATGACTGGTCATAGCCGAACTTGACCTGAGGTGTGGTGCCGTCAGAATACGATCGCGATGTAATCCGGTTCAGTGCGTCATACGTGTAGGTTGTGGTTACGTACGTTGTGCTGCTGGTCTGGTTTGGCGCGGGACGAGTACGCGAGAGCAAGTTGCCATCGGCATCGTAACCATTCACGCATGTGCTGCCGCTCCACGTCCCGTAACACGTCGCCCCTGACTCCGGGTTCGTGCTGGTGATGACGTGCGACAAACTATCGTATGTAAAGCTGCGAGGGCCCATGCTGCCCTGGGTAACCGACAATACATTCGCCAATGCGTCATAGGCGTAGGTCGTCAGAAATCCGGTCTTGGCGATGTCTTGTCCGCAAGCCGCTGGCGTCCCGCCCGGCCCCTGTTGTGTGGTACTTGTAACCTCGCAAACCGATATCAGACGCCCCAATCCATCGATTTGAGAAACCCTCTGCGATGCGTTGGCATTCCCATTGCCCTCGTCTACAACATCGGTAGCCCTACCGGTATAGGTGGTCGTTATGACAGTGGAATCGGAGTGCGTGATAGTCGAAATGCGTGACAGAGGGTCGTAGGCGAAGGTGTCCCCCGCTTCCGACGGACAACTCGCGGATGGCGTCGTGCTGCTGGCTTGATAAGGATAAGAAGTAAAGCTCTTCCGGCCATTGAGATCATAACAAGTGTCCGCTTTGTCCCACGGAGTGCTTTGGCCATTGGCGCGGCTGTGGCTGATCTCGCGTCCTAACCCGTCAAAATAGAAAAACTCGTCGGTAGAGCGAGAACTGTCAATTGTGTCCTTCTTCTCGACATTTACGCTGTTCGGTGTGTCCGTGTAGATGTACGTTGTCACTCCATGCAGGGGGCTTCCGTTGACTGTTTGGAGGGGATCGGTTACGGACAGTGTGCGCCCCATCTCGTCATAGGCATACGTCGTCTGATTACTGTTCACATCAGTTGAGGAAGCGATCGCGCCTGTGCAGGAATCATAAGTTTTCGTTGCCACTTGGCTCAACGCGTTCGTCACTTTAGTGACGTATGCCTTACCCGCGCCAGACGGTGCGCACGTTGTGTTACCCCAGGAGTCGGTGTAGTCGAGGGAGGTCTTGTTCCCCTTCGGGTCTATCGAGGAAAGAGGGTTGCCCGCGTCATCGTACTGATTGGTGGAGGTGAGGAAAGTGTTATCAGTGCTCCGCCAATGTTCTACCGCCGTCACATTCCCCCGCGCTGTGTAGGAAGTCCCAAAGGATGACGAGTGCTGGATAGCCCCACTTGCAAGCATGGGCTGGTTTGTATGGGAGTAGTTATCGTACTCGTTGATCGTCTCGGCCACTTTGTTTCCCGAACCGTCGTAGACGATGATGGTCGTCGGTTTATCCACGATATTCAGGTTTATGTATGTTTGATTGTTTGTATGGAGATAGGAGTAATCAGTACGGCGCAGAAGAGCGCCGCCGAAGTCGTACTCCCGAACCTCCGTGGGATTAAGTCTCATTCCTGGTGGGCAGGCAATCGTCCCGCAGGTGTATGTGAAGGTCTCATAGTCGGTTTGCGATGTCTTAGATTGCCCGTTGTCTAGCGTAGTGGTTTCACTGATAACACGTACGTTAACCGGGATATGGCGAACCGGATCGAGTTCGGACGTATAGGTCTTGCTCACAGTGCGGAGTACGTTCCCCGTCGGACCAGCATATGTGACACCAGTTTCGTATAAACTCGTGGTGCAGCCTTCAGAACCGAGGCACACATATCCAAATGAATGCGTTTCAAGGTTCCCTAGGGGATCGGTTAGAGAGGACACTTGATGCAGGAAGACCATGATTCTCAAATGCACCGTAGGTCCACTTGCTTGCTACTCCCCCAACAGTCACAGTCCGGCTGGTAACCCCCTCCTGGCCGCTGTAGGCGGGTCTGCTTCCCTTTTGCGAGCCCAATTGCCCCGTGAAATATGCGTCCGAGTAGGTATACGCAATCGTCGCCCCCGTTGGCAGGGTCATCTGCTCAAGCTCACCCGGAGTGTTGTTGTTGTAGGCGAAAGCGTAAGTCGTGCCGTTAGGCAGAGTGAGCTTTATAGGAACGAGAACCGGTCCTGTCCCAGGAGGGTAACATGTGTAAATCCCAGCCATCGTACAGATGTCCGACGTCTGATCCACGGCGGCGTAGTCGACGCGGTACGATTGCTGATTTCCGTTGGAATCATCAAAAGAGTACAGAGTGTATTGAGGACCGTTAATGTTATTCCCCAATGGGGAGGTGTACTGGACAGAAGATGCATTAGTAGTCGTTAGTTCATTTCGGCCAATTGTGTCTTGCGAAGTGAACTGGTTTCCGTTGGCGTCTTGCATCGCAACTGGCAACGTACTCGGCGGAGCAAGCGGGTAAGAGGGCTTGATTTGAGTTCCATCTTTAAGAGTAATGATATTCGTTTGCCCGTTATAAAAAATGCCCGAACCATCCGAAGCTGGTCCGCTGAGAATCTGCCCCAGGCAAGGAGTGCTCTCTATGCGGAGTGGCATCAAATGCTGAGTGCCATCCGGATCAGCCACAATCCAGTTTGTCGTTTGGGAGTACTGGTTGTTGTTCGCTTTACAAGTTACGCTGGTCTGAGTTCCGTACGCAGACCAGGGGTATGGTGATTCTAGGCCCCAGCCAGCGCCACCGCCGCTGCCGACGTAGTATCCGTAGTCTGGAGACTGTGTAGTAGAAACCCATGTTAGATTCCACCGCGGGGAGCTGTACACAAATTTCCAGACAAGGGTATGACCACCCCGCTGAGAAAGGCGAAGTAGTGGGATTTCGATGCGCAGATTGCCATTTTGTATGTTCACCTTGTCTATCCCGCTGCCATGATAGACGCTGTTCGGCGGCAGACCAGTTTCCGTTCCGGGGTACAACTGTGCAGAAACGGAGCAGGAAAGAAGAGCGATCACTACCAGGCTGATAGCAGCGAAGCGGGCCATTTGACTTCCTCCTGATGAAATGAACAGACTAACCCTGGCCAGCTTGCGCCGGGTTACCCATGCGACCTTTTTCCCGCACTAGTGCGCCGTCGACGACTAACGGTGCAATCCGTTCAACACTTCAAGGGAAGCAGCGAGGAGGAAACTGCTGACGAAGAGAAAGCCGTCACGCTCCCGAGAATCCCACCCGCCGATTGCGGAGGAATCTATATCGAGGCGGCGGAGATGTCAAACGAAAACTTCGTTATTTTGAAGGATGATTCGACAGCCCAAGCGTAACGAAACGTTTACGTTCGTACGTAACATTGGCGTCGGGCTTCGGAGATCATCTCCTAGAACTGAGGCCGACGGATTTTGAGTTCCATAGTGGGTTCTGAACCGTTATGAAAATTCTCTACTCTACTTGATTCTTCAACCGCTTACCAAAACGCCAACTTGTCCCGTCATGATCCGATTTGACACGTTTTGAACATGGAACTACTACAGTTTTACTACAGTGTCCCCGGACACGATTGACGCGAACTTTCAGATTACAGGATGTTTGGGATCACAAAATACGAGTGCGTTCCTTCGCCTCCGCACATCTGCACGAATTGTGAGAGGACTTTCAGGAGGCACAAAAGAGTCTTCGCAAGCAGTTTGCCGAGCACAAGTGAAGGCAGGTAGACCCTCCGTGACCGAAGGACTCCATCAAGACACCCACGAAGCAAGGGTCTGGCAGCGCAGGAAAACAAGGTTTGCATACCAGCACTGCTCTTAGATCAGCTTCGGAGTTCTGGTCGCCACGAGCACCGCCAATATGGTGGCAACGTTGCGAACGTTACCCGCAATCGTCATCAGTGCTTCTGTTATGGGCGCGTGCTGTTCCGCCAGTCCCTCAAGACGCGAGCTGACGTTGTGGAGTTGATCGACTTCGTTCAGAATCGCTTCAAAAGCCATGGGCAACACCGCTCTCTGGCTGAAACAACCTAAGGTGAGAGAACTTCAGATGGACTGGCTTAGGTCAGAAGACCTGAAAGAGGAGAAGGTGATAACCACCCCACGGGTAGCTTAACACGCCAGCAGGTTGATTAGTACTGATCAAAATCGACCAGTAGATGCCCCAACCTCGTGACATTATGGGGCATGCGGAAGAGAAAAACCAAAAAGCAATCGGCCAAAGTGACCCTCGCCGAGGTTGTCAAGGAAATGGCGAGGCCGAGAGTGGCTACCTCTGCAAGAGAACAGGTCTCGCTCTTCTTCCCGAGACGCAGCTTCAGTCGTGGAGAACGACGTTGAGGAGTGAACTGTGAACCTGTAATTCATCGCCAGCGTGATAATCAATGAATCCCAATCTTCTGAACCTGTTCATGAAAAAACTGACCCGCGAGCGAGTTGCGCCTATCATCTCTGCGAGGCTCTCTTGACTCATCTTAGGGATTACAGTCTCGGGTTTTCCATCCTTGCCAAAGTGAGCCAGCAATAGCAATATCCGGGCTAGTCTCTTCTCACTGGAATTGAAAAGCTGGTCAACCAAGTCTGCTTCATATCGGATGTTCCGAGTCAACAAATACCTTACGAACATGTCAGAAAATGCGTGCTCCCGATGGAGGACTTCCATCATGTATTTCTTCGCGATTTGCATCACAGAGCAATCGATCATTGCGGTTGCGGAGAACAAGCGAAGGGTTTGCCCTACAAGGCAGCCCTCGCCGAAGAAATCGCCCTCGTTCAGAATGCCTATCGTGGCTTCCTTGCCGATCTTCGACACAACGGTGAGTCTTACCTTTCCTTTCTGTATATAAAAAACAGCGTCGGAGGAGTCGCCCTGAACGAAGATCACCTGCTTCTTAGAAAAAGTTCTGATCCTTCTACCGCTGTCGATGGTCGAAAGGAATGTATTCGTATCGAATTTGCTGAGTTTCTTCGCCTTCACCACGTGTGTTGTGATCTCCCAAGGCTTTCCGAGTGTGCGGAACGCAACTTCCTATGAAGGATGAATGAATGCGGTAGAAGGCGAGAGGCAACTCACTTTGCAGGCAAACCTGACATCCCGCAAAGGTAAAATAATGATTTCATTTTTTGTGTCGAAAGTCAACGCCCGCCGTGGTGAAAGCCGCTTTCCATCGCAACTGTTCTGTCGCTCATTCGATCTGCCATAATCTTTCCGTCAGCAGACGCTGATAGCGAACGATCCGTTTTCGTATTTCTGGGTCGTCAGGCGTCGCTACCGCTAATCATGATCCGTTTGCGATGTGGCGAAAGACTCAAAATGAAATGCAGGCCGGAAGTCCTGTTACCGTGTCTTCGCTTACTGGGCGAACTTGGTCCAGGTTGATCGCATGTTGGCCTCCGCTACCACCCGTGAAGAAGAAATTTGCCATCCGTCTGGCACTCCTAAAATGGTAAGACTGATCTGTTGTCGCGGGCTTGGCATGGAAAAGTATAGAGCAACGGTTAGAGTTTCTCGCGCTGGTTGCAGGTGTTGTTTCGAGGCAGATCATCTGGACGCGCACTTTGCACGCCCAGAGGGTTTCATAGAGCGCGGATAACCACCACGATTACTGCGATTACGACAATCGTTCCCAACAAACCGTAACCTAGCATAGTCCCTCCTGTGGGAGAATCTGCACCTAGTATGCGGGAAGATGACGGCCTTTGCTGCTCAGTTTTGCTCACGATGTCGAAAAACGAGAACTGAGCAAAAGTGAACAGCCTGTCTCCTTCAGGCGAATGTAGCTTGGGTGCACCATCCCAAGGAGACTTTCCCATGGAATACACATCAGATAATCCTTCTCCCGCATGCCCCCGATGGGTGCCAACATGTGCTCTTTGCAACAACACCGTGGAACTGGAGACCTGTAAGGTTGACGAAAGCGGGAAAGCAATTCACGAAGAATGCTACCTCCGCACGTTGATCCGGTTAAAGCGACCCAATCACGCTATCGTGCAGCTTCCGAGTTTTCCAGAGCACTGTTGGATTCAAGCGTCGTAGCCGCGCACTGCGAATAAATCCTCAAAGATTGAGCAAAAGAGACCACGCTTGCAAGGCCCCATCAGGTAAGTTTGTTCTAATTCCGAAAACTCCGCGCGGAGGTCTTTACAGCGCCTCACCAATTTTACCAACTAAACTCTTGGCTTCGATTACTCCAAGCTAACGCTTCTGGAAAAGGCCTTCAGTGGAATCTTAACGTGTTTCTGCAACATTCCTCATCCATTGCTACAACCAGGGGGTCGGTCCCACCATCTCAGCCCTAGAAGCCATGCACGCGAATCTCCAACCGCGTCTGCTATGAGCGCGATTTTCCAGAATAGAGATGGACAATGGTTAACATTTCTGGCAGCGCCTTCTTCTTGGTGGAAGGGAAGAGAGGGAAAAATGAGCAATTTTGATCAGACAGGGTGACTGCCTTCTTGCGAGGCTGGCGGGTAATGGGGTAACACCTAGTCGGAAAACCGAGAGGTGCTCGACGAAGCACTGAGTACCTCTCGGTCTACATTCCAACTTTCAAATTCACCACACACACAAATCACACTGGGCATCCCCTACAGGTTGACGTTGAGTTCAATATTCACGCCCGGATACATCGGGTTGCACAGGTAATACACGCCATCAATGTCGATGACATAGACGTTTTGCGTGTAGAGCCAGTTGCTGGGCCACTCGCCCACAAATCCGAACGAATAGCCGCCGTATTCGAAGCGGCGACTACTGTAATCGCCTTGGTTCACCCGAAAAGTGTGTCCCTGTCCAAAGTTAGCTTTGTAACGGTCGTCAGGGATTCTGCCACCTCCGGCACGTTGGTTCTTCTCCTCCGGCCGAGCGTTGTTCTCTTGCTTGGCGTTCTTCTCCTCTGGCTTAGTGTTGTTCTCTTGCCTCGCGTTCTTCTCCTCCGGCTTGGCGTTGTTCTCTTGCTTCGCGTTCTTCTCTTCCGGCTTGGCGCTCTTTTCTTGCTGAGCGCTCTTCTCTGCCGGCTTGGCAGTCTTCTCTTCTTGCTTCGCCGGCTTTTCTGGTTGAGCTTTCTTCTCTGCAGGTTTGTCTTTATCTTCCTGCTGTTCGTGCTGCTCCTGCTGTGCGTACACGGGAGCGGCTAGGGTCAAAGATAGTACTGCGGTACCGATAATCCCTACTAGTTTCACGTTGCCTCCATCGCCTACCGCGATTCGTTTGCGTACACTTTCTCACTGAGAGTTTTCTGTCACGATAAGCAGTATTGATGGTGGCAGGGGTGAGTCTTTCTCGTCTGAGCAAGACAGCTCATATGTGAAGAATTGGGGAATTGTGATGTAAGAAGACGGCTAAGATCTCAGCCACGCAGCGTGCCAGGTGGCTGATTGATGGAGGTAAATGCCTCAGGACAAATGCCCTGTCGCCTCCAAGCGCAAGAACGCCCCGGTGTTTAGGCCGGGGCGCGTCACCTTAATTACACGGCTTGTCCTCAAAACATTACTTAGGAAGCGCGCCGCTTCTCATCTTCTGGTTTCTCTTGACCTTGGTGCTGAGGGTCACTGCCCTGCGATGGGTTCTTCTTTGAGATGTCCTGTGGACGGTTGCCCTGATTTTCCGTTGAGGGATTGGTCTTCTTATCCGTGTTCACGCTTCCGGTTGGGTCTTGCTTGCCTTCTGCTGCTTTGGATCGCTTTCAGTCTCGTTGCTCATATTGCTCCTTTTACACACATCAGTGATTCGGGTGCCTCCAAGGGGAGGGTCATGTTGTCATACAGAAACGCATCGTCGAGAATCGTTACACGTTGAAGAGGGCGGTCGTGAGGGTCCGAATGTCAGTTACCCGACGCTAACCCATGACCGCCCCAAAGGGCCGTCCGCCTTCTCAGGGGACTGCCAGGTTACAGCAGATGCCAGATTACTGTTCCCCGTACCGCATGACTGTTCAAAGTTGCTCACTTCTCTAAACACCAAATAAGAGGACCAATCGTGTCAACACTCCAGAACAGAAACCGAGAAGCGTTCAATTGTGAACAGTCAGAGTTGAGGGAATCGGCTACTCTTCCTGGTAATGCTTGAAGAGCAGGACACCTCTCAGAGGTGGAGGAAGGAGTGGCAGTATGCCCAGAATCTTATTGGCCGAGGACGACGACGCTGTGCGCAATATGCTACAAGCCGCGCTGGAACGTGACGGCTTCGAGGTAGTTGCAGTATCAAATGTACGCGAAGCGCTCAGCTACATCGCAGCAGAGGATTTTGATGCACTCCTCTCTGACCTGCACATGCCGCATGCTGGTGATGGGTTTACGGTCGTCAGTGCGATGCGACACACGCACCCAAAGGCAGTAACGCTGGTGCTCAGCGGGTACCCGCAGATCGACGAAGCGTTGTCAGCCATCCGTTTACAAGTTGACGAGATTCTCACTAAACCGATTGAGATTTCCTCACTTCGAGAACTTATCCGCCAGAAACTCGCCAACCCCTTTTGCTTCAGACCGCTACCCGCCCAAAGTGTGGCATCCATACTGGAGCATGACCTTGATGCGACGATTCAGGACTGGCTCGCACTGGTAGACCAAGATGAAGAGCTGACTTGTATCCCATTAAGCTTTGACGACCGCACCGGTCATTTACCCAATCTCATTGCTGATCTGATTCAGCGCTTACGCCTCCCTCGAACTGATAAAGCAGATGTCTCTAAGGCAGCACGCGAGCACGGAGACTTACGTCGTAAACAAGGCTATACCGCCCCGATGGTGGTCGAAGAATCGCGAATTCTGCAGGTCAGTATTTTTAATACCCTACAAAATAATCTAGATAGAGTGGATTTCAGTAAGGTGCTGCGAGACGTAATCACCATCGCCGACGAAGTGGATTCGCAATTGAAGCAGGCCATGCTCAGCTATGTCGGACGCGATACAGTTGCCGTATCGGCGGCCTAAGTCTTAGCATCGGAAATCAATGTGAGCAATATTGCCCAGAACATCCCAAGCAGTCGCCAATATTCTCGGATAAGAATGGAGACCTCGCTATGGCCCCTGACTCCCCGCATGAATCAATCTTGGAATTTCTGAACTCCGCCAAGCGCTCCCGGCGGGCGGGGACACTCAGCGGGCGCGGACACCCGCTGCGCCTGCGGATCGCCCATGACAAGACAGAAGACGACATTTTTCTACGACGGTCGAAGGTGGAGAGTGTTTTTTCGGGTCTGCCTCAGGTGCCATCCGGAAAAGAATGTCCCGACCTCGGATGTCCCGATCACGTACGACGCATAGCGTCGACGGTGGTAGTTGTAGTTTGTCAGAGGAGGGACTGTGCTAGTGTTCGGCTTGTTGGGAACGATTGTCTTGTTCGTAGTACTTGTGATGATTGCCTGCGATCTATGAGCTCCCTCACGAGTTCCGATAAAAAGCGCTGCCACAATTGCCTTCCAGATCGAACTCAATGGTGGGAAGTTACGAGGGCTACGCAACGCACATATTTTAATCGCAAATCTGAGGCGACTGGCTGATGATGGGCGCAGATAATTGTAACTGAGAAAACGCGCCAATCGCCTGTGAGAACTCTACAGTGAATCCACGGGCTTCATACAGCGTGAAGTCGATACCCTGTGCCCAACCTTTTACAATATCTTCGTTAAAGACCTTCCTTATCATTCCCGCTCCAGGGCGGGAATCGACACTGACGGCAGCTTTCAGGAGGAATAACAATGATGTTCGTTTATAGAACTGCTGTTCGTACTTTTCTGTGCACCGGTCTGCTGCTCGGCAGTGGAGCGTTGGCACTTGCGCAAGAACCTGCCGGTCAGCAAACTGCTCCCGACAATACCAAGGTAAATGAGCGAGATCGGAGTCAGGACGCGCCCACGGCGGATCAGCAAAAGAACAATCGTTCTGACCAGGACATCACTCAGCAGATACGGCAGTCCATCATGAAAGACAAATCTCTTTCCACGTATGCGCACAACGTCAAGATCATCACGCAAAATGGTCAAGTCACCCTAAAGGGACCAGTGCGATCGGAAGACGAGAAGAAGACGGTTGAGTCAAAGGCCACTGAAGTGGCGGGTGAAAACAAAGTAACCAGCCAATTGGATATCAAACCAAAGAACTAACAGACGAAGCAAAAGGAGAATCAACAATGGCAGGAAAGAACACAGCAGTATTTGGCATTTATCCGAATCGAACCAGCGCCGACAACGCCGTGGACGCATTGAAAGCGGCCGAGTTTCGGAACACGGATATTTCAGTACTTCTTCCCGAGAACCCTGGCACGAAGGATTTTGCTCACGAGAAAAACACTAAGGCGCCTGAAGGCGCCACCACAGGCGCCGGAACCGGCGCGCTGCTAGGCGGCGGATTGGGATGGTTACTCGGTATCGGTGCCCTGGCGATTCCGGGACTCGGGCCCTTTATAGCCGCGGGGCCGATTATGGCGGCCCTCGCAGGTGCCGGAGTCGGTGGAGCGGTAGGTGGGCTTACGGGCGCCCTGATCGGCATGGGAATCCCGGAGTACGAAGCCAAGCGATACGAAGGCCGCGTCAAAGATGGCGGGATTCTATTGTCCGTTCATTCTGACGATTCTGAGTGGACGAAAGAAAGCCAAGGAGATCTTGGAGCGCACGGGCGCCCAGGATATTTCCTCAACCGGAGAAGCAAGCGCCGAAAAGAGCGATAAACCTCGTGTTCGCGAAGTTGCTTAGGCTCATGTGAACTAAGCATGGTCCTATCATGGGCCGCCGGCAGCAATTCCACCGGCGGCCTTTTGAAAGTTTCTTTCAGACATTGCCAAGCGTGCCTGAAGCGTCGCTTAGGTTTGCGGTGGCTGGGAGTTGAATCACTCTACTTCTTAAGGAGCTTGAGAATGAAAACAGTATGGGCATTTCTAGCTGGATTAGGCGTCGGCACGGTTGCTACTCTGATGCTTGCCCCGCAATCGGGCAAAGACACTCAGGAATTAGTCGCCGGCAAGTTGCGGGGTGGGCTCGACCAGGTCGCATCCGCCGGGAAGAAAGTCCGCGCTCAAGTGAAGGATGTAGTTAACAAGCGGAAAGAAAACGTTGCAGAAGCAATCGACACCGGCAAAGAGGCTTACCGAACCTCCGTATCCGGAGGCTAGGAGACTTTTATTGGGTGTGCGCCGCGCCGCTCGCCGCGACTAGACCGGGGTTTATTTTTACTAAACGGAACTTAATTCCTCTTGGAGGAAACATGTCAAATGAAAGCTTGAAGAAACTGTATGTCGACGAATTGAAGGATTTGTATCAGCGCCGAAAGCCAACTGGTCAAAGCGCTCCCGAAGATGGCCAAAGCTGCATCTGCAACGGAGCTGAAACAGGGCTTCGAAAAGCATCTAAAGCAAACCGAAGGTCACGTTCGGCGCCTTGAAGAGATATTCCAGGCTCTGGGCGAGAGTCCAAAGGGCAAAAAATGTGTGGGCATGGAGGGCTTGGTTAAGGAAGGCTCGGAAGTCATTGCGGGATCCTTTGAAGGCGCTGTATTGGATTCAGGGCTGATCGGCGCGGCCCAACGAGTGGAACACTATGAGATGGCCGCATACGGGGCGGTCTGCGCCATCGCCAAAGTTCTTGGAGACACCAAGCACGTTTCTCTCCTGGAACAGACGCTCGAAGAAGAGACAGAAACTGACGAAAAATTGACCGAACTTGCGGAAAAGATCAATACACAAGCCAACGAAGAAGACCCTCGAAAAGAGCAGGGCGAATCGAAACCGGGTGTAAAGACAACCCAACGTGTCGCGTAAATAAACGGGCTTCTGCTCGGAACGGCCCGAGTCCGATAAGGAACTGGCAGCCCAAAGTATTGGCAGGGCCGCCAGGACCGGGCGATGGACCAAGGTGGCTGCTTTATGGAGTCCCCGCATGCGCTGTAGAGTTCTCGATGAATGGAACGACGCTCACCCTATGGACACGCAATCGGGTCAAATAGCGATAAATCGCGACACTCATTGACCCCTTGACCCGGTTTCCAAGCGAGTCTTTTGGTGCCTGATTAGAAAACTACCCATTCCTAACGCCTTGACTGGAGGTCGAGAACTCCAATCTCTTACAGGGTTCGATGAGAGCGATTCGGGGCAGGTTTTCTAACACACTGCCATAATGGCGTCCTTTACTGTCGGTCGGGCCTATCGTCACGAGATCAAGCCGTCGCCGTGATCATCCTTTGTGATCGTCGGCCTTTTCTAGGCACCCTTCTTCTCGCGTTTCACTTTCGCCCACCTTACTCGCTGTGCCGCAGCGATTCTCGTCCGACCGGCCGCCGAGATTGTTCGCTTGGGTCTCACTGCTCTATGCTTTACCCAGCGCGCTTTCTGAGCCAAGCTAATCTTCCGACGAGCCGCGGTAGACATTGTGCGCAGGAGGGACGAGGCTTTGGCGCGGATACTTTCCAAGGCCGCAAATGCCACACCTATACGTTGGGCGTCTTTTTGCACGCGTTCGCGTACTTTTTTCATCTGTGTTACAACGACGGATAGGCTTCCCATTTTCCGTGTTACCCCTTGGAGAAGGATGATGACAGGACAGAAGAAGCCAAAGCCACTAGCCGTGGCAGCTCAACGGGTATAGCGCCACATGAGGTCCGTTTCGCCCACGATGCCTATTCTTCTGGTCGGTTCTCGCGGGCGACTTCCCAATAGGCCACTTTCTCAGGACTAACCTGACTAACTTCGACGCGGCACCGTCTCAGGGTTACCGCTTAGCTGAATTAGATCTGGTACGCTCCGTTTCGCACTTGCTTCACCCGTCAAAGCTGGCCGTCAACCACCCCTTGCATCAGCGTCTTAGCTGTATTAAGCTCCTGTCGTCGTGCATTGAGTAGCGTCGACAAGGGTTTGCTTACGCCTTCCGCAGCCTCCTCCCCCGGCGGCGGAATCGCACCAACTCGACGATATTTTGGACGGAACCAAACGTCGGGTCTGGGCGCGAAAAGTCTAAGGGGTGTCCCAGTGCGAAGAGCCAATGTCCCAGCCATCGCTATTGCGTTGGCCGCGCTGTTTCTGCAGCTTGGGTGCGGCGGCTCATCCTCCGGGTCTTCGGGCGGTAGCTCATCAGGCGGGGGACCTCCAACCATTACGTCGGTTTCCGTTTCGGGTCCGGCTGACGTTCAATCTCCGTACTGCAACAATTTTCAAGCAACGGTCAACGGAAGCGGCGACTACAACTCGTCCGTTCAGTGGTATGTAAACGGTGTTGCCGGGGGAAACTCCACATACGGAACCGTCGATAACACTGGAAACTTTTGCGCGCCGTCACAGCCTCCCGTCGACAATCCTGTATCGATTAAAGCCGTTGCTACCGCGGATACGAGCATTTCGGGCACAACAAGCGTGCGCATCATACTTCTCACGATTTCACCCACTCAGGCGCAAATGTATGTTGGGGGGACTCAACAATTTACTGCCACCATAAGCGGCGCCCTCAACAACACCGTTATATGGCAGGTGAACCAAGTCGTTGGCGGCAATTCCACCCTCGGCACCATTTCCCCAACCGGGCTTTATACTGCTCCGGCGCAGTATACCGACACAGGTATCACCGTCGTTGCAACTAGCACCGATCCAACCATCAACGTGGGCGCCGATATTAGTCTCTCCGCCTTCATTGTGATTTCTCCCCCGAATCCGCAATTAACCTACGGCAAGACGCAGCAATTCACAGCCACCATAGAGGGTGCCCCTCAAACGCAGGTGAACTGGATCGCGACTTATGGGGGCGTCAGTCCCTCTGGACTTTACACTGCCAGCGCCACTCAGTCTCCCGACACCGTAACCGCCTGGACTTCCAATGCTCGTGGCACCACTTCCGTGCGTATTCTTGGCCTCCAACCAGCAATCACCAGCATTTCGCCGCAGCCCGCAGCCGTCCTCGATACGCTAACCGTCACGGGCACCAATCTCAGCCCTGTGCTAACCGGGGTATTCACTGACATCATGGGTGGTCCTATCTACGTCCAATCGTCGAACGTAACCCCCACATCCGCCACTTTCCCCGTTCCGCAGGGTGCGGTTTCAGGAAACTTCTTCGTCACTTCTGCCCAGGGTGTGCTTACTCCCACGCAGAGCAACACGGTTCAGTTCCAGCGACTGGCTAGTTTGCGGATCCATTCGGCACTGAAGGATCTCGCAGCCGGGCAATCTGAAACGATCCAATACGCCTTGCTGGGTAACGCCACTCCCGTCGATGTCACCTTCTCCGCCGATCTCGGAACATTCTCCGGATCAACCTACACCGCTCCAGCCACCGTCACCTCGGACACATTCGCCCACATTACAGGATGCATTACAGGAACTCAGTCCTGTAACACTATTGTTGTCGGCCTGCATCCATTTCTCATCACTCCCGAGGTTCCCCTCGTGGCCGACGGACACACTCTGCAACTTTCTGCTGAAGCAGGTGGGAGTACGACGACCGCAACGTGGAATTTGTTGGCGGGTGGAGGGTCTCTGAGCTCGGCCGGGCTTTACTCCGCCGGAAACACCTTGAAGTCTGGTGGTCCCACGCCGATCTCGGCGGTCGCCAATGGCGCAACTGAAACAGCATCGGTGGGTGTCACCGGGGAGTTTCCTGGGTTGGTTAATCGGATCTTCGAATACGCCGACCAAAATACGACTAACTTCGAAGGCGCATATCCATGGGGCATGGCCGTAATCGGCAATCGCCTTTACATCTTGGCCAGTAACCATATCGGTGATTACACAAATAGTTATTATTGGTTTGACGTCTACGACATTACCGACCCATTCCAGCCTGTCTGGCTCACGGCTGCGGAATCCAATTCTTCGGGGCCCATCTTTGCTTACGGTCAGTACTTGTATTCATACCAAGGCGATCTTGAGCTGCCGCCCGGTGCGTTCGGCGGAATCATGCTCTACTCCGTACAAACCGGCGTTCCCGTCCTCGTCGGAAACGTCGGCTATAGTCAGATGTGGGATATATCTTCAAATCAACAGGGGGTAGTCAGTGGTATCTCCACCAACTATCCGCAAGGCTCCGTAGAAGTCTTCGAGGCTAATGTCACCAGCGGCACAATCGTGGCGCAAAACATCATCGCAACCCTGCCCTCCGATGCGAACTATTACATCCCAGACACAAGCATCATCGTCGGTAACCAAATGTTTGTTTCGGTGAGCCTGAATGACAACTCCGGAAGGTATCTTGTCACTTACGATCTCACAACGTCACCACCAACCTTGGTCGGAACTGTCGATGGAGGCAGTCTCGGTTTCTACTCTCCGGTAATTTCCTGTTCACCGCGCTCAGTGGCATGGAGATATACGACATCTCTTCCGGCCTTCCGCAATACCTGTCCTATATTGATGGGATCAACGCCGCGAACCTCAACGGAACCCAATTGCTCGCGTATACGGAACAGCAAGGCTGTCTTTTGCTCGACGTGAGCAACCCTCAAAACCCGCAGATCACGGCGACGCTGTTCGACGGAGTCATCTCTGGATGTAACTGGCCTCAGTTCGTTGGCAACTATGTCTACGCTGACGAATACGTCGGCGGCCTCGCCATCTACAATTCTTTTAATCCCGGCGGTCCCGTGTTCAAAGCCAACCTTTACGGCGGTGGCGGAGGAGAGAGTGCTATTTACGACATGCTTTTTCAGTCTCCCTACTACTACGGCGCTGCTGCAACGGACGCCGGTGGGACCTTAAACGTGTACGACACTAGCACAACTCCCACGACTCGGGTCGGCCAGTATTTCGATCAGTCGCAGGAATCCTTTGCAGTACAGTCCTCGGGGCACTACTTATACGTGGGAGGCAGCAGCAATACAACCGTTCTTGATGTCACCCAACCAACCTCGCCGGCGCTGGTCACAAACGTGTCCGTGCCCGCCATCAGCCTCGCGCGATTGAACAACACGCTCTTTGCTGGAACCAACAACAATCAGCTCTCTATTCTTGATCTGACCAACCCTGCCCTACCAACGGTTGTGAATACGCTTGCACTGCCCGACTTGCCCATCCACCTGCGCGTCGACGGAAACCTGCTGCTCGTAGCCGACAACCTCGCTGGGCTCATGATCTACGACATAACGACACCCCAGTCTCCGGTCCTGCGGTCGCAGGTAACCAACATCGCGCTGGCAGCAGATGTGGTTGTCGTCGGCCAAAACGCCTTTGTCGCCGCCGACACCGACGGACTCGCCATTTTTGATATCAGCAACCCAGCCAGTCCGGTACTTTTGTCGAAAACTTCGCTGTCACGAATCGATCCCTTTTATAACGACAACCCCATGAATGAAGCTCTGTCGGTCGCTGCGAACAACGGCTTGATCTATGTGGGGACGATCAACGACAACGGCATCGTGTTCGGTCTCGATTGCACAAACCTTGCGGCCCCTCGCATCGTCTCGATTTACGGCTATGGAGATTTCATCGAAACCTGGGTCGGTGTGATGATTTTCAGCGGGAACGATATATTCGTCGGAGGCGATCTGGGGTTACTTCCGGATTCTTTTACGCAAGCGGATATCTCGCAGCCTTACGACAGCATCGAACAAGACTTTCCGCCGCTGGCCCTGCAAGGCATTCCACCCCTCAGTCAGGTTCGGCGCTCTGCGGACTGGAGTCCGCCTCGGCGGCCATCCCAACAGCGGCCGCTTCCCAAAGTCAGTTCCGACACGCGCGGTTCCTCCCACCAGATCTTTGTCGCGCTTCAGCAGTCACGGAGACCTTTAAGGCAACCCGCGCGGGTGGAATATTTGTGGATTTGTGAAACCAGCTACGATAGTCGGGACGATCCAATCCCCGTCCTTGGCAGCGGTTAGC
>CAVXOK010000027.1:0-66436 GCA_963763285.1 uncultured Acidobacteriaceae bacterium | reverse complement strand
CTGTGGCAGAAGAAGGATGCGGGGCTGCTGGGATTTTTTGCGAACCGGATTACGGATGCGGCGGAGCGCGAGCGGGCTTGGGAGCGGTACCGGATTATCCGAGAATTTGTGGAGTCGAAGCGGTGCCGGCACCGGCAGATTTGCGGACATTTTGGGGAGCTCCGAAGTGGGAGACCTGTGAGGCTTGTGATGTGTGCGGGAGCGTGGCGGAGTGGATGACGGCGGCTGCTCGGGCGGTGAGTTATGTAGGGAAGGAATCGCGGCTGCCGGTTGGGGCGGGAACGAAGTTTCTGGTGCGGATGCGGAGCTGCGCGAATATTTGCGGGAGTGGCGGCGGACTACGGCTAAGGAACAGGGCGTTCCGGCGTTCGTGGTGTTGCATGACACGACGCTGGAGGAGATTTGCCGCCGGCGGCCTTCGTCGATTGCCGATCTGATGAACATCACTGGGATTGGTGAGCGGAAGGCTGAGGTGTACGGGAGGGGGATTCTGGCTGCTCTGGAGCGCTACCGCGAGGGGGCTCGCGCTTCGGCGGTTCTTTCTTCCGAAAAGATGACTGCGCCTGCGCTTGGAGACCATGCGTTTGCTGGCGGCTGGGCACAGTTTCGAGGACATTGCGAAAATCCGTGGACGGCAGATGTCGACCGTGGTGAATGCTGTGGCGAATCTGGTGGAACGGGGAGACTTGGAGTTTCAGCCGGGCTGGATTGATCGGAACAAGCAGGCTGTGATTGAGGCGGCCTGCGCGAAAATTGGGATCAATGGGCTGAAGCCTTTGAAGGACGCTTTGCCTCCGGAGATTACTTATGACGAGATTACGGCTGGTGGTGGCGCGGGTGCGGCGGGAGTTGAGGGTTGATAAGGTTGATGTTCCGGCGTAGGGTCGGGATCAGGAGCGGTGCCGAGACGCTCGCGTTCGTTCGCTGGAGCGGCGCGAGGCGGCCGTCCTCCACATAGCTCTTGCCGGATTCAAATGATCTGGAGGACTTGTTTTGCGGCTTCCTGGCCGGAGCGGATGCAATCGGGGACTCCGATGCCGCGGTAGCCGTTGCCGGCGAGGGCTAGTTTCGGCAATTGCTGGCGGAGGCGCTCGATGCGGTCGAGGCGTTCGAGGTGGCCTACGCCGTACTGGGCCATGGCGGACTTCCATTTGTAGACGCGGGCGAAGAGGGCTCGGCGCGGAGGCCGAGGATCTGCTGCAATTCGTTGCGGACTACGGCGATGATGGCGTCGTCGGAGAGCTGCCAGATGTTTTCGGCGTTCGATCCGGCGAAGAAGCAGCGGAGCAGGGCGCGATCCTCGGGAGCGCGGTGGGGGAACTTATTGTGGACGAAGGTTGCGGCCAGCAGGCGCTTGCCTTCGCTGCGCGGGACGAGAAAGCCGAAGCCGGGAGGGAGTGATTGGCGGACTTCGCGATCGTAGCCGAGGCCGACGGTGATGGAAGAGCTGTAGTCGATGGCGGCCAGTTCGGCGGAGAGTTCGGGGCTGCTGAGTGCGAGAGAATCTTCGCGGCGGCGTGGGTGGGCACGGCGAGGATCACGGCGTCGAAGTGATCGGATTTCAGTCCGGCTGAGACGGTCCAGCCGCCGGCTTCGGGCTGAATCGACTGCACGGAAGCGTTGGTTACGAGGGAGGACGGATTCAGGCGCGGGATGAGGGTTTCGACGAGTTGCTGCATGCCGTTCTTGAGAGAAGTGAAAAGCGGAGGGGCGGGTTGGTTTGCGGGGCGCGGCATTTTTTTTCTTGCCGCCAGCATGGCGCGGCCGAGACTGCCGTGGGTGCGCTCCATTTCGGCGAAGCGGGGGAGGACGGCGCGTACGCTGAGGTTGGCGGCTTCGCCGCCGTAGACGCCGGAGAGGAGCGGGTCGGCGAGGCGATCGACCATTTCCTTGCCGTAGTGGCGCTCGACTAAGGACGCTACGCTTTCGTCGGCTTCGGCGGCGCGCGGGGGATGGAGTAGTTCCTGTGCCATGCGGAGCTTGGTGGTCCAGGAAAAGAGCGGCGAGAGAGCGGTGGGCAGGATTTTTGTCGGGACCAGGAACATTAGGCCGTCGGGCATGGGGATGAGGCGGCCGTTCACGAGAATGTAGGTTTTTCGGGCGGCATCGTTCGAGCCGATCAGCTGATCGCCGATGCCGAGCGTGCGGCAGAGATCGGCGGCCCAGGGCTTTTCGGTGAGGAAGGAGTCGGGTCCGGCTTCGACGACGCAGTCCTGGATGTGCTCGGTGCGGAGGACGCCGCCGAGGTTGGCCGAGGATTCGTAGAGAGTGTATTCGACTGCGCCGGCGCGGCGATGGTCTTCGAGGGTGAAGGCGGCGGTGAGTCCGGAGATGCCGCCGCCGATGATGGCGATGCGAATCATGGAATGCGGGCTTCGGGCTTCGGGCTTTCGGGCTTCCGGAGGCCGGGAATATTCGTTGCAGCCGAATATTCCTGCACCAAGCGGGCCAGGTTTTTCACGTTTTCTACCGGGGTTTCGGGGAGGATGCCGTGGCCTAGATTGAAGATGTGGCCGGGGCGTCCGGCGGCGAGTCGAAGAATGTGTTCGGCGCGAGACTTCAATTCCTTCCAGTCCGCGAAAAGAAGGACGGGATCCAGATTGCCTTGTACGGCGCAGCGATGTTCGAGATCGCTCCAGCCCTGGTCGAGGGGGATGCGCCAGTCGAGGCCGATGACTTCGGCTCCGGTTTGGTTCATCGCGGGAAGCAGCGTGGCGCTGTCGGTGCCAAAATAAATTACTGGCGCGCCGGTCTTTTGCAGGCGCTTGACTAAGGTTGTTGCGTGCGGCAGGACGTGGCGGCGGTAATCTTCGACGCTTAGGCAGCCGACCCAGCTGTCGAAAATCTGGATGACATCGGCTCCGGCATGCACCTGCGCGGCGGAGTACTCGGCGGTGACATCCACCAGCTTGCGCATTAGTGCATCCCAGTCAGCTGGGGAGTTGTACATCATCTTCTTGGTGTGGAGGTAATGGCGGGAGCCGCCGCCTTCGATCATGTAGCTGGCCAGGGTGAAGGGCGCTCCGCAGAAACCGATGACGGGAAGACGTCCAGCGAAATGTTTTGCTACCAGGCTCACCGCTTCGGAAACATAGCCTAGATCGGCGGCTCGGTCGGTGCGGAGTTGAGCTATGTCTTCCGTGGTGCGAACCGGTTTCTCGATGACGGGGCCTTCTCCGGCGGCGAAATGGAAGGGCAAGCCCATGACCTCGAAAGGAAGCAGGAGGTCGGCGAAGATGATGGCGGCGTCGACGCGGAGAATTTCAGCGGCGGTGATGGTGACTTCGGCGGCGAGCGCGGGCTTCTTGCAGATTTCGAGCAGGGAATGTTGCTTGCGAACGGCGCGGTACTCGGGCATGTAGCGTCCGGCCTGGCGCATGAACCAGACGGGAGTGCGGTCGACGGGCTGGGACTTGCAGGCGCGAACGAAGATGGAATCGGGCGCGGACATGAACGGATTACTGTAGCATTTTCGTGAGGACGCGGGCGCTTTGGGGGCGCGAGAAAACCTTTAACACAGAGGGCACAGGGGTTCACAGGGTAGAGACGGTTTTGTGACTGAGATCAGGCTGGAGAAACAGTAAAGCGATGGGTTCGACTACGAGAGATCGAGCGGGCGCGGGTGCGGTGGCGACGGCTTTCGCGGCTGGAGCGCTGCTGCTTTCGGCTGGAGCGTGGGTTGGGGCTTCCGATCAGAAAGCAGGGACGGCGTCCGCGCCTACTTTCTATAAGGATGTGGTTCCGATTCTGCAAGACAAGTGCCAGAGTTGCCACCGGAGCGGGGAAGCTGCGCCGATGGCGCTGGTGACTTATGAGCAGACGCGGCCCTGGGCGGCGAAAATTGCGGCTGCGGTGGAGATGAAGATGATGCCGCCCTGGTTTGCCGATCCGCGGTATGGACGTTTCTCTAACGATCCGTCGTTGAGTGCAGGAGCAGATTGCGACGATCTCGGCCTGGCAAAAAGCGGGAGCGCCTGCGGGAGATTTGCGCGATGCGCCTGCGCCGCGGACCTGGAGTGAAGGATGGAATATTCCGCAGCCGGATTTTGTGGTGAAGATGCCGAAGGCGGTGCAGATTCCGGCGGGCGGTGAAGTCGAATATACGTACGAGATTGCGGCTACGCATTTTACCGAGGACAAATGGGTGCAGATGGCGGAGGTGCGGCCTTCGAGCGCGGCGCATGTGCACCATGCGGTGGTGTACATCCGGCCTCCGGATTCGGCGTGGCTGCGGCATGCGCCGGTGGGCGAGCCGTTTACGGCTTCGATGCTGACTGATCCGGAGGAACGGCGGCAGGCGCACGAGACTACCAGCGATCTGCTGTTGGTGTATGCGCCGGGGAGTGCGCCGGACCGGTGGGCGGACGGGATGGCGAAGTTTGTTCCGGCGGGATCGGATCTGGTGTTTCAGATGCATTACACGACGAATGGGGAGGCGGCGAGCGATGAGACCAGCGTGGGGCTGGTGTTCGCGAAGAGTCCGCCGAAGCAGCGGGTGATTACGCTGCAGTTGAATAATCATGCGCTGATGATTCCGCCGGGGGCGGATGATTTTCGCGTGGAAGTGCAGGGGACGCTGCCGAATGATGCGACCTTGCTGAGTCTTTTTCCGCATATGCATCTGCGGGGAAAGCGGTTTGAATATGACATTGTGCACGACGACGGAAGCGTGGAGACGCTTGTTGCGGGTTAATTATCACTTTCACTGGCAGTTGAGTTACAAACTAGCGGAGCCGCGGGAATTGAAGGCGGGGACGAAGTTGCGGGCGGTGGCTTGGTATGACAATTCGAGGAACAATCCGCATAATCCTGATCCGGAGAAGATGGTGACTTGGGGCGACCAGACTTCGCAGGAAATGATGGTGGGATTTTTTGATGTGGCGGTGCCGGCGGGCGATGGACAAGTGGAAGTATTTTATTCGGGGTGGTGAGGCTGGAGGGAAGACAGCAATGATCGGCTCGGCTCCGCTCGCCGGGACAGCCGAGGCGGCTGTCCCCACATGAGCCTGTTTCCCCAGAACCTTTCTCACCATGATCCTTCCGCTGCCGCTTTGCTGACTGGGCTGGTATTTGTAAGACTGTGTTGGGCTCATCCATTTGATCGCGAATCCGGTTTCTATCACAGCAAGAAAAGCAAGGCGGGCAGCGGGTCCAGAGTTGCGTACTGGGCGCTGGCTGTGGTGTTTCTGGCGGTTTATGTGGGGTCGATGTTCACGCCGGGACTGCTGGATGATGCCGACAGCACGCACGCGGAGGCGGCGCGCGAGATGGTGGTGACGGGAGACTACGTCACGCTGCATGTAAATGGGATCCGGTATCTGGAGAAGCCGCCGTTGCCCTATTGGCTGGTGGCGATCAGCTATAAGGTTTTGGGAGTGAATGAATTCAGTACGCGACTGCCGATGGTGCTGGCGGTGATGCTGCTGGGAGTGTTGGCGTTTTGCTGGGGGCGGCGCGCGTTTGGGGAGCGAACTGGGATTTATGCGGGATTGTTTGTCTACACCTGCGCAGGCGTGTACTTGTTCACGCGGATTTTCATCCCGGATGTGTTGCTGAGCCTGCTGATTGCGGCGGCGATGTATTTTTTTCTGACGGCGCTGGAGCCGGAAGCTGCGGCGTGGCGATGGTACGCGGGATACGCGATGATGGCGTTGGGCGTGCTGACCAAGGGGCTGGTCGCGCTGGTGTTTCCGTGCGGGGCGGCATTCTTCTTTCTGCTGGTTACGGGAGAATGGCGGCGCTGGCGGGAGTTCCGGCTGATTTCAGGGTTGGCGTTATTTCTGGCGATCGCTGCACCGTGGCATATTCTGGCGGGGTTGCGGAATCCTGGGACCGCGGAGCATCATGGCTTTTTTTGGTTTTATTTCGTGAATGAACATTTCCTCAGGTTCCTGGGGAAGCGGTATCCGCGGGATTACAGCAAGCTTCCTGCGGCGCTTTATTGGACGCTGCATCTGGTGTGGTTGTTCCCGTGGAGTCTGTATTTGCCGGCGGCGGTGAAGACTGCGAGCGGCGAGCCAGCAGCTGGCGAGGGCGAGCGCAGCGATTTTGCCGCGCGAACGCGGCTGCTGTGCTGGATTTGGGCGGGAGTGGTGCTGATTTTTTTTGCCCTGTCGACCAACCAGGAGTACTACACGTTTCCCGCATACTTGCCGCTTCTGCTGTTGCTGGCCGACGGTGTGGCGCAGTGCGAGCGGGCGGAGTGTGAGCGCGGAGTGCGTGCGGGTTGGCTGACGACCTCGGCCGGTTTGTTGGCGGTGATTGGAGTTGCGGCCAGCGCAATATTGCTGGTGGGGTTGTGGAAGTCGCGGAACCTGCCGTTTGAGCCGGACATTGGACGTTTGCTGAGCGAGCAGGATACGGAGGCCTACACGCTTTCGACATCGCACATGCTGGATTTGAGCTATGCGTCGTTTGCGGCACTGCGGTTTCCGGCCGGGCTGGCGGCGGTGGTGCTGTTGGTGGCTCCGTTGGTGTCGTTCATTCTGCGTGTGTTCCGGCGGCATTATTCTGCGACCTGGGTGCTGGGGGCGGGATTGGCGGTGTTTCTGGTGGCGGCGCACATTGCACTGGGGAGGTTTGGTCCTTATCTTTCGTCGAAGGAGCTGGCGCAGGAGATCGCGGCGCGAGCTCGGTCGGAAGATCAGGTGATGATTTATGGCGATCAGGCGTTTGGGTCCTCCCTGCTGTTTTATCTGCGGCGGCCGATTGATCTGGTGGAGGGACGTACAACTTCGATGTGGTTCGGTTCGACCTTTGCGGATGCGCCTAACATTTATTTGAGCGATGCGGATTTGCAGCGGGATTGGGTTGGGAGCGGGCGCGTGTTCCTGTTTGTGCCTCCGCACCAAAAGGCAAGAGTAGATGGGCTTTTGCCGACGAAGTTTGTCATTGCGGAACTTTCGGGCAAGTACGTGTACAGCAACCGGCCGTGAACCGGATGTTCACACATTTCCTATTGAGGCGACAATCGAATGAAAGTCACACTGGCGTTGGTTGGGCATGATTGCGGTTGCGGTGGTTGGCGGAATCGCGATTGGTGGCGCGAAGGCGCAGTCGAGCGGAACTCCGGCTGCAGCGAACGCGGCGACGGGTAACACGGCTGGCCCGAAGAAGGCTGAGGAGCAGTACAAGAACATTCAGGTGCTCAAGGGCATTCCGGCGGATCAGTTGATTCCCGCGATGCAGTTCATCGCAACGTCATTAGGAGTGGGATGCGAGTTTTGCCACGTCGAGGGCGCGTTCGAGAAGGACGACAAGAAGCCGAAGGTAACCGCGCGGAAAATGATGACGATGATGTTTGCCATCAACAAGGACAACTTCGAAGGACATCGCGAAGTAACCTGCTATTCCTGCCACCGGGGCAGCACCGATCCGGTGGGCACGCCTTTGGTGATGATGGACGAGCCGAAGAGGGATGGGCGAAACGAAGGAGGCCGAGGGAAAGAGTGAAGGTGTGGAAGCGAGCGGGCCGCCGGCTGATCAGTTGTTCGATAAGTATCTGCAGGAGGTGGGGGGAGCGGCGGCGATCGAGAAAATCTCGAGCCGGGTGATGAAGGGGACGATCAGCTTCGGCGACAGGAACGTTCCGATCGACATTTTCTCGAAGGATCCGGACAAGCGGGTATCGTTTACGCACACGCCCGAGGGCGACAGTGTGACGGCGTTCGATGGGCACGATGGCTGGTTGGGAATTCCGGGGCATGCCGTGCGGGAGATGCACGGGCCCGATATCGATGCGGCGGCGATGGATGCGGATCTTCATTTTGCGGCGCACTTGAAGACGATGTTCAGCGAGGTAAAGGTGCGAGGCACGGAGAAGGTTGGCGATCGCGATGCCTACCGTGGTGATTGGGCAGCGCGATGGCAAGACGCCGCTGCAGTTGTATTTTGATGTGCAGTCAGGGTTGCTGGTGCGTCTGGTTCGGTATGGAGAGACGCCGTTGGGACGGATGCCGACACAGATCGACTATGCGGACTACCGGGACGCGGGCGGGGTGAAGATTCCGTTCCGCTGGACGCTGGCGCGGCCGGGCGGGCGGTTTACGATTCAGGTGAGCGAAGTGAAGGAGAACGTTCCGGTGGACGATGCTAAATTTGCCAGGCCGGCCGCGCCTCCGGAAGGGCAGAAGGGTCCGGCGAAGTGAATAGGGAAGCGAGCCAAACGCGCGAGTAATGCGTCGCAAAAAACGCGACGCTTCGCGTGGCTCGCCCAGATCGCCTTCGCTTCGCTAGGCACGCTCTCGTGGCACGGCCGCGGGTGACAGAGTTGCATAACAAATCCTGATAGGAACGATAAATAGTTTCGATTTCCGTGAAGCGGCGGCAGACGATAGAGTGAGCGCGTGCCGGGTTGTGTTTGAATGGCCGGCTCTTCATGGGGAAATGACTGTTTTGAGAACAAGACTCATGACCAAGGTTGAGGCAGTCATCCAGAACTCCAAGCTGGAGGCGGTGAAGAGCGCGCTGCAGGAGATTGGCGTCGAGGGCATGACGGTGATCGAGGTGCGGGGCCACGGGCGGCAGAAGGGCCACACCGAGGTTTACCGCGGCCGCGAGTATAGCGTGGACCTTATCCCGAAGACGAAGCTGGAGCTAGTGCTGGCGGATGCGATGGTGGAGAAGGCGGTGCAGGCGATATTGGTGGCGGCGCGGACGGGCAAGATCGGCGACGGGAAGATTTTTCTGACGCGTGTGGATGATGCGATTCGCATCCGCAACGAGGAGCGGGGCGAGGGAGCTTTGTAAGACGGAACTTGAGCGAGGATCACGGACAGGCTGGAAAACGAAGGACATTCTTAGCGGGACGCGACCGGACGGCATCTTATATAGCAGCGTGTCACCAGCCCTCTCCTAAACGACATGCGGCAGCGACGAGCTTCGATTCGAGAGCTTCGATCCAAGATCATCGATTCGAGATTCCGGATTCATTGACAAATGGTCATGACGGCAGCGTCTTCACTGATCAGTGAACTGCGGGGTTCTCTGGCCGAGGAGTCGGCGCGGATTGCGCGCGACTTCGCGGTGACGGGAGACGGGCGTGCCGCGGTTGGCGCAGCGGACGCGGCTCATCGAAGACATTCTCAAGCGGTTGTGGCTGGATCTGGTGTCGGCCGACGATGCGGGCCCGCGGGACTTCACGCTGGTTGCGACCGGAGGGTTTGGGCGGGGCTGGCTGTTTCCTTTTTCTGACATCGATCTTCTCTTCTTATATGCCGATCGCCGGGGCGAGGAAGCGCACAAGGAAGCGATCCGGCGATTCTCGCAGGAGTTGTGGGATCTGAAGCTCAAGCTGAGTCCCGCATCGCGGACTCTGGCGGAATGCGACCGCTTCGATGCGAACAATACTGAATTCACCATTTCTCTTCTGGATTGCCGTTATCTGGCGGGCGACCGGGAGCTTTTCGGGCGGTTGCATGACAAAGTGATTCCGAAGCTGGTGATGCGGGAAGCGAAAGCTCTGTTGCAGGGACTGGCGGAGGTGACGCGGGAGCGGCATGGAAAGTTCGGGCAGACGGTGTTCCACCTGGAACCGAATGTGAAAGAGACGCCGGGCGGGTTGCGGGATTACAACGTGGCGTGCTGGCTGGCGCTGGTGTCCGCTATGGGCAAGCTGGGCGACTGGCCGCACTGCGAGTTCTCTTGCGGGCGCCGGTGCGGAAGCAGCTGGATGCGGCGCTGGAATTCCTGATGGCGACGCGGTGTTTTCTGCATTTCCGGCATGGGCGCGACGACAACGCGTTGAGCTGGGAGGCGCAGGACGAAGCGGCGGCGCGGAAGATTGGGGCATCCGATGCGGCGGAGCTGTCGGCGGCGGATTGGATGCGGATTTATTTCGGGCATGCCCGCGCAGTGCAACGCACGGTGACGCAGTTGCAGGAGGAGATTCCGGAGGCGTGGTCTTCGTTGCGGAGGCAATTTCAGGGATGGCGGTCGCGGCCTTCGAGTCCTGATTTTTCCGTGGTGGATGGGCTGATTTTTCTGCAGCAGTCTTCTTCGCTGCGGGATCCTGAGATGCTGCTGCGGCTGTTTCACTTTATGGCGCACCACGGGTCTGAAATTGAGTGCGACTACGGAGCACAGGATCGAGCAGGAACTGCCGGCGCTGGCGGTGACTCCGCCGCGCGGGGCGGAACTGTGGCTTTACCTGCAGGAAACGCTGTTACAGCCGCATGCCGCGGAGGCGCTGCGGGCCATGCATTCGCTGCGCCTGCTTACTTTGCTTTTGCCGGAACTGAAGCCCATTGATTCGCTGGTGGTGCGGGATTTTTATCATCGCTTCACGGTGGACGAGCACTCGATTCTCGCGATTGAGAGTTTGCACCGGTTGAAGGAATCAAAATCCGAGTGGGACCGGCGGTATGCGGAGTTGCTGGGAGAGCTGGAAGATCCGGAACTACTTTATCTCGCACTGTTGTTGCACGACACCGGGAAAGGAGTGCCGGGCGGCAATCATGTGGAGGCGAGCCTGGAGATCGCCGGACGCTGCCTCGACCGGCTGGATGTAGATGCGGGAGAACGCGCGATGGTGCTGTTTCTGATCGGGAGCCATCTGGAAATGTCGGCGCAACTGCGGCGCGACATTTTCAATCCGGAGACGGTGGCGGCTTTTGCGGAAAAAGTGGGGACGCCGGAGCGGCTGAAAATGCTGTGCCTGCTGACGTATGCGGACATCAAGGCGGTGAATCCGGAGGCGCTGACGCCGTGGAAAGCGGAGAACGTGTGGCAGCTCTACATTGGTGCGGCAAACTACTTAAACCGCAGTGCCGATCAGCGGGTGCACGATGCCAACGGAGAAAAGCTAGCGCGGCTGCGGAGTTTGGCTCCGGTGATGAGCGCGAAGTTCAGGGAGTTTGTGGAGGGATTTCCACAGAGATATTTGCGGGTCCACTCGGCCGAAGAAGTGATGCGGCACATGGAGATGGCGGAGGAGTTTGGGCACGATCCGGTGCAGGTGGACTTGAAGCGGGGCCGGCATTGGTATGAGCTGACTCTGGTCACGAAAGACCGGGCTTCGCTGTTTGCGACTTTGACGGGAGTGCTGGCGGCCTGGGGAATGAACATTGTGAAGGCGAATGCTTTTTCGAACCAGGCGGGGACCGTGGTGGATACGCTTTACTTTACGGACCGCTTTCGCACGCTGGAATTGAACATGTCAGAGTGGGAGCGGTTCAAGCAGAGTGTTGCTGCGGTTTTGGCGGGAGCGGCGGATCTCGACAAGATGCTGCGCGATCGGCAACGGAGCGAGAAGAGCGCACGAGTAAAAGTTGTGGTGGAGACGCGGATCGATTTTGACGATGAATGCTCCTCGACGAGTACGCTGCTGCAGGTGATCGCGCAAGACCGGCCGCGCTTGCTGCATCGCATCAGTTCCTGCCTTTCGCATCAGAAGTGCAATATTGAAATTGCGTTGATCGATACTGAGGGACAAATGGCGATTGACACTTTTTATCTGACTTCCGACGGGAAGAAGCTGACGGGGGAGCTGCAGAAGAAGGTGGAGAAGGCGCTGGTCAGCGAGTTGAAGAGTCTGGAACTGGGGGGATGATGTCGAAACGCTCTACCAGTCTTGTCTTCGGGAGCGGATCAGAGCTGGCGTCGTTGCTCCATTCACGGTCGGAGTCTTCATCCTCGTCACGAGTCTGATGGCGTTTGCGATAGCAGACGAAGAGTAGGCCGATGCTCATGAAAGTTGGGGGCGCGATCAGGATCAGGATGCCGCTCTTCAAGGCCTGAATCATACGAGAGCCCGAAGCGGCGGCCTGGGTATAGCAGAGCGCGCAACTCTGGGCAAAGGCCGGCATTGGCGCCAGCAGGACGATCAGTCCCACCAGCGCAACACTTCCAATCGCAATTGAGCCCGCAGCGCTTCATGGTCGGCTTCATTACTTTGCCCACGGCACGCCGTCGGTCAGGCGGAAGCTGTCGGTCCATCCATACTGCATGGCCAGCAGCACAAAAACGATGAAGATTCCGAAAAACCACTTTAAGCCGCGGTTCTCGGACAAGTCCATGAAGAACAAGAGCGCCAGCGCCGCCTCGATGATGGCCACGGACAGCATGCGAACAAACATTTGCGACGCGCTGATGTCCTGATAGGCGATGACGAACTGCAGGCCCGCCAGGGCCAGGATGCAGGCCCAGACGATCAGGTCTTTGGTCATTCCACCACTCTTGTGGGTTTCGGCGGTAGTCATAGAGATTCGCTCCTGCCTTTTTCCGTCTCAGTGCGACAGATTCAAAAGATAAACCAGCGGCACTACGAACATCCAAACCAGATCCACGAAGTGCCAGTAGAGTCCGGTAATTTCGATGTCATCGGCGTTGTAGCGTCCGCCCTGGTAGCGCAGCCCGACGGCGATGAGAGCGACCACGCCACCGGTTACGTGCAGCAGGTGCAAGCCAGTAATGCTGAAAAACATGGAACTGAACAGAGGCGTGCCCCAGGGATTATGGAAGAGCGTCGCGCCTTCTGCGATCATTCCCATCCATTCCTTAAGGTGCAGCACGGCAAACATGATTCCGCAAGCAGCGGTGATCATGGTCCAGCGGAAAGCTTTGGCCTTGTCGCCCTCTGGCCGCATGCGCACCGCGAATGAGCATGGTCAAGCTGCTGGTGAGAAGAATGAGCGTCATTACCGCCACGTTGGTGATGCTGTGAAAAGGCCTGGGCCAATCGGGAGTGGCGTTGCGAGTGAATCCGTAGGCGAAGAGACAACCGGCGAAGGTCGCGGTGTCTGCGATGATGAACAGCCACATCGCCATTTTCTTGGCGGGGACCGAGAATGTGGGCGCGGTCATTATCTCCGTCGCGCCGGTTCGCGACACCTGCCCGTGAATTGAAAGATCGGCTTGACTCACGTTGCCTCCTACCTTTGACTGGGTTAGAGCTTCATCCAAAGCAGCAAAAGCAGATACAGCCACAGCACACCCATGAAATGCCAATAACGCGAAGTGGCGTCCAGAGTGCTCCTTCGCAGGACGGACCGATTCAGTTTCCAGATGACTCGCACCAGACCGCCGAGGCCGCCGGAGACGTGCAGCGCGTGAGCAACCGTCAGCACGTAGAAGAAGGAGTAGCTCACGTTGCTGGCGAGTCCGAATCCCTGGGATCGGAGTTGCATCCAGGCAAAAGTCTGGCCGGCAACAAAGAGCAGGCCCAGGAACAAGGTTATATACAGCCACTGCGCTGGATTCTCCTGGCCTCTGTTCCTGTCCTGTCAGGCCGCCCATGAAGGCCGCAATCCGGCGGCGGGCCAGTTCCAGCGTGACGCTGCTGGCGATGATCACCAGAGTGTTGAGGTAAAGAACCGGGGGCAACGTGAAGTGCTGCCAATCCTGCGCAGCGCCCTGACGAACGATCATGGCGCTGGTGAAGGCGGCAAAGCTCATGGTGATGGCCGCCAGACCTACCCAGATGCCGGTACTGGCGGGAGGAGGAGAAGAGTTCTTGACCTGGCGCAAGTCTCCGTCGGAGGGAACGAGGTTCCGCCAACCCCCGTTGCCGGAGCCCTGGCTCGGTAAACGGTCGAGATCAATTTTCGGCGGTTCGTGGACTGTAGTCGCCATACTGCTACACTCTCCAGCTGAGCGCTCTTTGCGCCGGAACTGACTGCCCTAAGCTCGAAGAACTTTATCTTCTCTTCGTCCGGGCTATGAACGTTTTCCGGCGAGGTCTGCATGATGTAGTCCTTGCTCGCACCCTCGACGCTGTACTGATAAGGATCGTGATAAACCACCGGCATCTTGTCGCCAAAGTTGTTGTGGGGCGGCGGCGTGGCGGTGCTCCATTCGAGCGAAGTGCCTTCCCACGGATTGTCGTTCGGGGGAATCTCGCCTTTGAACCGGCTGTGGATCAGGTTGTAGAGGAAAACCAACTGAGCGAGCGCCGGTGAACAGAGCGGCGATGGTGATGAACTTATGCACGGGGATCAGCGGGATCAGGTAATCGTCGGTGAAAGCCTGGTAGCGGCGCACGTTGCCGGCGATGCCGAGGTAGTGGAACGGCATGAAGATGCAGTAGGCGCCGATGAAGCTCATCACGAAGTGGACCTTGCCCAAAGTCTCGTTCATCATGCGGCCGGCCATCTTGGGGAACCAGAAGTAGGTTCCGGCGAAGATGCCGAACATGGCGGCGACTCCCATGACCAGGTGGAAGTGGCCGACTACGAAGTAGGTGGCGTGCAACATGATGTCGATGGAAGGCTGGGCCAGGAAGAAGCCGCTGACGCCGCCGCTGATGAACATCGAAATGAAACCCAGCGCGAATAGCGACGCCGAGTTGATGCGCAACTTAGAGCCGTAGAGACTGCCCAGCCAGATCAGCACGATGATGGTGGATGGAATGGTGATCACCAGCGTGGGGAACGAGAAGGCCAGCGAGGAGACAGGATTCATCCCGCTGACGAACATGTGGTGCCCGTAGACCATGTAGCTGAGGACGACCAGGGCTCCCATGGAATAAATGAGAACTCTGTGGCTGAGCATCGGCTTGCGCATGTTGGTAATCAGAATGTGCGAAACGATGCCCATGCCGGGCACGATTGCGATGTAGACCTCGGGATGCCCGAAGAACCAGAACAGGTGCTGCCACAGCAGAGTCGATCCGCCGGAGTGCGGCAACACCTGGTCATTAATCACCAGGTTTGAGGCCACGAAGAAACTGGTTCCGGCGACGTGATCGAGAATAAGGAGGATGGTGGCGGGCATCAGCACCGCGAACGCCGCCAAGCCCATGATCGAGGTAAGGAACCAGGCCCAGGCAGTCAGCGGGAGGCGCATCAGGGACATGCCTTTACAGCGCATGTCGAGGGTGGTGGTGATGAAGTTCAAAGAACCCAGCAACTGGCCGATGCAGAAAAGACAAATCGAAGTCGCCCAGAGAACCACGCCCCAACCCTCGCCGGGACCGCCAGCGGAACCAATCGCGCTCAGTGGGGCGTACTGCGTCCAGCCACCGAGAGTGGGCCCATCACTGACAAAAAACGAGGCAACGATAGGCAGGAAGGCCGCGAACGTGACCCAGAACGACATCATGTTGAAATGGGGGAAGGGCATGTCTTCGGCGCCGGTCTGGATCGGCAAAAAGAAATTGCCGAACGCGGCGAACGGGGCGGTGGTAAGGACAAAGAAGACCATGATCGTGCCGTGCATGGTCATCAGTTGCAGGTAGTACTCCGGCGTCATTACGTCACCGGGCGCTCCGGCCTTGGAGAGCAAGTGCAGCCCGGGAATGGCCCAACTGCCGAATCCGAGATGGAGGCGCATGAGCCAGGAAAGGAACATTCCGAACAGAGCGGCGACCAAAGCCAGCGCGTAATACTGCTTGCCGATGACTTTGTGGTCAGTGCTGAAGACGTGCTTCCGGATGAAGCTGGTGGGAGCGTGGTGTACCGCTGGTGCGGACATGTCGTGCATTGTGCTCACCTCAAACGAGATGTATTGTCCAGATGCTCCGGGGCTAAAGCCCCGCATTTATCGTGACGCTTGACGCGGCACGGCTGAAGCGCCGCTCTTCCACGTAACTGGTACGCATGATCTACTGCAGCGCTGCCTGCTGTTTAATCCAGGCATCGTAATCTTCCTGAGACTTCACCTCGAGATATGCCTTCATGTTGTAATGCCCGAGGCCACAGAGCTGGGTGCAGACGATTTCGTACTTGCCGATTTTGGTCGCGGTGAAATGAACCGCGACGTCCAATCCCGGGACGAAATCCTGCTGGACGCGCAATTCCGGGACATAGAAAGAGTGGCCCACGTCCTTGGAATGCATGAGCAGGTGGATCTCGCGGTTCACGGGAATGGCCATCTCTGCGGCTACGATATCGTCTTTGGAATCCTGGTCGTTTGTAGTATCGAGGCCAAAGAAGTTCGCGTTGGCCTCACTGATCTTGTCGGCGTGCAGCGGACCGAACTTTCCATCCGGGCCGGGGTAGCGGAAATAAAATGCGAACTGTCCCGCCTGCACCTGGATGGGCAGCGCATTCGCCGCGGGAGGGGTGAAGTAGACGCTAGCCCATGCCTTTACGCCGAAAACACCCAAAGCCAAACACTCCGTGCCTACCAGCAGGAAGGCAGCGATGACCAGGCCCGCAGCGCCGCCGGGGAAATTCTTAACCTTGTCGCCGGGCTTGGGAGCTGGAGAACTTCCAGATGAAGAAGGCCAGGAGGATCTGAGAAGCCAGGAACGAAATACCTGCTTCCAGCATCGTGTCGGCGTACTGCTCATCGATCAGATGGCCGTGGGTGGAGATGTCCTGTGGCATGGGCCACATGTGCATCACGATGGGAATCGCCGAAGCAATTGCGATCACAACGATGATCACCGCGAATATCTTCGCCATATCGTCCCGCCTTTGGCCGGAATTCGCCCGGCCTTATTTCGAAAGCAGCTACCCTGTCTGCGCTAGGCCAAGTTCGCTCAACGAGACTGCTACTTCTGGTTTGCTACTTCGCCTTAAAAGTGAAATCGGCAGTTGCCGCCGCGCCCGCGGCGACGGTCACTTTTTGCGTTTGGGTTCCGGCGGCTTCCTGCCACGCGGTCACGGTGTAGTTTCCGGGCAGGCACGTTGTTGATGGTGTAAGCGCCGTTGGCGTCGGTGGTGGCGTAAGGCCCTTTGACCACCGCGAACCAACCGTGCATCCAGGGATGGATGTTGCACTTTACTTCGATCATCTCCGGAGCCTTCCAGCTCTTCTCAACCGGAGGCGCTCCCGGCGGCTGAGACTGATTCCACGGAATGTTGCCGGTCATGGGATTGGGGTTGGGGTGAATGTTGTGAGCCGTCTGATCGCTGGTCGTCACCTTGAAGGTCTGGCCCACATCCATGGCCAACACGTGCGGCGTGTACATGCAGTTCTTTTGATCGAATACCGGGACGGCGGTTGATGCCGTTGCGTTGCCGCTATAGCCTTCCGAGAGGTAGAGGACGACATTCTCCATTCCTCCGTTGGCGCCGACCACATAAGTTTCCAGGTGACCGGGATCGGTGGCGTGGGCTTTGGAGCAGTAAGGGTCTTTCGACATGTCGATGCCCTTCATGTGAGGAGCCGGGCCGTCGAGCTTGACGGTGCCAGTAATTTTGCCTTCACCCGCCGCGTTGACCTTCTGACCCAAAATCAGAGCCGCACAGCAGACCAGAACTAGGGCCGATAGTACAGAAACCGATTTGTACCGATTCATAAAAGTCTCCTTAAGGCGAAATCCCCTTCTTGACGAGAAAATGGGGCTAATCTACACCGATTGTGTCGAAGCCTCCGCACAGCGCGACTTGCCCTGGCATTGGCACGCAAATAGATGATCGCAGAATGGTTTCTGCTGGCTGGTCTTGAGGGCTCGCGCCCGACGCCACGTACGGCTTGAACCTAGGAAGACATGAGACCCGCGACGAATGCATTTCACTGCAGACCTCGCCTTTAACGGAACGGGCGGAATCATAGACTAACTTCGGAAGGAAATGCCGAAATAGTTCTCGAATGAACAAATTGTCATCTTCCGGAGAGGTTGCCGTCATATTTGGAAACGACGCAATACGGTTCCTGAGGTATCGCAAACGCGCGCTAGCTTGTCGCAAGTGTACCGGCAAGCTCAGTTTGGTTTCTGACATATCCCGATCGAGATCCGCAACTCACAGCTTTACCAAGCGCTGGTTGCGATGCTGGTGAACCCCGATTTTCTATTGCTGCGCCACTGGGGCATTGGGATCAACCGGCTTCAGACCGAGCCCTTTCGCAATTTCCTTTTCCTTGCTCTTCTGAGCCATAAACGTTCGCAGATAGAACACCAGGTCCCAAGCCTCATCAGGCTTGATGTTGTCGGCAAACGACGGCATCGGAGTTCCGTCCAGACCGGTCATGAAGATCCGGTAAATATCCTGATCGGTTTCGCCGCATTTTGGGCGAGTCCCGTCTGTAAAGTTAAAGGGCGCGATGGGGCGGCCGAGATCATCCTGCAGTGTAGAAGCAGATGGACCATTGGCTTGGCCCTGAACGCCGTGGCACTTCCAGCACTGCACGCGGGCGAATACGTCGCGACCGGCCTTAATGCGCTCGGCAGTGACTTCTGGTTCGGGAGGAATTGTGATAGGAGTTCCTGGTTTTTCGTTCGTCCAGCGCGGAGAGAAATGCTTCACCCAGGCGACGAGGTCAGCACGCTGCTGCTTGGTGAAGGTGCTCCACTGCGGCATACTCGAGCGATCGAGGCCGCGAGCGATGGTGTCGTAAAGATCCTGATCGGTGGGCAAAGTTCCGGTCGGCGTGGAGCGGCACTTAAATATTCCCAACTGGAAGTCGCGGGGTTTGGGGTATAGCGGGGGCTCAAGCCAGGTGGCAACTTCGCCATTTCCATCGCCCAGATCGCCGTGGCAACCGACGCAGTAGCGGCGGTAGTCGGCCTTGGCGTCCTTGGCGTGGCCCGTGACATTTCCTACATGGCTTTCCGTTCCCATGCGTGTTTCCAGGTCGTACTTCGTGAGCTGCGCCCAGGAAGGCAATGAGAGCGCGAAAACCGCAGCTGCGCCCAGCAAAAGCGACCACTTCCGCAATGTCGTTCGCATGTCTATCCCTCTCTAGAAATCGAAGTCAAGTCCCATCAGAATTTCGCCGGTGTTGATGTTGGTCAGCGCTCCGGTCGTAAGATTTGCCGGCCCGGTACCATCCTGGTGCAGCCAGTTGTACTCGTTGTGCCAGGCTAAGCCGGCGCGGCTCGTCATGAACGGGTTGTAGCGGAAGCCGATGGTGTAGGTCGAGATGTTGCCAAAGTTGGACGGGGTTGGGCCGGTAAGTCCGTTAGGTCCGGTGAATCCGACGGCGTATCCCGAACCGTTGGCCTGTTGCGACATTTTCTCTACTTCGTACCGGCTGATGAAGATCAGCTGCGGACTGTAGATGTAGTGACCTTCGAAGGTAACGCCGTTCCAACTCGGCGCCTGCGATCCCGCCGGAAGAGTTGTTCCGGGCACATTGTTCGGAGGGCAGGGAGGGGCCGAGCAGGTGTTGCCTCCATCTCCGTCGGTGGCTTCTGCCCCGCCATAACCTTGCCCGAACCACGCGTTATCGGAGCCATGCTGAGTCACAACGGTAAGGCCGACGTGAGGGCCAAAGTAGAATTGGCCTACGAAGCCTTCACGGGTGAAGCTCTTGTTGCCAATTCCAGAACCGGGAATGGGTACCCCACCGTTCGAAGTCAGGTAGTAGGTGGACGCTTCTCCGGCCATAAGGTAGAACCCGAGCCGCTGGACCCCCAGCTTGCCCGTGTCGAAAGCTTGACTGCCGGCAACGAAAGCGGTATAGGCGTTGGCGGTCGTAGTCAGGCCGACGTTTCCGTCACTGGAGCTGACCAGGGCAACGGAAATTCGCGTCCGGTCGTCCACGGAGTGTCCCATGTACTCCATGCCGAGCTGGTTGTCGCCGATCTGCCCAAAGATGTTCCCGTCCCCTTGCGGCATGAAGTGATAAGTCTGATAAACGCCTCCGTTGCCGGTCAGCGTGAGGATGCGCTTTTCAGAAAGCAGGTTGTCGAGTTCGAATCGACCCAGCTTGAAATTGAGCCAGGGGCTGTGAGCGATGTTGTCGAAGCGCACAAAGACCTGTTCGAAGTGAAAGGCACCAGTAGAATCGGACGACGGAAGCAGATAGAACGAGATGTTCTTCTCCAGGGTTCCGCCGGTGTGGAAGTCGAGGCCGCTCAGGTCAAAGCCGGAACTCGAGATGCGCTGGACCGCCTGGCCCCCGTCGAGTACTCCGCCCGTATAGGTGTCAACCTGCACCTTGCCGGTGCTCACGCGGTGCCAGATCGGCGTGATACGGAAGACCACGGGCCAATACGAAGGGTTCTGCCAGATCGGGGCGTCACGATCATTCATCAGCTGGTAGCCGTTGTCTTTGAACTTTTGTCCAAAGTAGTTAAGCATCGGCCAGGATTCATGGCAGGCCGAGCAGCGCAGCCCATACTTTCTTGCGAAAGCTGGTAAAGCATTCGCGGGCTGACTGCAGGTGAGGACCACGGAGGCGAGAACCAGGGCGACCGCCGCGAAGGACGTCGCAAAGCGAAAGATGTTGCGGAGATAAGAACTACTCGAAACGCGCATGGCCGGACTCCTCGGCAAGATCAAACTCAGGATCGGTTTTTCGAAAACTAACTTCTACTCAAGCGAAAGCCGCAGGTAATACCCCAGCAATGAAGGCTTCGAACGGGAGGTGGCTCCCATTCTGCCTGTGGTAAAACAGTGGACGAAAGGTTCTACCACCCTACCGGGGCGGAATCCTACTACGGTCGCAAGAAAAAGTTCAAGAGGTTTTTACAATTTTTTTACAAGGTCACAGGAGAATCAAGCGAATCTCCGGTCAAGTCGGAGTCCAACGTCCCGGGCGGGTTGACAGTTTTGCACCAAGAGTACGAGACTCTGTGAGTCCGGAAGCGGAGGCTGCGGTGGGTTGGCGGTTCGATCACGGAAGCAGCATTCGGGGGAGCAGTCGGGATTTTCGGGCGAGGAATCGCGCCGAGAATGGTTCGATCAGCCGGGCCCGCATGGTTCGGCGCTGCGGCTATGCCTTGCTGTTGACGTTGGCGGCAGCAGTTCCGCTCGCCGGCCGCGAAAAAAGTAAACTATCCTACGGCGAGGGCGTCATCGTTAACGTTCCCTTGCCGGCAAGCGAAGTGGAGCAGGTAGTTGAAGATGTGGCGCAGAACGGGGTGATCCGGGGAACCAAAGAATACAACAAGGACGAGTTTGTCAGCGGCGCGAAAGCCGCGACTACATCGCATGTATTTCCGGCTTGGACGGAGGGAGGAAAGGTCTTCTACAAAGTTCGCGAGCAAGCGCTCGACCCGCGCAATTTCAAGGATAGCAGCGACTCTGGAACCCTGGTGGTGCGCTATGTTGTGCAACCTCAAGGTGAGAAGAACACAGTCTTGCGCATTAACGCGCTTTTTAAGGAAGATTACCGCCATGTCGTGCATCAATCGGACGGGTCGGTGGAGACCGCCGAGTATAACGACATCCGGGAGCACGTCGAAGCCATTGAGTTGATGAAGAAGCAGAACGTCGAGGCCGACCAGCAGCGGCAGGAGCGACTGGCGAAAAAGCAGGCCTTTGCCAAACAAGCTGAGGGAGGGGCGTGGCCGATGCCGCAAAGTGATCCGCCTCAGTCCACATCAAAACCCGCCGCTCAGGCGACTGAGAGTCAGGAAGATGCTGGTCCAGCTTCCGCAGCCCCGCAGTCCTCGGGCCAAGGGCAGTCGTCGAATCAAACCTTGTCGAGTCAAGCTTTATCAACTCAAGGCTTGCCAAGTCAAACCTTGTCCGGTCAACCTTCGTCAGGTCAAGGCTCTCCCAGTCAAGGCGTTCCAGCGCAGACGTTATCGGGGCAGAGCCTGGACCAGCGTGTTAAAGATCTTCGCAAGCAGGTCGAGCGGCTGGTGAAGGCCCCGGGAGCGCCGCTCAAATCGGCGCCTTTCCACACTGCGAGCACGCTGCAATCGTTACCCCCTGGAACAGAAGTCTTGATTCTGATTTCCACGCCGTATTGGTATGGCATTGAGACACACGAGGGCCAGCACGGATGGATCATGCGCGCCGAGTTGGAGCAGCCATGAAGGGTCGTGCAGCGGTGGGGATTGGCCGGATTTTCTCACAAGGGTTTCTTGGAGCTGCTGTAGTTGTTGTCTCTTGCTTCGCGCAGTGGAGCCACGCGCAAGACAATGGGTTCGAACGGGCTTTCCCGCAGTCGAAGGCCATGGTGGAAAAAGCTCTGGGGGAAATGCAGCCTGCCACTGGTGGACGCCTTCCGGTGCTGGACGGTTTTGCATCTTCCGCAGGGCACCCCTTGGATCGCTATCAACGGGGTTACTACCAGGCCAAATTCCAGGTCACGGCGGCGCCTTCCGGGGGATCGACGGTCCGGGTGAGCGTGCAGGTTACGGCTTGGTATGCTGATCCGGTTGGAGGGCACTCCGGATATCAGGTGTTGAACTCGAATGGCCGTCTGGAAGCGGATCTGCTGGATCAACTGGCGGATCAACTCGCCGGCAAGGGACAGCAATTTGGCGCCAGTGCTCCGGCGAGTGCAGCGCGGCAGCCGTTCCCATCGGAGAGATCGGCTTCGGGACGATCTACATCGGGACGATCTGCCTCGGGAGGATCTGCGTTGGATCGATCTTCGCCTGGTCAAACTACATCAGGTCAGACTCTGCCAAGTCAGGTTCCTCCGGAGCAATCATCTTCCGAGCAATCTCCTTCAAGTCCGACAGAGAAGACGCCGGAACCAACCATCTCAGCGCCGGCGCCCAGACTTCCGGAAGTGGGCGGCGGGATTTCTTCAGCTTTGGCGCAGACCCTGTCCGAGCAGGAGAAAGCTGGAGCTCAGGCCGGGCAGAAGAAACTTGGCGACGACGATCCTAATGGGTTGAGAGCCGAGGCGGAGAGCCTGGAAGAGATTCTTAAGAATCAGACTCATCCCAAGAACCTGGTTGCGGTGAAGAAGTCCGGGACTCCGGTAGTGGCGACCGCGAGTTTAACTGCCAAGACTTTGTTTCTGGCCAGTGCACACGATGAGTTTGAGATGCTGGACTTCAATCGCGATTGGGTGCATGTGCGAATTTCTGGACTATCGCGAGGATGGATCTGGCGCAATAACCTTGAAATGCCGGACGGCGTTCCGGATGGCGATGCGCCGCCGAGTGCAGCGGCGGGTCCCGTCGCGGCTGAGCTATTTCGTGTGAGCCGGGAAGAAACAGCGCCTTTCCCGGGCGATTGGGCTCCTTTGCGGGGGAAAAGCGTAAGAATCGTTTCGGTAGAGAAAATCGACGAAAAGAAGGATGCGGGCCCTCAGCTCCGACTGGAGTTCGTAAAATCGGTGCTCGACAAGGACTATGCGGACCTGGCGCAAAAGGCGCAGGAACTTTCTGGGATCGTCGTGATCTTCGATGCGGCGGACGGGGGTATGATTGCCGCGACGCTGCCCACGCTCCAGCAATGGAAGGCGGGTAAATTGTCGGACGCTGCCCTGTGGCATCAGTGCTTTTTTGATCCGCCCGAGACCTTCAATGAATCTGGGGCTGCGGCGAGCCAGTAGGGGGATAGCCGAGGTTTAAGGTCTGACCTGAGGCCTCCTTGTGTGGGTCGTTTCCGGAGTTTCAACTTGACTTTCGAAAGTTATCGGAGTACCCATACAGTTCTTGAGTATCTGGGCGGTCCTCCGGGGCTGCCTTGTGCTCGACTCGGCGAATTGTCCGGGGTTTGAGAAGCAGCACCACAACCGCACCACTAAACTTTCCATGAGCGCGATGACCCAACCACTAGTTTTATTTCGCAAGCAGGCAACGTCAATGGTGCGCGACTATGCCGAACTGATAAAGCTGCGCGTGACCAGTTTGATCGTGATGACCGCGTGGTGTGGCTACTATTTCGGTGCACAGAAGGCCGGGGTTTCTTCGCTGTCGTGGGGACTGTTGCACGCATTGCTGGGAATCGGGCTGGTTTCGGGCGGAACGGCTGCGCTCAATGAAGTGATGGAACATGAGGTGGACGGGCAGATGAGGCGGACCGCACAGCGCCCGCTGCCGGCGGGCCGCATGAGTCTTGCCCACGCCACAGTGGCTGGCCTAGTCGCCACATTAGGCGGATCAATCTATCTTGCCGTATTCGCGAATCCGCTGACCGGGCTGCTGACCTTGCTGACGTCGGTGGTGTATCTGGCGGCTTACACGCCGCTGAAACGGATCTCGCCCATCTGCACCTTCGTGGGCGCTTTTCCCGGAGCTATGCCGGGAGTTTTGGGTTGGACGGCTGCGCGAGGCCGGCTGGAGTGGAGCACGCTGATATTATTTGCCATCCTTTTTGTGTGGCAGTTTCCGCATTTTTTCTCGATCGCGTGGCTTTACCGGGAGGATTACGCGCAAGGCGGAATTCGGATGCTGCCGGTGGTGGAGGAGGATGGGCGATCCACGGCACGGCGCATCGTGGCCTATTCGCTGATCTTGATTCCCTTGAGCGTTTTGCCCAGTGTTTTCGGGATGGCGGGGAAGGTCTACCTAGTGGGAGCGGTCGTGCTGGGCGTTGCACTTTTCTATTTTGGCGCCCGGCTGGCGTTTCTGAAACTTCCCATTAACACCCCGCGGTCCAAAATGCTGGCTCGTCACGTCTTGCAAGCCACGGTGATCTACCTTCCGCTCCTGTTTGTGCTGATGATGGGCAACTCGTCGCGTCCCTGAGAGCGTCAAGAACTTCGGGAAATGACGATGCACTCCGCGCAGTCTCTTCTAGACATTTCCCCAGAGTTATTGCCTGTAATCTCCGCCGATGATACTTCCCGGCTGCTATCTACGAAGACAAGAGTGTGAATGAAGGTTAGAGCAGAAGTATTAGGATGATCAATACTTACTGGATTTGGCTGCCGACCTGCGAGAACACATTGCCGGCGTTCGCCCCAATGAGCCGGACGGTGCTTGCCACAATGACGAGAACGACTGCGAGCATGACGGCATACTCGGCAACGTCCTGTCCTTCGTCATTTGACCAGAGCTTGTTTAGACGATTGCGCATAACGACGATTCCCGAGTCAGACCGCTCCTGACGTAGCCGAAGCGCCGGCTGACGGCTGTATGCCGGAGATGAAAAGATTCATCCCCCAACTTTCTTTTTCCTGCGAAAAAGCCTGCAGGCCAACCTGATATTCGCTCCGCCCATCCAGCAACTTGGTCCACACCACCGTGAATTCCATGCGGCGCTGGCGATAAAGAATTGTCAGCGTGTCGAGAGCCTTCAGTTGATGGCGAATCGACCCCAGCCGCGCTCCGTTTGCCGTCAGATCCAGGGTGTGCGCCAGGATTTCGAACGACTTGCCGGAAGCGTCGGTTCCTCGAACTCGCACCGGAAGCACCGCCTGAATCCGATCCTGCCGGCGGCGGTTTGTTTTGGAGTTCGTTGCCTGCATATGTGGCCTGGAGATAGTGTGCGATAAACCTGAAGGGATGGGAATAGCTCCGACGAGTGAGGCACGAAGGTAACCAACCGCCTCTTTCGAAGGGTTCGAAAAAGAGCCCGCTTTCAGCAGGCTGCTGGCAAACATTTTCTGCCGACGATTCCAGGGCGGGAAAGAACATCAAAATAAACGAGATGCGAGTTCTTGACCAACCGAATCGGGGTTAGACTTGAAGAGACTGTTTGGCATCCAAGGGTAGACATGCGGCACATGCGAGTTAGAAATTGGATCGGGATTGGACTGTTGCTGGCTTGGAGCCTGTCGAGTGTGTGCCAGAGTCCGCTCCAGGCACCGGATTCCACACGATCATCGAACTCAGGACAGAATGCCTCCCTGCCAGCCGAGCAGATAGCCAAGAAACTTCAGGAGAGGAACGCGCAGCGGGCTGCGGCTCTGGTTCAGTTCAACGGAACCCGGGTTTACCGCATGCAGTATCGCGGATTCCCCAGTGATCGGGACGCCGAAATGGTGGTCAAGATGACCTACCATGCTCCAAACACTAAGGAATTTACCGTGGTGTCCCAGAGCGGCTCCAAGTTCGTCATCGACCACGTGTTCAAGAAACTGCTGGAGGGTGAGCAGGAGGCCGCGAACGATGAGAACCGCCTGAATACTGCGCTGAGCACCGAGAACTACGATTTTACGCTCGCTGGCTACGAAACCACTCCGCAGGGGGCACAGTATGTTCTCAATTTGCTGCCCCGGACGAAGAACAAATTTCTCTATCGCGGCAAAATCTGGGTTGACGCGAAAGACTTTGCAGTCGTGCGGATCGAAGGGGAACCGGCCAAGAACCCTTCGTTTTGGATCAAGAAGACTGAAGTGAAGCACAGATATGTGAAGGTGAATGACTTCTGGCTTCCGGCGGAGAACCGCACGGAGAGCGTGATCCGGCTGGGAGGTAAGGCTACGCTTTCCATCGAGTACAAAGACTACAACATCACAAAAGCTGCGCCACTGCGGGGCAGTGAGACCGCGCACGAAGACTCGAAGTGACCTCGTCTCGGCTTACGCCTGAACACCATGGAAATGTATAGTGTGAATTGCTGTCCTCTTTGCAGGGCGGCAATCCAACCCTGCGGACAGTACAACGCGGGACAACACAACATTGATCGCACTAATCCTATATTTCGTTCTGGCTGTGGCGCTGATCGGCACATTATCTTCGGCCGTGTTTCTGTGCCTCGCGCTGGTCGGAGTAATCCGATTTCGCGCCGATGCGCGGAAGCAATTCAGCTGCATTCCTGATGATGCGCACTTGCCTCCAGTCTCGGTGCTGAAACCGGTGCACGGGCTGGAAGCGCAGCTTAAGGAGAACATCGAGAGTTTTTTTCGGCAAGACTATCCCAATTACGAAATTCTGTTTGCGGCGGATGAAGCCGATGATGCGGCCCTGGACGTGGTGCGCGAGGTTTGCTCCCGGTATCCGCATATCCGAAGCCGCGTGCTGGTCACCGGCACGCCGTGGCCCAACCCTGTGGTCTACGCGTTTCATTGCATGGCAGAGGTGGCGGCGCACGACATTCTAGTTACTACGGATAGCGACGTGGAAGTTGATCCACGATATCTGCGAGAAATCGTACCGCCGTTGCTGGATCCGCAGGTGGGCATGGTGACGTGCGTGTATCGCGGCAAGAATGCTGCGGGATTCTTCTCCGGGCTTACGGCCATCGGCATGTCAGTGGAAATGACGGCTGGAGTGCTGGTGGCGAATCTGCTCGAAGGAATGAAGTTCGGGCTGGGGCCGACGACCGTGGTGCGCAAGGATTCTCTGGCGAGTATCGGCGGCTACACTGCCTTACGGGATTATATTGCCTACGATTTTGCCATCGGCAACTTGATGGCAAAGGCCGGTTACCGGGTCGTGCTCTCGGGGCACGTCATCGATCACGTAGTGAATCAAGCGTCCTTCCAGCGCATGTGGCAAAATCAGCTGCGCTGGGCGCAAACGACGCGCTATTCGCGGCCTAAAGGACATTTCGGAAGTGGGCTCATCTTCGCCATGCCCTACGGGATTCTTGGCTTATTTGCGGCTGGACTATTGGGACACTGGGGAATCGGGGTGCTGCTGCTGGGCGCGGCTGTGCTGAACCGGTTGGCCGAGGCGTGGCTGGTAGGTTGGATGGTTGTGGGTGATCCGCAGATACGGCGCGCGCCCTGGCTGTATCCGCTGCGCGATTTGCTTGGCTTTGTGGTCTGGTTCGCCAGCTACTTGAAGTTGCGTTATGTTTGGCGAGACAGCCGATTTGAGTTAAAGGGAACGCGAATCGCGCTGCGGCAGACTTCTTCGGATAGTCGATAGACTCTTCTTAAGTCAGCGTTAGAGAACTATCCTTAATTGCAATTTCCATGCGGAGGTTATTTTGCGCGTTTTAGTTACCGGAGCGGCGGGCTTTATTGGCAGCCATATGGTTGACCGCCTGCTCTCTGCAGGTCACAGCGTTGTCGGATTCGATAACATGTCGACCGGACAGATACGGTTTCTGGAGAGTGCGAGGGCGCATTCGCAGTTCACTTTCCAGCAAGCCGACTTGCTCGACCAGAAAAGTCTGACTCAGGCGATGGAGGGCGCGGAACTTGTGGTTCATTTCGCCGCCAATGCCGACGTGCGCTTCGGCACCGAACATCCCCGCAAGGATCTGGATCAAAACACGATCGCAACCTGGAATGTGCTGGAAGCCATGCGCGAGCAGGGCTGCAAGCGCATTGTTTTTTCTTCGACAGGATCGGTCTACGGGGAGCCGGAAATTTTCCCCACGCCTGAGACGTGTCCCTTTCCCATCCAGACCTCGCTTTATGGAGCTTCGAAACTGGCTGCGGAAGGCCTGATTCAAGCTTATTGCGAAGGCTTCGGACTGCAAGGCTACATTTTTCGCTTCGTATCGATTCTGGGAGAGCGCTACTCGCATGGGCACGTGTTCGATTTCTACCAGCAGCTTGCCGAGCACCCGGAACATCTTCATGTGCTGGGCAACGGGCATCAGCGGAAGTCGTATTTGTACGTGCAGGATTGCATCGACGCGATTCTTACCGCTATCGACCGGGCGCAGGCCAAGGTGAACATCTTCAATCTCGGGACCGACGAGTATTGCGAGGTGAACGACTCCATTGGCTGGATTTGCGAGCATCTCGGTCTGCATCCCAAGCTCACATACTCGGGAGGTGAACGCGGCTGGATAGGCGACAGTCCATTTATTTTGCTCGACTGCTCTCGCATCCGCGCCGCTGGGCTGGCGGCCTCGATTGAGCATTAAGGAAGCTGTGCTGGCGACGATCAAGTACGTGAGTGCAGACAAGGCGCGGGTGAAGGCGGAATTCTAACCCGGCTTACGATTGCGGTTGGAGTTCGGTATACTTGCGCCGCTATTCCTAAGCAACATGAGGAACATCTCTATGAGTCACTCGAGCATGAATCGGTCGTGCATGAATTCGAACGGTGTGAGACGTCTTCAGCTTCTCGTTCTGCTGTTCGCTTCACTTCTCAGCATTCTTGCCGCAGACACTTCTGCTCCGCTGCCAGCGCCGCCGGTGGCGAAGAAGGTGCCAAAGATAACGGAAGTGAACGGCCGCAAGCTGGTGGACAACTATTTCTGGCTGCGCGACAAGAAAAATCCCGAGGTGAAGGCCTATCTTGAGGCCGAAAACGCCTATACCGATGCGGTGATGAAGCCCACCGAAGCGTTTCAAAAGCGGCTGTACGGCGAGATGCTGGGCCGCATCAAGGAAACCGACGTGGACGTCCCATACAAGAAAGGAGACTATTTTTATTATTCCCGCACCGAAGCCGGCAAGCAATACCAGATTCGCTGCCGGAAGAAAGGCAGCCTGGACGCGCCGGAAGAAGTGGTGCTCGATGTCAATGAGTTGGCCAAGGGGCAAACCTTCATGGCGGCTGGGCGCTTTCGTGGTGAGCAGTGACGGCAACCTGCTCGCCTATTCGACCGACAACACCGGCTTTCGACAATACGTGCTTGGGGTGAAAGATTTGCGCACCGGAAAGCTGTTCTCGGACCACGCTGAGAAGGTAGGGTCGGTGGTCTGGGCGAATGACAACAAGACTCTCTTCTACACGGTGGAAGATGCCGCCAAGCGCCAATACCGCTTGTACCGCCATGCGGTTGGGACCACGGGCCCCGACGAACTGGTTTATGAGGAAAAGGACGAGCGATTCGATGTGGAGGCCAGAAAGAGCCTCAGCAAGGCTTACATCTTTTTGATTTCCGGCAGTCACACTACTACCGAAGTCCGATACATTTCCGCCGACCAGCCGATGGCAGATTGGAAGATCATGGAGCCGCGTAAGCAGGATGTCGAATACTACCCCGACCACAACGGAGATTTCTTTTACATCCGGGTGAATGACACGGGACGAAACTTTCGGCTGGTGAAGGCGCCGGTCAGCGATCCGCGCAGCCAGAACTGGCAGGAAGTGGTTGGTCACCGACCCAGCGTCATGCTGGATGACATCGACTTTCTTTAAGAACTACTACGTCCGGTACGAACGCGAGAACGGATTACCGCAGATAAGCGTGACCGATCTGAGCAGCGGCCAATCGCAGCGGATTGAGTTTCCGGAGCCGGCTTACGATGTGTACGACTATATAAACCGGGAGTACGACACGGCCAAGTTCCGCTACATCTACCAGTCAGCGATTACGCCGGAATCGATTTTCGAGTACGACATGGGAAACGCGACGTCCGTTTTGCTGAAGCAGAAGGAGGTGCCCGGCGGCTATGACCGCACGCGTTATCAAGTGGAGCAAATCTACGCCACTGCAGCGGACGGCGTGAAAATCCCCATCTCGGTGGTCCATCTGAAGGGCGCCAAGCTGGATGGCAAGGGGCCGCTGTATCTTTACGCCTATGGCTCGTACGGCATTTCCATCGATCTCGACTTCGATTCCGACCTCTTCAGCATGGTCGATCGTGGCGTGGTTGCCGCAGTGGCGCATATTCGCGGTGGCGGCGAGATGGGGAAAGCGTGGCACGACGACGGACGCATGATGCACAAGAAGAACACCTTCACCGACTTTATCGCCTGCGCCGAATATCTGGTGGCGCAGGGATATGGCTCGAAGGATAGGCTGGTGATCGAAGGCGAGAGCGCAGGTGGACTTCTGATGGGCGCGGTTCTCAACCTGCGTCCCGATTTGTTCAAGGCTGCGTTGGTTGGGGTTCCGTTTGTCGACGTGATCAATACGATGCTCGACGAGTCTCTGCCGCTCACCGTCCCCGAATTCGAAGAATGGGGGAACCCAAAGGAGAAGCGCGGCCTTCGACTACATGATTACCTATTCTCCTTATGACAATATCGAGGCCAAAGCTATCCCAACATGCTGGTGAAGCACATCGTTCAACGACAGCCAGGTGATGTACTGGGAGCCGGCCAAGTATGTGGCCAAGATGCGCGCCCTGAGGACCGACCACAATGTGCTCATCCTGAAAGCAAATCTAAGTCCTGCCGGACACGGAGGCGCTTCAGGCCGGTATGATCGATTGAAAGAGTCGGCATTCGACTATGCGTTTCTTCTGACGCAGATGGGGATTACGCACTAACGCCTCTCCAACTTTAATCTTAGTTAGAAACCCTCAGCATGACGACGCCGTGCTGCGGGACTTCCGTGGTGTATGAATCTTTGATTGCGCCCAGATCTTTGTGATCCAGCAGGTCGCGTAACTTCGCCGAAGGCGGCACACCGATCAACCTCGAGTCGAGCCGAATTTTGAAGGCGGCTTCGGTGCGGTTGAAGAGCCCAACGGCCTGGCTCCCGCCGGCGAGCGGCTTCACCCAGATTTCCAGCGGCCCTTCTTCCCACACGCGGTGGCCCTGCACGCCCTTCGGATCCTGATCGACGGCAATTACCTCAGAGTTGGTCAAGAGGTCACGGGTCTCGGCATTCATGGTTCGCAGATCGTTTCCCGCGAGCAAGGGAGCGGCCAGGATCGCCCAGAGCGCCATGTGCGTGCGATATTCGTCGCGGCTCATGCCGCCGTTGCCGACTTCGAGCATGTCGGGATCGTTCCAGTGTCCGGGGCCGGCAAATTTCTCCAGACCACTCTGCGAGAATCCAATTTCTGACATGCGACCGTAGGTGTCGTTAATGTCTCCCGTCGTGCGCCAGAGATTTCCCGTAGCCGGTCCCCAGCGCCATGGCGCCTTTACGCCCCAGTTGCAAATGCTGAAGACGATTGGGCGTCCCGACTGCGCCAGCGCGTCGCGGATTTTTGCGTATTGTATTTCTGGATCCAGCCCTCGGCGTTACACCAGTCGACCTTCACATAATCCACGCCCCAGGATGCGTACGTCTTGGCATCCTGAACTTCATGTTCGTAACTGCCAGGGCGTTTCTCGCAGGTCATACGGCCGGCGTCAGTGTAGATGCCGAGTTTCAGTCCTTTCCCGTGGACGTAGTCGGCGAGGCTTTTGATGCCATTGGGGAAACGCTGCGGATCGGCAACAATCGTTCCGTCGGCCTGACGGCTTACTTGCCAGCAGTCGTCAATGTTGACGTATTGGTAGCCAGCGGTCTGCATCCCACTGCTTACCATGGCGTCGGCGATCTCTCGAATCAGCTTTTCGCTTACGTTACAGCCGAACTTGTTCCAGCTATTCCAACCCATTACGGGAGTCGGAGCCAGCGAGGCGAGTCGGCGAGCTGGCGGTCTTCTGTCCCGCGGATCTGCCGCGTGTGGAAAAGCATGCAAACAGGATCAGCAAAAGAAAAAAGCAACGAGTTCTCACGAGTGCCTCCTCTTCGGAGTTCTTACAAACAAGGCAGACCGATAATGTGCCTCATTCGGGGCCGTTGTGCAAAGGGGGGCGCTTAAGGGTTCAGCATGCGGGATGAGAACCAGCTATACTCCTTCCGCTATGAATGCACGAACGAACCGACGATCCCATTACTCCGTGCTGTCTGGCGCCGTTGCATCGGTGCTGATTTGTGCTTCCCTTTTCGCGCAGGAGCGACCGGTTGCTCCGTCTCGCGCCGCGGCGGTGCTTGATTCCATGCCGCATGCCAAGAAGATCGATCAGGTTGCGATCTCGCCCGACGGAACTCAAGTCGCTTTTATCGCCGCTGGACAACTCGCGGTAGTTCCTGCCAGTGGCGGCCCTGCTCGGGCGATCGCGGTGGAAGGGAGCCTCTCGATCCGCGAGGTAGCTTGGTCCGCGGATAGCAAGCTCCTGGCATTCATCGCCGATCTCCCCGGTGATGTTCCCGCTGCTCAGGTCTGGACCGCGGGCGCCGACGGCAGCGCTCCCGTAAAGCATGCCGAGCTGAAAGGTTATGCCGAGACTCCGCGCTTTTCTCCCGATGGATTGAAGCTTGCCGTACTCTTCATTGAAGGGATGCCCCGTATCGCGGGCCCGCTGCAGCCCATGACACCGCTCGCGGGTGTGGTCGACCAGAAGATTTACGAGCAACGCATCGCGACGATTGATTTGAGCACCGACCACCTGACGCAGGTCACGCCTGCGGACGTGTATGTTTACGAGTACGACTGGACCCCTGACGGACAGAGCTGGGCGACCATTGCCGCGCACGGCTCCGGCGACAACAACTGGTGGATTGCTCGCCTGTATCTGGTGAATGTGCAAACTGGCATGATGCGCGAGATTTACAAGCCGAAGCTGCAAATTGGGAGATCCGCACGTTTCTCCCGACGGAAAGAATGTGGCGTTTATTGAAGGATTGATGAGCGACGCCGGCCTTACGGGCGGCGAAATTATGGTTGTCCCGGCCGCCGGAGGCGCAATACGCGATCTGACTCCCAACAGCACGACATCTCCTTCTGCGCTCGCGTGGACGTCTCCCGATCTCATCTTCTTCGCTCAGAACGTCGATGGAAAATCGAGCTTCGCTGCCGCGAGATCTGGGGGAAGTAAAGGACCGACATTCTGGACAGGCGAGGAGCTGGTGGCCACAAGCAGCGCTGCTTGGGTTCCCGGCGGTTCGTTCTCCCGCGATGGATCAGTCACCGCAATCGTCCGTCAATCGGCGAGCGCTCCGCCGGAGGTTTGGGCCGGGCCGATTGGCCAATGGAAGCAACTCACAAATCTAAACGTTGGACTCAAACCAGCATGGGGCGAGATGAGAAACGTGCATTGGATGAATGGTTCGATTCACGTGCAAGGTTGGCTGACGCTGCCTAAGGATTTTGCCTCCGGCAAAACCTATCCTCTGGTGGTGAATGTGCATGGCGGACCGTCCTGGGCATGCACTTCGCACTGGGACGAGAGTACCGCGGGTCCACAATCGGCCATGGGTTACTTTGTTCTCTGCCCTAACCCGCGCGGCAGCTACGGACAGGGAGAAGCGTTTACGCAAGGCAACGTCAAGGATTTCGGGGGTGGCGACTTCCGCGACATTATGGCCGGCGTGGACGCGATTTCCAAACGGTATCCGATCGATAACAAACGCGTTGGCATTCGCGGACACAGCTACGGCGGATATATGACGATGTGGGCCGAGACGCAGACGCGACGGTTCGCCGCTGCAGTGGCGGGCGCAGGTCTCTCCGACTGGCTGAGCTATTACGGTCTCAACGATATCGACGAATGGATGATTCCTTTCTTCGGTGTGTCGATTTATGAAGATCCTTCTGTTTATGCCAAGAGCGACCCCATGCACTTCGTCACGGCGGTAAAAACGCCGACGCTGATCCTGGTAGGCGATCGGGACGGCGAGGTGCCCATGGAACAGTCAGTTGAATGGTGGCACGCCCTCGAAACGTTGCGCGTGCCAGTAAAGCTCGTAGTTTATCCGGACGAGGGGCACATGTTCGTCAAGGCCGCCGATGCCCAAGACTACAACCTGCGAACACTCGAGTGGTTTGAGGAGTGGTTCGCGAAGGCACAATAAGTCCACAGCTTTCGACTTTAGAGTCCTGAAGTCTGGTATCGCAAAACGGACAAGGCCAGCCGGTATTGATATCCGGCCTGCGCGTTGCCAATCTCGGCTTGAGTTTGCTGCAGCTGAGCCTGGCTGAGTTCCACGATCGAACTGAGGCCCAGCTTGTATCGGGTCTGGGCAAGATCGAGTGCCTGGTTTGCCTGGGCCAACAACTGCTCACTCACATTTACTCGGTCAAACGCGGTGCTTGCGGCCAACCAACTAGTACGCACATCGCGTGAGATGCGATTGCGAAGGTCTATGAGACGTTGCCGGGTGGCCTGGGCACGCAAGTCCGCTTCGCGCGATCTCGCGGAATAAAGAGATCCATTGAAGATCGGAATCTCTATGTTCACTCCCGCGGCAGCGTAAGGCCCATAGACACGATCGTCCCGGACCGGAGAATCTCCAAAGGCTCCGAGCGCGCTGATCGTTGGATAGTACTGGTCATGCTCTGCTTTGTGGAGCTTGTCGGCGGACTCCGACTGAAATTCGAGCGAAAGGATTTCGGGACGCTTGGCAAAAGCCTCGGTGATCAGCGGATCAACGTCGGGCGGCGGCGGCGCGATCGGGTCCGTGTCGTTCACCAGCGCAAACGTTTCGAGCGTGGCATATCCCAGAATCGCCGAGAGTGCCGCCATGGAAGCCTTGTCATTGTTCAGCGCGTCCAGATACAGGAGCTTGGCCTGCGCCAGATTTACGTTTGCAAAGCTCAGATCCAAGTCTGACTTCAGTTTGCTTTTAGTGAGGGCGGAAACCTGGTCTGACAACAACTGCCGCGACGCCTCGGTTTGCTCCGCAACTTGCAGCACGGCGTGAGTTTGCAGAGCGTTGTAAAATGCCTGGTCGACGGCCAGTAGGACGTCCTCTTTGGTTGCGATCGCACTCTGTTCGTCGGCTTTTGCCTGAAGGCGCGCACTCGAAACCAGGTTCGTGGTGTGACCAAAATCGGTGATGAGCTGGCTCACCTCGGCTCCCCCGGCAGCTCGCGTGTAGATGATGGGATTGTTCAATGCCCCGGCAGTAATGCGGCTGTTGTTTTGAGCATCGACCGCCGTCAAGTTGCCATAGGCTTGTGGCCATAGATTTGAGCGCACTTCCCGGGTCACCTGTTCGGAGGCCAGTGCGCTGAGTCGCGCGACTGAAATCGCTGGATTGCTCTTCAGCGCGATGGCTTCTGCCTCTTTCAGCGAAAGCCGCACCGTCCCCGATGAGGATTGCGCCTGCTCCAGCACGGTCTGTGGCCCTGAAGACAGAGTCATGGTGCGCGAGGGTGCGTCGATTGGATTTGGTACGAGAACTGTCGATTGAGCGCAACCTAGAGTTGCCAGCGCAAGACTGCTCAGCAAAAGACCGCCCACAAGAAGCCAAATTCTCCATGTCATGCCGACTGTTCCTCCTGCTTGTTTTCTTCTTTGCGGTGAATGATCAGGTAAAACGCCGGGACCAGAAAGACGGTGACCACAACCGAAACTGCCAGGCCTCCAATCACAGCCCGGGCCAGGGGAGCGTATTGCTCGCTACCGGTTTCAATTCCAAGCGCCATCGGAAGCATGCCTAACAACGTAGCCAGCGACGTCATCAGGATGGGTCGAAGTCGAATCTTGCAGGCCCGCACCAGAGCTTCCTGCAGCGAATAGTCCTCCTGTCGCAACTGGCGCGCAAATTCAACGATCAGGATGCTGTTGGAAACTACGATCCCCGTCATCATGATCACGCCCATGAGCGACATAATGTTGAAAGTGCTGCCGGTGAGCCACAGGGTTAGGACAACTCCTGCCAAACCCGGAGGAATCGCCATCAGGATGATCACCGGATCGACAAACGACTTGAATTGCGACATCAGGATCAGATAGACCAGCACAATCGAAAGCAACAGGCCGATCGAAAAGCGTTTGAACGACTCCTGCATCCCGACCACGGATCCGCGCACGCTCACCCGCAGGTTTTCCGGCAGCTGCACATGATTGACAATATCGTTGACTTCACTTCGAACTCCGCCTAATGCCTCCGTCGTGGGCATCACATAGATGTCGATGACGCGCTGCAATTGGTAGTGATCCACTTCGGTGGGAGTGTTGATGGGCTTGATGTCGGCAACCGATTGCAATGGAGTGTAAGTCGAGCTGGTTGCTGCACGCAGGGGGATTTGCTTGAAATCCTCCATGCTCATGTTCTGGATCTGCTTGTCGAAGTACTGCACGGTGAGCATGTAGTTGTTGCCGGTTTTGGGGTCGATCCAATAGCTGGGCTCGATCATACCGTTGGAAGTAAGCGCGGTAATGACGTTGTCCATCACCTGCTTCGGGGACAGTCCAATCAGGCTGGCTTTTTCGCGGTCAATGTCGAGCTCCAGTCCTGGGTACAGCAAATCCTGGGGAATCAGCACGCTGCTAATGCCTTTCTGGCTTCTGATCTGCCGGGCAATGTCGGTCGCAACTGCGAAAACGCGGTCCAGGTCGTTCCCCTTTACCTGCACGTCGATTGGGGCCGGCAAACCGAGGTTGATTACGGCATCGACCAGGCCGCCCGCCTGAAAATATGTATTGAGTTCGGGCAGGTCATCCGACAACTTGCGGCGGACGCGCTGCATGTACTCATAGCTCCCAATGGAGTGGTCTTCTTTCAAGCTCACCAGCACAAACGCAGTATCGGTAGAAGAGTTGCTAGTGTAGGCGGCAGACAAATCCGGCGTGACCCCGATGTTCGAAACAATCATGCCTAGATCATGAGGCGCGATCACCTGCCGAATATCCTGCTCGACGCGGGCGATGTACTGATTGCTGACTTCTAGCCGGGAGCCGCTCGGAGCCTTCACATTGATGACGAATTGGCCGGGATCGGTGCGGGGAAAATATGCGGTTCCGACGAACGGGAAAACTGCAGCCAGGAGCACTATAATGCCTGCCAGAATCACGGTCACGGTTCTGCCCGGGCGCGCCAGAGCACGCTTCACCCAGCGCTCATAAAGCTCCAGGAGCGCATGGAAGCGCTCGTTGAACCGGGCTAGAAACCTGTGGAAAAGGGACCGCCCGGTGGGCTCATTCTCCGCTTCGTGCTCAATCTTTTCTTCGACGTCTCCTAAGTGGATGAAGTTCGCGCAATAGAGCGGGACTACAGTCATAGCGAAGATATAGGAGGCGAAGATGGAGAGAACTACGCCCAGGGCGAGATCGATGAAAAGGTATCGGCTGACGCCATAGAAAAAAGTCACCGGGAAAAACACGATGGAAGTGGTGGAGGTCGCAGCCAGGACTGCCAGCGAAACTTCCATCCCTCCTTTCTCGGCCGCGACCGCCGGCGGCTCACCGATCTCCATGTAGCGGAAAATATTTTCCAGCACCACCACCGAGTCGTCGATCAGACGGGAGAACGCGAGCGCCAGGCCACTCAACAGCATTACGTTGATAGATCCACCCATGGCATTCATGATCAAGAGGCAAACCAGGGCAGAGAGAGGAATGGAGAGGAGTACGGCAAGAGTGGCTCGCGCACTTCCCAGAAAGACGAGAATCATGATCGCGGTCAGCAGCAGACCGATTCCGCCTTCCTTCAATACATTCTGGATAGCGCTTTTGACAAAAATGGATTGATCAAAGACGACCGCCGTCTTAAGCGACTTCGGAATATCGACCAGATTCTTAATCGCGGCCTTGATCCCGCTCACAATCGTGATGGTATTGCTGTCGCCGCCTTGTTTGAGGACTGGGATGTAGACGGACTGCTGTCCATCGATGCGGACGATGTTGGTTTGAATCGTTCCAGAGTCTTTGGCCTCGCCAACATCAGCAACCATCACAGACGCCTTGCCCACCGTCTTCAGTGGAATGCGATTGATCTCCTCGGCGTCGGGCAACTGGGCGTTGGCGTAGATGTTGTAATCCTTCGGACCGATGCGGACGTCTCCGGCGGGCAGAATCAGGTTCGAGTCATTCACCGCGTGCACCACATCCATCAAGCTGAGCTGGTGCGCCTCCAGCTTGAGTGGATCCACGTAGACCATGATCTGGCGATAGCGGCCGCCAAAAGGCTGAGGAACGGAGGCGCCGGGAACGTTGGCAATCTGGTTACGAACCTGAAATTGCGCAAGGTCCTTGAGCCGAGTCTCGTTCAGGCCTTCACCCTTCAGCGTCACCAGACAAACGGGAAGGCTGGAGGCATCGAACTGCAGCACCACGGGGGGCAAGGTCCCCTGCGGCAGGCGACGAAGATCCGCCATGGCGAGATTCGCGATATTACTGAGGGCGGCGTTCGCGTCGGTGCCGGGCTTGAAATAAATCTTGATCAGGCTGACGCCGGTCAGAGAGCGCGACTCGATGTGGTCGATATTGCTTCCGAGCGTAAAAAATCGCTCGAAAGTGTCTGTGATGTCGGCTTCGATTTGCTGCGGCGGCATTCCGGAATAGAACGTCGCGACCACCACCACCGGAATCTTGATCTGCGGGAAAAGATCCACCGGCATTCGAACCACGTTGGTGATGCCAACTACCGCCACCACCAGACAAAGCATAATGATGAAGAACGGATACTTGATCGCAAACCTTGGCATCAGGGAGCCTCCGGCGAATCCACGTTCTCGCTGACCACTTTCGGTCGCACCTTGTCTCCCGGACGAACTCCTCCACCGTTTCCGATCACCACACGATCACCCTCCACCAAGCCGCTCAACACCTGCACCCGGTCACTGGTTTCCTCCCCCAGGATGACCTTGCGTTCCTCGATACGTCCTTGCGCGTCTACTCTAAACACGCTGGCTGCGCCGCTGCCTCTTTGGATCGCCTGGACGGGCACGTTCAGCGCGCTCTTTACCTCCTGCAACACCAGCTTCACTTCCGCGTACATGCCTTCCTTCAGAGTTCCTTGCGGATTCTTCACATCAATCTCAGTGTGCATGGTTCGAGTTTCTTCGTTCAGGGAGTCTGCGAAGCGCGCGACTTCCCCCTCGAAGTCCCGGTTCAGCGCGGAAACGTGAACACTCACCACGGTACCCAGACGCAGTTGCGGCACTGCGGATTCCGGCACCGGCACCACCAATCGCAGCTTCGACCACTCCGCCAATTGCACCACCGGCATGGATTGGGTTTCAGAAGTCGTGCCCGCCTGGATAAGAGAACCGGTATCGGCGTAACGCTTGGTCACGACGCCCGCAAACGGCGCCGTAATATGGGAATAAGCCTCCATCGCGGCCAGTCGCTCCAGAACAGCTTCCGCCGAAGACAGCTGATTCTGGGCTTCTGCCAGTGCTGCTCGGGAGCTGTCAACCTGTGCTTGTGTTTCTTGATCCTTAGCCAGCGAATCGTCCAATTCCTGTTCTGCAATCAGGCCAGGCCGGTCTTCCGACGCCTGTTTCAGTCGGGTATATGCGGCGTGATACGCGCGATAGGCCGACTGGTTACGCTCGATTTCGCTCTGCGCGCGTCGAATTGCATCCTGGCCGCGTCGAATGTCTGCTTTCGCTCCCGTTACTTCCGCATTCAGTTCAGGCACTTCCAGGATCGCCAGAACTTGACCCTCCTTTACCTGGTCGCCCACATCCACGTAGATTGTGCGGATATATCCGGCGACCTTGGCGTGAACATCGATCTGCTGGAAAGCCCGAAACTCTCCCGAGAGCTTGACCGAATTCACCAGCGGACCGCGTTCCACCAGAGCAACCGCTACAGTGCGAACGGAGTCCTCGCCGGTCTGCTTGGCGCTAAGCCGATGGCTTAGAATTGCCCACCCTGCCACCACGACTGCCAGCACTCCCACGGCAATGCCGATGTGTTTACGCTGCATAGTTATTTTCTTTCCTGAGCTTTCCGAATTCCAAAGGCTCGTCGCGAATATTCCTTCCGATCTGAACATCGCCCTCCGAGCCGAGCAAACTGCCACAAAATCGTGAGCGCGCCGTCGGATTTGATGGCCGCAAACGTAAGGGTCGCAACTTGCTCGGCCCGTGGCGTAAAGCGTACACCTCTCGTGTGTCTGATTCGAACTCAGCTCTGCCAGCGCAAAACGCGGCGCTAACGAAATCCTAGCCAGAGACCAACCTGGAGTTCAAGAACAGCAACAACAGAAAAATGTGCGGAATTATCTTCAGCAGGAAGGAGGTGGCCGGTTGCAAAGACTTTCGTCAAGAAGCAGAACGCCTAGAGGTGGCCCGGCAGGTGCAACGTGCAGATAGAATGTTGGAGGCCGCAGAGCGGTAAGTACTGACGTGGGAGGTATCCATCCTACAGCGTCGCGGTCCAAATGTTGCCGCTTCGCTTGAGCCGCCCCGGACTGGACGGTGACGCCATGTGGAATCGTCAGGTGCAAGGTGCGAGTGGCCAGCGTGACCACGAGGGCAAGCATCACAGCGCCCACCAAGGCTCGCCGCCACGTCAACTCACGATCCGCCAGAAACGCCGCTCTTGCTCTCTTGATCATCGATTCCACGATCCAAGGTAATTATACCGTCCAGAAAATCAATGGACAAAGTTACCAACGGCAAGGCAAAGGCTTTCGGAGCGACGAGCATCAGGCTTCCGAGTCCACGAGAAAGCTCTTAAACCTCGGGACGGAGGTTGGGACGCAGAGTGAGTGAGCCATCCTCGTTCAGTTTCTGGTGACAAGCCCAGCGCACCGGATAGCGCATACCCTTTACCTCGATCTCCGCTCTCAGTCTCAATCCCCGCCATTTAGTCCCTTGGGGCAGCACAAACTGCGCCTGCCGGAGCTTTCCCGGCAGCGGGTATCCGGCGTCCAGGCAGCCGGTCTTAAGCGCCTTTCCGTCCTCGCTCTCCACCGTCACTCGCAGCACGCCCGGAACACCCGCGATGCCGTCATTGACGAAACCAATGATCAGCCCGAGGTAACCCCCGTCTTCATAGCTCCAGATCATTGAAGGCCTTACGCGATAGCCAATTCGCCGGTTGATCCGGTCGAACCACGTTGGAGATGCCTGGTAGTAGCTCAGCAGATTCTTGGCGCTGATCTGGTGAAAGTTCCAAAGCGACCAGTAATTCACCCCTACATCCATGACATGAGCGATCATGTTGTCGGCCGGCGATATCCCTTCCTGCGCGGCGGCGGGATCCGGAGGCTTGCCCGGAATCCCTTGTTCAAGCACCGCAGCGATCCAAGGCGGCCGGTTACTGAGAGCTTCAATTTGCTCATTCTCGATGAAAATTGTGTCGCTGCGGATCCAGTTATTGCTGCGAACCGTGCGGTCAAGAAGTTCTGAATTTCCAACCCGGCTATAGTCAGGCTGGGTATTGGTCATCAAAGGGGTCTTCGTGAAGTGCTCTAACTGGACCTCAGCATGTTGATCCAGGTGCGCTCTGCGGTCTCGTAATCGGGGAAAGGATTATTACTGAAGGGCCAGGTGTGACCTTCGCCCCAGAACCCATACATGAAGGTGTCGATGAATTCGATGACAGGATTCCCGTTGAATTCCGCTGCCAGCAGCCCAACCAGTTCCCCAAATGCCTGCTGGAAAAAAGGATGGTCAAACCGGGGCTGATAACGCGAATAGGGGTTGCGCAAGTATCTTTCCCCCGACGCGCTGCTCTCCTTCTCGCTACGGACCAGGTCAACGGTCGGCACTTTGTCGAGAACGAAATCTGGAAGAGCGGGCTGATGGGTATAGTCTGGAGCGCTCATCTGAACTCGCAGTCCGATGCGCTTGTTATTTTTCTTTGCCAAATCAAAAACCAGCTTCAAGTAATCAGGCATGTCCAGGCGTCCAGGTCGCGGCTGGACCTCGCGCCACGTCGGGCGTATGTACAGCTGCTGTCCCAGCGGGAATCGAACTAGATCCTCAATGGCTTGGGGAATGTTGTCCGACTTGATTTCCTCCGTGCCCATATCGGCGGTGATGTAGGTGATCAGTCCCTTCCCGTAGTTCGGAACGACTTCTTCCGAAGGAGTGGTGGTCATTACCACGTCATCGGTGGGAATGGAAGCATCGGGCGGGTACTGCGCGAACGGGCCCTGATTCAAGCGATCGGTTACCGCTGGGCCAGAACCAAAGTCGTATTTCCCCCAGTTGTGAGTTGGGACGAATCCTTGCGCTTTGCGTGTTCCGAGTTCAGCGGCCATTGCCAAGGCCACACCACTTTTTAAAAAGTCTCTGCGCTGCATCGAAGTTGTCTCCTGTTCAAGTTCCGCGCGATCAGGCGTGTGAGAATGCCGTTCTACAAGAACCGCACATTAAGGGATTATGGCAGATCGAAAAGAGAGCAACAGACTATCAGAGCGGGTTTTTCTGCGTGTGATAGATCAGTGGATCACTACCGTCGGCTGATTTCCAGTGCCCCAAGCCTGGGCTGGTGGAGTGATAGTCGAGGATAACGCTCCGCCCGTGGATGTTCCAGCCGAGACATTGATAGCGAAGCTCACATTAGCAGGCGCGGCCGCGATTTGGGCACAAGCGGTCGAGCAATTCGTGGTGATAGCAAGATAGTATTCACCCGCCGCGAGACCTGTGGAACCTTGGGTCCAGGGCAGGGTCTGGAAAGCGTCCGACGCTGCGAAGGTAGTTCCGGGAGTAGGTCCGATATCTACCAGGAGCTTCCCCGAGGTGTTGAAAATGCCGATGTCATAATCGTTCGCCGTATTGTCCACGGCCATTACTTCGTAGGTTACCTGTGTCGTGGTAACCGCATAGGGCAAAAGGAAGCCCCAGAGGTTGTTTACGTTTGCGGTCACACCCTGAGATGTTCCGGTACTCGCCCCGCCCGTCACAAAGAACTGAAATGTAGGGCTGCTTGGTGTCGCGGAAATCGTGATCGACCCTGGATTATTCGCAATCTTGATGTTCTGCCCTGCCGTGAGTGTGCTGAGCACCGGAGCGTCGCCTGTATTGCCGATGAGTATCTGTCCGTCGGTAAGGGCAGACGTCGAAGTCACACTCGTGGGACTTGAGAAATAGGCGATCCCATCGGCCGTCCCCGAGATATTGCCCGAAAGAGTGACTGTACCGCCCAACGCGACGGTTCCTCCGCCCGACAAGCCTGATCCCGCCAGCACCTTGATGGAAGAATCTGCCAGCATGCTGTTCGTTACGCCGGCGGTCGGAATACTGATAGTACCGGTCTTGCTGATTGGTCCACCGGTCAGGCCCGCTCCGGTGCTGATGCTGGTCACCGTTCCTCCCGAACTCGGGGAGGCGTTTGTCAGCGTGACCGTACCGCCTAACGCCACAGTTCCGCCTCCCGACAATCCCGATCCCGCCTGCACCGTGATGGAAGGGCTCGCCAGCATGCTGTTGGTTACGCCGGCGGCGGGGATACTGATGGTGCCGGTCTTGCTGATTGGGCCGCCCGTTAGACCTGCCCCAGTGCTGATGCTGGTCACCGTCCCCCCAGAACTGGGAGAAGCATTGGTGAGCGTGACCGTACCACCTAACGCTACGGTTCCTCCCCCCGACAATCCTGAACCCGCCACGACTTTGATGGAGGAATCCGCCAGCATGCTGTTGGTCACGCCAGCGGCGGGAATACTGATGGTGCCAGTCTTGCTGATCGGGCCGCCCGTTAGACCTGCCCCAGTGCTGATGCTGGTCACCGTCCCCCCTGAACTGGGAGAAGCATTGGTGAGCGTGACCGTACCGCCCAAGGCCACGGTTCCGCCACCCGACAATCCCGAACCCGCCACGACTTTGATTGAGGAATCCGCCAGCATGCTGTTGGTTACGCCGGCGGCGGGAATACTGATCGTCCCGCTCTTGGTGATCGGTCCGCCCGTCAAGCCTGCGCCAGTGCTGATGCTGGTCACCGTTCCAGCCACAGGGAAAGTCTGCCCAGGCGCAAAGGTGAGAATCCCATTCTTAGCGATGGACAGCCCGGTCTCGGTGACGTCCCCGCTCACACCATACAGCAAGTTGAGGTTTGCTCCAGTGTTCGTAGAATCATTTCCCGTGGGCTCAGCCTGCCATTGAAAGATGTAATCGATCGATCTCAACAAAGTCGTGTTGTACGACGCCGCCTCAAGGTCCAGGGGGTTGGAGTTGAATCCTTGCGTGGCGGTGGCTGCCGCGGTGGGAGGAAAAACCGCCCCGGCCTGGGCCGTCAGTGAACCTCGGATGATGGAAGTCCCTGATACATCGAGTTTGGCGGCGGGCTTGGTGTTGCCGATCCCGACGTTGCCGGCCGATTCGAAGATAGCCGAGTTTTCGATGTTGCAAGCGGTCGTAAATTTGGATATCTGGTTGGCCGTGCCCGTTCCATCACTGGTGATGGATGCGCAAGTTGTCGCCGGTGCCAGAACCAGAGGCGCAAAGCCAGTGCTCTTATTCGGTACCGGAAAGACGGGTTGCGATGTCGCGGAGCCCACTTGAGGCGCTGGTGATGACAAAGATGAAGATAGGCTGTCTGCCAGAACGAAAGCCGAAGCTGGCTTGCCTCCCAACATGTCTGTGTCTGCAGCCTTCAACGCATAAGCGACGCTCAATAGCAGAATCCGCGGCTGCTCCGCCTGTCCGTCGGGCCGGACGCCCAACCAGCGTGCGTCGCCGGTGGAGAAAACCTCCTGCGGCAGACCTGCCTCATTGCTCGCTCCCAGCAATACGCTGAAGCGACCGGCTGAATCCAGCTGTGCGGTCTGGCTTTCTTGCCAGACGGCCGTCTGGTCATTCTCGCCCGCATACAGCGAAAACGTGATTCCAATACCCCCGCTGAGCGGCTTTCCAGCCTCATCACGCACGGCTCCCCGGATACGAATTAACCGGGGCACAGTCACGGTCGAAGCAGCAGGAGACGAAGTCTGATCCCCCTGCCCCAAGGCCAACGCACCGGACAGCAGGTACGCAATAAAGGTGCATACTGAGACGCGACTAAACCCCACGACCACCTCCTCCCCAGATTAGGTCAGCGCTTACAGGAACTACTTCTTAATGTCTCTTCCTACAACTCTCCAGGTGGCTTAGCCGAACGAGTTAGACTCTCTGGATAAGCAGTCCGGAGACCGCCTAACCAAATGGAGAATTGACGATTGGCCGGACTTGAGCTTAGATGTCGATCGGGACGCCGGACCCTGTGCGGGCCGATCTCCCGAATCCTGCTCGCATTATCAGCCGAACCAAGGAACGAAAATATGACGACTGGAAAGACGCTTATCTTTACAGTGTGCATGACAGGCCTTTTGTCTCTAGCTTCTGCTCAAAGCGCAACGCCGCCGCGCATAACCAGCGCAGAGGCGAAGAACCACGCCGGCGAGACAGTAACCGTGTGCGGCAAAGTTGTAGATACCAAGATTTCCAAATACGCACTCGCCAACCGCGGAAAACCGGTAAACTTCGATCTCGATCAGCCAGAACCGCATCCGGTGTTCTTCTTTGTGACATTCGGGTCCCAGTCTGGGGCGAACCCCGAGGAAGCGCAAGCCGCTTACCAGGGAAAGAGCGTGTGCGTGACCGGCAAGATCGTGGTGGCTGGTGGCACCCCGTACATCATGGCGGCCGATCGCTCCCAGATCAAAATTCACGCGGAGGACAAGTAGGGAACCGCCTGAAGTGCTGTTCTACAGTGGCGACGCTGGAGGAGTTAGCGTCGCCACTGCAGTTCTGGGAGTTAACCTATCACCTTTTCTCTGTGTCGGTCTTCTCTGCTTCTTTCAAGGGCACCAACGCAGCACTTTGTTTCTTGGCGGCGATCACTGCAGACAGTTCCTGCAAAACGGTTTCCCGTAATTTTGCGTATCCGACGGCACCGCTCATAAAATGACCATTGATGAAGAAGCTCGGCGTGCCCTGTAACCCGAGCCGCTGGCCTTCCTGAGCATCCTTTTTCACGGTAGCAATTTGCTCCCCGGCATCAAGGCATTGATCGAAACGGGTCCCGTCGAGTTTAAGCTCGCGAGCCTCCTGCTTCATTTCCGAGACGTGAAGTTTCTTGGTCTCAAACAGGGAATCATGAAACTCCCAGAACTTACCTTGTACGCCCGCGCAGCGGGCCGCTTCGGCCGCCCTGGCAGCAAGTGCGTGCATGGGCAGGGGAAAGTCTTTGTAAGCCAATGAAACCTGGTCGCCAAATTGCTGGCGCAGCTTGGCGAGATCCGCGTTCACTTTTTGGCAGTAAGGGCACTCATAGTCGGCGAACTCGACGATCTGGACCGGAGCTTTCTCAGAACCGAGCCTCGGAGCGTCCCCAATATCAACCTTCGCGCTGGGCTGGCTCAGCTCAACTACGACCCCGTATTCCCCTCGAAGTTGGGCGATATACGCATCCCGTGCTTTCTTCATCCGCAACTGGTGTACGGTGTTGATGATGTTGCTCCGCGCCGACTCATAGGATTCGTCGGTTTGTACGCCTTCGTAGTAGAAGCGGAGTTGATCTTCCGTCGGTTCCTGCACGTTAACGGAAATATGGCGCTTGAATAATTCATCAAGGGTTACAGATTCTTTCTTGGCCTGCATTTCCAATAGCTGGTCGTCAATGAATTGCTCGAGGGCATCCCTCTCGGCAATGTAGTATTTGTATTGGGCCTGCAGCAGTTTGCCCGCTTCCTTTTCTTCGAGCTCGCTTGCGGTCACTTTGCGGCCGGCAATCTCGGCGACCACGCTGGAGCCATCTTGGCCAACGGCGGGCACAGAGAAACTGCCTAAAGCTATTCCCAGTCCCAATGCGATAAAAGCTTGCTTGCTCAGCATAGAAATTCCTCTCTTCAGGATTCTCGAAATTTTTCAGTTCAGGAGGAGGAGGATAAGTTTAAGAGCCCGGACGCCGAGAAGAACCCGGCGTCCGGGATGTGTTCGATTTGGCCGGCCGAAAGGCCTCGTCAATTGAAGCTTCAGCCTGCCTCACCGCCCGTCAAGTTCGGAAGACTAGAAATCCTGGTCTTCCGGGGTGCAAGTGCAGGTACCGCGGCCGCTGCCCAAGGTGATCGAGAACGAGCAAAGCTCCTGGAGCACGGTTTTTTCCGTTGCCGACAGGTTGGAATCGGCTAGCGGGGCTTCAGTGATGGCAAACCCAGCTCCTGCCCTCTGGATGTGCGTTTCCCATCCCCGCAGTCCGGGAGCCAGGGTGTTGTTCGTCGGGTCGCCACCGGGCGTCGAAGACGAGACAACCTTGATAACGCCACGGGTGTTCACCTGGTGGGTCAAGCTGTTGGCCAACAGTTCCGTGTTGACGTTTTCCGACAGCAGACCGTCTGGGGTTACCAGGCAACTGCAACACTCTTGGAATTCCTGGCTGTCATCGAATACATAGATGGAGGCCCAAAGATTTCCGTTCGGGATTCCCTCTGTCTCCGTGGTTGATTTGTCGCCGTCGTTGATCAGCCGCAAGGTTGCAGCCGGTGCGCCAGCGGTGTTCGCGTTGGAGTAATAGGTGACAAAATAAACGCTGTTGTCCCCTTGAGCCATCGCATTTCCTGAAGCGATCCCCAGCATCAGGGAGATGGCCAGTACAGAAAACAGCAAAGATCCAACTCTCTTCATTTGTAAGTCCTCCGTAGCTTTCTTTTTGTGGCGCGGCGGGCTGGGGGGAGGACCAGCTATTAGCGCGCTTGCGGAACTCTAACCCTTGCACAATTCTTTACAACTACCCACGTGGCTTAGCCGGAAACATTAGGTCTGGGAGCTACTGCTTATGGCGTAGTTCTTCAACCGGCGCATACAGCAGAGACAATTTGGCATTCGTCGAGTAAAAAGAGTTCCGAATGCAGGGAAAACTCTTCTCTCCAACTTCCGGTCATCATGCGGCGGCTTATCGTCATTGCGGCGGTTGAGCTTGCTCATGTAGGTGCCGAGTCCTGTCTTTCATCATTTGCTCCAGAACATCAGGCGGGATCGGATCCTGAGGAGTAACTACGCTTTCGCCGTCAGGCGTCGTGGGCGAAACCGCAGCCGAGGGATCTTCTTTTTTTGGAGATGTCAAGAAGGAGGACCCGCCAGGAGGTGCCCAAAGCAGAGGATCGTCGATTGTCTTTGGTTCCTCTGCAGTGGAGCTTATCTGATTGCTCTCGGGTTGCGGTGAGCTGGCCGTCTGGTCTGACTTTGCCAAAACCACGCGCGTCAACCGACCTGGCGCATTGGGTGATGTCAGAATTACATAATTGAACCCCGATCCGTTCAGCAGATTTGCTAACACGTGCTGGATCGTGTCTGGACCTTCTTGCACAGCGATGCGGTCTGCGGCGCTACCCGCAGGAAAATCGATGACTGTTCCGGTCTGAGCAGTGATAGCCCGCAAGACTTCGGCGAGACTCGTGTTCCGGGCCGCGACCGTCAACTTGCCGTTCGTGTAAGTGATCACGGGCCGATTGGAAGCAGAGGCCAGGAGGGTTGCATTGCGATCTGAAGACGTCTGGAGCGTGGTCTGACAGTCTCTGCCCAAACCCCCCTCGCTGCAGCCCGCGGCAGCCTCCTGCGTATGCCCGGGCGCGATTAACCACCAGACAAGCACAGCAACGATGCTAAGTAGTCGAAATGCCCAAGATCTGGTCAATCAGTTGTTCTTTCTTATGTATATATCGGGTGCCAAGCTCCTTACGTCAAAATGCACCACTCGTGGAAGGCTAAGCAGCCGTCCGGTTTAGTGCAATAGTGCCCATGTGCTAGTCATTTTGGCTAGTTCTCAACTCTCCGAGTCGTTTGGAACGATCGGAGCCCGAGGTTTAAACTTGTCGGACTGCGGCCCCGCGATCGACTGTCGGTTAGCAACTCATCGTCCAGACTTATCGCGGGGATCGGATTTTCGGGCCATCCTGAGTATTTATTCAAACGATGACTTAGTTCGTTAGTGTTAGTTCCTTCGAGGCATAGGCTGATTTTCCAGGCTCTTAAGACAGAAATTCGACACTTGTCTTCATCAATCGCTTGACAATACGCTCCCACAATGGGAAGCTTACTTGCCCTCTCTTGTTGGCGGCCTTTTGTTCGGTCCTCCCCTCCGCCGCTAACAGCTTGATCCGTCTCGATGACTTAACGTCTGGGTGATGTTTGCAAAGCCGCGCCACGGTGCACCGCTTCGCGCACTGGCAAGCAACTCCAGACGTCGTCTAAGGATTTTGCGGTCTACAAGGAAGAACCGTGCTCGTGGACTGCGAATCGAGCATGGCGGGTATTCATCGAGATCATGAGGAGTGAGCCGTGACAATGGCAGTATCAGAACCTGGGTTCCTAATACTGGACTCCAAGCTGAATCCGATAGCTTGCAATCAGCAGGTAATCAGCATTCTTACCTATCCTAACTTGGCAAACCAAGTTAAACGGGTGGGTGTGTTTCTTTCGGATAAGGTCCGCGTCGGTCTCGTTAATCGCCAGTCGAAGGATTCGCTGGAATTCGTGAAGGAATACAGGTCTGGCAAACGTCGCTACAACTGTCGCAGTTTCCACCTGGACTCTCCCGACAAAGGCACCCTCTTAGTGCTCGTGCTGGAGCGGTATGCGTCCCGAACCGCATCTTTATCGCAACTGTCGCAGGAGTTTGATTTAACAGTCCGAGAACAGGAGACCGTCCAATTGTTGTTACAGGGCCTCACCAGCAAGGAGATCGCAGTTCGGATGAACATCAGCCCGAACACTGTAAAGGCTTTCCTTCGTCTGGTAATGGTGAAAATGGGTGTCTCTACACGTTCGGGAATCGTGGGCAGGATCGTGGGGCCCGTATAGCGCGGTGCCCGGAAGCCGAATAACGTAGTCGTGGCGAACTAGTCCATTTGAGGACTTTACTTAAGATTGCACTCACGTAAGATCGCGTTCGCAATGCGATCGTACGACGTAGAGCGGAGAAGAGCCCCTCGGTTTCCCCAGGTACTGGAGATTGAGGTCAACCCTGTCCCTCCGTTTGATTCCGTCGAAGGCTCAACTAAGCCAATCCTGGGGCGAGCTCAGAACGTGAGCAAAGGCGGCCTCTGCTTCCTGAGTCAGCGGCCCTTATCACAGTCCTCCCTCTTGCGCTGCGAAATGCGCTCTGTCGATGTGCCTGTCCCGATTCCTACTCTCTTGCTTGTTCGTTGGACGAAGAAGCCGAACGTGCGAGGGAAGAACTATCTTTCGGGCATGCAATTTTTGCTGTGAGGGACGACCAATGGAGGCAACCTATTAACCCAGTTGGCTAGTCCTTCAGGCTAGTTTGAACTTGCTACTGCGTTTGATCTAGCCGCGATCGGGAGTTTCAGGAAATATAGCTAGGTATTAAAGTCTACGTCCGTTGGGCGTAGCCGATCCACCCTCCTCCGGATTGGGGCCAATGCATAGGCGGCGGAGCATGGACCTCGCAGGCAAAAGAGAAACTCGGCGTGGTGCTACAGCGGCGATACCTCTGGCCTTGCTGCTCTTACTCGCCATCGCTGCGTCTGGGTGTGGCGGCAGCACGTTGAGGACAAAAACGCCTGCGGATTTGCCGAAGACACTAACCTCGATCTTCCTTTCTCCCGCGACCCCAACCATTGCGCTAGGTGAAAGTAGACAACTCACTGCCACGGGGATTTTCAGTGACGGCAGCAAACAGGACATCACGAAAACGGTTGTATGGACCAGTGCAAAGCCTTCCATCGCAAGTATCAGCGATTCCGGAATGGCGTTGGGCAAAAAGGTTGGAAACGCCGAGATTACTGCGACTTCGGGCTCGGTTACGGCCACGGATACTCTTACCGTCGGGGAAGCTATCGTGGTGTCGATCGCCGTCGGTCCCGAAAGTTTCTCGATTCCAAAGGGCATGACTCAGCAGCTCAGTGCGGTTGCTACCTTCAGCGACGGCAGCCAGAAGAACATTACGGACTTGGCGACCTGGTCCGTTGTCCCAGCTGAAACTGCGACCGTAAGCTCCGCCGGAATTATTACTGGCAAGGAGGTGGGTTCTGCCACGGTTACGGCTGACCTCGCTTCCGTCAAAGGACACGATGCGCTGACCGTTTCGCCCGCCGTTGTGGTGTCGATCGCCGTGAGTCCGCAAAGTCCCTCGGTTCCGAAGGGGAAAGCTCAACAGCTCGATGCGGTCGCGACCTACAGCGATGGCGGCCAGAAAACCATCACCGGCTCGGCGGCTTGGTCGGTTGTCCCAGCCGGGATTGCGACCGTCAGCACCGCCGGATTAGTCACCGGTGAGGCGGTGGGTTCTGCCACGATCACCGCGAGTGTAGCTTCTGTCCGTGGAAGTAATCCGTTGACGGTCACCCCCCCCACCCTGGTGTCGATCGCAGTAGCGCCGGCAAATTCGTCGATCATGCTCGGAACGACAGAGCAATTAACTGCGACCGGGGTCTTCAGCGACGGCAGTACTCAGAATTTTACGAATTCGACAACGTGGTCTTCTTCGAATTCGGCCAAGGTAGGCATTAGTTCTGCGGGACTGGCGACTGCGGTGTCTGTCGGCTCCTCTACCATCTTGTCCACGTCCGGTGCTGTGTCTGGGTCAGCAATGCTCACAGTTGAGCCGCAGCTGCTGGTCACTTACTTCAGCCAGGCCAATAGCACCGCCACAAATCTGGATGCAACGGTACAAGTCACTAATGTCGGAATGACAAACAGTTCCCTCTGTGCAATGGTCTATGTCTTTGATACGCAGCAAGAGATGACCGAGTGCTGCGCGTGCTCAGCTTCGCCAGATGATCTCCGGACCCTCTCAGTCAACCATGATTTGACGAATAGGCCGGCCACGGGCGTCGTCCCGGCAGCTGGCGTGATCGAGATTGTATCCGCCGACCTCAGCAACCACGTTTGCAACGCAAGTAGTTCTCCTCCGGCAGGAGAACTGTCGGCTTGGTCAACCCACATACAGGCCACAAATACTAGTACGTTTACTCTTACCGAGGCTCCATTTGAAGTCGTACCTTTAACTCCAACCCATGCCTTGCTACTCCAGAGCCAATGCGGTTTTCTGATGTCCGAAACTCACGGTATCTGCACTTGCGGTGCCGGCGATTGACAGACCAAGGGTGGCTCCAATAACTATCCAAGGGAAGTAGTACGCCGAGGCGAATATGCATATCTAACATTTTGTCTCACAGCTGAGTGTTCCAATGTTAGTCATAGGGGTTCCAATGTTAGTCATTGCCATCACCCAAAGGAGTAGTTCCTTCGGAGTGGTGCCCTTGGCCGTTCGATGATGTATAAGGCGTGAACACAGAACACAAGCGAAGTGGGGTGATGTGATGGAAACGGATCGGATCTACTTGAAAGATGCGGAAGAAGCGTGGATCGCAAAGTATCGAGCCACGCTAAAAGACATTCCAGTTCAGCAGTCACGTTCCGTGAAGGTTCGTGAAGCTTTGAACAGAGCCTGCAATATTGCCATTTCCTCTATCGGCAGGACCTGGGCTACCTCGTTGGCTCCAAACCGTTGGCCGAGATCGGCCTCGTCCCCGGAACCGACGCCCGTTCTACCGCCACAGAGTGCAACCCGAAACACAACCCTCGCAGAATCCAACGTAAAGGTAGCCTGACGGCGGCGCGATTCAAGGTTTGGGACAGACAATCTTGCCTACGATCCCTGAGCGGGTCGAAACGCCCATCTTAACCATCACCAGCCGGATAAACGCCTTCACTGTGTTGGGGCTGATCTCCATGCGCTGGGCGATCTCTTTGCTCGTAAAACCTTCCCGCAGAAACTGCACTGTTTCCCGCTCACGGGCCGTCAGGCCATAGCGGTCAGAAATCTCTGCAATCGTAGCTGACTCGTTGCTCTTCCTTTCGATCACCACGATTGTCAATTTCCCGGTCTGCCCTGAACCCTTGTTATGATTTTCCGGGTGATCGAGTGAAAAAGAGCGACTAAGGTACGTCCTCCTCGCCGACTGAACTTTGCCGAGTCCGGACGGTGATTGCTTTTCTACTAGATTTGAACGGACCTTCCTGGCCAACCAGGTGTGAACGTCGTGGATGTTTCTTGGATGCTCCGGAAATGTGAATATCTGCAGCACCTCAGGATTGGAGCCGAGAACCTTCGACGAGGCATCCACCACGATCACACCCGGCCGGGCCGGAGCGGTATGCAATAAGTTTCCCATATCCAGACGATGGCGCCCCGCGCCGATAAGTGTAGGAGGGCATGTTAGTGGTCTCGTTCTCTCCGAGCAAGGGGCAATACAGGGCATTTCGGGACATTACAGGACATTAGGCGTCTCGAGTCAGCTAACCCCGCTTCGCTCGAAGCTAAATGGCCGACGACAGCCCGGTCGCAAGCGCACTTCCTGGTTTGCGATCGGCGACCTTTCCCGATTCGCTATCGGAGGATTCGCCTGCTCTCCCGTGTCAGGCGACAAAAGCATGGCGGACGGCAACCAAGGTAGCTGGAAGGCAGCGCTAGGGCGACAAACGGATCGTGAACGCGCGAACACCGGTCCTAGGTGTTGGCTAAGACCGATGCCCTGGATTCTCACCGGTATTCTCGCGAACAACCGCACTGTAGTCTTCAGATAAGTCCCCGATACCAGCTATTCTGTGCTCTACAACTTCACCACCAGCAATCCCACTTCGGATGGCGCCTATCCCGGAGCCACTTGCCTGGAGTTGATCTGGAACAGAGTGCCACAGCCGGATTTGCCCCTAACTTGGCCTAGTGTTGTTTATGGCCCAAATGAAAAGTCTTTCACACTGTACCGGGTCGAAGAATGTGTGGTAGGCTTCCGCCTCGAATCGTCGAGAGGAGGTCGATATGCAACCACGCTTCGGAGGTTTGCTGCATTTCTTCGCAGCCATCACGTTGATCAATATCGTCGGGGCGGCTACTATTTCTGCCCAGAGCCAGGAACCCACAAGCCAGCCGAAAAATCCAGCAGCCGCCTCGGCTGCGGCGGCATCCCTGGCTGCTGACAAGAGTACTTCAGAGAATACCCCGTTGTTGCCCATCCTCGGGGCGGGCACGTCCAACTTCATACCACTCTGGACCAGCAAGCACACGATCGGGAACTCGATTCTGTCGCAGACAGGAAACGGGCTGAACGTCGCAGGGGCGGTCAATGCAGTTTCGTTCTCCGGTAACGGCGCAGCACTCACGAACGTGAGTGCCTCCACACTCGGTGGGCAAGGTTCCAGCAGCTTTGCTCAGATCGGCGCCGTCAACACCTTCACCGCCGACCAGACTATCAACGGTAACCTTAATCTGAGCGGCTATGTGAACAACGCGCTCAGTTTGCAAGGCAATCTCACTGACGCGAACGGCCAAGAGGGCGCGAACGTGCTTGGCGGTTTTGGCGGGAACGCCGCCTATCCGGGCAACAGCATAGCGCCGGGCGTAATCGGGGCGACGATCGCCGGAGGCGGCGGCGCCTATGACCCCAGCCTGCTTCCGGCGGTGCAGCAGCCTGCGGCTCAGCGCCGATTGCAGCGAAGTCAGGTGGGTGTTCGTCCGGCGCTCCGCAACTCGCTCTCCCAGCGGTCGTTCCAAGCCAAGAGTGCCGAACCAGCCGAGCGGCCCGAAGGCGAGCCGGCGGCTCCCCTGCCGAATACGGGCCTCACGTCAGGGTCCAATGTAGTCACATTCGGAGGAAACTGGGCCACCATTGCAGGCGGCCTGGGGAATACGGCGAGCGGGTACCTCTCGTTCGTGGGTGGGGGATTTCGGAATGCGTCCAGCGGCAACTTTTCAACGATAGGTGGCGGCGACGTGAACAGTGCGACCGCATCGCAGGCCACGGTGGCCGGCGGCTCGGGCAACACGGCCAGCGACGTAAACTCCACGGTCGGCGGAGGCGCAGATAACGTAGCCGGCGGCAGCCAAGACGGTGTCGGCTCGGCCACAGTGGCCGGGGGATCCGGCAACACCGCCAGCGCCGACTGGTCGACGGTGGGCGGCGGTAGGGAGAATATCGCCAGCGGCCAACACGCAACGGTGGGCGGCGGCGACAGTAATACAGCCAGCGGGCCTCAAGCCACCGTGCCGGGCGGGCTCCTCAACCAAGCCCTCGGGATTGACAGCTTCGCGGCAGGATGCGGTGCAACTGCGAATTACGACTTCAGCTTCGTCTGGTCGGACAACTGCAACGGTGTCTCGGACACTGGCGGATCTCAATTCGTGGTCGAGGAATCTGGCGGCTTCTACTTCTACACCTCAACCAGCGGCGCCTCCGGCTCGGGCGCCGTCCTGGCTAGCGGCTCCGGTTCTTGGTCTTCTTTGAGTGACCGCAATGCGAAGACGAATTTCGCTACAGTTGATGCGCCTTCGCTGCTGGAAAAACTCGTGGCGATGCCTGTCTCGACCTGGAACTACAAAACTCAAGCGGACTCCATTCGCCACCTCGGCCCCAGCGCGCAGGACTTCCACGTGGCGTTCGGTTTGGGTGAGGATGACAGGCACATCTCCACGGTGGACGCGCAGGGAGTGGCTTTCGCCGCGATACAAGCGCTCTATAAGGCAAATCAGGAAAAAGATACAAAGATCGCACAGCTTAGTCAGGCGCTCAGCGAGAAAACGCGTCAGCTAGAGGATTTGGAACGCCGCCTCTCGCATCTCGAACAACTCACCGACGCCACACGTTCAACTGCAATTGTCTGGCCGAACAAATAAACACAAGTGGGCTCTGGCCTATGTAGGATGAACGCTGCGATTGCCTTTTTCTATTCTTCATTGGAGTTGACGCCGGCGTTCCGCCATTCAGCCAAAGAGATGTCCAATGAGAGGTTCGGCGTCCATCTAATCGACCGACAGCATGAAGTGTCCGAAGTGTGGCCGTGTCTTCACTGGCAAACAGGAAGGCTCATAGATCACAGGCAATCATTAGAAGCAATGCGAACAACACAATCGTTCCCAACAAGCCAACAACGAGCATAGCTCTCCTAAGTAGGGATCAGTGAGCTTGGTTCTTCGCGTGCGAATCCCTGTCCCGACCTCTTCGAGGGAGCGGCTGATTGACCAGTGACAGAGCCGAGGAGCTCCTCAACCTTCGCGAGTACCTCCTCCCCAGAGTCTCGCGTTCGATCAGCAAAATAACGAAATCCTCGTGGCTAGGGTATAGGGGAAATGCTGTAAGCCAAGCAGGCCTAGGTGTCCAGCGTAGTTTTCGCGTCAAGTCGCGAATGCGAATTGACACGAATGCGCAGGCGGCCCGGAAAAGGCTGCTCTTTACGTCGCTGGCGAACAAGAAACGCGTGCTGGAACCTCGACTCAGGTCTAAAGATCAAGCATGATCCATGTGGGCGCGTGGTCGCTCGCGTTTTCCTGCCCACGCGCCCATCGGTCAACACCGCCGTCCACGAGCCGGTCCGACAGATTCGGCGAGAGCAGAAAGTGATCGAGTCGCATGCCTTTGTCCTTCTGCCACCGTTCAAATTTGTAATCCCAGAATGTCCAGAGCGGCCCGTCCGGATGTAGCTTCCGCATGGCGTCAGTCCAGCCTTGAGCCAGCAGACGCGCAAAGGCTTGTCGGCTCTCGGGTTGGATTAACGCGTTGTTATCCAACGATCGAGTCGGATAAATGTCCTGCGGAGTCGGCACGACATTGTAGTCACCGGCCAACACCACGGGCGCTCCGCTCGCCATGAGTTCGGCGGCGTGGGCAATCAGGCGCTCAAACCAGGCCAACTTGTAATTGAATTTCGGTCCAGGCTGCGGATTCCCATTGGGGAGGTAGATGGAAGTGATCAGGACTCCCTGAACCGCCGCTTCAATGTAGCGAGCTTGATGATCTTCGCAGAGATTTCCCGGCAAGCTTGTGCAGGTCAGCACGGGAACGTGGTTTCGCGCGAGAATGGCCACGCCGTTCCAGGAGCGCTCCCCTTGCCAGACTGCTTCGTAACCGAGATTTCGAAGGGCATTCACGGGAAAGGCTCCCTGCTCTGCCTTGAGCTCTTGGAGACTCACCACGTCCGGTTTAGCTTTTGCTAACCAAGCCAGGAGGTTGTCGAGCCGCTTATTGATATTGTTAATGTTGAAGGTGGCGACTTTCACCAAGCCCCTTTTCGTCCTTGAGCTTCTCGGCTGGCTCCGGTAACCGTCCGAGCCATTCGTTTTCTGGCGCTGAACAGCGCTACACAACCCGCAATGTGTATTGTGTGTTCATCGAAATGTGCCTTGAGCCCTGCCTCAAGATCGGATTGCCGGTCTGACAAATTGCTGAAAATTCCTTTCGCGTTGTAAATCTTTATCAGTTGTTTGGCCAGCGGGTTGTGCCGCACACCCTCGCCCAGGATCGTAGAGCCGAATATTACGCCGCCATCTCTTAACAAAGGCTTCACGTGCTCAAACACGACGCTCTTGCTCGCCAAATTGCCAGGCAGGCAGTGCAAGAGATAGTTGAGCGAGATGGAATCAAATCCGGACATGCTGATATCGATGCGCTGAAGAGCGTTGCCCAAATAGCAGGACGGATTGTAGCGACGCAGGCGCTTGGCTGATCTCGCGAGGCTGTGAGGGTTTAGATCGAACAGTGCAATCGTCGGGGCGGTCGACGGGAACCGGCATTTATCGAGAAAGTAACCAGTTCCCACACCGATATCCAGATGCTTATCAGAGATGTGCTGGTTGTAGAAATCCAGGAGCACACGCGAGGGACATTGCCAGACAAAGGAATTGGAAATCCGCAAGACCGCCAAGTCATACAACGCCAAAGCCAACGGCGTATAGACGGCGGCTCCTTTGCTTGGATCTCCGTCAGTTCCGTAGATGTTGGGTTCGTGGTTCATCCGCCGGCGAGTCGTTACACAAAAGCCCTGCTAGGCCTACGAATAGATCCCAGGCGCCTCGTGTCCAAGCTTCTGGACATATTCAACATAGGAGCCAGGATAAACGGTGGGATGGCGGTCCGTGCCGCTCTCACCACCCAGTTCCAGCACACGTGAGCCGAGACCGCGAAGGAACATGCGGTCATGCGATACGAAGATCATGGTGCCTTCAAAATCCTTCAGAGCGTCCACCAGCATCTCCTTGGTCGCAAGATCCAGGTGATTCGTCGGTTCGTCGAGCACCAGGAAGTTCGGCGGGTTGTAGAGCATGCGCGCGATTGCCAGCCGCGATTTTTCTCCGCCGGAGAGTGCGCGGATCTTCTTATCCACGTCTTCGCCGGAGAACTGGAATGCTCCCGCCAGGTTCCGCAACGACCCGAGACCGTCCTGGGGAAAATCCTGTTGCAACTGTTCGATGACGGTGAGATCGGAATTGAGCACGTCCAGGGATTGTTGCGCGAAGTAGCCCATATACAGGCTGGCGCCGAGCCGCACGCTTCCCGCATCTGGAGCGCTGGCTCCGGCAATCATTTTAAGAAGCGTAGTCTTGCCCGCGCCGTTTCTCCCCATGACGGCCCAGCGTTCTCCGCGGCGGATGGTGAGATTGAACCCTTCGTAAATCACACGCGGGCCGTAACTCTTGTGCAGATTCTCAAGGACGGCCACCTGTTCGCCGGATCGCGGAGGGACACGAAAGTCAAACTTCACTACCTGCGCGTTTCTTCGGCAACTCGATCTTTTCGATCTTGTCCAAGCGCCTTAATCCGGCTCTGCACCTGGGCCGCTTTGGCCGCGTGCGTCCTGAAACGATCGATGAAGCGCTGTTCTTTGGCAAGCATGGACTGCTGCCGGGCAAATGCTGCCTGCTGATTGCTCTCTCGGACCGCCCGCTCGCGCTCGTAGAAGTCGTAGTCACCCGAGTAGGTGATGATTTCGCCGCCATCAATCTCTGCAATCTTTGAGACCAGACGATTCATGAACTCGCGGTCGTGCGAGGTCATGAGCAGCGCGCCGGGAAATGACTTGAGAAACTGCTCCAGCCAGATGATGGATTCGATGTCGAGGTGGTTCGTCGGTTCGTCCATCAGCAATACATCCGGCATTCCGAGCAGGACCCGTGCCAGCGCAACCCGCATTTTCCATCCGCCGGAGAGAGCGCCCACGTCGCCGTCAATCTGATCGTCTTTGAATCCCAGTCCGTGGAGCACTTCACGGGCTTGCGATTCGAGCGCGTAACCGCCTAAATGCTCGTACTCCTCCTGAACGTGACCGAAGCTCTCAAGGATGCGGTCCATGTCATCAACTTTGTCGGGGTCGGACATTTCCCGCTGCAAGGCTTCGAGTTCGTGGTGCAGATCGCCGACGCGACCGCTGCCTGCGATCGCTTCATCCAGAACCGAACGGCCCTGCATTTCCTCAACGTCCTGGCGAAAGTAGCCGATCGTCAACTTCTTGGGGACAGAGACCGCGCCCTCGTCGGGAGTTTCCTCGCCGACCACCATCCGGAATAGCGTTGTCTTGCCCGACCCATTGGGGCCGACCAGTCCGACTTTTTCGCCGGGATTCAACTGAAACGAAGCATCCACGAAGAGCAACTGCTTGCCATACTGCTTATTGATGTTTGAGAAAGAGATCATTTTGAAGGAGCAACTCGCGGCACGGTGCCTCTTAAATAGTGTAGCCGCAGTGTAGCGTCGACAGAAAATTGCCAGCCAACGCTGGCACTTTGGATTGTTGAAAGATTTACACGTGATCCGTCGCCCAGATTTCCAAGGCCGGGCGATCATGTTACCCTCTTGGCCGAGCCACCTTCCGGCAATTGTTGGAGCTATATCGATGCGATTCACGCCTGGATTCTTGCCTTGGAGCACGGCCGCATGGGTTCTCACCGTTCTATCGCTCGCTACGCCTGTTGCTCGTTCGCAGGACGCGGCCCAATCAAAGCCAAAGCCGCATGTTTCTTATGAAGGCCCGGCATTGACGTTTGATTTTCCCGGCGTCAAGATCGGCGTCGCCGAATACGAGGAAGGGCCTACCGGAACTACGGTGTTATATTTCCCCACTCCTGTCGTAGCCGCAGTCGACGTGCGGGGCGGTGCGCCTGGGACTCTCAACACCGAGGCCTTGCGGCTGTCTTACGACGACCCGGCCGCAGGCGTCAATGCGATCGTGCTCTCGGGAGGCTCGTCCTACGGCCTGTCAGCCGCCACCGGAGTCGGCAATGCCCTTAAAGATATGATCACCGACGCGGGCAATTTTAACGATGTGGCTACGGTTGCGGGGGCGATCATTTTCGATCTCGGCGACCGGCGCTTCAATACCATTACGCCTGACGAGGAACTGGGACGAGCGGCACTAGCGAGTGCGCGGGCCGGCTGGTTTCCGCTGGGCGCACGTGGCGCCGGACGTTTCGCGATGCAAAGTCTCGGCTGGGACATCTCCCTGCATTCCGGTCAAGGCGCCGCGTTTCGGCAGTTGGGCGATACTAAGGTGCTGGTTGTCACCGTCAACAACGGCGGACTGGTCGTCGATCGCAAGGGTGAGGTGATGTGTTGTTTACACCCGGTGGACGGCCACTGCGGATCTATCGCGGACGCAATCGCCGCTTACGTGGCAAATCGACAAGCCGAAACAAGCGCGGGCTGACTTAGGGCGCAAGCAAATCAACCCGCAAGGGCTCACCCGCAACACAACGCTCACGGTAGTCCTCACCAACAAGTCGCTGCCGATCTGGGCGCTGCAACGCCTCGGCGTGCAGGTACACAATTCCATGGCGCGCGGCGACCAGCCGATGGCCGAGGGCGACGACGGAGACACCTTGTTCACGGTTACCACCGGAAAGGCCGTGGGTGCGACCATCAGCGATGAAGACATGGATCATCTCGGGATATTGGCCTCGGAGACCGCTTGGGATGCTCTTCTCGCGAGCCTCCCGCAGCTGCCGCCGAAGACTCCGCGCACGAACGTTGTTCTCACTCCAAAAGAACTCGACAGCGTAGTTGCCAGCTACGCCTTTTCCGCAGACGCCATCGCGGAAGTGCGGCGCAAGGGAACTGCACTCGAAATCGAACTGACCGGGCACACCACATCCAGCAGCTATTTGTCCGTAGGCAAACCCGGTTCTGCTGACCCCAGTCGCAACCGACGAATTCGAAATTGCCGGGCCGCGAGAAGACCGCCTGCACATCGACCGTGACGTAACAGGAGCGATCGTGGGGGTCACGCTCAACCCAGGGCCGTGGGCAGTGCACGCAACGAGGAAATAGTTCGGGAACCGTCCTCGCTGGCGGCCTTCCGGCTTCCACTTTTTTGGTGGCGGGGCCCGGCCTTCAAACTGCAGAAGCCACCACAGCCGCGGGTGCTCCGTACTTCGCGTACTTTGCGAAGAGCCTACCTTGAGTGAAGTCAAAGGGAGGTCGGGTACGACGACGGCATAAACAACGGGTAATGTAGAACGGACAAGAGTTGCGCTGGCAGCATCACCGCCCACCCTTGCAAGAAACGCAAGGATGGGCCCCCTCCCTGAGAATGGTGCAATGCAAAGATCGGCCACCCGCCCTCTTAACAACCGTTGACTTCGCGCTTGCCCGTGATCCAGGAGGTTGTGGAATCGATTCACACAAGCCGACTTATCGGTACCTGTCGTGGCTCACGAAACGATAGCCCCCGGGTTGCACAGTCAAGCGTCGTTCGACACTGGCAGTGCGGATACCGGTCAGTGTCAAAGCAAGCCGCGGTGGCCATCGTAGTTTTTGTCGACGTCCAGACCACGCTCCTTGATAACCTCGGCAGCAGCAGCCAGTGCTGTTGCGATGGCAGGATAGCCAACGTATGGCAGCGCCTGGATGAGAACTTCCTCGATTTCTTTCAACGTGAGGCCGTTATTGAGCCCGGCCCCCATGTGGATGGCGAATTCATGGGGCTGACGCATGGCAATCATGACGGACATCGCAACCAGGCTGCGCGAGCGCCTGTCCAGACCGGGACGAGTCCAGATATCCGCAAAGACCTGGTCGACTGCGTAGGCAGCGATCGGGGCACCGAAGGTGTTTGAGCCAGCGGAAGCGCTGAGTTTTGCGGCCGCCTCGTCGCCCATCATTTCGCGGACTACACTGATTCCGGCTTCTCTATTCGTCATGATCGAGTCCTCTCGCCAAGCTCAAATAACTTCTCCACCCCAAGATTACCCGAACGGCTCGAGGACACATAAGACCATAAAACTCGCTTATCAGTACCGATCTCCGAAGCATGCCTTCGCCGGCGCTTGTCCAAGATGATGGATAGGATCGCTAAGAGGCTGCGAGATATGAAAAAATCAGTTAGGGCTGCAGATGGACTCCCATAAACGCGGATAACTTACCTTATTTTTTATCGGCGTTCACCCGCGTTCATTGGTGCACCCACTGGATTCGCCCTGGAAAGACTACGAGATGCGAAAAGGGTTTACGAGAAAACCAAAACCGGACGCGCCCGCGACGCCAGTCAAGAACTACATCACGCCGAGCGGGCTGGAGCGCCTCAAAGATGAGCACCGGTTTCTGCTCACCAGGGAACGCCCGGCCGTGACGGAGGTGGTGGCGTGGGCTGCCAGCAACGGCGATCGCAGTGAAAACGCCGACTATCAGTACGGCAAGCGGCGGCTGCGGCAGATCGATGGGCGGATTCGCTTTCTCACGAAGCGAATCGAAGCCGCGGAAGTGGTGGACCCGGAAGCTCCGAGAGCGGGGCAGGCGGCGGCGAGGGCATTCTTCGGAGCGACCGTGCGCTATGCCAATGCCGCGGGAGTATCGCGAGTGGTGAGCATCGTGGGCACCGACGAAATCGATCTCAACCGCAACCACATCAGTTGGGTGTCACCTCTGGGGCGCGCGTTGATGAAGTCGGCAGCGGGTGACAGCGTAGTCCTTCAATTGCCGGGCGGCACAGAATACCTGACCGTGCTGGAAGTGCGTTACGAGCGCATTTCTGTGGAACCGTTCCGTGAACCACCTGGATCCGAGGCCTCGGCAAAGAGACTCCCTCGCCGACGCTAATCCACCTGACGAAGAAGAGACGAAACGGCACAGGTGGTGAAAGAGCGACGACTGTAATAGAGTGCTATCGGCTTTTGCCAAGACAGGAGATGAGTTTTGTCCTCATAAACGCGCTTCTGTTGACGGAATCCGATCAACTGCAGTCCGGTTTCCTCTGGAACAGTCGAGAAATACGGGCGATTCTCGCGCATTTTGAGAGAGAAAAGCCGATTTTCTCCGCAGTCCAGACTGCATGGCGGAGAGGGAGGGATTCGAACCCTCGGTACAGGTGTTAGCCCGTACAACGGTTTAGCAATACACAAGTGGGTTCTGAACCGTTTGGAAAATTTTCTAGTCTACTCCTCTTTCCAATGGGTTACAAGACGATCGATTTGATCCGTTCTGCCAGGAGATGATTCGTTCTGATCGTGCAACCATTACAATTTCATGACAGTCTGGTCCCCCGCCTCGGTCGATGAAGAACTACGTTGACCTTCTCAATTCTCAATGAGTGTAAACGCCTTGGTTGCGGATCACTGGCTTGGGCGCAAGACATTCATATCCGGGTTACGAATGCACGGAATGGGAAGCCGATCATGGAGGAGTGTCTCAACATATCGCTCGGGAAATGGCACGGCGCAGAGTTGCTGGCACCAACCAATCGTGAGGGAGTCGTAGAGTTGCACATTAAGAATAGACAGGTCACGGCAGACATGACCTCGCCCCATGCGTGCAATGGACTCGCTATCCCCGGCCCCAAGTTCCTTACAAATGACCTGGAATCTATTTCGGTGATGGGAGACATTTACATCGCATGTCAGGAATACGGAAAACGCTCAGCCGAGCAGCCTGCAGGGGATGTCATCCCGACTTACCGGATCGGCAAAATCGTCGAATTCGAGGTAGCTGCAGCGAATACCTGCGGGAAGTTCAAATCAGAGGCCAAGCCGGGCGCGCTGATTTTGTTCGTAAGGCCAATGTCACTCTCGGAGAAATTCAAACTGTGAACTCGACGAGCCGAGAACGTCATCGGATTTCGTCTGCGTACCCTGCACAGTAAACGCCAATTGTTGATAAATCCCTATTACACTCATCGAGCCTTGCTCTGGGGCGAAGACCCCAGCCGGGGGTTTTGAGTGTAATCGCCTGTTTGCAACATTCGTGTCCAAAATAGCGGCCACCGGTGCCTAATTATCAGGAGATATCGCGCGGCTGTTCATTGATGCCCGACCTCGTGGTCGGGCCTTCCGGCTCAGGAAAGTCGGAATATTAAAAGTCGTGGTCTTCCGGCGTGCAGGAGCAAACGCCGTGGCCGCTGCCCAGGGTGATGAGAAAGCCGCACACGTTCTGCAGTTCTGACTGCTGACTGCTTGTCAGGTTCGAGTCGGCCGCCGGATGTTCAAAAGCTAGGTAATAGTTGGCGGCGAGGCTTTTCACATCCGGTATCGTATTTTCCGATGCGCCCCAGGAGACACTTAAAATATGCAGGCCAGGCGCCGGGGTGTTGCTGTCGGGGCCCTTGGTCGAACTCGAAATCACCGCGATGACGCCAGCGTGATTCACCTTGCCGGTCAGCGTGTTCGCCAACAGCTCTTTGTTCACAGATTCCGACAACAGGCCATCGGCACTCACTGCGCAGCTGCAGCACTCCTGCAGTTCCTGGCTGTCATCGAACACATAGAACGAAGCCCAAAGGGTCCCGCCCGTGTCGCCATCGTTGACGATGCGCACGGTTGAATCGGGCGCACCGGTATTCGCATTGGTGTAATAGGTGGTGAAGTACACGCTTTTGTCCCCTACGCTTTGAGCCAAAGCGCTTCCCGCCAGCAGTATGGTCGCCAGGGCCAGACACAGAACGATCCCCAATTTTTTCATTGTGATCTCCTGAGTTGTTTTGCGGCGGCGCTTGACCGGGGGAGTACAGCTGACGTCGCGCTCCGAGAGACTTTGAACCGTCATAGAGTTCCCTACAAGTACCCGTATGGTTTAGTTTCCAGAAACGAGTACCGAGTTCGGATTAGTTCCAATATGGCTAATCCATGTGGGTAGTTGGCGCGAGCCGATGGGCTTGGTGATCGATCCAGGAAATTATGCGGGGTTGTCGATAAATCGCGATTACACTCGTTGACACCCTAGCGTATCTTCCAGGCCGTTTGGAGCGAGGCGCAGCGAGCGTTGCGCTTCCCCAATAGCGTGGGAGTTGGATGCCTTCATGTGGCCCCACAAGACCAGTATGCTGAGGAGCAGCCAAATACCTGAGTAGGTACGCTCTTGCAACAGCACTGAATGACCGATCAGTTGGAATCCGAACACGAAACCCGCACAGACTTGGGTCACAAAACACATCACCGCTGAAACGGCAAAGCCCAACAAGGCCCCAACCCGAGCCAAATGGTAATCGCCGAGAAGAACTGGAAGCACTGAGACGAACGCCGAACCGAAGTTTATGAATGGATCAAATTGCCGGGAAGGGCCAAGGAAACGGTACCAGGAAGTCCCATCAGCTGGAATCGAAGCGAGCGCGACGGCAAGTGCAAGGATAGCGGCGCACACCGAAGCCACGACGAAGACCTGTAAGCGGCTAAGAATGTGAAACTTCTGCCACACACGGGCATTATAGCCGAGGGTGCGGAATAGTTGGCGCAACATCGCCATTACACTCATTCACCCCTGCCAATTCTCAATGAGTGTAATCGCCTGTTAACGGTAGTTGTACCCTCATTCAGGCACGATGAAAGAAACGAACAATTGCTTTCACGGCCTTGACATACAAGTCGTCCCTTTTGTTTCTGCCGATGATAAATCGGAGAAGAAAATAGGTGGTCGCTGCGCAGACCCCTGTTATCCAGAAAAAGAAAGCGCGGTCGTACTTGGTCCCTAAATATTTTGACCAGTCGATCTGATACTTAATGGAAAGGAACAAAACCAGCGTAAAGCAAATTAGATAGCCAGGGCGGTTCCAAAGAGCCTCAATTGATCGCCAGCAGGGCGCAAATCAGCAATTCTTATCATCACCGAAATGTAGTGATCTTCTCTCTTCAGAAAACGGATAGCGGACCACCACGCGTCATAGTTTTCACGGGATTCCTTGTAGTCGTGCTTGGCAGCTTTTCCGATGAGTTTTGCAATTTTCTTTTCATATTTTTCCGGCTGTAGTCACGATCAAAGTCCTCAGAGACTGCGGTCATATCAGGAAGTGTCCATCCGCTTTCCGTGAAGTAGAGCATCTTTCGCTCGACCTCTGAAAGCGGAATGTTTTCGCGCTGTGCTTCCAAGACAATTCTGGAAATCAGGAACTCTTTGGCTTCACGTCCGCTGTGGAATTCCTTCATCTTGTGCATTCTACAGTGGGTTTACAGGTTGGGCAGTGAGTCCCCTGACTCTGGCTGTTGTAACATCTCTATTACACTCATTGACGCCTGGGCTGTGGGGGCAGCAAAGATCCCGTCCTCCCAATAAAAAGCGTCCCAGACTCAACTTCAGTCGTGGGACGCAAGTTTGAAGCCTAGCGTGAAAAACGGCGACTCTGAACAACCCCCATTGTTCACCCGCCGTTCAACAACAGGCTAGATGAGCGCGAGGCACAGAAAAATGGCTCCTGCGAGTTAGACACAGTCACGTTCAGGCCATCCTTCGATTGTGCTTGATTTGCTGGCGGCGGTCCCGGGCCATCATGGTTGACGTAACATCCCCATTACACTCATTGACCCAGGGCAGCCCGACCCTCAATGAGTGTAATCGCTGTTATCGACAGTTAAGAACGATTTCGGAAACGCGAAGCTGACTTTCTATTTCGACTCCGTTGCTTCTCTCACGATCCGGCAGCGGCTTAGGCTAGTCTTCGGTACTGGCTTCCCTTACGATCCTAGCGGCGGCCTGGCTGGGGTCTTCCTTGTAGGCGGTCAGCTTGTCAATCGCAACCGAGCGAATAGGGTCGCCAACTGACTTCTGCCTCGATACATCGAACTTCTCAATATTCGCCGTTT
>CAVXOK010000026.1:0-10936 GCA_963763285.1 uncultured Acidobacteriaceae bacterium | reverse complement strand
AACGTTCTTTGCACTAATTTGGTTTTGCTGCCGGCGCAAGCGTGACCAGTTTTAGAGTATTGGTCTTTTGGTTGGCCATGACGAACGTGAACTCGTCGCCGTCGGTACAGGCGAGCCCCCATCCGAGGTCTGCCGGGAAGAAGTACTCTCGCAGCGGAGTTCCGGTGTCGGGATCGAACGCGTAGGTGGAGAGCTCCACCGCAGCACTGCCAGGAACGTCGTGCAGGAATTCCGCGATCCACGAACCTCCGGTTACTTTGATTGTATACAGCCGGTGATCCCCCTTAACCTTCAGCTCGTGGGCTGTCATCTCGCCGGACGGAGAGATCGAAAAGACGGGACCGTTCATGGGGCGAAACAGAAGAAGACTTGGACCATCTTTGGCGATCTGTGAAAGGTAGACAGCGTTGAACAGCGACGGCGTCTCCGGGGGGCCAAAGCGCGGCAGAGCGGTTCGGTCTTTGCTTTTTCCTGCCCTATCTGACCCGACTTGGCCGTGTACATCTCCCTTCAGTTCGATGAAACGACGGAGTTGTCCGTTCGAGCCGACGATGGCCAAACGAGGCTCGTCCGTCGACGGCTCCCCACCTGCGATCAGGAAATCACCATTTTCAAAAACGCCGAGGCGCGCAGGTTTGAACGGCAGGTCCAAAGGGACGGCGCCAGCATAGGTCCCGTCCTGTTCGAAATGAGCAATGTATCTGCTGCTCTTTGTAGCCTCGCTTACGATTATGTCGCCTTTCCGCGTGAGCAGCTTGTCCTGGTGGCCGAGTGGAGTGGTACCCCTAGTCAGAATATAAACGTCGGATCCGTTCAGGAAGATGCTGATGAGGCCCGGTGAGGGAACGTCGCTGATCTTCTCCCTCCCGAACCGGACCACATTCTTTCCATCCTTCGAGACAGATACCGGGTCTTCCACACCAGACTCAGGCGTGGCCATACGGAGGATCACCCTGCCGGCGGGATCACACAGCAAAGGCGCCCCTATACTTTCCGCAGGCAAGGACGGCACCTCAACGGAGGAGACTTCGCTGAGCGATACCGGTTCCGGCGATATTAGAGGGGTCTTGCCCAGGTGTTGCGGAACGTTCTGCGCAAGAAAACAGATCGACAGGAAAAAAGGGAGCAGTGTGCGGCAGACATTTCTACAGACCGCCATTCTCCTCCTTCCTGTGTGCGAAGTCGGAGGGTCAGCGAGAGAAAACAACTCCGTGAGGTCTGCCCGAGCCTTTCCACCCGTGCGGCCAATCCCGGTCTGCGAATTTAAAGCCGGGCTTCCCTTCGTCATCGTGGAAAGCATTATCCATCGAAAGCGCGCCCGTTGCGGAATCAAACTTCAAAAGATAGAGACGAGGCTCCCCGCCACCGCCGCTGGTGATTACGATGCGATGCGTTTTCGGGTCCCACCCGGTCCAGTGCGGATAATAGGTATCGTCGAATTTTAGTCGGGCGACCTCGACCGGCTTCGCACCATCGGCGATGTCGAGCACGATCACACTGTGAAGGTAGGAGACGCTCTGCAGCAGATAGTGGCCGACAATGGTGGGAACGCCGCAGAACGAGGCGGGAAACGAGTAGACCAGTTGCGATTTAGGTTGGTCGGAGCCGATCCCGGTAATGCGTTCGAGGCCGCACGCGAGTGTCTGTACATAGATCGCTCCATCGGGACCAAGGCGCGGTTCTTCCGGACTGATCTCTCCGTAGTGATTATCGCCGGGATCGAAGTACATCGTCTTTAACAGCTTCAGATCGGAGAGCCGCCAGACCTGGTAGGTGAGCCCGCGGAACAAATCCTCATCGTCCATGGCGGAATTCGTAGAAACGACGCGGTCGAGTTCGGGAAGCACTACCAGGCTGTAGGACGTGAGCAATGCGTCGGGAAATGCGGGATCAGCACTGCTGGCCGAGCGAATCACCTTGCCCGTGTCATCAATTTCAACCAGGCCGCCGTGCTTGCCCAGGGACTCCGGGTTCATACTATCGTGCGCGTGCTGAAAGGTCGCCAGCACGTGGCCGTTGGGCAGTCGAAGGTAGGAGTGCGGATGCATATAGCCGGCCATGTCGGTGAAAGAAGCGGCCACTCTGGGCTGGAGCGGGTCACGCAAGTCGAAAATAAAGGTGCGCCCGGCATCGTGATCGTTGGCAAAGAGCATGCCACTGGCCGGCATGGAGTATTCCGTGTGATGGACGAGCTTGGTCTGCTGGTCAGTGGCGAGGGTAGTCACGAGGTGACCGTAAGATGATGAGGAAGGATCGGCGTCAATGACGGCCAGAAAGTCGTTGCCCTTGTGCGCCACGTCGCCGGTCCAGGCGAACAGGTAGTGGCCTGGGGCGGCGTTCTTGGCATCCTGGCACGGTGCGGAGCTGAGGCAGAGTGTAAGCGCGAGGACAGCAACCAGGCGGGGCATGAAGATCTCCATTCGGACGAAGAACGGTTTCGTCTCTGCCGGGAGAGGATAGCAGTTTTGTCGAGAATTCATTTCAGGAACATCGCTGACGAGTGAGGAACAAAAAGGTGGGGAAAAAATTGAAAGGGCCGTGACATTGGTTATGCTCTAGCTGCCGCCTCCTGCGAGGGAGCCAACAGCGTGGACGCATGTACCGTCACAGCCCCTTGATGCGATCACTGCTTTCACAGTCCCAAACCCCAACTGCACCTCGCAGCGCCGTCGGTTTTTTCAGGTTTGGCTGCCCCTCGGGTTGCCCCGCTTGGCTGATCACTCAGTCTACTTCGGGTCAGCAAGGTTTATTTCGCTGTCCCTTTCAACCGTCGACGGAAGTCACCTTAACAGACCATGCATAAATGTCAACGCAAACTATTGGTGCAATGCATGGGAGTCATCCTGTGCATAACAGAAAGTGCAAGCTGTTGTAGCGCAAAAGTTTATCGAAGTGCCTTCCCAATTCGGGACTGGTTTTACACAAAAACTTTCACAACGTCCGGAAGCACGAAAAATCCTCAGGCGAACCGAATATTTCGTCTTGACGCAGAAACATTCTCGGCGCATCTTGCTAACAGCACAAAAGAAACGCTGATGTCTGAACTCGTGGCCTACGTGGATGGTGGTTCCCTGGGCAATCCCGGGCCCTCGGGCATTGGAGTAGTGATCGATGGCTGCGAAAGCGGCCCCATCCGCATCGCCAAGTGGATCGGCCACCAGGATAACAACGTAGCTGAGTACGTGGCCCTGATGGAAGCCCTGCAGTGCGCGCTTTCTCTGAAGGCCAAGGCGCTGCACGTTTACTCTGACTCCGAGGTGGTGGTTCGCCAGATGCGCGGGGAATATATTTGCCGCAGCTCGCGCCTGTATTCTCTGCATTGGACTTGCCGCAAGCTGGCGCGCGCCCTCAGCTTCTCGATTTCGCACGTTCCGCGCGAAGATAACGCGGAGGCGAACCGGCTGGCCAACACGGCCGTGCGGGAGCGGGCTGGGTAGGCAGTTCGGATTCGGTGCCGCTGCATTACTAATTCCCAAATGCTAACCGCAGGCATCTTGACACGATGCCCTCTCCGATGCAGACTCCCAGTACAGCATCCTGCAAATTGAAATGAGTCCCGAGGCAGGCCGGATCGCGCCCCCGCCGCCTCGACTCGACGAGGTTCCCACGCGCGCCACGCGTCGTCGAGTAGCGATCGCTCAGTACCGATTGCTAAGCAACGATTGCTAAGTAACGATCGTTCAGTAACAGATCATCAATCGATTCTCGACCGCAGTCTGGCATCTGTGGTGGAGGGGGACATGGGAAGTACCAGCGCAACTCGTGCCGCAATCGCGAACGTTTCCACCGCGAGCGCGCATCTGCCTATGCTGCAAGATCCGGGGCCGCGTTTTCCCGGAGGAGACAGCGGACGCTCGCTGTCTGATATGGCCTGCAGCGACCTCGACGCCGCGCTGCAGTTGCTGGCCGAGCGCGCCCAGTACATTACCGGGGCCAGCGGCGCCGCCATTGCCCTGCGCCGCGGACAACACAATGACATGCTGTGCCGGGCCAGCATCGGCTCTAACGCTCCCGAGTTGGGCGCACTGCTCTCCATGGAATATGGGCTTTCCGGGGAAAGCGTGCGCACCCGCCAGGTTTTGCGTTGTGACGACGCCGAACGCGATCCGCGGGTAAACCGCGAAGGCTGCCGCCAGTTGGGCATCGCCGCGGTTGTGGTGATGCCCATCGTCAGCGAGCAGCAAGTGCTCGGCGTCTTCGAACTTTTTTCCGGCAAACCGCACGTCTTTGAGCAACGCGATATTTCCGCCTTGCAGCACCTCGGCGAGATGGTGGAGACCGCCGTGAAACATGCGGCCGCTGTGCAGACCTTCCCTGCGACCGAAGAGCTGTCCGCCGCCGATAATCAGCCGACGGTCGAAGCGATGGCGGCTGAAGCTGCGCAAGTGATTCCAATTGAGTCCGCGCCAGTTGAATCCGCGGTTAGCGTGATGCTTCCAGATGTGGTTCAGGCGCCAGCAAATCTTCCGCCGCCAGAACCGGAGATTACGAGGACAAGAAGCGAGGCAGACGCGAAGCCCGAGCCGAAGAAACTCCTTTTCTGGTCCGCTGCAATGCAGAATCAAACCTCTGGCAAGGCCGACGAGGCCGATGCGTCGGTGCCTCTCGTCCTAAGGAATCTGCAGAAGTGCAAGGCTTGCGGTTTTCCTGTGTCGCAGGGTCGCACCTTTTGTGTGGAGTGCGAAGAGAAGAAATGGCGCGGCCAGCGCCTTCCGCAACCCCCCGTCGGTGCCACGACACCTTTGAAAGACGTTGCTGCACCGAAGCAGTCGGCACCCGGTTCCGGACCGTCCCCTCTGCCTGCCTCTGCAAAGATCCAGCACCTGCCGGAGAGTTCTGCAGGCTTCGGCAACTCCGCGATGTTCTCGAGTTCGGCCGCCCCGTCCCGATCGTGGTTCGCTGCCAATAAGTACGTCCTCGGAGCGCTGCTGGTTGTAGCCATTGTTATCGGTGCGATCGCGTGGCTGCGCTGACTTTCCCGATCCGCCTCGTCTTTCCTCCTTCTCGAATCTTCTTCCTTCGCGAATCTTTTCTGTGAAGCCCGCCCGCGGCAGATTACAATTCTCTGCCTGACTTCGAAACCACATCTTGGATTGCTCCGGGGATTTTGATCTGGGAGGCTTGATAGTGCCACCAACCATGCGTCTGTTTCTACGCCGTTGCTTGCCGCTTCTGCTGCTGACTGCGGCCGCCGCCGCCCAAACTTCAGAGCAGCGCACGGCCCGCTATCTGGATTCCGTACGCAAGCAACCGCCGTTGCTGCTGGCCTTCATCCGCGACCTGCCCAAGGGCGGAGACCTGCACAATCATCTGGACGGCGCGATCTACGCCGAAGATCTGGTGGATTTCGCAGCCGACGGCGGCCTCTGCGTCGACCGTACATCTTCGCGGCTCCTGGCCCCGCCCTGCGACTCCTGCGAGAATTACACGGCGAAACCTGCGGCCCGCTGCAGCTACGGCGATCACGTGCTCTACAACCAGATGATTGATGCCTGGTCGATGCGCAACTGGAAACCCGGCGACGAATCGGGCCACGATCATTTCTTCGCCGCCTTTGAAAAGTTCGGGCTCGCCTCGCACACTCACGTAGCGGAAGCAATCGCAGCAGCCACAAATCGCGCGGGCATGGATCACCTGCAATACGTCGAGTTCATGCACACCGCGGACGCAGGCGCAGCGGCGCAACTGGCAAGGAAAGTCGAGTGGAATCCGGACTACGCCAAGATGCGCGACGCGCTGCTGACTGCCGGCATGAAAGACGTGGCCGCCGAAACCAGCAAGAGGCTCGCCGCCGACGATGCCCGCGCCAAAGAGATTCTCAAGTGTGGAACCGCCGACGCCGCTCCCGGCTGCAACGTGGCCGTGCGCTATCTTTACCAGGTGCTGCGCGGTCTTCCGCATGAAATCGTGTTCGCCCAGATTCTGCTGGGCTTCGAACTGGCGTCGTCCGATCCGCGATTTGTCGGCCTGAACCTCGTCATGCCCGAAGACTGGTACGTTCCCATCCACGACTTCAACGAGCACATGGCCATGGTGGACTATCTTCATGGCGCTTATCCCAAAGTGCACATCACGCTGCACGCCGGCGAACTGGCCATGGGACTGGTGCCGCCGGAAGATCTCGCGTTTCACATTCGCGCCTCGGTCGAGCGCGGGCACGCCGAGCGCATCGGCCACGGGGTCTCTGTGATGAATGAAAAAGATCCCATCGGCTTGCTGCATGAAATGGCAGAGCGCAACGTGCTTGTCGAAATCGCGCTGACCTCGAACGACATGATTCTCGGCGTGAGTGGAGACGACCATCCCCTGCCGATTTACATGAAGTATGGAGTTCCAGTGGCGCTGGCGACCGACGATGAGGGCGTGTCGCGCTCCGACATGACACACGAATATTTGCGGGCGATCGAGAGCTACCACTTGTCCTACGCGGATTTGAAGCGGATGGCGCGCCAAAGCCTTGAGCACAGCTTCCTGCCCGGCCAAAGTCTGTGGACCGACACGAAACTGGTGTTTCGCGCGGCGCCGGCATGCGCGAACGGTGCGGCAGGAGCAGAAAAGCCCTCCGCGGGATGCGAACAGTTCCTCGCCGCCAACGAACGCGCCCGCGTGCAGTGGAAGCTTGAGGGCGAGTTCGCGAAGTTCGAGAAGAAATATTAGCGTCTTGTGCAAGATTCTGACTTTGGGTGGCGCAGCGCTTCAGCACCGAGATAAGCGTTCGGCGACTGCCTCTTAGGTACATACCGCACACATATGGACGATCAATTCACCCGAGCGGAAACCGCTGCCAAGTCTGTCCTGCAACTTACTCCGCTGCATCCGCAGATTGGTGTAGTTCTAGGTTCCGGCCTTGGCGGCTTCGCCGATTCCCTAACCGACGCAACGCGTATCTCCTACGCAGACATTCCCGCCTTCCCGCGCTCCACCGCCATCGGCCACGCCGGACAAATGGTGATCGGCAAGTCGGGTGCCGTCCCGGTCGTTGCGATGCAAGGCCGCGTACATCTTTATGAAGGATATTCCGCGCAGCAGGTCGCGTTTCCCATGCGCGTCTTCGGCCGCATGGGCATTCGCGCAGTCATCCTGACCAACGCAGCGGGCGGGATCAATCTGAATTACCAGCAGGGCGCGCTCGTACTGATCCGGGACCACATCAACCTGCAGGGAACGAATCCTCTGGTCGGCCCGAACGACGACCGTTTCGGCGTGCGCTTCCCTGACATGACGCAAGCGTACGCCCGGGACTATCGCGCGTTCGCAAAAGAAGAAGCCGCCAAGCTGGGGATGACACTGCACGAAGGCGTCTACGCGGCCCTGCTCGGGCCCAGTTACGAAACGCCCGCCGAGATCAAGTATCTGCGAACCATCGGCGCAGACCTGGTCGGCATGTCGACGGCCTTCGAGGTAATCGCCGCGCGCCACATGGGAATCAAAGTGCTCGCCATCTCCTGCGTCACGAATATGGCAGCGGGGATTATCGACCAGCCGCTTTCACATCGGGAAGTCATGGAAACCGGCGAGCGCGTCAAAACCAGCTTCGAGGCGTTGCTGCGCGCAGTCCTGCCACGCATCGCGCACGACTTGTAAAGAGCGCCAGAGAGCGCCAGATTTGATGCCCAAGGAATAATCTTTGTCATTCCGAGCAGAGCGAGGAACCTGCTGTCCGCCTGCGGCGGAATAAAATCAACCGTTCGGCACGCCTTACCTCCCGGCCCGCGGAATAAACAATTCCACCGGCGGCTTCACCCCATAAACTGAAGCAAAACTTCCCTGATTCACCGCCAACGCGAAATGCCCGCGCGAGTCGATATATAAAAGAGGTTGGCCCAGGGCTACATCACTGAAGGTGCGCACGAACTTGACCTTCATCTCTTTACTGCCAACCGTCACCGGAACGTCCTGCCCGCGCTGATAGCCAAGCTTCAGAAAATCCTCCGCGTCGAGATTCGTTACCAGATTGCCGAACGGACCGTCCGTCGCAATCACCTCCGCCGTAACTGCCGCGCTCGTCAAGCCGCGCCGCCTTCAATTCCAGACGCACCAGCGCCGCCACCGGCATCTCCGGACCGACCTTCGTCCAATCGTCGCCGCGCGCCACATGCGCCCCCACGGGAGAAAAAATGTCGCGCCCATGAAACGTCGACGACATCTTGGTCCCAATCATCCAATCGGGATTTGTGATCTCATGTACGCCCTCGATGCCGTCGCGCTGCTCCACCAGCGTCAGCAGCCCGTTGTCGGGCAGCACAAAATACTGCCCACGTTTCGACTTGGCGACGATCGCCTTGCGCGTGCTCCCCACGGTCGGGTCTATGACCACCACGAAAACCGTCCCCCCAGGGTAGTAAGGGGTCGCGCCATAAAGAAAGCGCGCGCCATCGAGAATGGAAAACGGCGTCACCTGATGCGAGAGGTCGACGATGCGCACCTCCGGTATGATCGAATACATCACGCCCCGGCAAATGGCGACCGAATCGTCCACCACGCCGAAGTCGGTCATAAAGACAATAGTCTGCGGATATTTCCCGCCTGGGCGGAAGTCAGCACTGACAGCAGGAAAATCAGCACGGCCCGCAGGACGAACCTCGATCCCCGACTCCGCTGTGAAAGGGCGCGGCTTCCAGTCGCGCCGCAAACCCGAATAAACGCTAACCGCGGCTTCAGCCGCATACGGTCTCCTCCGCCAGATTGAAAATTCGTGGCTGCAAGAATACTCGCGGCTGTCGCGCCGCCGCAAATCCTGCTCGCCCCGCCCGCTCCCGTCTATAATGTTTTTTCGATCCACAGCACCATCGCAAGGAGCCTTTAATGTCGCCAGCCATCCCCGAAAAATACCGCGATCTATTCCAGAAGCGCGCTTTCGCCAACCTCGGCACCCTGATGCCAGACGGCCGCCCGCAAGTCACGCCCGTGTGGTGTGACTTCGACGGCGAACACATCATTTTCAACTCCGCAAAAGGACGCCAGAAAGATAAAAACGTCCGCCGCGACCCGCGCGTAGCCATGACTTTGATGGACCCGGAGAACCCGTACCGCTATCTCGAAATTCGCGGCCGCGTGGTCGAGATCACCGAAGATGGCGCCAGCGCTCACATCGACAAGATGGCCAAGAAATATCTCGGCGTCGACAAATACCCCTACGGCCAGCCCGGCGAAGTGCGCGTCATCTACAAAGTAAAACCCGAGCACACCACGGTGATGGGTTAGGCAAGCGAATCTTAAGCGGGAAACAGGCCCCAAGTAGTGCCGTGGAAGAGGGACGCTTCAGCGCCGCGTTAGCGGCGTGAATTGACAGGGCTTTAGCCCCCGAGCGAGGGAATCCGCATTCGCACCTACAACCTTTGCCTTCTGGGCTTCGGCAACGTAAACCGTATACTCGTGCAATTGCTCCAAGATCGCGAGCACGAACTCCGCGATCGCGGAATCTCCTTCCAGATCACCGGAATAGCCACCCGCCATCTAGGATGGATCGCCGACCCCGATGGTCTGGATCTCGATGCTTGTGTGGGTCGGACACTCTTGTCCGACAAAAGCCGGGAGTCTGATCAGAAACCGGCCAACGTCCAAGACTGGCTGAAAGCAGCCCAGGCCGATGTCCTCTTCGAAGCAACATCACTCAACGTAGAAACCGGCCAGCCCGCCATCGATCACATCCGCGTCGCGCTCGACCACGGAGCCCACGCCATCACCGCCAACAAAGGACCAATCGTCCACGCCTACCGCGAACTCCGCGACCTGGCCGCGGCGCAAGGCAAGCGCTTCCTCTTCGAATCCACCGTGATGGACGGCGTTCCAATTTTTTCTTTGTTCGATCAGCTACCCGCGATCCACCTGCAGGGATTTCACGGCATCCTGAATTCCACCACAAACGTGATCCTGAGCGAAATGGAAAACGGCCTAAGCTTCGACGAATCGTTGAAGAAGGCACAAACGCTAGGTATAGCTGAAACCGATGCCACCCACGACATCGACGGCTGGGACGCCGCCGTAAAGACCGCCGCGCTGATCACTGTGCTGATGGATGTTCCGGTGCGCCTGGAAGATATCCATCGTGAAGGCATTCACGAACTGACCACCAGCGCTGTCCGCAACGGCCGGCGCGATGGCTGGCCGTTCAAACTCGTATGCCGGGCGCAGCGTGTAGCGGACGGCGTAAAGGCAAGCGTCATGCCTGAAAAAGTATTAAGCAGCAGTCCGATGGGAAAGATTTCGGGCACATCGTCTTACATTTATTTCGAAACCGACATCTTCCCCGGCCTCGCCATCACCGAAGAAAATCCCGGCCTGTACGCGACCGCATATGGGATGCTGGCGGATTTTGTTCGCTCAGTTTCTTAATTCGAGACCGCGAGCCTGTCAGGTGCCCAACGTCACAAGCAGTGTCCAATTTTCTGGATTGCAATGCTGCTTAAATTGTTGAACTCCGACGGTTCGAGCTCTCCCTGAGCGCGGAGGAAGTGAAAGTTGACATATACGTTCCATCGATCGCAGACAAATCCATCGCCCGGCTCTTGCGCGATCCAGTGTGTTAAGTCCCCCTTTCCATCGGTCGCATAGGAAACACTGTTGAAATCCAAATATTTCTTAACTCCGGACCTTGGCATCCCAAGCTGAAGCTCCCTTTTGAACTGAGCGAGGACAACCTGATACGCCGCATCCCGCTTCGCCTGAGCGGCCCTATGCTCAGCCTGCCGCGCCTCGTACCTCGCGTAGACTAGCCATCCTGAAAATAAAAGGGCCGCAAAGGCAGAGACCGCGATAGCTTTTTTCATTGGACACCCCGATGATGCCACGCACGATTACACCAGGCAAGCAGACGCCCGGCGCCCAGCCGCGTGGTAAAACTAGATGACTACCATGCCGACAACTGAAACCGTCATCGCTAACGCCCTCGATCTCTCTTGGGTCCGCGCCCAATTCCCCTCACTCGCGCAAACTG
>CAVXOK010000025.1:0-72708 GCA_963763285.1 uncultured Acidobacteriaceae bacterium | reverse complement strand
ATTTCCCACCTAGCCTCAGAGGCACCAATCCTAAAGTTGCTCCGCAAACCGGATTTTCAGCGAGAAACAAACCACTGGACCCCAGAGCAAATCGCGACGTTTGTAGCGAGCTTCCTCGACAGCGAAGTAATCCCCTCGCTAATTCTATGGAAGTCCCCCATGTTCATATTTGTAATCGACGGCGGTCATCGTCTCAGCGCATTGCGCGCATGGATGCTGGACGACTATGGGGACGGTCCCTTGTCACTGGCGTTTTGCGGAGCCGAAATATCGGAAGAGCAAAAGCGCATCGCGAAACGCACACGCAAGCTGATCGAGGGCACGGTAGGGCGTTATTCCAAACTCCGCGATCAAGGTGATGCAATACCGGCAGTGAGACGCGCTAAAACTTTATTTACTCGCCCATTAACCCTTCAATGGGTCTACGGCACCGCGGACGTGGCAGAGACATCATTTTTCAAAATAAATTCCCAGGGAACTCCGCTTGATGAAATAGAAGAGATGTTAATCAGAAACAGGAAGAAGCCGCTCGCAATCGCTGCCCGAGCGATCCTGAGAGCCGGAGGAGGCCACAAATATTGGTCCGCCTTCAAGCCGGAACAACAAAAGGAAATAGAAGGGCTGGCAGAAACTTTTCACGGGCTGCTTTTTGACCCTGAAGTCGAACCACCAATCAAAACCTTCGACCTGCCCTTGGGAGGCTCCGTATCGCCTGTAGATGCTCTTTCCCTGTTGATTGAGTTCCTAACCATTTCTGCCAGCCGATCCACCGAGCCGCTAACAATCGACAAATATCCCGACGACGAGACCGGCACAGGAACGATAGCCGTGTTTAAGAACTCTCTCCAAATCCTGAATCGGATAACTGGTAACACTCCGGGAAGTTTGGGGCTGCATCCTGCTGTGTATTTCTATAACGAAAGGGGAAAGTACGCGCGATTCCTTTTCCTTGGCCTGACGACCCTTCTCACGGAGAAGGTTCGCAACACGACCACGAGTTTTTCAAGACCTTCACAAGAGCCCGAAAAAGTTAGAAACGTTTCTCATAAGAAACAAATCGCTGATTACGCTTCTGCTCACGAACATGAGCAAAGGACAACGTACCTCGAAAATGAAGGACTTGTTCAATTTCCTTGTTGCCGAGGCGCGTGCGGGGAGAGAGTTAACCTCAGAAGGCGCGGTTGCGCAGCTTGGCCTAAGAGGCCGAATCCTCGATATAACTGCCACCCAAACAACGCCCCAGATCTCGGACGACACGAAGTCGATGGTGTATGTGCGCCAGGCCCCAGAAGTAAGCCCTGCCATGCCCACTCTGTAAAGGCTTACTGGACCCCCGAAAATCAGTGTCATACGACCACATTACGCCCGTGAGGGATGGAGGCCTCGGGGATGCCGGTACCCCCAACTGGTACATCCATACTGCAACAGCTCAGAGGTACAGAAATAAGACTTGGCGCCATCCTTCGCGTCCTTTGCGAGAAGTGGGATTCCACGGCTCTAACCCTCCCGCGATGTTGCTCCCCGAAATTCTCCACAGCCCTCCTGTGACATCTAACCTTGCACCTCATCCCAAATTCGTTCATCATTGCCCCAGCAGAGGCAGTACAGCTCACCGAACGAAGCCAAGCTGTAACTCCTTTGCTTCCAAGATTTTGATCTCTAAGCTCTTTAGGCTCCGGATTTTGCAAGGAATTTCGTGCTAACCCGATGATTCCACGAGACCCAGGGGGGAGGGGGTATCAACGATCTTTTCAAAATCAAAGTATCAAATGGAACAGAGAAAGCTGCTCCACGCAGACCCGGAAAAAGATATTTGCAGCCAAAATCCACAGGTAAAATAACGCCATGAGTCCAGAAGTTTCCGATCTCCTGAAGCGAGCACTCGCATTATGAAGAGCAATCAAAAGACGCGAAAGGCAGCGCCCGCAGAAAACATTGCGCGCCTTGCCGACCGCGGCGGGGATGTGTCCCGATTCTTCACGAACAAGGGCCAGATGATGAGCCCGATCCAAGAGGCGAACGTGGATCTCGCTCCCGGCACGCTGGAAGAATTGGACAAAGAATAAGTCAGCTCTGCACCCGACCGGAACTGGGTACTGGGTACTAGGTACTGGGTTAAAATCGCATCATGAATCACGAAGCCTTCGCCGACGTCCCCACCGCTATCGAGGAGATCCGCGCCGGCCGCATGATCGTGGTCGTCGACGACGAAGACCGCGAGAATGAAGGCGACATCACCCTCGCCGCCGAGAAGGTCACGCCCGAAGCCATCAACTTCATGGCCAAGTATGGACGCGGCCTGGTCTGCCTCACCATGACCGAGGAGCGCCTCGCTCACCTCCGCATCGGCCCCATGAGCGCCGAGAACACGTCGCAATACGGCACCGCATTCTGCGAAGCGATCGACGCGCGCGAGGGAGTGACCACCGGCATCTCCGCCTACGATCGCGCCCGCACCATTCAGGTAGCGATCGACCCGGCCACGCAAGCCGCAGACCTGGCGCGCCCCGGCCACGTCTTCCCTCTCCGCGCCCGCAAAGGCGGAGTGCTAGTCCGCGCCGGACAAACCGAAGCCTCAGTAGACCTGGCCCGCCTCGCCGGACTGATTCCCGCCGGCATCATCTGCGAAATCATGAAGGACGATGGCACCATGGCCCGCGTCCCAGACCTCATCGAGTTCTGCAAACAGCACGACATGAAGATGCTGACCGTCGCAGAGCTGATCCGCTACCGCATGGCGCACGAACGTTACGTGCATCGCGTAGGCGAAGCCTTAGTCGACACCCGCTTCGGCGAATTCCGCCTCATCGCTTACGAGAGCGAAGTCGATGGCGGAGAGTCGCACGTGGCCTTGATTAAAGGAGAAATTTCGAAAGGAGATGTAGAAAATAAAGACGAGAAGAACGACGCGCCAGTGCTGGTCCGCATGCACGCCCACTGCCTCATGGGAGACGTCTTCGGCGCAACCGGCTGCGAATGTCACGCCACACTCGAAGGCTCGCTCCGCGCGCATCGCGCAGGAAGGACGCGGCGCGCTTATTTATTTACACCAAACCTCAAAGGGCTTTGCCGTAGAAAAAGCAGGCGAGCGCGCAGCGCTCTCATTCCATCGCGGCCGGAAGCTGCCGTCACTGCTCGACAACGAGCGCCAGACCCAGCGCGAAATCGGAATCGGCGCGCAGATTCTTTCCGACCTGAACCTGCGCCGCATCCGCCTGCTGACGAATAGGCCCAAACGTGTAGCCGCGCTCGAAGGATTCGGAATAGAAATCGTCGACCAGATTCCGGTAGAATTGAACGGAGTAAAGGCAGGAAAAAACTAAAGGCCGCAGGGCGCGGCCCGTTTTTCGTAAAACGGTTTGCGCACGATGACTTCGCTCTCGCGAATAAAAAACTGCGCGGAGCATTTCTCCGAACCGCAGATGACTGGGACGAGGCCATTGATTTGCCGGCGCGTAATCAGCCCCAGCATGCCGCAGGATGGGCAAGCCAGCACAGCCCAGTAAGGGTCTTCCTTCTCGCCGATCTCGCCAGCGTTCTCCAGGACAAAAATTGTTCCGGGTTGCATCTGTTCGGGAATCCATTCATTCAGAATGTCCAGTTCTCCGACCATGCATTCCTCCTGTGTTCCGATCACAAGACGCGATACTTCAACCTGCACTTGCTGCCTAAGAAGCTTTTCTAGCACGCCGACGCACCGTCGGCGATGTTACGGAGGTACTCGCTTTCCTGGCGACGACCTCAGCTCGCACCTGCCGAACCGCATCGCTGAGGCAAATACCCAAAATGGGCTGATTCGAATTCTTGAGGATGTCTACGATCTGGCGCGCCGAAGTTTCGAGATAGAGACGCTTGCCATCGGTGAGCAGATGAACGTCGGAACTGCGGCTGACGATTTCGGCCAAGCCCTTGCCGAACTCGCGCTGAAGGAAGCGCATGACCTTGCGGACTCCCTGCAGGGAGAAGCCTTTGCGGCGCAATTCGCAGATGACGGCCATTTCAGTGAGGTTCTGCATCGAGTAGAGTCGGCGATGCCCAAGCCTTTCCGGCTTGACCACGCCGCGCTCGTCCCACCACTGAAGCTGGCGTGCAGTCACGCCGGTCAGAGCGATCACCTCTTGCGATGAAAAGCGATCTGGCATTAGTCCCCGTTTATGTTTGAAACAGTCTGCGAGTCGAATGTTTGAAACATTCTAGACGTGAGTTGGCGAGTGTCAATGAAGATTCGAAGGAGAAGGGGTAACTAGAAGAGTGCCCAGGCGTTCGTACCTCATTCCTTTGTCCATTTCCCGGTGCAACAGGGCCTTCTCCATGTGGCTACGCTGTGCAGTTATTTGCAGCTTGACAAGGCAACGACCAGCAAACATAATCCTCGGCACGTTTTGGGTGCGCCTACCCGTTCTCGGCTGCCCAGAGCCTGATTCCGGGCTTGTTGCCACGCATTCGGACCCCCTGGTAAGCCCAAGATTCGCTTTCCTCGAAGGAGAAATTCGCATGAAGCTCCGCATCGTCTGGGTGCTGGTTGGATTCTTGTCGCTGGTTTCACTAACCGTTGCTCAAACCTCCGCGCAAACCGCATCCGCGCTGCCTCGCCTGGTCCGCTTCGGCGGGACGGCCAAAGATCTCAACGGCAGTCCGCTGACCGGCGTGGTCGGCATCACTTTCGCCTTCTACTCCGAGAAAGCCGGCGGCGCGCCACTTTGGATGGAAACGCAGAACGCAACCGCTGACAGCAGCGGTCACTACACGGTTCTGCTGGGATCAACCAAGCCCGAGGGCCTGCCTGCGGAGCTGTTCACTTCCGAACAAGCGCGCTGGGTGGGAGTACAAGTCTCAGGGCAAGCCGAGCAGCCGCGCGTGCTGCTGGTCAGCGCTCCCTATGCGTTGAAAGCTGGCGATGCGGAAACCATCGGCGGGCTTCCACCTTCGGCCTTCGTGCTGGCCGCCCCGCTGGTCATCGGCTCCTCGACGTCAAGCAGCACAACCGCAACAGTTCCACCGCCTGCCGCGACCGACGTGACCACCACCGGCGGCACGCATCAACTATCTGCCGATCTTCAGCGGAGCAGCGACCATCATCGATTCGTCGGTATTTCAGACGGGCAGCGGGACCACGGGCAAGATTGGCATCGACACGACGACGCCGGCCACGCAACTGGACGTCAACGGCGCCGGCACCATCCGCGGCACGCTGAATTTGCCTGCCACTGGCACAGCGACGGCTGCAGCAGGCGATGTTTCGCAAGGGCTGAATCTCGTGGCATCATCGTACAACAGCACGAGCGCTACAGCGGTGAACCAGACGTTCCGCTGGCACGCGGAACCAGCTGCGAACGACACGAGCGCCCCCTCGGGCACGCTGAACCTGCTCTATGGACTGGGCACGGCCGCACCCACTGAGACCGGACTGAAGATCAGCAGCAAGGGTCTCTTTACTTTCGCGACAGGACAAACTTTCCCCGGCACCGGCGACGGTTCGATCACGAGCGTTGCCACCGGATTGGGACTGAAGGGAGGGCCGATCACCAAGACCGGCACGTTGACTATCGACACCACCGTGGTCCCACAACTGGCGGTGGCTAACACTTTCAAAGCCGAGCAGACCGTCACCGCCAGCAACACGAGCGAGATCCTGAATGTCACGCAAAATGGCACTGGCTTAGCTATCGTCGGCAAAGGGGGCGTCTCGGGCAGTTCTACTGCCAATGCGGGCTCAGGCGTTTTGGGTGTCGGGAGTGGTCAGGCGGGCTACGGCGTCTATGGCTCGGAGACGGCGACGATTGGAAACGGCTACGGGGTTTACGGTGTGAACAACACGCAGGCTGGCGCCGGGGTTGAAGGTTATGCTGCCAACACGAGCTACGGCATTGGCGTTCTGGGAAACTCTCCGTCCGGCATAGGCGTCGAAGGCACCGCGAGCGGCACAGCGAGTTACGGAGTGTTCGGGTGGGCGACCGCGACCTCGGGCACAAACTACGGCGTTTATGGTTCAGATGCGAGTCCAGACGGCGCCGGCGTCTACGGAATCGGGGCGACCGGTGTTGGCGGGGCGTCAACGTCCACGTCGGGTCCAGGCGGCGGGTTTACTGGCTTCACGGCTCCGTCGGGTTCGGATTTGAACGGCACGGATGGAGTCGTCGCCGTGGGAGGCAATGTTGATGCCCCCTCCAATAACACCAAGGCAGGCAGCGGCGTTGTGGGTATGGGCGGAGCAGTCGTCGGCTCCTTTGGCGAGGCGGGCGCAGGCGTTACGGCCACCGGCGGTACAGCCACCTCTGGTGGCGAGGGAATCACAGCTAGCGGAGATGGCATAGACGCTTACGCGGGCTCCGGCGGCGCCGGCGGGAACTTCGCTGGCAGCTTCACGGGCAACCTCAACGTCAGTGGCACGCTCTCCGCGAGTACCAAGGACTTCAAAATTGACCATCCCATGGACCCTGCGAACAAATACCTGGTCCACGCCTCAGTCGAATCCTCCGAGATGAAGAACATCTACGACGGCAACGTCACTACTGATGGTCAGGGTCACGCGACAGTGCGACTGCCAGAATGGTTCGAGGTACTCAACACCGACTTCCGCTACCAGCTGACCGTGATCGGGCAATTCGCACAGGCCATCATCGGACGCAAGATCGAAAACAACCAGTTCGAGATCCGGACGAGCGCGCCGAACGTCGAAGTGTCTTGGCAGGTGACCGGGGTGCGGCAGGACGCCTACGCCAAGGCGAATCCGCTGGTGGTGGAGCAAGAAAAAGATGCGCGGCTTCGAGGCTTCTATATCCATCCTGAGTTGTACGGGGCGCCCGCGGAGAAGCAGATTGAATGGGCACGCCATCCGCAGACGATGAAGAAGATCAAGGAAATGCAGGCCAGGCAGGTGGCCGCGGCACAGAAAGCGGCGGCGCCTCAGATGGGCTCAGCCGGGAAGTAGGGGCAGCGGAAATGCCTTGCGGGGCCGATGGTAGCGCTGCGAGGCAAGGGCTCCTTCGACTCCGCAACTGCTTCACTTCGTGAAGCATTTGCTCCGCTCAGGATGACAGTGCGTTAGGGGGATGCTTCCGCCGGCGTCGGCCTAGATCTGGTGGCCACCACCGACGAAGTGGACTATTTCGAGGCGGTCGCCGTCTTTCAGGGGCGTTTGTGGCCAGCGATCGCGGGGGACGATTTCGCGGTTTAGTTCGACAGCTACGCGGTCGGGCTTCATGGCCAGGGATTCTATCAGAGTGGCGAGCGTGAACGCCGCGGGTGTTTGATCCGCGAACGCCTGCTCTTCCCCGTTGATGTGAAGATTCATTTCATTCCGACAAAGACACGCTGAAAGCGCTCTGTTCCCAAACTGTATTATCCCACGGAGCGGGACGACGCCTCGCTGCGCTGGGCCGTTCGGGCTTCGCTCAGGGCAGGCTCTCGAGGCGGCCGTCCCCACCTGTTTCGGCCGCCGAGACGGCGGCGCTACTCAAATTACTCGGCTTTGCGCAGGGCGAATTTGCGGGTTACGGTGCGGCCCTCGTGGTTGGCTTGCACCATTACGGAGGCTTCGGTCAAAGCGGATTCCTCGACCTCGATGGAGATCTGTGCGCTGCCGGCGGAATCGGTGACGGCCTGAGTGTAAAAAGGTGTTGCATCTGGCCGGGCGAAGCGGAAGGTGAGACGGGCGCTGGGCACGGCTGCGCCGTCTTCGGTGACGCGTAATTGCATAGTCAGATTGCGATTGTTGTGAACTGAGGCGGCGTTCTCCCATTGCACGTCGAGTTGTTTGATGCCGGCCAGGGCTTCGGTTTCTGCGTGGTCGAGGACGGTCTCCAACTTGCCTTCGCGAATCGCTTCGAGCACGAGGCGATGCTGGTCGCGGAGCTGCTGCTCTTTTTGGGGATCGCCAAAGCCAACTTGCTCGGCGGATTTTGCATAGGAGATCGCCCTCTTGCCGATGCACCTTCCGCGCACGAAGACCTGGGTCTGGAGAAGTTTTTCGCTTTCGCGGGCTTCACTTTGCACGTGGTAGATGGTGTCGACGTGCTTAACGTCAGTGTTAAAGCCAAAAATCATGAGAGTCCTGAAATTTCTTTTTGCCGAATTCGTAAACGCGCCGCCGAATCCCTTGACACTCCTAACGGCCAGCACCTAATCTAGAATGTTTAATCAATGCTTGGCGCGAATTATATATAGCCTGTCCCATGCCCGACAATTATTTCGCTGGCTACCTGTCGTTTCTGATTCATATTGTGCTGGCAGGCGGAATTGCGACTGCAATTATCTCGCTTTCCTGGCTGATCGGGGAGCGGAAACCGACTCGGGCCAAGATGTCGCCGTATGAATCGGGCATGGCGCCGATTGGCGACGCACGCGGACGCTTCTCGGTGAAGTTCTACCTGGTGGCTATGCTGTTCATTCTGTTCGACGTTGAGGCCATCTTCCTTTATCCGTGGGCAGTGATTCTGCATGATCTCAAACACTTTGGCCTGGGGGAGATGTTCGTCTACATTGGCATTGTCCTGGTTGGCTTCTTTTATGTCTGGAAGAAGGGCGTTCTGGACTGGGGTCCGTCGGCGGTGCGATCCAGTGTGCCAACTAATGTCCGGCGAGGAGAACGTTAGTGGCCCTGGTCCCCGCCATCACCGATCTTGAGCAACTGAAGACTCATCCAGCAGTGGCGCGGCTGCTGGAGTGGAATCCGTCGGCGGTTACGGGCGTGAAGTTCGACCGCGAGGAGATGACGATCTATGTGGATCGCGCGAACCTGCGCGAGGCATGCGCGCTGTTGCGGGATGATGCGGAGTGCGCTTTCAACTTCCTTTCTGATGTGACCTGCGTGGATTGCTATCCGGCAGAGCCTCGGTTTGAAGTGATCTATCACCTGCTGTCGATTCCTAAGAAAGAACGGGTACGACTGAAAGTTCGTCTGGACAGCGCGAGCCCGGCGGTGGAATCGCTGACTTCGCTTTGGCCGGGTGCCAATTATTTTGAGCGCGAAGTGTTTGACCTGTTTGGGATCCGATTTAACGGCCATCCTTATATGCGGCGGATACTGATGCCGGAGGATTGGGAGGGTCATCCGTTGCGGAAGGATTATCCGGTGGAGGGCTATCGCTAGGATTTGACTATGGCCCACCTTGCTCCCACTCCCGTGCTTGAACCTGGCCAGGATCGAACCATGATCCTGAACATGGGGCCGCAGCATCCTTCGACCCATGGCGTGTTGCGAGTGCTGCTCGAGATCGATGGCGAGACTGTGGTGCGGATTATGCCGGACATTGGCTTTCTGCATACTGGAATCGAAAAGACCTGCGAAGCCAAGTTTTACCAGCAAGTGGTGCCGCTCACCGATCGCATTGACTATCTCTGCCCCTTGACTAACAACCTGTGTTACGCGCTGGCGGTGGAGAAGCTACTGGGGCTGGAGATTCCTCCGAAGGCGCAGTGGTTGCGGGTGCTGCTGAATGAGTTGACGCGGATCAATTCGCATCTGGTTTGGCTGGGCACGCACGCGCATCGACATTGGCGCTCTCACGGTGTTTCTGTATTGCTTCCGGGAGCGCGAAGAAGTGTTGAAGATGTTTGAGATGGTCAGCGGACAGCGCATGATGACCTCTTACTTTCGGGTGGGAGGGGTGGCGCTGGAACCACCTTTGGGATTCTTCGAGCGGGTGCGCGAATTTGCCGGGCGTTTTCCTGAGAGGGTGGATGAATATGAAAACCTGCTTACGGGAAATCCGATCTTTATGATGCGGACGAAGGGCGTGGCGCAGATCAGCGCGGAAGATGCCATTGCTTTGGGAGCTAGTGGGCCGACGCTGCGCGGAAGCGGCGTGGACATTGATTTGCGCCGCGACATGCCTTACTCAGGCTATGAGAATTTCAAGTTCAAGGTTCCGGTAGCGCAGGAAGGCGATGTGTTCGCGCGGTATATGTGCCGGGTGCGGGAGCTGCGGGAATCGATTGAGATCGTGAAGCAGGCTCTGGATGGAATGCCTGAGGGCCGATCAAGGCGGACGCTCCGGGTATTGTGCTGCCGGATCGGGAGAAGATGAAGACGCAGATGGAAGCGCTCATCTATCACTTTAAGATTATTACGGAGGGCTTTGCGGTGCCGGCGGGTGAGGTATATCAGGCGGTCGAGTCGCCGCGCGGGGAGATGGGCTACTACATTGTTAGCGATGGGACCGCTAAACCTTATCGCGTGCATATGCGGGCGGCTTGCTTCGCGAATTTGCAGACGCTGGAGAAGATGTGCGTGGGCGGGCTGATTGCGGATGTTGTGGCGGCGATTGGATCAATCGACATTGTGCTCGGGGAAATCGACCGGTGAAGTTTTCTGAAGAATTCGAGGCGCGGTTTGCGGAGATGGTTACGCATTATCCGACGAAGCGGTCGGCGCTGGTGCCTACTCTGCTTTATGCGCAGGATGAAGTTGGATTTCTGTCCGATGAGGTTATCGCGGAACTTGCTGGACGACTTGATCTGACTGTACTCGAAGTGCACAACGTGATCAGCTATTACTCGATGCTGACTACGAAACCGCGCGGGAAGTTTAATGTGCAGGTTTGCAGAACATCAGTTGTCTGGTGCGCGGGGGCGAAGAAATTCTGCATCACTGCGCTAAGAAGCTGGGCGTTGGACACAAGGAAACGACGGCTGACGGATTGTTTACGCTGGAAGAGGTGGAATGCATTGGGGCTTGCAGTTGGGCTCCGGCGGCACAGGTGAATTACGATTTTCACGAGAATCTGACGACCGATAAGATCGACAAGGTGCTTGACGAGTACAGGAAGAAAGCGAGCAATAGAAGATTTGTAATTTGGTAATCGGGTAATTTTGTAATTTAGAACTGCCGCGGAAGTTGTGTTGGGCCGTTAGGTTTCAATTTACGAAATTACCCGATTACAAAATTACAAATGGCTTCCCTGGTTTCCCATCCCGATGAGGTAAAGGTCGTCTCCCGGCGATTTGGCCAGGGTGCGACGAACATCGACCGCTATCTCGAACTGGACGGCTACAAGGCTGTGCGGAAGGCGCTTGGGATGGAGGCCGACGCGATCATTAATGAAGTGAAGAATTCAGGGCTGCGCGGGCGGGGCGGAGCCGGATTCTCGACCGGAATGAAGTGGTCGTTTGTGCCCAAGCAGTCGGCGAAACCTAAGTATGTGCTGTGCAATGGCGATGAGAGCGAGCCCGGCACTTGCAAGGACCGGCTGATTTTCGAGCATGATCCGCACTCTGTGATCGAAGGAGTGATGATTGGCGGGCTGGCGGTGGGTGCGCAGAGCGGATACATCTATATCCGAGGCGAGTATCGATATCTATTGAACATCATGCAGAAGGCGATCCGCGACGCTTACGCCAAGGGGTTTCTGGGCAAGAACATTTTCGGGAGCGGGCGCGATTTCGACGTTTACTGGCATGGCGGCGCGGGGGCTTATGAAGTTGGTGAGGAATCGGCGCTGATGGAATCGCTTGAGGGCAAGCGGGGGATTCCGCGAATACGGCCGCCATTTCCTGCCGTTGTAGGTCTGTGGGGCGGTCCGACGGTCATTAATAATGCGGAGACTTTGGCGAGTGTTCCGCACATTATTCTCGGCGGGGCTGAATGGTTTGCCAAGATTGGTCCGCCGAAGAATGGCGGGACCCGGCTGTTTTGCCTCAGCGGCAATATCGCTAAACCCGGCGTTTATGAATTGCCGATGGGCTACAACCTGAAGAAGATGATTTACGAAGTCGGCGGCGGCATCCCTAACGGGCGGAACTGAAGGCGGTTGTGCCGGGCGGGGCTTCGTGTCCGTGCCTCACCGCCGATGAGATTGATGTCAATATGGATTTCGACTCCGTTGCGAAGGCGGGGTCGATGCTGGGTTCAGGAGGCGTGGTTGTCATCGATGACGCGCAGTGCATTGTAAAGTTTGCTCTGCGGACCATGAAGTTTTATCAGCATGAGAGTTGCGGGTGGTGCATACCCTGCCGCGAAGGCACGGACTGGCTGAAAAAAACTTTGATGCGCTTTCATTCCGGCGGCGGAGTGAAGAAGGACATCGACCACATGCAGTACCTGGCGGAGAACATGCTGGGCCGCACTTTCTGTCCATTGGGCGATGCGGCGGCGATGCCGACCATCGCGTTCGTGAAAAAGTTCCGCAGGGAGTTTGAAGATCATCTGGAAGGCCGGCCTTGCCCTTACGAAAAAGAAGGCGCGGCGGAAGAGCAAGCAGTTTTCGCGCACTAACTTTCCCATGGCTGACGTAACGCTAACAGTTGACGGCAAGAAGGTCACGGCCCCTGCCGGGACGCTGCTGATTGAGGCCTGCAAGGCGGTCGGCATCGAAGTGCCTTCGTTTTGCTATTACCCTAACCTTTCGCTGCAGGGCGCTTGCCGCATGTGCCTGGTGAAGATCGAGAAGATGCCCAAGCTGCAGACCGCGTGTACGACCGTGATTGGCGAAGGCATGGTCGTCATTTCGGATAGTGAGGAGATTAAGCAGGCGCGCAAGTCGATGCTCGAGATGCTGCTGGGCAACCATCCTCTGGATTGTCCGGTGTGCGATGCCGGGGGCGAGTGCGAACTGCAGGACATGACGTTCTCCTACGGCGCTGCTGAATCGAAATTCATGGAGGCGAAGAACCACAAGGACGAGCAGCAATGGTCGCCAGTGGTATTTTTCGACCGGCCGCGCTGCATTCTCTGCTACCGGTGCGTGCGCGTGTGCGGCGAGGGCATGGATGTTTGGGCGTTGGGGGTGCAGAACCGTGGCGTCAGTTCGATTATCGCGCCTAATAAAGAGGACCACCTGGAGTGTGAAGAGTGCGGCATGTGCATCGACATCTGCCCGGTGGGCGCGCTTACTTCCGGCGCGTATCGCTACAAGACGCGTCCCTGGGAGATGAAGCACGTGGGTACGATCTGCACCCATTGCGGTGACGGCTGCAAGACTACGCTGGGGGTCCGTCGCGCCGACACTGGGATGGAAATTGTTCGTGGAGACAATCGCGACAAGAGCGGGACGAACGGCGACTTTCTCTGCATCAAGGGCCGGTATGCGTTTGACTTCGCGAATCACGAAGAACGGCTGACGCGTCCTCTGATTCGCAAGGACGGCAAGCTGACTCCCGCCACCTGGGAAGACGCGTTTGAGCTGATCGGAAAGAAATTCGCAGAGATTCGCGATAAGGATGGCGGGGCGGCGATTGGAGTGATCGGCTCGACTCGCACCACCAACGAAGAAGCTTACCTGCTTTCGAAGTTCGCGCGGATGGTGCTGAAGACGAATAATGTAGACCACCACCGCACTGCTGACTTCCCTGCTCTGGCCGCGGCGCTTCGCGGCAAGAGTGATGCGACGGCAAGCATGGCTGACGTTTTCACTGCTCCGGCGGTTCTGCTGATTGGAAATGATCCTACGGAGCAGCATCCGCTGCTGGCGTGGCAAATTCGCAATAACGTTCGACTGCACCGGGCCCGGTTCTATCTGATTAATTCCAGAGCCGATCAAATTGCGGCGGCAGGCGACTAGCTTCATGCAGATTCCGGTTGGAGCGGAAGGTCAAGTCGCTAGATTTTTGGCGGGCGACGAGGCCGCAGCAGATGCCTTCGTCAATTCCTCCACCGGCAAAGATGTGTGGGTCGAGCTGCGAGAAAAGCTTCGCGGCGAGCAGAATCTCGTCATAGTGTTCGGCTCCGAGATCCGGGGAGATCGTCTTGCCAGCCTGGTGAAGTTCGGTTCCGCAATCTCCGGAGCTAGGTTTGTCTGTCTGGCGGATTACGCTAATTCGCGCGGCGCTGCCGACATGGGGCTGTATCCGGATCTGTTGCCGGGATATCACCCGACGGCCGGAAACAGCCACTTCCATCAGGAGTGGAGAGAAATTCCGCAGGTCGCGGGCCTGGATCTTAATGGCATGGTGGAGGCCGGAAAAGCGGGGAGTTTGAAGGCCCTCTATGTTGTCGGAGCGAATCCCGTGGGCCGGTTGAATCTCGATCCGTTCGCATTCTCGAAGAGTTTCGTCGTGGTGCAAGACATGTTTCTGACTGAAACCGCGGTGATGGCCGACGTAGTGCTGCCGGCTGCGAATGCTTACGAGAAGTCAGGAACATTCACCAATACTTGCGGCGACTTGCAGCTGGTGAAGAAGGCTGGCGAAGTCACGGGTACGAAGGCCGACTTCGAGATGATCGTGCGCATTGCGGACGCCATGGGTTTTGAGGTGCGCAAACTCGTGCCGTTCGGCGGCGGCACTCACGCCGATATGGGGCAGTCGCGCGGAGCGCAGTCCGGCGAGGCCGACCGTCATGCGGTGTGGCTTGAGGCTCATGGACTGGAACCGAAGTTAAGTCCGTTCGATCCGACTGCAATTCTGGATGAAATTCAGCGGCTGGTGCCAGGCTATGACGTGTCGCGAATGAATCTGCTGGCGGGCAACAGCCAGCATACGTCGCTGAGCCAGGCGGGGGCCGGAGTTGCGTATCGGGTGGAATCGATTGTTCCGGCGAATGATGATCTCTTTAGTTCCGGAACGCTCGGACGTTATTCGCGCACGTTGAAGTCGGTGATGGAGAGTCATGAGGTCAAGCCCGCTGAAGTCGCGGCGGACTGATTCCAGCATTGGGAGAGCAGCGTTGTCAGTTGGCGTTTTCATACTCGTGTCGGTGATCAAGTCGGTGATCGTGCTCGTCGTGCTGCTGACGGCGGTCGCGTATACGGTGTGGCTGGAGCGCAAGGTTGTGGGTCACATGCAGAATCGGTGGGGCCCGACACGGGTTGGGCCGTTTGGATTGCTGCAGCCCGCGGCCGACGGGCTCAAGTTTCTGTTTAAAGAAGACCTGACACCGCCGCATGTTTACAAACCGCTGTTTCTGGCAGCGCCGATGATGGCGCTGATCTTTGCACTGACTTCGATATCGGTAATTCCGTTTGGCAACTCGATCACGATTTTTGGTCATAGCGTTCCCCTGCAGATCACCGATTTGAACATTGGGCTGCTGTTGATTCTGGGAGTTACTTCGCTCGGTGTCTACGGGGTGGCGCTCGCGGGATGGTCCTCGAACAACAAATACTCTCTGCTCGGCGGACTGCGATCCAGCGCTCAGATGGTGAGCTACGAGATTGCGCTGGGGCTTTCACTGGTGGGAGTACTGATTCAGTCTGGCAGTTTTAGCCTGCGCACCATTGTCGATGCACAGGGAGGACGATTCTTGTACTTCCTTCCCCGCTGGAACATTTTTCATGGACAGTTTTTTGGCTTCTTTATTTATTTGATTGCGGCGTACGCGGAAACCAATCGCATCCCATTTGACCTGCCCGAGGCGGAAACCGAACTGGTCGCGGGATACCACACCGAGTACAGCGCCATGAAGTTTGCCATGTTCTTTATGGCCGAGTACACCAACATGATTACAGTGGCTTGTGTGGCCACGCTGCTGTTTTTCGGAGGATGGCACGGGCCCTTGTTTGGGCCTCCGCTGCTGCAGTCGTTGCTGCCGCTGTTCTGGTTCGGCGCGAAGATTTTTTGCTTTCTCTTTCTTTATATCTGGGTGCGCGGGACGTTGCCGCGCTTCCGCTACGACCAACTGATGTCTTTTGGGTGGAAGTTTCTGCTTCCTCTGGCGATTGTGAATTTGGTGGCAACGGCGATTGCGGTCGCATGGTAGAAGCAGTTGCGAGTGCCTGGTAGCCAGTCGCTAGTAAGAACTGGGCTTTACTCGGAACCAGGCGCTGGAAACCAGGTACTGGAAACCAGGAACGGCTTCATGAATTTTCATCTCATTCTATTTCTGGCTTTCGGAGCCGTTTGTGTCGGCGGGGCGGTCAACCTGCTGGCGCAGCGGCATCCGATTAATGGTGCGCTGTCGCTGATTGCAGTGATGGCCGCTCTGGCCGGAGAGTATCTGCTGCTGGGCGCGGAGTTTGTTGCTGCCGTGCAGGTGATCGTATACGCCGGCGCCATCATGGTGCTGTTTGTGTTTGTCATCATGCTGCTTAATGCGGGTGTAGAGGAACAAACGAAAGGGAGCCGTGTCGCGGTTCTGCTGGGCGTGCCGGGAATGCTGATCGGAAGCGTGCTGGTGGCTTGGGTCGTACTGCAACACTCCGGAACTGAATCTGTGCCGATCGGCGCATTGCCAGGGCATCCTACGGATATTGCCCAGCTTCTCTTTCACGATTTCCTGTTGCCCTTCGAAGTCACATCCGTGTTGATCCTGATCGCCATCATGGGCGCCGTAGTTCTGGCCAGCAAGCCGGAAACGACGACCGGGGAGGCGGACTGATGGTTGACTCGTATGTGCCGCTATCGTATTACCTTTTGCTGAGTGGATTCCTTTTTGCCTGCGGCGTGGTTGGATTTCTCATCAAGCGCAACATCATTACCATCTTCATGTCGATTGAGCTGATGCTGAACGGGGTGAATCTTTCCTTTGTCGCGTTTGCGGCGCACTGGCACGCGTTGGCCGGCCAGGTATTCGTTTTCTTTGTGATGGTGGTGGCGGCGGCGGAAGCGGCTGTGGGACTGGCAATCATTATTGCGGTGTATCGCACGCGCGAGACTTTGAATGTGGATCAGGTGAACCTGCTCAAGCTATGAACCCGAACCTCAATCTCTGGCTGATCCCGATTCTGCCGCTAGCGGGGGCTGCGATTAACGGCTTTCTCGGCAAGAAATCCTCGCGTGAGGGTGTGACCGCCGTCGCGCTTCTCTTCAGCGGGGCTGCTTTTGCGATGGCCTTGTGGGTTGCGGCGCAGTTTTCGTCCTTATCACTTCCCTACCATGAGTTTGTGGCTCACTGGATCCGTTCCGGAAGCTTCCGTGCGGATTTCGCCGTCTACCTAGATCAATTGTCGCTGGTGATGTTGCTGGTAGTGACCGGGGTTGGATTCCTCATCCACATTTACTCGGTTGGCTACATGTGGGACGACCCCAGCTACTACCGCTTCTTCAGCTATTTGAATTTGTTCATGTTCTTCATGTTGACGCTGGTGCTCGCGGATAACTACCTGCTGATGTTTATCGGCTGGGAGGGCGTGGGACTGGCGTCGTATCTACTGATTGGATTCTGGTTCACCAAAGATTCGGCGGCATCGGCGGGCAAGAAGGCGTTCATCGTGAACCGGATCGGCGATTTTGGCTTTCTGATCGCGCTGTTCCTGCTGATCAAGCAATTTGGCTCGCTGAATTTCGAGCAAGCTTTTCATCGGATATCACCCCTAGGTGCGGAGACTGCGGGCGCGGGACTGCTCACCGCAATTGGCATCCTGTTGATGGTGGGCGCTTGCGGGAAGTCCGCACAGATTCCGCTGTACGTCTGGCTTCCCGATGCGATGGAAGGCCCCACGCCGGTTTCTGCGTTGATCCATGCGGCCACGATGGTAACTGCCGGCGTCTACATGGTTTCGCGTTCGCATGTGATCTTTGAACGCGCGCCGACGGCGCTGATGGTTGTGGCGGTCATTGGAACGCTGACCGCATTTTTTGCCGCGACCATCGGCATTGCTCAGACTGACATCAAGAAGGTTCTCGCATACTCGACCATATCGCAACTGGGCTACATGTTCATGGCTTGCGGCGTGGGCGCATTCTCGGCTGGCATTTTCCATTTGATGACACATGCGTTTTTCAAGGGCTTGCTGTTTCTGGGAGCAGGTTCCGTGATTCATGCTGTCGGCGGCGAGCAGGACATGCGGAAGATGGGCGGCCTCAGATCGTATATTCCGTTCACGTTTCTCACCATGAGCATTGCGACGCTGGCCATCGCCGGGTTTCCGCCACTGGCGGGCTTTTTCAGCAAAGATGAGATTCTCTGGAAGGTGTTTTCCAGTGAGCACGGAAGTTGGGTTTTCTGGCTGATCGGCGTGGTCACGGCGTTCATCACGTCGTTCTACATGTTTCGGCTGTGGTTCATGACATTCTTCGGCGATTATCGCGGGGGACAAGTGGATCCGCATGGCCACGGCTCCCACGGACACGACTCGCATGGACATGGCGAACCGCACGAGAGCCCGGTGGTGATGTTGGTTCCGCTAGCAATCCTCGCAGTGCTCTCGATCGTGGGCGGTTTGGTGGGCATCGGGAACCGCTTCGACAATTTCCTAGCTCCGGTGTTTGGAAATACTCCCTTGCAGCCAGCGCAAAGTCTTGCGGAATCAGGTCACATGGAACTTTATCTGACCATGGTCTCCGTAGCGGCGGCGTTTCTTGGCTTTTACCTCGCATATCTGCTCTACCACAAGCGCCAGGACCTGCCGCAGAGGATTGCTGATGCCCTCGGCGGCTTCTATCAGGCAGTCGTGCACAAGTACTACATCGACGACCTTTATGCCGTCCTCTTCGTCAAGCCGCTGATTGACGGCTCGACTCGAATTCTCTGGCAGGATGTGGACCGGAAGATCATCGACGCTGCTGTGAACGACTCCGGCGACGGCGCTCGGCAAGTTTCCGAGGAGGTTCGCCAGATGCAGTCTGGCAACATTCGCTCGTACGCGGGATGGATTGCGGCCGGTTCGGCGGCGGTGATTGCCTTCATGATCTGGATGGGGGTGGGGCGATGAACACCGATAGCCTCAGTCCCGTTATTCTCACTCTGGTGACGTTTGCGCCGCTGGCGGGCGGGCTGCTGCTGATGCTGCTGCCTCGCCGCGATCGCGACATCCGTATTTTTGCGCTCGTCATTACGCTGCTGACATTTGTTCTGTCTTTGCATCTCCCGGTCTACTTTCATCGCGGACAAACTGGTTTTCAGTACCAGGTCGATAAGCCGTGGGTTTCCACTCCGAATATCCACTATCACATGGGAGTGGACGGCATTTCGTTGTGGCTGGTGGTGCTCACGACGTTTCTCACGCCGTTATGCGTGCTGATTTCCTGGAAGTCGATTCATGAGCGGGTGAAGGAGTTTTTCATCCTGCTCCTGATCCTGGAGACGGCGCTGATCGGGGTGTTCACCTCTCTCGACTTGTTTCTTTTCTACTTCTTCTGGGAAGCCACGCTGATCCCGATGGCTTTGCTGATTGGCATCTTCGGCCACGAACGCAAGGTGTACGCCGCGGTGAAGTTTTTCATGTACACCATGATCGGCTCGGTCTTCATGCTGGCGGCGATCCTGTGGCTTTACGCGCACACCGGCAGCTTTGATTTTGAGATCATTCGCGACCAACTCGCAAGGCCAGGAGCTGTACCACAGTTCCCGGCGGCCGCGCAGTGGCTCTTCCTCGGGTTCTTTCTGGCATTCGCGGTCAAAGTTCCTCTGTTTCCTTTCCATACATGGTTACCTGATGCGCACGTTGAAGCTCCGACGGCGGGGTCCGTGCTGCTGGCTGGAGTGCTGCTCAAGATGGGCACCTACGGGCTACTGCGGTTTAACCTGGGCCTGTTCCCAGAGCAATCGCGGCAAAACGCTCCGTGGGTGATGACCCTTGCCTTGATTGGCATCATCTACGGCGCGCTGGTGGCGATGGTCCAGCCCAACATGAAGAAGTTGATTGCATATTCCTCAGTTAGCCATCTGGGATTCGTGGTGCTCGGGATTTTCAGCTTCACGCAGGCCGGACTGAACGGGGCGATGTTCGTCATGTTGGCTCACGGAATTTCTACCGGCGGGCTGTTCATGCTGGCGGGGATTCTGCACGAACGCCGGCATACCTATGAGATCAGCGAGTTTGGCGGACTGGCTTCGCCCATGCCGGTGTATGCCGCGTCGTATCTGGTGATCGTGCTGGCGTCGGTTGGCCTACCTCTACTGAATGGCTTCATTGGCGAATTTCTGGTGTTGAGCGGAGCCTTCCAGGACAAGGCGGTTTACGGGATACTCGGCGCCACCGGCATAATCTGGAGCGCGGTCTACCTGCTCTGGATGTATCAACGAGTTTTCTATGGCAAAGTCACACACGCTGTGAACAATTCCCTGCGCGATCTGTCAGGAATCGAAAAATGGGCGGTCTGGCCCTGTGCCGCGGCCGCGCTGGTGATGGGCGTGGCGCCGATTATTTGGCTGGGAGCGATTGATCCAGCGGTACAGGCAGCGCTTACGCCCGTCGTGCGGGTGGCGAGCCGGATGGTGGGGCAATGATGGTGATAATGTCCGTCCTCCCGGCTTACTCGTCGACGCTGCCGCTGAGTGCCGATTATGTCCGCATCCTGCCCGAGATTGTGCTCTCTGTTTTCGGCATGATCGTGATGGTGCTTGAGCCTTTGCTCAACGAGCAGACCGGTCAGAAACTGCTGGGGCTGATCGCGCTGGTGGGAACGCTGGCGGGGCTCGGGGCTACCTGGTTGATGGCGCAGTCACCGGGGCTAGCGTTCTGGAACATGGTGAAGGTGGATGGATTCAGCGTTTTCTTTCATGTTCTCGTGATTGCGATCGCGGCTGTCGTCATCCTTAGCTCGTATGAATATTTGGCTGCGCAGAGGATTCGCGCTGGAGAATACTACGCTTTGATTTTGTTTGGCGTGGTTGGCATGGCGCTGATGTCGTCGGCGATCGAGCTGGTTCTGATTTTCATCGCTCTCGAGATTTCTTCCATCTCTTCTTATGTACTGGCCGGATTCCGGCGGCACGAAGCTGCCAGCGCAGAATCCTCGCTGAAGTATTTTCTGCTGGGCTCCTTCGCTACCGCGTTTTTTCTATATGGAGTGGCACTGATGTTTGGCGCCACAGGCTCTACGAACATCGATGAGATCGGAAGGAGCTTGCAAGCTGGCTCGATTCCGTTGCTGGCATCCGTGGCCGTGGCGCTCATGTTTGTTGGGCTGGGCTTCAAGGTGGCTGCAGCGCCGTTTCACATCTGGACTCCCGACGTCTACGAAGGAGCTCCGGCGCCAGTTGTGGGCTTCATGTCGACCGCGCCCAAGGCAGCGGCGTTCGCAGTTTTGTTGCGGGTTGTTTTCGTGATTAACGTGCACGACCTATTCTGGGTTATTTGGGTGTCGGCGGCGTTTTCCATGACGTTAGGTAACGTGGGGGCGTTGGTTCAAAACAACGTTAAGCGGCTGCTGGCTTATTCCTCGATCGCGCATGCTGGCTACTTGCTGGTGGCTTTCGCGGCCGCGCCGGTTCTTGGAGCCTCGGCGGCAATGTTCTACACGGCGGCTTATGCTGCGATGAACCTGGGGGCGTTCGCGGTGGTGAGCCACTTCGCCAACGCGAACGAGCGCTATGTAACGCTCGAAGACTACGAAGGCTTGGGCCGCAGTTCGCCGCTGCTGGCGGCGACGTTGACCGTCTTCTTGCTCTCGCTGATCGGCATTCCGATGACCGGCGGCTTTTTTGCAAAGTTCTATGTGTTCAGCGCAGCCACAAAAGCCAACTTGATCTGGCTCACGATCATCGGCGTCCTCAACAGTGGCGTCGGAGCCTACTACTACCTGCGGATCATTGTGATGATGTACATGCGGGAGTCGCGGAAGGAAGTTCCCGTGACTCCGGTTCCGTTCGCGCTGGGTCTCGCGCTGGCAGCCTGCATCGTTGCCACCCTCTATTTTGGAATACTTCCCAGCCGCGTGCTGCAATATGCTCAAGACTCGGCTGGACAACTTGTTGAGCACGCTCCGCCCGAAGCTCCCGTCTCGACGCTCGTTTCAGCGTTCCACTAGGAGCTGATAATCTCCCAAATTCATCAAGCCCGGCACGACACGAGGACGCCCGGATGTCGTGAAAGACTCGGCGTGCAGGTTCATTCCCGATTAATCACCAAGGGAACGAAGCGGACGTGTTCGCGGAGGGATACATCTCGCCGTCCGTTGACTGCCCGGATGAACTGCAACTGCTGAGAGTCGGAGAAGCCGACAGGAACGATCATTCGTCCGGAATCGCTGAGCTGGGCAAGCAGCGCGGAAGGCAGATCGGGGGCGGCGGCGGAGACGAGGATGGCGTCGAATGGGGCGTAGGCGGGAAGACCAAGGGCGCCGTCTCCGGTAAAGACTCGGGCGTTGTTATAACCCAGTTCGGCGAGAATTTCTCGCGCCCCCTCGGCCAGAGCAGGATGGCGTTCGATCGAGAAAACCTGTTGAGCAAGCTCAGCGAGCAAGGCGGTTACATAGCCGGAACCGGTTCCAACTTCGAGAACTTTATCGGTGGGGACGAGTTGGAGGGATTCGAGCATGCGAGCAACAATGTACGGTTGAGAAATGGTCTGGTCGTCACCGATAGGCAGCGGATGGTCTTCGTAGGCCTGGCTGCGATACGGTTCAGGGACAAATCGGTGGCGGGGGACGCTGAGCATCGCATCGAGGACGCGGGGATCAGAGATGCCGCGATCCCGGAGCTGGGAGTCGACCATAAGTTGGCGCGCGGCGGTCGGGTCGGACATGAGCTGTGGCCAGGGGTCAGTGGTCGGCTAATCAGAGGCTGACTACCGACCACGGACCACTCAATTTTACTTCTTGCGGTGGCGTACGCGCATGTCGAAGCTGACCACACCGTTCTGGTCGCGAGTGCCGACGACAGAAACGTTTCGATTCACATAGTACTCCCCCTGGATGATCTGCTGCGAGCTCTGCGAGACATTGGTGGAGTAGGTGAGAGACAAGTTGTTGGAGAACTGCTGCTCGATGGTGATCTGGGGACCATTGCTGATGGGATTGGTTTCGGTGGTCAGTCCCTGAGGATCGATTTTTATGTTGCTGGCGCCGAACAAGCGCTCTAACCGGCTGCTGACCGTGGTGTTCAGTGCCTGGCTCAGGATGAGGGCACTGGCCTGGTCGGAAAAGGCGCTCTGACCGGATTGCTCCTGAAGCTGCGCGGATTCCTGGTTGGTGCGGCCAAGAGCGAGAAGGGCGATGATGTCGGACTTAGGCAAGGGAGGTTCGGACCGGTAGTTAATGTTCAGGCGGTCAGGTGTTCCGGTAACGGTGATGTTGAGATCGTAGTTGCGGACATGGCTGGAGGCCTGCAGATTGAGTTGGGGCTCGATCGCAACCGGATTGGCGAAGGTAATGTCGCCGCGCTCGAGAGTAAAACGGATGCCGTGGAAAGTGGCTTGACCTTCGAGAATATCAGCGCGGCCAAGGACGGCGGGACGGGCCACGGAGCCACGCAAGCGGAGGTCGGCGTCGCCGGAGAGACGCGCGATGGCCGTCCGCATCTGGAGCTCGGGCGCAGTCACGACATGGATGTCGAGTTTTATGTTGTTGAGCGGAGAGTTGGAGGTGGTAACAGTGGAGAACTGGCGGCTCCGTTCGAGATAGGTACTGAAGTCGAAGCCCGGAGTCACGGCCATCTTGTTGATGCTGATATCGCCGGAAATGGTCGAACCGGAGCGGGTACCGACCCAATGCAGTTCGGTATCGGCAGTGGAGCTGACGCCGGGGGGATAGCGCAAGCGCACGTCCTTTCCAATAGCAGTCAGGTTGAAATTGATCTGCTGGTTGAAGTAAGTGGCATCCCCCTTAAGGTCGAGCGAACCGCCTCCGGTACGGGCGGTGAGAGTTTCGATTAAGGCGCGATCGCGCGTGAAGAAGAGCGAGCCATTGAGTCCGCTCAAGCCGCTAGGCAGACCGGCATAGGAGAGCGAACCGTTAGTTACTTGCACGTGCCCATGAGGGAAAGGCTTCGCGATGGTGCCGCCAACGGTCACGTCCATCGTGACGATTCCAGAAGCACTCAAATCAGGATCGACGCCGGAGAGAAGTTTGAGGTCGAGGCGTCCATTGGCCGTGAGATTGAGGGCGCGTTCGCCGGAGAGTTGAACGGAACCTTGCGCTGTGAGATCGGTCCCCTCTCCGACCAGATGGAGTTGCTGTATGTTGACTGTCTGATTGGCGAGGGAGAAGCGGATGGGATCCTGATTGTGGACTTTGACGTTGTCTACGTCGAGGGAAACCGAGGTGAGATTTCCCTGCAGGGTCCACTGAGCGCGCTGGCGGAGGGGACCGCGCAGCTCGAGAGAGCCGGCGACAGCGGAATGCCCCGTGAGTTGGCCGCGGAAATAGGAACGCCAAAGGGCGTCGAGATCAAGTTGGTTCATGGTGAATGTAAGGGTGGCAGGGTAATCATTGCGCAACTGAATGTTGCCACTCACCAGTAACGAACCCTGCGCAAAGTTAGAGTTGCCCGTCAGTTGCAGTTCCCCGCCCTGGGTCACGGCGTGAAGGTCGACGTCACCCGCGAGTTCGTTATCGAGGGTGAGGTTCCGCACGTGGACGTCGGCATTGATGAAAGGCGCGTCGGCTGTGCCGGAACCTTTGAGGATGAAATCGGCGCGTCCTTCGACGGAGAGTCGATTGGAATAAATCTGCTGGATGCGGGCCAGGTCGAGGTTGTTGCCGGCGACGTCGATTTGGAATGCGCGGCTGGAAGGATTGTAAGCAGCGCTTCCAGTGACGACTGAATCGTCGTGGACGAGATGCAAATTGTCGAGAGCGATTTTGCCGTGGGCGACATGGAATGGAGAATCGAATTGCTGGATGATTTCACCGTAGGCGGAGCCGTTGCTGAGGTGAATTTTTCCCTCGCCATGAGGTTCGGAGAAAGTGCCTGCCGCCTGGATGAAAAGCTCGGTTGTGCCGGAGACGGGATAGTCATATCCGGCAAAGGCCTCGAGGTCGGTCAGGTTGGCGTTGTGGACGTTGGCGCGGAGGTTGAAAGTGCTGTCTCCGGTCAAATGACCTTGCTGGAGAGAAGCGGAGGCGTCGAATACGACGGAAGTGTCGTCACGACGCAAAGTAGCGTTATGCAGAGTGATGGCGCGGAAGGAAAGCTGGATCGATGAGGAAAGAGAATCCCAATGCGTTTGGAGTGGATGCGTATGGGCTGAGGCGGGAAGAGTAACGTCAAAATCATCGACTTGCAGATTGCCGGTAATTTGAGGCGAGGAGATGGAACCGCTCATGTTGCCGTTGAAGGTAGCCCTGCCGTTCAGCTCCACTGGAAACATCGCGGGGCCGCGAACGACTTCGACGAAAGGTAGCCAGTCCGCCAGACTTGACGTAGTGACGGAGAGGCGGACGGCGGACGTGGCCGATAGCGTGCCGGAGGCCTGCACATGAGAAGTGGGAGTAGCGAGGGAGAACTTCGGCAGCTCCAAAGTGCCGTCGGTGGCGCGGTAGACGCCGATGGCATGGGCGGTGAGTGGAACTTCCGCAGGAGCGGGGTGCAAGGAAGGAATTACATCGAGAGTGAATTGGATTTCGGCATCGCGCGGAGTTCCCTTCCAGCGAGCTTCGAAAGTTCCTGAGGCTGACCCCGCAGGATGGAGGCGTGCGACGGGGTGAGCGGAAGTAGTAATCGCGCTTACAAGATCTTCCGCAGAGAGATCCTGCAGACGGAGAAGAATCATCGCATTCTGGACTGCCGGCGGCTTTGGCGGGGCTGCCTTTCGGTTAGCCGTGTTGTGGCCGGACTTGTTCAGGGGCGAGGCGGCGGAAATGATGGCGGTCTCTAAGGTCTTTCTTGCAGCAGGTGTCAGGCGCTGTGCGGGCGCGAGCCACTGATTCAATTCAACATCGCCGGTAACGCTGCCTCCGAAAACCCTCCCTTGCAGCTTGGAGAGTTTGAGTTGCTGGTCTGTGACCGTGTATCCCGACTCAAGCGCCGCGCGGGAGAACGAAACCTGGTCGTCCTTCCAGGCCAGATCTTTGACAGTGAGCAGTCCCTGGGTGGCGAACTGATCGAGCGACCAGTCGCCGTGTCCTTTGAGTTCGAGTGCCCCAGCGCGAAGCTCGTGGCGGCGGGCGATGGACGCAACCTCCGTGAGATCGAGTTGGGCATCATAGGACCCCTGGAGATGGGGACGGCTGAGATTTGTGACCTCTCCCCTGGCTGAAAGGCGAGAGTGCCCGGAGTTCCATTTAAGGGAATTGACCGTGGCAGAGTCGGATCCGACAGTGAATTCCAACTCGGTCATCCACGCGAAAGGTCGGTAATTCATCAACTTGGTGTCGACCATGCCGAGAAGGAGCCGTCCGTCGTAGCGGCGGCGGAGCAAGGAATAGTCCATCTGGAGCGAAGTGTCGCGGGTAGCAATGTCAACCGGGACGGTTTGATCGCCCCAAAGGATGCGGCCGTGGCGAAGTTCGAGATGATTGATGGAAAGAGCGAAGAGTTGCTCAACGGCGGTCTTGCCGGTAACCGACGCCGGCCCTCGCGGCGGAAAATTCGTGGTGCCGTCGGAATAGAAGGCGACGTGGACGACAGGCTGTTCGAGGACAACTTCGTGGAAGCCGAATTCGGAACGAATCAGCGAGCTGAGCTTGAGGCGGGCGACAATGCGGTCGGCGTGGGCTAGAGGAGCCTCGGAGGCGGACTCGCGGCCGTGGACGGTGATGTCGCGCACGTCGGCCTGGAGGCGAAAGGGCGCAGTGTGGATGCTACCGATTTCGACTCGGCCGCCGGTGATGCGCTCCAATTCGGTGACGAGCCGGCGGCGGACCATTGACTGAAAGGAGTCGGTATTGACGTAGAGCAGAAGGGCAAGAGCCGCGAGCATGCCAGCGGCTGCAATGAGTAACAGATACTTCCACCAGCGGCGGCCAGTAAGCTTGGTGGCTGGTTCGGTCACTGCGATCGGACTCCCGGGTCGTTCGCAGAGGGCGTGACGCCGGGAATATGGACCTGCCCTTCGGAGCGCAAAGTCTGCAACCAGGAAACCAGCAATTCGCTGACCTTCTGTTCAGTGAGCAGTTCGCGAATCTTGGCGGAAACCTCGGCGAGAGGAACTTCGGAGGCGCCGGATTGCTTCAACTTGGGAACAAACTGATCGCGATAGTACTCTTCGATGGATTTGGAATCGATCTCGACGGCTGGCCGAAGGCGGGCGTCGACCAGGCGCATCACGTCGATCTGCTGCCGGACGTGGGCGAGGAGGTCCTTTTCCGCCAGGTGGTATTCGGCAAGAAGAGCCTGCCAGGCATCACTGGATGTGGCCTGGGGGTATTGTTTGCGGGCAGCGGCAACGCGGGCGGCGACCTCAGCGTCAGTGGCGTGAGGAAAGTCGGCGGACTTCATCTGTTCGTGAAGAAGTTCCTGGTCGATAAGACGGTCAAGAACGGCGCGGCGGTCGTCGTCGGTGAACTGCGCGAGGGTACGGTTGGTGAGCAGAGCTTCGTAGCAGAGAGCTTCGTCCCAGTCGGACTGGAGAATCACATGGCCGTTGACGGTAGCGATGATGCGGTCGATCACTTGGGCCGAACCGGGCTCGGGCGCAAACAAGAGTGCCGACAGCAAAAGTGTTAGTGCGATGCGAGGCAGTCGTTATGCTGGTTCGAAATCTCATTAAAATGGCTGACCTATACTGAAAAAAACGTTGAAATGGCGCATACGCTGGCTCTCGAACGTCTGGGCCTGACCGGTACTCTGGGAAAACGTAACCCCTTGTAAATAGCTGGTTGGATTTAGATTGTACCCGAAGTCGAAGCGCAAGGGGCCGATGGGAGTCTTATAGCGCAACCCCAGCCCAACCGCGTGAGAAGTGTAGTCGTAGCCGCTGTTGTTGAAGTATGTCTCACATGCTGGAATGATCGCGCCGGGGTTGGCTAGCAAACACTGGGCGGGATCGGGCTGATGCCAGCGCATGAGGCCCGTGAGCAAATCGTGGCCGGCGGTGAAGACGTTGCCCATATCGTGAAAGATGGCAAAACCGAAACCTTCTCCGAGATACGGCAGGCTAATCTGGGGAAAGCGCAGTTCCTCACTGTTGACGAACAGAGCCGAGCCGCCGACGGGAAAACCGGAATCGGGATCGCGTGGTCCTGCTTGATTTAACCCGAAACCACGGTGGGAGTTGCCGCCTCCGGCAAAAAAAACTTCGGGCAGGGGTATCACCGAAATTCCCGAAGGGCAGGTGGGGACAAAGTTAATGATTTGACAGGCTCCCGGGCGGCAGGACTCGGGTGCCTCGATAGACCTGCTCCAGCCCAAGGGTAGTGGAACGAGCGAAGACAAACTTGTGATTGGCGCGCCCAAAGGCGTAATAGGTGGAATCCTGGGTCAAAGCGCGGCCGAAATTAGCCTGAGAACCAACGTAACTGGAGGCGGCGAAGGCATCCAGAGTGAAGTATTGGCCTTTTGTACTTTCCAGAGGACTGTCGCGCTTATCCCGGATGTAAGTAAAACCCGGGCCGCCGACGTGAGCGGGCAGGGAAAACAAACTGAATTCGGCGGGTGAAAAGTTTGAAACCAGGTTGCTGGCTTTCACCCGGCGGTAATCGAAGCGGTAGGTGATGGACGAGGAGTAATTGGCCAGGAGCCTGGCCGATTTGCTGCCGGAGATCGATCTTGCCTTCCAGCCGCTGGGAGGTGAAAGTGGAGACGTCAAGACTGTTGTCGTAAAACGCGGTGTAGAAGATCTTGAAGCGGTCATTGTTGAGAAACTTGGGAATTTCATAGCTGATAAGACCGCGCTGCTGAAGGCGTCCAATGTGGGACTGGAAGATCAGAGTCTGATCCCGGCCGCCCACGTTGAGGCGGGTGACATCGAATCCCACGCGGGGACTGACGCCGGTGGCTCCGGTCGGGGCGCTGGATCCGGCGGGCAGGCCGGTTTCAAATTCCAGTCCGAAGCCGTAGGTAAAGGTGTAGCGCTTGGCTTCCTGCGCCTGCACGAGAACGTTCTTCTGAGGGTCGGAGCCATCGGGATTCTGGACGGCAGTGTCGACCTGGTTGAAGATGCCGAGGTCGTAGAGCTTACGCTGAGTCTCAAGGAGGTCTTGCTGGCTGAGGGGCTGGCCGGCAACTACTTGAATCTCGCGCTGCACAACGTAGTCGCGGGTGTGATCGAGCCCAGCAACCATTACATGGTTGACGAAGAACTGTTCGCCCTCATGGATCGTGTAAGTGATGTCTTCGCGGTCAGTCTGGCCGGGTGAAGGGTTCGTGGTGATTTCGAGGTTGGCGTTGGAAAAGCCGTTATTGAAGTAGTAGTTGAGGATGGACTCGCGATCATCGGCGAGATTTTGTTCCGAGTAGGGCTGGCCTTCGATCGTCTTGAGTTCAGCCGAACGCTTTGGCGTCAATCTTCTGATTGCCGAGTACGAGCACCGTACCGTTAAGAGTCTGCCGACCTTCTTCAATTTGAATGTGAACCGCGAGATGATTGTCGGAGTGATGATAATCGTCGTCGACTTTGGTCTGAATTTTGACCTCGCGGAATCCGTTCGAGACGTATAGAGCCTGAAGGTCGGCGACGTCGCGTTTGAGCAGCTCTCCACTGTAGCGCCCGGGGGAAAACCTTGCCGGTGGGCTCAATCTGGAGGCGGCTGCGGAGCATTCGCCGGGGGAAGTACTTATTTCCAGTAATCTCGATGAGTTCGAGCTTGTGCAGAGGGCCAGGATCGATGCGGTAGATGACGCGGAGAATGTCTGGAGCGGTTTCCTTCTGGACCTCGACTGTGGCGTCGAAGTGTCCGCGACTTTGGAGATAGTCGACGAGGTTGCGCTTGCCCTCGTTCAGCAGGTCGTCATCGAGAGCGTTTTCCTCATAGACCGGGACTTCTTTCTTCATGACGCCGCGGCTGATGCGAAATCCCTGGGCATAGATAACGACCACGGGTCCGGGTTCGATTAAATAGGTATAGTCGACGGAGTTGGATTCGGGGTTGAATTTCTGCTCGGCGATGGAAACCTGAGCGAGGACGCGTTGTTGTTTCTGAAGCTTCTTGCGAAGGCGTTGCAGAGAATTGGTTACGCGGGCGGCGGTGACACGGTCATTGGGGTGCATCCTGGCGATGTCCTGGAGCTGGCTCTCGGACAAGGTTGAGTGGCCGGTGAGTTTGACCTCGCCGACGTGGGCAGGCTCTCCCGGAGTGATGTGGACAAGGATATTGACCTGCTGGGTGACAGGGTTGGCAGTGCTTTCGGCGGTGACGCGCGCGCGGTAATAGCCGTTCTCCTGCATGAGCTGGCGGATGTTCTGCAGGGCTTGATTGAGTTTGTCGAGAGTATGAAGCTCGCCGAGTTGCAGTTTGGAAGCATTGACGATCTGGTTGGTGTTGGGATGGGTGGGAGCGCCTTCCACCTCAACCGCTCCGACAAAGAAGTTCAATGAGGTAGTGAAGGTAAGCAGCACATCCGGACCGGAGGGAGTGACTTCGGCCTGGATATCGGAAAAGCGTCCGGTCGCGAAGAGAACGCGGATGCTTTCGCGGACTTGGTCGCGGTCGAGCGGCTGGCCTGGTTTCTGGGGGAGCATTTGCAGCAAGTGGTCGCGATCGGGCACGCCAGGCAGATCGATCGATTGGATGGTACGTCCGGCATATTCCGACATGGATGCGAGAGTCGAGGCGGACTGCGTGGTTTGGGTCTCTTGAGGCGAATGCGAAGGGGCAGATGATGACGATCCGGCGTGGGCGGCCGGGCCGAGCGCAGCAATGATCGCGACCACGAATGAGGCGTACCGTCTCAGCAAGTAGTGTCCTTGGGCCTGTTGCTTACGTTCGATGAAGCGCGGAAGGCCGGTGTTGTCTGCATCCTGGCGGCTGAAGCAGTCCAGACACTTATAATAAAGGTTTTGCGGGAAAAGACTGATGACCTCCTTGAGGCAGGGCGTGGACAAGGAAAAGTTCGAGGAACGCTATTCGCGGCAGATTCTGTTTCGCGGCATCGGAGCGGAGGGCCAGCAGCGTCTGGCTGCGGGGAGAGTCGCGATTGTTGGGTGCGGAGCGACTGGATCGGCTCTGGCGTCTTTACTGGCGCGCGCGGGCGTGGGAACGCTGCGAATCATCGATCGCGATTATGTGGAGGCGAGCAATCTGCAGCGGCAGTCACTGTTTGAAGAGAAGGATGCAGCTGAGTCTTTGCCCAAGGCGATTGCCGCGACGCGAAAGATCGCCGCTTTCAATTCGCAGATCGCGGTTGAGGCACGGGTTGACGATCTCGCTCCCGAGAACATCGATGTTCTACTTGACGGAGTTCATGTAATTCTCGACGGGACCGACAATTTTGAGACTCGATATCTGGTGAATGATTACGCCGTGAAGAACTCCGTGCCCTGGATCTATGCGGCGACGGTCGGTAGTTATGGGGTGACCTTGAATGTGTTGCCAAGCAAGACGGCATGTTTGGCGTGTATCTTTCCGGACACGCCGCGGGGGATGGTGGAGACCTGTGAGACCTCCGGGATATTGAATACGGCGGTGAACCTGGTGGCCTCGATTGCGGCGACGGAGGCGATGAAATTATTGGTGGGGGGCACCGCGGCAGAGCAGTTGCGGAACACCTTGTGGTCGTTTGATGTTTGGAGGAATGAGCAGGCGGAGATTGCTGCGGAGCATCCGCGACCGGGCTGCCGGGCGTGTGGAGAGCGGGATTTTGTGCATCTGGCGGGCGAGGAGCGTCCGCATATCACGATGTGCGGACGAAACTCCGTGCAGATTCACGAGCGCGCCCGGCCGATCGATTTCGCAGAGATGCAGCGGCGGCTCGAAGCGCACGGCGTGGTGCGGCACAACGAATTCGTGCTGAAGTTCTGGCGCGAGCCCTATGAGATGACGCTGTTTCCCGATGGGCGAGCAATCATTAAGGGGACGACGGAAACCGGGGTGGCGCGCAGTCTGTATGCGCGGTACGTAGGAAGCTGAGTGGTGGTGCAGTTCGTCGGTCTTCCACCCTCTCATCCTCGCGGCGCGGCGCGACGGGTCAGGCCTTGGGTTCCGTTCGGATTAACAAGGCAAGCCGCGGGAAGAGAAAGTGTCCGCCAGCGTCGTCGATCACATTGACCTGGCAGGTATAAAAGCCGGGCTTGAGCGATGTCAGCGGCACATCTAATTGGAAGACGGCAGCCTTCCGATCTCGCGCATTTAATTCTGTCAACTCCACCAGCGAACTCTCGTAGGCCTTGGCCTTGCCCTGGAAAAAGGCGACATTGGTCAAGAGATGTATGCCAGGCTTGTGCTCCGCGCCGCTCGCAGAACCTGCGACCGCGGGCTGTGCTGGATCGTAGACCTCGTAATAAAGAAGGAGGTGCTGTGTAGCCGAGAAAACATGCGTAATGCTCGGGATGATTTCGGAACCATCATGAATCAGCGGATTCGGGTTCGTACTCTTCTTTGCCGGTTGAGTCTGGCTGGCCAGCACCACGGAACTCATCTTCAGCGGCTGCGCTTTCAGGTCGGGCACTTCGATGTCGGTTTCGAACGAACCCATGCTGCCAGTCTGATTCTCGCGCACGACAAACTTCAGATGATACTTGCCGCTCAGCAGGCTCATTCCGGTGTCATACTGCACGTTCTTTTTTTGCACCTCAGTTGAGGTGTTCACCGCCAGCTTCACGGTGTCGCGGAATCTGTTCAAAGGATGGTGGTCGCTGTCGAGCACCATCCCAATGACATCCAGAGTCGCCTTGTCGCGGTCGCTGCTGCGGACAAACGGAATCTGCGATCCCGGCACCACCAGCGAGATGGGAACGAAAAACTTGTTGTTCTCCAGTGCGGAAATAGGCGACGCCGAGATACAGTGGCAAATCCGTGGCCGGCAGTTCGGAAGCAAGCTCCTCTTCCAACTGCCTTTCCTTGTCGTCGCTGGTGGAATGCTTGAAATCCGCGGGCGCGTAGTAGCCCCTGCGGAAGTCGATCTTCACTCCGGGCACACTGCTCTTCACGGTGATGCGCCGGTAATGTCCGTCGCGCGCGGGGTTGGTGCTGTGATAGCCGAGCAGGTAGTAGGTTGATGTGTCCTGCTGCACTCCCTTGAAGATTTTGGTGAAGTCGTTGGAATCGAGAAAAGCTCGACCGCCGGTATCGCTGGCCAGCGTCACCAGGGTTTCCTGGGTGGTGAAATTGGAATTCAAAGCGTTGAGTGTCGCCTGTCCGGAATATGCCGAGACGCCGCGCAGGCTTGCGTTCTGCGCTTCCCCGCCCGCAACCAGCGCCTGCAGGCCGCGCATATCCATGGTGTAAATCGCGAGGTTGGATCGCACTGCCGCGTTCACGGCTGCACGCAGTTCCGATTGATTCTCAATACCGGTACGGTCCATGCCGCTGGAGAAATAGATCAAAGACTTCTTCTGTTGAATGTACGCAAGCTTCGCCGCTACTGATCGCAAGGCTTCCAGCCGGCGATCGGTATTGAAGATGTTGTACTCCGTGTCGTCGGCGGTAAAGGGCTGACCGGTGTCGGGCGTTCCTTCGGTCGTGCCCGTTGTGCCTTCCTCGAAGCCCTGGCCGCTGCCCGAACTGAATGCCTCTAGCTGTTTTTTCAGAAGCGCACGATCGGTGGTAAAGTCCTGATTCACCAGCAGCGAACTTCCCAGAGAAACAATCGAAACCAGGTCCGCGGGCGCCATTTGGGTATCGACATAGTGTTCGGCTGAAGTAACTGCGTGGTCGATTTCGTCCGGCTCCATGGCAGAGAGATCGAAGAACAAGACAATCAGGCGCCGGTCCTTAAACTGAGCCGCAGAATTTGCGGGGGAAGTTGGCGGAGCCGGCTGCCCCGGCGCTGGTTCGGGCAGCGGCTTAGCCTGGGCCACATCCAATGCGGGCACGGCATCTACGTTTTCAACATCAAAAGAAACAATCTTCTGCGGTTTGTTGTCTTCGAGAATCGTGAAGTTTTCCGGCTTCAGTCCCTGCACAAAGTTCCCGTTCTTGTCTCGTACTGTGACGTTCACGAGCACGAGATCCGATTCCACGTGAAGCACGTAACCTGACTCCTGTTGCGACGGTAAAGGAGCACACAGGAACACGAGCGCCAGCAGTGTCGCTACGGCTTTATCGGCAAATCGGTTTGACTCGAAAGTCATAACAGTTTCCTCAAAAACGGAAGCGCGATGTAATCGTGAACTGCCGCATGGCCCCAACCGCGGTGACCCGACCGAACGTCGGCGAGTTCACGATGGTATCGATCGAGGAATAGTTCGGTATGTTGAAAATGTTGGTGGCCTGCAGCGCGGAATTCGAGCACCCGCGATTCCTTCAGAGGAAACAATTTTGTGAACGCCATATCGAACACTTTGCTGCCTGGGCCGATGATGCTATTGCGGCGGGCGTTGCCGTATTGTCCTGCCGGGGGCGCAACGAAGGCGGCGGTGTTAAACCACTCTGCGATTGAGTGATTCGCCAGGCCCACGGGTTGCCCGGGAACCAGGTCCGGCCGCAGCGTGCCGTTCGTTCCCGCGTTCACATCGTTGATGTCGCCCAGCAGTCGCGGGGTGAAGGGCAAGCCGGAGGCAATCGTCCAGTCGCCACTCCATTGCCAGTCGCCAAGAATGGCGCGTGCCGGAGTATTTCCGGTGAGCCAGCGCTTGTCGTGACCAAAGGGTAGCTCCAATAAATAATCCGCAGTGAATTTATGGGTCTGATTGAAACTGGAGAGCCCGCGCTCGGCAGATAGGTTGAAAGGATTCTGCGCAACGTTGGCTGTGCCTCCGCCCGACGAACCGCCGCCAGACGATCCACCGCCTCCGCCGCCAGCGCCGGTGCCGCCCGCACCTAATCCCGGCGTGTTGGCCCCCGAGGTCGCGCCTGCGCCAATGGAAGACGCGTCGTCCAGCGACTTGGAGAAGGTGTAGATGCCGCCGATTGAGAATCCCTTCGCCAAGCGTTTGCGCAGGCGGACCGATCCCGCATTGGCTTCGGAGTCTGCCACTGAGCTTTCGTAAGTGAAGGCGTCAACCTCGGAAATCCGGATGCCGGTCGCGGTTCGGTTGGGGGCTTCGAGAATGTCGAGATCCGTTCCCTTGGTTCCGGTGTAATCGATATTCAGCAGCAGGGTGGGACGAATCTGTTGTTGAATATCCAGATTGCGAATCTGCACGTAGCCCAGCCGATAATTTGGATTCACTGCATAGTTGTTGGTGATGCCGGTGGGCGCCGGGAAATCCGTTTTGCAGTGTCAGGTCTCCTGGAACAGTCTGAATGTTCGTCGCTGTGGTGGCGATCGGCGGCTGCAAGGCGAGTTGCTGCGCGATGCCTTGATATGCGCCGGTGTTGTAGTTGATGCCATATCCGCCGCGCACCACGGTTTTGGAAAACGGCTTCCAGGCAAACCCGATTCGAGGAGCGAAGTTGTTGCGATCGGGCCGTACCAGGCTGGCCGGCAAGGGGCCGTTGTATGGCCCGGCTTGCCCCGGCTGAATTGGCGCGACCGGCGTAGCGCCAAGGGCAGCGCCGGATTCAGCACGCCGGGAGAAAGGTCGAGGTTGGCAATGCGATTGTTGATTTCGGTGAGCGGCGAAACGTATTCGTAGCGCACTCCGAGATTGAGGGTCAGATTGCCGCGCATCTTCCATTCATCCTGCACATATAAATCCCAGAAGTTGCCGCGGAAGTGGTTGCCGTGGTTGCTTTCGCCGAACTGCACGGAGGTTTGCTGCGGTAATCCGAGCAGAAAATCGGCGAAGTCGTATCCCGTCCCGGGCACTGGCTTGCCGCCAATGATCTCCGAAGTGTTGAGGCCGGTGAAGACGAACGAGCCGCGCGGGTTGCTGTCGGTTTCCGTGTTCACCTGCACGCGCCGGAAATCTCCGCCCCAGCGCCAGGTGTGCTTGCCGTGGTTCCAGATCACATTGTCGGAGAAAGTGTAGGTCTGGTTTCGCGTGAGCGCGGAGTCGTGTCCTGAAGGCTGGCGAAGTCTGTGAAGGACAGATTCGGCAGACCCCAGTCGAACGGATTCTGCGAAACTCCCGTGATTCCGAGCGTATCCGTAATGTCGTTGCTGAAGGCGTACAGATTCTGCGTGCGCGTGCGGCTGCGGTTGAAGTCGGCGCGAACAATGTTGGTCAGCTTTCCGATGCTGCGCGTGTAGGACACCGGAATGTCAAAGCTGCGGACTGATAGTATTGCCGCCTACGCTCGGGAACGGATTTGTCAGGTTGGCGCTCGATCCGTGGTAGTGGAAGCCAAAGCTCAGGTTGTTGCGCGGAGCGTTGCGGCCTCCGCCGCGGCGCCCGCCTGCGGGCGCTGCGCCGAAGGTGCGGTTTAAGCGTATGTTCAGATCGTCGCTGTTGCTGGTGGCGGAAGTTACGAAGTGGAAGTTCTGGAAATTGCCGGGCAGGTTCGGGCAGCGGAATATATTGCAGCAATCCCTGCGCACGCCGGGGTTGATTTGCGGGACACGTTTGCGAGTGATCCGGAATGTTGCCAGGATAAGGAGTGTTGGTGGCGGGATTGAAAATCTCCACCGGTTGTCCGGCTTGCGGCTCCTGAAGTGTATGTGGCTGCCGGAAAAGTTTCCCTGCCGCTCCAGCAGCGTGGGCACGGTCGAAAACTGATCGAAGGGATTCTCCGCGCGCTTGCCGTTGTAGTTGATGAAATAAAAAGTCTTGCTCCCGCCGTGGTAGATGTGGGGAATGTTCAGCGGCCCGCCCACGGAGCCGCCGAAGCTGTTCTGCAAGTATCGCGGGCTTTTCCGTGGGCTGCGCCGGTGAGGGAGAACGGCGATGCATTCAGAGCCGAATCGCCGACGCCGTAATAGAGGGATCCGTGCGGGCGATTGATGTCGAAGCCTCGCCGGCCGAAATCCGCCCGCCACCAAAGCCTCCGCCGCCGAAACCACCGCCCTGACCGCCAAATCCGCCGCCACCGCCGAATCCTCCGCCCTGTTGGCGGGCATCGTTGAAGCGCTGCTGCATTTCGTCGGCGCTCATCGCATTGAATGAATTGGAGGTGTTGCCTGAGATCGCTACGGATTCCGTAGCGCTGTCCGGCGCGATGCCCGGAACTGGCATGCCGGACGGGACCACGTCGCTCATAGAGCCGCCGGCCGCATCCTGTCCCGCTCCGCTCTGAAACACGGAAAGACTCTGAAAGCCGCGTCCGTTCGCTTCGCGCTGGCGTTCGTGCGCCGCTGGTCGTCTCATGGGTAGCGTCTGGGCAGCCTCGCGTGCCCGCGACAGCAGAATCAATTCGAAATTCGTCTGGCACGTCCTGATGGGTTGCGTCCAACACCACTTCCTGCGAGCTCGCGGCGAATGCGGCCATCTGCACTCGCACGGTATAGTTGCCATCGGCGGGAATCCGCAGCCGGTAACTGCCGTCGACATCCGTCCAAGTATTGACTTGTTCTTTGGTGGCGGTGTTCGTGGCGGAGATTCCGGCGCCGGGGATCGGCATATTTCCCGACTTCACCACGCCGTGGATGGCTCGATCGTTAATGGCTCGATCGGTGGGAGCCGCAGGAGTAGATTGCGCAGGCACCTGCCCCAGCAAAGAGTGCGGTTGACAAACGACCAGGTGAAGCAAGAAGACAAACTGGAAGATAATCCCAGGGCGCAACTTGCCCTTGATCACCCGCATGCGAAGGCCAGAACTCCTCATAGCATCGTGCAGACGTTCGGTGCCGTCTTGCTCGGATCATACCGCTCCGCTTCGCGCTGCGCTGTAAAGTTTTGTTGCGTTTACCCGGAGTTAGTCTCCGGCATCCCGCGAGCAATCGGGCGGAAATGAGCAGTCATTTGAACTCATTCTTGAAGACGCTACCGGACTTCATCACGAATTTGACGCGCTGGAGTTCGGTGATGTCCTTCAGGGGGTCGCCCGAGACGGCTACCAAATCAGCCCATTTCCCGGATTCGATGGTGCCCATTTTGTCGGACCAGCCGAGGAGTTCGGCGGCCGTGGTGGTGGCAGTTCGAATCGCCTGCTGAGGCGTCATGCCGTAGTTGACGTAGTATTCGAATTCCTTTGCTTCGTTCAGATCTCTCCAATCGAAGCCGCCGGCGTCGGTACCGAAGACGATCTTCACTCCCTTTTTTAGAGCAAGTTGAAACGCGGCCTTTTCCGTATCGACCATTTTCGGCCAATTGCCCTGGCGCCCAGTGGCGACATAGGCGCCGACTGCGATGGTTGGAACCCAATAAATGCCGCGGCGGGCCATTTCTTCCATTTGCGCCTCGCTCAGCCCGTCGCCATGCTCGATGGTATCGACGCCTGCTCTCAGAGCGGCGGCGATGCCATCGTTGCCGATGGCGTGCGCGGCCACTTTCTTTCCGATGCGATGGGTTTCATCAACAATGGCTTTGGCCTCTTCATCGGTGAAATTGACATGGCTGTGCAGTACTCCGTCGGGGCCATAGAAGTACCCGTGGTCGGAGTAATATTTGATCCAATCAGCCCCGAACATGGCTTGCTCGCGGACAGCTTTACGAGCTTCATCCACACCGTCGACGTACTGCACACCCTGGGGTATACGGATTTCCCAGGAATATCCGAGCGGGCCGTACATGCCAGTGGGAGTCATGGCCCGGGTAGCAACCTGCATGTGTGGGCCGGGGATTTCCCCGTTGGCGATGGCCTGCTTGACATCAACGTCGGCGTACATCGCGCCTTCGGTTTCGAGGTCGCGCAAGCACGGTGAAGCCATGGGACAGCGCGATCTGCGCATTGCGCGCTCCCAGGATGGCGCGGTACGGAATGGACTGCTTGAGGAGTTGCTTGTCGTAGTCTTCCGAGGTGATATCCCCCTGGAGCAAAACGTGAGTGTGGGCATCGACGAAGCCGGGAAGGACGGTGGCCTTGGAGAGATCGATCAGTTCGACGCCTGCGGGCGGGGATCCCCCGGGAGTGACACTGAGAATCTTGTCACCTTCGATGAGGATCAAGGCGTTCGAAATGGGGGCATCGCTCTTGCAGTCGATCAGGCGCCCGGCGCGAATGGCGATTCGCTTCAGGGGTGGAGAGGAATGTTGTGAATGAATGAAGACGCTTGAAATCGAGAGAAGAAGGACAACAGCAAGAAGTCTCAGGCCGTGGACTTTCATCATATACGCCTCCATTGAACGGCGACAGCCTAACAGAGGAAACTGAAAAAGAAAAAGGCGAGGCTGCCGGTTTCCGTTCGCTTTTCTTGATTACCACTCACACAAACTTTTGCAGTCACGTCGAAAAGCGGAGCTCTTCCGTGACATACTCGTTGCTCGTAAATCTCAGGAGGCTCATGCGGCGCTCAATTCTTGCACTACTTATCATCGGCTTGTTTCTGCACTTAGCCCTTGCGGATTCACCAGAACCGAATCAAGACGCTACTCTCGACGGATTCTCAAAGCAGAACGCACAGGCAGAGCGCGAGTGGGAAAGCAAATTCCGCGCTCTTCCCAACGCCCAGAAACAGCGCGAGTACATGCAATTGCTGAGCGCCCGTCCGCACCATGTGGGTTCCGCCTACGACAAGCACAACGCCGAATGGATTCTCTCGAAATTCAAGGAGTGGGGCCTGGATGCCCACATCGAGAGCTTCAAGGTGCTATTTCCTACGCCCAAACGCCGCCTGGTTGAGTTGATTGCGCCTACACACTACCTTGCCAAACTGCAAGAACCAGCATTAGCCGAGGATCCTACTTCCAGCCAGCAGGACGAACAGCTTCCCACATATAACGCCTACTCCCGCGACGGAGACGTGACCGCTCCGCTGGTGTACGTGAACTACGGCCTGCCCGAGGATTACGAACGCCTGCAGCGTCTCGGCGTTTCGGTGGAGGGAGCCATAGTAATTGCGCGCTACGGCAACTCGTGGCGAGGCATTAAGCCCAAGGTTGCCGCCGAGCATGGCGCCGTCGGCTGCCTTATCTATTCTGATCCCAAAGACGACGGCTACTTTGGCGGCGACGTTTTTCCCAAAGGTGCGATGCGTCCCGACCAGGGCGTGCAGCGCGGTAGCGTGATGGATTTTGCATCGAACTACCCCGGCGATCCGCTTACTCCTGATCGTGGCGATCCCAACGCGCCGCATATGACCGCGAGTAACGCGCCCAGCATTACCAAGATTCCAACTCTGCCCATCTCTTACGGAGACGCGCAGCCGCTGCTGGCCGCCCTCAGTGGCCCTCTGGCGCCCGAGGAATGGCGTGGGGCTTTGCCGATTGCGTACCATGTCGGTCCCGGCACTTCCAAGGCGCATTTGGTGGTTGAATCGAATTGGGATGTGAAGGATGTGAACGATATCATCGCCCGCATTCCCGGATCGTCTGAAGCCGATGAATGGATCGTGCGCGGCAATCATCACGATGGTTGGGTGAATGGAGCCGAGGATCCCATCTCAGGCCAGGTCGCATTACTGGAAGAAGCGCGCTCGTTCGGGGAATTGCTCAAGCAGGGTTGGAAGCCCAAGCGCACCATCATCTACTGCGCTTGGGATGGCGAAGAGCCGATGCTGCTGGGTTCGACCGCATGGGCCGAAACCCACGGGCGCGAGTTACAAGAACATGCCGCTGTTTATATCAACTCCGACGGCAACGGCCGCGGTTATTTATTCATGGAGGGCTCGCACTCGCTGGAGCATTTCGTGAACGACGTGGCACGTAACATCGACGATCCGGAGAGCAAGCTCTCAGTTTTCGATCGCGACCGGCTGGCCGGCATTACCGAAGCCAAGTCTGAAGAAGACCGCAAAGAGCTGCGCCAGAGAGCTGACTTACGGATGAATGCTCTCGGCTCTGGAACGGATTACACGGCGTTTGTCGACCACCTCGGCGTCGCGTCGCTCAACCTGGCTTATGGGGGCGAAGACGATGGCGGGATCTACCACTCCATTTACGACGACTTCTATTGGTTCACGCATTTCTCCGATACCGATTTTGCCTACGGCGTGGCGCTTTCGCGGACCGTCGGGACGGTGGTCATGCGAATGGCTGATGCTGACGTTCTGCCCTACGAGTTCACCGATTTCGCGGACACGATGCAGACCTACAACAAAGAACTGCAAAAGCTCTTACGGAGTAAGCAGGATGAAGCTCACGAACGCGAGCTGGAGTTAAAAGAAGGCGCATTTCATGCCGCTTTCGATCCGCGCAAGCCGACGGTCGCGCCGCCGCCGGAAGATATTCCGCCGCACTTGAACTTCGCACCACTGGAGAATGCTCTCGAGGGACTCACGAAGAGTGCTGAGCGTTACAAGACCGCTTTCAACAAAGCCGAAGCCTCGGGTTTTTCCGGGAGCGATAAGCGGCTAACCGGGCTGAATCAGAAGCTGCTACAAAGTGAGCGCCGGCTCACCGATCCCGCGGGTCTTCCGCGCCGTCCCTGGTACCGGCACATGATTTACGCTCCCGGTGTTTACACGGGATACTCCCCTAAAACCATGCCCGGGATTCGCGAGGCCATCGAACAACGCCGCTGGCAGGAGGCTGACAGTGAGATCGTGCGGGTTGCTAGAGTGCTTGAGAACGAAGCCGCGCTGATTGATTCCGCCGCCGCGGACTTGGATGTTCTTACTAAGTAGGGACGTATGCCGGAAGGAGGCGGCCTAATTGCGGAGAGTTGGCTGCCCCCCAGGGATTCGAACCCCGATAACCTGCTCCAGAGGCAGGTGTCCTAGCCGTTGAACGAGGGGGCAGTCGATCCATTATCCAACGAGTCATCAAGCCGGTCAACCGCTCTGTGCCTTCCCCATCAGTTCGCGCTAAACTTGTTCGTCCGCTGTGCTGCTCAAGGAGTTTTCATGGTGACCATTTTTGAAAATGTTTCTGCCATCTCCACCGAATACACAGAAATTGCGCGCCGGCCGCTGGAGTCGGACCAATGCGCTTTGGTCGTGGTGGATATTCAGGAAAAACTTCTCCCACCAATTTTTCAGAAGGAACAACTCGTGCGCAATTCCCAGCTCCTGATCCGCGCCGCAAGTGTGCTCAAGATTCCCGCAATCGTAAGCACGCAATATGCGAAGGGGCTGGGTAAAACTGTGCCGGAGATCGCCTCCCTGTTGCCGGAAACCGAGGCCATCGACAAAGATCGATTCTCCTGTTTCGGCAGCGAGGTTTTCTGCACATTGCTCAAGCGACTTCCGGGGAACCGAAATACCCTGCTGCTGTGCGGCATGGAGAGCCACATCTGCGTGACGCAGACGGCGCTAGCCGCACTGCGGGAAGGCTACCTCGTGCACGTTGCTTCGGATGCAGTGAGTTCGCGGACAGAATGGAATTGGAAGATTGGTCTGGAACGAATGCGGGCCGCGGGTGCCGTAATTTCCTCGACCGAGATGATAATTTACGAGTTGATGCGTTCCTCGTCGTCGCCGGCGTTCAAGGAGATGCTACCGCATCTCAAGGGATAGAACCCTCCGCTAGATTCACCAGAGCAGAATCAAGATCTCTCGCTTTGATCGGGACGACAAAATGCTCCGAGCGGAAAATGGGTTAGCCTTCGGACTCCTTCTTCTTTACCCGAACGACGGTGATCTTCGCAAAGCCTTCTTCAAATCCGGGAGGCTTCAGTTTGGCCGCCATGCGGCGCATCGCGTCTTCCGGAACTACCCGGTCGCGACGCTGGTGGCGCTCCAGGCAAACCTCCAGCGGTACGTCGAAGAAGACTGCGTGCACTTCGTACTGGTAATCCTTGGCCAGCTTGATCCAGTGCTGGCGTTCCTGCGGAGTCAGATTGGTCGCGTCCACATAGTTCATGGGACGCTTGGCGATAAGCCTCGCTTTGAGCATGGAGCGGAGATTGGAAAATACCAGGTCTTGAAAACGCTGCTCGCGGACGTCGTCGAACAGGAGCGAGCGCACCATGTCGCTGGATAGCGGGACCACGTTGTGGCGCTTGAACCATGAACTCTTGCCTGAACCGGGCAGTCCGATGGCGAGGACAACCACGCCTTTCGGCGGACGCTGGGCCGCCGCAGGAGGTGCCGGAACCCGCGGCGCGGCCGCGAGTGGAGAAGTTACTGGTGGCTCTTCTGCCTCTCCCGCGTCCGAAAACTCTTCCTCTGCCGGCTCCGTGGGCACTACGGGGACAGATCCTTTCACAGCAGCGGGGGCAAAGGCTTGTGCAACCGCCTGCTCGCGCCCACGGCCACCTCGTCCGCGTCCACCGCGGCGACGGCGTCCGCGGCCGGTTGATCCGGAACCAGGGAGGACAGGCTGCGGAGTCGCGGGCTGTTCTTCCGAAGGCTGTTCCTGGGGGATTGAACGCGTCCGGCGCACTGGTCGAACTTCCTGCATGGGCGGAGGTGGAGCAGAGATTTCAGATTCGATCTTCCCGGCATCGGGAGCGGGGTTTGGGGGCTGTTCGGCATCAAAATAGGCCGGCTGCAAAGGCGGGGGAGCGGGTTGGTCGGAGGGCTCTGCCGGCGTCTTTTTGCGGCGCTGCAGGCGCTCGCGCATCCATTTACGCATGCAAGGCTTTTAACACAAAGTTAGGGCAGTATCAATCGGACAAGCCTTGGGGCGAACCACACGCGACAGCCGCATGGAGTCCGCTAGAATGTCAGCATGAGCCAGCCAATCCCCTCTGCAATCCGTGGCCAGAAATACATCTCGCTTGGCACCTTTCGCAAGAGCGGGGTCAAGATCGCGACCCCGGTGTGGTTCGGCGAAGATGGCGACAAGCTTTACGTGATGACCTTAAGCAAGATGGGCAAGACGAAGCGCATTCGCAACAATCCGCAGGTGACGGTAGCTCCTTGCACAATGCGGGGGAAAGTGAGTGGGCCCGAAGTCGCGGCATTGGCGCGCATCCTGCCGCAGGAAGAGCAAGCCCACGCGCGGCTGACCATCAACCGGAAGTATTTATTGGCCCGGTTGTCATCGCCCTTTAGCAGAGCCGATACGTTTCTGGAGGTAAGCTTTCCTTAACGTCATCGCAAGAGATCGGACATAACGGGTTCCCTGATGGGAACTGGAGTCTTCACTAACCGGCGTTCCGATCATTTACGCCGGTTCGCTGTCCTGCTAACATCATCTGTCTGTTTACAAGCCAGGAAGATTTCTGATGTCGCATTCATAAGAACGAAGAAACGGAGAATCCATGGCAATCAAAGTTGGCATTAACGGCTTCGGGCGAATCGGCCGCAACGTTTTGCGGACCTCGCTTAACGATCCCAACCTGGAATTCGTGGCGGTGAACGATCTCACCGACCCGAAAACGCTGGCACACCTGCTGAAATACGATTCCATTCTCGGTAACCTGCCCAACAAGATCACGGCGGGCGCAGACAGTATCACTATCGACAACAAGACTATCAAGGTGTTCAAGGAAAGAGATCCGGGCGCGTTGCCTTGGGATTCGGTTGGTGCTCAAGTGGTGATTGAGTCGACCGGACACTTTACCGATGCGAACGACGCCAAAAAGCACCTCCGCGGGTCGGTGAAGAAAGTCATCATCTCTGCTCCCGCGAAGAATGAGGACGTTACGCTTGTGCTGGGCGTGAATCAGGAGAAATACGATGCGGCCAAGCATCACATTATTTCAAACGCCTCCTGCACCACGAACTGTCTGGCCCCGATCGCGAAGGTGATCAATGACACATTCAAGATCGTCAGCGGGACGATGACTACGATTCACTCCTATACCAACGATCAGGTGATTCTCGACTTCCCGCATAAAGATCTGCGCCGGGCGCGAGCTGCTGCGATCAACATGATTCCTACGTCCACTGGCGCAGCTAAGGCGCTCAAGCTGGTGATTCCTGATCTCGCGGGAAAGCTGGATGGCTTCGCGATGCGCGTGCCCACGCCGAACGTCTCTGTGGTCGATCTGGTGGCGTGGGTCGAAAAGAAAACCACCCGGGAAGAAGTAAATGCGGCGTTGAAGAAAGCATCCGAGAGCGGGCCGCTGAAGGGTTACCTGGGTTTTGAAGAAGAGGAACTGGTTTCGTCGGATTTCAAGGGCGATGCGCGTTCTTCAATCGTCGATGCACCCATGACGCTCGTGGTCGCCGGCAATTGCGTCAAGGTGATCTCCTGGTATGACAATGAATGGGGATACTCCTGCCGGGTGCGGGATCTGATTCACTATATCGCCGGTAAGGGTCTGTAGCGCCGAGTTTATAGCGCCGCATGTTGCCGGCTGACAAGAGTGCGGGCAGGGTGCCCGCAGGACGGCCGCCGGTGCGGCGGCGCTACTTTCAGATTGTCTTTAAGGACGAACCAGCCAATGTCCAAGCTGTCCATCCGCGATCTTCCGCTCAACGGCAACCGTGTCTTCATGCGTGTCGACTTCAATGTCCCTCTGGAAGACGGCCGTGTGATGGATGACACGCGCATCCGCGAAACCCTGCCCTCCATCGAGTACGCGCTACGCCATGGGGCGAGATTGATACTGGCCTCGCATCTGGGGCGTCCCAAAGGCAAGGTCAATTTGAAAATGAGCCTGAAGCCGGTGGCCGAGCGGCTGCGCATGGTCCTCGACAAAGAGCTGGCACGCGGCGAAAACGTGGGGTTCTGCCCGGAGTGCGTCGGTCCCGAAGCGGAGGAAGTCGCCACGCAACTGGAAAAAGGCCAGACCCTGCTGCTGGAGAATCTTCGTTTTCATGCGGAAGAGGAAGCCAACGACGAAAAGTTCGCCAAGCAATTGGGAACTCTCGCGGATTTCTATGTCAACGATGCCTTCGGCACCGCGCATCGAGCGCATGCTTCAACCGTGGGCATTACGAAGTTCGTTTCGAAATCGGCGGCCGGCTTACTCATGGAGAAGGAACTGAAGTATCTGGGTAAGGCGCTGGAGAATCCGGAAGCACCGTTTGTAGCGATCCTGGGCGGCGCCAAAGTAAGCGACAAGATCGGCGTGATTCGGAATCTGATGGATAAGGTTGACTCGCTCATCATCGGCGGCGGCATGGCCTATACCTTCCTGAAGGCGCAGGGACAGCAGATTGGCAAGTCTTTGCTCGAAGCCGACAAGGTGGATCTGGCGAAGCAACTGCTGGAGGAAGCGAAGAAACGGAACGTGACTTTCTTGCTGCCGATCGACCACGTCGTGGCGATTAAACCGGAGACCAACGCGGTAGTACAGCAGATCGGTGAAGGCCAGCCCATTCCGGCCGACCGCATGGCGCTCGATATCGGGCCGAATACGATCGAGTTGTTCTCGGAAGAGATTTCGCGGGCGCGCACCATCGTGTGGAACGGGCCGATGGGCGTGTTTGAGGTTCCGGGATTTTCGCGGGGGACTTTCAAGATCGCCCATGCGGTGGCGGAAAATGTGGGAGCGATTTCGATTGTAGGCGGTGGCGATACTGTGGCTGCAGTGCACGGCGCCGAGGTTGCGGATAAGATCACACATATTTCCACCGGTGGCGGTGCCTCGCTGGAGTTTCTCGAGGGCAAGAAGCTGCCGGGAGTCGAAGCGCTGACGGACAAGAAGTGACCGTCTTGGACACGACCGTGCCAGATTTCAAAGTTCGGATCCTTTTGGACGGCGGCAAGGCCATCGAATTTCAAGGCCCGGCGGACATTACCAGCGAGACAACCGATGCGGTGGTGAATGCGGCAAACTCGTCTCTTCTGGGCGGGGGCGGAGTGGATGGCGCCATTCACCATGCAGGCGGACCCGCAATACTTGCCGAATGCCGGCAAATTGTGAAGAAGATCGGACGCCTCGCTGCAGGAAAAGCAGTGATCACTACCGGCGGATACCTTACAGCCAAGAATGTCATCCACACCGTTGGCCCGTTCTATCGCGGCGGAGAACGCGAAGAAGCGGAAAAGCTGGCGAGCTGCCATCGCGAATCGATTCGGCTGGCCGATCAGCATGGGCTAAATTCTTTGTCCTTTCCTGCCATCTCGACCGGAGCTTTCGGATACCCCGCGTCGGAAGCTGCGCCTGTGGCCATAGCCGCCGCTGTTGAGGCTCTGAATGAGGCGAATCATGTGCGCAGGGTTCGCTTCGTCCTCTTCGACGTTGCCACGGTGCGAGCGTACACGCGCGCCGCCGAAAAGCTGTCCGGCTCAAATGGTGCTTCTTCATTGCGAATCGAAAAGGCTTCCTCATGAGAACCAAGCTAATGGCCGCCAACTGGAAAATGAACAAGACCCCGGACGAAACTCGCGAATACTTCCGCGATTTTCTCCCCTTGGTCGCGGGTCACAGTCGCGACGAGATTGTAGTGTGTCCCCCCTATACCGATGTGGATGCAGCAATCGCGGCGGCGCGAGGTTCCAATGTGGCAATCGGGGTGCAGAACGTCCATTGGAAGGCAGACGGCGCCTACACCGGGGAAATCTCTGCACCGATGTTGGTGTGCCTGGGCGTAACCCACGTGATTGTCGGACACTCTGAGCGGCGACAATATTTTGGCGAGACCGATGACACCGTGAATCTGCGGCTGAAGGCGGCGTTGGAAGCCGGTCTCACACCGATCTGTTGCGTGGGCGAGGTGCTCGAAGAACGCGAAGCTGGGCTTACCGGAGACGTGCTGCGACGGCAGTGTGTCCGAGCCTTTCACGCCATCTCTGCTAAGAAAGCCTCTAAGCTGGTGGTAGCCTATGAACCGGTGTGGGCGATTGGCACGGGCAAGACGGCCACTCCGGAGCTGGCCGCCGAAGCTCATGCCGTGATCCGCCGCGAAGCTGCGGAAGCCTTCGGCGAGGATTTCGCATCGAAAATGCGGATTCTCTATGGTGGCTCGGTGAAGCCGGACAACGCTTCGACCTTGATGGCGCAGGAGGAAATCGATGGCGCCCTGGTGGGCGGAGCGTCGCTTGATCCGAAATCGTTTGCCGCGATTGTGAAATACTAGCCCACGTGCCGCCAGGTTTTCGGGATCATCCGGCTGCAGCTAATGGCTACGATGCCGGTGCGAGGACCGCGGGACATGCGGCGTATGCGTTCCACGCTACCAATTTGCGGAGGTTGCGACTCTTCAATTGGACTGGGGTTTGAACTCTGGGTGACCCGAATCATCCAAACCCGCGCCTAGAAAGGCCTTCCGGTATCGTCGGTATGGAAATTGGGTCAGGGCAGGACATCCGAAGATCGGTAGAAATACTCTGATATTCTGGAACTGCGGAGGGTACTTCGGTTACGCGGGCGTCTCGCAAACGATACAACACAAACTACTTATGCCGCATCCCAAAGAGTGCGGCCCGGAATAGGCAATTTGACCGAGCCACGACAGCAACCGGGCACTGAACCTAGCGAAGCCGACTTAATCGAGCGGGCGAAGCTGGGGGACGCGGAAGCGTTCCAGGCGCTTTATGACAAGCACAAGCGGCGGGTGTATTCGCTATGTCTGCGCATGACGGCGAACACGGCGGAGGCCGAGGATCTGGCGCAGGAAGCATTCCTGCAACTCTTCCGCAAGATTGCAACGTTTCGCGGAGAGTCAGCATTTTCGACCTGGTTGCACCGGCTTTCAGTAAACGTCGTGCTGATGCATTTGAGGAAGAAGAGTCTTCCTGTGGTTTCGCTCGAAGAGACCACACAGGGAACTGAGGAGGACTCTCCGAAGAGGGATTTCGGGGCGGACGACATTGCGCTGGCTGGATCCATTGACCGAATGCAGTTGCAGAGGGCCGTCAACAATCTTCCCCCCGGTTACCGGACAATATTTGTCCTGCACGACATCGAGGGTTACGAGCATAATGAAATCGCTAAGATCGCAGGGTGCTCAATTGGAAACAGCAAATCGCAGTTGCACAAGGCGCGCATGAAGTTGCGCGACCTGCTCAAGATGAATAGAGCCGAAAAGGCCGCAAAATCTCGAGTAGGTTAGGCATGCGTTAGACAAAGCACCACAGACACTGAACGACATTAACCTGAGCAGGGGCGCAAGAGCTGCGGCCGGACTTCGAGCCGCAGGAGACTTGGGGAGAGGTTATGAATTGCGTTGAGCTGCGGCAGAGCTTGGCGGAAGTTGAAGACGGCGGCGGTGTGGAACAGCGAGCCCATTTGAGGGCATGTCCGGCGTGCTCAGCGCTGGTAAGAGAATTGAATTCGATCGTCAGAGCGGCAGGTCAACTGCGAGCGGCGGACGAGCCCAGCCCGGGGGTTTGGAATTCCATTGAATTCGCTTTGCGGCAAGAAGGGTTGATCCGTCCATCGCGAGCGAGCGGGCCGGCGGTAACCTCGTTCGGCGTCCGCTGGGGTGCCGCGCGATGGCTCGTGCCAGCAGCGGCCATGTTACTGCTGGTCTTAGGAATCTATGTGCGGCGTGAGTCCACGCCGAATCAGTTGGCAAAACAAGCCTCTGTAGCTATTCGGGTGGCGAATGCCCCAGATCTCAATGACGACGACTTGATGCAAGAGATTGCGGACAATTCTCCGGAAATGAAGATGCAATACGAAGAAAACCTTCGGCAGGTGAATGAATCGATCCGTGATGCCCAGGGCGCAGTAGACGAGGCTCCGAATGACGAGGACGCCCGGCGGTCGCTAATGGATGCATATCAGCAGAAATCTATGCTTTTTGAGATGGCGATGGACCGTTCTCTGCAATAATGATGGGAATTTTTGAGAAGGTTACCGCGATGGTGGATCAGCAAACTCGGGGGAGTGGCATATGGTGAGGAAACGCGCGGCAAAACTGGTTGCGATTGGCGTGATCGTGGCGGGCACGCTGGTAGCCGAGAGCAAGAAAGAGTATCACTTCTCGGTGGGGCCAAGAGCCGGCGTATCGGTGATGAATCCCTATGGATCGATTTCCGTCAAGCCGTCGTTGAACAATACCGTCGTGGTCAACGCGATTTTGCATTCCGACAGGGTTGAGGTTGATAACAATCAGAATGGCAACCGTGTGGATATTCAGTCGCACTTGTTGGCTGGGGCTGACGCGGACTCGGGACGCGTGGATTATGAAGTTTTGATTCCCGCCGATGCCAGCATTACCCTGCATTCCAGCACCGGCTCCCTGAGCGCCGAGAAGCTGCACGGCGATGTCAACCTGGAAGGAGCTGGAGCAGCCGTCGATGTTCGCGACGTCTCCGACGCCCACGTCCATGTGAAGACCATGAACGGGTCCGTGAATCTGGATAACATTCAAAACGGGCATGTCGAGGTCGATTCGCTGAGCGGAGACGTTACGCTCCGGGGTGTCACCGGTCCGCTGGTGCAAGTGGTTTCGACCAGCGGCAGAATCACTTACTTTGGCGACTTCGGCAACAGCGGCGAATACCGGCTGACCAGCCACAGCGGCGATATCGAAGCTACCATTCCGGAATGGACGTCGGCTGATGTGAGCGCCCGCTCAGTGCGGGGAGAAGTGCACGATGACATTCCCCTTCAACCGAAAAATCACACCTGGTTCGCAGTCGATAAGGGACGTGCCTTTGCAGGTACCATGGGTCGAGTAGCGGTGTCGTCCACGGTGGTACTGCGCACCTTCAGTGGTAAAATTCACCTCAGAAAACGCTCCGAAAAACAATAAAGAAAACGAAGCGAAAACCGGCTCGGCGCAAACGGTCTGTTCAAGGCCCGGCGGAAACGACGGGGCTTGGTCCGCTTGCTCGCCAGGCTCAGCCGCCAGCTGGGCAGTCCGTCACATGGGCCGTCGTCCTGATCGGGTTCATGGGCGCGGGGAAGAGCAGCGTGGGCCGGGCCTTGGCGGAACAACTGGGCTGGACGTTTGAGGATCTCGACGAGCGGATTGAACGGCGGGAGCAGCGCAAGGTACCGGAAATCTTCCGCAAGTCAGGGGAAGCGGAGTTTCGCCGCGCGGAACATGCAGCTTTAAGAGAACTATTGCGGGAAATGAGCACCGGCGCTGGGAGGATTGTGGCCCTCGGGGGCGGCGCCTTTGTGCAGAGGCGCAATGCCCGGCTGGTGGAGGCTGACGGCGTTCCCACTGTGTTTTTGGATGCTGATGTGGAGGAATTGTGGCGGCGGTGCAAGCAACAGGCTGAGCGACAAGAAATGGAGCGCCCCTTGCTGGGGAGTTTGAAAAGCTTTCGGGAGCTTTACGAGACGCGCAAGCCGCACTACCTGAAGGCATCATTTCGACAAGACACCGGCGGCAAGACCGTCGAGCGGATTGCGGCCGAGGTGGTTCAAGTTCTGCGCTTGGATCGCCCCCGCGGAAGACGAGGACAACAGCGGTGACTTTGACGGAACGGATGCGGTGGGCGACGGTGGCAGTCTTGGGGTGCGCGCTCGGGTTGTATGCGGGCGATAAGAAAGAGAAGCCGAAACTGCCGAACGCAGTCGATGCGGGCGCGTTCGGGGTTTTTGTCCGAGGCCAGCGGGTGGTGACGGAGACCTTCAGCGTGCAGCAGGAAAATGGCGTCAGCATAGTGAAGGCGCGATTGAAGGAAACCAGCAACCCAGGCTCGTCGGGGCAAAGGTCGGAACTGGAGATGAGCGACAGCGGTGATTTGCTTCGCTATGAGTGGAGCGACAGCAGCAGTTCACTGGAGGTAACGCCCGACAACGAGTTTTTGCGCGAGAAGATCATCACTGCGGCATCCTCCAAGCCCGCTGAAAAACCTTTCCTGATGCCAAGCAAAACCGCCATTCTAGACAACAACTTCTTTGTGCACCGCGAAGTACTGGCGTGGCGTTACCTGGCTGCCGACTGCCAGATGGAGAGTGGCAACCTGAAGTGCAAGCAGGGCCCCGTGGAATTCGGCGTGTTAGTGCCCCAAGATCAAACGTCGATGCCGGTACGCATGGAACTGGTGGGGCGCGAGAAGGTCACAATCCGTGGAATGGAGCGGGAATTGCTGCGGTTGAACCTGAAGGGTGAGGCGTTCTCCTGGGCCCTGTGGGTGGACGACAAAGACCAGTTCAAGCTAATGCGGGTGCTGATTACGGACGATAATACTGAGGTGGTGCGGGACTAGCCAAGATGCGGTAGCCGCGCGGAAATTGATTAGGAGCTAACTGGGCATATGCCGCTGGCGGATGCACGTACGGCGAGGGTTCTTACCACAGTGCTGTTGTTTGCGCTGGCGCTGGGCTTTCTCTACGTTGCGCGGCAAACTCTGATGGCCTTCCTGTTCGCCATTTTCTTTGCCTACCTGATGAGCCCTCTGGTCTCGAACCTGGAAAAGCTTCTGCATGGGCGAGTGCGCGCTATTGCGGTAATTTACCTTTTGCTTTTGGGCGTTGTGGTGTTGTTTTTCATTTCCATGGGACCGCGCATCGGCCGGGAAAGCGCTCGCTTAGGCCAATCACTGCCAGCTTTGGCCAGGTTAAGCTCCGGCCAGATCGCGGAACAACTCGGAGAAGAGCACGGTTGGAACTCGCGAATGGTCGAATTCCTTCGCGACTACCTCGCCAGCCACAGCGGGGAAATCGAGAAATTGGCGCAGAATGTGGGACTGCGGGTCGCGGAAGTGGCAAAACAGGCATGGCTGCTAGTGGTGGTGCCGCTCTTGTCGATTTTCTTTCTAAAAGATGGCCGCGCCTTTAGCGAGGTCTTGCTCGATCTGGTGCAATCACGGCCGCAGCGGGAATTACTGCAGGGAGTATTAAGCGACCTGAACCAGATGCTGGCCCATTTCATCCGGGCACAACTCACACTGGCCGCGCTGACCTTCGTCATCTATTCGGCAGCTCTTGCGCTGATGCGAATGCCGTACGCGCTGGTGCTAGGGACGCTGGGCGGGTTGCTTGAATTTATTCCCGTGTTGGGGCCCCTGGTGGCCGGTGTCACTATCGTAAGCGTGGCTTTGTTGATGGGATACAAACACTGGCTGGTTCTGATACTTGTTCTGGGCATTTGGCGGCTGATTCAAGACTACGTATCTTCGCCGCGCATCATGGGACAAAGTATGGAACTCCATCCGCTGGCCGCAATTTTCGGCGTGATGGCGGGCGGCGAAGTGGCTGGCATTCTGGGTATTTTCCTTTCCATCCCAGTCATGGCGAGTTTGCGAATCGTATTCCGGCGCTGGCGGCTGTATGCAGAGAAAAGAAAGTTTGGCCCGCTGAGTGAGTACGTGCTGGATAACCAGGTTGGGCGGCCGAAGTAGAGCACTCTTCAGTTCTCAGTTCTCAGTCTTAGGCTCTTTCCTTCTTAGGGCGCTGCGTTTTCCGGTTGGTTCTGTCACTTACCGCGCCGAGGCGGCGCCTGCTCCCACTGCTCTTTCTCCGCTAACGTTGCGGAGGAATTCCGCCGCCGCTTCGGGTAGGACTGTATTAATGAACATACCCGAGCCTAGTTCAAAGCCGGCGACTCGCGTCAGGCGCGGAATCACGCTTACATACCAGTGAAAGTGTCGGGCGCTCGCATAGTCCGAAGGACCACTGCGGACGGTGAAATTGAGATCGGGGTTTTCCAGTCCCACATAAATCTTTGCCAGCAGGCTGCGCAGAACACGGGCAAGGTCAGCGATTTCCGTCGCTGAGATGTCTCCGAAGGTGGCCATGTGGCGGCAGAGGAAAGATGTGAGTGGCAAACGGTGTAGCCGAAGCAAAGACCTCCATGGCCACGAAGTGCTCGCTCTTCTGGACGACCCGTGTTTGCTCCTCAACTTCCCGTTCCACCATATGACAAAACATGCATTTCCCGTCGTCGTCGTAATGGCGCAGAGCCTCGTGCAGCCGATGCCGGACCTGGCTCGGGATCACCGGAGTCGCAATAAGCTGGGAATGCGGATGTTGCAGACTGGCGCCGGCGTCGACGCCGTGGTTCTTGAAGATGGTCACGTGATTGACGCGCCGGTCCATGCTGAGCAAGGTATAACGCTCTTTATAGACACGCAGAATGTTGGCCACCTGTTCATCAGGCAGCAGGGCCATGCAGCAGGAGTGGTCCGGACTATCGATGATGACTTCGTGAAAGCCGAAGCCCTCGATGCGGCGCCAAACATCCTGCAGGCTCCGGGTGGGCTGGGTGTCTTTTGAAAGCGCGGCGAACTTGTTGGGAATCACTCGTACCGCCCAGGGCTCGCCAGCATTCGCGGGAAAGCGCATGACTTCGGGCGGGGTCTTGCTCTCGTTCCCCGGACAGAATGGACAGCTTTCCAAAAAAGATGGCACGGTTTGCGCGGGGCGATGTGTGGCCAGTTCTTCGGGACGCTTGGCACGCTCGGTGGCGATGATGACCCATTCCTTGGTGAAGAAATTCTGTCGCAGCTCGGGCATGGTAGTCCTCCAAAATCTTCTATCGGCAAAAAGAGAGCAATACTGGAGTGACGAGAAGCCGGCGACCTTTAAGCGAGGAAGTGACTGCGCTTTCAGGATTTTGCGAGGGGTTTCGATGGTTTGGTCTTCCGCCGATACTCTTCTGTAAATAGCGGCTGTTGTAGAATCGAAACGACCCTCTTATGAGCAATAAACTTCCTATCGGGATTCTGGGCGCTACCGGAGTGGTTGGCCAGAGGTTCATCCAGATGCTGGAGCGCCATCCCTGGTTTGAAGTGGCCTGGCTGGCCGCTTCCGACCGTTCTGAAGGCAAAACCTACTCTGAAGCGGCGCGCTGGCGGCTGAAGACGCCAATTCCGGCAAACGTGGCCCCGATGAAGGTCTCTCCGGCTACGCCCGAAGGCGCTCCCAAGATTATCTTCGCTGCGCTCGATGCGTCGATCGCCGCCGAAATGGAACCGCGCTTCGCAGAGGCAGGCTGTGCCGTGGTTTCGAATTCCAGTGCGCTCCGCATGCAATCCGATGTACCGCTGGTCGTTCCCGAAGTCAATTCCGGGCACATCAAACTAATTGACGGGCAGGCCTGGCGGAAGAAATCGGGCGGCTACGTCGTCACCAATCCCAACTGCTCCGCAATAGGGCTAGTAATGGCTTTAGCGCCGTTGCAGCGGCGCTTCGGGCTGGAAACCGTGATGGCAGTGACCATGCAGGCCGTGAGCGGGGCTGGGTACCCGGGCGTGGCTTCGCTCGACATCCTTGGCAATGTGATTCCTTACATCCGCAATGAAGAAGAAAAGATGGAAGAGGAGACGCTGAAGCTGCTGGGACAGATGAACGGAACGAAGATTATCCCCGCAGCTTTCGCCATGAGCGCGCAATGCAACCGGGTTGCGGTAGAGGATGGGCACACAGAATCGGTTTCGGTGCGGCTGAAGACCAAGGCTAAGGCGGAGGAGATCATCGAGGCTTGGAACGAATATCGCAGTGAGCCGCAGGAATTGAAGCTGCCCAGCGCGCCTGAGCGTCCGGTGGTGTACGTGGAGGCGAATGACCGCCCGCAACCGCGATTTGATGTTGACACGGGAGCTGGCATGACGGCTGTGGTGGGGCGGCTGCGGCCATGCGCCGTGCTGGACTGGAAGTTCACCGTGCTCTCGCACAACACCATCAGAGGAGCCGCCGGCGCCGCGGTGCTGAATGCGGAACTGCTCAAGGCCAAGGGCTACCTTACAACTTCCTAGAATGAACGCCGAGCCGCATCCCCGTAATCCCGCAAGGAAGCGCCGCCGATGATCGTGATGAAATTCGGCGGCACTTCGGTGGAAGATGCCCGGGCCATCGAGCGCGTAGCCGCGATCGTGAAAGACCGGTTGCCGCAGAGGCCGGTGGTAGTGGTCAGCGCCATGGCTAAAGTTACCGATACGCTGCTAACCATGGCCCGGGCGGCGGGAGCGGGAGAACGCAAGACGGCGCTTAAGCTCTGCCGGTCGTTGCAGGAGCGGCATTACAACACCGCAAGTGAACTGCTGGGCACAGCACTGTTTACCGATTTCCACTCGGAGCTGGGGAGCGACTTCGAGGGGCTCGACGAATTGCTGCGCGGCATTTCCGCGGTTGGCGAACTGACGCCGAGGACCACCGACCACGTCGCCGCCTTTGGTGAAATGCTTTCCAGCAAGATTGTTGCGGCGGCGTTTTCGGCTCACGGCCTTAAGGGCGTGCACGTGGACTCGCGGGAGGTTCTGGTCACTGACGGCAGCTACATGGAAGCTGTGCCGCAGACGGAGGAAACCAACGAGCGACTGCAAAGCAAAGTGCAACCTCTGCTCGATGCCGGTCAAGTCCCAGTAATGGGAGGGTTCATTGGGGCAAACCGGGCGGGCATTACCACCACGATTGGCCGAGGCGGCTCCGATTTTTCGGCCGCGATTGTGGGAGCAGGTCTGGGCGCAGAGCGCATTGAAATCTGGACTGACGTGGACGGAATTCTGACGACTGATCCGCGCATTTGTCCGGACGCGCGGCGCATTAAGGTGATCAGCTTCGACGAAGCCGCGGAGTTGGCATACTTCGGGGCGAAGGTGCTGCATCCGGCGACGGTGTTGCCTGCCATCCAGAAGAACATCCCCGTGTACGTGTTAAATTCGCGAAATCCTTCGTGCGAAGGCACGAAAATTACCACTCGCGCTCCTCGCGGGAAAAACCTTTTCAAAGCGATCGCGGTGAAGAAGCGAATCACCATCGTGGACGTAGCCGCTCCGCGCATGCTGTTGGCGCACGGCTTTCTGCGCGCGATTTTCGAGGCATTCGACCGGCACAAGGTCGCCGTCGACGTGGTCTCGACTAGTGAAGTAAGCGTTTCATTGACGGTGGATTCGAATAATGCGATTCCCGCCCTGGCCGCCGATCTGGCCAAGCTGGCCGACGTGAAGTATGAGGGTCGGAAAGCGATTGTGTGTCTTGTGGGCGAAAGCCTGCGGGATAAACCAGGCGTGGCCGCGCTGGTATTTGGTGAGTTGGCAGACAAGAAGATTCGCATGATCTCGCAGGGAGCTTCGGAGATCAATCTAACTTTTGTGATTGAGGAAGATGAAGTGCCGGAGGTCATCCGGCGCCTGCACAGCACTTTTTTTGCGGACCTCGACCCGGAAGTGTACGCTTAGTTTCTTAGAGCCTTCGCGGCCGTCATCGCCATCTCCCGTTAAAGGTTTGACTTCATGAAACTCCTCCTTCTCGGCCGTGGTAAGACTGGATCACTGGTGGCGGAAGTAGCGCGTCAGCGAGGACACGACCTTCGTGTCGCGGGCGCCGCGGAGAACACCGCAGGAAAATCTCTTACTGAAGAAGGGTTGCGCGGAATTGATGTGGTGGTTGACTTCACCACTCCCTCGTGCGTCGTCGCCAATATCGAAGCCTGCATCAGCTTCGGCAAGAACATGGTTGTTGGTACCACTGGTTGGCATAGTGAGCTGGACCGCATCCGGCAGCTGGTCGAGAGCCGCGGCACTGGATTGGTTTACGCGGCCAACTTTTCTGTGGGAGTGAATTTGTTCTTCGACGTTGCCCGCGCCGCGGCGGCAGCCCTGCGGCATGAGTATTCCGGACAAATCTTCGAGCGGCATTACGCCCAAAAGAGAGATGCGCCGTCGGGAACGGCTATCGCGATCCAGAGTGTCATCCAGGAAGCCAGCGGCAAGAGTGAACACCTCGAGATCACTTCTTTTCGCGAAGGCGATGTTGTGGGCATGCATGAGGTCGTGCTCGACTCCTCCGTCGACAAGATTTATCTCTGTCATGACGCCAAGTCGCGCCAGGGCTTCGCCGATGGCGCGGTGCGCGCGGCGGAATGGATTGCCGGCAAGAAGGGCTTCTACGACTTCAAGGACGTGTGGCGAGAGCTGTAGTCTGGCCAGCCGTTCCCACGCACTCCCCGTTCGCGTTATCTTATTAGCATGCAACTCCGTGGCTGCGGTACCGCGCTGGTCACTCCGTTTCATCAGGATGGCTCGATCGACGACACTGCCCTGCGCAACCTGGTGGCGTGGCAAGTGGAGTCCGGAATAGATTTTTTGGTTCCCTGCGGAACGACTGGCGAGACGCCCACGCTCACGCACGACGAGTGGCTGCACGTGATCGATGCAACTACCGAAGTAGCGGCGGGGCGCGTGCCCATTGTGGCGGGTGCGACTTCGAACTCCACGCACGACGCCGTGGAAAAGGCCAAAGAAGTTGCTGCCAGGCCCGGGGTCGACGCCATTCTGACCGCTTCTCCTTACTACAATAAACCGACGCAGGAGGGCCAGTACCGTCACTTCAAAGCCATTGCCGAGGCCGTGGGCGACAAGCCGGTGATCCTTTACAACGTTCCCGGCCGCACCGGAGCAAACCTCGAACCATCGACACTGGCGCGGTTGGCGGAGATCCCGAACATCGTGGGAGTGAAAGAAGCCAGCGGCAACATGACGCAGATTGCCGAAGCTATCAACATGGTGCCCGAAACATTTCTGGTTTTCTCCGGGGACGATTCAGTCACCTTGCCAGTGATCGCGCTGGGCGGCGTGGGGATTGTTTCGGTGGCTTCGAATGAGATTCCGCACGAGATGGCGACCATGACGCGAGCTGCGCTCAGCGATGACTGGAGCACGGCCCGCAGTATCCATCGCAAATATCTGCCGTTGATGCAAGCGAACTTCATCGAATCCAGTCCGCTTCCCGTGAAGGCGGTGCTGACGATGATGGGCAGAATTGAAGAGAATTACCGCCTGCCTTTGTTGCCCATGCGCCGCGATACACGCTCGAAGCTGCAGAAGATTGTGATGGAGGTTGGGCTGATCGCGAAGCCTGCAGGGGCGGCACCAGAGGCCACCGAATTCTATATCTATGAAAACTGGGCGGCGGGTCCGCATAAGATCGTGTTGCACCGCGGATCATGCGGACAATGCAAGCAGGGTAAAGGCCGTCCCGCGGGACATGACGCCGATCACGCGCGCTGGCACGGGCCGTACGCGACGCTCGTCCAAGGGCGCGAGGTCGCCCATGGCATGACGGGCGTGCTGATTCGCAGTGAATGCAAGTGTGTATGAGGGCACAGCAGTTGTGCTCTCTGCATTTCCTTTATACTTTCCCCGCATGCAATCCCTGAAATCTTCCATTGAGCGCCTGGCTGCGCTAGGCGAGGTCGAGCACAATCCCGAGGCGCGGCCAGTGTTTCTCGAATTTCGTGACGCGCTCACCCAAGGCAAGATCCGTGCCGCGGAGAAGATCGATGGCCGATGGGTGGTCAACATCTGGGTGAAGCATGGCATCCTGCTAGGGTTCCGTCTCGGCGAATTGGTGGAGACGGGAGGAGATGCGCTGACATTTGTGGACAAAGACACCTTCCCTGCCCGCCAGTTTTCCTTAACCGATCGTGTGCGGATTGTTCCCGGTGGATCCTCCGTGCGCGTCGGAGCGTATGTGGCGCCCTCGGTGATCTGCATGCCGCCGATGTTCATCAACGTGGGCGCCTACGTTGACGAGGGCACCATGGTCGACTCTCATGCGCTGGTGGGGTCGTGCGCGCAAGTTGGAAAGCGCGTGCATCTGAGTGCGGCGGCGCAGATCGGCGGCGTCCTTGAGCCGGTGAATGCGGCGCCTGTAATCATCGAAGACGACGTGCTGGTCGGCGGCAACTGCGGAGTCTATGAAGGCACGCTGGTGCGCTCACGGGCGGTGCTGGGAGCAGGAACGATTTTGACCCGATCGACGCCCCTCTACGATCTGGTGCGCGACGAAGTTTACCGGGCGACGGCGGAATCTGGGCTCGAAGTTCCTGAAGGCGCCGTGGTTGTGCCGGGATCGCGCGCGGTAAAGAAGGGGGCGGCGGCGGAGTTGGGACTCTCTTTGTATACTCCCGTGATCGTGAAATACCGCGACGAGAAGACGGACCGCGGAATCGAGTTGGAAGATTGGTTGCGCTAGTTCCTGTCTGCCATCGATCTTTGAGAGCAACTTGGATCAACTTGAAAAACCCGAAGTGTGGATGGCCCGCGTTATCGTGGTTCCACGCGAAGGGTGTGACTTGCTGGACCCTGACAAAGGGGCTTACGTCAATGTGTTAACACTAGCGGCCAACGGATCGGAATGCCGAGTCAAGATTGCGACCGCGATGAACCACAACCACTTAGAAGTCGTAGGGATAGAAGGTGTCTTTTTATTTTCAGATTCGTCTGACGCTTCCGCAGAACTCGCCACCATTGCGCAGGAACTAAAGGAATCGGGAAATCTCAAACATGTTCGGTTTGAAACCCTGCACACTTTCCCTAGAGTGATCTGATCTTCAGCCGATCCTCACGGCGAGCCTACCTGCGCCATCGCGCCCAACGTTAATCTGCTTCAGCTTCTCGACCACCGCATCGGCCTCGCCCAGCGCCGACGCGGGATAGGTGCTGGTCAACGCAATCACTTTCATGCCCCCAGCGTGCGCCGACCGGATTCCGGCAGGAGCGTCTTCGATGACCAAACACTCCGCCGGATTCACTCCCAACAGTTCCGCACCTTTCAGATAGGGCTCGGGATGAGGCTTTCCCTTCGTTACGTCACTCGCCGTGACCATCGTCGGAGGACTCGGAATTCCTGCGAGCTCGCAGGCGTGAAGCTGCCAGGTTGCGTCGTCCCGAGGTAACCACGCCCCAGCGGCCGTCGGGAATCGCGTGGATGAGCTCGATGGCACCCGGCATGACGGCAACTCCAGCGTGATCCGCGGCTTCAAGGGCTTCCAGCTTCACAACTTCCGCCTCCGCATCCAGCTCAGGGGCAATCGTGCGAATCACCTCGACTGCCCGGACCCCGTGGGCAATGGCCACTGCCTTCTCTTCGTCAATTCCGTGCTCGCGCGCCCAGATGCGCCATTGCCGCTCCACGGAGCGGGTGGAATCAACGAGAACTCCATCGAGATCGAAGAGGATGGCAGCGCAGCGGAAGGTAGTCATTCTTTTTTTTAACACAAAGGCGGTCAGCGGGTCGGAGTCGGAAGAATCTGCGGCGGCGGAGGTGCCAATGCTGTCTGCCGGGCTTTCTCGCGGAGTTGCAAATGGCGCTGGCGAAAATGGGCCTTGGCGCGCTCGCCCCAGGCGCGCACGAACCAATAATTGAGACCGGCGCCAAGTGCGGAACTGACGAGCGGAATCATGCGTCCCGCCCACTTCTCTACCACCTCAGCGCTGGCCCGGGCGGCGATGCGCTGGATCACGCGTGGAACGAACTTGTTGACCACTTCTTTCTCCAGCAGTTCACGGCTGATGTCGACTCCAGCCGCGCTGGCGGCGGCGATCCACAGCTCGGCGATTTCGTGGTCGGTGTTGAACTGAAATCCGTATACCAGACTCAATTTCTGAATGGTGCGCATCGTAATGGCTGACAAAATACCGAGATCGGGAACGATGGTGATCAGCCCGCCCAAGCCGAAGCCCGCGCCTTCGAGGGCAGCGAGTTTCATGCCACTGCGAATGAGTTCGTCGGCCACCGTGTCAAGTTCACTTATCTCGAGGGAATACACGCCGTGATAACCGCTAATGGGCAGCTGATAAGCCGCGCGAAGTTGTACCAGAAACCTCGTGGGATCGACTTGGACCGTGGAGTAGGCGCGCGTCAGCCCCTTCATGAGCGCTCTTCTCGACACGGCCGCGAAGCCAGGACTTGGATTCAGCGTCGGCCATTGACTCAACCTTAGCTCAGCTCGACGCGAAAGACCAGCGGGAAGAACCGTTCTCAGTTCTCAATCACTGGCCGCTGATCGCTGGCCACCGCCTCCTGTGCTAGCATCTTCAGTATCTAATGCCAACTGGAAAATTGCAGATTATCCCCCTCGGAGGCCTCGGCGAGTTCGGTATGAACTGCATGGCCGTGCGCTGGGGCGATGACATTATTGTGATCGACGCGGGACTGATGTTCCCTGAGGCTGAATTGCTCGGCGTGGACATTGTGGTTCCCGATATTTCCTACCTCATTGAGAACCGCCAGCGGGTTCGCGGAATCGTTCTCACTCACGGCCACGAAGATCATATCGGCGCTCTGCCGTGGATTCTTTCCGAACTCAATGTGCCGGTGTGGGGCACCGAGTTTACGCTGGCCTACGTGGAAGACAAACTCGACGAACACGGACTGCTCGAAGACGCGGACTTGCGCGAGATTCGTGCTGGCGAGCGCTTCAAGGCCGGTGCGTTTACCGTTCATCCGATCCGTGTGACGCACAGTCTAGTGGATTGCGTAGCGCTCGCGATTCACACTCCGCTGGGCGTGATCATTCATACGGGAGACTTCAAGGTCGATCCCACGCCTACCGATAATCATCTCTTCGATCTACATGCCTTCGCCGAATACGGGAAGCAAGGCGTGCTGGCGTTGTTTCAGGATTCAACCAACGTTGAGCGCAAGGGTTACACGCCCAGTGAGCGCGCCGTGCGGCGGAAGTTTGACGAAGTGTTCGCGCATACCCAGCGGCGGCTTTTTATTTCGTGCTTTTCTTCTTCTATTCACCGCATCCGCCTGGCTGTCGAACTGGCTCACCAGCACGGACGCAAGGTGGCTTTCATCGGCCGCTCCATGAACAACTCGGCGGAAATCGCCGAAGATCTGGGTTATCTTGAGATTCCCGAAGGGCTCGTGATCAATCCCGGCGAGATGAAGAACTTCCCGCCGGAAAAAGTCTGCGTGATGATCAGCGGAACCCAGGGCGAGCCCATGTCGGCGCTGTCGCGTGCGGCCGTGGACAACCACAAGCACGCCAAAATCGAAAAGGGTGACACGGTTGTGCTCTCGTCGCGCATCATTCCCGGCAACGAGAAAACGATCTATCGCATGATCGATCACTTGTTCCGCCGCGAGGCGTACGTCATTTACGAGGATGGGACCACGCCGCCGATTCACGTCAGCGGCCATGCCAGCCAGGAAGAACTGAAGCTGATCATCAATCTGGTGAGGCCGAAGTACTTCATTCCCATCCACGGCGAGTACCGGCAACTGAAGCTGCACGCCGAAATGGCGGGCGCAATGCACAGCTCGGTGGGGAAAGTGATTCTGATCGAGAGCGGCGACATTCTCGAGTTCGACGAACACAACGCCCGCAAGGCCGGCCGCGTCAACGTGGGCCGCGTCTGCATCGATTCCGGCTCGCGAACGGATGTAGTTGAGGATTTAATTATTAAAGACCGGCGGCACTTGAGCGAAGACGGCATCGTGCTGCCCATCATCGCTATCAACAAGCTTACGGGCCGTGTGGAAACGACGCCGGAGATCGTAACGCGAGGCTTCAATCCTGGCGAAGACGGCTTGCTCGATGGAGCCCGGCGCATCGTCGAAGACACCCTGGCGCACTCCAGCGAAGAAGAGAAAGCCGACTACGGGGTGATCAAAGAAAAGATCCGCGCCGATTTGAAGCGCTACATTTCCAAGCAGACGCAGAAGCGGCCTCTGATTATGCCCGTGATCTTGGAAATCTGACCCAGTCGCCGATGGTCACTCTTGACGAAATCCGCTGCCGCGCAAGCTCGCCTCAAAGGCATCACCGTCCATACTCGCTTAATCGAATTCAGTCATCCGGAATCGGACAGCCGCCGGCTCTTCCTCAAGCCCGAAAACCAGCAACCCATCGGCGCTTTCAAACTCCGCGGAGCCTACAACAAAATCGCCTCACTCTCGGACGATGACCGGAAGCGCGGAGTTATTACCTATTCGAGCGGCAACCACGCACAGGGCGTAGCCTATGCCGCGCGGGCGCTCAGGGTGAAGGCGGTCATCGTCATGCCGCGGAACGCGCCGGCAATCAAGAGAGAGGCCACGGCGGCCCTGGGTGCGGAGATCGTTCTCGTGGGGCCGGGCAGCGCCGAACGTCAGCTCAAGGCCGAAGAACTAGCGGCGCAGCGTGGATATGTGATCGTGCCTCCGTTCAACGACGAGCAGATCATCGCCGGTCAGGGCACGATCGGGTTGGAGATTCTCGAAGACCTGCCCGAGGTGGAAACCGTTCTCGCGCCCGTGGGCGGCGGGGGAATGATCAGTGGCGTGGCGACAGCACTCAAGCTAAGCAAACCCGAAATAAAGGTGATCGGCGTGGAACCGGAGCTGGCGGCCGATGCACAGGCGAGCCTGCGTGCCGGAAAGATCGTTCAATTCCCTGCCGATGAAGTTGTACGTACTATCGCCGACGGGTTGCGTACGCAAAGCATAGGCCCCATTAACTTCGAACACATACGCCGCTACGTAGACGACATCATCGCCGTAACCGAAGATGAGATTCGCGAGGCAGTTCGGCTGCTCGCGGCGAACTCCCAGACGGTGGCCGAACCCAGCGGTGCAGTGGCCGTGGCCGGCTTCCTGTTCCGCCGCGACCAGCTTCCGGCGACGAAACTAAACGTCGCCATTATCAGCGGCGGCAACATCGACCCTCAAATGCTGGAAGAGCTCCGTCGTGGATAGTCATGAAAGTCGCCCCACCTCATTTTGGACGCGCAGCGACCGCCCAGCGTCGGATTGCGACCACCGACCAAACGGCCTCGACCAACCCAAATGGCCACGCTCCCTGCAGAAAACCGTAGACTGAGCCAAGCGCGCAAGCTCCGGCGAACGCGAGGATGAACCACCGGTTGCGCGCTTCCAGGGCGTAGCACACCAGCATCGCCGTTACTGCGAACAGGCCGAATATGGTTAAAGGCGTCACCGGAAGCGCATGCCAAGTTAACAATTCCGGGCGCAAAGGTCTAGCGCCTTGAGGCGGTGCGCGCTTGTGGCTGAAACATTGCTCCTTGCGGTGGCGCTGGATCAAATGCAATTTCGCGAACTACATACTCCGTGTGCCTGGCAACCTGATTCTGGGCTAACATACTCCTAGCCTGTGGAATGTTATGAAACGACGATTCGCCGTCCTAGCTACGCTCAAAATTGCTGCAACTCTTTCTCTGTCTTTTTGCGCCTCGTTTGCGTTGGCTGATGCCTTGCGCGGAACGCTGGTCCACGAAGAAACCATTCGCGTCGCCCCGAGCGCCGACGCCGCCAGACTGGCGGATGTAGGACGAGGGCGAGAGTTGGTTATCATCGATACCAGCCGCGACTGGGTTCATGTGGAAGCGATCCTGCGCCAGCCAAGCCATGACGAGGGCGCAACCGAAGAGGAAGAGGAGGGCAAGGCTGTCACCGGCTGGGTTTTGGCGAAGGGGCTGGTGACCGCCACAACACAAGACGGCGACCGGATCATCTTTGGCGAAGCTGCAGACTCGGAAGACGAGGCCAGCCGCCGTCGCGGGCGGCGCGATGCCGCCCAAGACGCGATGCGGCTTTACTACCGTGTCTATGATCTGATGCCCACCTCGCCGCTGGCCGCTGAGGCGCTCTATCGCGCGGCCGATATCCGCTGGCAGGTCGAGAGGACCGACGTCATGACGCGCCCCTCGGCGCGCGAACGTCAAGCCTACATGCGCGGCCAGATGAATGAAGAGTGGATGAGGCTGGTGCTCAAGAAGTACCCCGGGTCAAAGTGGGCCGACTTGGCCGCCTTCCGCCTAATCGAAAATAAACTCTGCGGCGAGTGGGAAGGGGTCGCGAAGTGTCCGGACAAGGAAGCCGATCTCTATGAAAACTATGCCAAGGAGCATCCGCAGTCTCCGGCCGCTCCTGAAGCCTTGTATAACGCGGCCTGGCGCCGCTCGGCGCTGATCGAGATTTACAGAACAGAGCCCAACCAGAAAAAGGCCGCGGAATCCAAGGATCGCGCTCTTGCACTGGCGCAGAAGGTCGTCAGCCAGTATAGCCAAAGCGATTGGGCCTGGCGCACCCAGAGGCTGATCTTTTACCTTCAGCAGGGTATTCCTACCTACGGCAACACGGGTGACTAAGCACGCAGTGAATTTTTTCTGAGATACTGTTCCCTTCTCTTTATTCGTGGAGGACGTTTGAACGACTACTTGCTGTCGCTTCTGTTGGGGATTGTGGAAGGCCTCACTGAATTTCTTCCGGTTAGTTCGACCGCGCACCTGAGGCTCTCTGAAGCTCTGCTGCACATCAGCCTGTCGGACGGTTACTGGAAGATGTATTCCATTGTGATTCAACTAGGCGCGATCCTTTGCCTGCCAGTGTATTTCCGAGGCCGCATCGCAACTTTTCTTTCAACCTTTCCGCGCGGCGAGCGTGGCGACCGGACGCCGCTCACGCATCCTCTAGGCCTAGTCACCGTCGCGTTTGTGGTCACGGCCATTCCATCGTTCCTGCTGACCAAAGTCATCGGCAAACATCTGGAGAACCTGTACATCATCGGCTGGTCGTTATTAATCGGCGGAATCGTCATGTGGGTCGTCGATGCAATGAATGCAAAGTCGGAAGCCGCGGGACCGTCCTCCGGCGGAGGCCGCATCCATACCTGGAAGATGGAGAACATGAGTCTGGGACAAGCCCTGTGGATCGGCTTCTGCCAGATCTTCTCAGGAGTATTTCCCGGAACATCGCGCTCCATGGCCACGATCGCGGGCGGGCAGGTTGCGGGGATGTCGCGAGCCTCAGCCTTGGAATTCTCATTCTCTTGTCGATCCCGACCATGTTTGCTGCAACGGGGTACACACTGTTCAAGTCGCTCAGGGGCAAAGGCGAGAATCCGATCGGGGTATCGCAGATCGACGCCCATGGGTGGCTTGTGCTGGCGATTGGCTTTGTAGTCTCCTACATCGTGGCCTATGCCTCTGTGGCGTGGTTCATGGGCTATGTGCGGAAGCGCGGATTCGCGCCGTTTGCGGTCTACCGCATCATCGTGGGAGCGCTGGTGCTGGTGTTCGCGTCGAGATTGGCGGGCTAAATCAAGCTGCCCGCGGAAAAGATTTGCGCTAGATCGGAAAAGCAAGTGGTGCACCGCCGTAGGTCCTATGACTGGCGAAGTCACAATGGAAAGTATGTTTTTGGCGCCGAAGAGTGGGCAGCGCCATGTTTCAAGCCTTTTGCAGAATGTTTTTCCTCTGTTATTGCCGTCTGACAGTTGCCGGGCGGGATCAACTTCCGGCTTCTCCGTTCATTATCTGCAGCAATCATACGAGCCATATCGATAGCGCAGTTCTGATGACAGCTTCGGGACTTCCGTTTTCTACATTCGCAATGCTCGGTGCCAGTGATTATTTCTTTGACTCCTGGAGGGTGAGGTTCATAGTCTCTCGATTCATGAATGTCATACCAATCGATCGCCAGGCGCAACACAATTCGCTGCGGCGGAGTTTGGCGATGTGTGAGGAGTTTCTACAGCGGACGCACGGCAATCTGATTCTCTATCCTGAAGGTACGCGGTCGTCTGAGGCGAGATGCAGACATTCAAGAAGGGCGCAGGGCTGTTTGCGGTCGACCTTGGAGTACCAGTTGTGCCCGCGCACATCGAGGGTGCTCGTAATATTCTGGCAAAGGGAAAATTCATGCCGCGGCCGGGAACCGTTACCGTCCGCTTCGGAGAGCCGATTCGGTTCGCATCGAATCCGTTCGATCCTCTGCCGGCGCGCGGGCTTCGGAAGGCTGCTGTCGAATTGCTCGAACAGCGCATCCGCGGGCTAGGCGGAGGCCTTCCGCCGGAGACGTGGTCGGATTGCCGGAGGAGGAACAACCGACGACGATTTCCGTCTCCGCTGTCGTGCAGGGAAACCAGAAGACAAAAAGCCAGCAGGCTCGCGCGGAATGTCATAGTCGTATACTGAGACGACATCTATGTACACGGCCAAGCATATGAAATGGTGGGGATGGGGAGATGAAGAGGTCAGCTTCGACTCTAGTGCCCATCCCGGTTTGTGGCCCTATGCCAAAGCGGTGCTCGGTGTGGAAGAAGACGACGTAGACACGCCACCCGTGCCGATCGAAGCCGTGCAGTTGCGCGAGGCGATTCGTCATGACGGATTTTTGGCGGATCTGCGCCTGTGGATGCGCGCCGATCAGATCTGCGACAGCCGTCACGAGCGCGTGATCCACGCTTATGGCAAAGGCTTCCGCGACCTGTTTCGCATGCGGCGGGGCATGGCCGAGGGCGCTCCTGACCTGGTGCTTTATCCCGAAAACGAGCACGATGTGCTGATGACGTTGCGGGCAGCGGCGCACCATGATGTCGTGGTCATTCCCTTTGGGGGCGGTTCGAATATCGCCGGCTGCCTGGAGCGAAGCGAAACCCGCCGCATGGTGGTGTCGCTTGATATGCGACGCATGCGACGCGTGCTGGCGGTAGATGCGGAGTCGTTTACGGCGCGCATCGAGGCCGGCGTCTTTGGTCCCGATCTTGAAGAGCAATTGAAGGGCTACGGCCTGACGCTCGGCCACTTTCCAGACTCCTTCTTGCACTCCACGCTCGGCGGTTGGATCGCTACACGGTCTGCTGGAATGCAGAGCGACAAGTACGGCAAGATCGAGGATATGGTGATTGCGCTGCGCATGGTCACGCCGGTGGGCGTGCTGGCGACGCGAATCGTGCCCAAGTCCTCGAACGGTATCGATGTCAATCATCTGTGCATCGGCAGTGAGGGAACTCTGGGAGTCATTACCGAAGCCACGATGCGAGTTCATCCCCGGCCGGAGTCGCGCCGCACTCATGGCTACCTGTTTCCCGATTTCGAAGCGGCATTGAGGCCATGCATGAATGCGTGCGGAAAGAGTGCGTGCCCTCAATGTTGCGCCTCAACGACCCTGACAAGACGGCATTGTCGCTGGCATTCAAACCGCCATCATCGCGGCTGTCGCAGGCGGTGACCAGAGTTATGAAGGGTTATCTCGGCAAAGGGTTTTGATTTCGCGGGCCTGCCTTATGCTCACAACTTTTGAGGGCAGCAAAGACGGCGCTGTCCGCCAGCACAGTCAAGTGAGCGCCATTTACCGTCGCTTCGGCGCAGTGGACCTGGGCCCCGGTTCGGGCAAGTCGTTCGAGTCGACCAAGTACGATTTTCCGCACATCCGTGATTTTCTCCTGGATCGCGGTATCACCTCCGATGTGAGCGAGACTTCAACGGTCTGGAGCAACCTCGTCCCTCTGTATCGAGCGACGACCACTGCGCTCGCGCCGCGATCCAGGAGAGCGGAGTGAAGCCCTGGGTCGGATGTCACATCAGCCACACCTATCAGTGCGGGGCAAGCCTCTATTTGACTTTCGCCTGCAGGCAGCAGCACGGGCGCGAAATGCAACAGTATCTGCACGCGAAACGGGCTGTCCAGCAGTCGTTCATCGATCACGGCGCCACCCTGTCACACCACCACGCGGTCGGCACCGAACACCTGCCATGGCTGACCGATGACATTTCGCCTGTGGGTGTGATGGCCGTCGCTGCGATCAAAGGTGGACTCGACCCGGGCAATATCATGAACCCGGGACGGCTGCGGCCATCCGCAGCGCCTTTTGAGGAATGGTCGAGAATCGGGAGCGACGCTGCAATGGCTGCCAAGGTTTGACGCGTGCCGTCAGTTCTGCCCAGCGGGAAGGTCAGTTTATCGTGTGAAAACTGTTTACCTTCTGATCACAGGGTACCCCCCCTCCCCCCCGGCTCTACTGGAATCATCACGTTACCGCGTTTTTGCCCGCAAAATCCGCAGGGCAAAGGACTTAAGGGTCAAAATCCGGAAAACAAAGGAGTTACGGGACGTTTTTTGGTCCGTAACGGCCTTTGAATTTATTGCCTTTGCCTAGGCAATTATGGAGTGAGTTTTTGGCTCGGCGCAAGGTTAGATGTCACAGGCATGGGCTGTGAATATTCAGGTGGCGCTCGAGGCACTCACAGCGAAAGGCTGGGGCATTCCTCAATTGTGATGGCTCCGACAAAACGTGGGCCAGCCCCCTAAATGAGTGATATAGAGATTTTTCACCAACCTGCGCATAGTTTATGGTTTGCCGACCATCCAGATTGCAGTCCCATCAACACAATCCCCGCCAATGTACCGCAACTAACGCTGTTTGTCCTTGGTTAAAGCGTCGGGGTCTGCGCCGTCTCCTTGAGCTTCTGTCTAGCCCAGACGTTGCCCGGATTTTCTTGGAGCGAAAGCCGGTAATAGCGAATTGCCTCCTCCGTATTGCCGCGCTCAGCGTATGCCCTAGCCAGTGCATCGAGTTGATTCCACGCAGGAGGATAGGATTTAGGATCGTGCAGCAAGACTGAGGAGGCTTCTTCCAGGCGACCTTTGTGCACTAGTGCAGCGACTAAAATCGAGACGGCGAAGGGCGGGGTAGTTCGTTCATAACCGGCTCGCCTCCCACCGTTCCGAAAATGCTCATCAATCGCTTCAAGGCCGCCCTCATCGAAAAGTCTCAATGGATCGGTCAGGTACCAACCGTCAAATACCGTACAGAGCCCAGAATAGACGCCGAGCAGCGGAATCGAGCCGTGAGTCTCGTCCTTCATCCATTCGAACTTCCAGCGAAAACTCTTCAGCTTGACACTTTCTAAAGCTGCCGCGAGCTGCTGAACATCAGGCGTTGCATCCCAAGATCATTGGCGGCACTGATGAACAGGTCGGCCTGCAAATCCTTCAACTCAGAGAGCACGCGGTGTACCCGGACAATCTCGGTTCCGTTATTCCACCCGGCGGTGGGATCAATTGCGATGTAAGCGTTAAACAGTGTCGGTTGTGTGGCGAGCGCGTAAATCGCGAATAGGCCTCCGAAAAGAGTGTCCGACCAAAATTCGGTATGGCCGAGTGCGGTAGTTCTTGTCGATGTAAGGCACGAGTTCGCCGCTGATAAATGCAAGGAAGGCGTCGGCTCGCCGTTCCCCGGTGAGAAACGGTTTTCGATCTCGATTTGCGACGGAGGCGTCAGGTCGTGCGTGCGTTGAGGAGGGTCTCCACTATGAATGCCCACCACGATCATTCCGGGAATCCGGTCGTTCTCGGCAAGAAACTGGACAATCGCCGCCGTGAATTCGAAATTGGATTCGCCATCCAGCAGGTACAACACCGGGTAGCGGTCGGGGCTGTCGTCATAGCCCTCAGGTTTGGAGATGGTAAGCGACCTGGACTGGTTGAGGATTGCAGATTTTATTTGGACTGTCTGACCGATTGAGATCGAGTTGGATTGGTTCTGACCCAGAGAGTAGGCTCCCCAGACGAGAAGGACTAGAACCAACGCAGCGCGCACGTGAGAGAGGCTTGGTTTCATCCCCAGCAATCTTAAAACAAAAGCCGATAACTGTTGAAATCAGGCGATAGCACTCATTGACCTGATTGCGGCGATAGCCCCGGAAGCCAACTCAATACCCCCGTCCGATTACGGCATTGCCGGAGTGTCGCTTCTTGGCATAATAATGAGGCTCTGGCCGATTTGCGCCACGGGACGTGTTTCCGTCCGGTGAGATAAACGGCCCTCATGCGTTTTCTGGCAAGCATCTTTTTCCCCACGGGCAACCGGCGGCTGAATGAGCTGATCGGTTTTCTGCTGTGCGTCTCTGCGCTCCTCCTCTTCCTCGCGCTGGCTTCGTATTCGCCGCTCGATCCTTCGCTGAATAGCGCCTCCGTGCTGACCGGAACCCACGTTGCCCGCAACTGGATCGGCGTGGTCGGAGCGCTCATTTCGGACCTTATGCTGCAATTCTTCGGGATCGGAGCATTTCTGCTGCCGGTCTTTCCCGCAATGCTTGGACTTCGCTGGTTTGCTTCGCGGAAGATTCAGTCTCCGGTGGCGAAAAGCCTGGGCGGAATCTGGCTGGTAGTGTTCATTCCTGCGCTGCTCGCGCTGCTGCCGGGTCATTTGCGCTGGCTGCAGGTGGTTCCGGTCGAAGGCCTGCTGGGAAGAGTCGTCGGCGATGTGTTGATCCACTACTTGAACCTGGCGGGCGCGTACATTGTTTGTGCCAGCGTGCTGGCGGTTGCGCTTTATCTCTCGACGGCGTTCTCGTTTTCGTCGATCCAACTGTGGGCGCCGACACGATTTGCGTTTGTGACCGCGCTGTGGAACCGCTATCAGGATTGGCAGGAGGAGCGGGCCAAGCGGCGGCAGCAGAAGGAACTAGACAAACGCCGGATTTCGAAGCCGGTGGTGAAGACGCAGTTGATCCCCTCGCGGCAAGGGGCTGAATCCAGCGAACTGACAAGAGCTTCTGGCGAACCTCGCCGTACCGGCATCGAGCGCATGCTGGGGCCCGAGGTCACGGAGACGCTGCCGGCAGCGACCGGCGGGATTCTGCCTGAGTCCTTGGCTGGGGCCGAAACCACGCTTGACCCAGAAGTGACGCAGCGTGCCGACAGCGATCACAAAGCGAAGACGACGATGCCGCGGATCGCAGGTGGCTACAAGCTGCCTTCGAGCAGCCTGCTGCAGCGTCCTGACGAGCAGCAGGCCGTGGATGCCGATGAACTGAAACTGCTGGCCCAGGTGCTTACCGAGAAGTATGCGGAGTTTGATGTCCACGGACAGATCACGCAAATTAATCCCGGCCCCGTGGTCACCACGTTTGAGTTCAAGCCTGATGCAGGAATTAAGTACAGCCGCATTACCAACCTGACCGATGATCTTTGTTTAGCGCTGAAGGCAGAGAGCATTTTGATCGAGCGCATGGCGGGGAAATCGACCGTGGGAATTCAGGTGCCAAACCGCGAGCGCGAGATCATCTGGCTGCGGGAGAACATCGAGTCGCAGGAATTCATGGGTTCGAAGTCGAAGCTGACGATGGCCCTGGGAAAGGACATCAACGGGCGCATCGTCACTGCGGACCTGAATGGCATGCCGCACTTGCTGATTGCCGGGTCCACCGGTTCGGGAAGAGCGTGGCCATCAATGCCTTCATCATGTCGATCCTGTACAAGGCCACGCCGGAGCAGGTGCGGCTGATTCTGGTGGATCCGAAGCGACTGGAGCTGGGAAACTACGAAGGCGTGCCCCATCTGTATACCCCGATCATCACCGAACCGAAGCTGGCGGCCAACGCGCTGCGCAACGCCGTGCGTGAGATGGAACGTCGGCTGAAGCTGCTGGCCGCCAAGGGAGTGCGCAATATCGACCAGTACAACCGGTTGTTTGACAGCGGCACGCCCAGCCTGTTTGAAGAAGATTCCGACGACAAGCCGATTCCTTACATCGTGATCATCATTGACGAATTGGCCGATCTGATGATGCTCGATTCCAGCAATGTGGAAGAATCGATCACACGGCTGGCGCAGATGGCGCGCGCCGTGGGGATTCACTTGGTGCTGGCGACGCAGCGTCCGTCGGTCGATGTGATTACCGGGCTGATCAAGGCGAACTTCCCGGCGCGCATTTCTTTCCGGGTGGCGACCAAGGTGGATTCACGAACCATTCTTGACGCCAACGGTGCGGAGGCGCTGCTGGGCAAGGGCGACATGCTCTATCTGCCTTCGGGATCGGCACGGGTGCATCGGCTGCATGCGCCGCTTGTCACGGAGAAAGAGATTGCGGCGGTGGTTGAATTCTGGAAGCAGCAAGGTTCGGCGGAATACCAGCAGCAATTCCTCGAAGCGCCTAGAGACGAGCGCGAAGCCGGGAGCAGCGGCGCCGACGGGCCGCAGGCGTCAGGGGGCGGAGGCGAGGATGATCCTCTGTATCAGGATGCGGTAAAGCTGGTGGTTGAGTTTGGGAAAGCGTCCACTTCCCTGCTGCAACGGCGGCTGCGGATCGGCTACGGACGGGCGGCGCATCTGATCGATCTGATGGAG
>CAVXOK010000024.1:0-79669 GCA_963763285.1 uncultured Acidobacteriaceae bacterium | reverse complement strand
TAATCAGCAAAGATGGGGACGTCGTTAGCCTTTCGGCTGTCTCGGGAGACCCTTTGCTGGTGAAGTCCGCGGTTGAGGCCGTGAAGCAGTGGAAAAACAAACCCTATCTGCTCAATGGTCGAGCCATGGTAGTGGACACGCAAATCCTGGTGAACTTTACCCTCTCACGAAATTAGGTTTACGCGCACTCGGGTAACATGGTGGTATGAGTTTCCGGCGAGTGTTCTGTTGTTACCTTTTCAGTTGTTTCGCTCTGACGTCGGCGCAATCCTCCCTGCCTTCCTCTTCGTCCTCTTCTTCCCAATCGTCCAAGCAAGTTAGAAGGTCAGCATTGTCCGCGGTTTCTCCGCTGGATCCCGGCAGCGTGAGCGCCGGAGTGTATCGCAATCCGGCGTTTGGATTCACCTGCAAGATTCCCTCAGGGTGGGTGTTGCGGACTGAGGACATGAATCAGCAGCAGGGCGAAGATGAGAAGGCGGACAGCGGGCAAGAAGGCGACGGATGCGCGGGCGCGTGCTGCTGGCGGCGTTTTCGCGGCCTCCGGAGGCTCGGGGGGAGGATGTTAATTCGTCGATTGTGATTGCGGCGGAGAGTGCGGCGGCGTATCCCGGATTGAAAGATGCGGCTCAGTATTTCGGGCCGGTGACGGAAGTTCGCTAAGGCACAGGAGTTCGCGGTTGTTGAGGAGCCTTTCGAGTTTGTGATCGGGACAAGACCGTGGTGCGAGGGGATTTTAGAAAGATGTGGGGCGCGGGTGATGCGGCAGTCGACGCTAGTGGTGTTGGCGAGGGGATACGCGGTGTCGTTTACGTTTATTGGAGGGTCGGAGGACGAGGTGGAGGAGTTGGTGCGAGGGGTTGAGTTTTGGGGCGGCGAAAACGGCACGGTAGTTCGTGATGGAAATTCCTTTCAACGCCGTTGTCATCCAGCATGCATGGGGTCCTTCGACTACGCATGATCGTCTTTCAGACGTTCATGCTCCGCTCAGGATGACAGATCGTCGTGTCTAGTCCAAGGGTTCGGGTTCGAGGGCGATGTTGGTTTCGCCGGCGGCTTTTTTCTGTGGCGTATTTTTTCATCCAGGCTTCCCAGCTTTTGCCGGCGGCAGTGTCTCGGCCGGTGAAGGCGAGAGCGGCGATTTCGGCGTAAGAGATGGAGAGTTTTTCTTTGGCGTTTTTTGGGAAGAGGCGGACCAGGGAATCTTTCAACGTGGCGGCGGTGCGGCGGTCGAAGAGATAGCCTTCGATTTTCGATCCGTCTTTACGGGTGATGGTCACGTCGCCGCGGTAGTCGAAGGCTTTTTCTAGCGCGATGCGGATTTCTTCTTCGGTGACTAGTGGGGGGATCCAGCCTTCGAGATTTTCGTGGGCCGTGCCGGGAGCGACTTCCAGCGTCGTCCGGATTGGCGTGGGGCACGGCTTGAGCGGCTTCGTGGTCGATGTGGCCGGATTCTTTGCCTGTCATGTTCTCCGGAGGTGGTCGCCGTCCCTTCGGGACTCGTTCTGTCTGCCGTCCCCACCCCGGACTTACGTTCGGGGCTCATGAATGCCGTCGCTTCGCGACTCATAATCCCGCGGATGGCCATGTTCGACGGCGGCCACTAATCTTCCCCGTCTTCTATACTTCGCGCCCAGAACATAGAGGAGCCAGCCGATGCCGAAATAGATCATTGCATTTATTGCGGCAGCAAGCCACAAGCTGAAATAAGTGTACGTTTCCGCTTATAGCCAGTGGCGCCGAAAATTCCCGGGAAAGAAGGATGATAAGAGTCTTAAATCGTTGTTAGCTCTTTGAATCATCAGGGTGAGCCTACCTATCACCACCCCCAGCCCCGAAGCGAAGAGTATTCCGTTACTGTTGAGGCGCGACTTCTCATTTGAGTTCATTAGCCGCCTTCCTGCTACGCGCGGGTTTCTTGCAGAGAGTCGTTTGTCGGCGCGATCTGCACCAGCGGATGGACCGGGGCCTGCGGCTCGTCCAGCAAACGCAGCGCTTCTTCGTCGCGATAACCTCGAACAACGTGGCTTTCACCGTGGCCAGGAATCCGCCCAGCGAGCTAAAGGTAGCGTTTACCGCGGAAGCTTCGTAGCCGCTGTGGACCATGCAATTGGCGCAGGCCGGATTGCCGGACTCAGTGCCGTAGTTGCCCCAGTTCGTGGTTGAGAGCAGTTCGGCGAAAGTTTCGGCGTAGCCATCCTGGAGCAGGTAGCAGGGTTTCTGCCATCCGAAAATGTTGTAGGTGGGCATGCCCCACGGAGTGCAGGGGTAAGTGCGCTTGCCCATCAGAAATTCCAGAAACAGTGGAGAGAGATTGAAGCGCCAGTTCTTTTTGCGGTTCGACAGAATCGCGCGGAACATGCGGCGGGTGCGGGCGCGGCCCAGGAAATGCTTTTGGTCGGGAGCTTTGTCGTAGGAGTAGCCCGGCGAGAGCATCATGCCTTCGAGGCCAAGCTCCATCATGTCGTCGAAGAATGCGCGCACGCATTTTGGGGTCGGCGCCGTCGAATAGCGTGGTATTGGTGGTGACGCGGAAGCCGCGGCTCAGGGCTTCTTTGATCGCATCGACGGCGATGTCGTAGCCGCCTTCGCGGCAGACGGCTAAGTCGTGCTCTTCGCGCTGGCCGTCGAGGTGGACGCTGAAAGTCAGGTATTTGCTGGGCTTGAAGAGATGCAACTTCTCTTTCAGCAGCAGAGCGTTGGTGCAGAGATAGATATATTTCTTGCGCGCCACCAGGCCTTCGACGATCTCGGCGATCTGCGGATGCATCAGCGGCTCGCCGCCGGGGATGGAGACCATGGGGGCGCCGCATTCGTCGACCGCGCGGAAACATTCTTCGGGAGTGAGATCTGTCTTGAGGATGTGGGCGGGGTACTGGATCTTGCCGCATCCGGCGCAGGCCAGGTTGCAGCGGAACAGGGGCTCGAGCATGAGCACGAGCGGGTACTGCTTGCGTCCGGCGAGCTTCTGGCGCAGGACGTAGGACGAGACCGTCCACATCTGTGAAACGGGTACCGGCATTTCTGGGTCGATGACTCCTGTGCATCTATCTTATCAGGGCAGGTGGTTAGATGGCGGGGAAGCGCGCGAGGTGCCGGAAAACGAAACCGAAAGGTACGATGGGCCCAGGCGATCGAAGCGATGGACTATTATCCGAGCGGTGCGTGGTTCTGAACGTCGACGCTTTCGTACCTAGCCGGAGACGGCTCATGAAATATCGCAGACTTGCTGATCCGCGCAACTTCACAGTCCGATGACACACCTCCCCGCCGGTTCCAACTGCTGAATCAAAGCGAAATCGCTGATTCCGCAGTACAGTGCAACCGTGCCGCGCGCTCCGTTACGAATAGCAGGCATCATTCATAACCCGCCGCTGATGTCGAAGCCTGCAGGCGCGCCAAATGCCGGAGAGAATGCCAGCCTCGCGCAGATCACCTGTGTCAGGGGCAATGGTCCGCTGGATCGGACGCCGATTGAGGACACCAGCGATCTCGTCGATCAACTGCCGGGTCTTGGGATGGATCGGGTCGAAGCAATCCGACGCCGATGCCAATTCGGCTTCCGTTACCGGTGACACCTGACCTCGGTGGACTATTGCCGGTTTCCGAACCGCTTTTGCAGAATGTCGATGTAAACTTGGTTCGTTCGAAAGCTTTGCGGTCTGAACTTAGCCGTTTCGAGGAAGTCCAGTTCGGATGTCGGCCCGCCGCTGGAGCATGCCGAGTCATGTCTTGTTCCGGGCTTGTAGCGTCGAAGGCTAAGCTAGAGCTCGTAACTCAAGATCCACCTCAGGATCGATCGTTCTCTGACGGGAAAGCAGCCATGGCGTAGTCTCTCCACAGATATTGATGGCTTCGATCAAGTCTATCGATAGAGCGGTCGCTTCTTGACCATGAGTGACGGTTCCGGTCATCCGGCCGCGAATCAACTGCGTGCGAGGTTACGAGTTAAGCCTGCTTCGATACCAGTACCTCTTAACTTGCCGGAGAATTGGAACGCGAGTGCTCGGTTTGCAGGACGAGCAGCACTCTCGTATAAGCCATAGGCGTGGGCCCCAACTCTGCAGCCGGATTTGATTTTGCACGAGCAAAATCGCTACCAATGGACGTTTGAAGATTCGGTCCCAAAATGGGACGCTTACTGGGCAGATTCGGGCGTTCCACGGGTCGAAAAAGCGGGGTTTCGTGGTATAATTTTGACAGTCGCCAAACGAACCTAAGTATACGAAATTTCAATCACTTGAGGTCGGTTCGCAGGGGCCGAACGGACCTGCTTTGAGGCGGCTTTGGGGTCATTTTGAAGCTCGCTCCGACCGCAGTTTTTGTGACAAATCGGGCATGCTCCCGCGGAGCGGAATGGCCACCAAAGAGATCAATACTCCCATCGTCGAAACCAAAACAAAAAACGGAATTGTGACGCCGATCACCGCTGGAAACGGCGGAGGCAACGGCGACTACAACGCCGACTCGATCAAAGTGCTCGGCGGCATGGAAGCCGTGCGCAAACGTCCGGCAATGTATATCGGGTCAACCGGCGATCTCGGTCTGCATCATCTCGTTTATGAAGTGGTCGACAACTCCGTCGACGAAGCGCTGGCAGGTTTCGCGACCAAGATCGAAGTCACGATCCACATCGACAACAGCATTACCGTGATTGACGACGGGCGCGGGATTCCCGTGGATGACATGGACATCGACGGGGAAAAAGTTTCGGCGGCGCAGGTGGTGATGACTACCTTGCATGCCGGCGGGAAATTTGATTCGTCCACTTACAAGGTTTCAGGTGGGCTGCATGGCGTGGGCGTTTCTTGCGTGAACGCTTTGAGCGAAGAGCTTGATCTGGAAATCTGGCGCGATGGCGCGACCTGGGAGCAGACCTATTCGAAGGGCGAGCCCACGAGCAAGATGAAGAAAGTGGGCGCGGCCAAGAGGCGCGGGACGAAGGTCCACTTTCTGCCGGACCGAACGATTTTTACCGGGACGGTGGAATATAACTACGACACGCTGGCGCAGCGACTGCGCGAACTCGCGTTCCTGAACAAAGGATTGCTCATCACGCTGACCGACGAACGCTCGACCGATGCGAAGAGCGGCGAGGCCAAGCACTCCGATTTCAAGTACAACGGCGGCATCGCGGAGTTCATCAAGCATTTGAACCGCGGCAAACAGGTGTTGCACGACAAGCCGATCTACATGGAAGCGGAGCGCAGCGGCGTCGCCATGGAGATCGGGCTGCAGTATAACGACGGATATTCCGAGTCGGTCTTCAGCTTCGCCAACAACATCAACACGGTCGACGGGGGCACGCATCTGTCCGGCTTCCGCATGGCGCTGACCCGCACCATTAATTCCGCTGGGCAGCAGATGGGTCTGTTCAAGGACGTCAAAGAAAATCTGACGGGCGACGATGTGCGCGAAGGCCTGGTGGCGGTGATCAGCGTGAAGCTGTCGCAGCCACAGTTTGAAGGGCAGACCAAGGGCAAGCTGAATTCCGATATCGCAGGCGTCGTCCAAGCGTTTATTAATGAGCGGCTGGGGGCGTTTTTCGAACAGAACGCGACTGTAGCGCAGAAGATTATCAACAAAGCTGTGGATGCGGCGCGGGCGCGGGAGGCGGCGCGGAAGGCGCGGGATTTGACGCGGCGCAAGGGAGCGCTTGATTCCGGCGGGCTGCCGGGGAAGCTGGCGGATTGCTCGGAGCGCGATCCGAACCGGTGCGAATTGTTTTTGGTCGAGGGCGAGTCGGCCGGCGGGACGGCGAAGCAGGGACGCGACCGGCGGTTTCAGGCGATTCTGCCTTTGAAGGGCAAGATTCTTAACGTCGAAAAAGCTCGCTACGACAAGATGCTGGCGCATGAGGAAATTCGCGCCATGATTACGGCGCTCGGCACCGGGATTGCGAAGGATGACTTCGATCCTACGAAGGTGCGGTACGGGAAGATTATCCTGATGACCGATGCTGACGTGGACGGGTCGCACATCCGGACGCTGCTGCTGACTTTCTTTTTCCGGCATATGCAGGAGTTGATCAAGCGCGGGAATGTTTTTATTGCGCAGCCGCCGCTGTATTCGATCAAGAAGGGCAAGTCGATGCAGTACATCAAGGACGATGATGCCTTTGACAAAGTCACGTTGAAACGCGGGGCGGATGGGGTGACGGTGCGTTATGGCGAGGGCGCGGCCAAGCTGGAGGGCGCGAACCTGAACTCGCTTTATGACGGTGCTGAAGGAGTATCTGAACTTCTTCGACAAGGTGAACAAGCGGCTGCGCGATGAGAGCGTTACTGAATTGCTGCCGCGGCTGGATTTTTCGAAGCATGCGGATTTCGAGGGTGACAAGAAGACTCCGCCGAAGAAGATTGAGCGGCTGGAGCGGGAACTGAAGAAGCTGCAGAAAGACCGGAAGTTCAAGAGCGTGGAGTCGCGTTTTGACGAAGAGCACAACCTTTGGGAAGTGCGCTTTGTGAACTCGCAGGGGTCGGAGCATGTGATCAACTGGGAACTGGCTTCGAGCGCGGAGTGCCGGCAGTTGATTTCGAAGTTCAAGCAGATTGAGCCTTATCTGGAGCCGCCGTTTGTTGTGGAGGCTGTGGTGAAGTCTGCCGCTGGCGAGCAAGGAAGAGGAAGCGGACGAGGAAAGCGCGGAGAATCAGCGAGAAGCCCGACAAGAAAGGCGTTAAGGCTGCGCCCAAGCACAAGGCCGTTGTCGAGCCGGTCGAGAAGGCTACGGCGCGCGAGCTGTTTGAGTATGTGAAGAAAGAAGGCAGCCGCGGGTATGATGTGCAGCGCTATAAAGGCCTGGGGGAGATGACGGCTCCGCAGTTGTGGGAGACGACGATGGATCCGGAGCGGCGGACTTTGCTTTCGGTGAAGCTGGAAGATATTGCTGAGTGCGAGACCATCTTTACCACTTTGATGGGTGAGGATGTGGAGGCGCGGCGGAAGTTTATTGAAGAGAATGCGCTGGATGTTAAGAATCTGGATATTTAGCATACTGCTCCTAGTGGCATCGAAGCTTCTCAACCGCAGGCGCGATCTTGGGCCAAATAGCGACTCCCATGCTGACGGCCAGGTTGAAAATCCAGCCTCCTAGAAATGCTCCATGGGACTTTGGTATTGGGAAGGTCTCGTACGCCTTGCCTTTGCTCCGATGGCGCTCGGCTGCGTTGACATCATCAAAGAATTTCGATCGAAAAAAGTCGATCGCTTCGAGGGCAGTATTTAGAACTGCAAAGGTCGTTAAGCCTTTAACAAGGGGTGATTTGCCAAAGTGCAATTGCGCCCCAACTGACGAAAAAGAGCGACAGCCCAAACAAAAGGTAAAATCCCAGTTTCAAGTTCTCGAATAATTGATCTTTTCTGCAGATGGGTGAAAGCCACTCGAAGTAGTAGTGTCGAATATCTTCCTGTAGCTTTTGTTCCTTCTCAGCTAATGGCGGGGTCGTCCTAGTACGAGGCAATAACTTGAGTTCGACACAATCCGATTGAAGGACGTTCCACCGTAAGAGGTTTATGTAGCAAAGAATTGCGCGGATGAAAAACCGCAAGACGAAGGTATAGACAGATCACGTGAACCGGCAAACATTATCGGCGTTGGATACTCCGAGGATTTGCTGCCAAATGGTAAGCCCGGACAGAGCTGCAGCGGCTATAACCATTGCCCAATTCTTCATTTGGTTCAGAGTCGTGTACGCGAGTGTCGCTTCACGTCCGCATTCCTTGTAGAAATCGTGCAGCCACGCGTCGTCGAACGATCCTGTGGCGCTTCCTGCGGATTGGTTTCTCGATTCTCCGTGAGGGGTATCCTTGCTGTTCTCAATCCCACCCGCGCGCTCGTTCATCGTGCGATCCTCGCGATCACATGCAGAGTATTCTGGCTCTTTTGATGAGTCCTTGTGCAGAAACTGCCACGTGGAAAACCCCGCTAGCCCTCAAGACTCTTCTCCATTTGAGCACGTGTATACGATCGCGCAAAGGAGAAGTTCGGGGTCAGGTTGCCGTCCCGACACCGCACACCCTTGTTCTGGGCGGTTAGTAGGTCCCTTGGCCCTCGGGCCGAGAGTACGAGTGCGCCGCCCGACCTTCAGGTGTGAGCGTACCGCCTGGAGTAACCCGATTCGCTCCTTCGGTTCACAGATGGTTTCGACCACGAACGTCAGGATGGCGATCTCGAACCTAGGTGGCCCGGCGAAGCTCTTTAAGATCCTTGCCTCCTGCCCTTGCAAATTCGTCGTATCGTTCGGGGAACCGTTCCGCCATTCGAGGGACTTCAAGCACGCTAACGCGGTGGCCCGCCCTCAGTAGGAACAGGGCGTTGCGCAGACAACCCGCGCCTACTTCCAGAATCGTCCTTGGGTTCGGTCCAGCTAGCAGCTTTGCAACACTGCTCCTCGATAAGATCGGCGCTGGATTCCGAAACATGCGAGCCGCATTCTCCGGCCTCACCTTCTTGCAGCAGCCCGTGGTTGTCAATGGTGCCTCACCGCGGGTCAGATAGTCACACGGCGGAAGCCGTCCGCTGCTTGACACCGTCGGCCTGTTACGGCAGAACTAGAACGTGCCTCCCGAGCCTAAGTAGCTGAGAACTCGCCGTCCTTGAGCGGGACTCGTTCGTGACCGAGCGGCTGTCAGGATAGAAAACCTGGGTTCTGGCTGAAATCTTGTCAATAGGTAGGAATTACGCGATTGAGGCTAAGGTGCAACGGCAAGCAAAGGCGAATATATAGTTTGGTTTGGTGACATATTTACCCTGTCCAATTTTGGTATACATAGATATATAGGGTAAAGATTCAGATCGAAAAGGGCGCGGCCTATGGGTCGCGCCTTTTCTTTTGGGGGGCAGCGGCATTCCGGTGGGATGCAAACAGCAGATCCCTCGCCCCGCTGGTGAGAACGCGGCGGCTTTGTCGGGATGACAAGTTATTGGGAGGGGGTGGGGGGTGAAGTATTGGGAGAGATTCAAGAGTCTTGAAGGAACGTGGGGAGTGGGTGGAGTTGCAGTTCATGGCAGAGGCGGCACGGCGGCGGTTCGCGGTTTGCAAGCCTTGGGGAGACAGTCGAGCTTACGATGTGGGGATCGAACATGGAGCCGAACTTCCTGCGCGTCCAGGTGAAATCGGCATCTTGCAGAATGGGATGTGGCTACTGGTGCGGATTCACGCCGCACTACAACAAGAAGCAGGATTACAGCGTGAAGCAGATCGATCTGTTTGCCGCCTACGTGATTCCGGTGCGGGTGTGGTACCTGATTCCGGCGGGCGAGATGTTGGGCGTCCGGCGCAGAAAAGGGACCATGCTTTTCCCGGTGGTGCTGCCGGTGAGGAAAAACAGTTTCCGTTATGAATGCTACCGGGAAGCGTGGCAATTGCTGGCCAGGAGCCGGCGGGAGTTGGCTAAGTATGGACGGCTAGTGCTTGTGGTCAGTGCTTGACGAGCTCAGTCTTTCGCCCCATCGGGGCTTGTTCCTTGTCACACCTCTGACCCAGGGCCTGCGCCGCTGGGCTATTCTCGGGCGCCTCTTCCGCGGCGCTGGAAGCGCTGCGCAGCCCAAAAACCAAGCGCAAACCTCAGCGGCTAAAGCCGAAGGTGGCTGCTGGACTTACGGCACGACTGAAGTCGTGCCCTTCCCGATCTTGACGCAGGCCTGAAGGCCTGCTCTACCCTCGCCAGCCTAAGGCAAGATGCGCCTCGCTGCGCTTGGCTGGACGGGCGAAGGCGCCCGTCCCCACATGATTCTTCCCCACATGAGCCTTCCCCACACACGCCTTCCCCGCACTTGGCGGCGCTACTTTTACTTTAGGCCTTCTACTAGATATAGGTCGGCTAGCATTCGGTGGTAGCCGAAGACGCAGGTTTTGGCGTCGGGGGTCATGTAGATGGGGCCGATGTTTTCTACTCCGGCGGGGTCGGAGGGCATTAGTTCTTTCCAGAGAGTGCGCTGGCCGGTTTTTACGTCGAGGCGGTAGACGCGGGCGGGGAGTTCGCCGGGTTGATAGATGTAGAGAGAGTTGCCGTCGGCGGTCCAGGTGATGGGCTGCTCGCCGGGATTGAGGCCGTTGATCAGTTGAGGTTTGCCGCCGGCTACGGGATAGAGGTATCCCTTTTGATCGGGGCCGATGGCGGCGATCTGTTGCGAGTCGGGGGAGATGGTGAAGGCGGTGCCGTTGACGCCTTCCTCGGAGATGGGCTGGCTTTTGCCGGAGGCTAGATCGTAGACGTAGAAGCGGACGCCTTTGCCGGGCTCGTCGGCGGAGAAGAGGATGCGTTTTCCGTCGGGGAACCAGTGGGCCCAACTGTGGTTGATGTTGTCTTTGGTCAGGTCTTTGGGTTCGCCGGCGCGCGTGGGCAGGAGTTTGAACTGGGACGGTGATTCCTGAGTTTGGGCGATGGCCCAGGTTCCGTCGGGCGATAACGCTACTGCTCCGCCTTCGCCTAAGCAGGACTGCGGGGGAGCCGTCGGTTTTGCGAATGTAGACGGCGTAGGTGAGGCCTCCGGACTTGGAGTAGTCGAGGGCGCCGCCGCCGCCTTCTTCGTCGAACAGCAAAGTTTTTCCGTCGGCTGAAAGATCGGAGGGATAGGTGTAGTCGAGCCAGGAGAGTTCGTGCTGCTTGGCGTCGTTGGCGAAGACTCCGAGCAATTCGCGGCGCCAGGTGGCGCGGACCAGGAGAACGCGTCCGTCTTTGGCGATGTCGAGGAGCATTAGAGCGCCGGGCAGGCGGGCTACTATGCGCTGCTTGCCGTCTAGTGACGTGGCGTAGAGAGTGCGGTCCGTGCCGGACTTGCTGGCGGTAAACCAAATCTCTTTTCCGTCGGGAGACCAGGCTAATCCCTGGATGGTGAACCACTGGGTGGAGAGAGATTTCTTGTTGCCTTGTAAATCTACTACTGCCAGCGATCCGCTGTCGTCGCCTTGCAGGGGATGGTCGGCGAATGCGATTAAGTCTCCTTTGGGAGAGACGCGGGGGTGGCCGATCCAGCCGCCGGTTTGGTAGAGCGGCTTGCCTACGGGGAGTTCTAGGCGGTTGCGGCCTCCCATGTCGCGGACTACGGCGAGGCTGGTGCCGTCGGGGGCCCAGTCGGCCCACTGAACTTGCTCGAGGACTTCGCGCGGGGCGCCTCCGGAGAGTGGCGCGCGGGCCAGCGTGCCCATGCTTACCCAGGCTCCGATGGCTTTGCTATTGAGCAGGACTGCCATCTCGGAGGTGGCGGAGATGGACATTAGCTGGGTGCGGCTTAGGCCCATGGAACGGGACTCGGGGGCTTCGGGACGGGCGGTGAAGACGTCGACGGGATTGCCTTGCCAGGCGGCGCTGTAGAGGATGGTTTGACCGTCTGGGGCGAAGCGGGCGGCGCGGATGCTGCCGCGGCGGAACGTCAGCTGACGGTAGACCGGAGGTTCTGCCGGCGCGGAGGCGAAAAATTTCTTGCCGGCGTAGAGACCGGCACCGGCGGCGAGGAGCAAGCCCAGGGCGAAAATCAGCGCGGCGGGAAATTTCTTGCTTGGTGGCGGCGCGGCTGACGTGGCTATCGTCGCGGAGGACGGACGAGTGCTGAGCTTTTTCTGTTTCCGCTTCAGTTTCTGTGACGACCGAGGTGCGGGAGGAATCGATGGAACGTTTCAGGCGCTTTAGGTCGGCGCGGAGTTCGGCTGCGGTCTGACAGCGCATGTCGCGATCTTTTTCCAGCGCCTTGCTGATGATTTCCTCGAGCTTGGGAGGAAGTTCGGGAACCAGGCGGGTGGCGGCGGTGGGCTGACGGTTGAGAATGGCCTCGGTGACTACGGCGCTGGTTTCTCCGCGGAAGGGGAGAACGCCGGTGGTCATTTCGTAGAGGACTACGCCGAAGGAGAAGAGGTCGGTGCGTCCGTCGAGATCTTTGCCGCGCAATTGTTCGGGAGACATGTAGGCGACGGTGCCGACGGCGGTGCCGGGGCTGGTTAGATCGAGGCCGGCGGCCTCGGCCACGGTTTGGGAATCGCCGCTGGTGGGGCGGGCGGCGCGCGCGACTTTGGCGAGGCCGAAGTCGAGAATCTTGGCGTGGCCTCGGTCGGTGACGAAGATGTTGGCGGGCTTGATGTCGCGGTGGACGATTCCCTTGCTGTGGGCGGCTTCGAGGGCGTCGGCTACTTCGATGGACAGGGTGAGTAAGCGATCGATTTCGAGCGGTCGGCCTTGGATCAAGTGCTTGAGAGTTTCGCCGCTGAGGCACTCCATCACGATGAAGAGATGGCCGTCGTGCTGGCCGATTTCGTGGACGGTGCAAATGTTGGGGTGGTTCAGAGATGAGGCGGAGCGGGCTTCGCGCCGGAAACGCTCGAGGGCCTGAGGATCGTCGGCGGCGTCGTCGGGAAGAAACTTCAGGGCTACGAAGCGGCCTAGTTGGGTGTCTTCGGCTTTGTAGACGACACCCATGCCGCCGCCACCGAGCAGTTCGATGATGCGGTAGTGAGAGACGGTCTGGCCGATCATTTCTGGATCATGGACGAGTGGGCTAGCTTGCGGTCGGGGGCGGAACCGGAAGCGCGTTCATCTTAGGCGAATGGTTGGGGTTCGTCAATTGCACGGTTGGGGTAGCCTTCGGGGTTTTGGCAGCGCCTGGAGGGTCCAACATCCGGTGCAAGGCTCGATTGATCTTTCGTTCTTCTTATTGGGGGAACGGATTATGTCGAGCATTGCGGAAACACTTCAGAAACGCAGCAACGCTTGGTGGATTGCGTTGGCGGGGATGGCAGCGCTGATCATTGTGTCGACGGGGATATCGAATTTGCGGCGGGGCAGCATCGCGGTGAACCAAACTCAAGAGCTTGCTTTGCCGGCGCCGGCTGCGGAGCGTGGTGGAGTGGCGTCCTACGAAACCAGAATCCACAGTGAGCCGACGTTGCTCTCTGTTGCTTCGGATCCGGCGGCGATGAAAGCGGGTGTGAATCCTGCGATGGATCGCAAGATGGTGCGCAACAGTTCGGTGGACCTGGTGGTGCAGAAACCGGCGGAGGCAGCGGAGAAGATTCGAGAGCTGGCGGAGGGGCTGGGCGGATTTCTGGTTAGTTCGCAGGTGAGCGGCGGGTCCAATGCGGGTGGGGCTGCGCTGACGATTCGAGTGCCGGCGGCGAAATTTGAAGAGGCGCGGGCGGAGATTCGCAAGTTGGGGTTGAGGGTGGAGAGCGAGAAAGTGGAGGCGCAGGACGTTACGCGGCAGTTTGTGGACGAGGAGGCGAACCTGCGGAATCTGCGGGCGGAAGAGGCGCAGTATTTATCGATTCTGAAGCAGGCGCATACGGTGAAGGACACGCTTGCGGTAAGCGACAAGCTTAGCGAGGTGCGGGGGCAGATTGAGCAGCAGCAGGCGGAGTTTAATGCGCTGGCAAAGCAGACCGAAACTGTGGCCATCGCGGTTTCGCTGCGGGCCGAGGCGGAGGCGCAGGTGTTTGGATTGCACTGGCGTCCGCTGTACCAGATGAAGCTGGCGCTGCGCGACGGGATGGATGCCGTGGCGGATTATGGAGTGGCGATGACTTCGTTCGTGTTTTATCTTCCGGCTGTGTTGTTGTGGATGGGGACGATTGTGGTAGGCGCGGGGGTGGGATGGAAGGTTGTGCGATGGGCGGGGCGGGTGTGGTTTTCCTGGCCGAAGCAGGAGAGTGTGCAGAACGGGTGAAGCGGGAAGGTCGCTCAGGGGCTAAAGCCCACGATCGGAGCATTGCGCTCGCTTTCGCTCGCGGGACGCTGAAGCGCCGCGTCCTTCCACGTCACTGCAGCGTTCGGAGGCGCTTCCGAAATCCATTCATGAGGCCAATTCGGAGGACTTGCGGAATTGCGGCGGTTAGCGTGGTTGCTAGCGTCAGTAGGGTGATCAGGGAGATATCGCCCAGGGAAATTACGCAGTAGATGCACCAGACTCCGAGGACGTGGGCTTCGATGCGGGCCAGGTAGAGAGAAAAGGCTAGGCCCACTAGCGCAGCAGCCAGAACGGAACCATAGGCGCGACGCCAGGCTAGAGCGCCCATCAGGAGATATCCAACGATGCCGAGGATCGCGACCGGAATGCCCGCCAACACTGCATAGGGGCTGTGATTGACGATGCCGCAGTCCCAGCGCTCATTGATGCTGCAGGGCGAGTCGCCCTCGGTGCGGTAGTGCTCGCGCAGGGCTAGAGCGGAGACTGCGATCCCCAGGACGCTCAATAGAAGTAGTATGTATTTCATTGCTTCTCCGTTCTTAGTCTTTATCGTTACGGTCTTAATCTTTGGTGACGTATTTCGTTCCGAGCCACGAGGGACTAATGCTCCGATCTTAAAGCTTGGCACGCGCGCGCCCAACAGCGGTGAAAAAACAGCTAACCTCAGGCGCTGAAGCGGACACATTCTAGACGACTTTAACGGCACGACTAAAAGTCGTGCCCTTCCCGATCACGAAGTCAACTCGCGGCGTGGGCGGCGGCTATGTCTTGCAGCAGGTCGGAGGCTTGCCAGTCGGCGCCGGGATACCACTTGAAAATCTTTCCGTCGGGAGAGATCACGGCGGTGCTGAGGGAATGGGTGATCAGTCCGCCTTCTTCTTTGTAGGTTAGCGCGAAATAGTCGGCGAATTCGGGTAACTCGGTTTGCGGGATCGCGGTGAATTCCCAGTGGTCGAAGAGTGCAGGGTCTTTGCTTGTGCTTCCGGTGCAGGAGAAGCCGTAGGCGCGGAGAACTTTGGGTGTGTCGTGGGCGGGGTCGAAGCTGATGCTGAGCAGGTGGGTTTTGCCGTAGCGGGCGGGATCGGCGCGGAGCTGGCGGTCGATGGCGGCGAACTCGTGGCTGACGCGCGGGCAGAAATCGGGGAAGGGGCAGCGGGTGTAGATGAGAGTCAGGAGCAAGGTCTGGCCGCGATATTGATGCAGCGAAGTGTGCTGGCTGTTTTGGTTGACTAGCTTGAAGTCGGGCACTTCGTCTCCGGGCGATGGGATGTGCACGGTTGCTGCGGGCTTCTCGGCTGGGGTTTGCGAATGCGCGGTTACTTTGACGTTCTCGAGCCAGTAGGTGTTGTCGGGTTGGACGACTACATCGGCGGTGATGGTGTCTCCGGGCTGGAGTTGATCGAGCGTGGCGGGAGGCTTGATGGTGTAGGACATCACCATGGGGTCCATGAAGCCGGGGATGGGCTCGTTGTTAATGTTGGCGCTGCCGGCGCTTTTGTCGACGGATATGACTTTTGCCCTTGAGAGGATATCGCTTGGCCGCGATTTGAGCGGTGGATGCCGGCTGCGTTGGTGCGCGGTTGCAGGCGGCGGAGAAAATGAGCAGGGCGCACAGGCAGAGAAGTGCGAGACGTGATGAGGATGGATTGAGTGGGCTATTCATATTTCCTTTCCATTATCCTTTCCAGTATCGCGGATCGTCTATTGCGGATCATCTATTCGCGGATCATCCTTCAGCGACCATCCTTCGGCGATCATCCTTCGGCGATCAAAGGCGTCGAGCTGCGCTCGGACGGACAGCCGAGAGCGGCTGTCCCCACATTTCATTGCGTTGAGTGGGGTCTGAAATCATTTTCGGTGTTCCTCTCATTGTCTCCGATCAATAGTGAAAGCGATAGCGGAGTTCGACGTAAATTTCGCGCGGATTGTTCCAGTGGAAGCCGCCGAAGGTGACGCTGTTATCGAGTTCGACGCGGCGGTTGGCTACGTTCATGGCGTTCAGCGAAGCGGAAAAGCTCTCGCGAAAATCTTTGCCGACGGAAAGATCGAAGGTCGTATGTTGCGGCAGATAGGCGCCGGGATAAGGCTGGCCGGGGAAAGCGTTGCTGAAGCCGGAGCCGTAGTAGACGTTGGTGGAGGCGTAGGCGCGCCAGGGTAGCGTGACGTCGCCGCCGAGGTTGAGGGTGTTGCGCTGGTCGTGATCGAGCGGAGACAGGCCGGCGGGCAGGGAGAAATCGGTGAGGCCGCCGGTGATGGCTCCGCCGCCTTCGGCAATCTGGTTGGAATAGGCGAGGTGGAGTTGGCCGCGATGGGCGATGCGGGGCGAGCGGAGAGTGAGTTCCCATCCGCGGATCACCGCCTGGGCAATGGTGATGGGGAAGAAGAGATTGGACTCGCCGATATTGTTGTGATCGAAGAAATTCACTACGTTGGTGCGGAAGTTATCGGCGTCGAGAATCCAGCCATGGTAGGGGATGGTTAGTCCGAACTGGTGTTCTTCGTCGCGCTCGCCGTTGAGCTTGATGAATCCGAGGTTGTTGGCGGTGGCAAATTGGATTAGCGGGCCCGAGGCGGTTATCAGCGGCGGGGCCTGATAGTAGTGGCCGTAGAAAGCGCGGAAAGTCCAGTTGAGACGGGGGACGTTGAGGGCGATGCCGAAGCGGGGGCTGATGGCGTTTTCGGAGACTCCGCCGGAGAAGTGCGTGGGGCGCATTCCGGCGGTTAACGTCAGCCAGGGAACGGGCTTGAATTTGTCGTCGATGAAGAAGGCTTCGAGGCTGCCGGTGGGATGCTCCGTGTCGGTGAATGGGGGATTCCCGGTGCCGTTGTTGAAGGTGGCGCCGAAGAGTTCATTATCCTGCTGGTAGAAGCTGTACAGACCCACTTGCAGATTGTTCTTCGCCAAATTTGCGCCGAAACTTATCTGGCCGCCGCCGTAGGTTGAGCCGCGATGTTCGGTGGTGGCTACGGGGTCAGTGAGCGGCGCTGTCGTAGTCGGCGGCGTTGTAGTGGAAGAACGGGGAGACGGTCAGCAGGAGTTTTGAATTGAAGGTGTGGACCCAGGAGAAGTTGGCGATGGCATCGGATTCGTGGTCGCCGTCGCGAAGGTCGAGGCTGGGATACTGGGCCGCAAATCCATTGGCCGCGATCGGCGCGTTCTCGATGTCGTTGGGGAAGGGGTCGTAGGGGATTTGGTAGTAATCCTTGCGCAAAGAAGTTACGAGGCGCAGTTGGTTGGACGGGTCGACGTTGAAAATCAGCGAGCCGAAGCCTCCGTAGCCGTTCTCGGCGTCGTGGACGACTTGCGGGACGGGCGTCTGGATGCCGAGATTGCTGCGGTTGGCGTTGAGGCTGGCGTAGTAGGCGAAGCGTTCGGTGTGGCTGCCGAAGCTGAGGGCGTCGTTGGTCTGATAGAAATTTCCGGCGCTGAGGACGAGTTCGCCTTGGTTGTTGCGCTCGAAGCCGGTGCGCGGGACTACGTTGAAAACTCCGTAGGTGCGATCGCCGAATTCGGCGCCGTAGCTGCCGCGATTGACTTCGAGATAGTCGATGTCCTTGGGATCGAATTGCGGGCCGAGGTTGGAGGCGATGTTGGTGTTGGGGACGGGCACGCCGTCGATGAGCCAACTGGTCTGGTGGCCGCCGCGGATGTGGAGCTGGTCGTGAGTGAAATAGGCTCCGGGAACGTAGTCGGTGATCATGGCGAGACTGTTGGTGCGGGCCGCGCCCGGGGTGTGCTCGATATCGAGGCGGCTGACCAGCGTGGTGGGAGTGGCGGAGTCCGTGGGAACGGCTTCGGGGGCTCCGGAGACGATGACGGTCTCTTTGGTGGTGGCGACGTTTAGAGAGAAGTGCAGGACGGGATGCGATCCGGAATTCACCAGGACATCGGAGGCCATCTGATTGAAACCTGGAGCGACGACGGTTACGGTGTATTCGCCGATAGCGATGGCGTTGAAAGAGAATTGTCCGGCGGCGTCGGTGTTGGTGGTTGTGGACCAATCGGAGGTCTTGGAGCGCAGCATGACCATGGCATCTTCCACGGGACGATGCTGGGGGTCGTGAACGATGCCGCGAATTGATCCGAAGATGGACGCGTAGGCGGCGAGGGTCAGGAACGGGGTGAGCAGGATTAGACGAATTATGCGCATTTGATCTCCAAATAAAAACTTGGTTTCCAGTGCAGGGAAGTACCGCAGGGGCTGAAGCCCGCCGACTTCCTTGCCTGTTGACGCAGGCCTGAAGGCCTGCTCCACCCTGTGCTTTGGCACCCATCACAACCTCTGATTGAGGGCCATCCCAGAAAGCCTTACTGCGCTCGGCTGGGCGGGCGAATGCGCCCGTCCCCACACGTGCCAATGGTCGCTTGTGGATTTAGCTCAGGCTATGGAGAGATGTGGAGGGGCACGGGTGGATTGGAAACTGGTGGGTTCAGTGGTCGGGGAAACGGGAGTCGATTGGCCGAGGTAGGCCTCGATATTTTGTACGAAGGAAGCGGCTATGGACCGCTGGGCGTGCGCCCATCGGGCGGTGGTGACGGCGCGGCAACAGTCATGATTGCAGCTGGACGCGTCGCGGACGACTAGTTGTCCGGCCTCTGATTGTGAAGACAGAGAATCGTGGCAGTGATGAACTGCTTTGCGGACGCAGCACGCGTGCGGGGCGGCGGTTGCGGCCAGGGCCAGCGGGGCGAGGTTTCCCGCGAGCGCTACTAGCAACAGGAATCTGGCGATCAGGCGCTGCATGTTTGCCGTTAGTCGAGCCCCTTGGCGAGGACAGAATAGAGCAGAAGGCGGAATGGGTGCAAGCAGGCGGGCGAGGGCGCCCGCCCCACACACCACTCTAGGCTTTGCCTTGGATTTTCGCCCACCACCAGCGGACGCCTACGAAAAGAAAACGCCAGTCGTGGAAGAATTCCGGGGGCTTGCCTTCGAAGGCGTGGCCGATGAATTGGAGAAGCCATCCGAGGAGGAAAAGACCGAGAGCGTAGGGCCAGAGGCGATGGACGAAGATGCTGGCTAGAAAAACTGCAATCGAGAGCACGATGGTTGGGATGCCCAGGGTGTGGCAGAGGCGGTTTACGCGGTTCTGGTGGCTGGAGGAGTATTGGGAGATCCACTGCTCGTTGGTGCGGTTGCCCAGCATGCGGAGGATGATACAGCGGCGGCTGCTTCTTTGCACGATTCCGGTTTGCCCAGATATGGGCGGTTGAGGGGCTCGGTTGCCGCGTGGTAGCATCCTAGGTTTTGGCAGGTAGGTTGGGCTGGCCTGTGTACTGCAATGATCCTTTTCTGGGCCTTCTCTCTTTCCATGCCTGCGAAGGAGCCTACTGGTGAAAGTCTATTCCGGAGAAAACATTCGTAATGTTGCGATGGTGGGGCACGGGCATGCGGGGAAGACCTCGCTGCTTTCGGCCATGCTTTATACGGCGGGGGCAACGCCGCGGCTGGGGCGGGTGGACGACGGGTCGGCGACTACGGATTACGACGAGGAAGAGATCGCGCGGAAGATGTCGATTGCGGCTGCGGCGGCGTATGTGGAGTGGGGCAAGACGAAGATCAATGTGATCGATACGCCTGGGTTCAATATGTTTGTCCACGAGGCGCGGATGGTGCTGCCCGTGGTGGATGCGGCGATTGTGGTGGTGGATGGCGTGGCCGGGGTGGAAGTGGTGACGCAGCGGGTGTGGAAGGATTGCGACGAGTACAAGACTCCGCGGCTGATTGTGGTGAACCGCATGGACCGCGACCGGGCGAATGCGGAGCGCGTGCTGGAGTCGCTGATCAATGCGTTTGGACGGAATGTGATTCCGATTGAGCTGCCGATCGGGAGTGAGAAGAATCTGAGCGGTGTCGTCGACCTGGTGCGCATGAAAGCTTACACGTATGAGCTGGGAGGGAATGGGAAAGGCAAGGAGACGGAGATTCCGGCCAACATGCGGGCGCAGGTGCAGGAATCGCACGAGCAGTTGGTTGAACTGGTGGCGGAGGGCGATGACAAGCTGATGGAGGAGTTCTTTGAGAAAGGGACGATTCCGGAAGAGGATTTGATCCCGGCGCTGCATAACGCGATTCGCGAGGACAGACTTTTTCCAGTGATCTTCAGTTCTGGGCTGGGGAACGTCGGCGCGGACCGGGTGATGGATTTTATTGTGGACTACACTCCGGCGCCTTCGGAGCATGAGTGGGTGCAGGGCGAACCGGCGGCGTCGGGGAATGGGGATGCGCCGAAACGGCATGAGACGGATGCGGAGCCGGTGTCGTTGTATGTGTTCAAAACTGTCTCGGATGCCTTTGCCGGTCGTATTTCTTATTTCAAGGTTTTCTCCGGCGTGCTGAAGAATGAGGCGACGGTGCAGAACTTCTCGCGGGGATCGGCGGAGAAGCTGTCACACATTTCGATCATGCAGGGGAAGACCGCTGTACCGGTGACGGAGTTGCACGCGGGAGATATTGGTGCCGTCGCGAAATTGAAGGACACACTGACTGGCGACACCTTGGGAGACAAGGCTGCGCCGATTCAGTATCCGCGAGTGAAGCTGCCGGAGCCGGCGATTACATTTGCGATCGAGCCGAAGAGCCGGGCGGATGAAGACAAGCTGGGGCCGGGGATCCATAAGCTGATGGAAGAGGATGCGATGCTGCGATTCTTCCGCGATCCGCAGACTAAGGAGTTTCTGATTGCCGGAACTGGGCAGCAGCATATTGAGGTTATCGTTTCGAAGCTGAAGAAGAGGTATCACACGGAAGTGGTTTTGAAAGCGCCGAAGGTGCCTTACCGGGAGACGATTCGCGCCAAGGCTGACGTGCAGGGGCGGCACAAGAAACAGACTGGCGGGCATGGGCAGTACGGCGATTGCAAGATCAAGATGGAGCCTATGCCGCGAGGCGGTCAGTTTGAGTTTGTGAACGATATTTTCGGGGGCGCGATTCCTAAGAACTTTATTCCGGCGGTGGAAAAGGGAATCAAGGATGCGGCGGCGCGCGGGTATCTGGCGGGGTTTCCGGTAGTCGACTTCCGCGTGATTTTGTATGACGGGTCGTATCACGACGTCGACTCGAATGATTTGTCGTTTCAAATGGCGGGGCGCATTGCATTCAAGAAGGCGATGGAACAAGCCAAACCCACGCTGCTGGAGCCGATCATGGTGGTCGAGATCACCGTGCCGGATGAGTTTGCCGGGTCGATCATGGGCGATTTGAATAGCCGGAGGGGACGCATCCAGGGCATGGACAACAAAGGTGGCAACACAGTAGTGAAAGCCGAAGTGCCGATGGCGGAGATGCTGACTTACGGTGTGGATTTGACTTCGATGACGCAAGGGCGGGGCAGTTTCAACATGGAAATGCATCATTACGACACTGTGCCGGGACAGTTGCAGGAGAAGATTATTGAGAAGGCTAAAGCGGCGCGGGGTGAGGTGAAGGAAGAGGAAGAGTAAAGGGGCTGGCTGCATGGGGAGAATGCTTTAGGCTGCTGAGTTGGGATGACGCAATAGGAATCCTTCGACCGCGGATGACCGCCCATGCTTCGCTCAGGATGACAAAATGAGGACTACGCGAGGTCAAGAATGAAACTTGCATCGATTCTTATCTGCTCTCTTATTGCTCTTGTGCCGCTCGCGCGCGGCGCGCAGACGCAAGTGTTTGACACATCTGCCGGGCCGGTTAAGATCACTCCGCTCTATCACGCCAGTACGCTGATTGAGGCGGGCGGGAAAGTCATCTATCTTGATCCTGCGAAGCCTGCGAAATTGTCGGGACTTCCAAAGGCCGATCTTATTTTGATTACGGACATTCATGGCGATCATATGGATCCTGATTCGATCAAGGAGATCAGCAAGGCGGAGACGGAGATTCTGGCTGCGCCGGCTGTGGTCACGACTGTTACGAGCGCCAAACCCATTGCTAATGGAGAAAGTAAGAGCTGGCAGGGATGGACGATTGAAGGTATCGCCGCCTACAACCTGAAGCGCGGGCCGGCCCCGGGGAAATTCTTTCACGACAAGGGACGGGGCAACGGCTACGTGCTCACTTACGGCGGTAAGCGCTTCTATTTTTCCGGCGACACCGAGGGCGTCCCCGAGATGCGCGCGCTTAAGAACATTGATGTGGCGTTTGTGTGCATGAATCTGCCTTACACCATGCCGCCGGAAGAGGCGGCTGACGCGGTAAAGGCCTTCCATCCTAAGATTGTTATCCCTTACCACTATCGCGGGTCGGATCTTGCCGTGTTTCAGAAAGGATTGGAAGGGACTGGGATCGAGGTGCGGGTGCTGGACTGGTATCCGAAGTAGTTGAGAAGCCTCGCTGCGCTTGGCTGGACGGCCGAGGCGGCCGTCCCCACACTGTTCGTGGTAACATCCGGCGAGTGGCTGCTGCTAGAAACAATCCTAACCTGAACTACAGTCCTGACCGGGTGGTGTCAGCCGCGGCGGTGGAGGACGATTCTTCGTTTGAGCTGAAGCTGCGGCCGCAACGGCTGGGCGAATTTATCGGGCAGACCAAAGTCAAAGAAAATCTGGCGGTGGCGATTGAGGCGGCGCGGTCGCGCGGCGAAGCCATGGATCATGTGCTGCTGTATGGGCCTCCGGGGCTGGGGAAGACTACGCTGGCGAATATTATTGCCAATGAACTTGGGGTGCACTTTCAGCCTACGGCGGCGCCGCTGTTGCAGATCAAGGGCGACCTGACGGCGATCATCACCAACATGCAGGACAAGCAAGTCCTGTTCATCGATGAGATTCATCGGCTGCAGCCGGTGCTGGAGGAGTTGCTTTATTCAGCGCTGGAAGATTACAAGCTGGACATTATTATCGGGCAGGGGCCTTCGGCGCGCACGCACACGCTCGAAGTGAAGCCTTTTACGTTTGTGGGGGCGACTACGCGGGCGGGACTGATTTCTGCTCCGTTGCGTTCGCGGTTTGGGATTGTGCTGCGGCTGGAGTTTTATACTGCGGAAGAGTTGCGCGTGATCGTGGAGCGGTCGGCGGAGATTCTGGGAGTTGAGGTTGACGGAGCGGGGGCGATTGAGATTGCGAGCCGGTCGCGGGGGACACCGCGCATAGCGAACCGGCTGCTGCGGCGGGTGCGCGACTACGCGCAGGTGCGCGGAGCCGGGAAGATCGATTTGCCGACGGCGCAGGCGGCGCTGCAGATGCTGGAAGTGGACAAGTATGGATTTGACGAGGTCGACCGGCGCCTCTTGCTGACCATTATCGAAAAATATCAGGGCGGCCCGGTGGGTGTGAATACGCTGGCGGCGGTGCTGGCCGAGGAGCCAGACGCGATTGAAGAGATTTACGAGCCGTTTCTGATGCAGATTGGATTTTTGAACCGCACTCCGCGGGGGCGCGTGGCGACGCAACTGGCGTATGAGCATTTTGGGATTACGCCGAGTCGGCGGCAGAGCTCGCTGTTCTGAGTCGACCACGGAGACACCCTTCGACTCGCTCAGGGCAGGCTTCGGCGCGGAGAAATACAAGTCAAACCGGGACTTTCCCTGCATGGAGCGGCGATCGTCTGCCTGCCAGGCCCTTTATCACCCAGCCCTGACACTGTTCGGTAAACCTTAGAGGAGCGCCTTTCTTTTTTAGGAGGCGCGCGGATGGTGTATCTTGCTGAATTCCTCGTTCGAGACGGGGAACCGAGGGCACTTTGCGTTCGGGGCGAATTCGGGGCTTTTCATCCAAAAGGTTTCTAAGGTTTTTGCTGGCAGTTGCGCTGACGCTGCCGGGAGCGGTGGAGTGTGGATGGAGCGCGGCTCCGGCGCCGCAAAACACGACCGGGCAAAATTCCCAGAAAACTCTGCAAAATCAGCCACCGACGGCGGCGCCGACCCACGCGCTGGCTCCGCCGGCACTGACTATTCCACGCTTGACGCGCGCGCCGGCGCTCGAAGACTTTCTGAGCATGAGGCCCGAGAGCGAGATCGCATTGCAGATGGCGAAGGTGACGGGCTTCGTGCAACGCAATCCGCACGACGGAGAAAGAGTCTCAGAGGAGACTGAGGCTTATCTGGGCTACGACCAGAAGAATCTCTACATCGTGTTTGTGTGTTTTGACGACCCGACGAAGGTGCGGGCGCGAATGTCGCGGCGGGAGGACACTTCGGACGACGATGAAGTCGCAGTCATGTTCGACACGTTTCATGACCGGCGGCGCGCGTATGAGTTCCAGACCACGCCGCTGGGCGTGCAGTGGGATGCGATCTACACCGAGGCGTCCCGGGACGAGATCAGCGGAAACTGGGATACCTCGTGGGACACGGTTTGGGATTCGCGGGGCAAAGTGACCAGCCGCGGCTTTGTGGTGTGGATGGCGATTCCATTCAAGAGTTTGCGGTTTCCGGCGACGAAGCAGCAGGAATGGGGAATCGTTCTGTATCGAGGAATCGTCCGCAAGAATGAGGATTCATTCTGGCCGGAGATTTCGTCCCGCGTGGAAGGGCGGCTGGGGCAGGCGGCGACTTTGTATGGGTTGGAGGGAATTTCGCCGGGGCGCAGGATCGAGTTGATTCCGTATGGAATCATGCGGGGCTTCCGATCGCTGGACGAGCGCGATCCGTACAACCCGTTTTTTCAGAAGGCGGAGGCGCAGGGACAGGCGGGCATGGACGCGAAGTTCGTGATCCATAATCATTTTGTGCTGGATCTGACGGCGAATCCCGATTTCAGCCAGGTGGAATCGGAGGATCCGCAGATCACGGTGAACCAGAGATTTGAGGTTTATTTTCCAGAGAAGCGGCCGTTTTTTCTGGAGAACGAAGACTACTTCCGCACGCCGTTCGATTTGTTTTTCACGCGCAACATTCAGGACCCTTCAGCGGGGATCCGGCTGACGGGGAAGGAAGGGCCGTATTCGGTGGGGCTGATGACGAGCGATGACCGCGCGCCGGGGCTGGCCGTGCCGAGCTTATGCCCGGCTACGTCCCTTATTTGTGCGGACAATCTCTATGGAGTCCGGTCGTACTTCACGATTGCGCGGGTGAGCCGCGACATCTTCAAGCAGTCGAGTGTGGGCGCGGTTTACACCGATTGGGAGTGTCCGACGACCGGCGAGTTCAACCGCGTGGGCGGAATGGACACGCGCTTGAAGTTCAATGCCAACTGGACCCTGGAAGGCCAGGCGGTGGTGAGCTCGAGCAACCTGCAGGGACTCAATGCATTCCTTTCGCCAACGGCAACCGGAAACTACCTGCGAGTACAACCTGTTTCCCTTCAGCTCAGGCAACGCCGGCAACGGCAACTATTATGCTGGCCCGGCGGACAAGCTGGATCTAAAGCGCGATGGGCTGCACTTTTCCTACGAGGGAATTTACGACGACATCAGTCCGGGGATTTGTGACTGTGCCGGGATTCGTGAACCGCGTGGACATCCGCGACGTCTACCAGATTATCGACTACCGTTTTCGCCCGAAGCGGGGCTGGATTGTGGATTGGGGGCCGTCGCTGAATCAGCGCTACGTGTTCGACCACGAAGGCAACCGGCTGGACACTTATTATGACCCTTACCTGGCGATTCAAGGACGCGGACAGACGTTTATCTATCTGCTTCCTTACCAGGAATTGCGGGAAAGGTTACGGCCGCAGGATTTTCTCTTCCTCGGTTTGTTGGCGAACCAGAACCAGGACTACCACGAGCACCGCAGCGGAGCTTCGGTGCAGACCCAATACTTTCCGAAGGTAACGATGGCGGCGAACTACTACTGGGGAGACGGTGCGAACTTTGTGCCGGCGGCGGGCGCGCCGCCGCAGTCTCTTTTGTCGCGGCTGGATACGGGTGGCGCGACGTTGTCTTTTCGTCCCGTCAAGCCGTTGAAGATTGAAAATACGTATCTGTTTGAACGTTTGCGGGCGACGGAGAACGAATATGCTTTTGCGCAGTCGCAGGCGCCGGCCGGAGCCTCCTTTGGGAAAGGCATTTTCAATAACCACATTGTGCGCAGCAAGTGGAACTGGCAGTTTACGCCGCAGCTTTCCCTGCGTGTGATTCTGCAGTACAACTCTGTTCTGGCGAACACGCCGGGCAATACTTTTTATCCTTACACCTACCTCCCGACCGAGAAGCAGTTCAACGCCGATTTCCTGCTGACGTACCTAGTGCATCCTGGAACGGCGATTTATGTGGGCTACAACAGCGACCTGCAGAACCTGGACCACGGCCTGATGCAAGACCCCGCGGGTCTGGCCGGGCTCTACACCGCGAAGGGTTATATCAACGACAGCCGGCAATTTTTTGTGAAGGTGTCGTATCAGTTCCGCTTCTGAACCAGAGAGCTTAGAATTGCTGAATCCTGGGGTCCTCCGGTAGAATCAAAGGATTCCAGTCGAGGTCTGAACCCATATGAAACCTGCAATTCATCCCGCTTATAACGAGGTGCGCGTGCATTGCGCGTGCGGCAATGCGTTTGTTACCCGGTCTACCCATAAGGGTGACATCAGCGTAGAAATCTGCTCGGCATGCCATCCTTTCTTTACCGGCAAGCAGAAGCTGATGGATACTGCCGGACGGGTGGAGCGTTTCCGCCGCAAGTATGCCAAGAACGCGCCGGCGCCTGGTAAGCCTGCTGAGGCGACGAAGAACTAAACCTCTTTACCTCGGATACACCTGAAATTGAGCCCTCGCTACCAGGCGAGGGCTTTTGGCTTGAAAGGCCAAGTAGAATAGAGCTGTGCGCAAGTCATGGGACATCTCGGGCGGGGCGGAGGCTGCTGTGCGCCGGGCAGCGCCGCTGAAGCCTGTTCCGGCGTCGGTATCGATCGGCGGGATCGAGATTGCTCCGGCAACCGTGCTTGCTCCGATGGCTGGAGTTACTGATACGGTTTTCCGGCGCTTCATCCGCAACCTGGGCGGATGTGGGCTGATCATGACCGAGTTCACCTCGGCCGATGGCGTGCTTCGCAAGAAGGACGAGAAGGCCAAGCGGTATCTGCACTTCTATGAAGATGAGCATCCGATTTCGGCGCAGCTTTTTGGCAGCGATCCGCGGGTGATGGCGGAGGCGGCGCGCATGGTTGAGGGGCTGGGCTTCGACATCGTGGATTTGAACCTGGGGTGTCCGGCGAAGAAAGTCGTGAAGTGCAACGGAGGCTCGGGGCTGCTGCGCGATCTGCCGGCGATTGGGCGCATCTTTGAGGCGGTGCGGGCCGCAGTGAAGGTTCCGTTCACCGTGAAGTTTCGCGCCGGATGGAGTGACGATGAGATCGTTTGCGTGGAACTAGCTCGCATGGCGGAATCTTGCGGGCTGGCGGCGGTCGCGTTGCATGCGCGGACTCGGGAACAAGGGTATAGCGGGAACGCGCGCTGGGAGTGGATTGCCGCGATCAAAGACGCGGTGAAGATTCCGGTGATTGGGAATGGCGATATCCGCACGCCTGAGGACGCTTGTGCCATGGTTGCGCAGACTGGCTGTGATGCGGTGATGATTGGGCGGACGGCGCCGTCGAATCCGTGGATCTTTCGGCAGATTCAGCAGTATTGCGCCGGGATGGATCGGGAGGGGCACGACCTTAGTCGTACCGGAAACCGACCCTACGACGAGCCTAGCGAGGCCGACCGTTACCAGATGATCCGCACCTACTTCCAGATGTTGATTGAAGAGGAGCTGCCGGATGCGGTCGGGAAGATGAAGCAGTTCGCATCCTGGTTCACGCATGGCGTGCCTGGTGGAGCGGGACTGCGCAAGGCGATCTATGAGTCAAAAAGCGCGGTGGAAATTCTCGGAAGGGTCGAAGAGTTCTTCGAGAAGCGACTAGCCGCACAACCCGTTCTCTCGCTCACTGAATAGAAGTCCACGCGTGCGTCGATTACTCCTCGCTGTTTTTCGGCTTGCACTTCTTCATAAACTGCAACATTACTTCCCGGACCCTTGGATCCAGGTGCGCCTTCGACGGGAGGCTGGGCGGGGCCGCGTTCTCCTGAACTTTGGGTTTGAATTTCTCCACTAGCTTCTCGAACTCCGGACCTGAGGGCTTAAGAGTTGGATCAGCGCCCGCCTTTTTGAGGATCTTGACGATTTCCTTCTGGCCTGTCGTGTGCGCGAGCACAAATGCCGTAATACCGTTGCTCGCCTGAGTGTTGACGTCGGCCCCTGAGTTCAGAAGGGTGGTCACAATTGCCGCCCAATCCCGCTTCTTCTGGCCCGGCGCAATCTCCGTGCCGAACACGGTTTCCCAGATGACTTCGGTTCCACGGAAGCAAGCGGTCATCAGCGGTGTGAGCCCGGACTTACTCGACACATTGGGATTTGCGCCTGCTTTGAGCAGATCTGCCACGATCTCAGCATGTCCCATCTGCACGGCGTTTGCCAGTGCGGCGGGTAAGCATGCCCGCAGCTGTGGCGGCGATGACTCCAGTATCTTGCCGAGGACTTCGCGTTCTCCGTGGGCGGCCGCTGCCCAAACCGCATTCACTTCTGGAGGGGTGAAGAGATCGGCTCCGGCATCAATCAGCGCAAATGCAATGTCCCTTTTGTGAAATCTTATCGCGGTGGTTAACAACGGCTCTCCCAAATGGCTTTTGAGGTTCGGTGAAACTCCTCGTGCCAGCAACTCACGGACCTCTTCCACATCACCTTTCTCAACTCTGCGAATCAGCTCTGCGGCTTGCGGAGAATGGCCATGCCCGTGGACGAGTTGAAATTTGTTAGGAGCCTGCTCGAGGTAGCGGAAGCCAGTGCGGGCCCGGGCCGCATCGATTCCCATCAACCGCGAAAATGCGGCGACCATTTGTTCCTGGAAGAGGGCCTTCTTTCCCAAGACTCGCTCGATTCGTTCCACCGTTACGCCAGCGGGCGCCAAAGGCAGAAGTTTCTTGAAATTGCCGGCCCACTTTTTTCGCTCGGTCGCGGTCACCTCTCCAAAATAGTCCGGTCGGGAATTGAATCGATCGACGAGCTTACCTTTGCGGTACGCCAGGTAAACAAAGACATCGCTGTCGTGAAGCAGGAAGGCAAGAACGTCGGTGGCGCACTTCTGAGAAAAGCCCTTGGCTACGCGTTGCAGTTCGGCGATGTCTTGCGTTTCTGAGGCCTCGTCGTAGACCGTGATCCAATCCTTTTTCGGCTCGGTCAACAGAGCGCGGGCGCTAACCAACGCTGAGGCTGCCTTGGCGCACCTGGCTGTGTCTGACGTGCAGACGTGGCAGTTGGTGAAAGAGGCTCCCATATCTCCGGAGTCTAGCTATTTGGACGGAGTCAAGAAAGATTACCGATATACATGACCAGCGTGGGGTAAAACTCCCCGCGCCACCATCTTCTCCGTCTCGTCTTTCTCCACATAAGCCCAGGGCGTTTTCGCATCATGGGTGAAGACGGTCAGCCAGTTCTCTGGAATCGCCTTCGCGTAGTACTGCTTCTTGCTTTCGATGGTCTGCAGCGGGTAGAGGTCGAAAGACATGCCCCAGGTGAGGTCGATGTGCGCGGTGGTTGGGATGAGGTCGGAGATGTAACAGGCGGTGCGGCCTCCGCTCTCGACGATTACGGCTTGCATGTGTGCGGTGTGGCCGGGGAAAGTTTTCACCGAGATACCGGGGACGATTTCTTCACCGCCTCTGAGGAGCGTCATCTGGCCACTTTGGACTAGCGGGTCGTAGTTTTCGGGGATGTAGCTGATAGCATCGCGTTCGCTGGGCTTGCGTGCGTATTGCCATTCGCCTTCCGGAGCGAAGTATTTTGCCCGCGGAAATGTGGGGACGATCTTGCCCTCTTTGCCACGGACGGTGTTCCATCCGCAGTGGTCGAAGTGCAGGTGGGTATTGATGACGATGTCGATGTCTTCGGGCGCGATTCCGGCAGCGCCGAGATTTGCGAGCAGCTTTGCGGGCTGGCCGTAGAATTTGATCATGCGCTCCGACAGCTTGTTCCCCATGCCGGTTTCTACCAGTACAGTTTGCTTGCCGGTGCGGATGAGCAGCGAGTTGAGGCCGGCCTGAACGTAATTTCTTTCGTCCCCAACAACTTTACGTGACCACATGATCTTGGGTACGACGCCGAAGAACGCGCCGCCGTCGAGCGGGTAGGTGCCGTCGGAAAAGATGCTGAGTTCGAAGTCGCCGAGAGTCAGGCTGAGCATGGAGCTAGTTTGCCACAGACCGAATCGGCATTTCTCATGCGAAACTGCGGTACTCTCGTCCATATGGAACGCCCTGCCAGCGTTACGGTGATCGCGGCTCTGTTTTTTCTGGTTGCGGGATATCTGGCTACGATCGGCATCATTGAGCTGGTTGCCCCCGGCTCGCTTTCAACGACGCTGGGAGAGGGAGTCACGTATGGGAGAGAATTAGACGGGCCACAGGCTGCCTTATCTGTTAGCGCAGGATGGGCATTGGTTGGCTGGGGCCTTTACCGGCTGCGCAATTGGGCGCGGTGGTGCGCGATTCTGCTCATGGTGATCGGGATCGCGGGATCGGTGCCGGCAGTTTCTGCGGCGGCGAGGGATCTGGGCTGGCGCTTCTTCTTCTACGGCCTTCAGATCATCGTGCGAGTCGTGATCGCGTGGCACCTGGCCGCATCGCCGGAACTCGTCGAAGCTTTTGCGCGCAAGTAAAACTCTACCGTCTTGCTTTCGTAGGTTCTTTTTCTCCCACGCGTTTGCTGACTTCGAATTTCATCTTGCCGGCTTTCTTGTCGGCATCGACGATGACGTGGTCGCCGTGCAGGATTTCTCCATCCAAGATCTTCAGCGCCAGTGGATCCTGCACCAGCTTTTGGATGGCGCGCTTCAGCGGGCGGGCGCCGAAATTTGGGTCGTAGCCCTGGGTGAAGAGCATGTCTTTGGCGGCGTCGGTGAGCTCGATCGAGATTTTGCGGTCGGCCAGCAGGCGGCGCACGTCTTCGAGGCGCAGCTCGATTATCTTGACCAACTGTTCCTTGCCGAGGGGGGCGAAGACGATGATGTCGTCGACGCGGTTCAGGAACTCGGGGCGGAAGTGTCCGTGTAGCGCGTTTAAGACCTGCTCGCTGGCTTTCTCGAACTCTTCCGGCGATTGCACGTGGTCGGCTTGCAGATAGCTGGATCCGATGTTCGAGGTCATGATCAGAATCGTGTTCTTGAAGTCCACGACGCGGCCTTTGCCGTCAGTGAGGCGGCCGTCGTCCATCACCTGCAACAAGACGTTGAAGACGTCCGGGTGCGCCTTCTCGATTTCATCGAACAGCACTACCGCGTAGGGACGGCGGCGCACTTGTTCAGTGAGCTGGCCCCCTTCTTCATAGCCGACGTAGCCCGGAGGCGCGCCGATTAAGCGGGCAACCGAATGCTTCTCCATATATTCGGACATGTCGATGCGCAACAGGGCGCGCTCGTCATCGAAGAGGAATTCGGCGAGAGCGCGGGCGAGTTCCGTTTTGCCGACGCCGGTTGGGCCGAGGAAAATGAACGAGCCGATGGGGCGCTTGGGGTCGCTGAGTCCAGCACGGGAGCGGCGGATGGCGTTGGAGACGCGCTCGAGGGCCTGGTCCTGGCCGATGACGCGGTGGCGCAGGCGGTCCTCCATTGTGACCAGCTTTTTCACCTCGCCCTCGAGCATTTTCGAGACAGGGATGCCGGTCCACTTGGAGACGATGCGGGCGATGTCTTCCTCGTCGACTTCTTCTTTGAGCATGCGCGGTGCACCAGCAGCTTTGTTGTCGATCTTGGCTGACAATTGACTTAGCTCTTCTTCGGCTTGACGCAGCAATCCGTAACGGATTTCGGCGACGCGCTGCAGGTTGCCTTTGCGCTCTTCAGCCTGCTCTTCGATCTTGAGCTTCTCGATTTTCTCTTTCAGTTCGCGAGAGCGGGCGATCAGATCTTTTTCCTTTTTCCAATTGGCTTTTAGGGCGGTAGATTTCTCGCGGATGCCTGCGAGTTCCTTTTCGATGACGGATAGACGCTCGCGGGAGTTGGCGTCGTCCTCTTTCTTCAACGCTTGTTTTTCGATTTCCAGTTGCGTGGCGCGGCGTTCGAGCTGATCGATATCGGTAGGAAGCGAATCGATCTGGATGCGAATTGACGCGGCGGCTTCGTCGACGAGGTCGATGGCTTTGTCGGGCAGGAAGCGGTCGGAGATATAGCGATGCGAGAGCGTGGCGGCGGCGACGATCGCGGAGTCTTTGATACGAACCCCGTGATGGACCTCGTATTTTTCCTTCAGGCCGCGAAGGATGGCGATGGTGTCTTCGACATTGGGCTCACCGACGAAAACAATCTGGAAGCGGCGCTCGAGGGCAGCGTCTTTTTCGATGTACTTGCGATATTCGTTGAGCGTGGTGGCGCCGATGGCGCGCAGTTCTCCGCGGGCCAGTGCGGGCTTGAGCATGTTGGAGGCGTCGATGGCGCCTTCGGCGGCTCCGGCGCCGACCAGCGTGTGCAGTTCGTCGATGAAAAGAATGACCTGGCCCTGGGAGTCTTCGATCTCTTTCAAGACGGCCTTGAGACGATCTTCGAATTCGCCGCGATACTTGGCTCCGGCGAGCATGGCTCCGAGGTCGAGCGCGACTACGCGCTTGTTCTTGAGCACTTCGGGCACGTCGCCAGAAATGATGCGCTGAGCGAGGCCTTCGACGATGGCGGTTTTGCCCACGCCGGGTTCGCCGATCAAGCACGGGATTATTTTTCGTGCGGCGGGAGAGAACCTGGACCACGCGACGGATTTCTTCGTCGCGGCCGATGACTGGGTCGAGCTTGCCGCGGCGAGCCTGTTCGGTCAGGTCACGGGCGTAGCGCTCGAGCGCCTGGTACTTGGCTTCGGGATTCTGGTCGGTGACTTTTTGCGAGCCGCGGACGGCAGTCAGTGCTTTCAGAATTGCATCGTGCGTGGCGCCGTGACGGGCGAGAATCTGCTGGGCTGAATCCTGCTTGAGGTGCGTGATGGCGAGCAGCAGGTGCTCGGTGGAAACGTATTCGTCCTTGAAGTTCGAAGCCTCTTTGAAGGCTTGCTCCAGCAGCTTGTTGGTGGCGTTCGACATCGTGGCCTGCGCCGATTCTCCGGAGACCTTGGGGAGTTTCTCGATCTCGCGATAGAGGTCGCTGAGGACGGCCTGCGGGCCGATGCCGATTTTTTCGAGTACGGGCGCGACGATGCCTTCTTTGTCTTCTAGCAGGGCGGCGAGAAGATGGACCGGTAGAAGCTCGGCGTTGCCGTGCTCGGAGGCAAGGTCGTTGGCGCGCTGGACTGCTTCCTGAGCTTTTACGGTGAATTTATCCCAACGGATGGGCATGGGGAACTCCAGTTTCGTAATTTTGTAATTTCGGTAATCGGGCAATTTGAAGCGTCGCGTCGCGCGATTGCCGACCTACAACGATAACGGGAGGCGGTCAGTCTCTAGCCGCCTCCCGTAGATTGTAGACCGAGCTTCGCCCGGTCGGACAACCGAGGCGGCTGTCCCCACATGAGCTTTCCAGCTTACGCGGCTTTGCTTGGGCCCTTGGCTTCGATCGTTTTCTCGGTCTCCACTTTGGGGCCGCCTACGTTGACTTTGATCTGCTTGGGCTTGGCTTCGGCCTTTTTGGGCAGAGCGATCTTCAACACGCCCTTGTCGTAGGTTGCCGAGACTTTCTCGGAATCCACGGTGGTGGGCAGGGTGAAGGTGCGGGTGAAGCTGCCGTACTGGCGCTCCACGCGGCGGTAGTTCTCTTCTTTCTCTTCCTTCTCGATCTTGCGCTCGCCGTGCACGGTGAGGGTGTTGTTCTCGAGGCGGACGTCAATGTCTTTCTCGTCGATGCCCGGAACTTCGATCTTCAGGGTGACGTTGTGCTCGTCTTCGTAGACGTCGACTGCGGGGGCAAAGCTCGAGGTGGTGAGGGATTCGTCCTGGCCAGCGGATCCCTGTCCGTAGGACTCGCGGAATACGCGATTGATGCGGTCCTGCAGGGTGGAAAACTCGCGGAAAGGCTCGAAACGGGTAAGTACGGTCATGGTAGTGATCTCCTTCATGTGCTGATTTCTTAGGAATTCGGCAGTGCCGTTCACCAGCTTAGATGCATACTCAGCACAAATGAAGCATAAAATATGAGTGTGTTATTGTCAATATATTCAATTATGCTATTTTTCAATTACTTACATTGGCTATAACGCACTTCAGATAGGCTGTTTCGGGGATATTTAGCAGGATGGGATGGTCTTTCGCTTGTCCGCGAACCTCGACCAGGCGGAGGGTGCGGTGGGCGTCGCGAGCGGAGTCGGCCAGCATTCCGAGGAAATCGGCTTGGCTGACGTGGTAGGAGCAGGAGCAGGTGACCAGAACGCCGCCGGGGCGAAGCATCTTCAGGGCGCGGAGGTTGAGTTCTTTGTAACCGCGGAGTGCGGCATCGAGGTCACGCTTAGACTTGGCGAAGGCGGGAGGATCGAGGACGATGGTGTCATAGCGCTGGCCGGAAGAAGAGTAGTCCTTGAGGAGGTCGAAGGCGTTGGCTTCGATCCATTCGATCTCGGGCTGGCTTTGGTCGCGGCGGTTGAGAGCGGCGTTCTGGTCGGCGACTTCGAGCGCGGGCCGGGAACTGTCGATGCCGGTGACGTGGGAGCAGCGCTGGGCCAGATGAAGGGCGAAGCCTCCCTGATAGCAGAAGACGTCGAGGGCATCGCCGTGGGCGTATTGGGCGGCGGCGGCGTAGTTCTCGCGCTGGTCGAGGAAAGCTCCGGTTTTCTGGCCTTCGAGGGCGTCGAAGTGGAACTGGATGCCGTTCATGGTGAAGATGGTCTCGAAGCTTTTTCGCCTTGCACCAGACCGGAGGCGCGCGGCGGCAGTTCTTCGAGTTGGCGGACGCGCGGGTCTACGCGCTCGACGATCGAAGCTGGATGCAGGCGTTCGGTCAGTTCTGCAGTCAGCGTCTGGCGGACGATCTCGGCGTCCATGGCCTGAGTGAGGATCTGCATCGAGAGAATGTCGTTGTAGCGATCGACGATGAGGCCGGGGAGGAAATCGGCTTCGCTGAAGATGACGCGGTAAGCGTTTGTGTCGTGGATGAGCGGCTCGCGGTAGGCGATGGCGTCCGCGATGCGCTGGCGGAGCAGCGCGGGGAAGTCGGCGACGGGCTCGTGGGAGATCAGGCGGATGGCGATTTGTGAAGAGCTGGAATAGAGCGCGCTGCCGAGGGGTTGGCCGCGATGATCCTTCAATTCTGACCAGTGAGCCCGCAGGGACGCCTTCGGCGGAAACGACGTCAGAGCGGTAAACCCATACGTGACCGTCCTTCAGGCGGGATGTGCCGCGCGGAGAGATCGTGACTGTGAAACGGGAATCAGAGGCGATGGGCTTTCGGGCCATGCTCCCGATGTTAAATGACAATGCTCGCGGAAACATCCAACCTAGTTGGAGAGCGCCTAAGAACGGACAGGCGAAGCCTTGCGCAGCAGGAAGATCATCTGTTCAGCGTTGTTGTCCAGGGGAGCTTTCGCGAAAGAACCGAATTCCGCCACTGGCTCGAGACCTGCCAGCAAAAACAGCGCCCGCAAATGAGGATAGGTGAAATAGGAAAGTTGGAAAGCTTCTGTTTCCTCAAGAATCAGCTCGCTGGCGCGAAATGTTCGGTAGATGAAGGTGAAATTGAAAATCTGGTTGATCTTGTCGACCGATTCTTTTCTGAAATAGCGGCGCACGACCGTGGTTGGATCGGAACTCGGGATCCACTCCATCTCCGGCACTTCTTCACCCATTCTTGCGGTGAGCATTTCGAACTTCGGATAGAAAACGTCGAAGGCGAGGATTCCTGTCTCACTCAGATGCGACGCGGCAGTCGTGAGCGCGCTCACCTGATCTTGAACGGTAGTGCATGTGCTGCATGGGGCGGAAGGGGATGATCACCAGAGGGTATTTCGCGTCCAGGCGGAAGTCGCGCATGTCCCTTCGTGAAGCGTGACTCTCTGGCGAACTTCGTGTGGTTCAGCAGCCAGTCTGTTCCTCAGAATCTTAAGCATGGGTAGGGAGTTGTCGACGCCGTGGATGTTGATTCCCTTGCGAGCGATGGGCAGCAGAACGCGCCCTGTGCCGCAGGCAATTTCGAGGATCGGGCCAACGGACCGATGTGCGAGATCAGCCGCGAGCTCAAGGTAGAAGGGCAAGTCGACGAGGTCTTGCTTGGCGGCGTACGCGCCTTCGTAGTACTTGGCGGTCACGCTGTAGGAATCGACCGCGGCGCGCATACGGATTAGCTGGCGGCTTGCTCGGTGGGAACGGCTGCGGGCTTCTCGGCCTTGCCGGAAGTGCGGGTACGCATTTCGTACTGTGCGGCCTCCAGATCAACGTGGAGTGAATCGAGAGCGGTCATGGGCATTTCGGTGCCCCAGGTTTCCATTTCATGCTCGGTCCAGCTTCCGTTCAGGCGGATGGCGCCGGTGATGTCTTCGGGAAAGGCGTGACGAAAATCCCCTTCGCGGATGAGGATGTCGCCGATGAGCCGGCCGGTGTGCATGTCGAAGACGCGGCGGGTGGCTTGGCCGGCGGCATTGTTCAAGCACAGGAAAACCTCGCCGGCATCGGCGAATTCCTGACGGTAGTACCAGGCTTGGGGAGCGTCGATCTTGGGGTGATGGCGGCGGGAGCGTTTGTGTTCGGGCTCGAGAGCCTGCATTTCGTGGGCGGGATTGAAGTAGAGGATGCGCTGGCAGGAGTCGCAGACCACGGTTTGCTGTCCGGTGCGGACATCGTTGTAGGTTTGCGGCCGCAGCATGACCTGGCAACCCATGCATTTGTGATCGAGCACTTCGGAGATGCCGCTGCCGCGAAATTTGGATACGCGCTCGTAGTGGCGCAGGAGATCCTCATTCACGCCGGCCCGCATCTGATCCCGCTTGGCGCGCCACTCCGCGAGTTGCTTCTCGTCTTCGGCAGTGCGCTGGCGGGCTTCAATCTTCTCTTTTTCGATCTCGGCGGCTTCCGCCTTCAGTTCAGCCTGGGCGGCTTTTACTTCCTTGTCGCGCGCGTCCGCATTCACCATCAGCTCAAGGATCTTGTCTTCGGTGGCGGCGATTTCTTTCTCCGCGAACTGAATCTCGTGCAATAGCGCCTTGTATTGCTCGTTGGTTTTTACATCGAGAGACTGGTCGCGGTACTTGGAAATCTTGCCGCGCAAGTCTGCGATGGTCGTTTCATACTTGCGGCGGGTAGCTTCGTCGGCTTTGACGGCGGCTTGAGCTTTTTCCAGTTGCGCTTTGGTGTCGGCGAGCTTGTGCTCGATGGCAGCGACGCGTTTTGGGAGTTCGGCAATTTCATCCTGCAGCCGGCGGATGGCTTTGTCCGCTTCCTGCAGGCGCAACAGGTTTTCTATTTCTAGAAGCATCCAGAGACTCAGCGTCAATTCTAACACGTGGAAACGCGGGTTTCTCTGATAACTGCGAGCCGGGCGATGGGCCACTGGAGCCGCGGCACGGGCGGCGTTCGCGGTGTAAACTCTTTCGTTCGCGCCGTGGGCTCTTGTTCTTACTTCTTGTTCCCGGGGTTTTATCGTGAAGAAACAGATATCTACTCGCCTCTCTTGTTTCTATCCTTCTTGCCGGCTTGCTGGCACCGCTTTGGGCGCAATCGTCGGCTCCCGGTGAAACCGCTTACCATTGAGGCAATGTTCGCGCCGGGGGGTCTGACGCGGGCGCGGTCCGGAAAACATGGAGTGGAGTCCCGACGGGACGAAGTTCTCCTATGTGCAGCGCGACGAGGAGGGCGAACACGGCGAGCTGTGGTATGTGGACGCAGCTACCGGGGAGAAAAAAAGTCCTGGTCAGCGCCGCCAAGCTGGCCTCGCTCGCGCCCGACGCGAACAAAGTAAAGGATGAGCGCGAACGCGAGCGCCTGACGCGGTATCACGTGGCCGCTTATCTCTGGGCGCCGGATTCGAAGCACCTGATTTTCGATTCCCATGGACAGCTCTGGCTTTTTGATCTGGCGACCGGCACTGCTGTGCAGTTCACTTCGGCGCCCGACCCAAGTGTCGACCCCAAGTTCTCCCCCGACGGCAGCCATGTTTCCTACGTGCGCAAGCACAACCTTTACGTCCGGCCGGCGAGCGGTGAGGGCGAAAAGCAGCTTACCAAGGACACCGGGGAGAACTTGTTCAACGGTGACATCGACTGGGTTTATGCCGAAGAGCTGGCGGTACGCAGCAATTATTTCTGGTCGCCTGACAGCAGAGCAGATCGTCTTCCTGCACATGGATGAAACCAAGGTGCCGAGCTATCCCCTCGTCAACTTGAGTCCGACGCACCCTACCGTGGACAACGAAAAATATCCCGAGGTGGGGGATCCCAATCCCTCAGTAAAGCTGGGTGTGGTGGATGCCGACCGGGACAAGGTTCGCTGGATTTCGCTGAGTAGCGATGAGGAAGCATACATCCCTCGGTTTGGCTGGGTCCGCGACGGAGTGATCTGGGCGGAGGTTCTCAATCGCACCCAGGACAAAATGGATCTGTACTTCGTGGATGCGAAGTCGGGGAAGTCGCGGATCGTTCTGACCGAAACCACCCCTGGCGCTTGGATCGATTTCGACCATGTAGAGGTTCGTTTTCTGAAATCCAGCTGGCGGATTCCTGTGGCCGAGCTGGCGCGACGGGAACATGCATCTCTACCTCTACAGCTTTGACAAGCGGAACCCACTGGCCGCGGACGCAAAACTGGAGCGGCAACTTACGCAGGGCGACTTCGAAGTGCTGGGGATCGAGGGAGTCGATGAATCCGCAGGCGCCGTGTTTTTCTTCCGCTAACAAAGACGATCCGAGGCAGCGGCATATTTTCTCGGTCAAGCTGGATGGAACTGGTTTGCAGCAGCTTACGCACGAGGAAGGAGTCTACTCGGCGCAGTTTTCCGAAGATGGCAAGCATTACGAGCAGACATTTTCAGGTCCTTTGACAGCGCCGCGAATGTCGCTGTGCGCGGTGGGCGGCGCTTGCGCTCCGGTGTGGGCAGGCGCGCGATGAAGTCGCGGAATATGGACTGCGGGCGCCGAAGTTCCTGGAGTTCAAAGCGGACGACGGCACGACGCTTTATGGGCGTTTGCTGCTTCCTCCGGACGCACCCGCCAGCGGCAAGATTCCTCTGATCGTAAATATCTACGGAGGGCCGGCGGGACAGACGGTGCTGAAAGAACCAGCCGGACCCGTTCGATGAAATCCTGGCACGCAAGGGCTTCGCAATTTTTTCCGTCGATAATCGCGGGACTCCGGGCCGCGACCGGAAATTTCAAACCGCGATTCGCCACGAGTTCGGGGCGATTGAGTTGAAAGACCAGCTTACTGCGCTCGATCAGCTTTTCGCCCAGTATCCGCAACTCGATAAAGACCGCACGGGAATCTGGGGATGGTCGAATGGCGGCTCGATGACGCTCTATGCGATGACGCACTCCGACCGGTTTCGTGCGGGTGTTTCGGTGGCGCCGGTAACCGATTGGATTAACTACGACTCGATCTACACCGAGCGTTACATGGGGTTGCTGAAGGAGCAGGCCGCGAGCTACGCTGAATCCGACATGACGAAGGCGGCGGCCAATCTGCATGGAGCGCTGTTGCTGGCCCATGGCACGGGCGACGACAACGTGCACTTCCAGAACAGCATCCAGATGATTGACGCGCTGATCAAGGCGGGTAAACAATTCCGGCTGATGATCTATCCCAACAAGACCCACGGCATCTCCGGCAGCGATGCTCGCGAGCACCTGTTTCACATGATTGAAGATCACTTTGAGCGGGAGCTGAAGTAGGGAGCAGATCTACTTGCGCTTGTCGGGTCTTGCGGGACGAACTTACTCTTGTCGGCTTTCCTTCGAGCTTTCTTTGCGAGCTGTCTTTGCTGGAACTCTCTTTCGAGGAGCTGTCCGAAGATGAGCTTTCTTTGGCGGAACTTTCTTTCGACGAGCTTTCCTTCGATGAACCCTCTGACTTGGACTTCTCTTCTTTCTTCGAGTCCTTTCCGCCGCCGTCGGAGGCGGGCGCGTGGGACTTGTTCGCGTAGTCGGTCACGTACCAGCCCGATCCTTTGAACTGCACGGCGGGCGCGGAAATCATCTGCTCAACCCGGCCGCCGCACTCCGGACACTTCTTGACCATCTTGTCGGAGAATTTCTGGATTTTCTCGAAGCGGTGACCGCACTTCTCGCACTTATATTCGTAAAGAGGCATGGGTTCTGAGACGGTTGTGAGGAAAAATCACTTTCACCTTGATTCTAGGGGCGCGGGTTCGATTGCGTCAATTCAAGTGCAGGGTTGGCCATAAGGCGGGCGTGGCCTCCCAGCACCAGATTGATCTCTTTCATCGTCCTATCTTTCTGTCTAAGATTCGAGGATAAAGCAAGGGGGCAAGCCATGAAGGTTCTAGTGGTCGAAGCGGAAGATGCAGTCTTGAAAGCTACTGGCGTGATGCTCAACAAGCTCGGTTACGAAGTTGGACTTGCGCCAAACTGCACTGAAGCGCTCCGCATTTACACCGACAAGGGGCCGCATGACGTTGTTCTCATCGCTTTGAAATTCCTCCGCAGTTCCAGCGCCGGCGGTGCGAAATTGATTGATGCCCTGCGGCAGAAAGATCCGAAACAAAAGTTCGCCTTTATCAGTGCAGCGCCGGTCTTGAAAAAGCCGTTCTCTCTTCAGGAGTTGGACGACTTCATGGCGTAGATTTCGGCGGCCAGCGAGAAGCCGCTTTGGATAGGCTCCGACGGTGTCTAGCCTCTTCGGTTCGGAAGTGTTCCGCGAGGCGGCGAAAGTCGGTGTTGGCCAGGCCACGGAGACTGCCTTCTGCAGCGTCCCGGGCTGCGAAGCTACGGCCGCTGCGGTGGTAGACTCCGGCCATGAAGGATGCTGGCCGCGAAGCTGCCCAGACTGCTGCCATGCCGGAGAAATCGACCCACAGCGGCGGGGCCGGCGCTTTATCTTGTCGCCACGCCGATCGGCAATCTGGAAGACATCACGCTGCGCGCGTGCGCGTGCTGAAGGAAGTGGATCGTCATCGCCTGCGAAGACACGCGGCAGACGCAGAAGCTGCTCAACCACTACGGCATCGCGACCCGCACCATCAGCTACCACGAACACAACGAGCTGACGCGCGTCGGCGGAACTGGTGAAAGAAATGCAGGAAGGCGCGAGCGTCGCGCTGGTGACGGATGCGGGCATGCCGGGAATTTCCGATCCCGGATTCCGGCTGATTTCGCTGGCCATCCGGCATCATGTGCCGGTGGTGCCGATTCCGGGAGCGTCGGCTTTTCTGGCGGCGCTGGTGGCCAGCGGACTGCCCACGGATTCGTTCCGCTTCAGCGGATTTCTTCCGGCGAAGCGCGGCGAACGGCGGGCGGCGCTGGAGGCGATCAGGACTTCGCCGCGCACGCAGGTTTTCTACGAAGCCCCGCACCGGGTTGTCGAGGCGCTCGCAGATGTTTGCGAGGTTCTGGGAAACGCTCGGCATGTGGTGATCGCGCGCGAAGTGACCAAGCTGCACGAAGAGTTTTTGCGCGGGCGGGCGGGCGAGGTGCTGGAGACGTTGAAGGCGCGCGATGGGGTGAAGGGCGAGATCACGCTGCTGATCGGGAAGGCCGAAGAAGAAGATGCTCGCGTAGGGACGGACGCATTCGTCCGCCCTTCAGTCGGCAGAGAGTCGAGCAGATCATGGCGGAAGAGAAAGTCGACGAGAAAGCCGCGCTGAAGAAAGTTGCGAAGGAGCGTGGGAGTTCGAAGAGCGAGGCGTACCGGGAGTTGCAGAGGAGCAAGTGACACTGACGCTAAAGCTCTACTTCCCTGCCAACTCCCGCTTCACCGCCTCGCTGACCATCTTCCCATCCACGCGCATGCCAGCGCCGCGAGAACCGTGCCATGGTGTTCTTCATCACCGTGCCCATGTCTTTCATGGTGGGCGATCCCATCTCGGCGATTACGGCTTTCACTCCGGCGACAACTTCGGCCTCGCCTGCGGCTTTGGGCAGATAGGTTTCGATCAGGACGATCTCGGCGGCTTCTTTGTCGGCCATCTCCTGGCGTCCGCCCTTGGTGAACTGCTCGACGGATTCTTTGCGCTGCTTGATCAGCGTGGTGAGGACGGCCTGAGATTCTTTGTCATCGAGCGGGGCCATTTTCTCGATTTCGCGGTTCTTGAGTGCAGCTCTTGACCATGCGCAGGGTGGAGAGGCGCTGCTCCTCGCGCGCCTTCATGGCGGCGGTGATGTCTTTCTGAATCTGCTCGACCAGGCTCATATTGCGCCAATTATAGCGGAGGAACTAAGAAGCTGACGGTTTGTGATCCCTCTGAACAGGTCTGTCACCAAACGATCCTGCCGCGCATCTTATGCTCAGGAGGAAACAACCATGAGCAGACTCGCGATTTGGGCACAACTGGAAGCGAAGCCGGGGAAAGAAAAAGAGGTAGAAGAATTTCTGAAGTCGGCGCAGCCGCTGGCCGAGCGCGAAGCGGCGACCCTCAGCTGGTACGCCATTAAAATGGGACCGGGAAAATACGGCATCTTCGATACTTTTGCCGATGAGAACGGCCGCAATGCCCACCTGAACGGCGAAATTGCCAAGGCGCTCTTCGCCAAAGCCAAGGATCTTTTTTCCAAACCGCCGGAGGTTGCCAAGCCTGAGGTTCTGGCGGTGAAGTCCGCCCGCGCCTGAGCCATCCGCCAGTGCCGTTTTCAGATGAGGCACTGGCGTCAGCATTTCAGAACACGCCAGCGTTCCGATAGACTACTGAAGGATCATATTTTCCGGATCCTCAGGACCCAATCGGAATGCTGCGCAAGAATCGTCTTTTTACTCCCGGGCCGACGCCGCTGCTGCCGGCCGCGCAAACGGCTATGGCTTCATTTACGGCGCATCACCGCACTGCCGATTTCCGGGCGCTGTTCCAGCGTGTGCTTGCCGACATGAAGGAATTCATCGGCACGCAGAATGACGTGCTGGTGCTGGCCTGCTCGGGCACGGGGGTGATGGAAGCCTCGGTGTCGAACCTGACATCGCCGGGCGACAAGGTTTTGGTGCTTACCGCTGGAAATTTCGGCGAGCGCTGGACGGGGCTGGCCAAGGCTTTCGGCTGCAACGTAGACGTGCTGAGTGCGCCTTACGGTGAAACGTTTTCGTTGAATGACATTCGCGCGAAGCTCACTCCCGATGTGCGCGCGGTGTTCGTGCAGGCGACGGAGAGTTCGACCGGAGTGCGGCATGATGTGCAAGGCATTGCGAAGATCGTGCGCGCCACGGGCAATGGGGACGATACGTTGCTGGTTGTCGATGCGATCACCGGCCTGGGCACGACCCATCTCGACGTGGATGGATGGGGCGTGGATGTGATTATCGGAGGGTCGCAGAAGGCGCTGATGATTCCTCCCGGCCTGGCGTATTGCGCGGTGAGCGAGCGGGCGTGGCGGCGGATGGATACGACTACTTCTCCGCGGTTCTACTTCGACTTGCGCAAAGAACGCAAAGCCGCGGCGAAGGGCGAATCCGCTTACACGCCGGCAACCTCGCTGTTTGCGGCGATGGGAGCGGCATTGGAGTTTATCCGGGGTATGGGCAATGGTAACTTGGCCAAGGGACGCGAAACGCTGGTCGACAATGCTGAAATCTGTGCCGAGATGACGCGGGCAGGCGTGCAGGCGGTGGGGTTGAAGCTTTTTGCGGCCTCTCCCGCAGCTGCGCTCACCGCGATCCGCTCGCCGGAGGGGATTGATTCCGGAAAGATCATCAAGGAATTCCGCGAGTCGTTCGATGCGGTGGTGGCGAATGGCCAGGGCGAGATGAAAGGCCAGCTCTTCCGCATTGCGCACATTGGCTATTACGATTATCTGGACACGATCGGCATCCTGGGCGCGCTGGAGCACGTGCTGGCACGCTGCACCGGGAAAGCGGTCGAGTATGGAGCGGCGGTGCGCGCGGCGCAGGAAGCGTACGCGCGCGGCCTGTCGAGCAAACGCCAACTAGTGGGTGCGTGAGGCACGGCTGACGCGCTCCTCGAACTAGTTGATGGTGAACGTCATCGGAGCCGACGTTTCCGCCGACGTGCCGCCGCCGTATTGGCCGCCGGGGGTGCCGGGATTGGTCACGGTTACCGCTGCCGTACCTGCAGTCGCAATGTCCGTGGCTGGGATTGTGGTCATTAACTGGGTTCCAGCGCTTACGACGGTGGTGGTTTGTGCCGTGCCGTTCCAATAGATGGTCGCATTGCCGCTGAAGCTGGTTCCGTTGACTGTCAAAACGAACGCCGACCGCCGTGGGTCGATGTTGGCAGGAGCGAGTTCGGTAATTGTCGGCATGGTTCCGGCTGTGGGCGGAGTTGTGGCCGGCTTGGACTGTAGCCGCACGCCAGACTCAAGGCGAGAAGCCCGGCTAGAAATACTGCCTTTGCGATCTTCATAACTGTTCTCCTTTGGGGCGGTGGGGGCCCGACTGAGAGGAAGTTTAGGGGAGGGGCGTGGCAGGAGTGTCAGAAGGGTGTCATTTTCGTGTCAATGTTTTGTCAGGACAAAAGCCTTATTCAGGCCTTTCTTCAAAAGGATAAATTCTCTCTTGAAAATCGTTATCGCCGAGAAAATCTCAGCCGCCGCGGTCGAGCAACTGCAAGAGCCCGGCTGGACCGTCCTGACGGCAGACCAGTTGAACGGCAAGCTTTCGGAGCATCTTGAATCGGCCGACGCGCTGATTGTGCGCTCGGCGGTGCAGGCGAATGCGGAGCTGCTCTCGCATGCCAAGAAGCTGCGCGTCATTGGTAGAGCCGGCGTGGGCGTAGACAACATTGATCTGGATGCGGCCACGCGCCAGGGCATCGCGGTGATGAACACGCCCGGGGCGAATGCCGTGGCCGTGGCGGAACAGACGCTGGGAATGATGCTGGCCATGGCTCGCCATCTCTGCCGCGCCGACGCCCTTATGCATGCCGGGCGATGGGAAAAGAAATCGCTGCAAGGCACGGAACTGCGGGGCAAGACGCTGGGAATTGCCGGGCTCGGACGCATCGGAATGGAAGTCGCGCGGCGGGCGCGAGCCTTCGGAATGGAGATCGTCGGGCATGATCCGTTTGTTTCCGTCGGTGTGGCCAAGGAGCAGGGCATCCGGCTGGTGAGTCTGGATGAACTTTATGCTGCGGCGGATTACATCACGCTGCACGTGGGCCTCACGCCGCAGACTGTGGGCATGATCAACGAGGCCTCGCTCAAGAAAATGAAGAAGGGCGTCCGGCTGGTGAATTGCGCGCGCGGAGAGTTGGTGCATGAGGCTGATCTGGTGAAGGCGCTGAAACAGGGTCATGTGGCCGCCGCGGCGCTCGACGTTTTCAACGAAGAGCCTTTGAAGAACTCGCCGCTTCAGACGATGGAGAACGTTATTCTCACGCCGCACCTCGGCGGGCAAACGTATGAGGCGCAGGAAGCTGTAGGCGTGCAGATTGCGCAGCAGGTGCGGGAATACCTGAAGCACGGCGTCATCCAGAATGCCGTGAACGTGCCCTCGGTTTCCGCAGAGGAGTATGCCGAGATGCAGCCTTACATCGTTCTGGCGGAGCGTATGGGGGCGTTTCTGGCGCAGATTTCCGAAGGCTCGATTGAAGAAATCTCGCTGCGCTACAGCGGCCATATCGCGGAGTGGAAGACCGACCTCATTCGCAATGGGGCGATCAAGGGCATCCTCAACCAGGCGCTGGAGGAGAAAGCCAATCTGGTGAATGCTGCGTCACTGGCGGATTCGCGGGGACTTCGCGTGCATGAGGCGCACAAGGCAAAGGTATCGACGGGTGGCGCGGGAAGCGTTCTTTCTATCTTTTTGAAGAGCGCGAAGGAAGAGCACATGGTGAAGGGCGCCGTTCTGCGTGGCACTCTGCCGCGGCTGCTGCATATCGACGATATTGATGTTGAAGCTCCTCTGGAGCGTGACCTGATTTTCTTGCGAAACCGCGATGTGCCGGGCGTGATCGGCAAGGTGGGAACGATTCTGGGCGAAGGGGAGATCAACATTGCGGACTTTTCGCTGGGACGGCGCAGCGCCGAGGCGTCGTCGGAGCCGCGGGAGGCTATTGCAGTCGTCCACGTAGACGGACCGGTTCCTGACGATGTGCTGAAGAAGCTGGAGGAGATTCCCGCGGTTCGGCAGGCGAAGGCGGTGCGGCTGTTCTAAACCCCACCTCGTCTCACGGTTGGCGTACGACCGCTGTGAGTCGTTCTTTCTGAAGCGCGCGCCACCGCAAGGTGCCGACGGTCAGCGCCCACGCCAATCCAAAAACGTTCCAGGTCGCGATAGGTGCTATAAGAGGGGCGATGGCATACGTGAATAACCAGAAGAACGACAGTAAGGTAAGCAGGAGGATTGCGAAGGTCCTCCAATATGCCTGAAAAATTGCGCGCAGCCAGCTCCGGGGCTTTTGCTTCCACAACGATTGGCTAAAAGCTAACACCCAGAGTGAGCTGACAGTAACAGCAAGGAAATTCAATGTGGCGAACAGCGGCCATTCCTGGCCGTGGGGATTCGATAGCGCAAACCACTGGCTGACCCGGTATTGCACAGCCCAACCGAGGAAGCAAGCCCAATAAAAGCCCTGGAAATGGTACGACTCGTTGCCGCGGGATCCGCTTTCCGCCGCGCGGGCTGATTGCAATCGGAGCACGCCGGCGGTAATGCCTACCCACAATGTGGAAAACACGTTTACGTAAACGAAGTAGTGAGCCCAGTCCGACAAATAGTCCACATGAAAAGGGTGGGAACGGCTCAAGTCGAACAGATCCGGACAGACGCCATGAATCCCCGCGTACTCTCGAAGCCAGTACCACCAAGCCACGGCAACGACTGCGGCGAATGACCCACCCGCTGCGATGAATGAAGCGGGTTCCCAGGAGACTTGCCTGCGCAAGAGGTAGATTGAGGCACCAATACCAAAAAGACCAAGGAAGAACCGAAGGGCGAGGAACGCGGTTGCAGCAACGTAGGCGAAAGGAGAAGAAACACGCGCGCCCGGATTATTAGCAGTCCAAGACGTCAGGAGCAAGCCGCTTCCCAGGAACATCGCCAGGGACAAGACGAGAAGTACGATGGGAATTGCGATTGATGGACGCCGTTCGCCCATCGAGTTGCGGGACGCCCCCGATATCCTTGGAGCCGGAGTTTCTGCGAGCGCAGAGCGACGCAACACGGAAGCTGTGTTCTTTTGAAAAAGGGATCCCGGCCCCGGTAAGAGGAAAAGAAAAATCGGCACGAGAATCGCCTGGAGAATGCTGCCTAGATTGAGGTCACTTGCCAGGTCCGCGCACGATTGGGCGCTCCAACTGAGGCCCGGCAATGTAAGGTCATGCTCGACTTGTTCGACGGGGAATGCAAGGACAACTGAGATCGCCAATGCGAACCCGAGAAAGCGAAACGGAGTCCAGGGCGGCGGGCCAGAGGTTACGATTGCTTGCAGATGGTTCTCCTGGAGCAATCGAACTACAGATAAATTGAATTTTCTAGTTCCTGGACAGGTACACCTTTAGGATTCTGCGCCATCCCGCCGCAGCTTCCGGCTCTCCGCCAGCAGAGCCATCGAGTGCATCAGATTCTGCAGCGTGACGATGCCTACCAGTCGCTGATCTTCAACTACCGGAATGATGCTGAGATTGCGTGACGTGAGCTTGCGGAAGGCGGAAGCCAGGGATTCCTGCCGCACGGAGACTTCGAAAATCTTGTTCATCACAGCCTGGACGTAGCCGTTGCCTTCGACGCGCAACGCTTCCAGAATGCGCTGCCGGGAAATCACGCCTACCATGTCGCTCCGCGGACCACTGGAAAATCATCCTGCAGGGAGTGCACGGCTTTATCCAGCGCGTCTTCGAGCGTGTCCGCCGGGGAGAGAGTGGCGAAGTCGGTCAGCATGACTTCTTCCAGGCGGACATTATCCAACACCGACTGGAAGATGACAGCTCGTTCCTCAAGCTGCGCCGCGGAAAAGATAATGACGCCCACCATGGTGAGCCAGGCATTGCTGAACAAACCCGCCACCATCAGAATCATCGCGATGGCATGGCTGATGGAGACAGCGCGGCGGGTGGCTGCGGCGGGATCCATGCTGCGCGCGAAAAAAGCGCGCAGAACCCGGCCTCCATCGAGAGGATAAGCCGGCAGAAGATTCAAACCGGCCAGATAAAGGTTGGCCCATACCAGGCTGCGCGGCAGGTTGCTGGGCTGCAACCATGGCCACTCCCACAGCTTCACCCCGGGAACAGTCGCGAAGATGATGCCGGCCGCAAGCACCGCGAAAACAAGATTCACCAGCGGCCCGGTGAGGGCGATGCGGACATCCCGCTTCCAGGCCGCTGCACCGGACTGCGGCGGTTCCGCATGCGATTCATCGAAAACGGTTACGCCGCTGAGCGGCAGAAGAATCACTGCCTTGGGAATCAATCCGGCGCGCCGGGCCACAAGCATGTGTGCGACTTCATGGGCCGCGACGCAGGCCAGCACGATTCCAACCAGCGCCAGGTCCCGCGGCTCCGTTGGCCGGGTGGTGTGCGTTGTATTCCGTCCAGAAAACGAACAAAGGCAGGATCAGGAACGTCAGGTGAAGGCGAACCTCGACTCCGAACAGGCGTCCGACGTGAATGGAGAAACTTCGCATGAGGTTGGTTACTACAGTTATTTTACATGGTCGGATATATTGGCTCGGGCAATCGAGGCTGCAAAATAATCGAAGGTACCGAGCCATGCGCGTGATCGCCGGCAAATACCGGGGGCGTCCTCTGCGGTCATTGCGCTGGGACGGATATCCGTCCCACCTCCGACCGGTTGCGCGAGACGCTGTTCAACGTGCTCACGGCCGGCAATCCCGCGGCGCTCGAGGGCAGCGTGTGGTTGGATCTGTTTGCCGGCACGGGCGCGGTGGGCATTGAAGCGCTCAGCCGCGGCGCCAAGCAAGTCTATTTTGTGGAGACCTCCGCGGCGGCGGTGAAGTTGATTGAGCAGAACCTGCAGAGCCTGGGAATCGTGGCGGGATACAAGATTCTGCGGGATGATCTTTCCGGAGTCCTCTGGCGCCTGCAGCGCGAGCACGTCGCCGCCGACGTAGTGTTCCTCGACCCGCCTTATCGAATGCAGCGCGCTTACGAAGAAACGCTTACGGCGCTCGCGGAATCGTCGCTAGTGTGGGCTATGTCGCTGGTGGTGGCCGAACACGAAAAGAAGTTCGATCCCGGGGATGAGTTCGGATCTCTGCGGAGAGTCCGCAAGCTGGTGCAGGGAAACGGCGCTCTCAGTTTTTACCGGATCGGCGGACGCCCCGATCTGAGCATCTGATTCGCCGGATGCTACATGATCAGTTCGCCACTCGTGCGCACGATCGGATGCTGCATCTCCTGCAGATCGTTCTTCACCATGTTGAGGCCGTAAACGCAGCCTTCGAACTCGCGCGAAAGGTGGGCGAAAAGCGGCGCCACCTTGGCGTACTCGAAGTGCTCGAACTTCGACACGATGTAGTAGCTTTCTTTTCCCGCCTTCATCCACTCCACAAAATTCTCCAGGCGATGGCGGCGCAGCCGGAAATGGTTGATGCTCTCGGGAAACATCCCGGCGAAGAACAGCGCGTAGTCGCCAATATGCTTGCGCACCTGACGCTCGCGATCAAAGCAGGGAGCGGGACCATAAACCGGATCGGACTCAAGCAGCATCTCGCCGAGGTCGGTCAGCTGGGCGGTCGGTGGCGTCGTGAATCTTGAACAACTGATCGGTCTCGCAGAACTCGGCCAGCAGGTGCGAGACGTAGGCGACGACCTGTGGGTCCCGAATGCCGATCTCCTGGGCGTAGTGGCGTCCAACCAATTCCTGGAAAAGCTTCCGCAACGGATGAGATTCCGGAATCATGCCTCTTTGGGCTCCTGAAAGCCGTGTTGCTTACGGCTTTCCAATGATCGTTAGTAACTAGTTATCCCAGTTTCGAAACAAACGCAAGTGACTTTTGTTTATCCCTCCCATCATTTTTCGTAATCATGGGATGTTTGCAAACGCGCGCGAGGTTGCTGCGGGTTTCTGTTGGCACTCGCACGTGTCGGCTGCTAATCACAAAGCGTTTGCAAGCGAATAGAATTTAGGTTGAGGAGAATCGCGCAAATGAAAAGACTGAACATTTCCAGCGGCACACCTTGGGAACCGATTGTGGGTTACTCGCGTGCGGTGAAGGTTGGACCCTATGTCCATGTGTCGGGCACCACCGCGACTGGGCCAGACGGCAAGATTGTGGGCGTGGGAGATCCCTACGCTCAGGCGGTGCAGACACTGAAGAATATTGAAACCGCCTTGCAGAAAGCTGGCGCAAGCATGAAGGACGTCGTCCGCACTCGCATCTATGTGACCAACATTGCGGAGTGGGAAAAGATCGGCAAAGCGCATGGAGAGTTCTTCGGCGACATACGTCCCGCAACGTCGATGGTGCAGGTGAGCGCATTGATTTCGCCCGAGATACTGGTCGAAATCGAAGCGGACGCTTATGTCGCGGCAAAGTGAGAGTAGAATTCCTCCATTCCAAGGCCTTTGAAAGCAACGTGGAGAAGCCAACGTGAAGAACTGTGTGGCTTATGCGAACTATGGGTGGATCCTGCTTCTTGCGGCCGTGATTTCGGCGGCCGCGCAACAGAAAGACAATGCTGCGTCCGAATCCTGGACGGTCATTCGCGCCGGTTCTCTAATCGACGGCAAGTCCGCCGCGCCACGACGCGACCAGGTGATTATCATCCACGGCAATCGTATCGAGAGTGTCGGCGATGCGGCGACAGCCAAATTACCGCCTGGCGCAAACGTCATCGACTTGTCGAAAGCCACGCTCCTGCCGGGCCTCATCGATTCCCACACCCACATCTTCTTGCAGGGCGAAGATCCCGCGCAGGGAGGATACGACGCCAACATCCTGAATGCGCCGCTCGCCCTGCGTGCGGCAAGGGCTACGGTTTCTGCGCGGCGGGCACTGGAACAAGGGTTCACGACGCTGCGCGACGTAGAAACCGAAGGCGCCGGCTATGGCGATGTAGGCATCAAGCAGGCGATCGACCAAGGCTATATTCCGGGGCCACGGCTGTTTGTCGCGACGCGCGCCATTTCGACTACGGGCGGTTATCCGCTGGAAGGCTATGCTCCGGAACTCGATATGCCCAAAGGCGCGCAGATTGTCGACGGCCCGGTTGAGGCGCGCAAAGCGGCGCGGGAGCAGCTCGATCATGGCGCCGATTGGATCAAGGTCTACATGACGCATCGTTCGTGGGTGGGTAAGAACGGCGAACTGGTCTCACAGCCCACGCTCACGGTCGAGGAGTTGCGGGCGGTCGTGGACGAAACTCACGGCTGGGGCAAGAAAGTCGCGTGTCACGTGTATGGCGGCATCGGCCTGCGCCGGGCGCTGGACGGCGGATGCGACTCTATCGAACATGGCCTCGATCTCGATGATGCCGCGATCTCCCAGATGCTGAAGCAAGGCACCTGGTACGTCCCGACGATCAGTGTCTATTACACGGACTGGGCCGCGGCCGACACGCCAGCCGGGCAGCGCGACCGGCTGCGAGCTTCGGTGCACGAGCAGTCGTTCAAAAAGGCGCTCAAGGCAGGAGTGAAGATTGTGTTCGGCACCGACATGGGCGGAATTCCCTGGAGCGAGCCGATCGCTCAGGAGTTCTCGCGCATGACGGATCTAGGCATGCAGCCGATGGACGCCATCCAAAGCGCAACCTCGCGGGCCGCGGCCATGCTCGAGATGGAGGGCAAGATCGGAGTGGTTGCGCCGGGGGCGTTTGCCGACATAATTGCGGTCAGCGGCGATCCTTTGCACGACATCAAAGCACTGGAGGATGTGCAATTCGTGATGAAAGACGGCAAGGTCTTCAAGAGCGAGAAACCGTGAGGGGGTGCAAATTCCCGTTTCTTGCCCCGGTGAATTAAAGATTGCCCAGATCGTTTCAATTCACTTGACAACGGCTTGGCCGCGAGCATAATTCATCAATCCTGTTTCTGATTGGGATCGGATCCGGCTCGGAGGGGTGCTGTGGAGAGCCGAGGAGGTGTTTATGAGCGTGCTGGAACTTTGTGACCGGGAAATCGCGGCGGTGCCGCTCGAAGCCAGCGTAGCCGACGCCATCAACAAAATGCTCGACCACCATGTGGGAGCCGTCGCCGTGGTCGACTCCGAATACCGGGTTGCCGGAATCTTCACCGAGCGCGACGTTCTGCGCAAGATGGCGCTCAGCCGCACCGACCCGCAGACCACTTCAGTCCGCGAACTGATGACCACGCCGGTGGAGATGGCCACGCGGCGCACCGGGGCGGGCGAGGCGCTTACGACCATGCTGGAACGCCACTTCCGCCATCTGCCGGTAGCCGACGACAACGGCAAGCTGCTGGGAATTCTCTCCATCCGCAACCTGCTGGAGTGGCGCGTCGACGACCTCAGCCGTGAACTGGAGTCGCTCGAACAGTATGTCTCGAACGATGGGCCCGGAGGCTAGGCGCGAGCTTTCGCTTCGACCTCTGCTTGTGTGGGGACAGGCGTCCTCGGCTGTCCAGTCGATCGAAGCTCGGCCAGTTCTGTTCGCCCAGACTGGCAAACCCACACCACCCTCGCTGCGATTTTCTGTCGCTCATCTCGGGATCGCTGTACAATTCAACCGCTTTAAAAAGAGGAGAACCCCTGTGCAGAAATTCAAAAGTCCCCGTATGTTTGTTGTGGCGTTGCTCGCTCTGAGTGTTGCACTCGTCGCCCAGCAAGGTTCGAGGCCTGTCGTCGTGCATGCCGGGCACGTGCTCGATGTGAAGACCGGCAAACTGCTTTCGGATCAGACGGTCGTTATCGAAGATGGGAAGATCGTGAGTGTCGGAGCCTCAGCAGACACGAAGGCGCCGGCCGACGCTGTTCGCATCGAACTGCCCAACGCAACCATCCTGCCCGGCCTGATCGACGCCCACACGCACCTGACGATGGATCCCAAGATTCGGCTACGAGGAACTCGGCCTTTCTCTTCCCCGCGAAACCCTGATTGGCGCGAAGAACGCACGTCTTACTCTGCAGGCCGGGTTCACCACCGTGCGCAATGTGGGTGCGTCCGGCTATACCGATGTTGCCCTGCGCGACTCCATCAATGCCGGCGACGTGCCCGGGCCCAGGATGCTGGTGAGCGGGCCGCCGCTGAGCATCACAGGTGGGCACTGCGACAACAATCTGCTGCCCTACGAGTATCACGCGACAAGCGACGGAGTGGCCGACGGCATTGCGGCCGTGCAGCACAAGGTGCGCGAGAACATCAAATACGGGTCCGACCTGATCAAGATCTGCGCGACCGGCGGAGTGCTCTCCAAAGGCGACGACCCGCAAGCCTCCCAGTACACATTGGAGGAAATGAAGGCCATCGTCGCCGACGCCCATCGCCTGGGACGAAAAGTTGCCGCTCATGCGCATGGAGCGCAGGGCATTCTCTGGGCGTCGGAAGCGGGAGTCGATTCGATCGAGCATGGCTCCTACATTGACGACGCGGGCATCGCGGAGATGAAGAAGAACGGCACGTATCTTGTGCCCACGCTTTACCTGGGCGATTGGTTCCTGGAAAATGCCGAAAGAAACCACGTGCCCGACTTTCTGCTGGGCAAGGCCAAAGCCGTCATGCCGGCGGCGCGCAAGAACATCGCGCACGCCTTCGCCAGCGGAGTGAAGGTGGCATTCGGCACCGATGCCGCGGTTTATCCCCATGGCCTGAATGCGCATGAGTTCGCGGTGATGGTCAAGCTAGGGCTGACGCCGCTGCAAGCCATTCAGGCGGCCACGGTGAATGCCGCGGATCTGCTGGGATGGCCGGGAAAAGTGGGAAGCCTTGAGCCCGGCGCGTGGGCCGACATCGTCGCGGTCGATGGCGATCCGCTGAAAGATGTGACCACGCTGGAGCGCGTGAAGTTTGTGATGAAGGGCGGCGAGGTGGTGAGGAACGAATACGGGAAGTGACAAGAAACTACGTGAATCGCTCGGGAAGGGCACGGCTTCAGCCGTGCCGCACAGGAGCCGATAAAGAAATGCGGCTTTAGCCGCTGAGGGAGTGACGGTCTATCGAGTTGGCCTTCCGTGCCCGCTCCGTGACCCAGTCCGTCCAGAATGAATAAGCTCCGCTGGCCAGCAGCGCAGCTTTGCCCTCGCACAGCATCCACAAAGTTCTCGATCATCGGATAGTGCAGGTTGGCGTGGGGCGGCAGATTCTCGCGGCCGCCGGGATAAATCAGCTCGGGACCGTTCAGCGGACTTAACTCCATTTCACCTTCGGTGCCGCGGATGCGGCATTCGTCCCGGGATCACCTTCGAATGCCAGCGAACGTCCACGATGCCGCGCACGCCGCCGGGATATTCGATCATCACGGTCGCATTGTCTTCCACGGCGTAGTGATGAACCGCATTCGAAAGCTGGCCGGTGACGCGGCTGGGTTGGCCGAATAAGAAATTCAGCACATCGATGCGGTGTGAGGCGATGTCGTAGAGCGGTCCGCCGCCAGCCTGCGCGGGATCGATCAGCCAACTGCGATGGCTCTCGTTTTCATCAAACCATCCGTGGCAAGTGAGTTCGGCGACGACGGGCTGGCCGATGGCGCCGGCAGCGAGCAGCTGTTTCGCGCGCTGCACTTTGGGATACATTCGGCGATAGTAGGCGACGCCGAAGGTGCGTCCAGTCTCTTCTGCGATCTGAACCATCGAGCGCGCCTCGGCCTCATTCATGGCCATGGGCTTCTCGCACAGCACATGCTTGCCCGCACGAAGAGACTGGATGGTCTGCGGCGCGTGAAGAAATACGGGAGTCGCGACGTAAACCGCGTGAACTTCCGAGTCGGAAAGGGCTTCGTCGAGAGTGGTCCAAGCTCGCGCGTTGTAAGGCGCGGCTTTTGCCGGATCACGCGTAACCAGGCCATACAAGCGGCTTCTGGGCTCAGCCTGAATCGCGGGAATGACGCGGCGAATGGAGATATCGCCGATTCCGATTACGATCCAGTTCAGCATAGGCGGGAAACGCAAATCTAGCAGAAAATCAAAGGCCGGCGTAAGCCGGCCTTCTGTGATCGACCTCAACAGCAAAACTACTTCTTGGGAGCGATTGCGTCCTTGGCAGCCTTGGCGACGCGGAACTTCACCACGGTCTTGGCCTTGATCTGGATGGGCTCGCCGGTCTGCGGATTGCGTCCGATGCGGGCCTTGCGATGCGCTTTCACCAACCGGCCCAGGCCGGGCACAACGAACACGCCGTTCTTCTTGGTCTCTTTTACAGCGACATCGGCCAGCTGCTCGAGAAATCCAGCCACAGTCTTGTTGGGAAGTTCAGTTTTCTCGGCCAGATACCGGACGAGTTGAGTCTTGGTTAAACCTGAAGCCATTTGTTTCCTCCTCGGGAAAGATTCGAATTTTAATTCCAGCGGGCTTGATCTTACTACCACTGCCCTGTGGAAAACAGCCTTATTTTACGCGGGTTCCATACGGTGAACACTCGGGAAGGGCCATTTTTACATGCTGATTTGCAGACGCAGGTCCCGAAATGGCCCAGACATGGGTGCTGGAGACATTCCGTGCAATCGCCGAAGGTGAATCGCTGCCGAGCCGGTCGTCATCCGATGCCATAATGTTTAAAAGGAGAATTCGATTTGAGCTGCGCGATCTGCGAGATTCGCAAAGAGAAACGTTTTTGTCCCGCCGTGCACGGGCGCATCTGCGCCCAGTGTTGCGGCGAGCAGCGCGAGGTGACGCTCGATTGTCCCAGCGACTGCCCGTATCTGCAACAGGCGCGGGAGCACGAAAAGCCGCGTCCGGCGGACCAATTCGACCGCGCGTCGCTGTTCCTGCAGGTTGAGATTTCCGAGCAATTCACGTACGAGCGCGAGCATCTGCTCATGGGGCTCAGCTACGCTCTGGCGAAGGCGGCTCAGGCTGACCGCACCCTGAACGATCGCGATCTGATCGCGGCGCTCTCGGCCATGTGTACGAATTATGAGCGGCTGATGAACTCCGGGCTGCACTACGAACAGCCGCTCACCAGCGCCGCGCAGCATGCCGCCGCGGCACAGGTGGAAGAGATGTTGAAGCAGTATCGCGAGGCCGAACAGAAACAGCTGGGATACTCCACTCTGCGCGATGCCGACGTGCTCAAAGCTCTGGTGTTTCTGGTTCGGCTGGGCCACGGACGCACCTCGGGTCGGCCCAGATCGCGCGCCTTCATCGACTTTCTGCTCGCCCAATTTCCCGAGAAGGAGTCGACCGTGGTCACGCCTCAGGAAGCGGCCAGCCGGATCATCGTGCCCTAGACAAGAAGTGGCCATGGATTTCACGGATCAAACATCTTTTGGGAGGAGCAGTTTATTCAAAGGTTTATCCGTGGGCATCCACGAAGTCCGTGGCTCAGGTTTTTAGCTTTTTTACCACTTGCCCTGGCGGCAGCGCATCGCGCAGTTCGCGAATTGTCTTCTTCAGAAGCGGGTGCAACGCTTCCGGCGCAATCTCCGCAAGCGGCTCCAACACGAAGCGCCGCTGATGCATCGCGGGATGAGGGATGGTTACCTCGTTAGAATCCAGGATCGTGTCATCGAAGAGCAAGATGTCGATGTCAATGGCCCGCGGTCCCTTCTTCTGCACGCGCCGCCGGCCCATCTCCTCTTCGATGCGGAGAATCGCGGCCATCACTTGCTGCGGAGTCTTGACGGTTTCAAGCGCAAGCGCGCAATTCAGGAACCAAGGCTGCTGGGTGAACTCCACAGGTTCGGTTTCATAGAAGGACGACGTCGCAACCACGCCGCCGACCGTGGCTAGTTTAGCCACCGCCTCCTGCAATTGCGCCTCAGCGGTCACCAACATTCGATCCCAGCGAAAGATAGACAAGGTTGGGCATGGTCCGGGAGCTAGTTTCAGGCTTTATTGCGCAGGTTTCCAGTGCAAATTTTCTCCTGCCGCTGGTCTGAGACCTACCCGTAAAACCTGATACCTTGGTCACCTTTCGACGGGCTCCGTTGAACGCTAGAATTCCAAGATGACGTTGGAGTCCCTTCTTCTGAGCCAGGATGCCGAAGTGGTGCGCATCCTCCGCCCGACGCTGGAAAAGCTTTCGATTGAGGTCGAGGTGTGCCAGGAAGCGAAAAAAGCCAGCGAAATCCTTATCGCGGAGAAGTTCGACGCCGTGATTGTGGACTGCGACGACATGCAAGGGGGCATGGAGGTGCTGCAGGGCTTGCGCGCCACGCCCAGTAACAAAGGCACCGTAACCTTTGCCCTGCTGAACGGCAAGAAAACGACCACGCAGGAAGCCTTCGGCATGGGCGTGAATTTTGTTCTGCAAAAACCCATCAGCAGCCTGAATGCGGCGCGCTGCTTTCACGCCGCGCTGAACTTCATGGTGCGCGAGCGGCGCCGCTATTATCGCCAGCCCGTCAAGATGCCGGTCCGGGTGGTCCTGGGCGACAAGGAATTGAAGGCCATCAGCACGAACGTCAGTGAAGGCGGAATCGCGCTCATTCTGCACCAGGCGCTGCCCAAGGACGCTACGCCTCGTTTGCAATTTACGCTACCCGAAACCAAACTGGCTCTGGACGTGGAAGCGCAAGTAACCTGGGCCGATATCAAAGGACATGTCGGGTTGCGTTTTCTCAACGTGCCCCAGAGTTCCCAGGAACTGCTCGAGAAATGGCTCAACCAGCAGATGGAAAAACAGCTTCCCGGCACCAAAGGGATGCTGGCAAGCTCAGGCCCTGAGTCCATCCAATAAGCCCGTCACTTCGACTGCCCTGATTTCCCAGGTATTCACTTTGTAACTTTGTGCCTGCGCCTGCGCATGGCAATCTGGTGGGATACCGGAGAGCCATTGCCATGCTTCCTGCCTCTTACCGCATCGCCCGCGTACAGAAAACCCTGCGCCGATTCGAGGACGATGTCGTTTTGCTGAACATGCGAGTGAAGGATCTGTCAGCGGAGCGACAGAAGTCAGCCCGCCAGTTCGCCGCAACCCTGATCAGCCGGACTCGCGCCGAACTGGACCGCCTGCTCGAGGAGCAGCCTGAACCTGGATCGGAGACCGGCGACGTTCCCTGCGAACCTGCCGACTGAGCGAATCCTGGGCTTGGGGGATACGGGTTGCTAGCTGGGTGTGCCCGTTTGTGCCCCATTTGGCGGGTTCAGACACTTGACGCGGGCCCACGCGAAAGCGACTAAGGGAGCGAATAATCGAAGGTCCAGGTGTGTTTACCCTGAGCGTCGATATGGATCATGAGGGAGCCCGTGAGTCCCTTCAGCTCTCCAGTGCCGGAATTGGGTACAACCGTCACGCTCAGCTCTCCCGCAGAGGGGGCGTCGCCTTTCATCATGGTGGCGCGGTGCGAGAAGGTGAAGCTACCCTGTCGGCCGTTAAGCCTGCCTGTCATGCGCTCAATCGCAACGTAGGCCATGGAGCCGGTGCTCGCGGTTGAGCCGGTGATCATTTCTCCGTGACTGACGCCTTCGAAGTCACCGTGCCAAGTCTTGTCGGAAGTGAGACGGGCGATGTCGTTCGCTTTCTCGAAGTCGGTTGGTTCGTTGGGAGTCATTTTGATGTCGAAAGAACCTATGGCATGGACCACGTGCGGCTCCTTCTGAGCTGCTACAGTCATCATTAGTGCGAGACTCATCACCGCCGCTGCCACTGCGAATCTCACTCTCATATCGTCCCCGAAATGCGACGTACAGAATTCTTGATCCCAGCTGGCTCGTATCCTTTGCGGCCGCACGACCCCCAGCGTCCAACGGCGTTGCGCAACCAAGGGTGACACTGGGAGTCAGAGCGAAGATCCGGCGGCTGCGTGGGTGCTGTAAGAACTCGCGCTGTCTTTCTCTTCTTCGGGCAGCGTTACTTCCTCCCACAGCGTCTTGTCGCGCAGGATGCGCGAAACCAGAGCGGTGTGCATGGCATGACCGGCGCGATCGGCTACGATCCTGCCCAGAATCGGCTTGCCCAGCAGCGCGAGGTCGCCAACCAGATCCAGGATTTTGTGCCTCACGAACTCGTCGCGAAAGCGCAGCGGGCCGTTCTCGATTCCGTCGCGCGTCAACACGATGCAGTTCTCCCGCGACGCCCCGCGGATCAATCCCATGTTGCGCATCGTTTTCTCGTCTTCGCGCGAGCCGAAGGTGCGCGCTCCAGCAATCTTGCGCAGGTAGCTGCCGTTTGAAAGCTCCACCTGAAAAGTTTCCTTCCCGATCAGCGGATGAGGAAAATTGATGGCGTAAGAAACGGAGTAGCTGCCGGCGGGATAGACCGAGATGAACTTGTTGCCCTCGCGCATCTCGACTTCCCGAAGAATCTTCAGATACTTGCGGGGACGGCGCTGCTTGCGGATGCCGGCCTTCTGGATCAGCTCCACAAACGGGAGGCGCTGCCATCCAGAATGGGAAGTTCGAGGTTGTCCAGCTCCACGATGGCGTTGTCCACGCCTAAGCCGATGAACGCCGAGAGCAGGTGCTCGGTGGTGGAGATGAGCACGCCCTTTTTCATCAGGCTGGTGGCGTAGCTGACGCGGGCGACGTTGCGGCTGATGGCTTCAATTTCAAAGCCATCCAGATCGATGCGGCGAAACACAATTCCCGTTCCGGGAGGAGCGGGAAGAATTCGCATGGAAACCGGCGCGCCACTGTGGAGTCCTACCCCACTGCATGCCACGGCCAAGCGAATTGTCTGCTCCTGAGTCAAAGGTGTTTGTTGTATGTCTCGGTGAATGAACAGATTACAGCCGCCGCAGCCGCAGTTGACTGTGGTAAAAAAGCCACACTGCGTGGCGTAATGTCGATGGGGAACCATCCTGATAAGCCTTGACCGCTATTAAACGCTGGCCAGTCAGTCAGTTATGCTTGGGATCGAGAAGCGCCGCGGAGGGTATCGAGTCGCGACAGTTACTTTAGTGTTTCTTCACCGGGCTTATTGGGATCGTAGCCCGAATTGGGATCGAACATCGCTTCGTCGACTCCCGCATTGTAGTGAACCGCACTCACGAAGCGCTGGTTTTGCATATCCCCGTTGTAATAGCGGGTGAAGCTGTAGGGCGTCATGATGCCCTGTACCGGCTTGTAATCGGCGTAGATCTCCTCTTCCACATTGCGTTCTTTATCGACCGGGTCGCGCCATTTGTAGGTCTTCTTGATGGGCAGGTGCGTATCCGGATCGAAATAGAGGCTTACGGCTTCATTCTTTGAATTGATCAGCGTGATCTGCTGTGCTGGAAGGTTGTCGGCCAGAGCATTGCCGTCATAGAAAAACGCCACACTGGGATCGTTGGTCCAGGTGCGGAGCACGGTTTCGAGCGAAAGCCTGCGGCGCCGCAAATAGTCATCGAGATCTTTCTTCTCCAGCGCGTGCGGGCCCTTGTAGGTGATTTCGTACGCCTTTTCGCCGACATAGATAACGGCCACATCCCGCTGTGGGGTGACTTCGACCCGCTCCTTGTCGGGATATTCCACGAACCGCCAGAACAGCACGCCGTTGCTGGTCGGGCGTCCGTGATAAAAGCTGTAGGTGCGTCCCTGCAGCTGGATGTCGTGGATGCTCAAGTACGCCTGGCCGCCCAACGCCTGGATCGCCTGATCGAGCAGGGCGCGCGCCTGCCGCGCATTTTCCTGATCCACAGGAATCGACGGGCCCTTCGGCGCGGGCGACTCCGAAGAACCCTGCGCGTTCGCCTGGGCGACAGCCACAGGCTCGCCCCAGACAAAGACCACCGGCGCAAACGCCAGCACAGCGATGAGAAGTGGAAGTTTCATTAATAGGAAATTGTAGCTGCTCAGCGTTGCTCGCGTGGAGCGGGCACTCTCGCCCGCTTCCTGCAGCATCGAAACCTCGCGGGCAAGAGTGCCCGCACCACACAAGCAGTTACGGGACTGCGCTATCGGTTGGATGCGCGAAAGACCGGCGGCGTCACGCCGCCCAGGGAATTTCCCCGTGCCAGCTACCCCACCAGCACGGCTCCGCCATTCACGTTGAAGACTTCGCCCGTGATAAAGCTGGCGTATTCAGTGCACAAAAACAGCACCGGAGCCGCAATTTCCTCCGGCTTGCCGGCGCGCCCCAGCGGAATCGTCCGCCGAATTTCTTCTCCGCTTCCCGGATCATCGAGCGCGGGTTTCGACATGTCGGTATCTACCCAGCCGGGGGCAACCGAGTTCACATAGATTCCCGCCGAGGCCAGTTCCGTGGAAAGGCTCTTCGTCATGCTGATCAGCGCACCCTTGCTGGCGGAGTAATCGGAATGAAACGCCTCGCCGCGCTGGCCGCTGGTGGAACTGATGAGCACGATTGCCCGGCGGCAGAGCCGGTGCGCGGCTGCGTCTTCATTTGCGCGACCGTATATTTAACCAGACCAAATACGGCATCAAGGTTGATAGAAAGAGTATTGCGCCATTGCTCATCCGTCATCTTGTCGATGGCGACGTCCTGCGCGGGCCATACGCCATGATTAGCGACGAGGATATCGATCCGTCCGAAATGCTTCACCGCCTCAGCGACCAGGGCGCGAGCGGAGTCTGGGCTGTCCAGGTCGCTGGCGACCGCATAGCAGTTCTTTTCCCCGCATTCTCTTGCGAGAGCTTCAGCCTGGGATCGCGCTTTCTGATAGCTGAAGACGACCTTCGCGCCCGCGCTGGTAAACAGACGCACCGTGGCCGCGCCAATGCCGCGCGAGCCGCCGGTGATGAGGGCAACTTTGCCGGAGAGAGAAAGAGGTACGGACATGGCTTCTAGTTTCTAGTTTCTGGTGGAGAGTTGCAAGTGATCGGGTCAACTAGCTCTTGGCCGCGAGGCGCGCGGGATCAGGAGTATCGCGAACCCGTCCCGCCTTCATATCGGCAAGTACCGCGCGGAGCCAGCGTAGATCGAGGCGGCACTGCTCCTCCATATGCCGCATCAAGTGGCGGCTACCGCTGGGCAACATCGTTACCCATTGCCGATGCAACTTCCGGATCTCCGCCAAGCGCGCATTCTGCCTGTCGATTTGGGTGCGCAAAGCCTCGGCAACCACCTTGAGGTCGGCAAGATGCAAGAAGAGCATGGGACCATAAAGAGTCTGCCGGAGGTCGCCTTCGGTGGCAAATTGCGCATGCAGTAATTCATGAAAGCGGTCGCGTCCGCGGGGAGTGATGCGGTAGACCGTACGCATGCCACCCCGAGCCACATGCTGGCGGGCGACTGCCCTTAACAGGCCACATTTGGCAAGCTGGCGCACGGCGTAGTAAAGCGTGCCGACATCCACATCGGTAAAACACTCGATCATCGCCTGGGTCATACGCCGCTTGATCTCGTAGGGGTGAAAGTCGCCGCGGTGCAGAACGCCCAGAATATATAATTCGGCTTTCATTAGTTTGATTATACTATTATAATTGTATTAAAGGAGGAATGTGTAATGAAGCGTTCCATTCTCGCCTGTCTCGCGGGACTCCTCGCGTGGGTTGTCGTGGTCACGGTGATCAACCGCGTGCTTCGCTTGAGCCTGCCGAACTACACCGCTGCCGAGCATACGCTCCAGTTTACGCTGGCCATGAAGTGGGCACGCCTTGGGATGGCGATCGGGACCTCGCTGATGGCTGGTGCGGTAACACGTTGGATATCCCCATCAAGCCGCTGGGCGTCGTTGATCGTCGGCAGCGTGGTGCTTGCAATGTTCTTGCCGGCGCACATCGTCCTTTGGAGCAAATTTCCCGTCTGGTATCACCTGACATTTCTCCTGACGATTATTCCGGCGGTGGTAGTGGGTTCGCTGCTACCACAGCGCCGGAACAAGGACCTCAGCGAGGTTTACTCCGGACCGAGATAAAATTTCATCGCCGGGTAATCAAAATCGGGTGAGCTACTGCCGCGTCCGCTGACTCGAGAGAGGGATAGCTTATTTCCGACGCAGCCATCTCGGAAGGGGCCTGGAACTAATCCTTTGCCGACGACGCCCGTCTCCGACTTCAACTCGCGCAGGAGCAACCGCACCAGCATCCCGTCGAAGCCGGTGCCGCTCATCTTGGACAGTTCGTCGAGCGCCTGTTCCGGCGTCCGCGCCGCGGCAATCGATTGCTCGGTCAGCATGTTGGCGTAGGCGTCGGCGAGGGCGATAATGCGCGCCCACAGAGGAATCTGCTCGCCCTTGGCGCCATCGGGATAGCCTGTGCCATCAAAGCGCTGGTGATGATGCTCGATGGCCTGGCGCATCATGGCGCTGTGCGGCACGATAGCGACGATCTCGGCTCCAACGCGCGCGTGCATCTTTACCAGGAAGAACTCGTCGTCGGTAAGCGGCCCCGGTTTATTCAGAATGCGTTCCGGCACGAAGATCTTGCCCACATCGTGGATGCGCGCCGCGTAAACCAGATCGGCAGTTTCCTCCGGAGGCAAACGGAGTGCGCGCGCCAGAATCTCGGTATAGCGCGCCACCAGGTCGCCGTGGCCCGAGGTGCGCAGTTCGCGGGATTCGGCGGCCCGGCTGAGAACCTCAATCGATTCCTTCAGCAGCGGAACATTGCAATCCTCTTCGCCACCGCAGAATTTCACCAGCATCGATGCCAGCTCTTCGAGATGCTCCGGCCCGTTGTGCTCGCGCTGCAGAAAGCCCTCGATATAGGAGGAAATCTGCTGCCGCTGGGCGGCAAACTCCTCGCCCTCGGCAAATTCCTCGGCCGCCGACACCAGATTGCCGCCCGAACGTTTCGAAACATACATGCCGGCATCGGCCACGCGGATAATGTCTTCGATGGAGAAGCCGTGAGTCGGGAAACTGGCCACGCCGAAGCTTCCGGTGATGTGGTGCTCGCTCAACATAGGGTCGGTGACAATCCACTGCCGCAAGCGCTCGGCCAGCACCTGGGCTTGTTCCGGCCCGGTTTCCGGCATGAGGATGATGAACTCATCTCCGCCATAGCGGGCCACTACGTTCGACTGCCGCGACTTTTGCTCTAACAGGCGTCCGACGCGAGCCAGCACCAGGTCGCCTTCAAAGTGGCCCATGGTGTCGTTCACTTCCTTGAACTTGTCGAGGTCAATCAGCACGACGGAGAACGGACGCCCGGAACGCGAGGCTCGCTTCCATTCCGCCGACAGCGCCTCCCAGAAGAAACGCCGGGTCTTGATTCCCGTCAAACCGTCAGTGATCGACTGCTGCTGCAGCTTCTGGAACACGAACGCATTATGCAGAGCCGTGGCCAGGAGGTCGGCCAGGGTATTGAGAATGAGAACGTCCTGCGGTGAAAACGCGCTGTCGCTGCGGCTTTCGATGTTCAGCGCGCCCAGCAAGGTCTCGCCGTAGGTGATTGGAATGCACAGCACAGACCGCGATGCCGGCAGAATCGCGCCGATCTGGCCCTCGACGCCGTTTTGCACCAGGGCGCGCTCGCCCGTGCGCGCCACCCGGCCCAGAATCCCGATCCCCAGCGGAATCCGCTTTCCCATGGCATGAGCCGTGGCTCCGGCTTCCGCCTTAATTTCGATTTCCTTGGTTCCGTAATCGAGCAGGCCGATCCCAATGTGATCAAAGCTGAAGTTTTTCTGGATCTCTCCGACAATCTGCCCCAGCATGTGCACCGGATCGTCACTCGAAATCGCCGTGCGCGAGATGTTATTAAGGAACGCCAGTTGCCGCGAGCGCCGTTGTTCTTCCGCGAACAGGCGCGCATTTTCGACGGCCACCGACACCTGGCCGGCCGCGGTCATCAGCACGTCCAGGTCGCGCTGTTCGAAGACAAATTCCCGTTCTTTGCTCATCGCCACCATGACGCCCGCTGGCTTGTTGCCGAACAGAATGGGCGCCGCGCACAGGCACTTGGCGGGATGCTCCGGCCGGTACGTTACGCCCAATCGCGTCCGCGTTTTCTCCAGGTCGGACCGTATCAGCAGAGGCTGCCCCGTTCGAATCACATATTCGGTGAAGGCATTCTCCAGCTTGCGCGAGCGCTTGGGCAGAATGCGGCCATCTTCGACTTCCAGCTCGAAGCGGATTTCGTCTCCTTCCTGGAACGCGATGTAGAAATTGCTGGTGTCGAAAATCTGTCCCAACTCGGTGTGGATGGTGCGCAGCACTTCGTCCTGATCGAGGCGCGAACTGATCGCCTGCCCAATCTGGGTGAGCAACTCGTATTCTTGCGTGCGCCGGTGGGCGTCATGCGCGATCAAGTAGTTCTCGAGCGTGAGCCCGAGTTGCAACGCCAGCCCCACCATCAGACGCGGACCGGACGCACCGAACGCCATGCGCTCCGCATGAGGAAACAAAATCACACCGAACGCGTGTTCGCGAGTCTGCAGGCTCACGGCGGTCAGATTGCGGATCTCGGCTGCAGTGAGCACGTTCTTGAAATCGGCGAATGTCCCGGCCGACACGATGGGCAGCGGCTCCGTCATATGGGCAAGATCATGCACGGTGAACAGCCCACCCTGCCGGTAGGCCAGTTCGCAGATGTATTCCCCCGCCCCGCGTCCTGGTCAGAATCTCCAGGAATTCCGAAGAAAATCCCCGCTCCACCGAGGGCAAAAGACCGCGCCAGCGCTCGGAGACATAGATGACCGCCCGCCGCGCGGATAAGGCGCCCGCCAGGCGGTCCAGGGCCGACTGCATGCTGGGCAGCAAATCGTCGGCCGAGAGCAAGCGCCGCGGATCCACTCCCAAGGTGGAGAGAGCCAGAGTATTTTCCTGCACCGCGTTGCGCTCGTTCTCAAACAGCACCATGACCATCGCGATGCCCAGCAGCATCTGCGGGATCGGGCCCAGAACGTGGCCCACGCTGCCAAACATTTCCGCCCATGGGTTGCTGGACTGAATAGAAGCCATCAAGACTGCCCACAGCGCCAGCGAAACCGCCAGCAGTTTGAAGGCTGCGGAGCCCCTGCGATGAGCGTGCAAGTAGAATGCCGCCGAACAGTACAGCAGCACGCCGCTCACGAAAATCACAGTCAAGCTACGGACGCTGCACCCGAGTGACCTCCGCTGGCCAGCAGAATGCGCAAATCGACGCACGACGCGGCGACTCCGGCCGCAGCCAGGGCCCAGTCATACCAGCGGAAGCGGAAAGACCCGCGCATCAGACGCGTCGAAACGAAGATGCACATCGCCATCGCCACTGAGAACAAGGAACTGAAAAAGAACGCAGCCGGCGCCGGAGGACGGTAATAGCGGAATGCATCCAGCGCGTAGTGGATGGAATAACAGGCCCAGGCAATCTGCCAGGCGCGGAAGTAGGCCTGGCGGCTCTGCTGGTAGAGATAGGTGAACAGCATGCACAGCAGCAAGGCAACAACACCCGGAATGATGACGATACTGGTAGCGATACTATTCATGAGGCCCGGCGAAGACTTCCCGCGGAGATCATGTCAGCGACTTGGGAGAAGACTAATTACTAATGTTTTCACAGCCGAGGGTGTGAACACAACAGGATTTAAGTACACTGCCCAGACCCTAGAATACTTAGAATCAGTCACTTAACCGAGAAATTGTCTACTCTGATTCGCTTGACGATACTTTTCTCGCCCCCATACCATCGAACTTTGCCCACTTATGCCTGAAACCCTTCCTTCGACATCATCTAATCCAAGCCACGCGTCCGCTTCGCGCCGTCGCCCACCGGCTTTCTTCATGTAGGCAGCGCCCGCACGTTCATCTTTAACTGGCTGTATGCCCGCCACAACGGCGGGACCATGATTCTCCGCCTCGACGACACGGACGTCGAACGCAACACGCAGGCCTCGGTCGATTCCATTTTCGAGGGACTGAAGTGGCTGAACTTGAAGCTGGGACGAAGAGTACAAACAATCCGAGCGCATCGACCTGCACCGCAAGACCGCGTGGACGATCTTCGAGAAAGGCCTCGCCTACCGCGACTTCACGCCCGCGCACACCGGGGACGCCGAAAAATCAGGCGCGCAAGGAACTGGCTGTTCAATCCAGGCGCGCGCGAACTTTCCCGGGCGGAGAGTGACCGCCGCGCCGCCGCGGGAGAGCCATTTGCGTTGCGCTTTCGCGTGCCGCGCGAGGGTGGGCAACTGGTGCGATTTGCCGACGCGGTTTACGGCGAGCAAGTGAAGGCCGCCGCCGACATCGAAGACTTTGCACTGCTACGTTCCGATGGCATGCCGACCTACCACCTGGCTTCCTGCGCCGACGACGCCGACCTGCGGATCTCCCACATCATCCGCGGCCAGGACCATCTCACGAACACTTTCAAGCACGTGCTCATCTTCGAGGCCGCCGGCTGTCACGCCGCCGCAGTTCGCGCATCTGCCGTTGCTGGTTGCGCCTGACGGCACCAAACTTTCCAAGCGCCGCCACGGTCCTGTGGTCAGCGTTACCACCTACCGCGACGCCGGATTCCTCTCCGAAGCCTTCATCAATTTTCTCTGCCTGCTGGGCTGGTCGCCTAAGAATGACCGCGAGAACATGTCTCTGCAGGAACTCATCGATGCCTTCTCGCTCGAAGGCATCAACCGCTCGAACGCCGTGGTGAACTTCAAGGAACCGGCTGCAACTCCCGAGGAAACATTCGATCCGAAAGCGGTGTGGCTCAACGCCGAGCACATTCGTGGCTTGCCGGTGGAGGATTTGAGCGCGCGCCTGCTGCCGATCGTGCGCGCCGCCGGATTCAACGTCACGCCGGAAAAAATGCTGCGGATCACGCCGCTGATCCGCGAGCGCATCAAGTTGCTGCGCGACGTGCTTACCGCCGCCGACTTCTTCTTCGTGGACCAACTGCCGCCGTATGATCCGGCCGAACTCATCCCGCAGAAGGGAGACGCGGCGATGGCGCTGAAAGTTCTCACGCGAGCCCGGGAAGTGCTGGCGAATGTCGAGTTCAAACACGACCCGCTGGATCAGGCTCTGCGCGCGGCCGCCCAGGAACTGGGAGTGAAGGCAGGACAGATGTTCCAGCCCATCCGCGTCGCAGTCTGCGGGCGCAAGAACGCCCCGCCGCTGTTTGAGACGCTGGAAGTGCTGGGGAGCGGAGCCACTACGCGAATCGCGCAGGCTTGAGCAGATCGAGGTCAGGTAGACCGCACGGCTTGTCCCGTGTAAGATCGACGTGAGTCGCGGACGTCCTTCGCCGCCAGCTGACGTCCAGTCCCTGCGCGACTCCGCCGCTCCTGGTCTTGCGATAAGATCAAAGAGCAATGAATCCACCTCCTCCCCCAAGCGAAGCTGGAGAAAAAGCTGTGGCTGCCTCGCCCTCGCCTGCTCCGTCGAACTTCATCCGCGACATCATTCTCGAAGACCTCAAGACCAACAAGCACAATGGCCGCGTGCAGACGCGCTTTCCTCCCGAGCCCAACGGCCATCTGCACATCGGCCATGCCAAGGCGATCTGCATCGATTTCGGCCTGGCCGACGAATTCGGCGGACATACGAATCTCCGCTTCGACGACACCAATCCTGAGAAGGAAGAAACCGAGTACGTCGAGTCGATCAAGGCCGACGTGAACTGGCTCGGCTTCCAGTGGGACGGGCTTTTCTACGCCTCCGATTATTTCGACCAGCTCTACGAATGGGCGATCAAACTGATCAAGGATGGCAAGGCCTACGTCGACGATCTGACGGCCGAGGAGATTCGCAAGCATCGCGGCACGCTCACCGAACCGGGCAAAGACAGTCCGTATCGCAACCGCTCGGTCGAAGAGAATCTGAATTTGTTTGAGCGCATGCGCGCCGGCGAATTCCCCGATGGCTCGCGCGTTCTGCGGGCGAAGATCGACATGGCTTCGCCCAATCTCAACCTGCGCGATCCGGTGATGTACCGCATCCTGCATGCCGAGCATCACCGCACCGGCAACAAGTGGTGCATTTATCCGATGTACGACTACGCGCATGGACAGTCGGATTCCATCGAGCGCGTCACGCACTCCCTCTGCACGCTGGAGTTTGAAGACCATCGCCCGCTTTACAACTGGTTCATCCAGCAGCTGGGGATTTTTCCGTCGCGGCAGATCGAGTTTGACCGCCTGAACCTCACCTACACGCTGTTGAGCAAGCGCAAGCTGCTGCAATTGGTGCAGGAAGGCCGGGTGAGCGGATGGGACGATCCGCGCATGCCCACGCTCGGCGGCATTCGCCGCCGCGGCTATACGCCCGAGGCGGTGCGCAACTTCTGTCGGCGCGATTGGCGTCTCCAAGACCAACGGCTCGATCGAGCTGGCCATGCTCGAACACTTCGTCCGCGAAGATCTGAACAAGCGCGCTCCGCGGGTGATGGCAGTGCTGCGTCCGCTGAAAGTTGTGATCGACAACTATCCGGAGAATCAGGTCGAAGAGATGGATGCGGTGAACAATCCTGAAGACGCGAGCGCCGGCACGCGCAAGGTGCCGTTCTCGCGCGAGCTCTACATCGAGCAGGATGACTTCCGCGAAGATCCGCCGAAAGGATATTTCCGCCTCTCTCCCGGTCGCGAGGTGCGCCTGCGCTACGGCTACTTCATCACCTGCACGAGCGTCGTGAAAAACGAAAAAGGCGAAGTGGTGGAGGTGCATTGCACCTACGATCCCGCGACGCGCGGCGGCAATGCTCCTGACGGCCGCAAGGTGAAGTCGACCATTCACTGGGTCTCGGCCGCGAATGCCATCGACGCCGAGGTGCGGATTTACGAGACTCTGTTCACGCAAAGAAAACCCGGGCGAAGTTGAAGAGGGCCAGGACTTCACGGCGAATCTGAATCCGCAACTCGCTGGAAGTGATCAAGCACGCGAAGCTCGAGCCGTCGCTGGCTAGTGCTGCCGCGGGCAGCCGGTATCAGTTTGAGCGTCTAGGATATTTTTGCGTCGATCCAGACTCGAAGCCGGGCAAGCCGGTGTTCAACCGCACCGTGGCGTTGAAAGACACCTGGGCGAAGGTGGAGAAGAAGCAGAGCGGGCAAGGAGGTAGATTGGCTCTAGAAAAGCAAAACCCCGAGCGCGCAATTCAACTCGGGGCGTTAGCCCGTCAAGCTATGGCAACATAGTATCGGCAGCCTAAGACTCGAAGTCAAGATTACTTTGAGGAGTTCGCCCGTCCCGAGACTCCCTCGTCAGATTCCCTACCAAAGAGAGGGAATACTGTGGACCCGACGGGATTCGAACCCGCACCTTATAGCTTGACGGGCTAACGTGCTGCCAATTACACCACGGGCCCAGAGATCAGGTTAGGGCGAGCGTGTGAGTGGTAGAACAAGACTGCTCGTCAGCCTAATTTTGAGCATCGTTCCGTTTCGGAACCCCGCTTACTACTTGGTCACGCATGCACTTGACCATTCCTGGCCGCATTTTTTGGGACCTCTCGCGCGGTGGTCTCGATGTGCAGCGCCGGCATCCTGCTTTTCCTGATTGCCCTGTGGGCCGCGAAGGCCGATATCGCGCAGGCCCGCGGCCTCGACAAGATCGTAGCCTTGAGCAATTTGTGTTTTGCCATCCCCTTGGCGGTTTTCGGCGCGCTGCATCTCTCGGGCGCAAGTTCGTCATGACCCATGGTGCCCCGGTATATGCCGTGGCGATTTGTTTTGGGCGTATTTCGTCGGCTTTGCGTTGCTCGCCGCGTCTTTGAGCATTGCCACGAAAATTCAGGTGCGCTGGTCCGGCCTGCTGTTCGGGATCATGATGTTTCTTTTTGTGGCGATGTTGATCATCCCGGGAGTTTTCGCCGACCCCAGAGACCGGTTTGCATGGACCTTTATCTTCCGCGAAATCTCATTCGCGGGCGGAGGCTGGATTCTTGCGGGAGATAGCCCTGCGCGAACAAGGCCGCGGGCAAAGCGGAAGCAAGCTCATAACCGTGGGCCGCGTGTTGATCGGGATCGCCGCTATATTTTTTGGCGTTGAGCACTTTCTGCACCCAGCAAATGTTCCCGGAGTCCCGCTCGAAAAACTGATGCCCGCGTGGATTCCGGCGCACCTGCTCATCGGCTATGTGACAGGCGCGATTCTTCTGGTTGCCGGGGCAAGCATTCTGCTGGCAAAGAAGACGCGGATGGCGGCAACTTATCTCGGCACCTGGATTGTGCTGCTGGTCGTGTTCATCTATGGGCCGATTCTGATCGCGGCGCTGGCCGACCCGAGGACCGACGTCAAAGTTGATGGGATCAACTACTTTTCGACACGCTGCTGTTTGCCGGAGCGATTCTTGCGCTCGCCAGCGCGACGCCGCGCACCGATTAATGCCGACCTTTTCGAAACCGAAGCTACAACGGTGTTCTAAGCTCTAGTTGTGCACGTGCGGGCTCTGCGCGGGGTTGGCGTGGTGCTCGGGCGGTTCCTTCACGACCTTCACTTCAAAACTTACGGGCAACGTTTTCGGCGGATAGCAGGCGGCGTTGTCACAGGCCTGATAGCGCAGCACGCCGTGCATCACGTATTTTCCGGGCACGACGGAGTGCAGCGGGTGCACTCCCACGGCGATGGTGAAGTCTCCGCTATACACGCTCAGCTTTTCGTCCGGCGAGAACGGAAAATTCCTATCTTCGCCGGCAGGATATTCAATCTTTCCCAGGATGATGTCGGTGGGCAGTCCATCTTCAAGGCGGTTGGAATCAGGAACTCCGACTTGGGTGTGTTGGAGTTGATGTGGTAGCCCGCAGGGATGCGAAAATTCAGGTTCACCATGGTCTGCGAGGCGCGCTGAGCCGTGGTCAGCGGCACGGCAGCCATGGTGAGGGTCGGAGCTTTGCCTGGCGTTTGCGCGGAAGCGGGAATTGCGGTCAGCAGGAGCAATGAGCGTGAGCAAGACGCAATGCCGACGGCGTTGCGATGGTTCGCGAAGTCTTGCGGCTTCGTCTTGTGAGTCATCATCTGCGGAATCTCCATGTGCGGAGCCGCGCGAATATCGTCGGTCACTGAAATGGTAGAGCCGTTGGACCGCCGTTTCTACTGTCACCTCTGACAGGCCGCGAATCTCGCGTTCTCTGAAGCACGATGCTTGGCTGGTGGCGGGCCGCGTGTTGAGCGCCTTCTTGATTGCGTCTTCAATGTCAGCCTTGCCCTTGAGTCCGATGATCTTGTCGACGAATTTGCCGTCGCGTCGAATCAGGAAGGTTTCAGGCAAAGCGGGGACGCCGCCATACTGTCCCCTACGGATTCTTTTCCAATCAGGATGGGATAGTTCACGCCCATATCTTTGGCAAACTTGCCGATGTCTTCCTTGCTGGCGTCGTCCATGGCGACGCCGACGATCTGCAATCCTTGCGAGCCGTACTGTTTCTGCAGGTCGACAAACCAGGGCATTTCGATCTTGCACGGGCCGCACCAGGTAGCCCAGAAATTGAGCAGCACGGCCTTGCCGCGAAGGTCGGAGAGGCGCATGGTCTTGCCATCGAGCGACTCCAGAGAGAAATCGGGAGCGACCGTGGACTGGGTGAGTCGCGGCGCCGAGGCCGCTCCGGTCCGCCGCGCCTGGTGATAGCCGAAGTACAGCATGAGCGCAACCACGAATGCCACGACTACTAGTACAAGAGGACTGCGGTTCACTGACGACCCTTTCATTCGGAATCGCCTGGCTGCGGATAGCACATAAATGGCATGGCCAGCGCTCAGCGATTCGCCCAACCTGTATTGTTTCCAATTGCAAACTCCTTTTGACAACCAGAATCCTTACCAGCCACACCTATAAGCTAAGCGGTTCAGGAACGAAAGCCAATTCGAGATCAATGTAAACCGGCCGATCACCAGCAACACGCCCAGCGCGATCATCAAGCCGCCGCTAGCCACTTCAATAGCGTGCATATGGGAGCGGAACCGGCTGTAAAACTTGAGAAAGCGCTCCATCAGAAGCGATGTCAGCAAAAACGGCACGGCCAGTCCCAGCGAATACACCGCGAGCAGCAAGACGCCCTTACCAGCGTGTTCTGCTCGCCGGCGAAAGCGAGGATTGCGCGCAGAATCGGCCCTAGGCAAGGCGTCCAGCCGAAGGCGAAAGCGAATCCGATCACAAATGCGCCTACAGGAGTGCTGCTGCCTTTCACGCTGTGCAGGCGGGCGTCGGTGTATAGCGCTTTGATCTTGAAAATGCCGGTCAGGTGCAGTCCGAAGAGAATGATGATCACGCCCGCCACCCTGGCCAGCGTGTGTTTGTAAATCCCGAGCACCTGGCCGATTTCGGTTGCCGCCGCTCCAAGCGCGATAAAAACCACGCTGAAGCCCAGGATGAACCCGACGGAGTTCATCATCACCCGCCGCATGAGCTGACGCCTGAGGCGCCTTGAGTTCTTCCAGGCCAGCGCCCGAGATCAGCGAAAGGTATCCCGGCACCAGCGGCAGCACGCAGGGCGAGAGAAACGAAATCAGGCCAGCGAAAAATGCGGCGATCGGGAAGTGGGAGGCTAGACATGCGTCTTTAATTGTACCCGCTGGGGTTATTCCCCATAGTTAATCAGACTATCGGAACGGTGTTTAGTTGCACGCGGGCCGACGAATTTCGGCGCTATCTCGATTTCGCGGGCGCTTGAGCCGGCGAGGCGTCGGAGGGCTCGCTCAACTCAGGCGCAGACCCAGACAGCATCTTGCGCAGAAACCCGAAGGGCATGACGGCGGTCAAAACGGCGTGGTCGCCCTCGTCCCTTACTTTGAGACTATCGAAGAAGGCTTTCACGTCGGCATCGGTGCCGCGGGTTCCCACCGAGGTTTCGGCGGAGCGGGTCAGAGCTACGAAGACATTCACCTTATCGGTGATGGCGCGCGCTTCGTCGGGCGTCCGGGTGAAGGCTTCGGCGCGGACGTGAACCGCGTCAGCTCTTAGGTGAAGCGGGCTGAGATAGCTTCCTGAGATGACGAGGGTGGCGGGCCGGGTGAAAATTGTGTTCCAACCTCCAGCTTCGGGTGAAGAAGGATCAATGCGCGCCACCACCCAGGCCAGACTGGCCAACTGAACGTGCTTGTAGTATTGCCGCAACAGCGACGGGCCTCCGAATGGAGAAGCCAGCCGCTTCGACCGGTCGACCATCCCTCGAATGACGGCGGGGTCGTCGTGATTGGAGGCGGCCACTGAATCGGCGCTCAGCACTGCGACCCGCAATGATCTGCCTTCCAAAAGAATCGTGAAGATGTCGACCGAGTGATAGTTCTCGACCGATTGGGCGATCTGACGCAGATAGGCGGTGAGACGCTCGCCCTGAAACTTTCCTACGAGCACTTCAGAGAATCGTACTTCTGAGGAGGAGCCGCCGGTTCCGCCGCCGGGCCAGCTCAGCGGGGTAGTGGACGGCAAAAGCAGCTTCATCCAGATCGCGTTCGAACTCAAACCCGGTCTCACGGATGAAGCGTTCGTATTCCGGATCGTGGCTGACGGCAGGCAGTTGCTTGCCCGAGTTCGCCCTGCGTGCCCAGCTGAGATCGAGGTAGAAAAATGCGTCCGCCCCCGGGCAACAGACGGGCGGGCTCAGGGGGAGCGTGCTTCCGCAGTTGGACCGCGAGGGTCACCGACGCGGCGACGACCACGACCGCCAGAGCGATGGGGAAGGTGGGCCTAATTCGCATGGAATGCGGTCAGGGAGGAAATCATAACACTGCGGCGGAGGGTGTGTCAGAAGGTGGGAGTCGAGAGCGGAAGGAGACTGAGTGTAAACGCTCGTTTACATCAACCAGCAATTCTCGGCCCCGGTCAGTCCTGCAGAGCCTATGGGACTGGAGTAGAATGCGGGCCAACGGAGGAACCCCGATGAAAACTTCACATTCTTCTTGGTGGCAGCTGCAACATGGCTAGCCTTGTCACCCTCATTGCCCGCTGCACGGGACACGCGGTTGCAGCAATCCGCCGCTACGCTACGTTACCGATATTCCGCAGGGATACCGCGACTGGAAGTGGATCTCCTCGGCCCATGAAGAAGGCAACCTCAACAGTTTAGGTGCCGTGTTGAGCAACGATGTAGCGTTTAAGGCCTTCCGGGATGGCAAGCTTCCGTACCCGGACGGATCAATCATTGCGGCTTTGCATTACCGCAACGTCCCATCAGACGAAAACAACATGGTCTTTGGCCAAGCCCAATCTTTCGTTCCCGGCGCCCCCACAAACATTCAGTTCATGGTTAAGGACTCAAAAAAGTAGGCCGCAACCGGCGGCTGGGGATTCGGTCACTTCGCGGACGGCAAACCGGGTGACGCCGGCGTTTATGTAAAGCTGCTTCCATGCCACGAGAAAACCAAAGCGAGTGATCCTGTCTTTACTCGTTATGCGCCTTGAGGCTTAGAACGTAGAGCGGAACGGAATGAGATCGATGGCTCGCACATCGTCAAATCGACGGCCGGTTGCGCGAAATTTGCCCGTTGTGATAACTTAATTAATTGTCCCGGACATCTGGAAGGGATCAAAGGGTATACTTGTGCCCGGAAGGGTGCTTGTCCCCGCAATGCTGGCGTAGCTCAGTCGGTAGAGCATCGGTTTTGTAAACCGAGGGTCGGGGGTTCGAATCCCTTCGCCAGCTCCAGTATACGAAGATCGGGAAACGAAAGTCAGGACGAATTTCCGGCAGGCAGCGGAACTCTAGGTGGCGCAACAGGTTTTTCCAACGCACTTCAGCTCGAAATATATCTGGAAATATATCTAGAAATATATTCCGAAATATTCCGGCGTGCAGTGATCTTCGCGCGGTAGATTCGTAGGCGCGATTCTTGGTTTCCCTGGGTTGCGAAAATCTGATTTGCGAAGTCTGGTTTGCGAAAATGTAGCTTCGGTGGACCAGAGTAGAAGTGTGCTGCCACGGTCTGCGGATTCGCGAGTTGGCTGCGGGATGAAGCGCGACGGCTGCATCGCCCGGCGGTTTTGCACAGGTGGGTGAGTGGTTAAAGCCAACAGACTGTAAATCTGTCCCTCCTAGCGAGGTACGAAGGTTCGAATCCTTCCCTGTGCACCATGTTTTGCGGCACCAGAATTTGTTGAGACAGTTTTGAGTGCGGCGGGAATTATGAGTCGCTTGGCGATGGCATTGATTGCGTACCTGGTTTTGGGTGCGCTGGCGTTCGCCACGCTGAGTGAACCGCGGATCCGGTTGCTGACGCTGCTGATTCTGGCGCTGTTCGCGTTCAAGAGCTGGGTGCGGCGCAAGGATGTGCTGCATCCGGATGGTGACAGCGAATCGGAGTGAGTGGGCGGATGCGGCCGTGGAAGGCAGTTTTTGGCCGATGTAGCTCAGTTGGTAGAGCACTCCCTTGGTAAGGGAGAGGTCATCAGTTCAATCCTGATCATCGGCTCCAGAATTGGAGTTAGGTGCTGACATGCAGAACGCTGATTGGTTTTGAGGTTGGCATGGGGAGCATTGCTGTTCTTGGCTGATTTTGTACCGGATGGCGGGAAGAGAATTGTACGGGTTTTCTATTGCCTTGTGGTGGTGTCGAATTCGCTGATCGGAGAAACGGCTCTGACGGTAGCTTGATTTTGATCGCGGGTTTTCAGGTTGCAGCATGCGATTGGCATTCTCCTTCTTAAAGGCGGTGATAGACGATAGCTTAGTGAACGGAGCCGAGAGCTGACGGCGAGCGGCAGTTGGGTTGCGGGAGTAACTCAGTGGTAGAGTCACAGCCTTCCAAGCTGTTGGTCGCGGGTTCGATTCCCGTCTCCCGCTCCAGAGTTTTGGTTAAGGTATGGTGATGGCTTTCGAGCAGGCTGCGATCAAGATTGAGAAGCAGCAGGAATTTGCGAAGCTGCAAGCCGCAGTGGAGCAGGCGTTCCTGCCCGAGAAGGTGGAGCGGTTCCTGAAGCAGTTGGATCGCAAAGGAATTCGCGTCCGGGAGTTTGACGCGGTGCTGTCGGCTCGGGTGCTGGAAGATGCGGTGGGCGGGTCGGCGAAGTCAGATTTGAGTGCGTGGCAGTTGTATCAGGCGCTGCCGCTTTCCGATCAGGCGCAGATGCGCGAGTTTTATCTGTCGAAGCTGGAAACGGTCGACACGGCGCTGCGACACAGATTTAAGAAGCTGTATCAGTATTACTGAAGAAGAAGCGAGGCTCGGCAATTTTATGGCGAAAGAGAAATTTGATCGTAATAAGCCGCACTGCAATGTGGGGACGATTGGTCACATTGACCATGGCAAGACCACGTTGACGGCGGCGATCACGAAGGTGTTGCAGAAACATAATCCGAAGATCGTGTTCCGGTCGTTTGATTCGATCGATAACGCTCCGGAAGAAAAAGCGCGCGGGATCACGATTGCTACGGCGCACGTGGAGTATGAGACGGCGAACCGGCACTATGCGCACGTCGACTGCCCGGGGCACGCGGACTACATCAAGAACATGATCACGGGCGCGGCGCAGATGGATGGCGCGATTCTGGTGGTGGCTGCGACGGATGGTCCGATGCCGCAGACGCGCGAGCACGTGCTGTTGGCGCGGCAGGTGGGCGTGCCTTACATCGTTGTGCGCTTGAACAAGTGCGATGCTGTCGACGATCCCGAGCTGCTGGATCTGGTCGAGCTCGAAGTGCGCGAGTTGCTGAAGAGCTACAAGTTTCCTGGAGACGATGTGCCGGTGATTCGGCTGTCGGCTCTTGGGGCTTTGAACGGCGAAGAGAAGTGGGAGAAGCAGATTGACGCGTTGATGGAGGCGGTGGACAAGAGTGTGCCGCAGCCGGCGCGGGAGTTGGACAAGCCGTTCCTGATGCCGATTGAGGATATTTTCTCGATTCAGGGACGCGGCACGGTGGTGACCGGGCGTATCGAGCGCGGGAAGGTGAAAGTCGGCGAAGAAGTTGAGATCGTCGGCTTCCGCGACACGCGCAAGACGGTCGTGACCGGCGTGGAAATGTTCAAGAAGCAGTTGGATGAAGGCATGGCGGGCGACAACGCTGGCCTGCTGCTGCGCGGCATTGCGAAAGAAGATGTGGAGCGCGGGATGGTGCTGGCGAAGGGTGGATCGATTACTCCGCACACCAAGTTCAAGGCGGAGGTTTACATCCTGACGAAGGAAGAAGGTGGGCGGCATACGCCGTTCTTCAAGGGATACCGTCCGCAGTTTTATTTGCGGACTACCGATGTGACTGGCGTTGCGGAACTTCCGGCTGGCACGGAGATGGTGATGCCTGGGGACAACGTCTCGCTGGTGATTGAGTTGATTACGCCGGTGGCGATGGAGAAGGGGTTGCGGTTTGCCATTCGCGAAGGCGGGCACACGGTGGGCGCGGGAACGATTGCGGAGATTGTGCAGTAACAGGCGGAGAGTGCGGAGCTTCGCTCCGCGGACAGCCGAAGGCGGCTGTCCCCACAGAAGAGCAAAGCAAGGATGGAGTGAGTGATGCCCCGAGAAATTGTTACGTTACAGTGCGGTGATTGCAAAGAGCGGAATTATTCGACCACCAAGAACCGGAAGACGACGACGGAGCGGCTGGAGTTCAAGAAATTCTGCCGCCGTTGCCGCAAGCACACGCCGCATAAGGAAGTGAAATAAATTTTGCAATTTTGTAATCGGGCAATTGGTAATTTAAGGCCCGCGAGGCTGGTTTTCAAATTACCAAATTACAAATTGCACAATTACCAAATGTTCTTAGGGGCGTAAGCTCAACGGTTAAACTGCCGGTCTCCAAAACCGGACTTGGGGGTTCGAATCCCTCCGCCCCTGCCAGATTTTTTGGAAGGACGCTGGGAAGGGCCGGGAACAGTATGGGAGTGGAAACGAAGAAGATGGCAAACTCAATCGCGGCCGCCGGAGGGAGTTTTGGAGAGCGCTGAAGTCCTGGCCGGAGCGGGTCAAGTCGTTTTACAACGACGTGCGCACCGAGATGCGCAAGGTTACGGCGCCGTCGTTGAAGGAAGTGCGCGCCACCACCGCAGTCGTTGTGGTTACGGTGTTCATTTTTGGAGTTTACTTTTTCATTATCGATAACGTGATCCAGAGAGGCGTCACATTCTTGTATAGCTATTTCGGGAGCCACTAGGTCCGGGCCACGGGTTCGAGCCGCCAGGAACGAGCAGGCCGGAGTTTAACTTGATCATGCAGGACGAAGAAAAAAACGAAGCTGCCGAGAGCATCGAGCAGCCACCGAGCGGGGACGCCGTTGCCGCAACCGCCGAGCCGCCCCGCAACCCGAATATGAAGTGGTACATCATCCACTCCTATTCCGGGTTTGAGCGCAAGGTGAAGGAGTCGCTGGAGTCGCGCGTACAGGCTTTCGGGCTGCAGGAGAAGATCGGCAAGGTGCTGATCCCGACCGAGTCAGTCACCGAAGTGCGCGGCGGCAAGAAGTACACCTCGGAGCGCATGTTTTATCCCGGCTACGTGCTGGTGGAAATGGACATGGACGATCACGTCTGGCATGTGGTGAAATCCACGCCGCGCGTGACCGGGTTTGTGGGTACTGGACAGCAGCCTACGCCGCTTTCCGACGAAGAAGTGCAGCACATTGTTTACAAAGTGGCCGACAGCCGCGAGAAGCCGAAGCTGAAGGTCAAGTTCGAGAAGCAAGAGAAGGTGCGGATCACCGAAGGGCCGTTCGCCACCTTCACGGGCACTGTCGACGAGGTGAATGAGGATCGTGAGACGCTGAAAGTGATGGTAACGATTTTCGGCCGCTCGACCCCGGTGGAGTTGGAGTTCAACCAGGTGGAGAAGGTGGCATAGGAATTTAGTAATTGGGTAATTTAGTAATTTGGTAATTGAAAACCGAAGGAAATCTTAGATGGCAAAGAAAGTTACAGGTTTTGTAAAGTTGCAGATCGCGGCGGGCAAGGCTACGCCGGCGCCGCCCGTAGGTCCGGCGCTGGGCCAGGCGCAGATCAACATCATGGAGTTCTGCAAGCAGTTCAACGCCCGGACGAATCAGAAGGAGATGGAGGGATTGATCATCCCGGTCGTGGTGTCGGTTTATAACGACCGGTCGTTCACCTTCATCACCAAGACGCCGCCGGCGTCGATTTTGCTGAAGCGTGCCGCCGGCATTGCCAAGGGCTCGGTACTGAACAAGGACAAGGTTGGCAAGGTCACGTTGAAGCAGGTGAAAGACATCGCTAAGCAGAAGATGCCTGACCTGAACGCTGCGGTCCCATCTGAACACCGCGATTAAGAGCATTCGCGGCACGGCGCGATCGATGGGAATCGAAGTGGTTGGGTAATAGTGGAGCTTCGCTCCGCGGACGGCCGAGGAGGGCGGCCGTCCCCACTGAAGTTTATTGAAGTTTTTAGTCGAAAACACTACGGCTCGCTCGAACAATGGT
>CAVXOK010000023.1:0-146639 GCA_963763285.1 uncultured Acidobacteriaceae bacterium | reverse complement strand
TCGGCGTAACCGTGCCAAAACTTCCGGCCGTGATCGGCACGCGGTACAGAATCGCGTTGCCCCCCGTGTCGCCACAAACATAAAGGTTCCCCGTGGTGTATGTTTATAGAGCTTTCGTAGGTACTATCAAAAGCGCCAATGTACAGACGGTTCGGCGCCGTTCCATGAGCTGTGCTGGATCCAATGGTACGATCTTCTCTGGGGAGACGGGAATAATATTGGCGGCGAAACTCGTACTCACCTCGTAAATCACAGTGCAGTCCATGCCGCCGGTGCAACCCGAGCTGCCGTCGCTGGTCACGAACGCGTAGACCAGTCCGGCTGCGGAATCGACGATCGGGCCTTGCACCATGCCGGGGCCAGTATCCTTCGCGGTCGAGAGATCCAACAGGCCGGACTGGATCGGGGTAGCGGCTCCGTGGAATTGACCCGGTAAAGGTAGCCACCCTGGTCCTCGACAAACACATTCCCCGACACAGCATCGAGAACCGGGCTGGTGAAGGCGGTAGGAGCGCACGAGTTCACCTTCACCGGCCATCCACCCGTGGTGACTTCAGGGGAACTCCCTGAATACTGGCGAGAACTTGTGAAGATACCCGGAGACATCCCCCACATAAAGCAGCATCGTTGCGGTAATCGAGGAAGGCCGATGAGTTACTGTCCTTGGCCGGGACTCACGGTCTACGATCTTCAAGGTCGTCTTGCAGGGCGCAGTGCAGCCGGTGAATAGAGGGGGCCTGACGAACCCGGGCCGGCCGGGGCGATTATGGTTTCGTGGGAAGCTTTCCATTTCAACAGGCCAAATCGATACCCCTGCGCCCGCCGGTCTGCACAACAGCCATTTGCGTACCATCACGAAATATCGGCGTTAGAAGTCCTGATCTGTCCGCAGGTGTCATACGCCCAGTAGACCGCAGGCACTGGCGCAGTGCAGCCGGAATAAAGATTGTTGTACGCTAGCAGGCTGGGTTTGCCGGGGGCCGACCCAGATTCACCGGTGCTGAAGACGACGAAATCCGTCGCGCAACTGGCAGTTGTCAATTTGAACGAATACTTTGCCGGATAATTTCCGGCGCCGACCGTCGCGCTACCGCCCATATCCTCCGACCAGTCACAGCCCAGCGCTTGATTCTTGGCCGGGAAGAGGATGTCGGACCTTGGTTGCGACGTCGAAGCCGAGTCGGCGTCAGTTTCCGCTTCAGGCAACACTACGGGCGACTGGCGGCGGATCTGCTGCCAATAGCGAGGATCCTGTTGCACGCGAGCCGCCTGTTCCGCCGTGGCGGGCTTCGAGAAAACAACGTGGTGGTTGCTCCAGTCAGAGATTGCAGGTCCGGCTGCTTCGGAAGCGCGGGACACCTGCCCAGCAACGCCGACAAAGTTAGCACTGCGAGAATTGAGATACCCAACCAAAGTAAAGCAGCGCTGGTTCCTTCTCATTTTTTCTCCCTAATGCTTGAGGGCACGGATGCCCAACCGAAATCATAGCGGTTTGAAACCCCACCCCTGCGGGCGTCTCCACTTGGACCCTTGGCTGACTTGTTGGAAACTCATCATACACCCGCGTGTTTTAACAAACCCCGAAAAATTTGGTTCGTGGAGGCAGATTTCCACAAACCTCGCGGGCCGTAACCTCCGGCCTAAACCCGGGCGAACCAGCCGACGCCACCTTGAGTTGGCGTTTGGAGGAGTCGTGAGCCACTCCGCCCATTAAAGCACGACTTCGAGCTTGGACTTGAACTACACTTCCCCGCTACACTACGGTTCAATCTCGGTTCAACTGGGTTCAAGAAGTTCAAATGAGACTCTCAGTCGTCATGCCGGTATATAACGAACGGGCCACGCTGCGGCAAGTGGTTGATCGAGTGCTTGCCGTTCCGCTGGAGATCGAATTGATTTGCGTGGACGACGGATCGACCGACGGATCGCGCGAGATCCTTGCGCAATTGCAGGCCGAGCATCCCCAGATTCGAATTCTGCTGCAGCCGAAAAACATGGGCAAAGGTGCGGCCCTGCACCGCGGCATCAAAGAGCTACCGGGGACTACGTCATCATCCAGGATGCCGATCTCGAGTACGATCCGGCGGAGTACACCGTGCTGCTGGAGCCGCTGATCGAAGGCCGCGCCGACGTCGTCTACGGCTCGCGCTTTCTTTCCGCCCGCCCGCATCGCGTGCTTTACTTCTGGCATTCGGTCGGCAACTGGATTCTTACTCTGCTCTCCAACGCGCTCACCAACATCAACCTCAGCGACATGGAGACTTGTTACAAAGCTTTCCGGCGCGAGGTCATCCAATCCATTCCTCTGGAAGAAAAGCGTTTCGGCTTCGAGCCCGAAGTCACGGTGAAGATCGCCAAGCGGAAGCTGCGCATTTACGAAGTCGGCATCAGCTACTGGGGCCGCACCTATGAAGAAGGCAAGAAAATCCAGTGGAAGGATGGCGTGCGCGCCCTCTTGTGCCTGGTGAAGTATTGCATCACCGAACCCGCGGTGGCACGCCAGGAAGCGCTGCCCGAGACCGACCGCGCTAGGCGGCTCGCGCACCAGGCCAAGTTGACCTCGGGTAAGCGACTAGGTCGAGCCAGACCATGACGCCGACATGAGCCAGAACATGAACATCACCGACTCCGGCTTCCAGATCAAGGCGCCTCTTTCACTGCCCGAAGACGAAGTGCAACTCTGGCGAGTCGATCTGGAGGCGCTCGGCGCCGACGAATCGCGCTGGCAAAAGATGCTTTCCTCCGACGAATTGACGCGGGCTTCCCGCTTTCATTTTGCCGCGCGACCGTCAGCGCTTTGTCGCCTCTCGCGCGCTTGTTGAGGATGATCCTGGCTGGCTATCTGGCAACCGATCCGGCAGCTTGAGCTTCTCCTATTCCAAAAGGAAAACCCTCTCTGGGGCCGGCGCACGCGGGCAGCAACGTCACGTTCAACATTTCCCATTCCGGCGGAATCGCTTTGTTAGCCTTTACGCGCGGGCGAGAAATCGGTGTCGATGTGGAACAAGTCCGCAGCGATTTCGATGTAGACGCCATCGCCCGCCGATTCTTTTCCGCGCACGAGCAGAGACAACTTGCCGATTTGCCCGCCGAGAAAAAACCTGACGCCTTCTTCCGCTGCTGGACCCGCAAAGAGGCATACATCAAAGCAACTGGGGACGGTTTATCGCTTCCCTTGAGCCAATTCGATGTCTCGCTGGATCCGGAGAAGCAAACGCGCTGCTGGCGACGCGGCCCGACATCTCCGAAGCCTGGACGTTGGCTGCTTCGCGAAGTGCCGGGCGGCCCCGGCTATATTGCGGCCCTCTGCGTGCGCGGTCAGGATTGGAAACTGAACCACTGGTCCGGAGTGGCCTGACAGTCCTCCGGTGACAGGTCAGCGGCAAGGCTCGCAGTCACCTGGCGGTGGAACTTGCTCTGGCCATTGTCGCAATTGTTTTCATATCCCTAGCCTCAGGTAAGATTCCCGACTCGAAAAATCCCTCAAAAACCATTTCTTTTCATTTGCTTACGTGGATCACGATCCGCCGCTTGAAGGCCTGGCTAATTGCTCCATCTCCAGTATTCGCATGGATGTCCAAATCCAGCTTTCTTACGTCGGTCGCAGGAAGTGTTACTCTGTGAGGAACGCTTCGGGGTTCTCCTCTCCCTTAAGGATCCGCAAATCGGTTTCGCATGGCTCCGATGAAAGTCTGGGAAGTAATCCAGTCAAATACAATAAACGTAGTAGACAAAAGAAAAGTAAGAACCCAGGAGGCTTAAGGACTTGACCGCTTCAACCAGCCATCTCATTCCGCCGCACGGCGGAGAACTTGTTCACCTCATCGCCCAGCCCGAGAGAATCGCCGAATTGAAATCCCATTCGAAAGAGTGGCCCTCGTGGGACCTCACTGCCCGCCAGCTTTGCGATCTTGAGTTGCTGCTCACCGGCGGCTTTTCTCCGCTGCGGGGCTTCATGACCCGCGCCGATTACGAAGGCGTCTGCCACAACATGCGCCTGACGAGCGGCGCTCTGGCCCATGCCCATCACTCTGGACGTGAATGAGGAATTCGCCAAGAAACTGGCCCCGGGCAACGAGCAAAGTCGCGCTCCGCGATCCGGAAGGCGTGATGCTGGCGGTGTTGCATGTGGAAGAAGTCTGGCAGCCTGACCGCGAAGCGGAAGTGCAGGCGGTTTTCGACACTACCAGCGCGCGCCCATCCCGGCGCCGATTACGTCATCAACAAGGCGAATCCCTGGTACGTCGGCGGCACGCCTCGAAGGCGTCCAGATCCCGTATCACTACGATTTTCGCCACCTGCGCCTGACCCCGGCCGAGGTGCGCGCCGAATTCGCCCGCGTCGGCTGGCGCCGCAGTCGTCGCCTTCCAGACGCGCAACCCCATGCACCGCGCCCACGTGGAGCTCGCGTTCCGCGCCGCCAAGCAAGTAGAAGCCAATCTGCTCATCAATCCCAGTCGTGGGCATGACCAAGCCTGGCGACGTCGAATACTTCACTCGCGTCCGCTGCTATCAAGCTCTGCTGCCCAACTTTCCGCAGAGAACCGCCAGGCTTTCGCTGCTGCCCCTCGCCATGCGCATGGGCGGGCCGCGCGAGGCCATCTGGCACGCCCTCATCCGCAAGAATCACGGCTGCACGCATTTCATCGTCGGGCCGCGATCATGCCGGCCCGGGTAAGGATCACCGATGGCAAGCCCTTCTACGGCCCCTATGAGGCCCAGGAGGTCTTCAAGAAACACGAAGCCGACATCGGCATCACCATGGTGCCCTTCAATATGATGGTTTATCTCGAAGATCAGGACAACTACGTTCCGGAAGACGAAGTGAAGAACGGGGATCGCGTTCTGAATATCTCGGGCACCGAACTTCGCCAGCGGCTGAACGAAGGCCGCGAAATTCCTGCCTGGTTTACATTTCCCGATGTCGCCTCGGAGTTGCGCCGCAGCTTTCCGCCCCGTCATCAAGCAAGGCTTGACTGTCTTCTTTACCGGACTTTCCGGTTCCGGCAAGTCGACCATCGCCAATGTCCTTGCTGACGAAGTTCCTTGAAACCGGCGGGCGCCCGGTCACGCTGCTGGATGGCGATCTGGTCCGCAAGCATCTGTCATTCCGAGCTCGGTTTCTCCAACGAACATCGCGACATCAATATCCGGCGCATCGGCTACGTGGCTTCGGAAATCACCAAGAACGGCGGAATCGCCATTTGCGCTCCCATCGCGCCTTATGACGCTACCCGCAAGCAAGTTCGGCAGATGATTGAGCCTTATGGCGGATTCATGCTGGTGCATATCGCCACCTCAGTGGACGTCTGCGAGCAGCGCGACCGCAAAGGCTTGTACGCCAAGGCGCGCGCTGGGATTCTCAAGGAATTCACCGGCATCTCGGATCCTTACGAAGTTCCAGCCGATGCCGAAGTCACCATCAATACTGGCGACTTATCTGCCGAAGAAGCAGCGCAGGAGATCATCCTGCACCTCGAAAGGGAAGGCTTTATCGGAACTGCTGCGCAGTCGATTTAACCCGGCATCGCGCCGGAAAAAATGACGAGCCTGAAGTTGGTACTGTCATGGATCTAACAATCGATCAGCTGATCAAGAGCTTGGTGGGTTTTGGAGTCGGCACCCTCATCGGAATGACGGGAGTCGGGGGCGGCGTTCTGCTGCTCCCCATCCTCATTTTCGGTCTGGGTGTGCCGCCCATGCTGGCCGTGGGCTCCGACGCGCTTTTCAACTTCGTCACCAAGATCGGCGCCAGCGCCGTCCATTTGCGCAAAGGCACAGTGCGGCTGAAGGTGGTCGTGGCGCTCGCGATCGGCAGTGCTCCGGGCTCTTTCCTGGGCGTAAGGTTGTCTGGTTCACTTGCGAAACACCTACGGCAACGGGGTCAATCATTTCATTACTGTTGCAGTCGGAGTTCTGCTGATTTGCATTCCGACTTTCCTGTTCTTCCAGAAGAAAATCGAAGACCGGGCGGCGGCGAAGCCGCCGAGCATGAAGTCCTTCGCCTGGATGTCGCTCATCGGCCTGGTGGCGGGGTTTCTCGTAGGCATCACCTCCGTCGGCTCCGGCAGCATCGTCATGATGATGCTTCTGCTGTTCTACAGCTTCCAGCCGAAGGTCATGGTGGGCACCGACATCGTTCACGCCCTCATCCTCACAGGCGTGACCAGTCTTCTTCATTTCCGCTTGCACAACGTTGATCTCCGCCTGGTTGGAGCGCTCTTGATCGGCTCCATCCCCGGAGGACTGCTCGGTTCTTACCTGAGCACGCGGGTCCCGGTTCCGTGGCTGCGGCGTATCCTTTGCGCAGTGTTGCTGGCGACGGGCGCCCGCATGTTAATGGCTTAATCAGATTATGCACTCAAATTCATACTCGCAAATATTGGAACGCATTCATTCCGCACTAGAAGCCTCTCGCAAAGTTTTCGCCCGCTTCACACCGGGAGCGATTGAGGCGGAATACAAGGTCGGGCATGATCCCGTCACTGAGGCAGATCGCGCCCTTGATGCTGTTCTACGCAAGGAGCTGCTGCGCAGTGGCGAAGGCTGGCTGTCAGAAGAAAGCGTAGACGATCCCATCCGCCTGCAGCACTCGCGGGTCTGGGTGGTTGATCCCCTCGACGGCACGCGCGAGTTTGTGCAAGGCATTCCCGAGTTCTGCGTTTCTATTGGATTTGTCGAGAACGGACGCCCCGTTGCCGGAGGAATTTGCAATCCTGCCACGAACGAGATTTTTCTCGGCTCGATAGAATCGGGGGTGACTTACAACGGCAAACCCGCGCATTCGAGCCAGCGCAATACTCTCGACGGGGCCCTGATTCTCGCCAGCCGCAGTGAAGTAAAGCGCGGCGAATGGAAAGCCTTCGAGAACTCCGGCTTCAAGATTCGCCCCATGGGTTCGGTCGCCTACAAACTCGCACTGGTTTCCGCAGGCCTGGCCGACGTCACTTTCACTCTGACGCCCAAGAACGAGTGGGACGTCGTTGCCGGCGCGGCTCTGGTTCAGAGCGCCGGTGGTTTTGTCAGCACTTTGGAGAAGACCAACCTGATCGCCAATCGCCGCGATCCGCTTCTGTCCGGTCTGCTGGCGAGCGGTCCGCTTCTCAAAGACGAACTGTTTTCCCTCGTGGACTCCCATGTCAGGCTGGCCGAGTCGTCGATAGAAAAGTAAGCCTCCCGAAAGGGTTTTCTTGCTCTTGAAGTGTCATCAGGCTCACCTCTTTTTCCTCCCTAATAAAGACATAGAATTGTGCGGGCGCCTTTGCTCAGCCACCGGGATAACTTTCATCTTGCCCCCAGCCCTCGTCAGTGTTATTCCTGACTCTCCTACCGCATTGCGAATACTTATCGCAAGATACTTATTGCGAAATACAAGCTTTTGCAATTGCATCGTCACCTGATCACGGGGCAACCGATTGCCTGACAAAAACGCGGACGCCGACCCGCTGAACCGAATCTCATTCGTCTCCCCCGGCGTGTCCATCGCCGAGGCCCAAGATCCGAACCAGGATCCCAACCGCCCCAAGCGCGTGCTCGGCTTTCGCGATCTCGTGCTGTTTTACGTAGTCACCGGCATCAGCCTGCGCTGGATCGCCACCGCCGCAGCCGCCGGCCCCAGTTCCATCATCATCTGGATCGGCGCCTGGCTCTGCTTCTACACTCCCCTGGCTCTCTCCGTGCTCGAGCTTTCTTCACGCTATCCCAGCGAAGGCGGCCTCTACGTCTGGAGCAAGCGCGCCTTCGGCGACTTCTCCGGCTTCATGTCCGCCTGGACTTATTGGACGAGCAACCTCCCCTACTTCCCTGCCGTCCTCTATTTCGCCGCCAGCAACATCCTCTTCATGCGCCAAAATGCATGGGCGCATCTCTCGAACAACGCCACGTTCTACATCGTCTTTTCCCTGCTTAACCCTGAGCGCCGCCACCCTGATGAACATCGTCGGCCTCGACGTAGGCAAGTGGCTGCACAACGTCGGCGCTTTAGCCATGTGGATTCCAGTAGGCATCATCATCGTGCTGGGATTGATTGCCTGGCACCGCTACGGCTCGGCCACTTCATTCACCGTGCACTCGATGACGCCGAGCACGCACCTCAATGACTTGATCTTTTGGTCAGTGCTGACCTTCGCCCTCGGCGGATCCGAAACCGCTTCCTTCATGGGAGAAGAAATCAAGAACCCGCGCCGCTCCATCCCGTTCGCGTTGCTCTTCGGCGGAGTGACCGTAGCCTTCTGTTACATCGTGGGAACCGCTGCCGTACTGCTCGCGCTGCCCTCAAGCGAAGTCAGCAGCCTGCAGGGACTAGTGCAGGCCATCTCGAAAACCGCATCCCGCGTGGGTTTCCCCGGCGTGTTGCCGGTCGCCGCATTCCTCATCGCGCTCAGCAACATCGGCGCCGCCGGAGCCTACCTCGCCGCAGTCGCCCGCTTGCCGTTCGTAGCCGGCATCGACCGCTTCCTGCCGCCCGCGTTCGGCGCACTCCACCCGCGCTGGAAAACTCCATGGGTTGCCCTGCTGACTCAGTTCTTTCTAGGCGCAGTCTTCATTTTTCTAGGTCAGGCCGGAACCAGCGTCAAAGGCGCCTACGACGTGCTGGTCAGCATGGGCGTGATCACGTATTTCATCCCGTACCTCTACCTGTTCGCCGCCATGATCAAGCTGCAGCGCGAACCCGCTGGCCCGGACGTGATCCGTGTGCCAGGAGGAAGCACGGTGGCGAAGCTCGTAGCCGTACTCGGATTCGTCACCACGACGTTAACGATTGTTCTATCCCTGATTCCGCAGCCGGACGAACCCAACAAACCGCTGGCACTGTTCAAAATTGTGGGAGGAACCGGAGCGTTGGTAGTGATAGGAGCGTGGATCTACGCGGCTGGCAAGCGTAGAGCTTCAAAATAATGTAAAAACAGCCGGCTCGGCTGTCCACCGGGCGAAGCCCGGCTGGTCGGCATGCACCTATACCGGCGTCGCCGTCTTCCTCGCGGGATTAAAAAACGGCAGCCCCGTCACCTTGACATTCGTCTTCAGCCGGATCGCCTCGATCGTGATCTCCATCTGCAACTGCGTCCCCAGCTTCGAATGCTCAGTCTCCACGCTAGCCAGTGCAATCATCTTTTTCAAAATCGGCGACCAACTCGTAGTCGTAGCCTTACCAACCTGCTTCTCCCCGGAGTACAAAGGCACCGCTACGCGCGAAGCCTGGCTCGGCGCAGCCGGAGTCAGCCCATAGCGTTCATAGAGCGCTTCCACATCGGTCCAATCCACCTCGACCCCAACCAGTTGCCGCGCCACACCGTTCTTCGCGTCCGACTCCAGCGCCCGCTTGCCAATAAAATTTTCCTTTTCCAGATGTACCATCTTGCCGAAGCCCAACTCATACGGCGAATATTTCTGCGACGGAATCAGCGCCTTCTTCGAACTCGAATAATCCACCTCGATCAACAACAGCCCAGCTTCCACGCGTGCCACATCCAGCGCCAGCATGCCCGCCGCGTGCAGATCAAACTGCTTGCCCTTCTCCGCCAGCGCATCCCAAACCTTCACTGCATCGTGGGCTTCTTTTAATGGAACCCAGATCTCATATCCCAGATCCCCTGTATACCCCGTGCGAGAAATGTCGACCGGCACGCCCGCAATCCTGCCGCGAGTCACGCGAAAATATTTCAAATTCGCAATGTCCGCGTCCGCCACCGTTTTCAGCAGCTTCGCCGAAGTCGGCCCCTGCAAAGCCAGCGCCGCAACTTTCTCGGAAATATCTTCGACCTGCACATCCATGTTCAGGCCGTTCTGCCGGAACCAGCGCAGGCTCGGATCGGCAGCCGTCCACCGATAAACATTTTCCTCCAGCCGCGAAATCGTCCCATCGTCGATGACCTTGCCCTCTTCATCGCACCAGCAGCAATAAATCACCTGCCCCACCTTCACCTTGTTAATGTCGCGCGTGATAACCCGGTTCACCAGACGCGTCGCGTCTTTCCCGGTAATCAAATACTTGTAAAGCGGCGAGATATCAATCAAGGCCGCCGCATTGCGGATGGCGTTGTACTCATGCTCGTGATGCACCTCATACACGCTAACCGTGTAATATCCCGACCATTCGCGGTAATTCAAGCTGTGGCAAAGCGGAAAAGTGCGTTCGTGAAATGCAGTTCCAATGGGCAAGGTAGTTTCCTCGAAGAAATTAGCTCGAAGCCGGATTATATGCACCTACAGACTCGCGCAGCAACCCGTGCAGCGCCTGACTATCAGTCACCGCCGTGCAAATGTGCAGACAAAACCGCCCATTCCCGATAGAATGACCCTTCGACTCGCAGCCATGCGCTCACTGATACCAATCTTGTCGACGGTCCTCCGCAGCTGGAGCGTCCTTCCCAGCGGCCTCTAATACGCGCACCGCAAAACTGCGCTAATATTCCTCGTCCCCTTTCTCAACCAGCAAGCTGACAGCAAAAGGCTAAGAGCTTATGGCCAATTCATACGATGTAATCGTAATCGGCGGCGGCCACAACGGCCTCGTCAACGCCGCCTACCTCCAGCGCGCCGGAAAGAAAGTTCTGGTGCTCGAACGCCGCCACATTCTCGGCGGCGCCGCCTGCACTGAAGAAGTTTTCCCCGGCTTCAAGTTCTCCGTCTGCTCCTATGTGGTCTCGCTGCTGCGCCCGGAAATCATTCGCGACCTCGATCTCCCGCGCCACGGACTCGAAATCCTCCCGCTCGACGGCACTTTCACGCCCATGCCGAGCGGCGATTATCTGTGGCGCGTGAACGACCACGGCAAAACTCATCGCGAGATCGCCCGCCACTCGCGCGTCGACGCCGAGGCCTACGACGAATTCGGCAAAGCCATGCAGGCGATGTGCCGCTTCGTGAAGCCCATCCTCAGCATGGTGCCGCCCGACCCGAACACGCTCAACCCACGCGAACTGATGAAACTGCTCTTTATCGGACGCCGCTTCCAGGGCATGTCAAGCTACGACAAATACAACCAGGTCCAGCTCATGACCATGAGCGCCATTGATTTTCTGGATCAGTGGTTCGAGACGGACGTCCTCAAAGCAACGATGTCGGCCTCGGGAATCATCGGCACCTTCCTCGGCGTGCGCTCCCCGGGCACCGCCTACGTTCTGCTCCATCACTACATGGGAGAAATCGACGGCGCGTTCCGCGCCTGGGGCTTCGCCCGCGGCGGCACCGGAGCGATTTCAAACGCGATCGCCGACGCCGCCCGCGAAGCGGGAGTAGAAATTCGCACCAAGGCCGCCATCGCGAAGATCATCATCAAAGACGGGAAGGCCAAGGGAGTAGTTCTCGCCAACGGTGACGAAATCTACGCCGAAACGATTTCCTCCAGCGTCGATCCGAGACTGACCTTCAACAAATTCATCGAAGCCGACCAACTACCTGCCGACTTTCTCGAAGACATCAACCGCTTCAAGTACCGCGGGTCTTCAGGCAAAGTAAACATGGCGCTCGATGGTCTCCCGAACTTCAAATGCATGCCCGGAGTGGGCCCGCATCTGCGCGGCGCAATGTCCATCTCTCCCTCCGTCGAATACATGGAGCGCGCCTACGACGACGCCAAGTACGGCAATTTCTCGCGCCGCCCCTACATCGACATGGTCATCCCTTCGCTCACTGACCCGTCGGTTGCGCCACCGGGTAAGCACGTACTCTCTTGCTTCGTGCAGTACGCGCCCTACAAGCTGCGCCCCGGCTTGAACTGGGATGATCAAAAAGAAGCTTTCGGCGACACTGTAGTCAACACCATCGCCGAGTACGCGCCCAACATCAAAGACATAATTCTGCACAAGCAAGTCATCACCCCGCTCGACCTCGAACGCGAGTGGGGATTGAGCGAAGGCAACATCTTCCAGGGCGAACTTTCATTGGAACAGCTCTTCTTCCTGCGCCCAGCACCGGGCTACGCGCGCTTCCGCACGCCCATCCAGAACCTCTACATGTGCGGCTCCGCCACCCATCCCGGCGGCGGCATCATGGGCGCACCGGGCCGGCTGGCAGCTCTAGAAATGCTGAAGGACAGCAAGGGAGCGGCCTAACTATGCCCGAGACCAACTCCCACGACATCGTCATCATCGGCGGCGGCCACAATGGCCTGGTCACCGCGTTCTACCTCGGGAAAGCGGGATTCAAGCCGCTAGTTCTCGAGCGCAGACCGCAGGTCGGCGGTGCTGCAATCACTGATGAATTTCATCCCGGCTTCCGCTGCTCCACGCTGGCGCACGCCGCGGGGCCAGTTCGCCCAGACATCGTTCGCGACATGCAACTGGAAAAGCACGGCCTCAGGCTGATCACTCCAGACTCCTGTGTTACCGCGCTCTCGCCCGACGGCCGCGCCCTTTCGCTCTATCAAGACGAAAACAAATCCGCGCAGTCGATCGCTGCCTTCTCGCAAAAAGACGCAACGAAGTATCACGAGTTCGAAAAATCTCTGGAAAAGATCAGCAAAGTAATCGCCGAAGCACTCGCCACCACCCCGCCCGACATCGATCACCCCAGCGGCGGCGATCTCTGGAGCATGCTCAGGACCGGCCGCGCCCTCCGCAACCTCGGCAAGCGAGATATGTACCGCGTCCTGCGCTGGGGACCGATGGCCGTAGCGGACCTGGTCGCAGAATATTTCGAGACCGAACTGCTGCGCGCCGTCATAGCGGCCCGCGGAATCTTCGGAACTTTTCTCGGCCCCTGGTCAGCCGGCAGCAGCCTGCAGTTGCTCATCCGCGCCGCCGGCGATTCTCATCCCGCAGGCTCGGCATTCTTCGCTGCGGGCGGCATGGGTGAGCTGACTCAGGCCATGGCCTCCGCCGCAAAAGCTGCCGGCGTCGAAATTCGTACCGCAGCCGAAGTCATTGAGATTCGCGTCAAAGACGGCGCAGCCATCGGTGTTCTGCTCTCGACCGGGGAAGAAATCAGCGCCAAAGCCGTAATCTCCAACGCCGATCCCAAACGCACTCTGCTCAAACTCACCGATCCCACGCATCTTTCCCCCGACTTCGTGCAAAAGTTGCAGCATTACCGCGGCAACGGAACGGTCGCCAAGGTCAACCTGGCGCTCTCCGGCTTGCCAGCCTTCACCGCTCTGAAAAACGGGGATGCCGCTCCGCTTAAAGGACGCATTCACATCGGCCCCGAAATCGACTACCTGGAGCGCGCCTTCGACGAATCGAAGTACGGAAACTTCTCGCGCCAGCCCTATCTCGAAGCCACCATCCCTTCGCTGACCGATCCCACGCTAGCGCCCTCAGGGAAGCACGTGATGTCGATCTATATGCAGTACGCGCCCTACAAGCTCAAAGGCGACTGGGAAGACCAACGCAAAGCCCTCGGACAAACGGTAGTGCAGACGCTCGCGCAATATGCGCCGAACTTGCCCGAGATGATCCTGACCCATCAGATCATCACCCCGCAGGATCTCGAAGACGTCTACGGATTAACCGGCGGGCAGATTTTCCACGGCGACCTCGCTCTCGACCAGTTCTTCACCATGCGCCCGCTGCTAGACTGGGCGCGCTACCGCACGCCAATCAAAAACCTGTATCTTTGCGGCAGTGGCACCCATCCCGGCGCAGGCCTGACCGGCGGCTCAGGCGCAAATGCCGCTCGAGAAATATTGAAGCTGTTGGCGAAGAAATGAGGTCAGCCAGTGAAAAAAACAAAAGGGAAGGCGACCAAAGTTCCTAAGACGGTGGACGAATACCTCGAACGCGTCCCGGAACCAGCACGCACGACCCTGAAGAACATTCGCGCGGTCATCCGGTCCGTTGCGCCTCCCGAGGCAACAGAGGGCATTAGCTACGGTATGCCGACATTCAAGTACAAAGGCATGCTCGCGAGTTTCGCCGCCTTCTCAGATCATTGCAGCCTGTTCCCCGGCGCGGGGCCAACCATAGCGTTCAAGAACGAACTCAAGAACTTCCAGACGTCGAAAGGCACCATCCGCTTCGCGCCGAATAAGCCTCTCCCAGCGACTCTTCTTAAGAGGCTGATGAAGGCCCGGATCGCAGAGAACGAAAGCAAGAAAGGCCGCTGACCCGCTGCCTGGACAATGAAGAACTCCGCCATCCTCCTCGTCAGCTGCCCCGACGCCAAAGGTGAAGTCGCAACCATCGCCGATTTCGTTTACCGCCACAACGGCAACATCCTGCACGCCGACGAACACGCCGACGAAGAGTCCGGCCTCTTCTTAATGCGCGTAGAGTTCGATCCCAAAGATTTCGACATCGATCTCACCGATAAAGACCTGGCCGACTTCGCCAAACATTTCTCTCCCATCGCCGACAAATTCCAGATGAAGTGGCGCCTGGCGCAGTCCTCGCATCGATCGCGCATGATCATTCTGGTTTCGAAATATGATCACTGCCTGGTCGATCTCCTCTACCGTCACCAAAGCGGCGAGCTGGCCTGCGAGATCCCTCTGATCATCTCCAATCACCCCGATAACGAGCCTATAGCCGATTTCTACAAGATCCCCTACACAGTCATCTCGATTACAAAAGACAACAAGCGCCAGGCCGAAGCACAAATCCACTCTCTGATCGAGCTCCACAAAGCCGATTTTCTGGTCCTCGCCCGCTATATGCAGATTCTCTCGAACGATTTCGTGAACCGCTATCCTCAACGCATCATCAACATCCACCATTCGTTTCTTCCCGCCTTCGTCGGCGCCCGACCCTACCATCAAGCCTTCGAACGCGGCGTAAAGCTGATCGGCGCAACCAGCCACTACGTCACGGAGGTCCTCGACGACGGTCCCATCATCGAGCAGGACGTGGTCCGCGTCTCTCACCGCGACACCGTCGAAGACCTCATCCGCAAGGGCCGCGACCTCGAGAAGGTCGTCCTCTCCCGCGCCGTCCGCTGGCACGTCGAAAACCGCGTCCTGCTTTACGGCAATAAAACAGTAGTATTTTGAAAGGGCTCGGCTTTAGCCGCCGACGCGACCGTCTTCCAGCCCGCGCGGAAGTCCATGTACTTCCAGAAAACGGAAGCCAACGTGACAGTCCCACTCCGGTAGTAACTTGCGGTACCCAATGACTTTCGTCTTTACTTGAACAGCAGTAAAGAATTCCCCCAATCAACTGGGAGGATCTCGCTCGCGGGAGCGTTTCTTGGCCGAGGACCTTAAGTTTGAGCTGGCAATCCTGGCGACAGTCCAGGGTTTTTATCAAAAACTGTTACGCGACTCGCTCGGCGGGGATGTCCCCATTCCGAGCGGGCTCGACGAGGTCTCGCTCCGTCACTCTGAAGGCGACCTTCCAGAAACTCTTTCCCGCATGTATCGCTGGCTGCATTTGCTCGACATGGCCATCACGCCGGCGATGCTGCGCCAGGCGCTCACTCCCGACGTGGATTCCGAGGTCGCCGAGGCCCTCCTGCGCTACTTCGTGCGCCGCCGCGAGGCCAGCGAAGTCAATCGCGATAAGACCGACCTGATTGCAACCTTTCTTTACCGTCATCCTCGAGTGCAGGGTCAATGGCAGCAACACGGCTACGGGCTGGACGGAGCATTGCCGCTCTCTCCTTTCGAAATCGCCCTGATCGAGATTCTTGCCGATACCGACGTGCCCTCGCTGCCCGAAGAGCACGTACAGCTGCTGCGAAACTTCGATCCCTTGCGGGAAGAGATTGCCCGCTACCGCGATTTCAATTCGCTTATCGATTCCGGCATCGTGTCGCGCGTGCGCGAACTGAAGCGCTGGTTGGATGCTTCCTTTTATCATCCCGGCGTGCTGGCTACGGTCGCTGCGCATAACGCCGCATTCGGCGCGCGTTTTGACCAGCTCTTCGCCAAGGCGCTCGGTGAGATCAAACAATTCGCTCAGGCGTTGGACGAAATGGGTGGCAGCATTCTGAGCACAGTCGACGGCGTGGAAGTTACGGTGGAACACGTTGCCGCGATCGAGCAGAAAGAAATGCTCCAAGCCGACTACAACGGTGCTCTCGAAAAATTTCGCCGCGTGTCGCGCTTGAAGAAGGAACTGGACCGGAGACCGCCAATCCGACGGTCGCTGCTCGCACCAGCGGACGGAGACAAACCGCGAGCTTCCCGCGGATCGGCCGCTGCTGCCAAACCTGCACGGATTGCCGCTGCCAAGGCGCCCGTCGCAGCTCAGGCCTTCCAGCCCCCAGCGATCACGGCTCAGCAGATTTCCGCCGAAGAAGGCAAATTACGCCGGGTCGAGGAATCGATTCGCGTTTTTGTCCGCGTGGCCGACCCCAAGTATCGCCAGATCGTGCCCATGCGTTTCTTCAATCTGACCCTGACCGCGCCTGAAGCCGACGCTTACAATGCGAGCTTCCTCGAAGAGAAGAGTCTTCGCGCCGATGTCGCGCGCACCTTGATCCGGCTGGTTTCTTGCGTGGCTCGCGTCAACACCGAACTCGAAGAACTCAAACGCAGCCAGAGCATGTCTTCGCTGTGGAAGCTCCACGCTGACGCGCTGGTAGTGTTGCTCGACGTCGCCAGCACCACCGCCGAAGAAGCCGCAGGCATCGCCAAAGCGGCCGAAACCAAAGACGACGCCGCATCGGCCAAAGCCATCCGCGAAACCGTCCAGAAACTCCGCGACCGCTCTGATCTGGCCGTTAAAGCTTTGGCCCATCCAGGCACTTAGATCCTGTTTCTTGCGCTTCAACCACCGCACCCCAAAACAAAAGACGGACGTTTCCGCCCGTCTCTGCAAATCAGCAGCCTGAAGCCATCCGCCACAAGCTCAGTTAATGTCGAACTGCTCCTGATGCAGCGCCGGATCGCTCTTCACGATGATGGTGCGCTTGGTCAGTTCTTCCATCTCGTTTAGCAGGCGGCCGTTGTTGGCTTTCAATTCTTTCGCCACATCGGGATGCACGCGCAGCATTACGTCTTCGTGCTCCAGGTGCTTCGCGATCTTCCGCATCTCAACGTAAATTTCGTTCGCCACTGTGGTCAGCGACTTCACGTAGCCGGTGGACTGGCAATAGGGACAAGGCGCACCAATCGTGCGCTCGAGCGATTGCTTCACGCGCTTGCGAGTGATGGCAACCAACCCGAAATCGTTGAACTGCAGAACCTTCGACGGCGCGCGGTCATGCCGAAGTTCCTCTTCGAGAGCCTGCATCACGCGCTGCCGGTTGCGGCGCTCATCCATATCGATGAAGTCGATGATGATGATGCCGCCCAGATCGCGCAGACGAATCTGCCGCACAATCTCCTTGATCGCATCCACGTTGGTTTTGACGATCGTGTCTTCGAGACGCGAGGTCTTGCCTACGTACTTGCCAGTGTTGATATCGATCGCGACCAGCGCCTCGGTCTGGTTGATCACAATGTAGCCGCCGCTCTTCAGCCATACCTTCGACTTGAGCGCCTTATCCATCTCTTCTTTCAGGCCGAATTGCTCGAACAGAGGCGTCTCTTTGGTAAACAGCTTCACCCGCTTTACCAGTCCAGGCTGAAAGCGATTGAAGAAGCGCAGATATGCGTTCGTACTCCGGCTCGGTGTCGACCCAGATCACGGAGAAGTCAGAAGTTACCTGGTCGCGCAGCACGCGCTCGACTACGTTGAGATCGTGATAGATCAACGCCGGCGGCTTCGAAGCCTCCGAGCGCGTCTTGATGTCATTCCACAAGCCCTTGAGAAAACGAATGTCCGCCCGCAGCTCGTCTTCACCAGCATTCTGCGCCGCGGTGCGAACGATGAAGCCGCCATGACCGTTTTCGCGCTCGCTCATCACGATGCGCTTCAGCCGCTGCCGTTCTTCATCCGACGCTATCTTGCGCGATACTCCGGTATGGTTCACTGTCGGCATGTAGACCAGGAACCGTCCCGGCAGCGCGATGTGGCTGGTAATGCGCGCGCCTTTCTTGCCGATCGGCTCCTTGGCAATTTGCACCAGGATTTCCTGCCCTTCTTTCAGCAAGTCGCTGATCTTCGGAACTTCATGCGCCTCGCGGCGCGGGAAGCGGCGCCCGCCTCCACGGCGTCCACCACCGCGCTGCCGGTCGAAACCGGGCCGCGGACGCGGCGCCCGCTGCGTGTACGCAGCAGTTCCCGCCGGAGCCCGAACTTCGGCCTGGGCATCGACCGCGCCGGTTCCTCGGGCTTCGGCGTCGAGCAGAGCCTCGGCTTCGGCCTGCGCCTCTTCCAGTTCCAATTCTTCGGTGTCTTCCTCGCTCTCCGCCGCACTGCCTTCCGCAGGAGGCGCAACCCCTGCGTCCGCTAAGGACGACATGTGGATTTCATCCACCGTTTCCCGCACTTCGGAAATCTCGCGTCCAATCTCCGAATTCGGCTGCCCGGCCGCCCGAGTCTCTTCTTCAAATTCGTCGTAGCCTTCATCGGACGATTCTTCGTAACGAACGGTGTCCACTTCCTCCTCGTCGATGGTTTCTTCCTCCAGAGTCCCCGGAGCCGCGAAAACCGGAGTTGCAAAAACTGGAGCTGCCGCGTCATGAACCGGAGGCCGATCCGAATGTTCGGGTCGAGCCACCACCTCGTCGTCTTCCTCGACAAACTCTTCGGTGATCTGAGCAGCATCGCTGGCCCCAGTCGAAGCAGCCGCGCTCGCCAGCTCTTGCCGGCGAAACTCGCGGTTCCAGTCGACGGAAGTCGACGCTGTCGAACTCGAGGCCGCCGCAGTGTGATCTTGCAGGTGCCGTGAATCGTCGGGCCGCTTACCTGCCCTTTCAGCAGCCGGTGACGAACTACCGCTAGCACCAGCACTAGCACTGGCAAAGATGGGTTCATCATCTGGAAAAGTTGCAGCCACAGGTGCCGCGGGCGTTGTGACCGACGCATGAGAAGTAAAGCTCGTTTCCGTCTCTGTACCCGCTGAGTGTCGCTCCTGCGCCGCAGGCGCTTGGGTCAATCCGCGGTATTTCGAGATCGATTCTCCGGGAAGCAGGATCGGCTGGTATCCCGCAGGCGGTCCGAACTGCTGCGACCTGCCTGATTCCTGCGCACGCGGAGCAACCGGCGCGGGAGCACTCTCAATCGAGGATCGGGCAAACCGCTGCTCCGAGCTCCGCTCCCGCCCATCGTTCCGTGCTTCGCTTCGTCCCTCGTTTCGGCCATCGCCACGTCCATCACGACGTCCGCCACGGCGGCGGCGGCGGCCGCGGAAGCCTCCACGATCACGGTCCGCGCCGTCCCGGCCTCCGCCATCCAAAGATTCTTGCCCTACGCCTGCAGGCGCAGCATGCCGGCCTCCGGCGTCGTGTTCCCCCGCCAGTGAACCCTGCTCAAGAACGGGTTGGCCTTCTCCAACGTCTGTCGAAGCAAGACCTTCGCCGGACTCTTCCCCTTCCTTAGGCGCCTGTCCCGTTTGCGGCCGCAGATCCTGCACCCCGCGATTTGCCGGCACGACGTCGGTCAAATCCTCGTCGTGCTCTTCCAACTCCATAAAGTCGGAAACGTATAGGAAGGCATCGCGCTCCAGGCCGATGTCAACGAAGGCAGATTGCATTCCAGGCAGCACCCGGGTCACGCGTCCTTTGTAAATGGACCCCGCGAGGGTGTATTCATTTTCGCGCTCGAGGTAAATCTCCGCGAGCAGATCGTCTTCCACCAGCCCCACCTTGGTCTCGTGCGGCGTGGAAGATACAAATAACTCTTTGTTCATTGATACTCCGGTCCCGCCCTGACTCATTTAAGTCGAACGGGTTTCACCGGGGTAGAGCGAGGAAGGAAGCGGGAGGAGCGAGCGACGCGACACGGGCCCCATATGGGGGACGGCTCGGGCTGAGGAGGTTTCTCCCCAACCGAATCCGCTGCACAAGCTTGGGTATCTTTTGCACTGTTCGCTTTACGTCTGCCGGGTTTGTGACCGCACTCTCAGACCGTTTCCAGTCGGGGGGCCGTTTCCCTGCCAGCAGCGTTATAGCTTCAATCCTGCCCGGCCTTCTACTGCTCGTCTAGCCGGTAAAATGCCCCCTTTACGCGAGGGCGATCGATATTTTTGGGGCTGTGCCCCTTGGCACAGCGACTGCGTCTGCCATTTTCCTATGTCAAATCATGAACCTGGGTTATCAAGCCTGTTCAACCAGCTGGCTCTCCTAAGTTCCTCCCCCAGCTAATTCACAAAGCGGCGCATTCGAACGTTCATTACCATGCCCAGCGCCAGGAACATGAACAACACAGAAGACCCGCCGTAACTCATTAGCGGCAAAGGTATTCCGGTGACCGGCATAAAACCGACCACCATGCCGACATTGACCAGGATATGGAAGCTAAGCACAGCCACCACACCCATCACCACGAACGTCCCCGCACGGTCGGGCGCGGTTTGCGCGTTCTGGGTCAAACGCATCAGCACTATGAAGTATAACAGCAGAACCCCGAGCGCGCCCACGAATCCGTGCTCCTCGGCAAACGCCGCAAAAATAAAATCCGTTTGTGGGACAGGCAGGAAAGCGCCGTGTGTTTGCGAGCCTTTCCCGCCCCACAGTCCACCCGAACCCACAGCAATCTTGGATTGCTCAACTTGGTACCCTGAGCCCTGCGGATCGGCTTCCGGCTCCAGAAAGCTGGTAAGACGCTGCTTCTGGTAAGACTTCAAAACGTGCACTCGCGGTGTGAAGAACACAGCTCCCACGCCCACCACCGCCAGCAGGACAACCAGCAGTCCCTGTTTCCACTGCAAGCCGCCCAGAAAGATTCCCATGATCGCGATGGGCACGTAGGTCAGGGCCGTGCCCAGGTCGGGCTGCGCCAACACCATCAACATCGGAATACCCACAATCGCCCCGGCCTTAATGAAATCCGGCCACGAGAGTTCGCGATGCCGCAAGTCGGCAAAATACTTCGCCATCGCCAGAATCAGGATCAGCTTCACCCATTCGGAAGGCTGAAAGTGATTCCCGCCCGGCATCTTAATCCACCGCCGCGCCCCGAGAAACTTCTGCCCAAACACCAGCACCGCCACCAGGGACGCAACCGCCGCCACATAAAACCAGTGGATCCGGTCCAGCAGCACCTGGTAATTTACCGCGCTGATCACAAACATCGCAGCCACACCGCCCAGAATCCAATAAACCTGCCGGAGGTGCGAGCCGGCAAACTTTGTGTGCATGGTGGCGCTGTGGATCTCCATGACCCCCAACCCGCAGATCATTAACACAAAGACCAGCAGCAACCAGTCAAAATCGCGAAATGAAACGTAGCGTGACATCAGTTCTCGGTTCTCAATTCCCAGTTCTCAGTTTCTATAACCCTTTCACACTGTCATCCTGAGCGGAACATGCTGCTTCGCGAACCAGCATGCGGAGTCGAAGGATCCTTTACGACTCATCGCAACCGCAGGCGCGGCAAGGAGTTTCCTTTACGGTGAGGCACTCACCGCACTCCCGGCGCTGCAACCGCCGCTACCAGCGGCTTCTTCGGTAGATCAAAAACAAAGCGCCCGCCTTCCAGTTTGTCGCCGTTGGGTGCAGTCCATAGCGCTCCCATATCCACCGTGCCATCGCCTTTCGGTTTCTCGACCATCTTCTGTTGTGGCGTGCGATGCTGCTTATCGACGTAAGCCTTGATTACCTGGGTCGCCACCCGCGCTGCCAGTCTCCCGTGCTCGCCCCCTTGGAACAACACGCAGACGATGACGTCCGGATTGCGCCGCGGCGTGAATCCCACGAACCAACCATTCTGAGCCAGATCGTCACTGTTCTTAAATTTCGCCCTCGTCGCCAGCGAGACAATCTGCGCCGATCCCGTCTTTCCTGCGATGTCAATCCCGGGAATGTGCGCCGATTGGGCTGTGCCTTCCGGCAGCAGAACCCGCGACATCGCGTCAGTAATAAAGTTCCACCCTACCGGATCGATCGGAATATTTCTCGTCTCAGTAACATGACTCGTCTCAACATATCCGCTGGGAAGCCCCGCCGGATCGACGACATGGGGCACAACCATGCGTCCGCCCATTGAGATCGCGGCAATCGCACGCGTCAATTGCACAGGTGTAATCGCGACCGCTCCCTGTCCGATCCCTACCGAGATCGTCTCGCCGGCAAACCATTTCTGTTTGAAGTTGCGGATCTTCCACTCTTCCGACGGCATTACACCGCTCACTTCGTTAGGCAGGTCGATGCCGGTTTTCTGTCCCAGGCCAAGACTGGTCGCGTATTTCGCAATGCGGTCGATGCCCAGCTTTTCCGCCAGCGTGTAGAAGAACACGTCGCAAGATTGATAGATCGCCTTCTCCAGTTCGACCGCGCCATGCCCGCCTTTCACCCAACAGCCAAACCGCCGCCCGTAAAACTCGGCGCTCCCCGTGCAGTTCACGTGGAGTGTCTGCGCAATTCCCTCCTGCCAGCCTGCCGTAGCCATGATGATCTTGAACGTCGACCCCGGCGCCAGCTGCGCCTGAATTGCCTTGTTCAACAGCGGCTTGTCCGGATCATTCACCAGTTCGTTCCACTGATCTCGCGACACTCGCACTGCAAAATCATTGGGATCAAACGTCGGCCGGCTCACCATCGCCAGGATTTCCCCGGTCCGCGGATCCATCGCCACAATCGCTCCGTTCTTCCCTTCCAGAGCCTCTTCAGCTGCGATCTGCAGATCAATATCGAGTGTCAGCTTCAACTGTTTTCCGGGAATCGCATCCGTTTCTCCCAGCAATCCCACTTCGCGGCCATGGCTGTTCACCAGCGCCCGCCGCGCTCCGTTGGTGCCCATCAATGTGTTGTTGTATTGCCGCTCTACGCCCGACACCCCCACCACATCGCCCGGGCTATAGAGCTCGAACTGCGGCTGGTTCAACATGTCTTCCGTCACTTCGCCCACGTAGCCGATCAGGTGCGCCATGAACCCGTTGCGCGGATACAGGCGCCGGTGCGCGGTAATCGTATCCAGTTCCGGCAGTTCGTTGCGATGCGCATCAATGAACGCCAGGTCATCCGGTGTGATGTCTTCTTTCAATAGGATCGGCTGGTACTGCGGCATGGAAGCGAAGCGCCGGATCTTCGTACGCACCTCGTTCGCATCCAGGTGCAGGCCTTGGGCAATCAGGTCTACGTCAGCATTCAGGTCCCGGGAAGAGTCGCGCAGCAGCAGGGCAGTAGAAGAGGGATAGTTGTCCACGATGACGCGCCCTTCGCGGTCCAGAATCTTGCCCCTCGGCGCAAGAATCGGCACGTTGCGAATGCGGTTTTTTTCGGCCGCCGAGGCGTAGTGACCGCTCTCCATCACCTGCAGCTTCCACAGCCCGTAAGCCAAAACCAGGAAAATGCCGAGGATGACGTACTGCGCCGCCGTCAGGCGTATGGCCGATACTTTGTCGTCACGGCTGAACATAAATCAGTAGCCAGTGGCCAGTGCACCGTGGCCAGTCAAACCCCCTTCACAGATCGGTCGGGTTCGCAACAAGTCACAGCCTCGCAGGATCGAATGTAAAGGAGTTCTAAAGTTCATTGTAATGCGGATCGAAGCCGCGGGATTGTCGAGTGGGTAACGGAAGTCACAGCCTGCGCAGATGTAACTGGCCACCGGCCACTGACAACTGGCCATTGCTCAAGTCCTCTGCTTGAACTTATCCAGCACAAAGTACAACGCCACGCCCAAGACGGCGTTCGCCAGCCCCTCCAGCACACCCCATCCCCAGCTCCAGTCCAGCTTCAGGTTGACCATTCCTCGCGCGACGGTGAAGTAGACCGCGGCATGAACCAGATAAAACCCCAGCGTAACGAGCAGGCGCGTGCCCGCGTTCTCCACGTCGAGCTTGACACCCAACGAAGACGCCAAATACCCCACCACGGTCTTTGCAATGCCGTAAATTCCAATCGGATAGGGTCCCATCATGTCTTGCACCAGTCCGATCGCCGCTCCCGTCAGCAGTCCGGAAATCGGGTTGCGCCGCGCCATGCCGAAGTAAATCGTTACCAAGAGGGGCAAGTCGAAGATGGAAACAAATGGAAACCGTCTAGGCAGGAAAGCCTGCAGGAACAGCGCCAGCAGCGGCACGCCAACGGTTACCGGAATGCTGAACCGGTAAACCTCAATCTGCTCCTCAGATGTGTAAGTGATGGGCACGCTAGTGGGGACTATCTTCAGTTGCGGCAGGTGGCGCAGCCGGTCGCGGACTCGCGGGCTTGGGCTGCGCCGTCACCGGTTTCGCCGGAGAATTCGCAGAACCCGCAGCACTGCTTGGAGTGCCGGTCGAAGTACCGTTCGAAGTATTGCCCGTTGTCCCGGTCATGGCAGAATCGCCGGAAGCCGGCTTCGGCTCAACTTTCTTCACAACCTCGCCGATGGACGGCTGCCCGCCCGCGGTCGTGCCGCCCGCAGCCGACGAAGCCCCCGCAGCCTTGTTCCCTAACTTCGTCCCAGAAGCGGTCGCTGGCTTGTCCGCTCCGCCAGGCTGCGACTTTGCAGCGGCATTCCCCGCTGGAACCCCACCCGCCACCGCCGCCGGCTTGTCCGGCACCGAAGGCAGCCGCCGCGCCAGAATATCCGCCGCCCGCACCTTCGTGCCGCTTTCCGCAACCGGTTCCCGTTCCTGCTTTTCGGTCACGATCAGCACTTCCTCCAGTCGGCTCAGGTCGGCCGCCGGGTTCACCTTCACGCTCAGAAACATCTCTCTCCCCGGACCTACCTTGCTCACCGTGCCCACCGGCAATCCCTTGGGAAAGATCTGGTCGCCCCCACTGCTCAAAACAGCCTCTCCCGGGGCGACCTGCTCATCATTCATCACTCGTTCCAGAATCAACTCGCCATTCGGGCTTCCGCGCAGCACACCCTGTAACCGCGACTTCTCCAGAAATACGCCCACTCCGCTGCTCTGATCGTTGATCATCAGCACCAGCGAAGTCGAAGGATACACAAGCCACACTTTCCCCACGATGCCGCCCGCCGTGATCACGGCCATGTCGGGTTTCAGTCCAGCGTTTTCGCCTTTGTCGATGTAGAGGGATCGCGAGAGATCGCTGCCGCTCGATCCAATCACCTGCGCCGCCACCGTCCTCGAGATGAATTGTTCCTTAAACGCCAGCAGAGACTGCAACCGCTGCCCCTGGATCGCGTCTTCGCTCAGCCGCGCCTGATCCAGCTTCATCCTCTCGATCTGATCTTTGAGTTGGCGGTTCTCGGCCCGCACTCCCCGCAGGAATAAATAGCTGTGCAACAGATTGCTGGTGCCGCTCTGGGCCCAGACCAGCCCGCGCTCGAAGGGAGTAATTAGATCCACCGCCCAGACCCGGATCAGACGCGTACTTTCCGCATCCGCGCTCCGCTTCACCTGCACCGCCAGCCCCAGCACCTGCAGAAACAACACTCCCACCAGAATGGTCAGGTTGCGGTAACGGCCAAGCATGGATTCCATAAATCAGTGGTCAGTGGATTAGTGGCTCAGTGGTCAAGTGCAGCTTTGGTTCTGGCCACTGATCACTGGCCACTGACCACTGCTTTTCTACTCGATCGAAATCTTCCGCAGCAGCTTGAAGTCCGAGAGCATCTTGCCCGTGCCGAGCACCACGCTGCACAGCGGATCGTCGGCAATCGATACCGGCAGCCCGGTTTCTTCCCGGATGCGCTTGTCCAGATTCTTCAGCAGCGCCCCGCCGCCAGTCAGCACGATCCCGCGGTCGCTGATGTCGGCCGAAAGCTCCGGCGGCGTACGCTCCAGAGCCACGCGAATCGCATTCATAATCGTCGAAACGCACTCGCTCAACGCCTCGCGAATCTCGCCGTCATCCACCGTAATGGTTTTCGGCACACCTTCAATCAGGTTGCGACCTTTGATCTCCATGGTCATCGGCTTGTCGAGTTGATGCGCCGAGCCAATCTCCATCTTGATCTGCTCGGCGGTGCGCTCGCCAATCAGCAGGTTATATTTCCGCTTCAGATAATTCATGATGGCTTCGTCCATCTGGTTCCCAGCCATCCGCACCGAACGCGAGTAAACGATGCCGCTCAAAGAAATCACCGCGATGTCGGTCGTACCGCCGCCAATGTCGACCACCATGTTGCCGCTCGGCTCCGTAATCGGCAGTCCCGCTCCGATCGCCGCTACCATGGCCTGCTCCACCAGATGCACTTCACTCGCCTTGGCGCGATAGGCCGAGTCCATGACCGCGCGCTTTTCCACCTGCGTAATCTCCGAAGGCACTCCGATCACGATCCGCGGATGCACCAGCATCTTCCGGTTGTGCGCCTTCTGGATGAAGTAGTTCAGCATCTTTTCCGTGACTTTGAAGTCGGCGATCACGCCGTCCTTCATGGGTTTGATGGCCACGATGTTGCCCGGCGTCCGGCCCAGCATCTCTTTCGCCTCTTTGCCCACGGCTTCCACTTCGCCCGTGTTCTTGTTGATCGCGACAATCGAGGGTTCGTTGACCACGATGCCCTTGCCGCGCGCGTAGACCAGAGTATTGGCCGTGCCCAGATCGATGGCCAGGTCGCTTGAGAACAAGCTGAACAGCGACCTGAGGTTGTGTGAATGGGATGAATGAAATCCGTTCTTTGACATTGACGAAGCTCTTCTCGCGATCCACATTGATCGCATTGTTGCCGGGCGAACCCGATTTACGCCATCCGGCACCGCTGCATCTTCTCTCTAGTCTATGAGAGTCTCCGCAACCCTGCCGGGACCGAAGGTTCCTCGTACCTTGTCCGGAACCCCACCGCTGCCTACCACCGTGCGCGTTGTCATCCTGAGCGAGACGCTCTTTGTCTCGCGAAGGATCTGGGCGAGCCGCGCGACGCGCCGCGTTCTTTACGGCGCATTACTCGCGCGTTTGGCTCGCTTCCTTATTACGACCGCGCCACCGCTCCCACCACAACCCTACTGAATAATGATCTTCTTCTGCTGCGTATTCACTCCGCCCTGCGCCGTCTGTGCCGTCACCGTAATCACGGCTTCGCCCGTCGTCAGCGGCGGCGTGAAGTAATGGAACGTCCCGTCGGTCGATACCATCGGAACCTCCCGCCCATTCACCATCACTCGCGCCCCGATCTGCGTCTTCCCCGTCACTTCAATGACGTGCCCATGTTGAATAAAGGGATCCAGTTCCAGATCAATCGCTTCCGTCTGCTTGCCCTTGGCAATGATGGTGAAGCGGTTCTTCTCGCTCTCCACCGATTCCTTCCCCGACGCTTCGTACGACTGTACCACCCAGTAGTACGCTCCTTCGCCCAGGCTTGTAACCGTAACGTCCGCGGTGTTTACTTTCTTGTCAACCAGGGTGGACGAAAAATAAGGGTTCCTCGAGATCCGCAGCCGGTATCCCACCGCATTCGCCATCGCCGTCCACGAGAACTCCACATCCTTGGTCGCCTCCCCGGAAGTGAAGATTGGCGCCATGTTCGCGGGAGAAATCGGCGTCGGCGGCCCCGTCCCTTTCGCCTTCTCCATGTGTGTTTCTGCCGCCTGGAAGCTCACCTTTTCCCAGTTGGCCAACTGCACCGTCTCCCCGTTGCGCGTGACTTCGCCGTTGCCCTTCTTCATCAGAATTTCGTGCTGATCCGTCTTGGGATCGTTGTGCACCTGCGCCGTCGATTCCGGAGCCAGCGAAGCCGTCGCTCCCGCCACAATCACCTGCGACTTCGATCCCTGGGAATAAGTCGCGGTCGAAAGATCCACGGTTCCCGTGCTCACCGCGACGGCCACGTTCGTCTGCTGCTGATCGTTGGCCGAGTTCTCCTCAATCACGATCAGCGAATCCTGTTTCACGGTATAGCTGGTGCCGTCGTTGAACACCACCTTCGCCATACCTTCCGACGCGGTCTGCACCACATCGCCCTTTTCCAGCGGGATGTTGTAATCCGCCGCCACCCAGCTATTGCCGTTGCCCTTCTTCACCCGCACCGTGCCATCGAGCGCGGTAAAGTGCGCCTGTTGCGCCGTGGAAACGCCGCTCCCCGCCGCCGGAGCCATGCCCGCCACGCGCTCCAAAGCCCGGCTGGCAAAACCGCTGGCCGCCTTGATGCCGCTCTCCGTAAACTGCGGGAAAGTAAAGCGTACCGCGACGAAAAATACCGCGGCCCCGGCCAGAATCAGCAGCGCCACGCTGCGATACGTGACCGTTTTCCACGCGACGTGGATGCCCGGTTTGCGAGTCGACGAAGACACGTGAACCTAAAAACCTTATTGAAGCCTATGGAATAAGCGGTAGTTCAAAGTTATCACAAGCCCGTAAGCGCAAAAAATGAGTAATCTCCCCGCAACGTTACCTTCGTTTGTGCCTCCCCGCTAAGGTTTCCTTCGTGTCCTCCGCCATTGATAAGCAATTGCTCAAGAAATTGATCAAGAAACACGCCGCCATGACATCCCCGTCTCTTTCCGCTATTCTTCTTCGGCGTGTCCACAGCTTCTACAACCTCTCCGCGCCCCGCCGCGACCACGGATCTTTCCTCGCCGGCGGCATGCTGATCATCTGGCTCATCGCACTCGCCAAGCTGCTCTTCCATATCTACTTCAACAACCGCTACGGCTACTTCCGCGACGAGTTCGACTACATTTCCTGCGGCGATCACCTCGCCTGGGGCTATGTTGACCAGCCCCCGCTCATCCCCTTTCTCATCCACATCAACCGCGCCGTGCTCGGAGACTCCCTCCGCAGCATTCGCTTCATCCCCGCCCTGGCCTCGTCTCTTCTCATCGTGCAAACCGCCCTCATAGCCCGCGAGTTCGGGGGCGCCGCTTCGCCCTGCTCCTCAGCGCAATCACCATCGTCATTGCGCCGCAATATCTTTCCAACGGAAGCCTGCTCGGCACCAACTGCCTCGAACCCAATCTCTGGATGGGCTGCGCCTACTTCGCCATCCTCGCCATCAAGCGCGACCGTCCCCGCTACTGGCTCTGGTTCGGCATCGTCGCCGGACTCGGCATGCAAGAAAAGTATTCCATCGCCGTCTTCGGCTTCGGCATCGTCATCGGTCTCCTCCTGACCGCACAGCGCCGCGTCTTCCTCAATCCCTGGATCTGGCTGGGCGGCGTCGCCGCCTTCTTCATCTTCCTTCCCAATCTGCTCTGGAACGCTCACTATCACTGGCCCTTCCTCGAGTTGATGCGCAACATTCGCGCCGAGGGCCGCGACGTCATACTCCCGCTGCCCCAATTCTTCCTCCAGCAGACGCTTTTGGTCGATCCCATCACCGCGCCCATCTGGCTCACGGGATTGTTTGCGCTCCTCTTCTCAACCCGCCTCAAGCCCTACCGGCTGCTTGGCTGGTGCTACCTGGTCTGCTTCACCGTTTTCTTCGTTCTCCATGGAAAGAACTACTACCTCGCTCCGGTATATCCCATGCTGCTGGCTGCGGGCGCGGTAGCGATCGAGTCCGCCATCAACGGAACAATAATTGGCGACCCAGAAAGCGTTCCACCGCGCCGCCTGTGGTTGAAGGTTGTGATCGTGACTGTGCTGCTTGCCAGCGGCGCCCACCTCGCTCCCGTTACCGTGCCCATACTCTCTCCGGACCGTTTCCTCGCCTACACGAAAACCCTTCCCTTCAAGCTGCCCGTCATGGAACACAGCCACGCCCGCGCCGCTCTGCCGCAGTGGTACGCCGATCAATTCGGATGGCAAGAAATCGTCGCTGAAACCGCGCTGGCCTGGAATCGCCTCCCCGAAGAAGACCGGAAAGACTGCGGCATCTTCGCCCAGGATTACGGCCAGGCCGGCGCCATCGACTTCCTCGGCCGCCGCTACGGCCTTCCACCAGCTCTCAGCGGCGACCGCACTTATTTTCTCTGGGGACCGCGCGGCTATTCCGGCAACTGCCTGATCGTCCTCGACGACAGCAGAGAACGGTTGGAACAACTATTCGATCACGTCGACTACGTAGGCACCTCCGCCGACAATCGCTACGCTCTCGAAACTGAGATCGCCATCTTCATCTGCCATGGCCCAAAATTCGGCACCCTCGCCGAACTCTGGCCCAAGCTGAAACACTGGCACTGAAAGCACAGAACATTTATTTCTCGTCTTGTTGCGAAATCCCTTAAGTTTTCCCGCGCTCCGCGCTTGACATCGCGCGACGCCGTCATCAACAATTTGCGCAGGTCAAACATCGGTTCCAAATCGTTCCACCCTGATTCAGTAAATTTCGCCGCGAGGTTCTCGCATGTTGCTCGTCGCCCGTCTTGCAATCTTTCTAGGTCTCCCTCTCTTGTTCGCTGCCCTCCTTTCGGCCCAGCCCGCAACTATTTCTCAGCCCACGATCTGGGCCTCAAAACCAGACGTCGCCGCCTTCGAGAAAATCGAGAACGATCGCCTCGCGGCCGGGAGGCGCGCCATCGATACCCTGCTCGCCGCGAAGGCTCCGCGCACCATCGAAAATACCCTCGTTCCTTTCGACGAAGCCGTACGCCAAAATAACTCTGCTGGCTATTTCGCGAACCTCATGGAGCAAGTCCATCCCGACGCCGCCTTCCGCGACCACGCCACCGCCATGCTTACCAAAGCCAGCGCCGCCCAGACGGCGATCGCCCTCAATCACGACGTATACAACGCCCTGGCTGCGCTCGATCTCTCCGAGGCAGACGCCGCGACTCGTTACTACGTGAATCGCCAATTGCTTCAATTCCGTCTCGCCGGAGTTGACAAAGACGACGCCACCCGCGCACGCCTCAAGAAACTGAGCGACCAGGCCACCGAACAACAGTCCATGTTCGATCGCAATATCGCCGACGGCCAGAAAGTGGTCGAGGCCGATCCTTCCGAACTCGATGGTCTGCCTCAGGACTACATCGATCGTCACAAGCCCGATGCCAACGGCAAGGTCCACCTCACCACCGACTATCCTGACTCTCTTCCCGTCTTCAGTTTCGCCAAAAGCGACTCCCTGCGCCGCCGCATGACCGTGGCTTTCAATACCCGCGCCTACCCCAAGAATCAGGAAGTTCTCACCAGCCTCCTGAACACCCGGTACGAGATCGCAACTCTCCTCGGCTTCTCCTCCTGGGCCGACCTCAACGCCGCCGACAAAATGATGGTGAAAGGCCATAACATCGCCGACTTCATCCAGCAGGTCAACGACGCTTCCCGTCCCTTGGCTCAGCGCGAGTTCGAAATGCTGCTTGCCGAAAAGCAGAAGACCGATCCCGGCGCAAAAGAAGTCTGGAACTACGAAGCTGCCTATCTTTCGGAACTGGTTCGCCGCTCCAGCTACAACTTCGACTCTCAATCCGTGCGCCCATACTTCCCTTTCACGGAAGTAAAGCAAGGCATTCTCGACACCGCCGCGGAGCTCTTCCATGTAAGTTTCCAGCAGGAGCCGGGCGTCCCCGCCTGGGATCCCGCTGTCGAAACCTGGATCGTGATCGACAACGGCAAGCCGATCGGCCGCTTCTATCTTGATATGCACCCTCGCCCCGGCAAGTACAGTCACGCCGAAATGGCCCAGGTACTCGACGGCATCCGCGGCAAGCAACTGCCTGAGGCCATCCTGGTCTGCAACTTCCCCGCTCCCACTGCGACCGACCCCGGCCTCATGGACTACACTGACGTCCAGACCTTCTTCCACGAATTCGGTCATCTGATGCACCACATCCTCGGAGGCCAGCAAGCCTGGGCCGGCATCAGTGGCATCAGTATGGAATCCGATTTCGTCGAAGCTCCCTCCCAGATGCTCGAAGAATGGATTCGCAGCCCGCAAGTCCTCGCCAAATTCGCGCGTCATTACAAAACCGGCGAGCCCATTCCCGCCGAACTCGTAGCCCGCATGAACCGCGCCTCCGCCTTCGGGCGCGGCTCCTGGGTCGGCCGCCAGAATGCCCTCACCGCCATCTCTTACGACATCTATAAAACCAAGCCAGACACCGTCGATCTCGACTCTGTCACCCTCGACGACAACCGCCGCTATACCCTCTTCACTCAACTCCCCGACACCCACATGTGGGCCTCCTTCGGACACCTCGGCGGCTACTCTTCCGCCTACTACACTTACCTTTGGGACAAAGTCATCGCCGAAGACTTCTTTCTGCAATTCGACCATCAGAACCTGCTGGCCGGTGACGCCCCCATGAAGTATCGCCGCGTAGTTTTAGAGCCAGGCGGCTCTATGTCAGCAAATGATCTGGTCAGGAATTTCCTGGGCCGCCCCCAGAACATGACCGCCCTGCAACACTGGATGGCCGAAGAGTTCGACGGAGCTGCGGAAAGCCCGAAGTCAGCAGGCCAGTAATTTGGCGATGGCTGGGCCCGGAGAGGGTACAGACGCTTCCACATGGCCGCCGGCAATACAGGAAACACCTTATATCCGAAAACTCGATACACGCGGCATTCTCTCCTACGTGTCTCCCGCTTCGACTATTTCACCTTCTAATGCCGAACTTGCCACCTTCATTGGAGGTGGTGAGAGCGGTGGCCTCATCCGAGCCAAGGACTGGTCCCGCACCCCTCTTGGCCCGACGACGTCCTGGTCGCCGGCTCTGCGCATGAGCGTCAATTTCCTCCTGGCAAATCGCTTCCCCCAACTTCTCTGGTGGGGACCAGAATTTTGCTCGATATACAACGACGCCTATATTCCCATCCTCGGTACAAAGCATCCTTGGGCGCTAGGCCGGCCGGTCAGTGAAGTCTGGAACGAAATCTGGCACATTCTGCGGCCCTTGATTGAAACTCCCTTTTCTGGCGGACCCGCGACGTGGATGGAAGACATTCCGCTTGAAATCAATCGCAAGGGCTTCCTTGAGGAAACGCATTTTACGATTGCGTACAGCCCCGTACCCGACGAATCAGTTCCTGGCAGTATCGGCGGTGTGTTAGCCACCGTTCACGAGATTACTGAGAAGGTTGTAGGAGAACGCCGGGTCCGCGCCCTGCGCGACCTGGGTGCTCGCTCCGTTGAGCCACGATCGGCGGAAGAAGCGTGCAGAATCCTCCGCGAAACGCTCGCCACCTACTCCAAAGACATCCCTTTTCTTCTTCTCTACTTGCTGGATGAGAAGCGCCAAAATGCCCGATTGGGTTGCTGTATCGGCGCCGAGCGCGGCGACCGTGCGTGTCCAGAGTCGATCGACTTGAGTTCACGAATTGGAGAATTCTGGCCGTTATCCGACGTGCTTGCCAGCGAGGGCATTCAATTCGTGCAGGACATACAAAGCAGGTTCGACCTGGTTCCGCCAGGACCCTTGGTCCGACCCTCCACCGAGCGCGGCCGTCCTGCCAATTCGTTCCAATATTCAGCATCAACTCGCCGGATTCATGGTTGCCGGACTGAGCTCCCGCATTAAATTCGACGATAGCTACCGTGACTTTCTGGAATTGATGTCGACCCAGATTGCCACCACAATTGCCAATGCGCGCGCCTATGAGGAAGAGCGTAAGCGTGCCGAGGCGCTCGCCGACCTGGATCGCGCCAAAACCCTTTTCTTCAGCAACGTCAGCCACGAGTTCCGCACGCCTCTCACTCTCATGCTCGGTCCGCTCGAAGAAACCCTTTCCAGAGGCCGATTGCAGCCTCAGGATAGTGCTCAAATCGAGATGGTTCACCGCAACGGCCTCCGGCTTCTAAAGCTTGTAAATACTCTCCTCGACTTTTCCCGTATCGAAGCGGGTCGACTTCAAAGCCGCCTACGAACCTACCGATCTCGCCAGCCTCACGGCGGACCTCGCCAGCGTATTCCGTTCAGCCGTCGAACGAGCCGGCATGCGCCTAACCGTAGATTGTCCCAGCCTGCCGCAGCCCGTCTACGTCGACCGCGACATGTGGGAGAAGATCGTTCTCAACCTGCTCTCCAATGCCTTCAAGTTCACCTTGCAGGGCGAGATCTCTGTCCAGCTCAAAGCTGATGACGAGTGTGAACGCGTCGAACTCTTCGTCCAGGACACCGGGGCCGGCATCGCCTCCGAAGATCTGCCCCACATCTTCGAACGCTTCTACCGCGCAAAGACTTCTAAGGCGCGAACCAACGAAGGCACCGGCATAGGCCTGGCCTTCGTTCACGAGTTGGTAAAGCTGCATGGCGGAGCCATCACGGTCCAGAGCGCTCTCGCAGTTGGAAGCACGTTCACAGTGTCGATTCCCTTTGGGAACTCCCACCTTCCCGCTGAACGCATGCAAACAGCCCGCACCCAGGTTTCGACCGCGCTGGGTGCGGAGCCTTATATCCAAGAGGCGCTGCGCTGGCTTCCAGGGCAGGAATCTGTCCCAAACCCCTCCGGTATGACGACGCTGCACGAACTGCAAGGCGTTCCCCGGCCCTCCGCTCGCGACGACAAGAACGCTCCATCCCGCATCCAGCGTATTCTCGTCGCAGACGACAATGCCGACATGCGGGACTATGTGCAACGCCTCCTGCTCGAGAACTACGAAGTCGTGACCGCTGCGGACGGCGAATCGGCTCTTCAGAGTGCCCGCGAGCACCCGCCCGACTTGGTCCTCGCCGATGTCATGATGCCCCGGCTCGATGGCTTCCGCCTGCTGAAGGAATTGCGGCGCGACGTGGCCTTGAACAGCACTCCAGTCATTCTGATCTCAGCTCGCGCCGGCGAAGAGTCGCGCATCGAAGGGCTTCAGGCTGGTGCAGACGATTACCTGGTCAAACCTTTTTCTGCCCGCGAACTGCTGGCTCGAATTGCTTCCCATCTCGCCATGGCGCGGATTCGCCGCCAGGCTGAGACGGTCGAGCGCGAATTGCGCGCGGAAGCGGAAACTGAGCGCACCCGGCTCCGCGCCGCTTTCAGCCAAACCTACGCCTTCATGGCCTTTCTGACTCCTGACGGAACCGTAATGGAAGCCAACCATGCCGCAGTCGAGGGAGGAGGCTTCATCCCGGAACAGGTACTAGGACGTAAGTTTTGGGAACCCTGGTGGTCGCCCCTTCCCCAGGAAACCGAACTTACGAAGAACAGCGTTCGGAAGGCCGCGAAGGGCCAATCGGTGCGGGAAGATTGCCAGTACTGCCTGGCCGACGGAACCGTCCGGGTTGCCGATCGCACGCTCACTCCGGTTAGAGACGAGAGTGGAAATGTGGCATTGATCGTAGCCACAGGCCTGGACATCACCGAAGCCAAAGAATTGAGGACGGGTCTGGAGGAAAAGGTAAAAGAACGCACCGCAGAACTCGTGGAAGCAGAAGCCAGCTTGCGAATGGTAACCGGCCGCTTGCTCCTCGCCCAGGATGAGGAAAGGCGGCGCATTGCCCGCGAACTCCACGACAGTGCCGGCCAGCTACTTGTCGCTTTAAGTATGAATCTCGTTCCCCTGGAGTCGATGATCCCGGAACTCAGCCCGGAATTCGGCAAAAACATCACCGACAGCATTTTCCTCGTGGACGAACTTTCCCGCGAACTTCGTACCATGTCTCATTTGCTTCATCCCCCTTTGTTGGACGAAGCTGGCCTGGAGTCCGCGCTAACCTGGTACGTAGACGGTTTCGCAGAACGCAGCAAGATCAAGGTGGAATTTTCCTTCGATCGAAAACTCGGCAGGCTGCCCCTTGAAATGGAGACAGCAATCTTCAGGCTCGTTCAGGAATGCCTCACCAATGTCCACCGGCACTCCGGCAGTCCCTCAGCCAGCATTCGCATCGGCCGCGAGGCGCAAGCTGTAATGGTGGAAGTCCGCGATCAGGGAAAAGGCATTCCCGGCGTAGTTCTTCGAAGTTCCGGCCCCCCTAAACCCGGCGTTGGAATCCAGGGTATGCGCGAACGAGTCCGGCAGCTCGGCGGCCAGTTCGAAATCCGCTCAGAAGGCGCGGGTACCACCATCGCCGCGACCTTTCCAATCCCGGACAAGAGCCCAGCCGTCGCCAGCTGACACCCTGGAAGGCCGCATCGAGCCTTCCCTTGCCGCACCCTCCTCACCCGCTGTAGCATCAATATCCAGGCATTCATAAGGAGCAATCATGGCCACCGACACCCTGGCTTCCCCCGCCATTCTGGGCTACAACCCAACCAAAGTATTCAAGAACTTCATCGACGGCGAGTGGGTCGAATCCTCGACCGGCGAAACCTTCGAAGACCGCAATCCCGCCGACACTCGCGACGTAGTCGGCATCTTCCAGAAATCAGCCAAGGCCGACGTCGACGCCGCCGTCGACGCAGCCAAGCGCGCCTTCGCCAAATGGCGCCTGGTCCCCGCCCCGCGCCGCGCCGAGATCGTCTTCCGCGCCGCCGAAATCCTCATCGAACGCAAAGAAGAGTACGCCCGCGAAATGACTCGCGAAATGGGCAAGGTCCTAGCCGAAACCCGCGGCGACGTCCAGGAAGCCATCGACGCCGCCTACTACAACGCCGGCGAAGGCCGCCGTCTCTTCGGCCCCACCGTCCCCTCCGAAATGCCCAACAAGTTCGCCATGGCCGTCCGCCAGCCCATCGGCATCTGCGGCATGATCACGCCCTGGAATTTCCCCATGGCGATCTCTTCCTGGAAGCTCCTGCCCGCCATCGTCTGCGGCAACACCTGCGTCATCAAGCCCGCACAGGACACTCCACTCTCCACTTTCAATCTGGTTCGCGCCCTGAGCGACGCCGGCCTGCCCAAGGGAGTAATCAACGTCGTCGCCGGCTTCGGCGCCGAGGTAGGCACTCCGCTCGCCGAGCACTCCGACGTGCGCGCCGTCTCGCTCACCGGATCCTCCGCCGTCGGCCGCATCATCGGCGGCATCGCGGCCAAGACTTTCAAACACTGCTCGCTCGAACTCGGCGGCAAGAATCCCATGATCGTGCTCGACGACGCCAACCTCGACCTCGCCATCGAAGGCGGCCTCTGGGGCGGATTCGGCACCACCGGCCAGCGTTGCACCGCCACCAGCCGCATCATCGTGCAGAAAGGCGTCTACCGTGAATTCATCGAGCGCTACGTAGCCCGCGCCAAGAAGCTGAAAGTCGGCAACGGCCTCGATGAAACCACCGAGATGGGTCCAGCCATCAACGAAAAGCAGCTTCAGACCGACCTCAGCTACGTCGAGATCGGCAAGAACGAAGGCGCGAAGCTGCTCTGCGGCGGCAATCGCCTCGACAAAGGCGACTACCAATACGGCTGGTTCATGGAGCCCACCGTCTTCTCCGACGTTGACCCCAAAATGCGCATCGCCCAGGAAGAAATCTTCGGCCCCGTCGTCTCCATCATCCCCTGCGACGACCTCGAAGACGCCATCGAAATCGCCAACGGCATCGAGTACGGACTCTCCTCCGCGCTCTACACCAAAGATGTGAACAAGGCCTTCGCCGCCATCCGCGACCTCTACGCCGGCATCACCTACATCAACGCCCCGACCATCGGCGCCGAAGTGCATCTTCCTTTCGGAGGAACAAAAGCCACCGGCAACGGCCACCGCGAAGGCGGCATCGGCGCCATCGACTTCTACACTGAATGGAAGTCCGTCTACGTCGATTACTCCGACAAGCTGCAGAAGGCCCAGATCGACCGAGCAGACTAAACGGCGGCCAGTGGTCGTAATCAATGATCAGCGCCCTGCTCTAAGTGTCGAGCGATATTACTGGCCACTGGTCACTGACCACTGACCACTAACTTCCGCGAGTACCTTGGTAATCTTGCCCGCAGTACTTCCAGGCCCTACCGTCAGGGCTGGGGTTCAAGCCTGGCGATGGGTCTCACACTTCACAACTGTCTGTGTTCGGAATTCAGAAAGAGCAATCCAGCAAGACTCGCTTCCGCGACTCTGCTGCTGGCGCTCTGCTGGGTAACCGCCTTCGTTCCCGCTTCGCTGGCCCAAAAGGCTTCGAAGCCCGATCGTAAAGTGATTGTCATCACCAAGCCGGATTACCCTGACATTCTGCGGCATGCGCAAGTTGGCGGCGTGGTCCGCCTGAAAGCCACCGTCCTCCCCAATGGGACCGTTAGCAACGTGGAAGTTCTAGGGGGCAATCCCATCCTCGCCGAAAACGCGGCCGCGGCTGTCAAGAAGTGGAAATACGCCCCCGCCGCCTCGCAAACCACCGAGGATGTTTCTCTCAGCTTCACCCCTCACTGACCTCGCAACCACCAGAATTCCTCCAGTAGCGGCAAAGTTCTGTCGCGCAAGGTCGGCGAGTTTCCTGGCTACTCCTCTACAACAAGTTCTGCCTTCATTCCGCGATGTCCAAACCCACAGACATGCGAACAGGCGAAGCGGAACGTTCCCGCTTTGTCGGGTGTGAACTCAACCGTGGTGGTCTCGCCTTCCTTAAGCTGTTGCTCGATGTCGAACGCAGGCAGCTTGAATCCGTGGTCATGATCGACGGCGGTGATCAGCAGCTTCACATGCTCGCCCTTCTTCACATGGATCGAGCTGGGAGTGAATTCGTATTTCTTCGCCGTCACGGGAATTTCGCGGACGCCCGCCGCGCCACTGTTCGAATCCCGCGCCTCGGCAAGCAGTAGAAACACCGCGAGCAAGCTGAAAGTCAGGACCACAATCCTTGATGTCTTCATTATGTAAGCCTCTATATGTATTTTTGCAATCTGCAGCTTGCAATCATTCTAAAATTCGACCCCGACGCCGCGTGTCACCGTGTTGTCAACGTTTTGTCACGTCTTGACAGCATTTCGCCTCTGTTCAAACGGCCGACGAGGCACGTTGGCGACGCCAACGCTTCTGAGTAGAATCATGGCAGCCCATTCATGCCCATCACGCAAGCCCGCGAAGTCACCGCCGCCAAGCGTCTCGAGAACGTCCGCTACGCCATTCGCGACCTGGCCTGCGTAGCCGACGAAGTCATAAAGCAGGGACACAAAGTTCTGCCGCTGAACGTCGGCGACCCGCTCAACTTCGATTTCCAGACTCCTCCGCACATCATCGAAGCCGCCTACAAGGCCATGCGCGACGGCAAGAACGGCTACGCCCCATCTCCCGGCATTCCTGAAGCACTCGAAGCCATTCGCGGAGAAGCCGCGCGCAAAGGCATCACCACCGTTCAGGATGTCTTCGTCACCTCCGGCGTAAGCGAAACGGTCGATCTCTGCATCAGCGCGCTGGTCAATCCCGGCGAAGACATTCTCACCCCAAAGCCCGACTACCCGCTCTACTCGGCGGTTCTGTGCAAGCTCGGCATCGCGCTCAACGCCTACGATCTGAATGAAGACGACGCCTGGCAGCCCGAACTAGCCGATATCGAACGCAAGCTAACGCCGCGCACCCGCGGCATCGTGCTGATTAACCCCAACAATCCGACTGGCTCGCTGTGCTCGCGGCAGATGCTCGAGCAAATCGCCGAGATAGCGCGCCGCCACAACCTGGTAGTCTTCGCCGACGAAATCTACGACAAACTGATTCTTCCCGATTCGAACGGAGACGTCACGCCGCACATCGCCTTCGCCGCAGTCGCGCCCGACGTGCCCTGCATCACCTTCGGCGGAATGTCGAAGAACTATCTCGTCCCCGGATGGCGCATCGGCTGGGGCATCGTCTCCGGCGACGCCGCGGCCGTAAAGCCCTACACCGAAGGCATTCACCGCCTGCTGCGCGCCCGCCTCTGCGCCAACCATCCCGAGCAATACGCCATCAAGCCCGCGCTCGAAGGACCTCAAGACCATCTCATCGAAGTGCAACGCAAACTGCGCTCCCGCCGCGATCTAACGCAGAAGTGGTGCGAAGTCCACGCCGCGCGTAAGCTGCGTCGCCCCGCGCGGCGCGTTCTACGCCTTCCCCCGCATCGACATCCCCGAGAGCGACGAAATCTTCGTCAAAGAATTAATCCGCCAGAAGCACGTCATGGTAGTCCACGGCTCCGGCTTCGGCCAGAAGCCCGGCACGCAGCACTTCCGCATCGTGTTCCTGCCGGATGAAAAGACGCTGACAAGCGCCTACGCGGGGATCGCAGACTTCATTCGCGAGCGCTATGGAATGCGGAACATGATGAACATTGTCGCGCATGATGCCTTTTCGCGATGCTAGTACTTGAGCGTTTTCACTACGCGATTGCCGGCCTCGCGAGACTGGACTCCTCACTGTACGGCTCCGATATGAACTCTGTCTCTTCTGGATTCTTCCGGAGCATGGCAAATCTTGGTGCCCATGACGTCGCTTGGCCATTCATGCTGCTGAGCCGAAGCGATTCTTTGACGGAAATGATGGCGATGTTGCTTCCGATAGGCCTTTGGCAACGAACTGCGGCCAGCACGATATGCCACAGGAGTCCGGCGACCAGGAAACTGAGAATCGTGCGCTCGCACGCATCGCAGGAAACGTCATGTCCGCCGTATGACCATGGTATAATGACCATGATCTTCAGGCGTAAGCATGAAAACCAAAACCATCCCCGCCGGCGCCTTCAAAGCCCACTGTCTCGCCATCATGGATGAAGTTCAGGCCAAGCGCCAGGCTGTCGTCATCACCAAGCGGGGCAAGCCGGTGGCCAAGCTCGTCCCCGTCGAAAAAGAAAAAGACGACATTTTTGGCTTCTTCAAGGGCAAAGGCAAAATCGAAATCAAGGGCGACATTGTCTCCCCGGCATTCACTCCCGAGGAGTGGGGCGATCTTTATTGATCCTGCTCGACACGCATGTGGTGATCTGGCTCGCGCAAGACTATCGGCGGATTTCCCCGGCGGCGCACGCAAGCGATTGAGAAGGCGCGCGAAAAAGACCGCGGCCTCGCGGTTTCCGGCATCACGCTTGTTGAAATCGTCCGCCTTTCCAGTCATGGACGAATCCACCTGACACCAAGCGTGGAGACTTTTCTCTCAGAAGTCGAACGCCGTTTCATCGTGCTTCCGATCACGGGGAATATCGCGTTGCAAGCGTTCGAGCTACCAGCTGATTATCCAAAAGATCCAGCCGACCGCATTATCGGAGCTACTGCTCTGGTCGAAGACATTCCCCTCGTCACTGCTGACCGCGAAATCCACAAGTCGCAGCGCCGTGCCGACCATCTGGTGAGCGATTGTTCACCTTCCTCTTTCCCCGCGAATCTGCTTAAATCAAATCAGACGCAACCCTGATCGCGCGCCTGTGTCCTTAGTAGCGTTCCTATAAATCGTGGTCGACATTCATTCCCATATCCTTCCGGAAGTAGACGACGGCTCCAAGTCCTGGGAAACCTCCGTCGCCATGTGCCGCATGGCCGCTGCCGACGGCATCACGCACCAGGTCGCCACTCCGCATGCCAACGACCGCTACCACTACGACCGCGACTATCTTCAGGGACTGGTTGCCCAATTGCAGCAACTGGTAGGCGATGCGCTCAAGCTCAGCCTGGGCTGCGACTTCCATCTCTCCTACGACAATATGCAGGATGTGCTGGCCAATCCCGCCCGCTACGCCATCGACGGCACGCACTACATGCTGGTCGAGCTAAGCAATTACAGCGTCCCGCAGCAAACTACGGATTGTTTTACGCAACTCGGCGACCGTGGCATCACCGCCGTCATCACCCATCCCGAGCGCAACCCGATTCTGCGCGAGAGCCCGCAGCTCGTGTTGGAGTGGGCCGAGCAGGGTTGCGTGATCCAGGTGACCGGCTCCGCGCTCACTGGATTCTGGGGAGATCGCGTGCGCCGCGCCGCCCGATGGCTGTTCGAGCACGACGCCGTGCACGTGCTGGCCACCGATGCCCACGATACCGAGAAACGAGTCCCCGTACTTTCCACCGCTCGCGATGCCGCCGCGGAAATCTGTGGCGACGAAGTCGCCGACGCCCTAGTCGAGGCGAACCCGGCAGCCATCGTGCATTCGCAGCCCCTTCCCTATTTCCCCCGGCCAGTGCTCGGGAGCTACCGCAGGACGTCCGGCAGTTAGGAGCAATCAGGCGCTTGTTGGCATCCAGCGAAGTGGCCCTGTTTTGGAGCCTTTAATTTGAGCTGAGACGAAGAAGCTGGAAGGACTAACTGCTAATTGCGAATGCTACTGCGGGCCCGACGCATCATGCTCGGGAGCTCGTGGCGCGGCGCCGGAGGAGTCGTTGGAGCAGTATTCATGCGCGCTCCCGGATCGGCGCTGTGCGACACCGGAGTCAAAGACGCTGCATGCGTAACCGGCTCCGTCGTCATCGCGCTTTCCGGATTCAGCAGGTGATCGTGGCTCGGCCCCAGCCCCAAGCTGATCAACGCACGCGCATCGGGCACCGTTTTCGATTGCCAGCCGTGATCGGCCTGATAGCGCCGCATGGCATCTTCACTGGACTGATTCCAGGTTCCGGCCGCTTCGCCGCTCAGGTAATGCTCGCGAATCAGAGCTTCCTGGATCTCCTGCGCCCGCTGGGGATCAATCTTCTGCTGGCCCCGCGCCGTCGGCTTTCTCTTTCCTCTTTGCGCTGAGCGCTTCGCGCTGCTCTTGTGGACGGCACTATTTGACTTTGCCGGCGTGCTTGTCCCCGCCAGCGGGGCAGAAGCAGACGCTTCGCGCGAATCAGCGGCTTGTGCCAAGCGCAGCGCGCGGCGATGCGCAGAGCACAGACCAGCGCCAGAGCGCAGCCCGCGCCCAGCCATCTCCGCATTCCCGCGCCATCGCTTCTGCATGTTTTTCAACAACCCTCGAACTCCAGAACGCCGCACTCGAGAGGTAAGTAATAATTCGGCCGCAAAAACAACAAAAAGACCCAACTAGAACTGGCATTCTAATCATCCTCCATCGCAGGAGGCAATGCCAGTTCCGGCTGGGCCGGTTGCAGGTTACGGAAGTGTCCCGGCCAAAAATGCAGTTCCATCCTGGCGCGACGAACCGCGCGGGCGCACCAGGAATACCACATCCTGGCCGCTCTTCATGCTCGACTCCATCCGGGCAAAGTCGTCTTCGCTGTTCACCGGCTGTTTGTTGATCTCCAGGATCACGTCGCCGCGTCCCAAACCGACATCCTCGGCAAACGACCCCGGCTTCACGTCCTGCACGATCACGCCTTTGCCGGACGGAATATCCAGCCGGTCGGCCATCTCCGGCGTCAGCTTGCGCACCGTGATGCCGAACTTGCTCTGCTTGGGGGTGCTTTCGTCGTTGCCGCTATCGTCTTCGTTTAAACGCGCGGCAAACAGCTTGGCACGGTCGGCAATGGTTACCGTCGTCTCCTGCAGCTTGCCGTTGCGCAGGAAGCCGAGTTGCACTTTCGCTCCCGGCTTACGCGAGGCAATCTCCGCCACCAACTCGGTTCCCTTTGTGACTTTCTTCCCGTCCACCGTAGTGATGGTGTCGCCTACTTTCAATCCCGCCTGATCCGCCGGGCTCCCGGCCACCACGCTCGCCACCGTGACGCCGCTTCCGGCGCCATACACGCGGTTGATCGCAGGGTTTTCGACCGCATCAAACTGAATTCCGATTGACCCGCGCGCCACTCGATGCTCAGGTCCAATCAGCTGGTTGTAAACCTGCACCACGGTGTTCGAAGGAAGTGAAAAGCCCACCCCGGCATACGCGTTGGTCTCGCTCAGAATCGCCGTATTGATGCCAATCACTTCGCCGTTCATATTGACCAGCGGCCCTCCCGAATTCCCGGGGTTAATCGCAGCATCGGTCTGAATGAAGGTTTGGAACTGCCGCCCCGGCACGATATCCCGGCCCTTGGCGGAAACAATACCCGCCGTCACGGTACCCACTTGCCCAAACGGGCTGCCGATAGCGAGCACCCAGTCGCCGACCTCCATGCCGTCGGAGTTGCCCAGCTTCGCCGAAGGCACTGGTCGATCCATGTCAATCTTGATCACCGCCAGATCGGTTTCCGAGTCTTCTCCGATCACCTTGGCGTCATGCTGCACGCCTGGCGGATCATCCTGCAGGCGCACCCGGATGCGGTCCGCCTTCTCCACCACGTGCCGGTTGGTCACGATGTAGCCCTTCGGGTCCACGATCACGCCCGAACCCAGCGAACGCTCGCGAATCGAGCCGTCGCCGCCCACCCGGACCACCCTGCCCGCCAGGGCCTCCAAAGAAATGGTTGAAGAAGTCATCCATCCCCGCCGCCGCCGTTGTCGTCGTCATCGGGATTCTGCCCGCCACGTCGCCGGCGCTGCGTCTTAATGGTCGATTCCGTGTTGATGTTCACCACGCTCGGCCCCAACTGTTTTGCGATTTGCGAAAACGCATTGGAAAGCTGCTGCGGCGCGGGAACCGACAGCGGAGTCGCATCGGAGGCCTTCTGCCCCTCCTTGCCTTTCACCCCGGATGAAACCACCGTGCCGATCAAAATACCCAGCGCCAGCGTAGCCACAATGCTGAACGAATATACCCACCGATGCGTCTTCAAACGCACCCAAATTGCCTGCGAATCCATATGCCTGCTTCCCTCCGAATCCTCTATGAATCTCTAATTATACCCGTTTGCCAAAGCCTCAGCCCCAGTTCCAAGACCGCCTCTGGGATGCGATCCGCCTGCGGATCTCAGGATATTAGACGCACGAATCCGGCTTTTCGTTTTATGGGATGAGAAGAAATAACTTCCTGCAAAGTATTGATAATAGAAAACAACTAGTCGCTGCACGCTGCACGCCGCACTCCCTCGATACCAGACCGCAATTTTGCCGTGTCCCTTAGCTCATTTCGCCTCGTACACCGTCTTCCCACCCACCACGGTCCGCAGAACTTTGGTCGCCAACTCTTTTTCGGCGGACGCCGCAGTGATGTCGCGGTCCAGCACCACAAAATCCGCCAGCATCCCCGGCGCCAGCTTGCCTTTTTCCTTCTCCTCGAATTCGGCAAAGGCCGAGCCGGTGGTGTAAGCCGCAATCGCCTGATCCATGGTCAGCTTCTGCTCCGGGAAGAATTCCTGCTTGCCGTTCTCGCTCTTCCGCGTAACCGCCGCATACAGCCCGCGGAACGGCGACACCGGTTCCACCGGATAATCCGTTCCAAAGGCCAGCGTCACACCCTTGTTCACCAACGCCGCCCACGCGTAGGAAGTTGCCGCCCGCTTCGGGCCCAACCGGTCCTGCTCCCAGCGCATATCGGTGAGCAGATGACTAGGCTGCACCGAGGCGATCACCTTCAATTCCTTAAAACGCGCGAACTGGTGCCGGAGTGGTGACCTGCGCATGCTCGATGCGCAAGCGGTAATCGTCGCCGCCGTTCGCGCCTTTCACTTTCTGCTTCCTTCGCCGCCTTCTCCGCTTCGGCAAAAGCATCGAGCGCCATCTGGACGGCCTCGTCGCCAATCGGCATGCAACCCAATCTGAAAGCCCGCCAGCACGCGCTCTTTGGCCATTTCATTCAGCTTCGCAGCGTCATATTGGGTCAGGCCCGACTGCTTGGGATCGTCCTCATACGGCTCCAGCAGCGCCGCCGTATGCCCGCCCAGCGAGCCATCGATGAAGCCCTTCACCATCCCTGTGTGCAACATCAAATCCGATTGCGGATGCAACCCGCGCTTAACTTTCAACTCATCGACAAGATCGTCAAAAGGCAACCACTCGGAAATCCGCACCGTCAGCTTGCCGTCTTTTTCAAGCTCCTCGTAAATCTGGAAACTCTCCAATTCCGGCGAATAATCCTGCGCCGAGGTCACACCGTGCTCGGCCAGGTCCGCGAGTGCCGCTTCAATTGCCCGCCGCCGCGCTTCGCGCGTCAGCTGCGGAATCGCCGCTCGCACCGCCTGCTGCGCCGTCCCCCGCAGAATCCCCGTAGGCTGCCCGTTCGCATCCCGGTCAATCTTGCCGCCTTCCGGATCGCGGCTGGCCACGGTGATCTTGGCCAACTGCAGCGCCCGCGTATTAGCCACGGCAAGGTGCCCATCCACGCGATCCAGAAACACCGGACGCCCGTCTGAAACCTCATCCAGATCCCATCGGCTGGGCAGAGTCGGAACCGGCCAGATCGTCTCGTCCCAGCCTCCGCCCAGAACCCATTCGTCGGGCTTGACCTTCTCCACCGCGGCCTTAACGCGCTCGCGAAATTCCTCCAGCGTCTTCACCCCAGTCACGTCGATACTCAACTTCTGCAGCCCGGCATCCGCCAGGTGCACCTGCGCATCGTTGAATCCCGGCATTACAAAACGCCCGCCCATATCAATAACTTCCGTCTGCGGCCCTTTCAGCTTCATCACGTCCAAATTCTTGCCCACTGCCTGAATGCGGTCGCCGCGCACCGCGATGGCCTCCTCGCGCAGAATCGAACTGAACGCCGTATTCGAAGGCACGCCGGTGTAAACATTGGCATGGAAGTAGATGGCATCCGCGCGGGGCCTGGTATCTGTCTTCTCAGGGGACGCGTACTGCTCGGTAGCTTGGCGCCGGTGGGTTAGTTTGCGCGGCCACCTGCGCACTGCAGACGACGGCGATAAATACAATCAAAAAAACCGGGTGCCCCATTTCTCGCGTCCTTTGCGAGAAGTGGGATTCCACTGCCGCATGCAGCTTGTCGGGTGGCGCAGCGCTTCAGCGCTGCGAAAAAGCACTTCCCTGTGTAGATGGCTTTAGCCCGCCGAGGTCGCGAACGTCCTCATCATTCCGCCACCCCCGCTCCCGCCAGCGCCATCATCGTCAGTAGAATCCTCTTCAACCCCAACTCCCGCCCATTGGAATCGAACCATTCCTGCAAGGTATGCGCCCCGCCGCCCGACCCGCCGCCGCCGATCGCAATCGCCTCGAGCCCCAGCGACAATGGAATATTTGCGTCAGTCGACGCCCGCTGCACCTGCGCCGCGTTGTTCAGTTGCGCATCCACCGCGCGAATCACGTGCAGAATCCGCGCCCCCGCCGCCAGTTCTCCCGCCGGACGGTTGCCGATCGCCACCACTTCGCAACTCACTCCCGAAGGCCGCTTCTGCACCGGTGACCGCATCTCCGCCGCCAGCGTCTCATCTTCCACCGCGCGATTCAGCGCCAGCCGCAACGCCTGCTCCAGCCGCTCCATCTCCGTCATCGAAGTCGAGCGGATATCCACCTTCATGCTCGCCGACTCCGGAATCGAATTCACCGAAGTTCCGCCGCGAATCACTCCGATGTTGAAAGTAGTCTTCGGCGCAGTAGGCACCGGCGTTGTCGTAAACGTATCGACGGCACGCGCCAGAATCACGATCGGATTGGGCGCGCCAAAATCGCTCCACGAATGCCCGCCCGGACCGCGCACGATCACCTCAAAGCGCCGGCTGCCCAGAGCCTCAGCCACAATCGTGTCCGCGCCCGCGCCGTCGAGCACCACGCTGTAAGCAATCGAATCCTTCCACCGCGGCGTCGAAAAAATATGCCGCATCCCGCGCAGGTCGCCCTCGCCCTCTTCGCCCACGTTGCCGATAAACACGAACGGCAGCGCGTGCCGCAGCCGCACCGCCCGCAGCAGCGAGGCAATCCCCAGCATCGCCGCCACCCCTGCACCGTTGTCTGAAACCCCGGGCCCATACAACCGGCTGCCCTGCTGCCGGATATTCAGCGGTGTGTTCGCCGGAAACACAGTATCGATGTGCGCGCTGAGAGCGACATAGCGCTGCCCAAATCCAGGATGAATGCCGAACACGTTGCCCACATCGTCGATGCGAACATCGTCGAGCCCAACTTCGCGAAAGCGCTCCGCCAGCCAGGCCCCGCGCGCCGACTCCCCAAACGGAGGCGCCGGAATCCGCGCCATCTCCATCTGCCACTGCGCCAGTTGCGGCTCTTGCGTCCGCAGCCAGTTATAAGCCGAGCGCACCTCGGGAGAGGCCGCCAGACGCGCCACATCCTGCTGCACCGTAGGCGCAACGTCCGGCATGTCCGCACGTGGGGGAACGGGGCTCATGGGGGTTATGGCCCATATTACAACGTATAGGAAAGAAAGGGGATTACCTAGGACGGGAACCGCACAATGCCGTCGACGCGGCGAGACTCATCTCTTGGATCGGAAAAAGATGGACGTTAGTAACTTCTTGTCATCCTGAGCGGAGCCGCTGCTTCGCGAACGCGAAGCAGCGGCGGAGTCGAAGGATCCCTTGCATCACGTCAGCACCTGCGGCTTTTCCGGGAGTTCCTTCCACGACTATGCGTATCGTGGGCCGCCGAAAAGTCCGGAATGCAGGCAGTGACGTGGAAGAGCGGCGCTTCAAGCGCCGCGTAAAGCCTCCACAACGAATACGGGCTTCAGCCCTGGTGGTCATGGGTGCCCCATTTCTCGCGCTCTTTGCGAGAAGTGGGGACTTCCCGAGCGAACAGCTGCGACATCAACCCTTCCGCCGCGCCTCAGCCTCCGCCAGCCACCCACGTCGCAGCCTCTCATCGGGAATAGCCGAAAGCAAAGGCTTGATATCAAGAATAGCTGTCCCATCCAGCATATCGACCCCGCGAACATGCAACTCGCAACCCTCGCGGCGTAAGCAATTCGACGACAGTCAAACCAATCGGGTTCGGACGCCGCGGCGACCGCGTAGCAAACACTCCATGCGGCCGATTGTCGGAAGGCGGCGTACCGAGCAGATCAAACCCCTGCGCCCGGTCAAACTCCCAGAGAACGATCAGATGCGAGAAGCCCTCAATATCAGTAAGCCCCAGCTCAAACTCAGGCAGGATCTTAAGCACGCCATCCGCCTCGTGCTTAGCGCCCAGCCCCTTGGGAACCTCGCTCGTGTCCTTGTAAGGACCACTCACAAATCCAATCGCACGCGACGTAAACATTTAAGAATGTCTCCATTCCCCCAAAGCATCTGAGTCGCAAAAGCGACGGCATTCATCAGCCCAGCACCTAAGTGCTGGGGAAAGCGCGAGTGAGACGAATCGAGTCCCACCGGGACGGCAAACCCACGCTGGCCTCGCCGGGTGCCCCATTTCTCGCGTTCTTTGCGAGAAGTGGGGATTTTCCATTGTCGTCGAATCCGTCACTCGCGGTTTCGAGAAGCACTGAAAACCGCGACCCAAGTTTTTCCACAACCCGATGTGACAACTAACCTTGCCTCCCCTGTCAAACCGGGACATGATAGTGAGGGCGGACGCAGTGCCGCACCCTGTGTTTGGTTAGGGCCCCAGGTTCTTTGACAATTGAATAACCCCCAGCTAACTCCTTAGCTCACCAGATTTTACGGCTCAACCAGCAGCTCTGTCGGTAGCGACTGACTGATTCCAAAGGACTTAGGAAGAACCGGGCATGGCTAAGTCGTTGATTGTAAGGATTTTACAAGCAAGTCATTTACAATCAATATTTTAGGCGGACTTCGGAGCGGACCGTGTCTCTAAGTGATTGATTCGAGATATTTTACGTCAACCGATCTGCGATTTTTTTTGATCCAGATCTAAGCCAGCCGACGCTCTTCGAGCCCAGCCCGCTCCTCCACCGCAGCCACCAGTTTCTTCGTAGCCGGAACCTCAATCCCATGCCGCTGAGCACCCCGCAGGATCGGCCCCGCAATCGCCTCCAGCTCCGGAGTCCTGTGCTGCTCCACATCCTTCTGCATCGAGCTGCGCATGTTTCCCGGCATCTTCATCACCCCGGCGATCACCGCATCCGCATCAACCTTCGCGCCCTCAGCCACGGCGACGGCACAAGCCTCTCGCAGACAGGCCAATCCCAGCTGCCCCCAATTGGGATCAGCGAGGATCTCGCCCGTAGTCTTATCCGCAGCGGTTGTGGTCAGCGCAAACGGCGCCAGAAAAACCAGCTTGCTCCACATCAGCGTCGGCTCATCGTCGACGAACCGGCACTCAAAACCGATCTGCTGCAGCTGATCGAGAGTGTTCGCCAGCACAGCCCCGCCCCGCGGAAGAAACATTGAGCCGCGCAAAAGGAGAACGATGAACGATGTGCCCAGGACTGACGCGTTCGGTCTCAACCGCAATCGTCGCCGGAATCACCCGCCCAGAGCCGTACCGGCCGCGGAGCAGCGAGATATGGTCAATGCCATTGAGCAGGGGAACGATAGCCCGCACCGCATCAGGATTCTTCAGCGCAACGAGCGCCGGCTCCAACTGCGTGGCCTTCACCGTAATCCAAAGCACGTCGACGGCAGGAACCTCCGCAGCGACGGCGACATTCACCGTGAAATTCCCGAAAGGACTTTCCAGCTGAAGTTGTTTGGGATACTGCGCCAGCGCCTCGCGCCGCACCACCAGCGTGACGGAATCTCCCGCGTGCGCCAGACAAGCGCCGATCAGCCCTCCAACGCCGCCGGCTCCGAGAATCGCATGTCGCATGGTTTCAGGCATTCAACCTCGCTCTAACTTCGGTTCTGCTTCACTAGTTCCGCTTCACTCCCGCCGCCGGCAGGCACTCCGCAATCTCGGCGTCGCTCAGCGTATGATCGCTCGCCTTTGCGCGCTGGTAAATGCGCTCGACCAGATCGTCCGTCGCCGGAATGCCGCGCCGCTCCAGCCAGAACAGCACATTCGACTTCCCGCTCATGGGACCGATGTCGATGATCTGCTCCAGCCCGAACACATGCGAGGGCACGCCCGAGTAAACCGTGTTGGCCAGCACGACATCGTTCTTGTGATACGCCTTGATGATCGCCGCCGCATGCACGCCCGTAGCCGTGCGAAAAGCATCGTCGCCCACCACCGGATAATTCGCCGGAATCGGCACGCCCGTAGCCCGCGAAACCGCCTGGCAATATTGCTTCAGCTTGGTCAGGTCCTGCTCAGCCCACGGCGCAATGCCCATCAGCTTCAGATTCACCAGCATCTGATCCATCTGCGTATTGCCCACGCGCTCGCCGAGGCCGATGGCGCATCCGTGAACGCAATTTGCCCCGGCGATCAGCGCCGCCATCGAGTTGGCAATCGGCCAGCCCGCGATCGCTGTGCCCGTGCCAGTCCACGCGAATCTTTTCGCCGGAAGGCTTCACCACTTCCTCAATCACAAACTTGCACCAGCGCGAACGCGCCCATGGGCGTGGCATGCCCGGCGGTGTCGCAGATCACGATGGCCCGCGCGCCGCAACTGATCGCCGTCGAATACAGCCGCTTCACCGTCTCCGGATCGCAGCGCGACGTATCTTCGGTGACGTACATCGAGTCGAGGCCGAGCGAAACCGCATATTTCACAGCCTTCTCGGTGGTCTGCAAAAGAAAATCGTCGGTCCAACCTTCAGTAAAGCGCCGAATCGGACTCGATCCGATAAACGTCGCGGCCTCGATGCGCAGGCCGGTCTTCTGCACGATCTCGGCAATCGGACGAATATCGTTCTCATGCGTCCGCGCCGCGCAGTTGGCGCGAATCTTCATCTTGTGCGCAACGATTTCCCGCGCCAGCGCCGTCACATGCTCGACCGCGCGCGCTCCCGCGCCCGGCAATCCGAGATCGAGCGAATCGATCCCCAACGCCTCCATCAGATGAAGAATCTCAATTTTCTCGGGGATCGAAGGATCGCGCACCGAAGGCGACTGCAATCCATCGCGCAGGCTCTCATCATTCAGCAGCACCGGTCCCGGCGGCTTCAATCCCGGCGGATGATTCTTGTTCCAGTCGTAGATGAGTTCGGAAGTGTTCATGGGCGAGTACCCAGTACCGAGTACCCGGTACCGAGTCAACCCGCGCTTCTCTCTGTCTCGGTACTAGGTACTAGGTACTCGCAACTACTTTTCTTTCGGCGGCAAGGTCAGCCCGAACACCGAAATCATTCCCTGCCCGGCGACATTCACTTTGGCTTCCGCGGGATTCGGCAAATAAAGTGTCTGGCAATGCTCGCAGCGGTAGACTTCGGCGTCCGGTCCCCAGGCTTTTTCGACGTCGCCGCAGGCCTGCTCGACCACGTCAGTCCGGTAGAACCAGCGTTTCAAATGGCCGCCGCAGAATTTGCCTTTTTCGTTTTTCTCGTTGCAGGCGCGCTGCCCGTTCTTCTTGATCTTGACCTTGTGATGGGGAAGCTGCGGAGGAGTTTGCGTGCCCGAAGTGGTGATTTCGCCAGTCGCCAAAGGACTTACCCTCGTTCGCGCGGCGCTCGCGCCGCCGGATTCGGCCTTACGAGCGTCATTGTACTCGAAGGCTAAAGGCAAAGGCCAAGACGCCCGATGTCGTATGCTAGGCCTATTCTCGTGACCGGCAATCCAACGCCAGAATGAGCGTCCTATGAATCCGTAAGCTGTTTCCGCGAAAAAGTTTCTTCTGACCGGCGCGGCAATTCTTGTCCCGCTCGCGCTTCTGCTCGGCGCAACCAGCGCCCAGACCCCGCATAAGAACGATGCTCCAAATCGACACGCGAAGCATCCAGCTGGAACTGGTGCGCACCGAAACCGGCTTTTTCGAAGCCTGGAAGACGAAAGACCAAGCCTATTTTCGCGAACACATGCCGGAGAACGGAATCTTCTGGGGCGAGAACGGCACGTTTTCCCGCGACCAGCAACTCGCCGAGCAGCAAACCTCCGCGAAAACCTGCACCGTGGAAGGCTACGGCCTCTCCGATTTCGGAGCGCTTCCGCTCGCCACCGGCGCGTACCTGCTCACCTACAAAGCCGAGCAGTATGCGACTTGCAATGGGGAGAAAATGCCAGTCCACATCAACGGCAGTTCGATTTATATCTTCAAGAGCGGCCGCTGGCAGGCCATCTACCGGGCAGAAGTGCCGTTGAAGAACCAGGGTTCGCTTCCGACCAGCAACTAGAACTCCCTCTTCGGCGGTGTCTGCTCCGCTCCTACGCGTCCAATCACGATCTCTGCCTTGTAGTAGTTCTCGGCCTTCACCGGCTCTCCCGCCAGTCGCCGCAGAATAGCAATCTGGCCCACGTGCGTCAGCGCATCGGCAATCGGCCCCTGAAAAAGTTTTTCCACAGGCGCCTGCAAAGGCTCTTCGGAAGCCAGGTAATCATCGAACTTCTTCAGCGCGGCGAAAAAGCGCTCCACTTCCTTCTCCCACGCCAGCGGCTTGGAATCATGCCATTCGCGTTTTCCATTCGCCATCGAGAGTCCCCAATCCATCAGATCGCCAATGTGCGCCAGAATCTGCCCCGGCGCACGCACGCCCTCATCAACGTGAAATGGGGCAAATCCCTCAGGAGCGTTGCGGACGGCCTTGCCTCCGCGATAAGCCAGCGTGGCCAGAGCGTGACGCAGCAATTCGCGTTTCGGATCGTTCTTGGTGGGAGCCGCATTTGTCGGATCTGTATTCGAAGGATGACTCACGAATCACCTCTGAGTTCTCAGTTCTTAATACTAGGTACTCGGTACTGCTGTCACAACTGTTTGCGTCTCGACCACGCCTGCCGCGCGCAACATGCCGCGCATGCGCTCTCCCAGGCCGCGCGCAAACTGGAAATCGATGAAGCCTTCCATCTGCCGCGCAAAATTCGCGCCGTAGCCGTACCACCAGACTTTTTTCATTCCGGGCATGAGGTCGGAATCCAGATACTTCAGCCGCACCATTTCTTCCAGGCCGAAACGCCCGTGAGCGCGCCCCATGCCGCTCGACTTTACCCCGCCGTGCGGCGCTTCGCTGATGCCAAAACACGAAACCACATCGTTCACCATGACGGTGCCCGCCTGAATGCGCCGCGCCAGGCGCTCGCCGCGAGCGCGGTCGCGAGTCCAAACGCTTGCCGCCAACCCATATTCCGAGTCATTGGCCAGCCGCACCGCTTCCTCGTCACTGTCGAATGCCATCACCGGCAGCACCGGACCGAATGTTTCCTCGCGCATGATGCTCATCTCGTGAGTCACATCGGCCAGCAACAGTGGGCGCATAAAAGTTTCTCCCGAGTTCCGGAAGCCGCGACCCTCCGGCCAGAACCCGCGCTCCGCGCGCCACGGCGTCCTCCACGTGGGCCTCCACAATCCGCAGCTGGCGCTCGTGAATCATCGGCCCTACGTCGGTCTCGCGATCAAGTCCGTGGCCGACGCGCAGCTTCTTCGTCTTCTCGGCGCACGCGCGAAGAAAGTCTTCATACAGGCTGCGATGCACGTAACAGCGCTCCACCGACAAGCAAGTCTGACCGGCATTGACGAACGCTCCCCAAACCGCCGCGCTCGAGGCCACGTCCACATCGGCATCGTCAAGCACCAGCATGGGATCTTTGCCGCCCAACTCCAGCACCACGGGCAGCAGCCGTTCCGCCGCGGCCGCTGCAATGCGCTTGCCCGTAGCCACGCTGCCGGTGAACACCAGTTTGTTGATGTCCGAATGAATCAGCGCCGCCCCGGTTGCACCGTCGCCCGACCACGACCTGAAAACATCCTGGGGCACGCCCGCCGCGTGCAGCAACGACGCAGTTCCAACGCAACGAGAGAAGTAAACTCCGACGGCTTCAACACCACCGCATTTCCCGCCACCAGAGCCGCAAGTGTCTCGGTCGCGGGAATCGAAAACGGATAATTCCACGGCGAAATAATCCCCACCACGCCATAAGGCTCGCGCACCAGCCGTCCGCTCTTGAGCTTCGTGGCAAGATTTCCGTGCGGAACCGGTTCATCGCGCAGCAGTCGGTAGGCATTGTCGATCAGGAACCGCGCCGCATCGAGCACCACCAGAACTTCGGTGGTAAGAGCTTCGGCCACAGGCTTGCCAGCTTCTCGCGTGATAGCTTCAGCGATCTCAGATTTCTTCTCATGCAGCCTGCGCTGAAACTCGCGCAGCGATCGCCATCCGCCTCTGCACACCGAGGTCGCACCAAGCCGTCTGCGCAGCATGCGCCCGCGCCACGGCCGCAAGAACTTCGCTCTCGCTCGCACATTCCAACTCGCGCAGAACTTCGCCCGTCGCCGGATTCACCGACGAAACCTTCCGCACCGCGATTTGAATTCCAGTCGTCATTACTCAGCTACCGTAGAGACGCAGCTTGCATGCCTCCTGCCTCTGCCACCTCTACTAATGCATCCCCGGATACTTCCCCGCAAACATCAAGAGCAGATCCACAGTATCCGTGACGCCGTGCGCGATAATCGGGGCGGCCAGATTACGTCCGCAAGCCAGATACAGAGCCCCAAGCAGAAGCCCATCCCAGACATTTTCCAGAATTCCAGTGGCGCCCTGGCCGATGTGCGAGCATCCGAAGACCACGCTGACGACGATCAGGCTGATCACCCACGCCAGTTGGCGTTTTGTGAAATATTCCCGCCACGCGATTCATCAGATAGCCTCGAAAAACCAGCTCCTCGCCCATCGCGAAGAGCGTCCAGGTCAACACCAGAAAAATCAGCGTCAGCTTTAGATTCCCATGGACCGCAGTGAAATTGGAAAGGTCGGGCATTTCGCCCAGCCACCGCGCAAGCAAGGGCTGACTGACGAATAGCTCGAACACTTCGATACCGACCCCGGCGGCAACTCCCGCAAAGAGCGCATTCCCCCAATTGCTTGGCCTCTCGAATCCAACGTCCTTCCATCGCAGCCCCCGCAACCGCAGTGAGATCCATCCCAGTAACAACAAGTACGGAACCTTGCTGAAGAAGATGTGATGGTACACATCGGCGGCAAACAGCCCGGCGACGATGGCAAACTCAATACCACCAGCCAGACGCTGCTTCGCAATCGCTGCTGAAGAGGTTCTAAGTTCACAGAGCCCCCGTACTTAGTACTCCACACCCACCAGATACAACCCGCTGGCGGGCGCCGTCGCTCCTGCGGCAGACCGGCTACGCGCCTCCAGTATCCGTGTCAGATCCTCGGCCTGCAGTGTTCCCTTTCCGACAAGAATAAACGTCCCTACTAGATTTCTCACCATGTGGTGGAGAAAGCCCGATCCCTTCACGGTATAGATAAACTCGTCTCCCTCCCGCTCCCAGCTCGAAGAAAAAATGCGCCGTAAGTTCGACGCCGGCTCACCTTCGCGGCCCCGCTCCGGATCGACCGCGGCAAACGAAGTAAAGTCGTGCTCACCCTCCACCAAACCTGCGGCCCGCACCATCGCGGCCTCATCCAAAGGAAACGGATAGTGCCACACATATCTCGCCAGAAACGGCGGACAGATCGCCGCGCGATAAATCCGGTAACGATAAGTTTTCGCCCGCGCTGACTTGCGCGCATGAAAATCCGCCGCGACCTCTTCTACTTCCAGAACCCGCACCGACGCCGGCAAAACATCATTCAGCGCCTTCACGAAATTCGCCGTGGGGACGGAAGACTCCGTGACAAATGTCACCACCTGCGCCAGCGCATGCACTCCCGCGTCGGTTCGCCCCGAGCCCTGGGGCAATACCTTTTCGCCCGTAACTCGTCCAATGGCTGAGGCCAGCGTGCCCTGTACCGTCACCGCGTCGGGCTGCACCTGCCAGCCGCTGAATTCCGAGCCGTCATAGGAGAGAATCAGTTTGAGATTGCGCATGCGATCTTTTATTTCTTACAGCCGCGAGTCCCCGAGCCGCACCGCTTCATCCAAGTCATTTCATAGGGCGGGTTTGACTCGAGACCGTGAATCCGCTCCCGGGAGAACGACCATCGCCAGCACTCTATCAGTTTCAACTCTCGCGGCGCCCCCAAGAGGTGGCGCTCTCAAGAGAAATAGAAGCGGAGCAGGTCGGCTATACTGGTACGTTTCACCAGGCTTTCGTCTTGCGCGCATTTTTCCGGAACCCCAATGCCGCCGCTTTCGTACCAACGACTGAGTAGAACTTTCTTTTAGGGCAAATACGGCTGCCTCACGTACAACCAGGTTTCTTGTTGCAAGGTCTTAATCAACTGGTCTTAACCACTGGAGATGAGTAGATGCCATTCGCACGCTTAACCTCGACCATCCGGCTAACCACCACCGCAGTTTTGTTTGGAACCCTGACTATGGCAGGTTGGGCCCAGGACGCGCCAGCAGCGCCGGTCCCGCAAAATACCCCGGAGACGCGGCCGCTTCCCGTGCTCAATTATGCCAAGCCGGTATCGCATTTTCCGAATCCGATTGCACCCTACACCCCGCGACACCTGTCCGCGCCAAACCTGGCCAACACCGGGCGCATCGATGCCCTTATGCACGACGGCAAACTGTACCTGTCGCTCAATGATGCGGTCGCGCTCGCGCTGGAGAACAATCTCGACATCGCCATCGCCCGTTACAACCTGAACATTGCCGACACCGACGTGCTGCGCGCCAGAGCCGGCGCCCCGACTCTCGGCGTGAATACCGGAGTGGTGCAGAATACACCGGGTGGTGGCGTCGGCGGACTGGGAGGCCAGGTCGGCTCCGGCACCGGAGGAACGACTCTCGGCGCGGGCGGCGCGGGTGCGGGCGCAGGTGGATTAGTCGGATCTACGCTCGGTCTCGGACCTGTACTCAACAGCTTTGATCCGGTCGTCACCGGAACGCTGCAGGAGGACCACCTAGGCCAAACCGCAACGAGCATCTTCCAGGGCGTATTCCCAGGTACCAGCCTGGTTCAGAATACGGGTACGGTAAATTTCGCTTACAACCAAGCCTTTCAGTGGGGAACGAACATCTCAGTTGGGTTCAACAATACCCGGCAGACAACGAACAGCTTCTTTTCAGGCCTCAGCCCGCAGCTGAGCTCCAATTTCAAGATGACGATCACCCAACCCTTGCTGCAGGGTTTCGGATTCGCGGCCAACACACGCTTTATTCGAATCGCCAAGAACGATCGCGAACTTTCCGATGTGGCCTTCCGCCTGCAAGTCATCACCACGGTAAACCAGATTGAAACCATGTACTGGGACCTGGTTTACGCCTACGAGAACGTTCGGGTGCAAAAAGAATCCCTGGCGTTTGCGGAAAAGACACTTTCTGATACGAAGAAACAAGTGGAAATCGGCAGCCTGGCACCCATTGAAGTAGTCCGCGCGCAAAGCACTGTCGCGCAGGATCAACAAACGCTAACGGTTGCCCTTACCAACCTGCAATTGGAACAGTTGCTCATGAAGAACGCCCTCAGTCGCACCTCTGCGCGATCAGACTCTCGCGGGAGCCGAAGTGATCCCCACTTCTACGATGGAAGTACCGGAGAACGAACCGGTCCAACCCACACAGGATCTGATCGACGACGCACTGCGTCATCGTGCCGATCTGGTGGAATCCCGCATTCAGCTCAACACCAGCGAGATCAGCAACAAAGCGGTGCGCAATGCCCTGCTGCCTACGCTGAACCTCTTCGCCTATTACGGTGGGGCAGGCATCGGCGGCAATCAGAACCCAGCAAATGTCTGCGGGAATCCCGTCGACGTTGCAGTTGCAGAAAGACTTCGGCTGCGCCAGCAACACCATTCCGGGCGACCCGGAGACTCTATTCCCCACGACGAGCATCGGAAGCACCTTGAACCAACTGGTCAACTCCACCAACCCAGACAAAGGCGTTGGCTTGCAGCTGAACATCCCCCTGCGCAACCGCGCTGCTCAGGCCGTGCAGATCCGCTCGGAACTGGAATACCAGCAGGCTCAGATGCGCCTGCAGCAGATCGAAAACCAGATCAGCATCGAAGTCCGCAACGCGCAGTTCGGAGTCGAACAGAATCGCGCCAGCGTGGCCTCGGCTCAAGCGGCGGTCGACTTCGCCAGGCAGTCCCTCGATGCCGAACAGAAAAAATATCAGTTCGGCACCTCGACGACGACCGCGGTGCTGCAGACTCAGAGCGCGCTGGCCACGGCGGAATCCACTTTGATGTCGGCCATGGCAGCGTATGAAAAGTCGCGTGTCGAGCTCGATCGCGCCACTGGCGTAACCCTCGACCATGCCGGCATCAACATCGATGACGCGGCTCGGGGACAAGTCACGCGCACACCGAACGTGCCTTACATCGCGCCGCGCAAGGATTCGCCTGCTCTGACCCAGCCGGCGCCGCAGGCTGGCGCTCAACCGCAGCCTCAGTAGCGGCTTGCGAACAGAACAGGCGCGGTGCAGAAGCCGCGCCTTATTTTTCTCCCAAACAATTCTTTACAATCTGCGCCCACTTCCCTCGCTCCCTCCCGCTAAGATGGATGAGCGCTTTTATGTTTCCCGCATCCAAGTCTCGAAATCCATATTGCCATTTGAACACAATGCAGCACCGTTATTACTTCAAGGAGACGAACCATGTCCTTGCCTTTACTCCGAATGACCGCGACTAACTGCCGTGCCGTGCTTGCTGTGGACGGCCTTGGCGATCATTGCCTGCGCTCAGTCTTCGCCGTTGCTGGGTGCGCAAGAAGTGCCCGCGGCCCCGACGCCGCAGACCGCGCCGCCTCCCGCCCAGCCGCAGCAGGTTCACCTGCAGGATTATTCCAAGCCACGCTCGGCTTTCCCCAATCTCCTGCAGCCCTACCAGCCGCAGGAGGTAGCCCAGCCGAACCTGGCCAACGCGCCGCGCATCGACTCGCTGATGCGCGATGGCAAAGTTTATCTTTCCATTGACGACGCCGTCGCCCTCGCTCTGGAGAACAATCTCGACATCGACATCGCGCGCTATAACCTCAACATCGCCGACACTGATTATTTGCGCGCCAAGTCCGGCGCCAGCATCCTCGGCGTCAACGCCGGAATCGTGCAGAATACTCCCGGCGGCGGCGTGGGCGGTCTCGGCGGCACGGTGGGTTCCGGCACCGGAGGCACCACAGTAGCCCCCAGCGGCGTGGGCACCGGCACCAACGGCCTGGTCAGCTCCACGCTCGGCATCGGCTCCACCATCACCAGCTTTGATCCCATCGTCACCAGCACGCTGCAACTGGATAAGAACGACACGGAATCCACTAGCGTCTTTAGCCCCGTCCCGGTCGTGGGGCAGAACACCTACACGGCCAACTTCGCCTACACCCAGGGCTTCCAGTGGGGCACAGCTCTGAGCGTGGGATTCAACAACACCCACGTCACCACCAACAACCCTACCAGCCTGCTGACTCCAGACGTGAACGCGAATTTCCAGTTCAGGATTACGCAGAACCTGCTGCAAGGCTTCGGTTCACTTCCCAACCTGCGCTTCATCCGCATCGCTAAGAACAATCGTGAGATTTCCGACGTTGCCTTCCGCCTGCAAATCATCACCACCGTCGATCAGATCGAGGACATGTATTGGGACCTCGTCTATGCCTACGAAAACGTACGCGTGCAGCAGGAAGCGCTCACTTATGCACAGAAGGCACTGACTGATACGAAGCAGCAGGCGCAAGTCGGAACCGTGCCCCCCATTCAAGTAGTGAGCGCGCAGAGCACGGTCTCGACCGACGAGCAGAACCTGATCCTGGCGCAGAACAATCTGGAACTGGAAAAGTTGCTCGTGAAGAACGCACTCAGCCGCAGCATCGAAGATCCGGTGCTGGCGGAGGCTGACGTGATTCCCACCTCCACCATGCAGGTTCCGCAGGAAGAAGCCGTGGTTCCCATTCAAGACTTGATCAATGCAGCTCTCGCTCATCGCGCCGAACTGGTCGAGTCGCGAATCGATCTCAATTCTCGTGACCTGAGCAGTAAGGCCGTGCGCAATGCCATGCTGCCCACTCTCGATGCCTTTGCCTACTACGGCGGATCGGGAGTGGGCGGGAACGTCAACCCCGCGCTGCTGCCCCCCACTTGCAATCCCCCGTCAACCTGCTTCAGCGGCTCCAGCGCGCCGCCTCCCTTTGCCAACGGCGGCCCTGTGGGTTACGGCGGCACGTTGAACCAACTCGTCAGCTCGACCGCGCCCGACAAAGGCGTCGGCCTCACGCTCTCAATCCCGCTGCGCAATCGCGAAGCCCAGGCCAACCAGGTGCGAGCGGAACTGGAATACCGCCAGGCCCAGGTGCGTCTCCACCAGTTGGAGAATCAGATACGCATCGAGGTGCGCAACGCGCAATTTGACGTGAAACAGAACCGAGCCTCCGTACAAGCGGCCCAGTATGCCGTCGACTTTGCCCGCCAGACCCTCGACGCCGATCAACAGAAACTGAAAGTCGGACTCACTACCACAACCGCGATCCTGCAGGATGCTTCCGTTCTGACCACTTCCGAATCGAATCTGGTTTCCGCCAAAGCGGCGTATGAGAAATCGCGCGTTGAACTCGATCGCGCCACTGGATTGCTGCTCGATCACTCCGGCATCGACGTTGCCGACGCCACCCGTGGCCAAGTCACGCACTTGCCCAAGGTTCCATACGTCGTGCCACGGCAAGATGTGAATCCAGCCGGGCCATCTGCTCAATCGCCCCAGTCGTCGGGAGGTCAACCCTAGAAACTCAAGTCTCGTCTGGTAAGAAGAACCCCCTCGGCCGTCGGGTAGGTACTTGCCCTGAGCGAACTCGACGAATGAACCCGCGCGGGCGTTCTTTCGGACCTGATAAACTCCCCGGTGATGGAACGGCCCGCTTTCCCCGCCATCCCGCGATCTGTGTTTTGGATGGTGCTGCTCTCCTTCGTACTACAGTTGGTGGCGATCGGAGTTTTCCGCCAGTACCACACCCGCCAGGGAGAAGATAACTTCGGCTTCGGCTTTGAGATGGGCCGCGTGGGCCGCTCCGTCGCCCTGGGCCAAGGCTTCAGCAATCCTTACGGAGGCAACACCGGCCCCACCGCCTGGGAGCCGCCGCTTTATCCGTACCTGATCGGCGGAGTCTTCAAAGTTTTTGGCATCTACACTTACGCTTCGGCGTGGGTTCTGCTTTCGATCAACAGCGTATTTGCGTCACTCACCACCCTCCCGGTTTTTTTCATTGCGCACAGAACATTCGGCGCGCGGGTTGCCCTCTGGTCGGCGCGAACTTGGGCGCTTAATCCCTACGTCTGGTATTGGTCGGTTCATTGGATCTGGGACACGACTTTTACTCCGCTAATGCTTGCGCTGATCTTCCTGGTTTCACTTGAATTGCGGCAGTGGCCGGGTTGGCGAGGATGGGCGCTCTTTGGCGCATTGTGGGGCATCGGAGCGCTGGCGAATCCCGCGATGCTCTCTTTTCTGCCGTTCTGCGGCCTGTGGGTATGGTGGCAGCGATCCCGGCGGGACTTGCCTTCGCTCGGCGGCGTGGTGCTTTCCTCATTCGTGTTCTTTCTGGTTCTTTCGCCGTGGCTGATTCGCAACTATGAGGTCTTCGGACGCTTCGTCTTCATTCGCGACGATTTCGGACTGCAGTTCCGCCTCGGCAACAACAAGATGGCAGACGGCATGCTGATTGCCACGTTGCAGCCCAATCTCAACAAGTTGGAGTTAGAAAAGTTTCAGCGTCTGGGGGAAATCGCTTACGAGGCCGATTGCAGGCGTTTGGCCTTCGAGTGGATCCGCGCTAACCCCAAGCAGTTCGCCCTGATCAGCATGAAGCGTTTCTTTTATTACTGGAACGGCGTTCCGAGACCCACGGACAGCGTTGCCCCTTGGGATTTTCGCAGTTCGCTTTTCCTCGCATCGTCGATCCTGGCAATCTGGGGACTCGGCCGCGCATTGCGCCAAAAGCGGCCCGGGGCATGGCTTTTCGCCGGACTGGTCGCAACTTATCCCACGGTTTATTACTTCGTGTTCCCTCATGCGCGTTATCGCCATCCCATCGAACCTGAGTTATTCATCCTGATGGTGTTTTTGTTGTGCGAAGCTCGCAGTCGCACCACGCGAGGCATTGCTGATTCTTAATGCTTCATTGATGATTGAAGGTCAACGATTGATGATTGACGATTGAAAAAGCTGATTGGCTTCGATGGCAATCCTCAATCATCAACCAGGAATCGGCGACCAGCAATTCCTATGACCATCTCTGTGGCCATCGTGGCGATGGATGAAGAGGCGAACATCGGCCGCACCCTGGCCAGCGTGCGTTGGGCCGATGAAATCGTACTCGTCGACTCCGGATCGAAGGATCGCACCTGCGAGATCGCCCGAGAACACGGAGCTCGGGTCACGGTTGAACCATGGCGTGGCTACGTGGCCCAAAAGCAATATGCAATCGACTTGTGCACCAAGGATTGGGTCCTGCTGCTGGACGCCGACGAGGAAGTGAGTCCAGGCTTGGCCGAGGAGATTCGCACTGCCATCGCCCGCCCGGACGCCGCGCGTGGATACAAACTTCCACGCAAGAACTTGTTCCTCGGCCGGTGGATGCGTCATGGCGGTTTTTACCCTGATCCCAAGCTGCGCCTCTTCCGCCGCGGTCAGGGATTCGTCACCGGCCATGATCCGCACGATCGCTGCGAACTGATACCGCAAAAACCGGGGGAAGTCGCGCAACAGACGCAACAATTCAAGAATGCTCTCATTCACTACACCTACCCCAACCTCACTCTCTACCTCGGCCACATGAACCGCTATTCCTCGCTGGGCGCGCAGTTAGCCCGCTCCAAAGGCCACCGCAGCTTCAGCTTCATCAACATCGTCCTGCGCCCGCTAGCCACATTCGTGTACAACTACTTTATTCGCCTCGGATTTCTCGATGGCCGCGAAGGCCTGCTGCTGCACCTCTACCACGCTGGCTACGTTTCATGGAAGTATGCCAAGGCGTGGGAACTCTCGCGCCAGCCACATAAGTAACGCATTTCAGGCCGGCCGGAAGTTCCGAGAATAATTGCCTGCCTTGCCTGAGGGCGCGCGCTTCCCTATCATCACAACAGAGCACTGGGGTCATCATGCCGGAGAAAAAACTACCCAAACCGCACGTGGCTGAAAGTCCCATCGCTGATGTTTTTGAAAACCGCCATCCCTCGGCCGGCGAAAAAGATTGGGCAGAGAAGACCCTGGCACCTACCATCGAGAAATCTCCCGAACGGCCGATTGGCACGCCTACCGGCGTGAATCTCGACGAACACGGGCACGCCCGCTTCACGACGATTTCCGGCGTTCCGGTGAGCCGCCTCTATACTCGGGCCGATCTCCCCGAAGACTGGAGCGAAGAAAGGTATCTCGGATATCCCGGCGCGCCTCCATTCACCCGAGGCATTCATGCTACGGGATATCGTGGCAAGCTCTACACTATGCGCCAGTTTTCCGGATTCGCGTCGCCGGAAGAGACCAACCAGCGCTACAAGTATCTGCTCGAGCATGGCGGCGGGGGGCTCTCGGTCGCGTTCGACTTGCCTACGCTGATGGGCTACGACTCTGATCACGCGGCCAGCGAAGGCGAAGTGGGAAAGTGCGGCGTGGCCATCGATTCGCTTGAAGACATGGAAATTCTCTTCGGCGGCATCGATCTCGAAAAAACGACCGTTTCGATGACCATCAATTCGCCAGCGTCGGTGTTGTGGGCGATGTATCTCGTGGTGGCGGAGAAGCAAGGCGCGGATTGGAAAAAGATTTCCGGTACGATTCAGAACGACATTCTCAAGGAATACATCGCCCAGAAGGAATATATCTATCCGCCGGCGCCATCCATGCGGCTGGTGATCGACACCTTCGAGTTCGGATCGAAATTCACTCCCCGCTTCAACACGATTTCGATCAGCGGCTATCACATTCGTGAAGCCGGTTCGACGGCGCTGCAGGAATTGGCCTTCACTTTGTACGACGGCGTCGAATATGTCGAATGGGCGCGGCGGCGGGGACTGGATGTCGATGATTTCGGTCCCCGGCTCAGCTTCTTCTTCAACGCGCACAACGACTTCTTCGAAGAAATCGCCAAATACCGCGCTGCCCGAAAGATTTGGGGCCAGGTAATGAGAGAGAGGTTCGGGGCAAAAAACCAGCGCACGTGGCTGATGCGCTTTCACACGCAGACCGCAGGAGTGTCCCTTCCGGCGCAGCAACCCATGAACAACATCGCACGTGTGGCTCTGCAGGCTTTGGCCGCGGTGCTCGGGGGGACGCAATCTCTGCACTGCGACTCCTACGACGAGGCCCTGGCTCTGCCCACGGAAGAAGCCGCCCGCATAGCTCTGCGCACGCAGCAAATTATTGCTTACGAATCTGGAGTGACTCAGACGGTCGATCCGCTGGGCGGGTCATATTTTTTAGAAAACCTCACGCTCGAGATGGAAAAAGGCGCATTCGACTACTTCAGCAAGCTTGATGCCATGGGAGGCATGGTAAAGGCCATCGAGCGTGGCTATCCGCAAAAGGAAATCGCAGAGGCCTCCTATCAATACCAGCGCGCTGCCGAAGCGAAGGAGAAGATCATTGTGGGGGTCAACGAGTTCGTGATCGAGGAAGAGTCCCCGCACATCCTCTACATCGATGAGAGTGTCGCCCGGCAGCAGTCAGCCAAGCTGAAAACTTTGCGGGCGCGGCGCTCGAATGACGAAGTGAGGCGCGCGCTCGACGCGCTGAAGAAAGCCGCGAGCCTTGAGCCTGAGGCAGGCATGAACGGTCATATTTCGTCAGCAAATACCATGCCCTACATCATTGACGCGGTACGAGCGTACGCGACTGTGGGCGAAATTTGTGAAGCGCTGCGCGAAGCTTACGGGACTTACACGGAAGTAAGCGTCACCTAGCGGGTATCACATCCTTAGATTCGGGAGACCCGTGCACCCGGATGTCGTCCGGACAAGTCAGACCAGAACGGGAAATCCGATGAAAATTCATTCTGTTCCCTGAAGGTATTGCGTTCCCTTGAACTATGATTTTGAGGTCGCAATTTGCGACCTCAAAATGAAAAACTCAAAAAAAGCAACACTGCTCAGGATGCCGAAACGCCGTGCGACACCGGCTTTCATCGTCGAATCACGCATCTTAATTCTTCGCCATCAGCGTGTCATCCTCGACGTAGACATCGCCGAGCTTTATGGTGTGCCGGTCAAGCGGCTCAACGAACAAGTGAAACGCAACGAGGAACGATTCCCTTCTGATTTCATGTTCCAGCTCACCAGCAAAGAACACGCCGCTTTGAGGTCGCAATTTGCGACCTCAAACAAAAGTCGCGGTGGGCGGCGGTATTTGCCGCATGCCTTCACCGAGCACGGAGCCATCATGGCCGCAACCGTGTTGAACTCCAAACGAGCGGTCCACATGAGCGTCTTTGTGGTGCGCGCCTTCGTGCGCTTGCGCGAGATGCTGGCCACGAACCGTCGAATCGCTGGCAAGATTAACGAATTGGAGAATCGTTTAGACACCAACGATTCCGTAATTCTGGACCTGATCGAAGCTATCAAGGAGCTTATGACTCCCGCGAAGTCACGCCGTACTCGCATTGGATTTCAGTCCCCGTCAGCCAATGCAACCGGATGACCCTCCATTCTGCGACGTACAAGCCGCAGTAGGCCGAGTCTGCGGCGTCACGCTACAATCCTGGCTTGACCCAACTGGACCAAGCTGCGGCCTCGAACTCCGTCCAAAGCCCGCTTAACCAACGCCTGCGCGCCTTAGCCACTCTCTTCCTCAAATTGGGAGCGATCAGCTTCGGAGGGCCTGCAGCACATATCGCGCTCATGGAAGACGAAGTCGTGCGCAAGCGGCAATGGTTGACGCGACAGCAGTTTCTCGACATGTTGGGCCTGACCAACCTGATCCCCGGACCGAACTCCACCGAACTGGCGATCAACATCGGTTTTGCGCGCGCCCAGTGGCTGGGGCTGGTAGTAGCTGGAGCCAGCTTCATTGTGCCAGCTGCGTTGATCACGATGACGGTGGCATGGGCCTATGTTCATTTCGGCACGCTACCGCTGGCGCAGTCGTTACTGGCAGGAGTGAAGCCGGCAGTGATCGCGATAATTGCTATCGCTGTGTGGAGACTGGCGAAGATTGCGGTAAAGGATGCGTGGCTGGCCGTGCTAGGGGCACTCGCCTTCGCGGCATTTCTAGTGACGGTAAATCCGCTGCTGATCTTGGGCGGCGGTGGCCTGTTCGGAATGGTCGTACGGCTGGTCACCAACCTAGAGCGCGGGAAATCTTCCGATTCAGCTAAGCTCTCGACTAGACTGATTCTCCTGAAAAAGTCGTTCTTGCTATTCAGTGTTTTGCCCGGGGTAGTGGCGGCGGTCGGCATTCCTCTGACAAAACGGGTACCCTTGGCGCGTCTTGGCTGGTTTTTCCTGAAGGTAGGCGCAGTGCTTTACGGGGGCGGCTACGTGCTGTTCGCGTTTATCGAGCAGGGGTTAATCCGGGATCATCATTGGCTGACGCAGCAACAGGTTCTGGATGCGATCGCAATTGGTCAGTTCACCCCGGGGCCCGTGCTTTCCACAGCCACCTTCATCGGATATCTCCTCGGTGGCGTATGGGGCGCGATTGTTGCGACTGTAGCGATCTTTCTGCCGTCATTTTTCTATGTGGCGGCACTAGGGCCGATCTTGCCCAAGCTTCGCCGTTCCCGGTGGATGGCGGCATTCCTCGATTCGGTGAACGTCTGTGCGGTAGGTCTTATGGCAGGCGTAACGGTACGGCTGTCGGCCGACGCGCTTCGGGGATGGCCGATGTTGGTCATCGCTGGATCGGCCTTTGCGGTGCTATTGAAGTGGAAGATCAATCCGGCTTGGGTGGTGCTGGGTGGAGGGCTAACCGGGGTGTTGGTGGCCATGCTTAGGTAGATTCGTTTTCTATTCGCCTACAATTCAGTCTTGTGATAAAGATAATTGCATGCGAAGAGCTGTCACTCATCTTAAGAAATCTGATCCGGTCATGCGGGCGATCATCGAACGCCTGGGGCCATGCCGCATGCAGTTTGGGCTGCCCGAGTTTCACAGCCTGGCTGAAGCCATCGTCTACCAGCAACTGAACGGTAAGGCCGCGGAAACTATCTTCAAGCGCTTTGCCAATCTGGCGGGCGAGCCCCTCACGCCCGAGGGCATCTTGAAACTGAGCGATGAACAGATGCGTGGCGCGGGATTATCGAAACAGAAGTCGGCGTATCTGAAAGATCTGGCGGCAAAGGCCTCGACCGGGCTCGTGGATTTCACACGCCTTCCGGGGCTACCGGATGCAGAAGTGGTCGAGCATTTGACTCAGGTGAAAGGCATCGGGGTCTGGACCGCGCAGATGTTTCTCATGTTCACGCTGAAGCGCGAGAATGTTTTGCCGACAGGTGATTTCGGCGTGCGCATGGCGATGTATAAACACTATTTCGATCGGCAGCGGTCGAAGGCCGCGAAGAAGTCTACGGCCGCAAAGAAAGGTGGCAAGCGCAAGATCAAGCTGCCGAGTCCGGAGCAGATGGAGAAGATCGCGAAGCGCTGGGAGCCTTACCGCAGCGTTGCCTGCTGGTATTTGTGGAAGAGTCTCGATACAAAAACCCTTTAACCAAGGCACGGAACGGGAAGGCTGTGCTCCCGGCGGCCGCTGTGTTTAAATGAATGAGATGGCTGATCTCAAGATTCGCGTGCTCGTAGCGAAGCCCGGGCTCGACGGGCACGACCGCGGTGCCAAGGTGATTGCGCGCGCGTTGCGCGATGCCGGCATGGAAGTGATTTACACCGGGCTGCGGCAGACCCCGGAAATGATTGTCAGCGCGGCGCTGCAGGAAGACGTTCAGGTAATCGGGCTGTCGATTCTCTCAGGCGCGCACAATGCCATTGTGCCGCGGGTGATGGACCTGCTCAAGCAGAACAAGATGGATGATGTTCTGGTGCTGGTGGGCGGCATCATCCCTGATCAGGATATCGATGCCCTGAAGAAGCGCGGCGTGGCAGCCATCTTCCAACCGGGCACAGCCATGGACGACATCGTGAAATTCATTCGCGCCAATGTGAAGGGCGCGAGCGTTCCCACCGCAGGCTGATCGTGCCCACTCCTAACCTGGCAAGCATCCGGCAACAACTTGCGCGCACCGTTGGTCCTGCGCCTTGGTATTGGAAAACCTTTCCCGCGTTTTCGTCAGCGGCGGGGCAACGGTTTGCCTGGACGCATCATGGCGAGCAGGGGCCGGTTGGGTACGTGGTTTCGCTGGCTCTGGAGCAGGAGCCGGAGAAAGCGCGGCTGGCACTGAACACTTATTGCAGGCCGTTTGTGGTGTCGCCGCAGTGCCTTGGCGTCTGGTGTCCTGAGGGGCGGAACATTCGGGTTGTTTGTTTTGATCCGGATCAGCTTGAGGCGTTCGACCTGGCTGAGATTGCGGGGTGGTTCAAGCAATCTTCCGATCGCATCTACGCGAAGACCGCGCCGGTTGCGGAGTTTGAAGTGCCGCTCGGGCTGGGGCCGGGCATGCACAAGATCGAGGTGCCGGCGGAACTGGCGGCGGTGGACGAGTTGATCGTGCCCACCAGCTACAAGGCGATGTCGAATGACGATCCGGCGTTTGCGCTGTTTGTTCTGTATCTGCAAGCAGGGCTGGTCGAGGTGTTGCCGCAGAAATGGTTCACTGCTTCGCAGTACCAGGTGGGGAAGCAATGGATTTCGCGCGCGGGGCGCGATCAGGAATCGCATCGTATCTTCGGAGAATGTTTTGGCGCGGGAACTTTTTTGCTGGAGGAAGATGGGTGCCGACTGGGGGAGTGGATTTAGGCTTCCGACCTCGGACTTCGGACTTCGGCGGGGAAAATTGCTTGAATGTTCCAGTTGGAACATATATGCAGTTTTACCGGAACACTGTGGAAATCTCGGAAAAGTCGGAAAACCACCTTAAAGCTATAGTTGGTTGGCGGCAAATGGCTGAGGGGGATGGGTTTGGGCGAGTGCCGAAATATCGGCACGAAAATCGTGGGGCGAAGGGAAGGCGTTGAAGATCGGGTCTCGGGGCTGGCAGTCGTGGGTGGCGAGTGCTGAATACATAGACTTACGGGGAATAGTGAATGTTTGGTCTGTCCCCGGATTATGCGATGGCGACGCTGACGGCCAGTTGCATAGGTCCTTCGTTGGCAGTCCTCGGCTAAGCCGAGGACTCCGCTGCCTCAGGATGACAGGTCGTGAAGGGGATTGGTCGGGAGTCTGGTGCCGCCGCGAAGGACAGCAGGTTCCTCACAGGGCTTTCAGCCCTGTTCGGAATGACAAGAATTTGAGGACGCGTTAAGTCGAATTGGATCACACGGAGAATTTCGGATTGCCTTCGACGATTTGGGTTTGGAGTTTGGGGGCTTCTCCGCTTTGCCACATTGGGGTGCGACATTTGACGCGATAGCTTAGAGAGCCTCCGTCGGGACGGTTGCTGCGTTCGATGGGGCGGGGGATGCAGACGAATTCGGTTTCGAGGAATTCGCTGGTGGCGTGAACCACTGAGTAGCCGTGACCTCCCATGTCGACGAAGGAGACGTGGGGCGACAAATCGGGATTGGACAGGGCTCGCGCCTTGGCGATGTCGCCGCTGCGAGCGTACTCGAGACAAGAGCGCACTCCGTGGCGGATGAGCAGGTTCAAGGTTGGCTGCGAAGCGTGATCGGATGGACCTTGTCCCACGTAGAGTGATCGAAGAGGGTGATCTTTCGCCAAGATGTGTTCGAGTGCTTCGGCCACGGTTGGGGCGGAGATCGACCCTGTCACAAAAGCTATGCCGACCGGGACAAAAGGTTTCGGTGGAAGGGACTTCGCGGCGAATCCTGCCCAGAAGCTGTGGCGATCTCCAGCGATCGTGGTGAAGCCGGTGATTCGGTTCGATTGGACAAAGTCGTAGATCTCGCCGCGCTCGACGTACGCGGTGCCGTGATCTCCCATCGGGGAAGTTGCGTAACCGGCTGACAGGCCAGGGCTTCGTAATCCCGGGCGGCAGATTTTGCAGATCGGCACGCATGTCTAGCGTGGCGGTTGTGTTGCCCCAAATCTTCCACGTCGCCTTCGAGCTGCGCAGGCGATCGAGAAACCATGCCTTCTGCTCGGCGCCGAGAATGGTCTGAGCGGGCCGGTCCTGGGAGAAATTCGGAATGTCGACGCTGCCGAAACGGATTGATGCCGGCGGGCGGCCGCCGTTGTAGGTTCGTCCCGGCATCGAGGATTTCCATGGCGTCTTCGGGGATGAACTCCGGGAAGTCGTCGCTGGAAAGAGATTTTGCCTCGGGCCGATCGGTGGGTTCCTCGGACCGATAGCTGCGCTGGTCAGTGACGATCAGCTCAACGTTCCGGCCCCAGCGCAAGGCGCGGTAGCCTTTGAGGCTGCCGATGGCGGCCAGATTGTTCGGTTCCTGGCCGAGGCCGTGATCGTCGAAACGAGTCACCGGCGCATCGACCACCTGCGGAGGATCAAAGCGATCGAGGGAGGGTCCACTCGGCTTCGTGATACGCGCCGGCTGGTATTCGAAGAACGCCTGGTTGGCCGCCACTTTGCGGGTCTGCGCGGGCAGAGTCTTTCCTTCGAATCTTTGCAGGGACTGCCAGCCCAGCCAACTAAACTCGTGGTTATCCCACATGTTGACGAAAGGCCAGCGGGCGCGCGCGTCCTGAAGATCGGGATCGCTCAGATAGGCGCGATACACGGCGCGATAGTCCGCGATGGTTGTGGGGATGTGAAAGTCGCGAATCTTCTCGCCGTGGGGATAGCGGACGATGTCGCGCAGGCGGCGATCGTACATGCCCTGAGGACGGTCCTCCGGGTACCAGACAATTTCATAGATGAAGTCGCCGAGGTGAAGCACAAAGCCGATGCGATCGGCTTCGGGAGCTCGCTCATCCTCAAAGATCATTCGGCGGTAGGCATTCTGGGCTCCGTCGTTCGCATTCTGGCAGCTTACGAAAACGAAATGAACGGGCCGCGCGTCGTCTGCCGCTGGGGCGGTAATCGTTCTGCCAATACGGCTGCCGAAGCCTTCGGGATCGGTGAAGCGGTACCAATACACCCGGCTAGGCTTGAGCCCGCCCACCAAGACGCGGCAGGTCCAGTCGGAAGCTGCGGAAACCGGGGCCGAGGCGGTCGCCACAACATGGGTAAACAAATTGTCTTCCGCGACCTCGACGTTTAGGTTCACAACCGGGTCCGCTGCGGTCTTTTCCGCGATGGAGGGGCGCCGCGTCCACAGCAGTACGCTGTTGCTGTCGGGATCGCCCGATGCGACTCCTTCGGGGAATAGATCGCGGCGTTCGTGCCACGCGATGCGGGACATGGTCCCAAACGGATTGCCCCAGGCCGCCGTGGCGCCCATCGCAGCAGCCATTGTCAGGAAAGAACGTCTGGTGATGGCGGACATTAGTTCTCATCCTCCGTGCTGGCAGTGGCACACTGGCAAGCTTACGCCAACGGAAGCTGGCTCTGAAGAGACTGTTCCGGCAAGAAAAACGTAGCCGGCGCAGTCGTTGGAAGAAATCCTCTCTCCCGCCTGCCGCGCCAGCTTATTTGAACTCTACGCCTTTTTAGACTGCGCGCGCACCTTTGCCCAGCGCCTTCTTTGCGCTGCCGCGATGCGCTCTCGGGCTGCCGCCGACAGCTGGCGCTTCATGCGTTTGCCTGAGCGTGGTGAGGCCTGCGAATTTCGAATCTTCACCCTGCTCAGCTGTGCAATCACTTTCTCCAGTTGTCTAAGCTCGCCCTCGGCACGTTTCCGTTCTTCTCTCAACTGCTCTAGAACCGCATCTAGATCAGCCATGCACGCTCCGGTTAAGGATTTACTGCATGGCAGTCAGCATACTCCATTGGCGGGTTGGGGTCAGCATCTAAAGCGCAGACGGCACAGGGGTAAACAACAGGCTGCATTCCGCCCCCACCGGTGATCAACGTCTTTCAGTGCCAGGAATTCCGGTCGAATTTGAAGTGAGGGTTCTCACGAGCTCTTTCGTAATCGATTTTGAAGTTATGAACTTACTAACTACATTACTTATAACTACAGAACTTTACTTAGTAACTCATGCAATACGTCATCACTAATTTGATTGACACTTCGACCGCCTCGACAGACCATCAGTCAACCCGATAGTGACCGCAAGCCATATCTTCAATTGTGGTTCCGAATCAGGAGTTGAACGTGAACTACTTGCTTTTTGCAGGACTTGCCTTATTTAGTTCGGGCTGTGGAGCGTTGCTGGTAACGCTCGTCCGCATGACGCGACCGGATTCCCTGCGAACCCCGTCTGAACCGGGTTCAAACACCGAGAAAGAGAGCAGCAGATGACGGAACCCGCAGAAACAGCTGGGGCCGCGACGGCATTGGTTGTGTGTCAAGATGCGCTAGCTCGCGAATTAATCATCGAGTCATTGCAACCGCTGGCTATACGGGCGGAAATCTGCGAGGAGGCGTTTGCCGCAGCCCACCTTTTGGATCGACAGAAGTTCGAGGCGGTAATCGTCGATCTGCAACTAGGGGACGGGGCGGTGCTGATCATGGAGCAGTTGCGGTGTTCGCGCGCGAACCGCACTGCCGTCACATTTGCTATCGCCACTGGGACCGGGTCGACGGCAGGGGTCAGAACGGATTCGACTTTTGTGCTGCAACGGCCGCTCTCGGCCGCCTCGATTGGCCAGATTCTGCGGGCAGCCTACGGACTTATGGTGCGGGAGCGGCGGCGCTACTTCCGGTGCCCCATCGCGGTTCCCGCCTTCGTCAGGGCAAGCCAACCCGAGGAGTTCTTGTGCCAAACGGTTAACATCAGCGAGGGTGGAGTGGCGATCAGCACCCGCGCCATGCTGGACCCGACCCTTTCTACAGCCGTTCGCTTTAGCCTGCCCGGCCACTCCGGTCAGGTGTTTGCCGAAACGAAGGTGTGCTGGCGCGGAAGCGATGGTCTGGTGGGGCTGCAGTTTCAATCCCTGGCTTCAGCGCAGAAGTCAGAACTGCAGGAATGGCTAGCTCGCAAGCTCGACGAAACTCTTCCAGAAAATGTTGCTGCGTTGTTTCGCAGCGTAGGCCAAGGCTAGGTTCAGGTCAGCACCTGAGAACCGAGGCGGGAAATTCTTCCAGCGTGGCAGGCGGACAGAGCCGCCGGGAAGGATTCGGAGCTCCCCAGCTCAGATTCTCAGAGTTGACGAAGCAGTTTTGCCCTCTCCCCCGTACCCGTCTGAGATCAAAGCTGGAAAGCCGTGAATCCTCCCCGCATCGGCTTGTTTGCCGTCCCGGCCGGAGGTTATCGGCCGAAAAAATGAACGGCAAGTTGAAGTTGCAGTGCTTGCGTAGCACTTTACGCACACCTGAATGCCTGGGAGAAAAGTGGCCCCCACCACCACGTTCGTGCTCTTCCGAGCCGTCGCTAGGCTCAGTTAGACTTCTCGCCGAACGGACTCTCAGGCCTCCAAAGGGAAGTGGCGCGGTTGGCACTGTGCCGCACTGTGGCCCTGGAAGTCCTTAGCGGACCTCATTTTTTTGTGAAGATTTTCTGAGGAAGCATGAATAAGGCAGTTCGGCACCTATATGAGTTCGGACCCTTTGTATTGGATCCGGGAGAGCGTCTGGTCCGGCACGGTGGGGTGCGCATGGATCTCCCGCCCCGGGCTTTCGATACTTTGCTGGTCCTGGTGGAGAACGGCGGCCGCCTGCTGGAAAAAGAAGCTCTGATGCGAACTGTGTGGCGGGATACGGCGGTCGAAGAGAACAATTTGAGCCAAGTCGTTTACTTGCTGCGCAAGGCACTGCGGGATGGGGAAGATGGCGCTCGCTACATTGAAACTGTCCCGAAACGCGGGTATCGCTTCGTCGCCGAGGTGCGGGAGTTCGAGACGGCCGAAGGAAACGGCGGAGGTGGCAACGGTCACGGCTTTAGCCCGCGCCCGGGTTCCTGGTCTTCGAGCAATGGCGGCAGTCTGGTTGCGGCCACAGTAGCGGTCGGGGAAGGTTCAGAGTTTGAGGGCGATTCCTCCTCTGGCTGCCGGGGCTGGCTCAAACGGTTTTGAGGCCCCAGCCCCAAATTCGGCGGCACGGCGCGGGTGGGTGCTCGGCCTGATCGGCGGCCTGGCGATTGTAACCCTGGTGGCCTTGCTGCCGTGGACGCGCTGGAAGCAGAGGCTGTTCGGCAGGGCGGACTCTGGTCCGATTCGCTCGGTTGCCGTGCTGCCCATGCAGAATCTCTCGAACGATCCCAACCAGGAATATTTCGTGGACGGGATGACCGACGAACTGATCACCGATCTGGCGCAGGTTCGTGAACTCAAGGTCGTTTCCAAGACATCGATCATGCAATACAAAGGGACGCGAACACCGTTGCCGGAGATTGGGCGCCAGTTAGGAGTGGACGCCGTGGTGGAAGGCTCGGTGCTGCGTTCAGGAGATCGGGTAAGGATCACGGCGCAGTTGATCAGAGCGGCAACCGATCGCCACATCTGGGCGGAAAGCTACGATGGCGATCTGAAAGATGTGCTTTCGCTGCAGGCGCGTGTGGCCGAGGCGATTACCAACCAGGTGAAACTCAACTTGACGGTTGAGGAGAGTTCCCGCTTGCGCCGGGCACCGGCCGTGAACCCCGAGGCCTTCGACCTCTATTTGCGCGGACGTTATGCCTGGAACCAGAGAAATCCGGAGGGATTTGGAAAGGCGGTGGAGTATTTCAACCAGGCAATCGAGAAAGACTCCAAGTTCGCGCTGGCGTATTCCGGCCTGGCCGATTGCCATACTTTGCTCACGCTTTACGGGGGCGGCCTGAGCAACATGACTGAGGCCCAGGCGGCTGCGGAAAAAGCGTTGCAACTCGACGGCACCCTCGCCGAGGCTCACACGTCGTTGGCGGCGGTTAAGGTGCTTCGTAATTGGGATTGGCAGGGCGCCGAGCGGGAATTCCACCGGGCGCTTGAACTCAATCCTAATTTCGCCCAGGCTCACCACTGGTATGGAAATCTGTTGCTGGGCCCGGAAGGACGCCATGAAGAAGCGATCGCGGAACTGCAGCGCGCCCAGGAACTGGATCCGCTCTCTTTGATTATTAAGGCCGATACTGGGTTTGCGTATTATCTCGCCGGGCGACCCGACCTGGCGCTGCAAGCGTACGAGAAAGTTGTGGCCGCGAATCCCAACTTCATTCCCGTGCACTTCTACCTTGCGAAATACTATCTTCAGACTGGCCAACACGACCTTTGGATACGGGAAATCGCGGAGGACGGCCGGCTGGCAGGTGCTTTCGACCGCGCCCAATCTCTGGAACAGTCTTATGCCGAGGGTGGATTCAGGGGTGTAATGGAGGCGATGGCGAAGCCCGTTAAGATCGTCAATGCGGCAAACGGCAAGCGCTTCCGGATGGATTCTTGCGGGTCGGCAGAGGCGAACGCTGTGCTCGGCAGAAATGGACTGGCACTAAGCGCGCTAGAGGATTGCTATCGCTGGTCCGAACCCGATCTTCTATATCTCAAGGTCGACCCGGTTTGGACGGGCCTTCGTTCGGAGCCGCGCTTTCAGGATCTGCTGGGCCGTCTGCATCTGCAATAACCAAATCCTTGAAGTTCCCGGGGATTCGTGCATCGGCGTCCCTGCATGGGTGTGCCATGCGTTGCGCGCTTCCGCGTGAGTGGTATACCGTAAACAGTCCGAATCTCTTCATCCATGGCTGATCGCAGCGAAGCTCCTCCAGATCACCCGGCGAAAGCGTCGAACGTCCTGACGACGAGCGTCGATCCGACGTCGGCACGATTCGAAGCCAACATGCGCTTTCTGGCCGACCTGATGTCGCAGGTGCGCAACGAAAACGAGAAGATCAGCGAGGGCGGCGGCGCGAAAGCCATCGAGAACCAGCATGCCAAAGGGCGCCTCACTGCTCGCGAACGAATCGAGTTGCTGGTCGACCCCGAAGCATTTTTCGAGCTGGGAATTTATGCGGCCCACGGCATGTATGAAGAATGGGGCGGAGCGCAGGCCGCGGGCGTGATTACGGGTCTGGCGCGCATCCACACGCGCATGGTGATGATTATCGCGAATGACGCTACGGTGAAGGCGGGAGCGTTTTTTCCGATGACATCGAAGAAAGTGATTCGCGCCCAGAACATCGCCATTGAGAACCGCATCCCGACGGTTTATCTGGTGGATTCGGCGGGAGTGTTCCTGCCGCTACAGGAAGATGTATTTCCGGATACGGATGATTTCGGACGGGTGTTCCGCAACAATGCCGTGATGTCGGCTTTGGGCATTCCGCAGATCGCGGCCATCATGGGGATGTGCGTGGCCGGGGGTGGATACTTGCCGGTAATGTGCGATCACGTTCTGATGACCGACGGCAGTGGCCTGTTTCTGGCTGGACCGGCCCTGGTACAGGCGGCGATTGGACAGAAAGTTTCGGCGGAGGAACTGGGCGGAGCGGCGATGCACGCGGGCATCAGCGGCACGGTAGACTTTCGCGAGCCGGATGACGCGGCGTGCCTGGCGCGGATTCGCTCGATCGTTGAGAAGTGGGGATACCGGCGGCAGTCTCCCTGGGATCGCAGGAAGCCAGTCGAACCGGCGCTGGCGGCTGAGGAGATTTACGGCATTTACGATTCGTCGCCGGCGCGTCCTTACGACATGAAAGAGATTCTGGCCCGTGTGCTCGACGGCAGCCGGTTCGATGAATACAAGGCGGAGTACGGCAAGACGCTGATCTGCGGCTACGGGCGCATCGGCGGATTTGCAGTGGGAATTGTCGCCAACCAGAAACTGCACGCCCAGGCTACCGACCACGAGGGCCACAAGCGACTCGAATTTGGCGGAGTGATCTACACGGAATCGGCGGAGAAAGCCGCGCGCTTCATCATGGACTGCAACCAGAACTTGATCCCGCTGATTTTCTTCCACGACGTGAACGGGTTCATGGTGGGCCGGGACGCGGAGTGGAGCGGCATCATCAAGGCGGGCGCGAAGATGGTGAATGCAGTGTCGAATTCCGTAGTGCCGAAGATTGCTGTGATTGTGGGAGGGTCGTTCGGCGCGGGACATTATGCGATGTGCGGCAAGGCGTTTGATCCGCGGTTTGTTTTTGCCTGGCCGACCGCGCGCTACGCCGTTATGAGTGGCGATTCGGCGGCGGGAACCCTGGTGGAGATCAAGGTGAAGCAACTGGAGCGCGGCGGCACCAAACTGGGCGAAGAAGAGAAGAAGGAGCTCTACGACTCAGTGAAGCGCACTTACGACGAGCAGACCGACCCGCGTTATGGCGCAGCCCGGCTGTGGATCGACAAGATCATTGATCCGGTCGAGACACGGGCCGCGATTACGCAGGCTCTGGAAGCGGCGGCGTTGAATCCGGATGTGGCGGAGTTCAAGGTAGGAGTGCTGCAAACATAAGAGGATTGAGCCAATAGGCGATTGAGTGATCGAGCCATTGTTTCGTCCTCGTGGCTTTTAGATTTCACCAATCGCTAATGACTCAATCGCCCATTGGCTCAATATGTCAATAAAGTTGATTGAATGTCCGCGCGATGCCTGGCAGGGGCTGAAGGGACAGATTCCTTCCGACATCAAGCGGGCCTACCTGCAGGCGTTGATCAGCGCGGGATTCAAGCACATTGATGCGGTTTCGTTCGTTTCACCCAAAGCTGTGCCGCAGATGGCGGATTCAGAAGAAGTGTTGAAGGAGCTTGATCCGCCCGACGACGTGGAGATTATCGGAATTGTGGTTAACGAAAAGGGCGCGCAGCGGGCGATCGAGACCCAAGCGGTGCGCACTTTGGGATTTCCTTATTCGATCTCAGAGACTTTCTTGCGTAAGAATCAGAATCAGTCTGCTGAGCAAGCGCTCGAGGAATTGGAAAAGATTCAGACAAAAGCTGACAATGCGGCACTCGATGTGGTGGTCTATATCTCAATGGCGTTTGGCAATCCTTATGGGGATTTGTGGAACGTGGAGGAAGTGATTGAAGCCATTTCGCTGATGGAAGTCGACAATCTGCGGATGATCTCGCTGGCTGATACAGTCGGCATGGCTACTCCGGCGCAGATCAGCGAACTGGTGGGCGCGGTGATGGCGAAATACGATTACCTCGAGATCGGAGTACACCTGCACAGCCGCCCGGAGCAGGCCGCGGCGAAGGTTTTGGCGGCGTACGATGCTGGCTGCCGTCGCTTTGATTCCGCCATCGGTGGGCTCGGTGGATGTCCGTTCGCACAGGATGCTTTGGTCGGCAACATTGCTACAGAGAAGGTAATTGAAGCCTTGAAAGAGCGCGGCGCGGAATTGCCGTCGCTGAAGCCGCTGGATGCACTGCTGCGCGCTTCGGATGAGATCGGCGCCAGGTACACGGATTCTGTCGACGACGAATAGATGACTCCGGATATGACCTACAACACGATCCAACTCACTCACGACTCCGGCGTGGCCACCATCACGCTGAACCGTCCGGACAAACGCAACGCTATCAGCTTCGAGTTGATTGACGATCTGCTGCGCGCACTGCAGGAAGTCGAGGCATCAGACGCGATTGTGCTCATCTTGACGGGCGCGGGCAAGGCTTTTTCCTCAGGCATGGACCTGGATAATTTGAAAGCGTTGATTGGCCGGTCGCCCGAGCAGAACCTGAAGGATTCGGAGACGATGGTTCGTCTGTTCCGTACGCTTTACGAATTTCCCAAGGTCACGATTGCGGCGGTGAATGGAGCGGCGATCGCTGGCGGCACCGGCCTGGCTTTGCTGTGCGACTTTACTCTGGCTGTGCCGGAAGCCAAGTTTGGTTATACCGAGGTGCGGATCGGCTTTGTACCAGCCATTGTTTCTACCTTTCTGCTGCGGCAGGTGGGAGAGAAACAGGCGCGCGATCTTTTGTTGACCGGAAGGATTATTGGCGCCGAGGAAGCGGCGCGGATGGGATTAGTCAATGAAGTCGTGCCCCCGGAAACGTTGATGATACGAGCGCGGGAATTGGCGGCGCTGCTGATGGCGAACAGTCCGGCGTCGTTACGTGCGACCAAGCAACTGCTCAGTGATCATGCGCGCGCCGAACTCGATTTACAGATCGAAGCGGCAGTGCGGGAGAATGCTGCGATCCGCACCACCGCCGACTTTCGCGAAGGCATAGTTTCGTTTCTCGAGAAACGCAAACCGGTGTGGAGCGGCAAGTGAAATCGAATCACCCAAAGGCGGTCAACGAAACCCGACTGCGCGTCCGTTATGCGGAAACAGATCAGATGGGAGTGGTCTACCATTCCAACCATTTCATCTGGTTTGAAGTGGGACGCGTCGAATTGCTGCGGCAGTTGGGCTTTTCCTATCGCGACATGGAGACCACGGATGGACGCTTTATTGCGGTGGCCGAGGCGAAATGCCGCTATCGCGCCCCTGTGCGTTATGACGAAGAAGTTCTGGTGCGTACGCAGTTATTGAATGTGCGGGAGTCGGTGGTTCACTTTGGTTATGAACTGCGGCGTGCGGACGATGGCGCGTTGCTGGCGGAAGGCGAGACCACGCACATCGTCACCGATGCGGAGATGAAGATTGCCGTATTGCCGGATAAGTATCTGAAGGTATTTCGTGCAGCCGTGGGAAAGCGGAACGGGAAACGCTCTTGAACGCACTTCACATTAACGGTAGCGATCTCACGCTGGAAGCGGTGCGCGAAGTTGCGGCCGAAAGACGTCCTGTACTTTTGTCAGCCGATGCGCGTGAGGCCGTGAATCTGGCACGCGCTGTGGTCGAAGAGATCGTTGCCGGCGACAAGGTTGCCTATGCAATTACTACCGGCGTTGGCAAACTGAGTGATGTGCGCATTGTTGGCGAGCAGATTCGCGAACTGCAAGTCAACCTTGTGCGCTCGCATGCTGTGGGCGTCGGCGAACCGCTCTCCGTGGTGGAAACGCGGGCGATGATGCTTTTGCGTGCCAATTCTCTGGCGAAGGGTTGCTCGGGCGTGCGCGGAGTGTTAATCGACACGCTGTGCGAAATGCTAAACCGAGGCGTCACACCCTTTGTGCCGTCGCAGGGAAGCGTGGGCGCCAGCGGCGATTTGGCTCCCTTGGCGCATCTGGCGCTGGCATTGATTGGCGAAGGTGAATGCTTCGACGCGGCAGGAGCGCGCATTGCCAGCGTCGACGCGCTGAAGCGGGCCCAGATAAAGCCACTGGTGCTCGAAGCAAAGGAATCCATCTCGCTCATCAATGGGACGCAGGGCATGCTGGCCGTCGGCACGCTATCGTTGCTGGCGGCCGAGACGCTGGTCGATTCGGCCGACGTGCTGGGCGGACTCTGCTGCGACGCTCTGAAAGGGACTGATACGGCTTTCGATGAACGCATCCACAAGGCGCGTCCGCACAGTGGTCAGATGAAAACAGCTGCTAATCTGCGGCGGATGCTTGAAGGAAGCCAGATTCGCGAGTCGCACCGCGAGTGCGGCCGTGTGCAGGACGCCTACTCCCTACGCTGCATTCCGCAGGTGCACGGGGCGGTGCGCGATACACTGACACACTGCCGCAAGGTTTTTGAAACCGAGGCGAATTCGGCGGTGGACAATCCTCTCGTATTCATCACGGACGCCAGAAACTTCGAAGGCGATGTAATCTCGGGAGGAAACTTCCACGGTGAGCCCCTGGCATTTGCTTTGGATTTTCTCGGCATCGCCCTGAGCGCGCTCGCCGGGATCAGCGAACGCAGGATCGAGCGACTCGTGAATCCCGCGCTCAGCGAGGGTTTGCCGCCGTTCCTGGCGCAAGGGGCGGGATTGAATTCAGGTTTCATGATGCCGCAGGTTACGGCGGCAGCGCTAGTCAGTGAGAACAAGGTGCTGGCTCATCCTGCGTCGGTGGATTCGATTACGACCTCGGGCAACAAGGAAGACTACGTCTCCATGGGCATGACGGCGGCAATCAAGTTGAAGCGCATTGTCGACAACACGCGCAACGTGCTGGCGATTGAAGCTATGGCTGTGGCTCAGGCCATCGATTTTCTCGCTCCGCTGAAGACTTCGAAGCGCGGGCAGGCAGCGCTGGCGGCGATCCGGTCAGTGTGCCCTCCGATGGAGAAGGACCGCGTCATGTATAAAGACTTCGCGCGGCTTGCGGAGTTGATTGCCAGCGGCAAGGTGGCGGAAGTCATCCGCTAAGTATTGGCGCCCAAGCGTTTCGGCTCACAGCCGATTGACACAAGATTTATTGACATCTAACCTTGCTGCACTTCTGATGGCATCGCCTACCGACAGCGTCCTAAACCAGCGCCAGCGCATTCATTACCTACTTCTTGCGGCGGCCGTGCTCGCCTGCCTGGTTCCTTTTTCCGGTAAGCCCTTCAATATTGATGACACGTTGTTCGTTTATGAGGCGCGGCAGATCGCGCAACACCCGCTTGACCCTTTCGGATTCAAAGTGAATTGGTTCATCGATGCAATACCGATGGCGTACGAAACCAGGAACCCTCCTCTGGCGTCCTACTACAGCGCCGCCGCCGCTGTTTTCGTCGGGTGGTCGGAACGGGCATTGCATCTCGCATTTTTGCTCCCGGCGCTGGCGACGGTATTGGGCACATACCGTCTGGCGCAACGGCTTACAAATTCATCGCTGCTGGCCGCCGCGGCCACGCTTCTGACTCCCGGGTTTCTCGTATCTGCCAACAGCGTGATGTGCGACACGATGGCGTTGGCGCTATGGCTTTGGGCCATCATTTTCTGGGTCGAAGGCTTCGAACCGCAGAAACCGCGCTCTCTGGCTATTTCTGCTGTCCTGATCACTTTGTGTGCATTGACGAAGTATTTTGGCATAGCTTTGATTCCGCTGCTGGCGGTATATTCGCTGGCCCGGCAGCGGCGTCTGGGAAGCTGGGCCTGGTATTTGCTGCTGCCCATTTTGGCGTTGACTGGTTACCAGCACTGGACGAAAGCGGTCTACGGACTCCGCATGATCACCTTCGCTGCTCATATCGCCACCGGAGTTCGACAAGGAAGGCACGCTTCAATCCTGGCCAATGCTTTGGTTGATTTCAGCTTTGTTGGAGGATGCACGCTGCCGGCGCTGACGTTTGCTCCTTTCATCTGGCCGCGCAAGAAGATTCTCGCAGTCTGCGTGCTGAGCGTGCTTGCCGGGTTTCTCATCAGCACGGGCCGAATCGGCCTCGGCGAGACGTTGGGGCCGTCCGATTTTTATCGGCACTGGTTCCTGGTCGGCATCCAGTTATCGCTTTTCATTGCCGCCGGGTTCTCCGTGATGGCACTGGCCGCGGCGGACACATGGAAACGCAAAAATGCCGAGTCCTTGTTGCTGATGCTTTGGGTTTTAGGGACATTCATTTTTACTGGCTTCGTGAATTGGACCATCAACGCCCGTTCTGTGCTCCCGCTGATTCCGGCCGCTGGCATCTTGCTGGCCCGTCGCGTGGATGCGTGCGGAGGCCGCCTCGAGACGCTGGCGCCCTGCAATGTTGGCCTTACCGTTGGCAATAGCAGGCGCGGTATCGCTCTGGCTGACCTGGGCTGATACGGAACTGGCGAACTCGGCGCGAACCGCCGCAACGCTGATCGAGGAGAAGACCCGAAATCAGCCAGGTACGGTGTGGTTCATGGGGCACTGGGGATTCCAATACTATATGGAGTCATTCGGTGCACATGCCGTCGCGGTGAACGACCCGCCTCATCGGCCGGGGGATTATCTCGCTGTAGTTGAAAGCAATCGCCTGTTCGAAATGCGCCCGGAGTTTGTGACTTCACGCGATGTAATTGAGATCCCCATGCGTCTCGGAATTACGACCGCCCAAAACCAACTGGGCGCGGGTTTTTACTCCGCCGACACGGGTCCTTTGCCTTTTGCCATTGGGCCGGTACCGCCCGAGCGCTATGAGCTGATTCGTCTCGGGCCTGGACCATGACTACTGGTGTAGCCTCGACATTCACGAGGCCTTCTTATCGCCCGCCTTCTTTTGGGCTTTCGCCCGGATGAAAGCGTAATTGAGTTGCGGCAGTGAATTGAATGCCGCGGCCTTCGTCAGGAACTCCTGGGCTTTCGCTGTGTCGCCCTTGGCTTCATATGCCAGGCTCAAGCGATACAGGTTGCGAGGGTCTTGCAGGTTGGCTTGTTCGAGTTCGGCGATGGCCTTGTCGTTGTCCTTTTCGGCGAGCGCAATCCTGCCATCCAATTCGTGGGCCTGCTGCACTTGCAGGCGAGTTCTTCCTCGCTTCAGCTCCCCGACGAAATTCTTCGGCGTGAGTCTTTGCCGCGGAGTAATCCTTCTTTGCTATGGCAATGCCGGCCAGGTCGTAGTGGTGCAGGAGCATCGCGTTGTCTTTGATATCCTGCGAGAGGGTCGAGGCCTGGATTATCTGCAGGGAGCGATCGAACTGGCGCTTGGCCTCGTCGTAGTTCGGCATCTCGACCAGGATGTTGCCTTTGGCTTGGAGATCCGCGGCCATCGATGCTACGTCGTTTTTCTTCTCCGCGACCGCATACTCTTTGTCCATGGCTTGCAGCGCCTGGTCCATCTTGCCCCGATCCGCGGCTACTACGGCCATGCCGAAAAAAGCAGTTCGGAGTTCACCATCGTTGCGCGCCTGCTCCGCCATTTTCTGCAGTTCGGCGGTTGCTTCTTCCGGCTTGCCCAGATACATCTGATCGGCGGCAATCCCGAAGTGTGACGGTACGAAGTGGGGATCGATCGAGAGGGCTTTGTGATAATTGCGCGAGTGAATCGTCGAACCTGCCCATCTTCAGCAGCAATTCGGCGTAAGAGTCGTAGGGATTCGGATCATTGGGAATCAGTTCAATGTATTTCTTGAATGCCTGCTCGGCGTCCGCGTAGTTGCCCTGCTGCCGGTAGGCATACCCGAGAACGTTGTAGGCTGGCGAGTAATTCGGAGCCAGTTCAGTCGCTTTCTTGTAATGCTCGACAGCTGCTCCACTTCCTGCTGGCCGAAGTAGATAGTTGGCCAGAGTGAACTGTGCACGTTCGTCGTTCGGGTAGGCGGCAACGAGTTTCTCGAGATCAGTCTTTCTGCTTGGTCGCGTCACCGTTTGCCGCGGCTTCGTTCGCGAGAATGAGCAGTTTCTCGCCCTCCGAAACTTTGTCGGCCAGGCTCATCGCTTTCTTTTGGTGGTCGAAGAAATCCTTGGCCGTCGCCGCATTGTTGGCCAGGGCCAATTCCGCGGACGCGAACTCCGGATCGAGCTGCGATCGCCTTTGTCAAAGTGCTGGAGAGATTCCTGCCCCAGCAGTCTTTCGGAAAGGTCGCGGCCCAGCAGAAATTCGCTTCTCGCCTGATCTGATGTGGTTGTGATAGGGATCTTCGCCGTGTCCGACGCGGCTGCGGAGACTCCCCCGCTGGTCGCTCTGATTACAGGCGACTAAGCCTGCGAGGCTTAGAGCAACAGTAACGGTCAAGGCAAAATGCAAGGATTTCGTCGGACGCATCGAACTACCTCCTTCGGATTTGGGTGCTGGGCGAACGAACTCGAATGACGGGACCAGGGAATTGCCGGACGTCATGTCAGCAGCGATCAGCACCATAGACATCTCGCTCTAAGTTTGGATAGCAGGATTGGGACGATTTGAGGAGTTTCAGGGGATGAACGCTACACAACGCCTGGACAAATGATTCAGCCAGTGACGTGCCATCGGAGCGTGCATCCCGATTCGGCGGGCACGAGCTTCACTGCCGTCTTCGCCGCGGCTTCCATCCAATCCCAACTTGTCCGCGATCCCTTGCAGCGCTTTGATGCAGAAGGCGATGTGCTCATCCAGGTCCACGCCCAGGGCGGCTGCGCCGTTGACGATGTCATCGCGGTTCACTTTGCGGGCGAAGGCTTTGTCCTTCATTCTTTTTCGCACTGACTTTGCGTCCACCTCGGCCAGCGATTTCCCCGGCTTGATCAGGGCAACGGCGGTGATGAATCCGGCGAGTTCGTCGCAGGCGAAGAGAGCTTTTTCCATGGCGTATGTCGCGCGTGACGCCGGTGTATTCGGCGTGGGACATGATGGCTCGGGTGATCACTTCAGGCCATCCGCGCTCTTTCAGTATCTCGTTGCCTTTGTAGGGATGGTCTTCGAGGCTGGGATACTTTTCGTAGTCGAAGTCGTGGATGAGATCCGACGATGCCCCAGAGGTCTTCTTCGGATAACCCAAGTTCTGACGCCGCCGGAGTTGCCAGTTCGCAAACTTGCGGGAGCAAGCGCGCATGCAGGCCTCAACCGCCAGCGCGTGCTTGCGCAAACTTTCCGACTGGGTGAACTCAGTTAGTAAACACCACGCGGACTCGCGATCAATCATCTCTTCTGCCCTGTTTCTGCGGGATTTCGCCGCTTAGTTTCGGTTTTCGCCGGCAAGATTCGCGGCTTTATGCATTTTAACCTTGACTTCCACAGGCCTTGTACCGCAGATTAGCCCTGCAGTCGGAACCACTCCCCCAAATTATCAGGTTCCAGTTTAGCAGTAAGGAGTAGCCCGCTCTGGCACTCCCACAACCCGATGGCCACGACTCTTGCCCCAGTAGATTCTAGGGAAGTCGTCCGTTGCGATCATTGCCTGCTGGTTCAATTCCGTACGGTCAATAACAATTGCCGGCGCTGCCACTCGTCCCTGGACGAGGAACCCGAGCCCGAGCCGGTGGTGATGGCGCCGCCGGTGATGATGCCCATGCCCGGCACCGGCCGCGGGCACCTGAACCTGGCAACGTCGATCCGCTCGCTGCGCTTGCGGAGCGGGCTTGAGCCAGCGGCAACTGGCGGGACGCATGTCAGTGCCGCGGACTTACGTTTCCAAGATCGAAAACGAGAAAGCCACGCCCACGCTGTCGTCCCTGGAGCGGCTGGCGCGAGCCTTGGAGGTGACCGTGCCGGAACTGCTCAGTGGCGGAGAAAAGAGCCGCCAGGACGAAATCAGCGAACTGATGAAAGATCAGTTCATCGCGGAGATTCTGCCGTTTGTTTCGCAACTGAACGGGATGCAGATGTCGAGCATCCTGACCCAGGTGCGGGACTTGACGGTGCGGCCGAGAAGGACCGCGTAGGAGCTATGTAGCGGAAATGCGCGGGCTTCGACCGCCGCTGGACAGCGCAGGCGCGGCTATGCCCTGACACGATTTTTATCCGGGCAACCAGCCAACTCAATGCCGGGACCAGCCTTGGTCCCGGCTTTTTTCTCTGGTTTGCGCACTATGAATCCGAAATAGATCGACTGACATCTATCCAGCATGAATCTGGAAGAAGTTGGGAGTGTTTTCTCTGCTTTGTCTGCCCACCCTGCCTCTGTGAATCAACCTGAAGCGAATGAATGGAGCAAAGAGTCGGCACGGCCAGGCGCGAGTTCGGCCGCCAGCGACGATTCCCTGCTCGATGCCTACTCCCGCGCGGTCACGGGAGCGGTGGGACGCGTCAGCCCCTCGGTGGTGAACATTGAAGTGCACATTGAGGCCGTCAGGCCGGCGACACGACTCGCTCGGGCGAGCCGCGCGAACGGCGCGGCGGAGGCTCGGGGTTCGTATTCACTCCGGATGGGCTGATTCTCACCAACAGCCACGTCGTGCATGACGCGCGGCGCATCGAGGTCACGCTGGCTGATGGACGCCGCATGCCAGCGAGCGCGATCGGGGACGATCCGGCGAGCGACCTGGCGGTCGTTCGAGTGGACGAGACCTGGCCTGACCGCGGCTGCCCTCGGCGATTCGCAGCAGCTTCGCGTGGGACAACTTGTGGTTGCGATCGGCAACCCGTATGGGTTTCAGTCGACGGTGACGGCAGGGGTGGTGAGCGCGCTGGGGCGTTCGCTGCGGTCGTATTCCGGGCGGCTGATCGACGATGTGATCCAGACCGACGCTGCGCTCAACCCCGGCAATTCCGGCGGGCCGCTGGTCGATTCCGCGGGGCGAGTGGTCGGAGTGAACACGGCGACCATTTTGCCGGCGCAGGGGATTTGTTTTGCCATCGGCATCAACACGGCGAAGTTTGTGGCCAGCCGTCTGCTGCGCGATGGACGCATCCGCCGGAGCTATATCGGAGTCTCGGCGCAGACCGTGCCGGTGCATCGCCGCGTGGTGCGCTTTTATGATCTGGCGAAAGAATCCGGCGCGCTGGTTTTGTCGGTCGAAGAGAATAGTCCGGCGAAGCGGGCTGGGTTGCGGGATGGCGACGTCATTGTTGCGCTGGAAGGCCAACCGGTCGCTGGCGTGGACGATCTGCACCGCGTGCTGGCTGACGTTCGCGCGGGCGCAAGTTGTTCGCTCACCGTGCTGCGGCATACGGAGAAGCTGGAGTTGAAGATCGTGCCGGAAGAAGCGAAGTAGTCTAGTGGCACGGCACCCTTGCCGTGAACGTCATCCGACGGCTAAAGCCGCTGCTGAACTTGCAGTTCGGCGGCTTGAAGCCGAGTCCTTGCAACTCAAAATCGGAGCATCGGTCTTCCGCACGTTGCATGTCCTTCCCGTCATTGCAACCCGCTTTCCGGCTGTGTTAGCCTCAATGGCGAAGGGGATCACTTTGCAGGCCAAAGTTCCCGCCGGGCTGGATCGCAAGGAAACGGAAGTCTACCGGCATCTTGATCCAGAGCGGCTCCCAAAACACATCGCTATTATCATGGACGGCAACGGGCGCTGGGCGAAACGGCGCCACATGCCGCGCGTGGCCGGACACCGCGCCGGAGTGGCGGCGGTGCGCTCGACGGTGGAGACGGCGGCGCGCATCGGCATTCATGCGCTCACGCTTTATGCCTTCTCGGAAGAAAACTGGAAGAAGCGTCCCAAGAGCGAAGTCGATTTCCTGATGCGCCTGCTGAGCCGCTATCTGAAGGCGGAAGTTCCTACGCTGAACGAGAACAATATCCGGCTGGAATATATTGGCCGGCAGCAGCGAACTGCCGGAAGATGTGCAGGAGCGCATGGAATGGGCGCGCCAGAGTACCTCGCACAATACTGGCACAGTGCTGACGCTGGCGCTGAACTACAGCGCGCGCAGCGAACTGGTGGACGCATTCCGCTCCATGGTGAACGCGGCTTCGCAGAACGGCGGCCTCGAGCATCTGCGCATTGACGAAGACACGGTCGGCGCCATCTTTATACGCGGCACCTGCCCGATCCGGATCTGGTGGTGCGCACCTCGGGCGAGATGCGGCTGAGCAACTTCTTGCTGTGGCAGTTGGCTTATGCCGAGATCTATGTGACGCCGACTTTGTGGCCCGATTTCCGCGGCGTGCATCTGCTGGAAGCGATTGCCGAGTATCAGAAGCGGGAGCGGCGCTACGGCGGGCTGAATCACGGGGATGCGCATGCGCACCCCGAGCCGGCGAAAGTTCACAAATAGAGTTAGTCGTCCGATGCATGCGACGGAAACAGCAGATTCCTCACCGGGCTTTCCGCCCGGTCTCGGAATGACAAGGATTTTGTTAGGGTGGACGAACTCTTCTTGCTAAAGCGCATCGCGACCGCGGTCGTCCTGATTCCGATTGTGATGTTGCTGGTGCTGCGCGCGCCGGTGCCGGTGCTGGCCGTGGTGGCGGCGGCCGTGGCGCTGATCACGGTGCAGGAATTTCTCAAGCTGACGGAATCCTACGGCGTTCAGCCGCTGCGCCTGCCGACCTATATCTTCGTGGGATTGTTTTTTCTGCTGCTGGCGGCGAGCGCGACCGGGGAAACGCCGCAACTCTCCGCGCTGAAATTCGTCCTTGGGCTGGGATTTGCCTGTGCGCTCGCTCCGTTTCTTTTTCTGACCATCAGCATGCGGCGGACGCAGATGAGCGGCGCGTATCCGGCGGCGGCGGCCTCGGCATTCGCCTTTGCCTATATTGCTCTGCCCATGGCCATGCTGGTGCAACTTCGCCAGCAATTGGCGGGAGCGTTCTGGCTGCTTTATCTGCTGCTGGTGGTTTGGGCGGGAGACATTTTCGCTTACTTCGTGGGCCGCTCCCTGGGACGGCACCTGATGGCGCCGCGCATCAGCCCGAAAAAAACCTGGGAGGGCGCGGCGGCTTCGCTGGCGGCAAGCCTTGTGGTCGGAAGTCTGCTCTTCGACCATGCCCTGCAGATCAGTTCGTTCCTGCTGCGCGTTGGGACTGATCGAGCGCCGCGACGGCCTGTTCGGACTGGAGAAGCCGGAGCTGTGGCCCATCATCCTGCTGACGGTTGCATTGAACATTGCGGCGCAGCTTGGCGATCTGGTGGAATCGCTGATCAAGCGCGGGGCCGGAGTGAAGGATTCCGGCACGATTCTTCCCGGCCATGGTGGCATGCTGGACCGCATCGATGCCCTGCTGTTTGCCGCGCCGGTACTGTGGTTCTACGCGGTGGCACTCTTCCCACCCACTCGGCCCTGGTAGCGCGTAAAATAGAGGTTTGGCCCGACGAAGAATCTATTTCGTATGAAACGCATCGCCATCCTGGGATCGACCGGCTCGATCGGCCGCAGCACGCTGAGCGTGGCTGAGAGCTATCCGGATCGCTTTCAGATCGTCGCGCTGGCCGCGGGCGCGAACCTGGAGGCGGCCTTCGAGCAGGCGCGGCGCTGGCGGCCCCGGGTAATTTCGATTGCGGCGGAGCCCGATGCCGATGTGCTGCGCTCGCGTCTGAAGCAAGCGGGGTTGAGCGAAATCGAGGTGGTTCACGGAGCGGCCGGCACGGTGAAGGTCGCGACCCATCCTGAGGCCGACTTCGTGGTAAGCGCCATCGTGGGCGTAGCCGGGCTTGAGGCCACTTACGAAGCAGTGAAGGCGGGAAAGACCGTCGGCGTGGCCAACAAGGAATGTCTGGTCGCGGCTGGAGAGTTGATTACGGCCGAGGCGCGCCGCCAGGGCAAGCCGCTGCTGCCCATCGACAGCGAGCACAACGCCGTGCACCAGTGCCTGCGCGGCGGGCGGATGGAGGAAGTGGAACGCATCTGGCTGACCGCCTCCGGCGGCCCATTTCTGAATACGCCGCGCTCGGAGTTCAGCTCCATCACGGTGGAGCAGGCGCTCAATCATCCCACCTGGAAGATGGGCAAGCGCATCACCATCGATTCGGCGACATTGATGAACAAAGGCTTCGAGGTGATTGAGGCGTGCAGATTGTTTCACCTGCCGCCGGCGAAGGTCGAGGTGCTGGTGCATCCGCAGTCGACGATTCACTCCATGGTGGAGTTCATCGATGGCAGCATACTGGCTCAGTTTTCGGTGACCGACATGCGGCTGCCGATTCTTTACGCCCTAACATATCCTGAGCGGATTCAGTCGGATCTGCGCTTTCCCGTCGGTAACTTGCGTCATCTGGACTTCTGCCCTCCAGACATGAGTAAATTTCCTTGTCTCCGTATCGCGTACGAGGCGGCGGAGGCGGGCGGGGCCAAGACGGTCGCGCTGAACGCCGCTGATGAAGTCGCGGTCGCTGCGTTTCTCGAAGGCAGCATCACTTTTAATGACATTCCCAGTATCATCGAAGACGTGGTTTCAGCATCTAATTCTGGGACGCTGGAGTCGATTGCGAAGGTGCTTGAAGCCGACGCCGAAGCCCGCCGATATGCTCAAGAGCGAGTTTTGGAAACAGGCCGCCGAACCGCGCGCTCGCGGCCGGCATCTGTAGTCTAGTAGTCAATCTAATAGGGGAGCTGTTCCGTACTTCTTTTATGTCTGATTTCTTTATCGCTATTGCTGCCGTGGCTGTGGTTCTGGGCTTCATGATTCTGATCCACGAGTTCGGCCACTATGCCGTGGCCAAGTTGCTGGGGGTCCGGGTGGAGCAGTTCGCCATTGGATTCGGCAAGCGGCTGGTCGGCTTCCGCAAGGGCGACACCGACTATCGCATCAACGCCATCCCGCTGGGCGGCTACGTGAAGATGAGCGGCGAGAATCCCATGGACGAGCGCACCGGCGATCCGGCCGAGTTCATGTCCCACCCGCGGTGGCACCGCTTCCTGATTGCGATTGCCGGCCCGACGATGAATATTCTGCTGGCCATCTTCCTGCTTACCACCGTGTACATGGTGCATTACGAGTATCCGGTTTTTCGCGACCAGCCGGCGGTGATCGAAGGTGTGAAGCATGACTCCCCGGCGGCCCGAGCCGGCCTGCAGGCGGGCGACCGGATCGTGAAGGTCGATGACATCGAGAACCCCACCTGGGAACAACTGCAGCCCCGGGTGTGGCTCAGTCCTAATCAGCCTCTTACCGTGAGCGTTCAGCGCGGAGATCAGATCTTCCAGAAGACCATCGTCCCGTTGCCCGTCACCACGTCTGAAGTAGGTTCTGCGGGGTGGTTTCCGGAAGAGCCGGTAATCGTCGATCAGGTGGAAGCCAACACTCCCGCTGCCCGGGCTGGACTGAAGGAAGGGCGACAGGATTGTTGCCCTGGATGGCCAGCCGCTGCATGCCATCGAAGCCATGATCGATCAACTTCAGCAAACCAAAGAGAACCCCGTCGATCTCACCGTGATTCGCGGCAGCCAGACCTTGAATTTTCGCCTGAGCCCCGTACTCTCAAAGACCGAAGATCCGAAAGAGCCGAGATACCGGCTGGGGTTCCTCAACAAGAGCGAGATGAAGGTAACTACCTTGCCTTTCGGCCAGGCACTGAGTCTTTCGCTGCAGCAGAACAAGAAATATTCCTTGCTCATTCTGGAGTTGGCCAAGAAGATTGTGCAAGGAAAGGTTTCGCTCAAGGCCGTCTCCGGTCCGATCGGTATCGCGCAGGACGCGGGCTACGCGGCGCAGCAAAAAGGTTGGACGCCGTTGCTGGAGTTGACGGCCGGAATCAGTCTGAACCTTGGCATCTTCAATCTGCTGCCGATCCCCATCATGGACGGCGGCGTCATTCTGTTCCTCTTCATCGAAGGGCTCATGCGGCGCGACGTCAGCTTGCGCATCAAAGAGCGCGTCTACCAGGCGGCATTCGTGTTCCTGGTGCTGTTCGCCGTCATGGTCATCTACAACGATCTGATGAAGACCCTGCCTGGACTCATGGACCGGCTGCCGTAGGTCCATCGTCGCTTAGCTGCGTGGAGCGGGAAGGTCACCTTTCCCGGCGACCCCTTATCACTTTGCTTTTTGCTCCGCGATCCATTTGTTAGTGCGGGCCTCGAGAAGATCGAGAGGGAGGGTTCCGCCGTCGAGCATCTCGTCGTGGAACTTGCGGATATCAAACTTCGGACCTAATTCCTTCCTGGCGCGCTCGCGGAGTTCGCGAATCTTGAGCTGGCCGAGCTTGTAACTCAGGGCCTGCGCGGGCCACGCGATGTAGCGGTCGGTCTCAGACTGGATTGTCGGTTCGTCAACTGCGCCGGACTTGCGCATGAACTCCACGACCTGATCGCGGGTCCATCCCTTCGCGTGAATTCCTGTATCGACTACAAGACGTACGGCACGGAAGAGCTCCGAGGAGAGGCGGCCGTAATCGGAGACGGGATCCTGATAGAAACCGACCTCTTTGCCGAGTTCTTCGGCGTAGAGCGCCCAACCTTCGGTGTAGGCGTTGAAGCCAAGACCATGGAGGCGGAATTTCGGCAGCCCGGTGAGTTGCTGCTGCACCGATAGCTGCATGTGATGTCCGGGAACGCCTTCGTGGTAGGCGATGGCTTCGTCGTCGATCAGTGAGCGCTCCGCAAACTTGGAAGTGGCGACGACGACGCGTCCGGGGCGCTTGCCGTCGGGCGTGCCGGTGACGTAATGAGTTGCAGCCGCGGCTTGAAACGGCGGTATCGCTTCGACAGTAACCGGCGACTTCGGAAGAAGAGTGAAAAGTTCCGGAAGTTTGGGTTCCATCTGGGCGATGTAGTGGCGGAAATCGTCGAGGATCTGATCGGAGGACGTAGGAATATATTTGGGATTAGTTTTGAGAGAAGCCCGGAAAGCGGCGAGGTCGGCGAAACCTTCTTTCTTTGCGATCGCGAGTCATCTCGGCCTGAATACGAGTGATCTCGCGCAAGCCAAGCTCGTGGATCTCGTCCGGCGTCATGTGGGTGGTGGTCCGCCCATAGATGTTGTTTTGGTAGCGCTTCTCGCCGTCTGCCAGGGAGGTAACGGAGAGGGTGGTACGGCCTTCGGGAGCGTATTCCGTACTTAAGGAACGCGGCAAACGTCTTATAGGCGGGAATGACGTCAGCGTTGATGGCGTCGGTGATCTGCTGGGTCAAGCGCTTCTGGTCTTCGGGCGAGACGTCCGCTGGATACTTCATTGTTGGGAGCAGAAAAGGGTCAGCGTCGATGATTCCTTGACACTGAACGGGAAGTTTCTCCGCGAGAAATCGGACGGGCATGAGCTTGTCCTTCATGCCAGCGCGAAGGACTTCGGTGGTCTGGGTGAGGACGCGGGGAATCTGGTGAAGACGCGCGATGTAGTCTTCGTAGTGTTTGACGGAGTCGAACGGGACGGAAAGCGGCAGATCGGCGAGGCTGGTATGGATGCCATTCTGCTGGTTGATCGGCATCTCGTACTCTTTGAGGTCGAAGTCGGCGATGCGTTGCTCGAGGACGCGAACCAGGAGGTCGCGCGAGAGCTGGTCCTGGTCAGAGAAACCCGTGCTCGGAATCGCTTTCAGCCGGGCGAGGAAGGCCTCGTCAGTCTTGTGGCGCTGGACAACGGCGTCGAGTGAATACTCGGCGAGCCTGTCATTGTAGCGATAGTCGCCATAGGCCGTGGCGCGCTCGGGAAAGTTGCGAAGATCGGTCTCGTACTGCTCTTCGAAAAGAGCGTTCTGGGCGCCGAGACGATCAGCCACTGGTTTAAGGTCCTGGGCGAAAACGGTACCGGCCAGTGCGACTAGAGGTAACACGGTCTGGTAGAAGCGCATAGGTCTAAGCAGCCTAGCAGAACTTCCTAGCGCAAAGAAATAACGATGTAGGCCGGCGCGTCAAGGGCGCGATTGCGCGAATGAGTCTGCGAATTACGACTGATCACGGGTTTGCCATTTTTTCCAGAGCAGACTTGTTGCGAATGGTGAGGCTGGAGCCCTTGGTTTGCAGCAACTGCTTTTTTCTGAAATCGGAGAACAATCGGCTGACTGTCTCGCGAGTCGTGCCAATCATTTCCGCGATCTCCTCATGAGTTAGCGTCATGGTCACTTGCGACGGCCCATTTACATTTCCCGCCTTGGCCGACCAGGAAAGCAACAGTTTGGCAAACTTCTCTGAAGGAGAACTGGTCAGTCCGAGCGTGCGAATCTCTTCGTGAGCCGTGTAGTAGTTTTGGCTGAGCTGCTCTGCAATCCGCAGCGCAACTTCTCCATGCTGGCGCAGGAATCGCAGCAGAGCATCACGCGCGATGAAATTAGCCTGGCCCGGTTCCACCATCTCGGCAGTTACTTCATACGGACGATTCGAGATGGTCGCGTTCAACCCTAGAACGTCCCCGGCTTCGGAAATCTTGGTAATGATCGTTTTTCCGCCGCTTGCAGAAGTGAAGAGTTTGGCCTTTCCCTTACAAAGGACAAATACTCCTCGGGGCTGTTGACCCTCGATAAAAAGCATCGTGGACTTCGGATACACCGCGGTGGACTTGATTTCGTTCAACTCTTGCAGTGCAGGCAAAGATAGATTGCAGAACAGATGCTCCTCTCTTACTGGGCAACTCAGGCAGTTATCGATGATATTCAAACCATAAGGAGCACGCACTCAGGACCCCCCAATTCCGCGATTGTAGCACCGGTTCGTGTGATTGCCGTCACTGCGGCCCGTGATCGCAGCTATCGCCCCAAAGAGTGGGCCGGGGGGAAATTTATTGGGTGACGGTTGATTGAAGACTGAGGCCGATTGGAATAAATGGAGAATGCACACAGATATCGCGCGGTAGCTTGGTGGACCGCAGGACGAACCGGCCTTGCCAAATCCGACTCGGCGCCGAACGCGATTCATTTCTCCGCGCCACCGCAGTTCGGCGGTGTGGAGGGGAGGTGGACACCCGAGCACCTACTGCTGAGTGCACTTGCAGGTTGCTTTACGACGACGTTCCAGTCCGTGTCGTTGCACTCGAAGTTTAAATACGTTGACCTGCAAGTGGAAGCGATTGGGACTGTGAGCAAAATGGAGACTGGTTATGCCTTCAGTGAAATCATCATCCGTCCGAACCTGACGATTATTGATGAAGAGAGCCGGGAACGCGGGGTCGTTCTTTTGCAAAAAGCCGCAGGGCTGTGTCTGGTCTCGCGTGCGCTGACGCCAGCGCCGAAGTTCGAGATCCGGATCGTGATCCGGAAGCATACACTCGTGTAAAGGGACTTGCACTGCCTTCCAAAAATCCCAGTTTCACCGGAGGTTCCATGAGTCGAATCCAAGAAAATCTGGTGGGCAAAACCCAGACTCCGACGAAGATGCCGGAGGAAGCTGGGTCGGGGTTGGTAGCGTGTTGTGTTTCACAATTCACCATGAAGGATGGGGCGAAAGTCACGCTGCGGCCGATTCGCCCCGACGACGAAGCACTCATGGCGAAATTTCATGAAACACTCTCTGATCGTACCGTCTACATGCGTTACTTTTGCTCGCTCAGTTTAAAATCCCGCGTGGCGCATGAGCGCCTGGTTCGAGTTTGTCACGTGGATGGCGATCAGGAGACAGCATTGGTGGTTGACCGCGAAGACCAGGCGACGGGTCAACATCAAATCCTGGCCGTCGGCAGATTGATGAAACTGGAGTCGGGAAACGAAGCCGAAGTTGCGATCTTAGTGTCGGATCAGTATCAGAAGCATGGCCTGGGAACAGAATTACTGCGCCAATTGGTCCAGATCGCAGGCGACCAAAAACTGCGCCGGATATCGGGTGAATTGCTGCGCGACAATCTGGCCATGCAGGTCATAGTCAAAAAACTTGGCTTTCGCTTCTCTCTGCAGCATGACTCCCCATCCATCACTGCGACCCTAGAGTTGCTATAACCCGCTGTAACAACTCGCAGTGAGATGTTGCTCCCTCCCGCCGAACTCCCAATTTTGTGATCCTGATCACAAACCACGGTGACCTGCCCCACTGCGTTCGTTCCCTCCTGCGGCGAAGATCATGGTGAACAAGTCACAGGAACCAAGAGAACTAGTCAAGGAGATGCCCATGCCGCCCAAGCAATCTTATGCAACCGCATTCTTGAGGAAGGCCACCGCAATGATCTGGCTGCTGGCTCTATACATTCCCAATGCACGCGCGGTTCCCAGTTACTCACGGCAGACGGGGCTTCCCTGCGCGTCCTGTCACTACGCTCCGCCTGAGCTGACGCCATTCGGCAGAAAGTTTAAGCTGGAAGGTTACACCTTCGCCACCAAGGCTCAGATCACCGATGACAAGAAAGACCACAATGCAGTGCTGCAACTGCTCGAAGCGTTTCCGCTTTCGATCGTGTTCGACACGTCTCTGACGGCGACCAAGTCGCCTCAGCCGGGTACCCAAAACGGCAATTTCCAATTTCCACAAGATGTATCTCTCTTCTTGGCCGGCGCCTGGACCAGCCACGTCGGCAGCTTTGTACAGGTCACCTATGATGCCCAGGGCGATCACTTCTCCTGGGACAACACCGACATCCGTTATGCCAACCACGATGGAAAGTTGTTTGGGAGGGCGCTGACGTATGGAATCACTCTCAATAACAATCCAAGTGTGGAAGATCTTTGGAATACGACACCGGCCTGGGGATATCCCTACGTTGCAAGTAACGTGGCGCCGGGACCTTCCGCGGCCGCGATCATCAACGGGAGCTTGGCCCAAGACGTGGCGGGCGTGGGCGGCTACACCATGTGGGATGAGCACTGGTACCTCGCGGGCACGATGTACCGGTCTGAGCACATCGGAGGTTCACAGCCCAACTCCGGCGCGGGATACGGCTACAACATCCGCGGAGTGGCGCCCTATTGGCGCGCGGCCTGGCAAACCTCTGCTGAGAACAATTACCTGGAGATTGGCACCTATGGCATGCATGTGAAGAGCACTCCCAACGCCGTCACGGGTTTGATGGACAGCTACACCGACTGGGCTATCGATTTTGAATACGATAGGACAATTCCTCAGTTCAAGAATGACGTAGTTTCCCTCCGCGGCACTTATATCAGAGAGAACTCGACGCTACTGGCGACTTTCGCGGACGACGGTGCGGCACAAACCGGCCACCATCTGAACACCGCCCAGGCTAATGTCGAGTATCACTTCGGCACGAGATTTTCCGGGACGGCCGGTTTCTTTGACGTCACCGGAACATCGGATCCGCTACTCTTCTCCCAAGCTGCAGTTTCGGGAAGCGCCAACGGATCTCCTCAAAGCAACGGCTACACTTTGAACGCTTCCTGGTGGCCTGCACAAAACCTCGACTTGGCGGTGCAATACACGGGATACTGGCGATTCAATGGCGCCCAGGCAAACTACGACGGTGCCGGACGAAGCGCGTCAGCCAACAACACGGTTTACTTGCTGGCTCGATTCGTCTTCTAAATCCCGCCGTCCTTTCGAACTCCCAGCCGGGACAAAAAACATGGCCGGCTGGGAGCTTACCGCATCCCAGGGCCTGTGGGACCTCGTTCGTAGAAGCGATTGGCGTTCCACATCCAGATTCACTCCTTCCAGGCGGGAGTTTGCCCGAGTCCCACAGAGTCGTGTGTTTCCGCGTGTTAAAATAGAGGCTCCCATGGCTATGATTCCACGCAGGAAAACCGTAACCGTTGTCGTCGGCGGGGTGCGGGTCGGTTCGGATGCACCGATTGTGGTGCAATCCATGACCAATACAGACACAGCCGACGTGTCTTCGACCGTCCAGCAGTGCGCCGCGCTGGCTCGCGCCGGTTCGGAACTGGTGCGCGTCACCGTCAACAACGAAGAGGCCGCTGCCGCTGTTCCCCGCATTGTCGAGCAACTCGACAAGCAGGGCGTGCGCGTGCCGATCATTGGTGACTTCCATTACAACGGACACGTCCTGCTCACTAAGTATCCGGAATGCGCCCGCGACCTGGCTAAGTACCGCATTAATCCTGGAAACGCGAGCATTGGACGCACCGGCGACTCGAATTTCCGCACCATGATCGAAGTGGCGGTGAAGTATCAGAAGCCAGTGCGCATCGGTGTGAATTGGGGTTCGCTCGACCAGGCGCTGCTCACCCGAATGATGGATGAGAATTCAGCCCTCGCAGATCCGAAAGATGCCCGGGAAGTCACCATGGAAGCGATGGTTGTGAGCGCGTTAAACTCCGCAGCTCTGGCGGAGAAGTTCGGCCTGCGCCCCGACCAAATCATCCTGAGCGCCAAAGTCAGCGGCGTGCAGGATCTGATCGACGTCTACCGTGCGCTGGCCGCGCGCTGCAACTATCCGCTGCATCTTGGTTTGACCGAAGCGGGCATGGGCGCGAAGGGTGTAGTCGCATCCAGCGCTGCCATGGGCGTGGTGTTGCAGGAAGGGATTGGCGACACCATCCGCGTTTCACTGACGCCCGCGCCCGGCGGCGACCGTACTGAGGAAGTCCGCGTGGCGCAGCAGATTCTGCAATCCATGGGGATTCGCAGCTTCACGCCTCAGGTTACGGCTTGCCCCGGCTGCGGACGCACCACCAGCACCTTCTTCCAGGAAATGGCGGAGCAGATTCAGACCTACCTACGCGAGCAGATGCCAACCTGGAAAGGCCGTTACGTCGGCGTCGAAGAAATGAAGCTCGCGGTCATGGGCTGCGTGGTCAACGGTCCCGGCGAATCAAAGCACGCCAACATCGGAATCTCACTCCCGGGAACGTTTGAGGAGCCGAAGGCCCCGGTCTACGTGGATGGGCGCCTGTTCACCACGCTTAAGGGGGATCGAATCGTCGCGGAGTTCATCGGGATCCTCGATGAGTATGTCGACTCCCACTACGCGGCAAGGGAAGAAGTAACCGTGAAGGCGTAGGTTTTCTCGCTGACCTTCTCGTCTTTTCCCAAATCTCCGGAGCCTCCCACCTCATTGCCCCGTCATCATGAAAACCGGCGTTTGCAACGGCACTGCAGGGATTGCAACCCCGGAATCAGTAGTGGAGCCAACGTTTGCAGACGTGAAATAGCACTCGAACTGTGAGCTCGATAGCCCTGTCGCGAGCACGGTCAAAGTGAATCCGTTCAGATAAGTCCCCGTGGTCAAGCCCGAAATTGAAACACTCTGTCCGGGAGAAAAGTCGTTCGTGGCCTGGAAGGTAACGATATTTGAGTTAATTGAGAACGCTGTGATCGTCGCAGCACTGCTGCAACTGGCTTGAGTGCAAACCCCGAACGCCGTGGGCAGATCGGTGACCAGAGTATCGGGCGGAGTTGGCCCACCACCGTTGTTGTTCGCATTGTTCCCCGTGGTAATGATGTCGGCGATTGCTCCTGCATCACACATACTCACATACACGTGACTGCTATCCGCCGCAGCCGTAGTGAACACCCGGAAGCGGGTCGCCCCGGGCGCGTAGAGAGCAGGCAGCACGGGCGAAACACAACTGCCAACGGGCGGAACTGCAAATTGACCCGCTGCGAATGGGTAGCTCAGCAAATTGACAGTCGGCGTGCTTGGATACTTCAATGTGAAGCTATTGGCGTCAAACACGCTGAGGCCGGGAATCACGCAGGCAGAGGAGGTTCCGACGACCACGTCAGGACAAGACGAAACTGCCTGGTAGGTGGCGACGTAAAATCTGCTTCCATCGGGCAGAGCCGTCACTGAGGCGGGAGAGCATGCGGAGGGACCAGTCGGACAGGGCGCTGACCCCACGGCGAACGAAATGGCCGCCAGTTGAAGAGGTATATCGCTGACCGCGTGGGTGGTGGGAGAAACTCCCCCGGTATCAGAGAAAACATAGAGCGTACTGGTGACCGGATTCGTCACATAAAGGCGGTTCAGGTTGGGATCATAGAAAATAAAGTTGGCTCCGGCGCCCACGGGAAGACTGCTCGTAACCGCGTCCGTGGCAACGTCGATCGTTACCAGTTGCCCGTCGCGCTGGGTCAGCACGTAGACTTTCTGGCTGTCGGCGCGAGCCACCACCCAGACCGGAGCGGATCCGGTGAAACCGGTCACGGTATTCGGGGACAGATCCGCGATGTTCAAACTGCTGACCGAGCCGTTCGGATTGAGGTTGTCCCCCTGGTTCGCCACGTAGAGCTTGATCAGGTTCGGAGTCTTGGCCAGACTGACCGGATGAGGCCCTACGGGCGCGGTATTCGTAACGGCATTCACCGTGGCACTGAGAGCGAAAACCGAATTGGAGTTGTAGTTCGCCGAGTACACGGTGTTGTTCTGGGTGGCGGTAAGGAAGACGGGTTGTGGAGGAAACGTAGCGGTTCCCACGGACGATAGCGCGGGGAGTCCGGTGGCCGGATTCACATACTGAATCGTGGTGCCCGCTCCGTTGATCGAGGAAAGAGTAAAGCCGCCGTTGTACGCGTTGGGGTTACAAGCGGGAGCGGTGCACACCGGGAATGACTGCGCCTGCAATCACGATTGCATACCCGACCGGTACGTTGGTCAAGGGAGAACTGAGTGTAACCGTCACGAGATTGCCAGCTTCGCTGATCGTAGCGATGTTGGATGTCTGACTTGGCAAACTTGGAGAAAGTACCGGGCCAAATCCGCTCGAGAACGGTGACTGGGACGCCGGAGTAAAAGACGAAATACCGTCGAGCCCACCCGAAACACTACCCGCACTTGCGACAAACACCCTTGAATTGTTGGGCACAAGGGCGGCATGAGTAGGAATGTTGCCCAGGTTAGGAGCGCTCGGGTCAGAGGTGGGAGTTTCGGCGAGGATGGAGTCGCCGGAAACATCAATCTGCAGGGCCCCGCCTGGGTTGTTGAGCGCGTTGGTGCTAAGGGCGAAGACGGCGTGGAAATTGGACGGAATCGGAGGCGTTACCACGGGGCATCCGGGAACCCCTCCCTGTCGAGCAAGGAATCACCACCGGACGGTAGACCTGGCCACACGACAGGCACAGCAAGGTGAGAAGCACCATGGCCGCCAATCGGCCCACACGTCGAAGACTCATCGGCACCCCAAAAGGAAAATTTCCGGTTACATAAGGAATTAAACATTCTAACGGCTGGCCACGATCTGTGCCAGTGGGCTATGCAGCTCCCGAGTTTGTGAGCTGTCTTAAGGCGTTTCGGATGCGCGAACGACGGGACAGCCGGTGGTCGCGGATGCGAGTATGTCTGCGCGGAGCAAGTTAGGGATAGAGCCGCGGGCAGGAGCTGGGCCGGGCCGATGCCCTTTGCGCGATGCCTTCCGTTCCTCTTACCGTCCGCGCCGGGATTTGCCGCCTGCCGCAGCCGCCGGTTCTTCTGACTTGGCCGTGGCCGCGGGCTTCTTCTTGCCTTCCATCTGTGCCAGGCTTTGCTTGAGGGCGGCCATTAAGTCGACCACCGGAGCCAGCTTCTTCGGTTTCTCGACCGCTGCAACTTCCCCGCCCTCGAGCTTGGTCTCGATGAGCTTCTTCAGATTTTCCTGGAAGCTATCTTTGTATTTTTCCGGATCCCACTCATCCGCCAGCGCTTCGATGAGTTGGTGCGCCACCTTTACTTCGGCTTCTTTCAACTCCACATCGGGCGCGCCGAAGCCTTCGACCTTCTTCACCTCTTCCGCGTAGTACATCGTGTGCAGCATCAGGCCGCCTTCGTGCGGCCGCAGGAACACCGTGTACTCGCGGTTATGCATGGTGATCTTGGCGATGGCGACGTATTCGCTTTCCTCTAATGCTTTGGTGAGCAGCGCGTAAGGGCGCCGTCCAGCCTCTTCCGGCAACATGTAATACGAAGACTCGAAATATACGGGATCTACGTCGCCCGCCTTGACGAATTCCAGAATCTCCATGGTCTTGGCCGTCTGCGGCTCGATCTTCTTGATCTCTTCCGGCTCGATGATGATGTATTCGTCCTTACGGAATTCGTAGCCTTTGACCATGTCGGCGCGATCGACGACAACGCCCTCCAACTGACAAATGTACTGCTGCTTGAGCCGGGACTTATCCGTGCGATGCAGCATGTTGAAGGAGATGCCGCTGCTGCGCGCGCCCGAGAACAAGCGCACCGGCATGGAGATAAGGCCGAAAGTTAAGTGTCCAGACCAGACTGATGCTGCCATAATCCCCCTCGTTCACCTTTAAGATGCAGTCACCGCATCTGCGGAGAGCAGAAACCGCCCAGAATTGGGAGTTTAGCCTACAAACTGCGCTTTAGTTGCACAAATCTTAGGGCAAAGGGAATCGGAATGAAAAGCCGGAGGGCATGGGGTGTGGCGCCGGGAAGCCCTAGGGGTTGTAGTTACACAATGGATTCCCCGCTATTCGCCCTAACCGCGACCCCCGGCTGCAGACCACACGGTGACACCCGGTGCGCAAGACCCGCCCGCCTTCTTGAACCTTGTCCGTTCCACGAATCATCTGTGAAGCAACACTCTCGTTTGGAGATAACATGAGTGACCTGCGCTACCCCATTGGCAAGTTCCATTTCGACGGGCCACCGACCGAAGAGCAGCGAAAGAAGTTCATCGACGATATCGCCCAAGCCCCCGCTAACCTGCGTGCAGCGGTAAAAGGGCTTTCGGACCAGCAACTCGACACACCCTATCGTCCAGATGGCTGGACCGTGCGCCAGGTCGCGCACCACGTCCCCGACAGCCATCTCAATGCCTACGTGCGATTCAAGCTGGCCCTCACGGAACAGGAACCGACGATCAAGCCCTATGCCGAAGACCTCTGGGCGCGGCTGCCCGACACGCAGGCCACTCCCGTGGAAGTTTCACTGACAATGCTGGATTCGTTGCACAATCGCTGGGTTCGCCTTCTGAGTTTCGCTCAATCCGGAAGACTGGAAGCGCAGCTTCCGCCATCCCGAGCTGGGGTTGGTGAGTCTGGAAAAGAACCTCGCACTCTACGCCTGGCATGGACGTCATCACGTCGCGCACATCACATCTCTGCGGGAGAGAAACGGCTGGTGAGGAATGGCTTCCGGCTCTCGGCTTCCGGCTCAAGCCGGCTGATTTGTTCCGACAGCACGAGGCACTTCAAGCGGCGTCGAAACCCGATGTGCCGGACGTCCGGAGCCGTTTTTCTACGTCATTCCCAGCTTCCACAGCAAATAGCTGCTGGCTTCGCGCATCACGGCATAAGCGCGCTGAACGGCGCCGTGCGGACGCGAGTCCGGCCGCGGCGCAACATAGACCGGACCGACACCCTCATGCTCCAGCAATCGCTTGATGCGGAACACGTGATACGCGTCGCTGACGGCGACGCAACTGTGCAGTCCGTTGGCCCGCATGATCACTGCCACCCGCACCGCCGACTGAGCCGTGTCGGAACCCTGCGTCTCGGCGATCAGGCTGCGCTCCGGAATTCCCCGGTGCTCCAGATAGTCACGCCCCACGCCTCCTTCACTGAACTTGGGATCAGACGCAGCACCACCGGTCGTGATGACGACAGGAGCGATTCCCCGACGAAAAAGATCGAAGGCGTGATCGAGGCGCGCGCGCAAAACCGGCGAGGGACGCCCGGCATACTCCGCTGCGCCAAACACGACGATGGCATCCGCGGTATGCGGTTCCTGCAGCGAGCCTTCATGCACAATGCCGATCGCAGTCAGGGTAAGGAATGAAGCCAAAGCGGCCAGCGCCGCCAGCCCGAGCACCTCGAGCCACAGCAGCCAGCGGCGTCGCGGATGCCGGTTGACAGAGTCTTCAGTCATCCTTTGGCGTAAGTCACCCTTTAGCAAAGAAGGTGGAAATCTCGTCGGCAGGGATCGCGCCTTCGCGGATGACGCGCCAGCGCGCCCCTTCGTCGGTGAGGTCAATGATGGTGGAAGCGACGTCGCGCGGGGAGGTGCCCCCGTCCACGATAATACTGATGCGGCCCTGAAGCTGGTCGCGAACCTGCTCGGCGCTGGTACATTCCGAAGCTCCGCTCAGATTGGCCGACGTGGCCGTGATTGGAATTGCCGCAGCCGCCACCACCGCCCGCGGAATCTTGGCGTTCGGCACGCGCAGAGCCACGTTGCCCGTGTTCGCGGTCACCTTCAGCGGCAGCCGCGATCCGGCTTTTACGATGATGGTTAGCGGTCCGGGCCAGTATTGCCGCGCCAGCGCGTAAAACTCCTCAGTCAGCGATTTAGCCAGTTCCTCGGCTTGATCCACGCTTTCGATCAGCAGCGACAAAGGCTTGTGGCGCGAGCGGGTCTTGATGTCGTACACGCGATCGACGGCGCGCAGGTTGAAAGGATCGGCGGCCAGCCCGTAGAACGTGTCCGTCGGCATGCCCAGCACTTCGCCGGCACGAATCTGGTCGGCGGCGTACTTTACCAGTGAACTCTCAGGGGTATCACAATTGATCTTTAGGATTTCGGCGCGCACAGCGCTCCCTTCCCGCATGATTCCGCTTGGAATATTTTGTCCGTGGAACCTACCATAATACGGCAAAGGCCCGCAAGACGGGTGGGCGCGGGGTGAAGACACTACCGGGCGCGGTATCATGCAATGACGATCGCAGTCACGATCCCGATGAAGAAGACCTCCGAAACCGCGCTCAGTGCGCAACACAGGCTGCGCCGCATTGAAGGACGCCACAACCCGCTGGTCAAGCAACTGCGCCAGGCTTTTTCGCGCGCCGAGCTCACCGAAGGCGGAGACTGCGCCATCGAAGGCCTGCGCATTCTGGAAGAAGCCATCCGCAGCGGCCTGCGCTTCAGCGCTGTGTTCTTTCGGGAGTCCTCGCAGGACCGGGCTGAGCGCCTGCTGCCGCAGATTGGCGCACAGGTCGAAACCTTGCTGCTTCCCGACAAGTTATTCGACAGCCTCGTGCCCAGCGAATCGCCTCAGGGAGTGGCTGCCCTTGTGCGGCTCAAGGAATTCTCGCTCGACGATGTCGTTGAAAAAGAGCGCCTGCAGGTCGGCCCGATCGTCGTGTTGGCCGGACTGCAAGACCCGGGCAACCTGGGCACGATTCTTCGGTCGTCGGAAGCATTTGGAAGCGCAGGAGTGGTGCTTGGCGAAGGCACAGTCAGCCCGTTCAACTCGAAAGTGGTTCGCGCTTCGGCGGGATCGGTATTTCGCATGCCAATCATTCACGGGCATGGGAAATCAGGAACCATGAAGTTGGAGGAAGTTTCAAACAAGCTGCGAGCAAACGGCGTGCGCCTGATCGCGACCTCCTCGCACAAAGGAACGTCTCTGGACCAGGCAGATTTGAAAAGCGCCGTAGCGATCTTCTTCGGCAACGAGGGCGCAGGCCTGTCGCGCGAAGTGATGGCCAAGATGGATGAAGTCGTCGCCATCCCGCACACCGAGCAGGTGGAATCTCTCAACGCCGGCGTAGCCGCGAGCATCGTGCTTTACGAAGCGGCGCGGCAGAGGAAATGAGTTCGCATGGGACTCTTTCAACCCACTCCGAGCGCCGACAGCGCCACCGACCGAACCCGGCCGCTGGCCGACCGCATGCGTCCGCGCACGCTCGAGGAATTCGCCGGCCAGGAACAACTGATCGGTCCCGGCAAGCCTCTGCGCACGCAGATCGATCGCGACGATACCGGTTCGCTCATATTCTGGGGCCCCCCGGGCACTGGCAAGACTACGCTCGCAAAGATTATCGCCCGCATGACCAAGGCAGAGTTCATTGAATTCTCCGCCGTCCTTGCCGGAATCAAAGAGATCAAGCAGGTCATGGCCGATGCCGAACGCGCCCGCCAGTACGGCACGCGCACCATCGTCTTCATCGATGAGATTCACCGCTTCAACAAAGCCCAACAGGATGCCTTTCTGCCCCATGTGGAAAAAGGCAACATCCGCCTGATTGGCGCCACCACCGAAAATCCTTCGTTCGAAATCAACGGCGCGTTGCTCTCGCGCACCCGCGTCTATGTACTGCAGCCTCTGACCGAAGACCAGATTGTCCAACTTGCTGAAGCGAGCTCTCATGGATGAAGAGCGCGGCCTGGGCACTATCAAGTTGCGCGCGTCCGACGATGTTCTCAAGAAAATCGCCAGCTACACCAGCGGCGATGCCCGCAGCGCCTATAACGTTTTAGAAGTCGCAGCCGGCCTGGCCCAGCAGGCCGGCACCCAGCCCCCGGAAATTACCGACGACATCGTCCGCGACGCGCTGCAGAAACGCACTCTGCTCTACGACAAGGCCGGCGAAGAGCATTACAACCTGATTTCAGCCCTGCACAAGTCCGTGCGCAACAGCGATCCCGATGCCGCTCTCTACTGGCTCGGACGCATGATTGAAGCCGGCGAAGATCCGCTCTACATCGCGCGCCGCGTGGTGCGTATGGCGGTCGAAGATATCGGACTCGCCGATCCCAATGCGCTTTCGCTATGCATGGCCGCGCGCGATGCCGTGGATTTCATCGGCATGCCGGAAGGCAATCTCGCGCTGGCGCAAGCCGTCGTCTATCTCTCGGTCGCGCCCAAGTCGAACGCACTTTACACCGCGTACGGCGCCGTGCAGCAGGATATCGAACAAACCGCCGCCGAACCCGTCCCGCTGCACCTGCGCAATGCGCCCACAGGGCTCATGAAAGGCCTGGGATACGGCAAAGATTATCAATATGCGCATGATGTCGAAGGCAAAGTCGCCAACATGCAATGCCTGCCGGACAATTTGCGCGACCGAGTCTACTACCGGCCGACCAACGAAGGCATCGAGAAGCGCATCCGCGAGCGCATGGAAGAGATCAGGAAACTGCGCGCACCCGCCGCCGGAAAGAAAGCCTCACACTCCAAGAAAGAATCTTAGACATACGTGCGCGGCATCTTATAGAGGAACAAACGTGTCTGGTTTGCGCCCACCTGCAAGCTTAAGAGGGGCTGAATCCCATGGCCACGATTCCTGGAGCTGTCGCCGCCGTTCGCCGCCGTTCCCTCGCATTCACTGCGCATCGATCAAGTGGAGGATCTGCAAAAACTGCAGAAGGCGGCGCAAAAAATCACGTCGATCCTCGACCTTGATCAACTCATCGACAACATCGTGAATGACGTAGCCCGTTCCTTCGGCTGCGTGGAAGCCGGCATCTACCTGCACGACGAAGAACACGGGGAGATGGTGCTCGCCGGCGTGCATGGCTGCAGCGTCAACCACAAAGGCCATTGCTTGAAGATTGGCAAGGAAGGCATGGTCGGCTACGTCGCGTCAACCGGCCAGATGCGCTATGCCCCCGATGTGCGCAAGGACGAATATTACATCGCCTGCGAGGAGTCCACACTCTCCGAAGTGGCGATTCCACTTCATGTCGGCGAACACCTCGTCGGTGTGTTCACCGCCTCCCATCCCGAGTTGGACGGGTTCCCTCGTCAGCAACTGAGAATTCTCCAGTCTCTGTGTGACCACGTTGCCGTGGCAGTGCACAACGCACGCCGCTTCCAATCCGAGCGGGCGGAGCGGGAAACGATGCGCCGCGAGGCCGCTGAAGCCCGTGTCATGCAGCAGGCGTTGCTGCCCAAGAGTTCGCCTTTCATCCCCGGCTTTGTGATTTCTGGTCTCAGCGTCCCCGCCAGCGCCGTGGGCGGAGACTGGTATGACTTCATTCCGTTTCCGGATGGCCGCTGGGGCTTGGTGCTGGCGGATGTCTCCGGAAAAGGCACCGCCGCCGCTCTTCTGATGTCGGCCACGCGCGGCATGCTGCGGTCTCTGGCGGAAGCCTGCTGCACTCCAGGCGAAGTTTTGACCAGGCTCAACAGCTTGTTGGTGGATGACTTTCCCGCGGGCAAGTTTGTGACATTGGTCTACGCCGTGCTTGATCCGGCGACTCGGAATGTGGTCTTTGCGAACGCAGGACATTTGCATCCGCTCCTTATCGATGACAACGGAGCGCAGTTCCTCGATACCGAGCGCGGGCTACCGCTCGGCATAGGCTGCGGAGATTATTCCGAAACCAGCGTAACTCTGTCCAAAGGTTCGCGACTGGTGTTCTACAGCGACGGCATCACCGAGGCGGTAAACGCTGAGGAACAAGAGTACGGCCTTCAAAGGCTGGCAGAGCATGCGGCTGTCGATGAGGCATCTGCGGTCAGCATCGTTGATGATGTCCGCGGCTTTGCGAATGGCTCGGGCGTGCGCGACGACGCTACCGTGGTCTTCGTCGGGCGTAAAACAATAGGTCAAACGATAAGCCAAGCGATGGGTCAAGCGCTCAGGAGCCCACTCAGCGGAATCGCGCCCGATGCTCCTTCAGGATGCAGCGGTCCATTATGACGGACATTCCAGCCTTGCGCGCTTTTGCGGCAGCCTTTTCGTGAATCACGCCTTCCTGCATCCAGATCGCGGGAATTTTCAGCTGGATGGCCTGATCCACAACCTCTTCCACAAACTCCGGACGCCGAAAAATGTCCACGATGTCGATCTTCTCCGGCACCTCCAGCAAAGAAGCGTAGGCCTTCTCCCCTAAACAGGATTCAATCCGCGGATTCACGGGAATGATGCGGTATCCATGGGTCTGCATATAAGCCGAGACTCCGTAACTCGGACGCATCGGATTGTCGGAGAGTCCGACCACGGCGATAGTCTTTGCAAGCTTCAGTAATTCAGTTACCGGATCGGCTTGCGAGAAAGAAACCATTTTAAGTGTCATCCTGAGCAAGCGTTTTTAGCTTAGCGAAGGATCTGGGCGAGCCGCGCGAAGCGTCGACTTCTTTGTGACGCATTAATCGCGCGTTTGGCTCGCTTCCTCTATTTCTTGTTCGCCTGGTCCAGCTTCTGCTTGTACATCTTCAGAGCCAGTTTGCGGACGGTCTCAGAAACCTCCTTGTTAGCGGAGATGTTCTTCAGGTCCTGGGGTTGCAAATGCTTCATCAACCCTAACCCGAGATCGAGCGGCGTGCGTGGGTTCGACACCAGATTCCGCACCACGATATAGTTCTTCATGAAGCGGCGTTTCAGCGGAATCTGCCGCAGCACCGCCTCCAGCACATTCTTCTGCAGGGCAAACTTTTCTACTTCCCCGTCGGAAATCTTAGGCGCATCGAGCACCGCTAACGCCACTACCTTGGTACCGTCGCGAATCAGAATCGACCGCTCTTCCTTATTGCCTTTCATCGCCAGCTGGATGCGACCCTTTACATCCAGGCGGTTGATCTTCTGCAAGGTGTTGTCTCGCTGGGCAGGTTTGGGGGGCACGGCAGGCCTGGCCTTTGGCGCGACTGCGGAAGCCGCGCTGGCAGCCTCCGCGGCAGCCTTCGCCGCGGTCTCTGCATTCTCCGTCAGTTCCTTGTTTTCGGACACGGGAAAATAATCGGATCCCAGCAATTCCACGATGCCGCCCACCGGCTTGAACGGCTTATCCTGCTCCACAGCAATCTCCGTCGCGTGCTCGGCAAGATAAGCAGAAATAGCCTCCTCAGGAACTTCTCCTCCTTCGTCGCTCGCCACCGGAGCGGCCACTTCGTCAGCATCGGGCCCGTCGGCGGCAACGGCTTCATCGACTTGCGGCCCATTCTCTTCAACAGGAACGGAAGGTGCTTCACCCTTGCACGCTCGTAGCAGTGCATCCACTGTGGAGGTTTCGGTGGCCTTCAAGTATGGGTTTCCTAAAAGACAATCCAGAATGCCCACGGAAGCCCGTACGCGCGGGCTCTCCAGCATGGCTGCAACGGCCTCTGGAGATGCGGAGACGGCGAACTTGGCCAACTCACTTTCGGCAACCGATGGATTCCCCAGCAACGCGGGCAACAGTTTGGGACGAAGATTCTCCGGCGAAATCAGGTAATCGAGCACCTCTCGCGGAGTCTTCGGGTCGGAAGCCGCCGCCAGCGAGGCCTTCTCGTCCCAGCCTGCCAAGGTCATGCGGGCGAGGTCGCCAAAAATCTTATTGTGTTTCGCGAGGTAAACCAGAATCTCAATGTTTTCGTCAGGTGGCACCGACAACGCGCCCTTTGCCGCGAATTGCATCATGTTCGACGGCAGCTTGGAAGCGCGAATTAGATCGATCTGCCGCGGCATAGGTTCACCTCCTCGGAATTATCCTGACTGCTTAGCTGCGCGGCGGCTTCGAGTTCCCGGACCGCGAGTTCCAGCTCCCGTATCAATCGATTCGGCTTGCGAAGAAATTCCTCCAGCAAAGCCCGATAGTACCAAAGAGTTCCTTCGCGCCCGCCGCTGAAACGGCCCCAGATTGACTCTCCCACTTCCCGGTAGTCGGAAAGAATGGAGCGCACATTGTTCAGTTTGTCTGCAGCCGAAACCAGCCTGGTCTCCGCGTCGGCACTCTTCAGGTGCCAGATATACGTTTCCTTGCGCTCCCGCCACGGCGGCTTAGGATCAGTGTCCGAATCCGTGCAGCCATCCACAATCTTCGCGACGCGGCTCCCGAATCGCCGTCGCACTTCTTTCAGCATGGGTGCGCCGCCACAGTCTTCCACCACATCGTGCAGCAGCGCTGCGATTGCCAAATCCTCGTCACCGCCGAACTCCAGCACCAGCGAAGCCACTCCCATCAGGTGCGCGATGTAAGGAGTGCTTGAGGCCTTGCGCGTTTGCCCGGCATGCTTCTCGGCGGCAAACTGAAACGCGCGCAGAAACCGGGCCCCAAGCTTTACCCTGTGCTTGCCCTGTGTCCTCCGTGGTTGATGATTTCTTGCAGCCGGCACCCTCCTCACGATTTCTCCCCGCGCCGTGCCAGCAAATACGCCCGGATGAACGGCTGCAGGTCGCCGTCGAGCACGCGATCCACGTCGCCCACCTCGGTCTTGGTGCGATGATCTTTGATCATGCGGTAAGGCTGCAACACATAAGACCGAATCTGCGAGCCGAAGTCGTTGTCGAGTTTTGAGTCCTCAATTTTCTTCGTGGCCGCGCGCTTTTTCTCCATTTCAAATTCGTAGAGCTTGGAGCGCAACATGCTCATGGCCCGTTCGCGATTCTTGTGCTGTGACCGTTCATTCTGGCAACTGGCCACCAGCCCGGTGGCAATGTGTGTAATTCGCACAGCCGAATCCGTCGTGTTGACGTGCTGCCCGCCCTTGCCGCTCGATCGGTAGGTGTCCGTACGAATGTCTTCGGGCTTGATCACCACTTCAATGCTATCGTCAATTTCCGGCGAAACATAAACGCTGGCAAACGAAGTATGCCGCCGCTTGGCCTGATCGAACGGCGAAATCCGCACCAGGCGGTGCACGCCGATTTCACTGCTCAGAAGCCCAAAAGCATATTCGCCGTTCACGGCGAAGGTGGCCGATTTCAAACCCGCTTCTTCGCCCGGCTGATAGTCATAGAGAACAGTCTCGAATCCCTGCCGCTCCGCCCAGCGCAAATACATACGCAACAGCATGTCGGCCCAGTCCTGTGACTCCGTCCCCCCCGCTCCAGGATGAATGGTCACGATCGCATTAAGCGCGTCGTTCGGTCCGGAGAGCAGCGTCTCGGTTTCCAGCTTGTCGACCAGTTCGCGCAGCGAGTCGATGTCGCGGCGCAATTCGCCGTCGACACTTTCGCCTTCTTTGGCTAGCTCGAAGTAAGCGGCAATATCATCGCCGCGTCGGCCGAGATCGGCGTCCGTAGCCAGCAAATGCTCCAGACGCTTCTTCTCGCGCATCACCTGTTGGGATCGTTGCGGATTCGACCACAGATTCGGGTCGGCAGCCTGCTTCTCAATCTCGGCTAGTTGCGGACGGAGCTTCTCCGCGTCAAAGATACTCCCGGAGTTCGCGCACCTTCTTGTTCAGTGACCCGTATTCCTGCTCGAGCTCTTGATTCATGAGGATGTTTCTGCCTTCTCTCGAATTACCAGACGCATAAGCAGCGCCCCTGCTGAAATTATCGCACACAGCCAGGCGAACCAATCCCCGTGCCGCGTGTAGAACGTGGTTACGGAAGTTAGAGCATAAGGAGCAACCAGCGCTCCCCGCTCTTTGCGTGGAAGCCGCGCCACAATCCGGCCGTAGGGATCGATCGATGCCGTCACTCCTGTGTCCGTCGCACTCAATATCCAGCGGCCGTTCTCGATAGCACGCATGCGCGTCTGATTCAGGTGCTGCGCGTAAGCACCGCTGTCGCCATACCAGCCGTCGTTCGATAAATTCACGAACACTTGCGCACCCTGATCGGCAAATTGCCGCACTTCGCCCGGAAACACCGACTCGTAGCAGATGAAGACTCCTAGCCGCGTGCTTCCCGCTTCCAGCGGAGCGCGCGACTCTCCCGACGAAAACTCTCCCACCTCTTTGGTTAAGCCGCCGGCAAATGCAAACAGCTTGGGAAACGGCAGGTATTCTCCGAAAGGCACTAGATGTACTTTGTCGTAACGCGCCGTCCAATCGCCGGACGGGCTGACCAGTGCGGCCGAGTTGAACACCTGCGAAACCGTCCCGCCGCCGTGCATGCTGGACGTGCTCCCGATGGCACCCGTCACAACCCAGGTATGCGTGTCATGGGCCATCTCGCTCACTGGCGCGCGAAACAGCGGATCATTCGTGAAAAAAGGCGCCGGAGATTCCGGCCAGACGATCAAGTCGGGGGCAAACAACTTCGAAGTGATTACGGCGGATGAAGGCTCGCTTTAATGCACCCTTGCTCAGATCAGTCAGTTCGCGCAGTGTGCGTTCGAAAGTATCGCGCGTCCAGTTCTCATCCACCGGAATATTTTCCTGAACCAGCAGCGCCGCATGATCGGCCGCAATCGCAGGAGCATCCACGAGTCTGCCAGCCTGCAATACCGCCGCAGCCGCCAGTGCCGCCAGTAACAAGGTGGCCCGTTTCTTTCTCGGTACCAGAAAAGCCGCCGCCACCGCAACATTCACCAGCATGATCTCGAACGAGACTCCGTATACCCCGGTCCACGTGGTGATGCGGCTGAGTGAAATGTTATCCACCTGCGCCGTCCCCAGCAGATTCCACGGAAAGCCGGTGATTCGCTCTCGCGCCAACTCCACAGCAACCCACAGAAATGGTGCGGCCACGAGGGCGCGACGATTGTCACGCCCGGGACCAACCGCCAAGCTCAATAGCAAACCGAACAGCCCGTGATAAAGCCCCAGATAAAGACAGAACAGAAAGAGAGCCAGCAGGGCCAACGGCACGCTCAGCCCGCCGTGTTCGTGCATCGTGTTGTAAATCCAGTAACACGTGCCTGCGTACCAGAGGATTCCGGATGAGTATGCCAGCAGAAAAGCCTGCCCGGGCTTCGCCGCCTGAAGATTAGCGGAGCCGTCCATCTCCAGCACTCCCGCCGGTCGCGCACGCAACAGAGCCACGATCAGCGGAGCGAAGGCCACCCACGAGAGAACGTACAGCCCGGCGAGAGGAAAAATGAGGACCTGGAGGATTGTTGAAAGAACAACCAGCAACCAGGCGCTGAAATGAATTTGCCGCACGCAGAAGGATAACAAACCGGCGCTCAGTCGTCCGCCGTCGAGCGTCTGCCGCCACCCGGCTTAAACTTTGTCATTCCGAAGCGCGCAGCGCAGAGGAATCTGCTGTCGCATGCAGCGCCACAGAACTCCGCACGAACTCGACAATCTCCGGCGTCACGTACGGCGGAGGCGTAATCCGGAATACCGGCCGTTCCGCCACTGGCTTCAAAGAAACGCGCTGCCAAGCCACGTCCCCAACCTTCGAACTATCGTGAAGAATCACCGCACCCGCGCGGTCCAGAAACTCCTGTGCTGAATTCTTGAAATCTTCCGTGCCTGGGTCGAGGACGGTCACGTACAAGTCCGGCCGCATAAACTTCAACACGCTGTTCGATTCCACGATCACATGCCGCGCCCGCTCCAGCCTTTGCCGCAACGCAGGCATAGCTTCGGCCAGCCTGCCCTGCTCGGTGCGCACCCACAAAGCTCGCGCCGCCCCCGCCACCAGAAAGCGTGACGTGTCCGACTCCCCGCTGCGATCTTTCTCCTCTGAAATCGCCCAGCTATGATCGTCGGTCGCGCAATCGCATGGCGCTCCGTTCGCCGAGCAGACTCCGTGCCCGTATTGCGTAATTTTCACCGCAGTCCAATCGTATTCAGACAGCGCGGAAATCAGCCCCGCGACCACGCTGGTCTTCCCCACACTTCGCGAATGCCCGCCAATCACCACAATGGCCATAAGATTCGGCTTCCGGCTTCGGCCTCGGATTTCCAGTCCCTGGTTACGTAGCCAGCCGGGGCCGGTAGCCCGAAGCCGCTCATTTCTTCGCCAGTCGCGCCAGTGCCGCCAACTGCTTCAGATACTCTCTTACCGGCTGCGCCGGAGTTCCCCAGAATGCCACACCCTTGCCGCGCAGCACTTTATTCGGCAGCACACCGCCCTGTCCGCCCAGCATCACTCCTTCTTCGATGCGCGCATGTTCCCCAATGCCCACCTGCCCTCCCAGCACAACGTCGTTCTCAATCACAATGCTGCCAGAAAGCCCGGTCTGCGCCGCGATCACCACATTCTGCCCCAGACTGCAGTTGTGCCCGATGTGCACCAGGTTATCGATCTTCGTTCCCCGTCCAATCCGAGTTTCATCGAGCGCCCCGCGATCGATCGTCGTATTGGCGCCGATCTCGACATCGTCTTCGATCACCAACCTGCCTGCCTGAGGAAATTTTTCGTAGCGTCCGCTTTTCGGGTCGCGCACATATCCGAAGCCGTCGCTCCCCAAAACCGCACCCGCATGCACAATCACGCGATCGCCCAGCATGGTCCCGGCATAAATCGTGACCCGCGGATAAATTTCGCATTCCCGCCCAATCGTCACTCCTCTCCCAATCGCACAACCCGCGCCAATTCGTGTACGTTCGCCAATTTCCGCGTCTGCTCCGACCACGCCGTACGCTTCCACCGCCACGCCCGGAGCCAGACGAACCGACGAATGCACTACCGCAGTCGCATGTATCCCGGAGTTACTCCCGTCGCGATTCCCGTCCACCAGAAAGCGCGCCGCCCGCGCGAACGTTAGTTTGGGATGACGGCTGATAAGCAGCGGCTTACCGGATGATGCCGCCGCAAACTCCCCTGCAATAACCGCGCCCGCGCCAGACTGCAACGCGCGAGAAAGATATTTTTCTTCCTCCACAAACACCAGATCGCCGTTGCAAGCTGATCCGATGCTGGCTACGCCCGCGATCTCGACACTTCCATCCCCTTGCAGCCGCGCGTCAACTGCCTCTGCAATCTGTCGCAGCGAGCGTTTCATGGCTCCCACTCTATAGCAGACCGGCTTTAGCACACCAGGGATGTGACGAAAGTGCAGGTCCGACCGCACTGCTGCCTTCCGGCACCCGCCAGCCTACAATCAGTGTATGCAAAGGAAGGTCTTCTGGATAACCTTTACGGTGCTCGGCCTGCCGACTTACCTGCTGCCGATTTGGTGGGGCTTGGCCGCAACCGTTCCCATCGCTTTCATGTCATGGTGGGTCGCTTACCGCAGCGAATGGTTCTGAGTTCAACCAATTCAGGATTCGCTCATGGTGAAGGAGTTGTCGCCGCTGGTGGCGGTGCACTCGGGGCTGCCCGTTAAACTCCAGGTGCCGGTGACCGAGGCGCTGGTTAGCGTAGTCGAAGTATTCGTCCCGGTCCCGGTAACAGTCGCCGTCCCGGTCACAGCTCCAGTAAGCGTAAGAGTGTTGCCGCCCGACTTCACAACGAACGTAAGGTTACCTGTGACCGTGTCGTTCGTGTTTACCACATAGTTGGCGATCTTTCCGGATACTGTTCCGCCATTAATGGGAAAACAGGGATTGTTGTCGACGCTGTTCTCGGTAAGGAATTGGAAGCTCGAAACATTCAGCGTGAAATCGCTGTTTAACGTGAACTGCGTGATAAAGCTGAACCCCGACGCGTCACCTGTGCCGCCGTACATCACCGCTTGAAAGATCCCGCTCGTCGTCGACTGAAGAGTCCGCGTGCTGCTGCAACCGTCGAGCATGATCGCCATCAGCAGCAGAATTGCAACTTGCTTCATGAATTGTCCTTGAGAGCGGAAGCTGATCTAAAATTGCTCGTTCAAGATTACAGAGATGCGGGCTGGCCGGTCAATGGATGTAAGCCGGGTGACGATTCCCTGGCAGGCTGGCGCCCGCTTGCCCTGCAATCGTGACCAGTGTCATCCTGAGCGGCAGCGGCCACTACGCGAAGCGAAGTGGATGCGGAGTCGAAGGACCCCTGCAATCCTAGAAGGCTGCATAAGAGTTTCAAGGCGTTCTCACCGCACCGCCGCCCGTCTTGTCCCGCCGGAATGGATTCCCGAAGAGACGCGCCACATCGTCAGGCCCATCACCTCTTCATCAACCCGGCGATCATGAAAACGATAGACAGCCCTATCAGGAAGCCGCCGGCGAACTCGGTATGGTTCGCATGAGTAAAGAACCGCAAGAGTATGCCTGCAGCCAACGCCAACAATCCTACGGGCGTAAGAATATGGATCCTCTGCCGAGTCAATGCGCCCTCCTCAGAACAAAGTTCTCACGAAGGAACTCAGAATCAGGTTATTCCCTTCAAGCCCTTCGCCTCGTCTTCAACTCCGCCAGCAACTGTTCAATGCGATCCTCTTTTTCCAGCGCGGCCAGCCGGTCCTCCATATTGTCTCCGGCAATCTCCGCCTTCGCCTGTCCCACGGCCTCGGAATGCGCCACCTTGCGCTTCATGCGGTCGAAAGCTGCGGCTTTGAGCCATCGCCCATGGCCAGCCGCGCATCGCTGGCCTTGCCCACCGCGCGGGCCCGGCGATGTTGCGCGATCAGCAGATCGGCCTTGGCCTGCGCCTCGGTCAATTTCTGTTCCAATTGGCGCAGTGCCGACTTCAAATTCTCCACCTGCGCTTTCTGATCGACCACCTGCTGCGTAAAGCTCTCGCTCATCTCGCGATAACTTTCCACCCGCTGCAATGATGCGCGCGCCAGGTCGTCCTGTTTCTTATCGACCGACAGCTCAGCCTTGCGCATCCACTCCGCCACTTTGTCTTCGTTCTCTTTCTGCTTCTTCTCCAGCAGGTGTTGGTCGGCAATAGCGATCGCCACCTGCGTCTTCACCTGCAGCAGTTGGTTCTGCATGTCGAGAATTACCTGCTTAATCATCTTTTCCGGCTCCTCGGCCTTATCGATCAGGTCATTGAGGTTGGCCCGGACTAACGTGGAAACACGCTCGAGTAATGCCATGATGGACTCCTTTTCTTTACAAATTGTCATCCTGAGCGGAGTGACTGGTTCGCGAAACGAAGCAGTCACGGAGTCGAAGGATCCCTAGCCTGTCAACGGCCCTTCGGCTCCGCAGGGCGTCTCCGCCACCGACTCTGCGCCCTCCTAGCTCTCCAACTGTCTGCCGCTCACTTCATGCTTCTGATGGATCACCGCGCACTCGGGACATACCTTCTCCGACCGCCGAAACGACGCCCCGAGCACCATCCCAATCGCAATTCCGATACCAAGCCAAATCGCAATGTGCCCGACGAGAACTCCGGCGACCGCGCCCAGCGCCGCTCCCAGCGCAATGCCCAATCCTGTAAGTTTCGATTTGTTAGCCATCTCCGTGCTCCTGAAAGCTTCTGCAAAAAGAAAACGGAAGAGGGACGAGCCGAAACCCGCCCCTCGAATCATTACTTCGCCGCGCCAGCCTCCGGCTTCGCCGTCTTGTCTCCAAGCTGCCGCACTTTCCCCAGCAGTTCCGCCAGCGGCATGCCTGAAAGCGTCTCGAACAACGCCGGCACCTGAGCCGCCATCTTCGTGATGTCGCCCGTGATCTTGTTCATCCCTGAAGCATCGCCATTTCCAGTAGAGACGATGGTGATCTTGTCGACGTTTGCCAGCGGACTGGCCAGCGCCCTCACCACCTCCGGCATTGCAGTGAACAGCCGATCGATCACCGCCGCCTGGTTGTATTCCTGATAAGCCTCCGCCTTCACGTTCATAGCCTTGGCTTCGGATTCACCTTTCTTGAAGATGATCTCCGCTTCGGCTTCGCCCTGCGCCCGTATCGACGACGCATGCCCTTCCGCTTCCGCAATCAGGCGCTGCTTTTCGGCGGCTGCCAGCGTTTCAATCCGCTGACGCTCGATCTCAGCTCCCTTCAACACCGTCGCAATCAGCTCTTTCTCGCGGCGGTTGATTTCCGCTTCCTGCACCTTGACCTGCTGCTCTTTCTCGATCTGCTGCACCTTCACCTGCTCTGCCACAACCTGCTGCTGCATGATGTTGGTCTGGATGTCATAAGCCTTATCCGCCTGCGCCTGTTGGCGTTTCGTAACTTCGACATACTGCGCTTTCTTGACCTCGAGGTCGCGCTGCGACTCCGCCTGCTTGGCCAACGACAAAGTTTCCGCCAGCACGCGCTCCTGATCAGCCTGCGCCTTGGCCACAGCCGCTTCCCGCTGCGCCAGAGCGCGTTTGATCGCGGTGTCACGATCCGCCTCCGCAGTGGCCACGTCGGCATCGCGCTTGATGCGCGCCACATCCGGCTTACCCATGTTGGTGATGTATTCGTTCTTGTCGCGAACCTCTTTGATCGTGAACGAGATCACCTCGAGCCCCATCTTGTTCATGTCCTCCGCACATGTGGAGCGCATGCGGTCGGAAACCATTTCCGGCTGCTTCACGATTTCCTCCACCGTAAGCTGCCCGATGATGCCGCGCAGATGGCCTTCCATCACCAGCCGGATCAATCCTTCGCGCTCCTGGTCACTCTTGGTCAGGAATTGCTCCGCAGCCGTCAGCACCGACTCCCGGTCTGACTTGACTTTGATTTGCGCCACCGCCTCCACCGTCACCGCTACGCCTTGTTTGGTGTACAGATCCTGCTGCGGCGCAACGTCGAACGACATCAATTCCAGCGACAAATCGCGACAGATCTGCACCATCGGCAAAACCAGCGTGCCGTGTCCCTGCACCACGCGTGTTCCGCCCAAGCCATACACGATGAGTGCTTCGTGCGGCCCCGCTTTGCGATAGAGCCTGGCCATTCCGCTCATCAGGAACAGAAGAACCATCACTCCCAGCCCAACGAAAATCCAAATCTCGACCATCCTTGACATCTCTGGCATAACGCCTCCTCCTACGAATGCAGTTCCACAAAATCGATGTTTAAGACCAAGCTGTACACCTTGTTAAAACTCAAATTACGCGGCTGCTCGCCGAGGTTGCGATCCACGATCCAGCTATTTACGTGATAAACGAAACCCAGCACGAGATAAAACACGGCGACTATCGCCCATCTGGCCAAGCTCGAAATCGCCGCGCCGCTCAAGGCGTAACAGGCGATCGTGAAGATCAGGATCAGAAAGATCGTAGTCCCTAAAGCGAGCAACAAAGATCCTTCCCGCGACGTCCAGCCGTTGGGCTGCCAATTAATGTCGAAATGCACAGCCACTCGTGCCGGCAGGCGATCGCCACGCTCTCCAATAGTTCAGCGCGGTCAACGGGAGCGCCAGCCAAGTCAACCCCACAGCGATTTGAAAAAGCTTACGTTCCATAGCGTCTTCCCTTGCGAACTACTCAGCCAGAACGCGAGCACCTTTGCTAATTATTCCCCCGACATCTCGGTCCACAACCGCACGTAAGCGATTCCCTTCTCGTAGCGCGTAACCACGACTTCGGTACCTTTTGCCATGGCGCTGCTGTCGTCACTGCGCGCTCCGCACACTCGCCGCGTTCCCATCTGGGTATAAATGATCTCGCCCGTTCCGCCTTCGCGAATCGAACTGGAAACTCGACCCAACACTCCCACCATTTCGTAGTCCGCAGGGTCCATATTCTCGTCGTCCGAGATCAACACCTTGCTCAGGAACAGAAACACAATGCTTCCACCAACCAGTCCGCTGGTAACTGACGCCAACAATCCAAAGCCGACCCAGAGACCGGAGTAGCGCGTGAGCAGATATCCCGTTCCTCCAAACCAGGCCAGGAACGCCGTCAGGGTGACGAAATTGAACGGAGAAACTCCGCTCGCCTGCTGCGTGTGCGTGCTGCCTGCACTCGCGGCTCCCGCAACCGGTGTGTGTCCAGTCGTAGACCGGCCCATGCGCCGCCGGAACTCCGGCCGCAGGCAAATGTGCACCGCCGGCGTGCCCATGGAAGTGCGGCAGATGCAGCCGGCCCGCGCGCGAGCCTCCGAACACGAAGGAAAAGAAGCTGAGGCAGAAGCCGAGCGCGAAACAGACCAAGTAGAAGTCCGCCCAGGTCATCGAGTAGTTCATCGGATTCTCCTCCCTTCTGCATTCGCCGTACGACCGTGGCTGTCGCGACCATGACTATCGCGACGCAAGCTTTCACGGCGATGATTTCCAGTCGTCATCAACTCTGGCCGCAACGCTTCCAGCAGACGGTCGGCCAGTCCCGGCGTATCGAGAATCGCGCCCAACAGCAGCAGACACCGTCTCGTGTCTTTCTCCCGCGCGGCTTTGATCAGTACATCGCTCACTTGCGGATCGCTGACGAAACGCTCCGATCCCTGTAACAGCCAGACATCAAGCTGACCTTCCGTCGTGCGCAAGTCCGAAGTCAGCTCCGTGTGATAACCCTCGGGGTCATCCACCAGAAACCCAGGATGCACCTTAAAAAACTTCGCCAGCAGCGCGCGCGACGACTGCGTCATATGCGGCCGCGCGCCGTTCTCGATCTGCGACAAGTACGACTGGCTGATGCTCTTGCGCAGTTCCTGGCGGATCGCCTTCACCATCTCCTGCTGCGTCATCGGACGGCCCAGGCCGCGCAACGAACCTTCCACCTCACGCAGGTAACGAATTTTCTCTCCCAACTTCATATCCCAGATCGAGATATTTATATTGCAATTTGCGATTTTAGTCAAGCAATCGATGTGGCGTGTTTTAAATGGGTTGCGGAGGTTACAAGCCGGCTTCGATGCGGGAGCGGGGGTCGAGGTAGTCGCGCAGGGCGTCGCCGATGAAGTTGAACGACAGCACGGCCAGCATCACGGCTAGCGCAGGAAACAGGACGAGATGGGGCGCGTCGAACAGGTGGGCACGGCCGTCGTTCAGCATAGCTCCCCAACTTGCCGTCGGAGGCGGCACGCCGAGTCCGAGGAAACTCATGGTGGCTTCGGCGAGGATGGCTCCCGCCATTCCGATCGCCGCCTGCACGATCACCGGCTGAATGATGTTCGGCAGGATATGGCGGACGATGATGCGCAGGTCGCTGGCGCCGAGAGCGCGGGCGGCTTCGACGAACTCACGTTCGCGTGCGGCGAGAACTTGTCCCCGAACCAGGCGAGCGTAGCCGACCCAGCCTCCGAGTGAAAGCGCGACAACGAGATTGAAGATCCCGGGACCGCGGAAAGCTACGAAAGCGATTGCCAGCAGGATTCCGGGGAACGAGAGGAACGCGTTCATCAGCACTACGTTGACGAAACGGTCGATGCCTCCGCCGTAGTAGCCGGCGATGGAGCCGATGATGAGGCCGAGCGCGAGCGAGGTGAGGACGACGCAGCTTCCTACCAACATCGAGATGCGCGCGCCGTAGACGATGCGGGAGAAGATATCGCGGCCGAGTTCGTCTGTGCCGAACCAGTGGGCGTGGGATGGCGTGTCGAGACGGGCAGGCAGGTTGATGGCTGCGGGATCTTGTGGCGCGATCTGGGGAGCGAACAGGGCGAAGATCACGAAGACTGTGACCAACACAACGCCTGTAGCTGCCAGCGGATTGTGTCGCACGTTTCCTGCTACGGAGCGGCGGAGCGTGATGGCAGTGGTGGACAAGTTAGCTGGTGGAATTCTACTCGCAATAAATCTGCGCTTCATTGCTTCCGAGGCGGCGCGAGGATCGGAAACTCATTGAATTTATCGAGACCCCCTCCCCCCTGGGTCTATTGGAATCATCACGTTAGCAAGAAATTCGCCGCAAAATCCGGAGCGCAAAAGAGTTAGCAGTCAAAATCTTGAGAACACAGGACTTGCGTCCGTTGTGTTGTCGGCTGCCTCTACCGCCTCCGCCTTGACCATTTTGGGCTAATTAAGAATTGATGGCAAGGTCAGATGTCACAACGGGTCTGTGGAAATTAACAATCCCGGCCTTGAGATCGGTCACAAGTTGTGTTTCCATAGAGGAGTGCCGGAATCGTATCTGGGTCCGGCATTCGCGCCAATAAAACCTCCACCTTTCGCAAACATTTCCAAGGAGGAAAAATCATGAGTAAAGTTTCGTACATTCCCAAGGACTACAACTCCGTCACTCCCTACCTGATCGTCAAGGGCGCCGCCCAGGCGATTGAATACTACAAGAAAGTTTTCGGAGCGACTGAAACCGTTCGCATGAATGGTCCGGACGGCAAGATCGGTCACGCCGAGTTGAAGATTGGCGATTCGCACATCATGCTGGCCGATGAGAATCCCAGCATGGGAGAGGGTCACACCAGCGCGACCACGGTTGGCGGAAGCCCCGTGAGCCTATACGTATACCTTCCCGACGTCGACAGCGTGGTTAAGAAGGCGACGGCCGAGGGCGCGAAAATCCTGAAGCCCGTGCAGGACCAGTTCTACGGAGACCGCAACGGGTTCATTCGAGATCCATTCGGACATCTGTGGGGCATCGCCACTCACGTGGAAGATGTGTCGCCCTCGGAGATGGCAGAGCGGATGAAGAAGATGATGCCGGCAGCGTAGGTTGATTTGGACCGGAGGCGGGGCAGCCAAGCCCCGCCTTTCGTGTTTTCGATGGCGTTTCTCTTCACAAACCTTTCCATTTGGATCCGTTTCTCGATCCGTACTTTATATGGTACACTTATTTGAGGCGTAATAGATGGCTTCAGAAAAGACGCCGCGGAAGATCGAACTCGTATTCTTCCGCAATGAGGCAGGCGGCGAGCCGGTTCGCGACTGGTTGCGCGAGCTGGATGATGGAGAGCGGCGCGCCATAGGGACTGATTTATTGCGGGCGCAGTGGCGGTGGCCGGTGGGCATGCCGTTGTGCCGGCCATTGGGCAAAGGCTTGTGGGAGGTGCGGACAGATTTGCCAGGCAACCGCACGGCTCGCGTCTTGATCTGCTTCTACCACGACCGATTGGTGGCCCTGCATGGATTTATCAAGAAAACGCGAGCCACCCCCGAAGACGACTTGACGCTGGCACGCAAACGACAGAAGGAGTTGGAATTATGAGCAAGAAAAATCTGGGAGCGAGCATTGACGACTTCCTCAGAGAAGAAAACATTTTCGAGGAAGCGCAGGCGCAGGCCGTTAAGGAGGTCGTGGCCTGGCAACTGGCCAAGGCCATGAAGAAGAGAAAGATTTCGAAGGCGCGCATGGCGGTGTTGCTGAAGACGAGCCGGTCGCAGGTTGACCGTATTCTCGACCCGAAATGCGACATTACGTTGTCGAGTTTGCAGCGGGCGGCGGCTTTGGTGGGGCGGCGCGTGGCGATTGAGTTGGTTTGACGGCTCTCACAGAGCGGCGGGAGAATGGTGTTGTGTTTCTCGCAGCAACGGCTCTACCCTATCAGCATAAATGGACTGGACAAAATATCCGCTCGAAAAGCTCTTCTCATTCGTGGCTGGAATAATACCTGGTGCCGTGGTCCTTCTAATTTTCGGCGGGCTGCAGCGGTTCTTCGCGCTTGGATTTTTAGGATATCGGACGAAGGTTTCCCTAATCATTCTCGCGGCGTTTGTCATCGGCTTTACCGCAACCACTTTTCTCAATGCAATTCTCGGTGGGGTAGGGGGCGCGATCGGCTCTGTGACCTAGCAAGCCTCCACATTCGTACAACATCGCCCCCTGGCGTGATCCAAGATGGAGGGAACTGATCAAGAAGCGGGTGGGCGCGGGCTGTCCAAATGACACTCGACCTCTGTCCCATATGATCGTCGACCTGCGAACTAAGATTGCTGCTAACTTACCCCAGGCACAAGAGGAGGAAGCGATGGTGGCGCTACACCTCGAAAGATTGGCCGCGGAATCGGACGACCTTAACTGGGCGGTTTGGTACGACCACTATCACAAGATCATTCTGGAACCCAGCAGGGATGTCGTCTGGCACGTTCACACCGGACTGGCGTTCAGTTTAGAAACGGCGGCTCTGATCGTTCTGCTTAGCGCCTCGGTCGTCCCTAGCGTTCGACACTGGTGGTTCATCTTGCCGTCTTGCATGTGGGTATTTCTCTTTATCTTGGATCAAGTCTTCGCTGTGAAGAAGGTCTCTGACAAGTGGTCGACTCTCAATGATCAAGTAAAGTACCTTTCCACGCTTCCTCAGGGCGAAGAAACTAGCGCCGTCTAGTCCTAGGGGTCTGCGAGCCGATCCAAACTCTCGCGCTTTTACTGCCGAATCCTCGGGTTCGCCACCGAATACAGCACGTCCGTCAGGAAATTCACGGCGACATACGTCAAGCCAATCGCGAGGATGCAGCCTTGCACTAGATAGTAATCGCGGTTCGAGATGGCTTGGATCGTCAGCCGGCCGATGCCGGGCCAGGAGAAGATTGTTTCCGTCACGATTGCGCCCGCTAGTAGCGCGCCGAATTGCAGGCCCAGCACTGTGATGATGGGGATCATGGCGTTGCGCAGGGCGTGTCTGTAGACTACTGTGCGCTCCGGCAATCCTTTGGCGCGGGCGGTGCGGATGTAGTCCTGGCTTAGCTCTTCGAGCATGGAGGTGCGGACCATGCGGGTTAGGATTGCGGCTAGGGCGCTGCCCATGGTGATGGCTGGAAGAATTAAGTTGGCGAAGGAGCCGGCGCCGGAGACGGGGAGCCATCCTAGCTTGATGGCGAAGAGGAGAATCAGGATTGGGCCTAGCGCGAAGTTGGGGAATGACAGGCCGAAGAGGCTGACTACGCTTAGCAGGCGGTCGTCCCAGCGGTTGCGGCGCTGGGCGGAGCGCACGCCGGCGGGGATTGACAGGATAATCGCCACGAACAGCGATGCCAGCGTTAGTTGCAGCGTGTAGGGATAGCGCTGAGTGAGCAGGCGCGTCACGCTTTGGTTGTAGCGGAACGAGGGGCCGAGGTCGCCGTGGAGGACGCCTTTCCAGTAGTGGAGGTATTGCTCGCCTAGCGGGGCGTCGAGGCCGTAAAGGTGGCGCGTGGCTTGAATGTCGGCGGGCGGAGCGCCTTCACCTAGCATTTGCTGAATGGGATCTCCGGGGACCAGGTGGATTAGGAGGAAGACGAGGCTTACTACCAGCCAGAGTACTGGGAGGGTGTAGAGGACGCGTTGGAGGAGGAGTTTCAGTTGCCAGTACCCAGTTGCCAGTTGCCAGTTCTAACGGCGAGTAGGTTGTAGAAACTCCTTGCGGAGCTGGTGGCGCTGCACGCGGGTAAGGGGTCCTTCGCTCCGCTCAGGATGACAGGGGTTTGCATCTTCAATCTCCGGCGTGCTTTACAGATTCTGCTTTGCCCTCGATGTTTTCTAGCTTCTCAATCTTTACTTTTGCGATGCGGTGACCTTCCATCTCTTCTACGGTGTAGCGGTGACCTTCGTATTCGAAGGACTCGCCTAGATATGGAATGCGTTGCAGGCGGGCCAGGACGAATCCGGCTAGGGTTTCGAAGCCGGCGTCGCGGGGCAGGAGCAGGCCGTGCTGGGTTTCGAGGTCGCGAACGCTTACTGCGCCTTCGAGCACCAGGACGGACTCGTCTTCGAGTGTAGGTTCCTGCGGGGAGACGTCGAATTCGTCTTCGATGTCGCCGACCAGCTGCTCGAGGATGTCCTCGACCGTGATTACGCCTGCGGTAGAACCGAACTCGTCTACCACCACCGCCAGGTGACGGCGGCGCTCTTTGAATTCGGCCAGCAGTTCGGCCAGGACTTTGGTCTCGGGAACGACGAGAACATCGTGCATGATGTGGCCGATCTGGGTGCGCGCGATGCGCGAGGCTAAGGGCTGGCCCAGATTGACCAGCCGGAGCCTTACCCAGCGGACTAGCTCTTTGTAATAGAGGACGCCGACGATGTGCTCGGGGCCGCGTTGCGGGTCGTAGACGGGGATGCGGGAGTGTTGGCCTTCGACTACGCGATTGAGGGCCTCGTCTAGTGTCAGGTCGGAGGGCAGGGAAAAAATATCGGGGCGGGCGACCATGACTTCGCGGACGGTGATGCTGTCGAGTTCGATGGCGTTGTGGATCATTTCTTCTTGCGACTCGGGGATCTGGCCGAACTGGCGGCTGGCGGTGACGATGAGTTTGAGTTCGTCGGGGGAGTGGACGGCGCCGCCGCGGCGGGAGTCGCGGGCGCCGAACATTCGCAGCACCAGGCCGCCGGAGCGGCGCATGAAAAAGAGTACGGGGCGGGTCAGGGTGAGGAAGGCCTCCATGGGAGCGGCCACGGCCAGGGCAATTTGCTCGGACCGCTGCAGGGCCAGAGTCTTCGGAACCAGTTCTCCAAGTAGGACGTGCAGGTAGGTGATGAGGCTGAAAGCGATGGCGATGGCGATACTGTGGGCATAGACCGCTGCGTGGGGAACTTCGTGAACGAAGCGGAGGGACTCCACCAGGCGGGCGACCATGGGTTCGCCGATCCAGCCCAGAGTGAGGCTGACCATGGTGATGCCGAGCTGCACGCCGTTGACGACTTCGTCGAGATGCTGATGGAGGCGCTGGACGATGCGGGCGCCGCCGCGGCCGGACTCGATGAGCTGCTGGATGCGGGTGTCGCGGACGCTGATCAGGGAGAATTCTGCAGCCGCGAAGAACGCGTTGGCCGCCACCAGGAGCAGGATCAGGAGCACGCGGAGCAGCACGAAGGCTATCATTGAGAAATAGTTCTGATGGGCGTAATTCTAACATTCCAAAGGAGCTGGTCGGCTTGGTTGGTTGAGATTACGACCTAAATCTTTAAACCCAGAGGACGCAGGGGCACGCAGTAAAACTTTTGGGGCGGCCGGGCTACCTTTTTTCCTTGAGGGTGGTCTAACTGGCAGGTGGCTGGTCGTTTACGCCGCTGTCATTCTGGCTTCAAGTCGAAATCCCGGGAACAAACGCATCTCGGGCTGCGTACATGGCTAAAGAGAGCGCGGGCTGGCTCCCTTTCAGAACAAGCGGATTCGGGCAGTCGGTTTCAGCAAACATTTCCAGCAGGCATTCAGGAGGCGGTTGTGAACGGAAACGGAAATAATAAGAAGAAGCGTCGCAAACTGTTTATTTATGGCGGCATTGGAGTGGGGATCGTCCTGCTGATTGCGATCGGAGTGGTCGCCGCGAAGAGCGGAGGCACCAAGATTGATCCGACGAAGCTTGCGAAGGTTGAAAAGGGCGACTTGGCCAAGAGCGTGGTGGCGACCGGCAAGGTGACACCCATCACGAAGGTTGAAGTGAAGTCGAAGGCAAGCGGTATCGTGAAGAAGCTGCTGGTGGACTACGGCGACAACGTCAAGAAGGGACAGTTGCTGGCGCAGCTCGACAAAGTGGAGATCGAGGCGCAGGTGGCGCAGTCGCGAGCGGCGATGGATGCGGCCGAGGCCAACCTGAACAGCTCGCAAGCCGACTACGAGCGCGCCAAGGTGGATGCGGAAGGTCCGGACGTGCCTCTGTTGAAGCGTGCCTATGACCGGGCTGTGGGCATGGCGAAGGATGGAGTGGTTTCGGCCTCGGCGCTCGACGACGCTGAGAAGAACTATGAAATGGCGCTGAACAAGCAGAACGTGTCGAAGGCCCAGATCATCGTGCTGAAGGCGAAGATTGCGCAGTCCAAGGCGCAAGTCGCGCAGGATCAAGCCAACCTGAAGCAGTTGGAGGAACAGCTCAGCTATACCGACATCATTTCTCCGATCGACGGCATTGTGCTTTCGCGCGATGTGGAGATGGGCGATGCGGTGAGTTCGATTCTGGTGCTGGGTTCTTCGGCCACGCTGGTGATGACGCTGGGCGATACCAGCGAAGTCTATGTGAAGGGGAAAGTGGACGAGAGCGACATCGGCAAGGTTTATCTGGGGCAGCCGGCGCGCATCAAGGTGGAATCGTTCAAGGACAAAACGTTTACCGGCAAGGTGACCAAGATTTCTCCGATGGGCGTGGAGAAGGACAACGTCACTACGTTTGAAGTGCGGGTTTCGATTCAGAATCCGGGCGGCGAACTTAAGGCCGAGATGACGGCTAATGCCGAGATCATCCTCGAAGAACACAAGAACGTGCTGCAGATTCCGGAAGGCGCGATTCTTTACGACAAGGACAAGAAGGCCTCGGTGGAGATCCCTGACCCGAAGGGCAAGGAAGGTAAGGATAAGATCGCGGTCAACATCGGGATTTCGAACGGCGCGAAGACGGAAGTGCTTAGTGGGCTGAAGGAAGGTCAAGAGGTGGTGCTGCAGTAGAGAAAGCGGCGTCCGGCGCTTGGCTTCCCGCCTTAAGGCAAGTTTTAGTGAAGTCGCCCGACGCAGAATCCGAAACTCTAGGGAGGCGCTACGACATGAGTGAGCAATCGATTTTGCGCATTCCAGCTTCTATCCCGGCACGACCCTTAATTCTGGCGGTCGTGCTATTGGCTTCCGCTTTTGCGGCGGCTTCCACGCCGCAGGGATCATTCGAAAAAACTCTTCAGGTCAGCGGGCCGGTGGATCTTGAGGTACAAACCCGTTCCGGCGACATTATTGTGCGGAGCGGACCGGCGGGATCGGTCACGATTCGAGGGAAGATCTTCGTGGGGGAGCACTGGCTGGCAGGAGACCGGCACGCGGAGGTTGCGGAAATTGAACAGCATCCCCCGGTGCGTCAGGATGGGAACAGCATCCACGTCGATTACGTAAACGCCCGCAACATTTCGGTGGACTACGAGATCACGGTCCCCACCGACACCGCGGTGCGCGCGCACACGGGGTCAGGCGATCAGACCATTGAAGACATTCATGGCAACGCCGACCTGCAGAGTGGATCGGGAGATATGAGGTTGTCGCGGCTTACGGGGGAGATTCGGGTGCAGACCGGTTCGGGCAATTTGCGGGCACGCGAGATCTCAGGTCCGGTGCGCGGAGGCGCGGGCAGCGGCGACCTTGAGGTGCAAGAAACAGGAGCGGGCGACATCGATCTGCACACCGGGTCCGGCAACATTACGGTTCGGGGCATTCAAGGCGCATTTCGCGGAGAGGCGGGCAGCGGGGACATTACGGCCGAGGGCACGCAGACAGGCGCGTGGGAGATCCGCACCGGATCAGGCAATATACGCGTGCGCCTGCCCGCGAATGCCGGCTTTCGATGCCAACCTTTCCACGAGTTCGGGGACGATGGACGTGAATGCTGCGATCACGATGACGGTACAGGGACGGGTGCAGGAAACGCATAAGCAGATCGTCGGCAAAGCACGCGGCGGCGGCCCATTACTTACGCTGCGGACGGGATCGGGCGATATACACATTGAGTAGCAGTGGTCAGTGGCCAGTGGCCAGTGGTCAGTAAAACCAAAGCAAGGACATGAGCAAGGTTTTTGCTGGACGCTGATCACTGGCCACTTTCTTCTCTCATTACCTCCGTGTCTTGACTCTGCAGTCAGCAGCCGTTACTTTCGACATTCTGGGAGTACTTCGTTTTCCCCGCGAGGAGAATCTTGGCCCGTCCGATTATTACTCTGACCACCGACTTCGGCAGCAACGACCATTTCGTAGGCACGATGAAGGGCGTCATCCTGGATATCGTGCCGGAGGCGCAGATTATTGATATCTGCCACTCCGTGCAGGCCTTTGATGTGCTGGATGGAGCGCTCACGATTTCCCAGGCATATTCCTATTTCCCCACCCGGACGGTACATGTGGTTGTCGTCGATCCCGGCGTGGGGACCGAGCGGCGGCCGATTCTCGCCTCATGCGACAAATATCACTTCATTGCCCCGGACAACGGAGTGCTTTCACTGGTGTACGCGCGCGAAGCGCGCATGCACGTGCGGCACGTTACTTCCGAACACTACTTTCTGCAGCCGGTGAGCAACACTTTTCACGCGCGGGATATCTTTTCTCCCGTGGCGGCGTGGCTGGCCAAAGAGGTTGACTCGCAAAAGTTTGGGGAAGAGATCGAAGACTACGTTCGCTTCAATGCTCCGAAACCGAAGGCCGTCGATGAAAACCGCCTGCGTGGGGTGGTGCTGAAGGTCGACCGGTTTGGGAACCTCATCACCAACATCACTCCGCAAGACGCCCCTATGCTTTTCGGAGCCGAAGCCCAGAAGTTCAAGATCGTTGTGGGCAGCCGCGAGATCACGGAAATCCGGAATGCCTATGCCGAGGGAGCTCCTGGAGAAGTGATCGCCATTCTCGGAAGTATGGGTTTCCTGGAGATTGCTGCCAATCGCGGTGCCGCGGCGCAGTTGACCGGAGCCGGCAAGGGAAACGAAGTGAGCATTATTCTCGGCGAGGCTGCCGCGGCAGGCAAGGCATAAGGCAAAGTGGCAAGTTTCAAGGTTTCGAGTTTCAAAGTTTCAAGGTTTCACGGTGTCGCATGGCCATCTTGGGATGAACCTTGAAACGTTGAAACTCTGAAACCTTAGCTTTTCGGTTTGGGGTGGGCGTAGCGGTCCATCTCGCCTGTCCACTTGAGAAAACGCCAGAGGCTGGCGCGCTCGCGCCAGAGAAATTCCCAGAACTCAAGAAAGCCGATCTGCGTCATCTTGACGCCGCAGTAGGTCTCGATGCGCCACAGCAGATAGGGGCTGCGCCACGGAGCCAGACGATGGCCCCTGGTGGCGTTCCAGAGAAAGCGAAGCCTGTAGCGCATGGCAGCATGATAACCCATGTTAGAATCCTGTCTCCGCCAGGAAATTTCCTTTCTATGTCCGACGCAGATACCCGCCAGAAGGCCGAAGACCGCTACTATGCCGCGCTTGATTTGATGGCGGATGGGAAGCTGGAAGAGGCGGTCGCGGCCTATCGGGAATCATTGGCTGTCGATCCTGCATTCACCGAATGCATGCACGGGCTGGCGCGCGCCTTGCAGGATTTGCAGCGCTACGATGAGGCGATCACCGTGGCGCAGCAGATTGCGGAATTGGATCCGGATGACGTGCTTGCGCACACCAGCTTGTCGGTGCTTTATCAGAAAAAAGGGATGATTCCGGAGGCTGAGGCTGAAGGAGCTAAGGCGCGGGTGCTGGGGTGGAAGCAGCAGTTGAAGAAGAGCTAGCTAGTTTAGCTGTGACAGATGAACAGCTATTCGAGCGATCAGCCTAGATCAGTTCAGGCAGTTCGTTTCGATCTTCTGCCGAGTCAAGCTGAGAGCAGACACCTACTTCGGCGTCTGTACCTAACCTCTGGAGTCACCTTTCTACTTGATTGGATTTCTCGAATGGTCGGTGCGGCCAAAATGAGTAAACCAAAAAGAAGGAACACGAGACCAGCTTGCCACTCTTCAGGCCACCATCGCCAGAGATAGATACCAACCGCACAGACGGCCATTCCAAGAAGACAGATGACCCATAGAAGGAGGCGCTCGCTCCATGAACTCAGGGCGGGGGTGATATCAATGGGAGTCCTCCTAGGGGCAACCAGGCCCACTGCAAGCTGTCGTGCCCACCATAAAAAGAAGCCTAGCCACAGAGAACCAATGAGAGGAAAGTCTACCCAACACAACCAAATGCCAAGGGTGACGCCAGCGAACGACATCCCAATGAGCGTCCAGACCTGCCATCGCTGTCTACGCAAATTCACCATCGCTAGTTCCCTATGCTAAAAACTGACAGCTGAAAGGCGAGAGCTAGAGTTCGTACTTCTTCATCAAGTGCCGGAACGAGCGGTAGGAGATGCCGAGCAGGTCGGCGGCTTTGGTTTGCACGCCGTTGGAGCGGTCGAGAGCGCTTTGCAGCAGCGTGCGTTCGATGTTGGCCACGTAGACCTCCATGCCCACACCTTCGGGAAGCACGGCGCCGGGCGCTACTTCGGACATTGCCTCCAGAAACACCGGCTGCGGCGGCGCGGGCTTTGGGGCGTTCCGCGGGCAGTTCGACGTGCAGTTCGTCCGTCATCTCGAGGGCGACGGCGCGCTCGACTGTATTCTCCAACTGGCGGACGTTGCCGGGCCATTCGTAATCGCAGAGAGCGTCAAGCGAGTTTTTGTTGACGCGCAGGATGCTTCGGTTGGCGGCGGCCGCGTATTTCTTCAGGAAATGATTGGCTAACAGCGGGATGTCTTCGCGGCGCTCGCGCAAGTTCGGCACGCGGATGGGAATGACGTTGAGACGATAGTAGAGATCTTCGCGGAACAGATTTTCGGCGACGGCTTTGTCGAGGTCGCGATTGGTGGCGGCGATGACCCGCACGTCGATGGGAATTTCGCTGGTGCCGCCGACCGGGCGCACCGTACGCTCTTGCAGCACGCGGAGCAGTTTCACCTGCATGGCCAGAGTCATTTCGCTGATTTCGTCGAGGAAGATGGTGCCGCCGCCGGCCACTTCAAACAGTCCGCGCTTGTTCTGATTGGCTCCGGTGAAAGCTCCCTTCAAATAGCCGAAGAGTTCGCTCTCCAGCAGAGTTTCCGGGAAGGCTCCGCAGTTTACCGAGACGAAGGGATCGGTGGCGCGCGGCGAACAAATGTGAACGGCGCGGGCTACCAGTTCTTTACCGGTTCCGCTCTCGCCGTGAATCAGGACGGTGCTGGCGGTGGAAGCGACGGTGCGCAGGGTCTGTTTCAGCTTCTCCATGGGCGCACTGGAGCCGATGATGTTGTCGAGCGAGTTGTGGGAGGCGGCGTCGCGGCGCAGGGCGAAGTTCTGCTTGCTCAGAGACAGGTTCTCGAGCACGCGGTTGATGGTGAGCTTGATTTCGTCGACCAAGCCGGGGCTCTTGCGAATGTAATCGGAGGCTCCTCCGGCTTTTACCGCTTCCACGGCGGCTTCGTAGTCGTCGACTGCGGTGATGAGGATGACCGGGGAGTCGGGCGAAACGCGATGGGCATGGCGCAGCACTTCGATGCCGTCGATGTTCGGCATCTTGATGTCGGTGATGATGAGATCGTAAAGAGCGCCGTCGATTTTGTTCTTGGCTGCCTGGCCGGAATTCACGGTTTCGACGCGATGACCGTCGCGGCGCAGGGCGATGTCGAGCATTTCGCAGATGGAGCGCTCATCGTCGCAAACCAGAATGTTAGCCACGCGGCCTCCCTTCCGCCGCGCACAGCGGCTGAGTTGCCGCGGTGCGCAGCCGCCGGCAATGCCTGTTCAGCGAAGTCTTTCAGCCGGGGTCGTTCGCGCTCGCCTGCCGTTCTGCATCCAGTCGGCGCAGCCTCAGGATAAAAGTTGTCCCCTGCCCGGGCTTGGATCGTGCCCACACTTTGCCTTCGTGCGCTTGCACGATCTGGTAGACCACCGCCAAGCCAAGTCCGGTGCCGCCTTCGAAGTTCGATTGGAAGGGCTCGAAAATCTTCTCCGTCTGCTGCGGCGTCATTCCTGTTCCCGTGTCGGCAAAGCTGACTTGCCAATCGTCTCCCAGGCGTTCGATGCCCACTAGCAGCGTGCCGCCGTTGCGCATGGCGCGGACCGCGTTCTCGGCGAAGTTCCAGAAGACCTGTTTGATTTTGTCCCCGTCGGCGAGCACCCAGGCCTCAGGAACGGCAAAGCGGCTCTCAATCGAGATGGCGGTATTTTCCGCGGTCATGCGGTGACGCATGAGGGTGAGGGTGTCCTCGAGCAATCGCACCAGGTCGGCCTTGTTCGAAGTGATACTGCTTGCCGCGGGAGTAAGCGAGAAAGTCGGTGATGATGCCGTTCAGGCGCTGCGATTCGCGGGTGACAATTTCGAGGAGGTGCCGGTGCTCCTCGCTCATTTCGGGGATGCCGGAAAGCATGCTGACCGAACCAGCGATGGAGGTGAGTGGATTGCGGATTTCGTGGGCGATGGCCGCCGCCAGCCGGCCCACGGCTGCCAGGCGGTCCTGCATGCGGACTTCGCGCTCCAGTCGGCGGATCTCGGTGAGATCATCGAGGACGTAGACGTAGCCCAGCGCACCGCGCTCCGGTCCGTTCAAGGCGGCTACTCGCACTCGAACCGTTCTGCGGAAGCTTCCCACCGTGTCGAAGCGAACTTCGGCATGGTTTCGCGACTCGGCGTTGGGCAGGGCATCCAGAAATAATCCGGCGACCGGTTTTCCCAGCAACTGGTCCGGGTGCGCGCTCCATAAGTTTCAGCGCCGCATTGTTGACCAGGGTGATGCGACCATCGAGACCGGTGGTGATCAATCCACTGCTGATGGACTGAATAATGTTTTCGTGGAGGATCTGAAGATCTTCGAGCGCTCCGCTGGTGTCTTTCAGCTCTACCCGCGCCTGGCGCAGCTTGGCGACCAGCAGGCCGGCAAGGTAGGCGACCGCCAGAAAGGCAAACAGGTTCACGAAAATGATCGCCTGCAGTACCTTCAGTTCGGGATGCGTCGTGCAGTAGGAATGCACGAGTCCGTAATAGTTGAGTTCGAGGACCGTGCCGTAAAGAATGAAAGCGAGCGCAGCCACAAGTTGCGCCCACACTCGGGGCAGCAAGATGCCGGCCACTATGATGGCCAGAGGGTAGAGGAAGTTCAGTGAACTGTCCCAACCTCCGGTCTCGTGGACGACCAGGCTGACCATGATGAGGTCGGTCAGGACCTGCAAAGACGCCTGCAAGCGATGCTCGCGCCAGAAGGAGAGCAGAGCTACATAGAAGAGCGAAACGGTATACCACAGCAGCATGGTGCTGAGGAAAAGGCGCAGGGGCAGACGGGTAGGCGTCAACTCTGCGACCGCCAACTGGATTCCGAGCAGGAAGGTGAGGATCAGGATCCGTACTTTGACCAGCCAGGCCAGCCAATTCCGCTCGTCAAATGTCGATTGCATCGAGGTTCCAATGGCTTCGAGAAAAGGTTGGCAGGACGGTGCAAGACCATACCGCCTGCCAACCGAATCGTTTTCTTAGCCCGCCAATTTCGCGATCATGGCGAACAGCGGCATGTAGAGAGAAATTACGATGCCGCCGACGGTTACACCGAGCAAGCCGATAATGGCCGGCTCCAACATGGCAAGCATGTCCTTGGTAGCGGCGTCGACTTCTTCTTCGTAGAAGTCAGCAATCTTCTGCAGCATGCTGTCCATGGCGCCGGTGGCTTCGCCAACGCCGATCATCTGGGTCACCATGTTGGGAAAGACTCCGCATTCGCGGAGCGGATCGACGATGGTGCGGCCTTCTTCGATGGCTTTGCGCACTTTCATCAGCGCTTCTTCCAGCACGGCGTTACCGGAGGTTCTGGCGGTGATGGCCAAACCTTCCAGAATCGGCACGCCCGAGGTGATCAAGGTGCCCAAGGTGCGTGTGAAACGGCCTACAGCGATCTTACGCAGCAAGGAGCCGACGACGGGCAGATGGAGCAGGAATTTGTCGAAGTAATACCGCCCCTTGGGATTCTTGCGGATCGCCTTAAGGCCGAAGACCGCAGCCACTATGGCCACAATGAAGACCCACCAGAAACTCTGCACGAACCCGCTCAACCCCATGACGATGCGGGTGGGAAGCGGTAGGGCTACACCCAGGCCAGCAAAAAGGTTGGAGAAGATGGGCACCACCCACTTGAGCAGGGCACCGACAATCAGCGTGGCCAGACTTATGACGGAGACGGGATAGATCAACGCCGACTTCACGGCAGCTTTCAGGCGAACCGCCTTCTCCACGTAGATCGCAAGGCGCTGCAGAATGATGTCCAGAATACCGCCGGTTTCGCCCGCTTCAATCATGTTGGTGGTCAGGTCGTCGAAGACGGCGGGATATTGCCGCATGGCATTGGCCAGCGTGGCGCCGCCTTCCACCGTGGTGCGGACGCCGGTCAGCGTCTTCTGGAAAGACGGGTTTTCCTGGTTGGCCGCCAGGATTTCCAGACACTGCACCAGCGGCAGGCCGGCATCGATCATGACCGAGAACTGGCGAAAGAAAATCGCGATGTCCTTGACCTTGACCTTGCTCGATCCGAAGGTGGGCATGACAAACTCTTTGCCCTTTTCCCGGACTGCACCCGGTGTAATGTGCTCGCGCCGCAATTGCTGCTGCAGCGCCTGCTTGTTTGGTGCTACGCGCTCTCCGGAAATTTTCTGTCCGGAGGCATCCTTGCCGGAAAATGTGAAAACTGGCATGGTCTTAGCCTCTCCTCAGTGTCGTCGCTGATTCCTGAATCTTTTGCGGCTGAAACTTGTTGTGCCTGCCCACCGCGCCAGCCGCCGTGCGTGGTGTGCCTTTAAAATGTTCTAGCCTTTCGACGCTGCTCCTCGCGCCGCTGATCCCGCCGCGCCGCCCCGGTTCAACAAGCTGGCGCCGCGGTTAATCATTTCCTGCAACTCTTCCTGATTGCTGGAGCGCGCTATAGCGACTTCCAGCGAAACCTGCTTCTGGAAGTACGCGGTGGCTAACGCCTGGTTGAACGTCTGCATACCGAACTTGTCCTGTCCGGACTGCATGGCCGAATAAACCTGGTGGATCTTGTCTTCGCGGATCAAGTTACGAACCGCGGGGTTGGGGATAAGGATTTCCATGATCATGGAGCGACCCTTGCCGCTGATGGTTGGCAGCAGGCTTTGGCACATGATGCCTTCGAGCACCAGCGAAAGCTGGGCGCGAATTTGCGGCTGCTGATGGGCGGGGAAGACGTCGATGATACGGTTGATGGTGGAAGTCGCCGAATTGGTGTGAAGCGTGCCGAAGGTCAAGTGACCGGTTTCGGCGATACGCAGAGCTGATTCGATGGTTTCCAGGTCGCGCATTTCGCCGATCAGCACGACATCGGGATCTTCACGAAGAGCGGCGCGCAATGCGTCAGAGAAGCTCTTGGTATCGGCGTGCAGCTCGCGCTGGTTGACCACGCAGTTCTTGTTCATGTGCACGAACTCGATCGGGTCCTCGATGGTGAGGATGTGGTCATGGCGTTCGCTGTTGATCTTGTCGATCATGGCGGCCAGAGTGGTCGATTTACCGGAGCCGGTTGGTCCCGTTACCAGCACCAGACCGCGCGGTTTGTCGCATAGCTTGCTCACCACGGCGGGCAGGCCGAGCTGGTTGAAAGACTTGATCTCGAACGGAATCAGACGAAACACAGCCGCCGTGGCGCCACGCTGGTTGAACACGTTGGCGCGGAAGCGGGCCAGGCCTTTCAATCCGAAAGAGAAATCGAGTTCGAGGCTTTCTTCGAAGCGGTGCTTCTGGGAGTCCGTCATGACGCTGTAGGCCAGTTGCTTGGTCTCGGCGGGCGTCATCTGCGGAAGATCCAGCGGCACCAGGTGGCCGTGGACGCGGATTTGGGGCGGCGAATTGGTAGTAATGTGGAGATCGCTGCCATTCATCTCCAGCATGCGTTTCAGCAAATCACTTAATGACAGACCCATAATCGTGATCCCTTCCCTACGTCTTGAATCTTTACCAACTAGTGAATCGTCTCGCGAGCAACTTCTTCCAAAGTGGTGATGCCCGCGGCCACTTTGATCAGACCGCTGCGCCGGAGCGTGATCATGCCGCGCTCGATGGCTTTCTTCTTCAATTCGACTGCCGAAGCGCCGACCAGCACGAGTTCCCTGATTTCATCGTCCACTTCCATGACTTCGTACAAACCGCAGCGGCCCTTGTATCCCGTGTTGTTGCAAACGCCGCAGCCCTTGCCTTTCTGGATCTTGATGGTCTTGGCTTCCTCGGGCGAAAATCCTTCTTCGATCAAAGTCTGGACCGGAACGTCCACGGTCTCGGAGCAGTCCTTGCAAATCCTCCGAATCAGGCGCTGGGCGCAGATCAGGTGAACCGAGGTCGCCACCAGGAAGGGCTCAATGCCCATGTTCATCAGGCGCGTGATAGTTTCGGGCGCGCCGTTGGTGTGCAGAGTGGAAAGAACAAGGTGGCCGGTAAGAGCGGCTTTGATGGCGATTTCCGCCGTTTCAAAGTCGCGGATTTCGCCGACCAGAATGATGTTGGGATCTTGCCGCAGAAAGGAGCGCAGGGCCGCGGCAAAATTCAATCCGATCTGCTCCTTCATCTGCACCTGGTTAACGCCGCCCAACTGAAATTCGACCGGATCTTCGGCCGTCATAATGTTGGTGTCCGGCTGGTTGAGGCGCGAGATGGACGAATAGAGCGTGTTGGTTTTACCAGAACCCGTAGGACCGGTGACCAGCACCATGCCGTAGGGCTTGAGAATTGCCTTTTCGAACTTGACCAGAGATTCCGGCTCGAAACCGAGCTTGGTCATGTCGAGCCGCAGGTTTTCCTTGTCGAGCAACCGGAGCACGATTTTCTCGCCCCACAGCGTGGGCAGAGTGCTGACACGGAAGTCGAGCTGTTTCTTGCGGCCGCCGATATTCATTTTCAGCATGATGCGGCCGTCCTGCGGCAGCCGCTTCTCGCTGATGTCGAGCTTGGCCATGATTTTCAGGCGGGAAGTAATCGCGTCCTTTAACTTCATCGGCGGCGACATGATTGCCTGCAGCACGCCATCAATACGGAAACGCACGCGGAATTCTTTTTCGTAGGGTTCGATGTGAATGTCGCTGGCTCCGCGCTTCACGGCGTCGGTGAGCACGAGATTCACGAGTTTAACGACCGGAGCCTCGTCCGCAGCTTTCTCCAGCTGCGACAGCTCCATCTCCTGCTCTTCCGCCTGCACTTCGATGTCGCTCTCGTTCATCTCCGACATCGACTGCATTACGGTTTCGAGATCTTCTTCCGCCTTACCCCCGTAGGCTTTGTCGATGCCCGTCAGGATGGAACTCTCGGAGGCCACGACGGGTTCGATGTTGAAGCCGGTCATGAACTTGATATCGTCCATGGCGAAAACGTTGGTCGGATCGACCATGGCGATGGTGAGCGATGCGCCCACGCGGCTCAGCGGAAGAATCTGATAACGCTTCGCGGTTTCGAACGGAATCAGCTTGACTACTGCGGGATCAATTTCAAAATACGAGAGGTTGATGGCTGGAACGCCGTACTGCCGGGAGAGAAAATTTGTGACGTCCTCGTCCGTGAGGAAGCCGAGCTTCACCAAGGCAGAGCCCAGGCGGCAGTTCTGCTCCTTCTGCGCCTTGGTCGCTTGCTCCAACTGCTCTGGGGTTATGATCTTCTCTTTGACGAGAAGGTCACCCAGCCGTTGAGACATACGTCGATCTCCTATCCACGTGGTGGAACGAATGCCCGGCAGCTTCACCGGCATTTACACAAATCGCTGCTTTTATTGCGGGAGAAGAGCAGTGTCTTTGTGGTGACACAAATTGTCACAGCAAGTCGATTACCGTACCAGTTACCGTAGTACTTGGACTTGTCGCTATCCTTTGGGTGCTGCGAGCTAAGTTTCAGAACCCGCGCCAGATGAGCTTTTTCCTCGAAAAAACCCAAATCTCGGGCTCAGGTACATGGACTTCGGTAAGCGCCGACGCGGTTTGTTGCGATTGGTGCGGCCGGGTTCACGGCCGGCGTACACTCGACGATGAGGGCTGCGTAACTTTGCCGGTTGACGACAGAGAGCATCAGATTCGAACCTACTATCGTTTTTTATTTCAGGCTTGGGGACCGCAGCATTGGTGGCCGGCGCAGTCGCGGTTTGAAGTGATCGTCGGGGCTTATCTCACGCAAAACACAGCGTGGACGAATGTGGAGAAGGCTTTGGCGAATCTTCGTGCGGAGCGCCTGCTGAGCGTAAGCGCGATCCGGCGGGCGGCACTGGCTGAACTCGAACGCCTGATTCGCCCGGCGGGATATTTCCGTCAGAAAGCTAAACGACTGAAACTATTCGTCGCGTTTCTGGACGAGCGATACGAAGGCTCTCTGGCCAAGTTGTTTGCCCGTCCTACGGAACAGCTTCGCGAAGAACTTCTTAATCTGAACGGGATCGGCCCCGAAACCGCCGATTCCATCCTGCTCTATGCCGGGAACCATCCGGTCTTCGTGGTAGATGCTTATACGCGGAGGATTCTTGCCCGCCACGAGATTCTGCCAGAAACAACTGACTATGAAGAGATTCGGGAACTGTTTGAGAAAGCGCTGATTCCTTTGGAGGAGTCCATTTCCCCGGAGGAAACCTGGCATCAGCCTTTGGCGACCGGCTTCCCCGGCGCCAAGCATCCTCCGTCGGTGATGAGCGCGGCAAAACGCACGGCTCGGGCACAGGTTTACAACGAGATGCACGGTCTCATTGTGGGAGTGGGAAAGAATTATTGCAGAAAATCACAGGCTCGTTGTGACGAATGCCCTTTACAGAAGTTCCTGCCTCGGTCTAAGTAGAGAAGATCTTAAGTCTCAGGTATTCGGTCTTGGAAAACTCCTTGTTTAAACGTGGTTGGCAGTTGGCAATTCTGGCTGGTGCGATGGCTTCTGTGTGCTGCGCTCAGTCGTTGCGGCAGGAAGCAGAAAACGCCGGACTGCTCATCGGCACGGCTGTCCGTCCCTCACAGCTTTCGGAGACTGCCTATGCATCCACCTTGGCTCGCGAGTTCAGCATGGTGGAGGCGGAAGATGCCATGAAGTGGTGGGTGCTGCGGCCGGATCGAGCGACCTACGACTTTCGCCAAGGCGACGAAGTGGTTCGCTTCGCCGAGGCCCATCAGATGAAGGTCCGCGGCCATTGCCTGGTCTGGGGCCGCTACAACCCGGATTGGCTCACGCAAGGTCACTACACGACGCGGCAACTGTCGCGGCTTCTGCATGAACACATTACTCGAGTGATGAAGCACTACGCGGGTACAGGTTTTCGCCTGGGATGTGGTCAACGAAGCTCTGGATGAAAATGGAGCGGTGCGCGATTCCATCTGGTACAACCAGCCTGGCATTGGATTATCCGGGAAAGGGACGGCCTACATCGAGCAGGTGTTCCGCTGGGCGCATCGGGCAGACCCGCACGCGCTGCTGTTTTACAACGAAGCGGAGGGCGAAGGAATGAACCGCAAGTCGGACGCGATCTACGCCATGGTCAAGGATTTCAAGCAGTCGGGGAGTTCCGATCGATGGCGTAGGATTGCAGATGCACGTACCAACGCTCGATGCGGACACTTCGATCCAAACCTCTCCTCGAACATCGCCCGGCTCACGGCGCTGGGAGTGCAGGTTCACATCACGGAGCTGGACGTTTCTCTGCCGCTTGATTCTGGCGGCGGCCCTCGGGCTGAGGACCTGACTCGGCAGGCCGAGGTTTATCGCAGCATCGTAAGAGCGTGCCTGAACAATCCGGGATGCACGGCGATCCAGACCTGGGGATTCACCGACAAATACTCATGGATTGGATCTCATTCGCGCGGCGCTCGCGGGCACGCGCTGCCTTTTGATCGAGCGTACCAGCCCAAGTCCGCCTACCGCGCGATGTTGCGAGGAGCTCTCGGCGGGACGATCCCCCGGTCACTGACGCGCGAGCGGGAATGACGGTCAATGAGTGTAATGGCGATTTTACGCCAGCTATTCCACGCGTTACTCGGTCGCACTGTGGAGCAGACCATAGAAAGCTGAGGAATCGCTCGGCTGGCCCGAAAAAAAGGCGGTGAAATCGTTTTGCTCGCTGGAACAAACAATCTCGACGAAGCTCGGGTTTATCAGTAATGTTCGCGCGTCGGTGGACGAAACGACATGCAAGCATGTCAAGTCCTGTCCCCCGAGTTTTAGCGTCTGTTTTGAGAGGATTTTCGCGTGCGCTAAGTACCATTCGCTCAGCGGGGGTGAATCCGAGCGAGCATACATCGACATCTCCGAGATCGGTTCTTCTCCCCGCCAGTATTGCCGAAACCCCACACGTGCAATCCCTTTCCCGGCGATAATCCACGCCGAGGAATCGTTGCTAGTGGCGACTATCCACGTCGGCGGTATCTTGAGACGATATTGGCGTAGCTGAACACTCGGTCCGCAAAACAAGTGCGAAACAAGGCCCGCTGTTTCTGGGAAAAATAGGAATACCACCAAGACGAGAACCGAGGGCATCAAGAGAACGGTACGCCACAATTTTCTACGCCTCGCGTGAACAGACGGTTGTGACCGCTGAGCAAGCCACTGCTTCGCCTCGGCCCGGATCCACTTGTCTAGAGTTTTGTGGCGAAAATAGATCAGCAACCCAATCATTAGAGCATTGCCGAAAATCAAGAGCTACGAGGTCGATGTACCAAAGTTGGAAATTTACGGAGACGAAGTCCGCTAAGTAGATCAACAGAAATAGCACGAAGAAGTACGTCAGTAGGTACCCAACAGCAAGGGCCAACACTCGCAGAGCCTTCTTCATTGTGATCCAAGGTTATTAGACACCGTGAACCGGCTGGCGGGCGTAACCAGGCGATTTCACTCATCGACCCGGTTCTGGGTAACTGGAGCGACTCCGATTGAGTCATCTCCCCCGGCCGCGTCTGCATCTATAATGAGTTCCGGTCCGTTCGGCTGGACCGCCGGATTCGCGTGGTGCAGACCATTCCAACTCGACCTCCCAAGACTTCCAAGCGCAAGCGGGTCATTATCCTGCTGGCGATTGCGGTTTTTCTCCTGTTCGCCATCCTGGTTTCGCAGACGGCTTTTAACCAAACCATCCTGCGCCCCGACACCAACCAGCAGGCAGTTGTTTTTTACGCTCTCTCACTGCTGATTTCTCTTCTGTTCGTTGCTCTTACGTTCGTGCTGGCGCGCAACCTGCTCAAGCTGTTTGCCGAGCGCCGTTTGGGCGTGCTGGGGTCGAAGTTCCGCACGCGGATGGTGGTGGGAGCTCTGCTGCTTTCGTTCGTTCCCGTCATGGTGATGTATTGGTTTGCTTACGGACTGATGAACCGCTCGATCAACATATGGTTTTCTACTCCGGTCGAGGAAGTCCGCGAAGATACTGATGCCATGGCTTCGCTGCTGGCCAATTATGCGGCGCAGAACGCGCGCGCGGAGGCGGTTTCCATCGCAGCCTCGCCGGAGGTGCAGCGATCCTTCGACGGCCACGGATTCTCCTCGACGGTCGAGGAATTTCGCAGCTACGAGCCCGCCTTGCAGGGCGGATTTGCCCTCGCCATAGAAAACGGAATTCCCGAGGCCAGCCTCGGGGTTCCCGCCCCTGGCCGGTGTTGAAGGAGAAGCTGCCGCTGGCGCAGGCCGCCGCCGGCCAGCCCGCCCGTTTCACCTGGGAGCAAACCGAGTACACGCTGGGCAGCGCCTCGGTGGGGAAGGACGGCTTGATCCTGGTTGCCATGCCGTTGCCGCCGGAGTTTTCGAAGACGGTCAGGCAGATCGAAGCCAGCCAGCAGCGTTATCTTCAGCTCAGCCGCGAGCGCAAACACGTGCGTCAGACCTATATGGGCCTGCTGCTCTTGCTCACGATGATGGTGCTGTTCGTGACCACTTGGCTGGCGCTGTTTCTCTCGAAGCTGGTGACTCGTCCGCTGGCTGCGTTGGCCGAGGCGACGCAGGAAATTTCCCGCGGGCGTCTTGATTACCGCATCGACGTAAGAGCTGCCGATGAAATTGGGGATCTGGTCCGCTCCTTCAATCGCATGGCGGAGGAACTGGAAACCAGCCGGCGGCAGATCGAAGCTTCCAGCCGCGATGCCAGCGCCGCCAATGCCGAACTCGACCAGCGCCGCCGCCAGATGGAGACCATCCTCGAGAGCATTCCCACCGGCGTGCTCTCTCTCGATGCCGCGCGCTGCGTGACTCACGCCAACCACGCCCTGCTGCGCATGTTCCACCCTGAAGGCTATGCGGAGGGAGAACACATGCTGCGCGGAGCGCGCCTGGCGGACGTATTTCTGCCGGAGGTGCTGGAGGATCTGGAACCTCTGCTGCGCCGCGCCGATCGCATGGGCATGACCACCAGCCAGATGGAGATGCCGCTGCAACGCGCGTCTCTGAACGTGGCTGTCACCGTGGCGACCTTGCGCCATCAGGATCGAGCGCTCGGGATACGTGATCGTGTTCGAGGATCTCTCCGATCTTCTGAAGGCTCAGAAACAGGCTGCCTGGCGCGAGGTAGCGCGCCGGGTCGCGCATGAGATCAAGAATCCACTTACGCCCATCGCACTTTCTGCGGAGCGCATTCAGCGTCATCTGGAGCGCGGGACGCCTCCCGACAAAGCATCGTTGGACATTATTCGTTCCTGCGCCGAAACAATTGCCAGTGCAGTCGAAACGGTTCGCCGGCTGGTGGACGATTTCTCCACGCTGGCTCGCTTCCCCGCATCCAATCCGCACCCGGCTGATATCAACGAAGTCATCGAGAGCGCGCTCTCCATGTTCAATGGAAGACTGGATGGCATCGGCCTTCACAAGTCGCTCGCCCCGGACCTACCCAAAGTCATGGCCGACGCGGAGGCGATTAAGCGGGCGGTCGCCAACCTCGTGGATAATGCCGCTGAGGCTATGCAGGGTTCGCTGGTGCGCGAGATCCAGATTTCAACTTCGCTTGTAGCCAGCCGCGATGCGGTCGAAATCACCGTCGCAGATACGGGCCATGGCGTGACCCGTGAGCTGAAAGAGAAACTTTTTCTGCCGTATTTCTCCACCAGAAAGCGCGGAACCGGCCTTGGACTGGCCATCGTGAGCCGCGTCATCGAAGAACATCATGGGTCCATTCGCGTGGAGGAAAACCAGCCGGTAGGAGCGCGATTCATCGTGGAGCTGCCGGTCGTTCCTGAGCCTGCGCTTGCCGCCACCACGGCTCAGCATGCATAAAATTCTCATCGTTGACGACGAAACCGGCATTCGCGAATCGCTGCAGGGAGTGCTGGCAGACGAAGGCTACGAAACCACCTCGCTCGAGAGCGGGGAAGAATGCCTGAAACTGCTGCGACGCGACCACAGTTTCGAAGTGGTGCTGCTGGATATCTGGCTGCCCGGCATCGATGGCCTGGAGACGCTGGAAAGAATCCGTGAGATGGACAATCCGCCGGAAGTGATCATGATCTCCGGCCACGGCACCATCGAAACCGCCGTGCGCGCCACCAAACTGGGCGCTTATGACTTCCTGGAAAAGCCGCTCTCCATCGACAAGACGCTGATCCTGGTCAAGAACGCCATCGAATCCAAGAAACTGCGGCATGAGAATGTCGATCTGAAGAAACAGCTTCACGCCAAGAGCGTGATCGTTGGCGACAGCATTCCCATGAAAGCGCTGCGCCAGCAGATTGGTCTCATGGCGCCGACCAACGGCCGGGTTCTGATCTACGGCGAGTCAGGCACGGGGAAGGAACTGGTGGCCCACGCGATCCATGCGCAAAGCCTGCGCAAGGACGAGACTTTTGTCGAGGTCAACTGCGCGGCAATTCCCGAAGACCTCATCGAGAGCGAGCTGTTCGGCCATTACAAAGGATCGTTTCCCGGAGCAGCCGTCGACAAGGAAGGCAAGTTTCAAAAGGCCAACGGAGGAACGCTGTTTCTCGATGAAGTGGGCGACATGAGCCTGAAAACGCAATCGAAGGTGCTGCGCACGCTCGAGGAGCAGCGCGTCGCTCCGCTCGGCGGCGACGAGACCATCGCGGTGGATGCGCGCATCATCGCCTCCACCAACAAGGATCTGGAAGAGGAAATCTCCAGGGGAAATTTTCGCGAAGACCTGTTTTACCGGCTGAACGTGATCCCTTTCTTTGTGCCTCCGCTGCGCGAGCGGAAGGAAGACATTCCGCTGTTTGCGCGGCACTTCCTGAAAGACCTGGCCGCAACCTACGGGCGGCGCCCCCGCGAAATCACCGACGATGCCATTGAGGCCTTGATGCGCTATTCGTGGCCGGGCAACGTGCGCGAATTGCGCAATGTGATCGAGCGGATCGTGATCATGAATCCCATGACCACACGATTCGATCGCAAGCATCTGCCTACGCTGGTCTACCGCGACGGCCATCGGCGCGCGGCGCGACAGGAGTTCTCCACGTTGCACCAGGCCCGCGACGCCTACGAGCGGGACTTCATTCTCAAGAAGCTCGACGAGAACCACGGCAACGTCACCCGCGCCGCCGAGGTCCTCGGCCTGGAGCGCAGCCACCTTTACCGCAAAATGAAGACGTTGGGAATTACGGTGAAAGAATAGGATTGCCGCGTCGGAAGGATCGAACCCGCTACCTTTTCACCATGCGGATTTCGGTGCCGTTCTTTCTGAACTCCACTTTGTCCATGAGCTGGTTGATGAGAAAAATCCCACGCCCATGACTGGAGTAAACGTTCTCTCCGACCGCGCAATTGGGAATAGCTTCGGGACTAAAACCAGTGCCGGGATCGCGCACCACGATCAGTACGCTACGATCCTCGTCGCTGCTCACCAGGCACTCGACTGTCTTGGTGGGATCTTCTTTGGCGCCGTGAATCACGGCGTTGGCCAACGCCTCCTGCAGCGCTAACTCGATCGCATCTTCCTTGCCGTCCACGCCTTTCATCTGGCGGACCACGGCCATCACTTCCTGTACCACCGGATCCACCGCCGTGCGGTCGGCGGAAAGCGTTGCCCGCAAAAGCAAATGCAACTCATCAGGATCAAAATCTTTTCCGGAAAGAGGCTCTTTGGAAGAGTCCGACAGTGGCATGTTTTGGCCGTTTGAGATTCGGTACAGCTTTTAATTGATTTTAACTGGCAAAGGCTCTTTACGACAAACCCCAAGTGGACACGGCCTGCGACCGACAGGGAAGCTGAGAAACCGGCGCGTCCAGCATCAGTCTGCTTATATCGCCGCGTTTGTCGTCTCTCGTTTCTGGGAGCCGTTTCGTCTTTTGCTAGGCTTTGGGCAGCGCTTTCGGCACTTCAACCCGCCCATCAGTTAGATGTTCCAACTGCCTTCTCCAGTCGAGTTCCTCCACAAAACCACGCGATTCGCGCCAGTTGGGCTGCACCTTGACGTAAAGCTCGAGAAAGACTTTTGTCCCCAGCATGCGCTCGAGTTGCAGGCGCGCCGAAGTGCCGATTCGTTTCAGCATCTGTCCTTTCTTGCCGATCAGGATGCCTTTCTGGCCTTCGCGTTCGCAGTAGATGGTGGCGGAGATGCG
>CAVXOK010000022.1:0-147367 GCA_963763285.1 uncultured Acidobacteriaceae bacterium | reverse complement strand
GAGGGAACTGGCAGCCATCCTGCGCCGAGCGGTGCTAAGCGAGAGCCGGTTGCGGCTGGTTATCGAGGATGGAGCCGGACATAGTGAGACGGCGTGGGCGGAGCGATTTCCTGAGGCGTTAAGGTTTTTGTTTGGGCAGTAGGGGTGGAACATTGCGCTGAGGAAGACCTCAGGCGACCACGGGGGCTGAAGCCCACATTGATTCTGCCTTTACGCGGCGCTACGCCGCTCTTCCACGTTATTACGTCGCCCGAGTTGAAATACGACAGATACGATAGCCAGCATGACGGGAACGGTGAGCTGTAGGTGCGTCCAGCGCGCGAGTGGCCCCAGGAGTGGAAGAATGAATGCGAGATAGAGAAGGAGTTTGAGATGGGGTGTATGGGTGCGGTCGGGTTGAGCGACGATCCAGTCTGAGAGTAGCAGGAACGCGGGCGCGAGGATTACTAGATCGTAAACCGTGAGATGCGGAGCCACCAGGACGGTGGCTAGCAGCAGTGCGGAATAACGCAGCGGCAAGGATAGGCTGCTTCGCCAACAGCGTTCGGCGAGGGCGAGTGTGAGGAGTGCGGTAAGGATATAGAGGGCGAGGTCCAGGCGCGGCCACGGCAGGAGCAGTGTCCAGAAAGTGCGCAGGCAGTGAGTTTGATAAAGCTTCGGTTCGAGGAGCGGAAGCAGGCTGGGGACGTGGCGAAGCACTTTGATCCAAGTGCGGAGGGAATCGGGGCCGTAGTAAATCCACGCGGCAGCCAGTTGAGCTGAGCCGGAAAGCAGTGCGCCGGCTATCACTTTCCATCGGTGTGTGGCAAAGAAGATGACTGCGGCCGCGATAGCGAGTTGAGGTTTGAAGAGGAGGCATCCTAGAGCCAGGCCGGCAAGGAATTCATTCTGAGAGCGCAAGGCGAAGAAGGCTATGGTGAAGCAGGCGAGAGCTAGCGCGGAGGTTTGTCCCCAGGCCAGGAGATGCCAGAAGGGCGGGAACGCCAGCGCGAGAATTAAGACTGTGAGTTTGTCGCATTGCAGGTTGGGGCAGATGCGCCAGAAGGCGTAGACGCAGGTGGCATAGATTAGGGCGCTCAAGGTGAGCCAGAGGATCAGAGCGTGTGGATAAGAAAGGCGCGCGAAGGGCGCGAATAATATCGAAACCTGCGGAGGATAGAGTGGCAGATAGCGAATGCCTCGGGCAGCGGGGACTCGTTCGGCCGCGAGAGCGGACTGGGCTTGCATGTTGTACAAGTCGTTGCCGCGGTGATTGGTGCCACGGTGAGCGAGGGCGAGCGAGCCGAGCGTATAGAAATGCAGGAAGTCAGTGCCCTTGAGATTGCTGGCGCGATCGAGCAGGCCGGGCGTGGCCATATTCCAGATGTAGACAGACCAAAGGCACAGAGCGAGGATCAAGCCGTGTACGCGCAGTCGTTTCGGGGTCAGCCATGAGGCGGCTTTCGCTAGGGTCATGCTCATACATGCATCGGCCCGCCCATGATACCGAATTCATGGACTCGGAACGGGCGCAGGGATGGGGCTAGAGGGCGGTGCCTCGGTCCGGCTCGACTTTGTCAGCAACAACGGTAGAAGGAGGAAGGGTACGAACAGGACCAGAGCTGAGGGGAGCAACGGAAGGCGATTGGTCGAATCAAGGCGAGGGGGGAGCAACAGCAACACAACAGAGGCGATCCATGGCCACGCCACAACGACAAAAAAACAGCGGCGCGCGAGGCGCGGCAGAGCGTCCCAGTCGCGGACGACCATCAGGGCGGGGAGCAACAACAGAACCTGATTGAAGGGTTGAAACAAGGGTAGGACGAGAGATGCGGCGACGAAGAATGCTGCCAGCGTCTGAATGAAATCCGGCGAAGCTGCATCTACCTTCCGCTTTCGCCATGCCAGCGCGAGCAGGGCGATAATTGCGATTCCTGACACGGCCCCTCCGGCCCAATTGCCGAGAGCGAGGCACAAGAGCGACGTTGTCGGAAAATACTTCCGATAGGCGATGAGCCCATCGAGGAAATAGCTGGGCCATCCGGGCAGGATTAGCTCTCCGAGCGCGACTAGCGTCGCAAGGGTGACTCCGAATCCCGCGAGCAGGGCCCATCGTCGGGGCCATGCACTTACTCCCCAAAGAAAAAACCAAGCAAGCGGCAACACAGCCATCTGTGGCTTGATCGTGGCAATAGCAAGGAAAACGCCAGCCCAGGCCAGGTGATTTCGGGCGAGGCACCACGCGCTGAGGGTCAGCAGAAAAGCGACCACCAGCCCGAACTGGCCGAGCCGCAATCCCTGCATGATTTGTGGGCTGCTGAGGACAAACAGAGTGATCGCAGCAACCAGAATTTTCGGTGGCCGCCAGCGCACAAGGTCGAGCCAGAGGACCACGCTGATTCCGGTTAATAGCGTGAAGAGTACCAGCGCGCACATCTGCGCCTGCGAAAAGCTTAAGTAAACCATGGGCGCCAGGAGAAACACGACGTATACGGGATAGACGAACCGCTGTTCATCGATGATCTCCATTCCCGGCTGTCCATACTCTTGATCGATTTCGTGACCATAAAAGGCGATCTGAATTTCATGGCTCACTTCCGGACTGTACGGGTTGCGTCCATGGAGCAAGAGTTCGCGCGTTCCCACCCAGCGGGGATAGAGGTCGCCCATTTGGGCCCTGAGTTTGCCTCGTTCGACGTCAACGTAATGCTCCCAGGGCAACAAAACCCTGAACATATAGAGACAGCTGGTCGCGCTCGCCAACAAACTCAAGAGGAGCCAGAGTCGAAGTTTCAAACGTGGGTCCTTCTCCCGGTGTGCGTTCCGGGAGATTCTATCTCTCCGCGGGTTCGCGATCGGCGACTTTCTGGAAGAGGCCGTCGACGATCTGGATCATCTCGTCGTCTACGACGCGGTTATGGGAGATGGCCTCGAGCAGCGGGATGGAGACGATTTTGTTAGCACGCAGGGCGGCCATGCATCCGAATTCGCCGCGATGCACCATGTCGATCGCGCCCAAGCCGTAACGCGTAGCGAGGACGCGGTCGAAAGCGCTGGGCGAGCCTCCGCGCTGAATGTGACCTAGAACCACCGCGCGGGTTTCATAGCCGGTACGTTTTTCGATTTCGCGGGCGAGGATGTTGGCGATGCCCCCGAGTTTGACGTGACCAAATTCATCTTTGCCCATGTCTGACAGAACGGGAGCTCCCTGGCCGGGTTGGGAGGAGAACTTCGCGCCTTCGGCCACGACGACGATGGAGAAATAGCGGCCGCGCTCATGGCGTTGACGGATGGAATCTGCAACCTTGTCGATGTCGAAGGGGCGCTCGGGGATGAGAATGACGTCGGCGCCGCCGGCGATTCCGCTGTAGAGAGCGATCCAGCCGGCGTCGCGGCCCATGACTTCCACGACCATGACGCGGTTATGAGCTTCGGCGGTGGTATGGACTCGATCGAGCGCCTCGCAGACGATGTTGCAGGCAGTGTCGAATCCGAAAGTGTAATCGGTGCCACCGAGATCGTTGTCGATGGTTTTGGGAACGCCAATGACCTTGGCGCCGCGTTCGTGAAGTTTTTGGGCGACCGAAAGTGTGTCGTCCCCGCCGATGGCGACAAGAGCTTCGATGTGGTTCTTTTCGAGCGTGGCCAGGCAACGGTCGATGCCGTCGGGACGCTTCGAAGGATTGGTACGCGAGGTTCGAAGGATGGTGCCGCCGCGAGGCAGAATGCCGCCGACCGAGTCGAGATCGAGGAGGATGCTAGTGTCTTCAATGACGCCGCGCCAGCCTTCCATGAAGCCTACGAATTTGTCCTCGTAGGTGAAGATGCCTTTGCGGACCACCGCGCGGATGACTGCGTTCAGACCGGGACAATCTCCTCCGCCGGTCAACATGCCAATCTTCATTGTTTGCTCCGGTGCATTAATTCGGACGAAACTTTCCTGGGATGGACCCCGGGCATGGGCCAGATTCAGAGTGGGCCCGAGGCGCAGGATCCGCAGTCGCCGGGAATAACAAGATTATCATTAAACGCGGAGTGATTCTTGGTGAGGAATTGCTTCTTCACGCAGAGGTGACAGAAGGAACAGAATTTGCGTCGCGGCGCAAGTTTGGGCACAATGCTCCACGGACGGAAGGCCATGAACAAGACTTTTGCGATTCTGGGGTGGGGAGCGGTCGCGGTGGTAGGTGCTCTCGCAGTGGGTGCGATTGCTGTGCATCGCGGCGAACCGATCAACGCGCTGTGGCTGGTGGTTGCAGCGACGTGCTGCTATGCGCTGGGGTACCGTTTCTATAGCAAGTTTATCGCGGTGAAGATACTCGCGCTGGATGGGATGCGGGCGACTCCGGCGGAGCGACTGGAGAATGGCCGCGACTTTCTGGTGACCAATAAGTGGGTGGTGTTTGGACATCACTTCGCGGCAATCGCCGGGCCGGGGCCGCTGGTGGGGCCGGTGCTGGCGGCGCAGTTTGGCTATCTTCCGGGGACGATGTGGGTGCTGGCCGGGGCCGTGTTCGCGGGCTGCGTGCAGGACTTCGTGATTTTGCTGTTCTCGGTGCGGCGCGATGGGAAGTCGCTGACCGAGATGGCCAAGGACGAGATCGGGCGCGTGGGAGGATTCGTCGCTTACGTGGCGGTGATTGCGATTCTGATTATCCTGCTGGGCGTGGCGGCTTTGATCGTCGTAAATGCGCTGAAGGCGAGTCCATGGGGCACGTTCACGATCGCGATGACCATGCCGATCGCAGTGTTGATGGGCGTTTATTTGCGGCGGATTCGCCCGGGGAAGGTGCTGGAGGTTTCGGGGTTGGGATTTGTTCTGGTGCTGGCGGCGATCTGGGGTGGGCAGTATGTGTCGCAGAATCCGGGGCTGGCACGCGTGTTTACGTTTAGTGCGCCGACGCTGGCGATTCTGATCATGGTTTATGGGTTTGCGGCATCGGCGTTGCCGGTGTGGCTGCTGCTGGCGCCGCGCGACTATCTGAGCACGTTCGTAAAGCTGGGAACGATTGCGTTGCTGGCGGTGGGGATAGTGGTGCTGCATCCCACGCTGCACATGCCGGCGCTGACGCGGTTTGTGGACGGCACGGGTCCGGTGTTTGCGGGGAAAATATTTCCTTTTGCCTTCATCACGATTGCCTGCGGAGCGATCAGCGGATTTCACGCGCTTATTTCCAGTGGGACGACTCCGAAGCTGGTTGCTCGGGAGACTGAGACGCGCATGGTGGGCTATGGAGCGATGATGTGCGAGTCGGCGGTCGCGGTGATGGCGATCATTGCGGCGTGCGTGATGCAGCCGGGGGTTTATTTTGCGATCAATAGTCCGGCGGGAGTCGTGGGGCAGGCGCCTGCTGCTGCGGCGGCGACTATTTCGAGTTGGGGCTTTCCGGTGACTGCGGCCGACATGCAGGCATTGGCGCACGCAGTGGGCGAGCAGACGCTTTACAACCGGACTGGTGGAGCGCCCGCGTTTGCGGTGGGCATGGCGCATATTTTTTCTCACAGTCTGGGCGGGGACACTTTGATGGCGCTTTGGTATCACTTCGCGATCATGTTTGAAGCGTTGTTTATCCTGACCATTCTCGACGCGGGGACGCGCGTGGCACGGTTTATGGTGCAGGATGCTCTCGGGCATGTTTACAAGCCGCTGGGGCAGACGAGTTGGTATCCGTCGATTCTTGGGACAAGCGCGCTGATCGTCGGCGCCTGGGGATATTTTCTGTGGCAGGGAGTGAAGGATCCCCTAGGCGGGATTAATTCGCTGTGGCCGCTGTTTGGTATTTCGAATCAGCTGCTGGCGACGGTAGCTTTGTGCGTGGCCACTACGATCATCATCAAGATACACGGGGCGAAATATGCGGCGGTAACGCTGGTGCCGCTGGCGTGGCTGGTGGCAGTGACGTTTACAGCGTCGTGGCACAAGATGTTTGATCCCGAACCGCGGGTGGGGTTTCTGGCGGCGGCTAGGGCGCTGGCGGCGGGTCCGGCGACCGGCGCAACCGGGCGGCTGATCTTCAACAACCGGTTGGATGCGGTGGTCACGGGATTGCTCGTGGTGATGGTGACGCTGGTGCTGGTGGAATCGGGACGACAGTGGTGGGGAATTCTGAGGGGGACGAGAGAAGCGCCGGTGAAGGAAGCGCCGTTTGTAAGGACGCGGCTGGTGGAGGAACAGGGATGAAACGGATCGTTTCCAGTTGGCGCACTTTCATGGCGACGCTGCGGGAGATTTTTGATGAGGCGGCGTATTCGCGGTTTCTGGAGCGGGCTGGGGTGGCGTCGTCGCGTGCGGCTTATGCGGCGTTTCGGCGGGAGTTCGAAGAGGTTAAGGTGCGGCGGGCGAAGTGCTGTTGAGGCGATTTGCGAATTGGTGACCTCGGAATTCCTTTCCGTAGGAACTGCAGCGCATCCGCGATAAACTGCTCTTACATGCGAGTTTTGGGCATTGATTGTGGCGGGCAATACACCGGGTACGGTGTGGTGGAGATGCATTCCTCGGGCACGCTGGTGTGCCTGACTTGCGGGGCGATCAAGCTTTCGCTGCGGGAACCGCTGGCGCGGCGACTGTCGCGCATTTATGACGAACTTGGCGTCCTTATTACGGTGCACCATCCGGATGAAGTTGCGATTGAAGGGATCTTCTACGCTCTGAATGTGAAGTCGGCATTGAAGCTGGGCCAGGTGCGGGGAGTGGCGATGCTGGCGGCGGCAGCGGCCGGGCTGGAGGTTGCCGAGTATTCGCCGCTGACGATCAAGTCGTCGGTGGTGGGATATGGGCGGGCGGAGAAGCAGCAGGTGCAACACATGGTGACGCGTCTGCTGGGGTTGGCGGAGGCTCCGGAGCCGATGGACGCTTCGGACGCGCTGGCCATCGCGATCTGCCATTTACATACCGCGGGCACGCTGGAAAGGCAGAGGGCTGCGGCGCGGTGATGATTCTGGGTTCTTTGAGTGGAGCTTTCTTGATCCGGGCTTTTCTGGTTCGAGCTTTTCTGGTTCGAGCTTACCGGCCTTTCGCCTTCCGGATTTGTAGTTTTCTGATTTACCTCATAAGTGGCTGGCGAGCGGTTGGGGTGTTACTGGCGGTGGCGGCAATGTCTGCGCCATCGATCGCACAGCAGAGTGCGAACGCCGGGGCGGCTTCGACCGCGATGGTCACGTTTACTCTGGACTTTCCCGAGTCTAATCCTGAGCACTACTCGATCGCGGTTGACGCAGCCGGACATGCGCGCTATGAGTGCTCCGGGACGATGGCTGAGGATTCCGAACAGGAACCTTACAAGGCGGAATTTCAGGTATCGGCGGGGAATCGGGAAAAGATTTTCGACTGGGCGAGACAGGCGCGGTATTTCGCCGGGAAAGTTGACTCGGGTAACGGCAAGCTGGCTTTCACCGGAACGAAGGTGCTCAGCTATCAGGATGGTCAACGCTCCAACGCGGCGCGGTACAACTATTCGAACCTGGCGGCGGTGCAGCAACTGACGGCCCTTTTTCAAAACATGGGAGCCACGCTGGACTATGGACGCCGGCTAGCCTACTACCGGCGGTACCAGAAACTCGCGCTGGACGAAGAGTTGAAGCGGATGGAGACGCAGGCCAGGAACAATGAACTTGACGAGATACAGGGAGTGGCGCCGGTGCTGCAGGAGATTGTTGAGGACACTTCGGTAATTAATGTGGTGCGGGCGCGGGCCAAGGAGTTGATCGAGATGGGGAAGAACGCCACGGGCCACTGACGATGGCGGCAGGCACCTGCGAGGCGCCGATATGAGAATGATCACGGGCTCTATCAACCATTGACTGGGCCGGACAGATTTTGAGCGAAGTTAGATCAAGGGCGCGAATTGTCAGCGATAGAGGGTTGCAGTAAACGTAGTCCTCCAGTCGGACACACATCCGGATAGTCCGCATAGTCAAAAGACTTTCCATCGTCCGGTTGGAAACGCCTCAGCCAATCTACTAGTTTGGATACCGCGACTGGAAATGGGTTCTCGCCGTCTGGATTCAACCACTGCAGACGCCAAGCTTCATGTTCAGTCCAATTGCCTGCATCATCCTGGTGCCATCCGTCGCGCAAAGGGATCTCCGCTGCAAAGCTCTCAGCTTCCTGCCGAATCAGACCGCCATGATACCCGGAGAGGTTTCGCAATTCAGATGCTTCCAGCAGGTTGTTCAACTGGCGAGAGTCTTCCTTCGGCATTTTGCCATGCAGCCTCTGGGTCTGGCCATTATCCGACACGCGCACAATTCGATAATCTCCATCGCGGGAAACGGCAATACACACGTGGTGCACACTTCCCGATCGCACCACGCCGGAGTTGTCGTAGGAAAACCGAGCCATCAGGTTGGGATCCGCGTAGTGGTACCGTTCCTGAGCGATTGAAGCGGACGCGACAAGAAGAATCGCTGATGTGAGCAGCAGTTTCGAGTAGAGATTCGTCGTAGACCTCCGAAAAACGGCTACAGCATTCTAACTTGGGAACGCGCCCGACCGCACTTCTTGCGAACCGGGCGAGTCTAAAACAGCAATAAATTACGATCGTACTCGTTTCCCTGAATCCAGCGTTAGGCCGGTTGGCCCTTGGGCACAAACTTATGAATGCCAGTCAGCGATCGGGTTGAGGGCGCTTAAGACGCCAAGTCGCCGGGGCGGAGCAGCAAGAGAATCCTCAGGTCGATGATGGCATGAAGTGCCATGGGCAGCCACAGGCTTCCGCTGGCGAGAAAGAGGACTGCCATTACCGCTCCCAGCAGGGCGGTGCCGATGATGCCGGATAGTCCCTGGTAGCCGTGCGCGAGGCCGAAGGAAATGCTGGCGATCGCGAGCGCGACCCACAGTCCGGCGTGCCAGGGGCCATTCGAAAGATATCGGATCAGAAAGCCGCGGTAGAGAGTCTCCTCACAAATACCTGCCGTCACTGAAACCAGGGCGAACCAGGCGCGCTCTTCCGGGGTTACGGGAAGGATGAAAGCCAGGCGCCTGAAGGCCCCCAAGATTTTTTCGCGCGCGGTTGCGCTGCGACGGACCAGAACCACCTGGAGCAGGGAGCCAACTGCAAACGCGGCTCCGAACCCCCAACCGAAAGATGCCCCGATCTTCTGCTGGGTGGCTAGATGGACGGCCGGCCATATAAAGAAAACGCTGGATCGCAGTGCGATCCAGGCGACGATGGCTGCGGTCCAAAGGAGTAGGACAATTCTCTGATAGGACAAGATTTTCCTGCGAGGATTTGTGCTGGTTTTCAGCGCCCGGGTCTCGAGCGCGTCCCAGATGGGAACGCCGACGAATAAGAACAGAGCCAGAGCGTGCTGGTAGGGAAGCATGGCGTCAATTTACAGGATCACCCAATTTACAGGATCACTCAGCAATCGGCGAGATGTTTTCTACGTGCGGGCCGCTAACGAACCAGCACTCCGGCGTAGCCTACGACCAGATCCCGGTCGCCAGAGATGTCGCCTGAAGTTGCGTACTTAACTAGCTCAACCGAAGTGGCTCCCAGCTTCTTTGCGGCCGTGAGCATCGCGACAACCGGGCCGAAGCCGCACATGCTGATGTGCTGCTGCATGATCGTGTCGTAGAGGGCGCGGGCGTCGAGAGCGAAGATGGGTTGAATCGCGGTGTGGTCCTTGACGCGGGTGACGGCGTCGGATTCGTAATGGTTCATGTCGCTGGAGGCTACGATCAGGAGGGGGTGGTTCTGCGCCGCGATTACATCCGCAATGGCTTCGCCCAGTTGCTCAAGCGGCTCGAACTGATGGGTGCCGAGCGCGATGGGAACGAACTTGAGTTGGGACTGGCGCACTTGCAGGAACGGCAACTCGACTTCAATGGCATGCTCGCTGCGGTGGGCGGCGGAATCTTCCTGCAGGAGCGGGCAGCGCTGCTTGAGGGTGGTGGCGAATAGATTGTCGATGGGGACGTCGCCCAGGGGCGTCTGCCAGGCGCCCTCGCTGACGATCGCCAGAGCGCGGCCTACGCCGGTGTGATTGGGACAGAGCACGAGGCAGAGTTGAGGGACTTCCAATGCGGCGAAGACGGCGCCCGCCACGTGACCCGAATACATGTAGCCGGCGTGGGGAGCGATGCAGCCCATAGCGCGGACTGGTTTTCGTGTGGGGGTCTGGGATAGGTATGTGTGAACTTCCTCGCGGAGAATTGTTGGATCGTGGGGGTAGAAACGTCCGGCAACCGCTGGGTGGCGAACGACAGTGACGGCAGGCATAGGCCCTCCTTTCTCAAAGCGGGCCCGACGACAACCATGCTACGAGCGGTTGTGCGAATTACGCAAGGCGCCGGTTAAAGTCCTAATGTTTCGCAACGGGACTGGAACGTCGGTTGTAGCCGCGACGACGAGAAGCAAGAACGAAAGGGCAGGAAAGAAAGTGGCGTAACCGTCGCGGAGTATGAACAGATGCGTGACCATCGCGCCAAGCATGGTGAAGGCCAACAGCGCGGCGGCAATCGCGGACGTTCTGGGTATCGGCTTATTTACACTTCGCTGCAGTGCCAGATATGATCCGGGAACTATGAAACGAGCAAAACTTCTGTGCCTCGCGTCTCTGATGGCTTCGGCCTGGGCTCAGGCTCCGGCGTCGAAGGAAGTCGAAGCTGTCTATCCTGAGGCGCACGCGCTGTATTTGGATATTCATCAGAACCCCGAACTCTCTTCGCATGAAACTCAAACGGCGGCGAAGCTGGCCGGCAAGTTGCGAGGCCTGGGCTATGAGGTGACGGAACACGTCGGAGGCACGGGGATTGTGGCCATCATGAAGAATGGCGCGGGACCGACGGTGATGCTCCGCACAGAACTGGACGCGCTGCCGGTGGAAGAGAAGACCGGGCTGGCGTACGCGAGTAAAGTTCGCACCAAGGATGATGCCGGGCACGATGTTCCAGTGATGCACGCCTGCGGACACGACCTGCACATGGCGTCGATTCTAGGCGCGGCCGCGATCATGGCGCACAGCAAAGACACATGGCACGGGACGCTGATGCTGATCGGCCAGCCGGCCGAGGAAACGATTGGCGGCGCCAAGGGCATGCTCGACGACGGTTTGCTGACGCGCTTTCCAAAGCCGGACGTAGCCGTGGCTCTGCATGTCGGCAACACGCTTCCGGCGGGGATGGTCGGCATCACTCCGGGAGTTCTCAATACGAACGCGGATTCGCTGCGGATTACGATTTATGGCAAAGGCGGGCATGGTTCAGCGCCGAATACGGCGATTGATCCCATAGTGATCGCGGCTCGAACGATTTCGGCGCTTCAGACCATTGCTTCGCGGGAAGTGAAGCCGGGGGAAATGGCGGTCGTCACCGTGGGATACATTCAGGCGGGGACGAAGAACAACATTATTCCTGATCAGGCAGAGATGGGGCTGACCATTCGCACGAGGAAAGCGGACGTGCGCAAGCAGGTGCTGGCGGCCATTGCCCGGATCACTAAGGCGGAAGCCGAAGCGGCTGGCGCGCCGCGTGCGCCTGCGATTGAACACTACGAAGCGACGGACCTGGTGTACAACGATCCTGCTTTGGCCGAGCGACTCCGCGGAACGCTCGAAGCGGCGCTGGGCAAAGGGAATGTTGTTACGGAAGAGCCGCATACGGCGTCGGAGGATTTCTCTTACTTCGTTGAACAGGGCATTCCGGGTTTTTACTTTGGTCTGGGCGGAGCGGATCCGCAGAAGTTTGCCGAGGCCAAGGCTTCGGGAACGTTGCTGCCTTCGAATCACTCTTCGCTGTTCGCGCCGGATGTGGATCCGGCGTTGCATACCGGGATTGCGGCGGAAGTGGCAGTGCTGCGGAATTTGCTGAAGTAGTAGCACCTGCAAGAATGGGTCGGCGGAATTGTGGGAGCGCGATCAGCGGTTCGCCAGAGTCGAGATATCTCCAAGACCTAGGAGGTTAGAATCGGCTGTCACGAGGGTGAGGTTCAAAACCTGGGCGGTTGCGGCCAGAAATCGGTCGGCGGGGTCGTTGTGCTCCCATGGTAATCGGCGGGCGGCCAAAGCGATTTCGTGTGTCAAAGGCGCCTCATGGAACATGGCGGTCGCCCGAGCAACCCAAGCGCTAATGTCTTCCGGCAGATAAATTCTCTTCTTCGCATGAAGGGTGAGAGCCTCCCATGTGCTGACCGGAGAGAGCCACCGTTCATTCTCGGGATTTTTGATTTCCTGCGCGGTTCTTTTTCCCAGGCGATCGGAGCCCTGCATGCTCCATATCCAGATGTGCGTATCCAGGAGCAGTTTCATCGCGCAATACCTCCCACTCATCCTCGTCATTGGCTGGCGAGATGATGTCTCCCAGAATCTGAATTTCGTCCTTCATCGAGCCAAACCAATCTGCCGGACCTGCCTTGGGCGACGCGGGTATCACTTCGGCGACCGGCTTTCCGAAGCGTGTCACCAGGATTGGCTTTTTCGTCTTCTGCACCTGATCGAGCAGAGCCAGGCATTTGGCCTTGAATTCGGAGATGGCGACTTCCTTCACCTAACTATTGGACCATAGTCAGAGGTATTGGTCAATATCAGAATGATGAGCAGCGGCGGCCGGCTGCAATCAGCGGCGCTTTAGAGCTTCGAGTTCTTCCAGCGTCCTCGGCCAGTCTGATCCCAGGAGCCGCGACAGACTGCGGTCGGCTAGAACTTTGCCGCCGGTCTGGCAGCGGGCGCAGTAGTTGGTTTCTTTGTCGGCGTAGCGAATTCGCAGGACTTTGTCGCCGCACCGCGGACATGGTTCGCCGTAGCGCCCATGAACTGCCATGCCCTTGCGAAACGCGGTGACCTTTTCGGGGAAGGCGGCGTTCGCTTCGGCTCGGAGCCGGTTGATCCAGAACTCAAGCGTGTGACGGGTCGCGGCGAATAGTCTTTCCCACTCTTGCGGCTGCAGTTTTTGGGTGAGGGTGAGCGGGGAGAGTTGCGCCGCGTGCAGGATTTCGTCCGAATAGGCGTTGCCGATACCGCTCAATAGGCGCGGATCCGTAAGCGCGCGTTTGAGTGTGTGGTTTTCGGCGGTGAGCGCCGCGCGAAACGAGACGAGATCGCTGGAGAAGACATCGATGCCTCCGGCGTCGAAGGAACGCAAGCTTTCCTCGCCGCGCACAATGTGGAGAGATGCGCGGCGCTTGGAGCCGGCCTCGGTGAGAACCAGGGAGCCATTGGGAAAGTCGAACGCCGCGAGAGTCTGACGGCCCGCCAGCTTTGCTCCTGCGGGCCGCCAGTGCAGCCGGCCGGCAATCATCAGGTGAAGTACTAGCCAAAGATCATTCTCCACGCCAATTGCGATGCGCTTGCCTATGCGCCGCAGTTCGCGAACGATGCGACCTTCTATGTCGGTAAGAGGGGGTTGGGCGGTTCGCAGGAGGAAAGCGCTTTGCAAGCGCACACGTTCGAGTGGTTGACCGACTATTCGTGGTTCCAGTGCGGTGATATAGGCTGCGATGTCGGGCAATTCTGGCATTCTGGCGGTCTGCGTTATTTGCTCTTGAAAGGCAGTATATTGCGGCGGAGTGCGAACGGACCATAGCCGCGAGGGATGGTCACTCGCAAATTAGGGGTGATCTCAACCCGGAAAATTCTCGGACCGGTCGGGCGAGAGCGAACCTCAGCGGCTAAAGCCCGCGTCCTCATTGGCTCTGAGCGGCACGGCTGAAGCCATGCCCTTCCCGAGCCTATTTTATGGCATCCCCCTGGTTCGAATGCGCGGCGCCGATCTGGTTCAGGTGATGGAGGAGATGCCTGACATAATCCTTCGCCAGGAAGTCGAGGGTGACCGGTTCTCCGGGGCCGATGCGGCAGACTGTTTCCAGCTTGGCAGCAGGCAGGCGGGCGATTATGTGGGCGAGGTAACGATTGTAGGCGGCCCAGAGCGAGACTAGCAGTGACCAATCGGCCTGTTGAGGAGCCTGCACGCGTATGTTTCCATCCTGGTCGTAACCCGGGAAATCCAGAGATGGTTGGAGGGCCGCGCGGACGAATCGTTGATGGTTGTTGGACGCCGAATCGATTAGATGTCCGAGGACCTGCTTGCGCGACCAGCCTCCCGGCAATATGGGCTTGGCGGATTTCCGGGCTTCGCCGATTTCGCGAAGTTTTGGCTCCGCTGCTTCGACTACGCTTAGGAGTTGCTCGCTCAGGTCTTTCATTTCGTTTGCCTTCTGTGTGTCAGTTGGCACAAATCACCTACGAGCCGATCTGCTCTAGAATCGCGCGGGCCTCCGCAGCGGGATCGGCTGCTTCGGTGATGGGGCGGCCCACGACGATGTGGGTGGCTCCGGCGGCAATGGCTTCTGCGGGAGTGGCTACGCGGGCTTGGTCTGCGTGGCTTGCGCCTGCGGGGCGGACGCCGGGGGTCACGATGGCGAAATTGTGGCCTAGTTCGGCGCGCACGGCGGCGGTCTCGCGGGCGGAGGTGACGATGCCCTTGCACCCATTGTCCAAGGCCAGCGCAGCCAGGCGCAGGACTTCCTCTCGCACGGTTCCGTGGAACCCGACTTTTTCCATATCCTCTTGGTCGAGGCTGGTGAGGACCGTCACTCCAAGTACCAGGAGCGCCGGGTTGACGGCGCGAGCCGCGCCCACCGCGGCGTGGAGCATTTTGCCGCCGCCGGCGGCGTGGACGGTCAACATGCTGACGCCGAGCCGGGCCGCTTCATGCACAGCAGCCGCTACGGTTGTGGGAATGTCGTGATACTTGAGGTCGAGGAATACGCGCCGCCCGGAGGCCACGAGATCGCGCACCAGCTGCGGACCTTCGGCGGTGAAGAGCTGCATGCCGACTTTGTAGGTCAGCGCCGAATCGCCGACGGCCGCCACGATTTTCTGTGCGGCCGGCGCCGTGGAAACGTCCAGGGCGACGATTAGTTTCGCGCCTGGGTCAACTGTATTGTTACCAAGGGGAGGAAGAGGGATGGGGTTGGGCAGAGCCGTCATCCCTAGCAGTGTAGTGCGTTTAGGGGAGTTGCGCCACGGGGCGGTTAATGGCGATGGTCTGGTAGACCGGACGGTGCTGGGACGTGCCTCGTTTTACTACGTCGAGTCTGACCTTTTGCAAGCCGTGGTCTTCGAACTTCAGGACCTGTGCGGCGCCGTAAGAAAGGTCGATGATTCGTCCTTGCACGATTGGACCGCGGTCGTTTACTTTGACCACGACGGCCCGCCCGTTCCGCAGGTTTGTTACCCGCACGTAGCTTCCCAAGGGAAGCGTTGGGTGGGCGGCAGTCATGTCGTACATGTCAAAGTCTTCGCCGCTGGCAGTCTGTTTTCCGTCAAAATACTTCGCCGTACCAGGAAGCTGTCCCAATTTGATACGGCTGGTTTTTGCCGGTCTGGCTGCGGATTTCGGGTTTGGCTGGAACTGCCCTAGTTTGGGCTGAACTGGCCTCCGAGTTGTTCGGGCCCTGAGCCGCTCCCAGGCCGACGATCAATAAAGCGATCATCAGTCCATGAGCTATAAATCCACGCATTCAGTTCTCCTCGCATCTCAAGAGTCGTCCTAGCTAGGCTGTTTGGTTAAGGTTCTGTTAATGGTAGGGAGCTGGGTGGGGCTTGTCAACCCGAAAGTGCATGACCTATGGTGACGTGATAGTTATCGATATCTCACGTAACTTGTTGTTAATCATGAGTAATCGGCAACATGTCACTCAAAACAATGATGTTACATATTTATCATATGGTAAATACTCAGCGGACTGTAGACTGGGAAGTATTTTCATCCTCAATGGATTCAGTAACTTACGCGGAATTCTATCTAAGTTGTTTATGGTGAGCGTTTTAGGTACAACTTTGCATACAGCAGAAGTGATTTTTCTCTGACACGAATGGCCGAGAAACCACCTGTCGTACTGACCATTGCTGGGTTCGACCCCTCTTCCGGGGCGGGAGTGACGGCCGACATTAAGACGATTGCCGCCCACGGCTGCTATGGAGTGGCCTGCATCACCGCCATAACCGTGCAATCGACCGCAGGCGTCCGGCGGGTGGAAGAGGTAGATCCCACTCTGGTGACCGAGACTCTGGAAGAGCTTGCCTCCGATATCCCCATCGCGGCCGTCCACATCGGCATGCTGGGCACGGCGAAGGTGGTCAAGGCGGTGGCGGAGTTCCTGGGCAAGCGATCGGGCAAAAACAAGCTGCCCAATGTGGTGCTCGATCCGATCCTCAAGTCGTCCTCTGGGGCGGACCTGCTGGATGCTGCCGGAGCCAGGGTGCTGATCGAGAAGCTAATCCCTCTGGCCGATGTGATTACGCCGAACGTGGACGAGGCCGCTGTTCTGACGGGCTTGAAGGTCACTGATCTCGACGAAATGAGGGCGGCGGCGGCCAAGCTCCATCAAATGGGGTCGACGGCCGTGGTGATCACGGGCGGACACCTGGAGAAGGCAACCGATCTTTTGAGCTTCACCACCAAGGGCGGAGTCGAGGAGGAAGTTTTCAAGGCGGAGCGGCAGCGGTCGAATTCGACTCATGGCACAGGTTGCGCCTTCGCGACCGCGATGTCGTGCCACCTGGCGCTCGATCGCGGATTAGCCGAGGCTGCCTTGCTGGCCAAGACCTACGTGACTGCGGCGATTGCCGCCGGGCATCCTGTGGGGCGGGGAACGGGTCCAGTTCATCACCTATACCGTATGCACCAGCAGCGGCGCGCGGCGGGCACGGGGAGTGAATCGTGACGATTGGTTGGGGGAGGGCTAAGACGTATTAGTCGCTGTCGTTATCTTTAATGTTTGAACTCTAACCTTTATCCGAATCCGAGGGCTTCTTTAGCAGAATCCCGGCCACAAACGAGGCGGTGGCGGCCAGCAGCCATTCAATCCGCCACATCTGGATGGCCTGGAACTCCACCAGATTCGATGCTCGGTAGAAGAGGCTGACGCCGATGGCTCCGGCCACGCAGCCCAAGCCGATCATGAAGGCGATCAACGCCGCTGTCGGCAAACCTACCCAGCGCTTGATCTCATGAAAGTGCAGATAGTGGAGCCAGTCCGGAAGCGAGATTTCTTGCCACGAGGACGCGATCAACGCTGTCCATGGTCGAATCCAGACCTCAGCCGCGGCCAAGCCGAGGGATGGTCCGAGCCCAAAGGCCAACCATTTCGCGGCATCGGGGCCGGTTGGGCCGGTCGAGGGGCGGCGGCGACCGCAGGTATGGCAAAACCGGGCACCGATCATGAACTCGGTGCCGCAATCGGCGCAAGCGTCCGCCATTTCCGGGGCAGCAGCCGGAAGCGCCGCCTCCACCGGGGGTTCTAGCACCGCCGGGGACCGCCAAAACTCCTGCCGCGCATCTTGAACTACTTCAGCCATAGGTAGGAACGCTTACTTTCCGAAAAGCAAGCCGGCCACCAAAGAGCGATCGCCGACTAAGGTGTTTTCAAGTCAAATACTTGCAACTTTCGACGCATGTCTGCACTCCTAAGCCCACGCAATTATTACCCTCAAAGCCGTAAAGATGCCCCAGTACCTTAGTTTTTCGGTCGGGTCATTTCGGTTCTGGCTGGGCAAATTATAGGTTTCAACCGCTGAATGCCGCACGGAATTGTTGGGTTTGCCCGATGACGCCTTTGGTTCGTCCCGTGCTCCGGCGAACTTCAGTTAACTAAAAGTAGGCACTCAACGGGGGGATGCAGTTGAGTCTGATATTGGTGAAGCGGTTGGTTCACAGGAGCGCGCCGCCTGCCTGGGTCATCTTTTGCCTGCTGGCAGTTCAAGCCATGGCGCAAGCCACTGCGGAGGCGGTGCTGCACCGGCTGCCGCGGCTTCGGCCGCGCCCGATCCGCAGGTCGAGGCCGCCTTCGACCACTTCTATAACATGGATTACGACCGGGCCGATCCAGGAGTTCGAAAGAGTACTGGATCGGCGGCCGAACGACCCCTCCGCGGTAAATCACCTTCTGAACGACGATTCTGATGCGCGAGCTCTATCGCATGGGCGCGATGAATAGCGGCGAGTATGCCAACGACAGCTTTATTGGGGAGGCGCATCGCACCGCCGACCCCAAGGTGAAAGAGCGGATCAAGCAATTGGTGGAGCGCGCCGAGAGCCTGGAAGAGCAGCAACTCAAGACAAATCCGAACAATGTGGACGCGCTCTATGCCCGCGGCGTCACCCGGGCGCAATTCGCGCTTTATACTGCGCTGGTGGAACGGGCATGGTTTTCCGCCCTGCGCAATGCAGTGGGGGCGCGCCATGATCACGAACGCGTTCTGGAGTTGAATCCCAATTACGTGGATGCGAAGCTGGTCGTGGGCACGCACAACTACGTGATGGGCAGCCTGCCCTGGAGCGTGAAGGTCGCGGTGGCGCTGGTGGGGCTGAGCGGGACGAAAGAGAAAGGGCTCGAATACCTGCGCGAGGTGGCCGACAGCAACGGAGAAAACAGTGTGGATGCCAAGGTAGTGCTGAGCCTCTTCCTGCGGCGCGAGCACCGCTATGACGAAGCGCGCGTCCTCATGCACGAGCTGGCGGGGCGTTATCCCAGGAATTATCTATTCCCGCTGGAGGAAGCTAATCTGCTGCGGGCCAGCGGTCGCCTGCAGGAAGCTGCGGCAGGCTATCGCAAGGTGTGGCAGAACGGCCGGGAAGGGAAGTACGGCAACCTGCATTATGAGCTAGCGGCATGGGGTCTGGGCGAGTTGCTAGCGCAGCCAGAAAGATTATGCTGGAGCCGCGGCCGCGTATGAACTGGTGAGCGAAGCTCCAGAGCCGGATCCGGAGACGCTGCAGAAGGCCAACCTAGCCGCCGGAGAAATGTACGACCTGCTGCAGAAGCGCGATTTGGCCATGAAGAAATATCAGACGCGTCCTGGCCGAAAACGGCAGCACTCCTCCCGCGGAAAAGGCGCGCGAACATATCCGGGAAGCGTACCGGGAGTGAGCCAGGTACCTCGGCCTTGGGGACGAAGAGCGCGATGGAACTTTCCGGCTACAATTGCGTATTGTCTTGTAGAGGCGTTACGAGGAGGGCGCAGCTATGTACTGCAACTATTGCGGCAAAGTGATTCAGGATGATGCGGCGGTTTGTGCTTATTGCGGCATTCGTGTGGGATTGTCGATAGCCCGCAAGCGCCTGGTGCGGCCGCGACAGGGGCGCAAGATCGCGGGCGTCTGCCTCGGCTTCGCCGAGTACTTCGACATCGACGTGACCGTGGTCCGGCTGGTGTGGCTGATTGCGTCATTTATGACGGGCATCGGCCTGCTCGCTTATCCTATCGCGTGGATTGTGATGCCGGAAGAGCCGCTGCTGCTGGCGGAGCCGGCAGGCGCGCAGCGCGCGACGAATGGCTAGATCGCTTTTATTGATTGATCTTTTATTGGGTTGAATCTATTGGGTTGAATCCTGTTGATTGAGATTGAATCCGTGATTAAATCCCCTGCATGGATCCCATTGCCTCCCGGCAAGTAAGAAGCGGCGACGCGGAGATTTTCTATCGCGTGCTGGGCGAGGGTCCTCCAGTTGTTCTGCTGCATCCTTTTCCTGCAAATCATGAATTCTGGCTGCCGGTGGCTCATGCCCTGGCCAGCGTTACCGCGTCATTCTGCCGGATCTGCGTGGGCACGGCGATTCCGGCGTGGGCGAAGGCCCGGCCACGCATGGCGAAACATGCCAGCGACATTGCCCGCGTGATGGACGATGCCGATATTGGCCGCGCTCCGCTGATTGGGGTTTCCATTGGCGGATATGCTCTGTTCGAATTCTGGCGAAGGAATCGCGGGCGTGTCGCTGCGCTCGGTCTTTGCAATACAAAAGCTCCGGCCGATTCTGCTGAAGCGCGCGCTGGACGCCTGCAGGCCGCGAACGACGTCCTCGAGCGCGGCACCGAACCGTTTTTCGAGAGCATGATTCCCCGGTTGCTGGGCAAGACTACGCGGGAAGCGCGACCCGATCTGGTCGACGGCGCGCTGCGGATGATGCGGAAAATGTCGCCTGAGGGCGTGGCGCAGGTGCAGCGCGGCATGGCCGAGCGTCCGGATTCGATGGATACTTTGAAGACGATTAATGTCGCTACGCTGCTCGTGACCGGAGACGAAGACATCCTGACCGGCGTGAACGAAGCCGAACTCATGCGGCAGCATATTTCCGGAAGCCAGTTGCGCGTCATTGCGAAAGCCGGCCATTACTCGCCCTGGGAGCAGCCGGAGGAGGCAGGCAAGCTGCTGCGGCAATTTCTGGAGCGGCTTTAGGAACGAATCGAACTTTCCAGGTCCTGCGTTAGAATCGGGACGCTATGAAAAAAATCCTTCTCCTCGTATTCGTGTTTCTTACAGTGTGCGCCGATTCGCAAACCGCAACTGTCGAGCGGCCCCGCATTCTCGGCATCGATCACGTTTCGTTCTACACCACAGACCCGGCGGGCGTGAAAGCGCTTTACAACGGCACGCTTGGCTTGGCTTTCGCCGAACCGGTTGAGGCTGGCGGGCTAGTGAGATACATGGTAGGCAGGCAGTGGGTGGGATACAGCGCCGCGCCTGATCCCAAGGCAACCGATCGCATGGATCACGTTGCTTTCACTACCGACAATATTGCGGCGCTGCGAAAGTATTTGATCGCGAAAGGTGTGAAAGTGCCTGCGGTCGAAGGCCACGGCGACCACAGCTTGAGTTTCAGGTGGCTGATCCGGAAGGCCATCGCATTGAGTTTATCGAGCGCGGCAAGGGCGAACCGGCCGCTCCGCCCGCCGATTCCGCAGTTTCACGCCACATGATTCACACCGGATTCGTGGTTTACCATCGCGATGCCGAAGACAAGTTTTACCGCGATATTCTCGGCTTCCGGCTTTACTGGCATGGCCATGACAAGCCGGAGACGTCCGATGACTGGGTCGCGATGCAGGTTCCGGACGGCACGGATTGGCTGGAATATATGCTGAACCAACCCGAACACATGGACCTTCGACTGACGGGCGTGATGAATCACATCTCGCTCGGCGTTGCGGACATGAAGAAAGCGCAAGCGATCATGGAATCGCATGGCTGGAAGCCGCATGGCGACGAAGAAGCGGAGATCGGCAAAGATGGCAAGTGGCAGCTCGATGTGTTCGATCCTGATTTGTCGCGGGTAGAGCTGATGGAGTTTAAACCCACGAATAAACCATGCTGCAATGATTTCACGGGGCCTCATCCGACGGAGTGAGCGTGGCCTACACCTTGAGAAAGATCCGTTTTCGCCAGAGGAACCACAACAGAATCCAGCAGAACAGAAGCGCTGCCAGGGAATAGATGAGCGAAGCGTTGGCCGCGCTCGCGCCGAGCGACACCAATTTAGCCTGTGCGGCATCGTGCCACGCCACTGGGCCATTCGGACCCTTCACCGTGAACGAGTAGCCGGGACCGTAAACGAAGGAGTCGGCGACGAAGCCCGCAATCGCATTCATTCCGAACACTAGAATCGGCATGGTCCATGCGCCGCGCCACTTCTTGATTTCCAGTACCCAGTAGAGAAATGCTAGGAAGACCAGCGCGAACCCGCCGCTGAAGAGCACGAATGAACTGGTCCACAGATTCTTGTTAATGGGGAACCAGACATTCCAAACCTCACCTGCCACCAGGCCGAGAATTCCAACCCACAGCATGCGGATCGCTTTCGTGCCGGGGCTTTTCTCCGTCCTGAGCCAGTAACCTGTCAGCACGCCGATCAACGTAGTCGCAATGGCCGGGATGGTGCTGAGGAGTCCTTCCGGATCGCGAGTTTTGTCGTAAAGATGTCCTATGAAAAGCTTGCGGTCGAGCCAGGCGGCGAGGTTGCGATCGGGGTCCATGAATGGGATGTCGCGGCCGGGTATTCCAAAACCGGGAACCGGGGCGAAACGTAGCAGAGCCCAGTAGCCGAGCAGGCAGGCGCACATGGCAATCAAGGCTCCGCGGCGGTTTGACCACAGAACCAGAATCGCCGCGGCGAAGTAGCAGAGCGCGATGCGCTGGGTTACGCCTTCGAAGCGCCAGGTGTGAAGGTCGAGGCCGATGATGGGAGAGGCATTCACGAAAAGGCCGATAGCGATCAAGATAAGGCTGCGTTTGAAGGCGTGCCACAAGATCTGCTGTCGCGATTCGCCGCGCTGCAGGCGGGAGGAGAACGAGTACACCATCGAGATGCCAACTAAAAACAGGAAAGACGGGAAGATGAAGTCGGCGCAAGTCCAGCCATTCCAGTCGGCGTGCTTGATTGGCCCGTAGGCCAGGTCGTCGCTGCCGGGGTTGTCGACGACGATCATGCCGGCGACCGCAAGTCCGCGGAAGATGTCAAGGCAAAGCAGGCGTTCGGAGGGTGGTTTGCCGGCTTCGAGCACTGGAGCGGCAGATAGGCTGGTCAAGACACTCGTTCTCAATCTTCTTCTTTTTCCCTCTTGGGAGTGATTGCGCCCCTGTCGGCCTGCTTCACCAGAGGAGTAGAGCCCGGCAAACCGAAAACCAAGGTATTGCCGGAGGACTCAGTCATTGCCTGCAGCGCGCGAAGCTGGAGCAGGTTGGGATTGTCGTCTATCGTCTTGGCAGCGTTGGCAAGGTTCCGAAGAGCAGCCGTCTCCCCCCGCGCCCGCTCGAGAGCTGCCTGACCATCCTTCTGAGCCTTGACCACTTGGGAAAATGCCTTCTTCATCTCGCCAGGAAACATGATGTCCTTCACATCGGCCGACAGAAGCTGAAGCCCGAACTCGGAAGCTTTCCCCGAAGTCAACTCCATCAGCTTCGTACTGATTCCGGCGCGATTCTCTATGAGCGTATCGATTTTTTCCTTGCCCACAATTTCGCGGAGAGCCATTTGAAGAGTTAGGTACAGCGCAGTCCGAAAGTTTGCGTTCTTGTTAACGGCCATATTCGGATCTGCAACCTGAAATTCGGCCGCCAAGCTCACCTTGAGTGTGACGCCGTCGGAGCTGAGGACATCCTGTCCTTGGATAGTGATGAATTCCGGGCGCACATCTACGGGGACGATCGATGAGAAGCTTGAAATGATCCAATATTGACCGGGGTCGAGCGTTCCGGCGTAGCGCCCCGTCGAATACTTCAAGCCTCTCTGATACTCATAGACAATTACGTGCTTGACCCGGAGCATCCTGAGAGCAATCAGTAGAAGTACGACCGCGGGTACGATGATCCAGAATGATTGGAGCATAAGTCACAACCTCCGGAATCCGCTCCGGCGGAACCACCGGATTCCGGCGGGGGTCTGAACCCACAGAGCCGAACTCCGATTTGCCCTAAAGCTGGTCCCGCCGACCGGGAACGTGCACAGGTAACCCATCCCTAAGCTTGGAATCGAACCAAGTATCGGCGGGCGATAGCAAAACCAAGTTGAGATTCAAATTGGCTGCGTACCTCCCCGATGGCGCTGTTTATATCATCTTCCGGGCAGCCCGTCTAATGGCGGATGCAGCGCCACAAACTAACGCGATTTGCTACAATCCTCCCGGCATGATTGATACGGAACTGGTAGCAACGAAGACTGTGGTTAATGCCAAGGGAGACGGCCCCGACCGTGGATGTGAGCAGCGCCGCGGGCCGGGTTTTCCTGGTGACGCTTGATATTACCGAGATCATTGAGCAGGAGTCGCTTGACGTCAGTATCTATGGCTCAGCCGATGGAGCAACGTGGGGCGCGAAGCCGGCGGCTGCGTTTCCGCAGAAGTTTTACCGTGGGGAGTCTCCGCTATTGCTGGATCTGACAGCGCATCCGGAGGTGAAGTTCGTGCGCGCGCACTGGGAAGTAGCGCGCTGGGGACGCGGCGTCGAGACTCCGATGTTCGAGTTTGGCGTCCGGCTGAAGGAAATTCCCGCCGACGTGTTGCGCGCGGCCACGGCTGAGGCCAAGGCAGTACTAAGTGGTCAGTGATCAATGGCCAGTGGCCAGTGGCCAGTCGCAAAACTGAATTTCTGACCACTGGCCACTGACCACGTTAGTCTCCTCCTTCCGCTATATTGATCCCAGATGAAAAGCGAGTCCCAGGTGATGGTGCGTCCGGCGCGCAATGTCCGCGGCAGCGTGAGTCTTCCCGGCGATAAATCCATTTCGCACCGCTACGCCATGCTGGCGGCAATCGCTGACGGCCCTTCGCGCCTGGCGAACTACTCGACCGGCGCGGACTGCGCCAGCACGCTCGGCTGCCTGCGTTCGCTCGGTGTGAAGTGGGAACGCAGCCATGGGTCGGACAACGTCATCGAGGTGCAGGGAAGCGGGTTCGATCTGACTGCGCCGAACCAGCCGCTGGACTGCGGGAATTCCGGTTCAACGATCCGCATGCTGAGCGGCATTGTGGCCGGGCAGAAATTCTCGAGCGAAATGACGGGCGATGAATCGCTCTCGCGCCGTCCTATGGAGCGCGTGATCACGCCGCTCGCGGCCATGGGAGCACGAATCGACTCGCAAAACGGCCGTCCGCCTTTGCGCATCACCGGCGCCAACCTGAAAGGGATCCACTACCATATGCCTGTAGCCAGCGCGCAGGTAAAGACTTGCCTGCTATTTGCCGGCTTGCTGGCCGAGGGCGAAACACGCATTGAGGAGCCGCTGCGGACGCGCGATCACGGCGAGGTCGCGCTCCGCGCATTCGGTGCGCATGTTGATAGTCAAGGAAACCGAGTGCGCATTCGCGGCGGGCAGCGTTTGCGCGGCATTGAAGCGCGAGTTCCCGGCGATCTCTCTAGTGCGGCGTTCTTTCTCTGTGCCGCCGCGCTCTTTCCCACCTCGCAATTGACGGTCACCAGTCTGCTGATGAATCCGACGCGAGCGCGGCTACTCGATATTCTCATCCAGATGGGGCTGCGTATTTCCGTCACGCAGCTGGAAGAGGTTCATGGCGAGTTGGTGGGCACGTTACAGGTGGAAGGCGGACGGCTGACCGGCACGACCATCGCCGGAGCCGATACTGCCGCGCTGATTGACGAGATTCCCGCACTGGCCGCGATCGCTCCCTATACCGAGCAGGGAATCGAGGTCCGCGACGCGAAAGAGTTACGAGTGAAGGAATCGGACCGCATCGCCGCCATTGCTGCCAATCTTCGCGCCATGGGTGCGGCAGTGGAGGAACGCGAAGACGGCCTGAAGATCCCCGGCGGACAGTCGCTCCACGGCGCAGAACTCGAATCTTTCGGCGATCACCGCATCGCCATGGCCTTCAGCATCGCGGCTCTGCGAGCTCAGGGCGAGACCCTGATTCGCGGCAGCGAATGTGCAGCCATCTCCTATCCGGCGTTCTTCTCCACGCTGGAAACCCTGGTCGAGCGCTGAATATCCCTCGGGACGTTCCCGGGATTCTCTCACGTTGATCACACCCCGATCCGCGGAGCTGTATTTTTGCCTGGTTACTTCGGTTCGGTGACCGAGGTGATCTAACCGCTGCCTGCCAAACAAGAAACAATTCGTATTGATGAGGATGCGTTTGCCGGTCGATCCAGGCCGGTCTCGGCAGGATGTCCGAACGAGGTTTCATTGGGGGATTCCATGCGTTACAAGGCATTCGTGCTGGCATCGATTCTGTTGGCCGCGACAACCTATGGCGAAGAACCCAAGGCTTACCAAAGCGGCAAGTTGGTTCAGATGGATGCGGTGAGTTGCAGCGCGCGGAAGACAAAGGAACCGCTCTGCGAGGAATATCTGCTGCAAAGCGACAAAGTCGACTATCGCATCCGCCCCAGAGATACGAAACATCCGGTGCTTCTGCCCGTCGGTGAGCAGGCCGAATTCCGCCTCGAAAAAGGCAAGATGCTGGTTCGCGTGCAGTATCTGGACGACAAGGATCGCGCTTACGTCATAGTATCCACGACTCCGCGCAGCGAAAGGACCGCCGACACCAGCCGGGTCCGGCTGAACCACCTACAGTAGTCTCCTGAGTAGGGCGGATCTGCGGGGGGTATAGCCTTCGCAACTCTCCTGCAGCGACACCTCCGCAGGAAAACCTCCTTCAGTTTTTCCTCATCTGACTTTCAACGATCCGCGCCGCGTTTCTCCCGCGTGCTCTGCTAATCAGCGGGGGAAGTGTGTGCCGGACTAAAACTACTGAGGAATGGAGTTAATTAAAATGATGAAGCGTTATTTGGGACTGGGAATTATTTTGCCTGTTGTTCGCTGGGCCCGCATTGCTGGCGCAGGACTCTGATCACGTCGAGGTTGGTGTTTTTGCCGACTACTTCCGACTCAGCGATTCGTCGCCGGTGGGGAACTTTCTTGGTGTTGGGGGCCGGGCCGCATTCAATGTCCACCGCGACATCCAACTGGAAGCAGAAATGGCTTACGATTTCCAGCGAAACTACACCGAGACATTCAGCAACGGTATTACGACAGAGCTCGTGGACACGCACTTCCGCACCCTCCACGGTTTCTTTGGTCCGAAGTTCCAGACGGGATCGGGACCGTTTCGCGTCTTTGTGACCGGGAAAGTCGGCTTTGATAATTTCAGCATTACCAATCAGAATGCGACCGCTGGGTTCACTAACTCGGTGGGCCTGACCAACGGCACAACACGGTTCGCCGTCTACCCCGGTGGGGGCTTCGAGGCCTTTGCCGGGCCGATTGGCGTTCGCGCGGAAGTTGGCGACGACATCTACTTCTACAGTGGAGCTCACAACAACCTGAGGGTAAGCCTGGGCCCACAGTTCCGCTTTTAGAACTTGCGCTGGAGTTCCCGCTGGCGGCCTTCCGAGGCCGCCAGTTCCGCTTCTGGCGGGTATATGGCAGGCTCGAACTGTGCCAGGCTTTGCGGGTTTCGCGGATGACGTTTCGCGAATGACCGGGACGCGGGTGTGATAAAGTAGTGCCGCCCACGAGTTGGCCGGGCCATGAAGCCTGCGGCCAATTCACTTGCCACCTCGAAATTTCCGAAGGAGTTTGCCATGTCCACCCTCCGCGACCTCGTGAAAGACCGCAAAGTTTACTCCATCGACGCTACAGGCACCGTGCTCGAGGCAGCGCGCTTCATGATGGAGCACAATATCGGCGCCCTGCCGGTGCTCCGCAACGGAGAGCTGGCTGGCATCTTCTCCGAGCGTGACATTATGAACCGCGTCGTAGCCGTGGGCCGCACGCCCGGGCACACCGCGGTTTCTGAAGTGATGACCGCCAATCCACGCGCGGTCAATTTGGACGAGACGATTGAAGAGTGCCTCTTCATCATGCACGAGTTCGGCTTCCGGCACCTGCCCATTGTGGAAGGCAAGGAATTGAAGGGATTGGTTTCGCTGCGCGACATCGTCCTGCGCCAGGCCGCCGAACTGGAACGCCAGAGCCGGCGCGCCTCCTAAGAACGCACGCCTTTCTCAGTGTGCTGTGTGCGCTGTGGTCACTACGATGGTGACGGTCGCCTGATCGACGGTGACGTTGCTGGGAGCAGCGCCGTTTGCATCCGTGCCCGACAAGGTGAAGATGTAGGTATTATTCGGAGTGATTTGGCCGTTAAGGGCCCTTGTCCCGGTAGTGTTACTGCAGGCCGGCAGCAACAGTAAGCCGCGCAATCGCCGCCACCAGAAAAAGCATCCCCATCAACCTTTTCTTGTAGTTTCCACTTGCACCCGCCCCCACCAGTGCCAATCCTGGAACAACCAGCCAGAAGGCGTAGAACAGGCGCGGGCTCCACAGCTTACTCGTACCGGGCGCGGGTCCGAAGGTGTTGATGGTGAGAGTGGAAGTTGCTCCGGCGTTGCTCGTGATGCTTACGGTCGCGGGATTGAACGAGCAATAGGGCGCCGCCGTCACGATGGGAGTGACCGACAGGCACGAGAGAGTGACCGTTCCTACGTAGCTGCCGATTGGCGTTACGCTCACCGTGGTGGTAGCGGCGCTTCCGGCGGGAATAGGACTAGGAATCGCGATGGTCGGCAACACCGACAGGGTGTAGTCCTCGGTCAAATCCGCTACGTTCAAAGACAGAACGACGGTTTGCGTAGGGACGCCGGGGCTCGTCCCCGTAACCGTAATTTGGTAGGCTCCCGCCGGAGTGGCGTTCGGGGGAGTGCCCCCAGTGGTCGTAATGGTCAGCGAGGGACCGTCGGCGGGCGGGATCTGGGACGATGGGCTCGGGGTGCACTGCGGCGCCAGTGGGCCACTAGTGGCCGGCCCTGACGTCACCTGGCAGCTTAATGCTACCGGGCTGTCGAAGGACCCGACGGGTTCGAGGTCGATGGTTGCCGTCGCGGTCTCACCCGGAACCACAGCCGTCGATGGAGTGAGCGGCGAAACGGTGAGGGTAAATTGCCCATAAGCCAGGGATACGGATGCTACGGAGAGCACGGACAACAATGAAGCGAAAATGATTGCGCGCACGACCCGCCTGGGATTCACCATGAGTGGATGAGAACTCACTACCTTCGATTCCTCCAAGGGCACAAAAGCTGCCCGAACCGACGCAAAAGAATCCCGCCGGCCAACCAGCCGCAAAAGTAATGGAATACGAACAGCCTCTCGCAGAATGCGCCAGACAGAATCTTAGACTACGGCGGTCCATCATGCCAACCCGCCATGCAGTTTGACGAAGACCGTTGCTGCTCTCCGGCTGGTTTCGGGACCGTGGACTCGCAAAGTTAATTGGGGCTTTCAGAGTTTCGGGCGGCGGTGTCGGGCATACCACAGAGCAGACCCGCTTGACACTCGTCGCGCTCTCTGCTGTAGTGTCCGCCAACCTCCTCATTGAATTCAGGCAGGAGGATGGGTGGTCTGGATTCGCCAAGTGCGGCACTCCGACGGCAAGAATTCGATGGTCACGATTCGCGATGTGGCGAAGGAGAGCGGATTCTCCTCCACCACGGTCTCGATTGTTTTGAACGATGCTCCGCTGGCGCGTTATATCCCGGCGGTCACGAAGAAACGGATCGAGCGCGCCGCGAAGCAACTGGGCTATCGTCCCAACCAATTTGCGCGCTCGCTGCGCAGCAAGCGCAGCCATACCGTTGGCGTGATGGTCTTCGACATGACCGACCCCTACTGCACGCTGGTGTTGCGCGGCATTGAAAACACGCTCTACCAGGCCTCTTACCTTCCCATCCTCACCGACGTTCACAATGAGCGCAGCCGGTTCGAGCGTTACCTTGAAATGCTGCTCGACCGCCGCATCGAGGGCCTGGTCGTTCTCGCCAACTGGCTCTTTCTTGACATCAACCTGCTCGCCGACCTGGAGAAAAACAGCATTCCCACCGCGATCATCGGCTGCGAACTGAAGGGGGACGCGATGAGTTCGGTCATCGTCGACAATGAAGTTGGCGGGTACCTGGCGCTCGAGCATCTGCACTCCCTCGGTCACCGCAAGATTGCCTTCATTCGAGGGCCAAAGACTTTGGCCGACAGTTCTCCGCGTTGGCGCGGCGTCCGCAATAGCGCCAAGGAACGCGGCCTAGAACTCGATCCCCGGCTGATTGTCGACCTACCCGAGTCGCGCGACCCGCTTTCCAGCTTTGAGGCGGGACAGAAACTCACCGAGGACCTGATCAAACGGAAGCGTCCATTCACGTCCATTCTCGCTTTCGACGACATGACGGCCTTCGGAGCCATCCGCGCTCTTGCCAAAGCCGGCCTGCGTGTGCCGGAGCACTGCTCGGTGGTTGGTTTCGATGATGTGGCCGCCTCAGCTCTTTGCACCCCGCCACTCACCACCGTCCGCCAGCCCATGGAAGCGATGGGTACCGATGCGGTAGGCGTCGTTCTCGAAGGTATAAGCTCGGTGCTCGAAAAGCGCGAGGTCGCGGCTCACCATCGCAAAGTGGCTCCGGAATTAGTGGTCCGAGAGTCCACGCACAACCTCCTGTAAGCAGATCAAGAAACCTGACAAGTGAAACCGCTGAGGTTTAGCGGTTACCGCCCGCTTTTTCTCTTGACATCAGATATCGGATAAAAGCACTATTCATACGATTTAATGAACCGTTTACGCTGATTTCGAGCGGGGAGGCAATTCATGAATCGCAAAAAAGCAATGCTCAAGACGGTGCGGAATTTTACTTCGGTTTGTATGCTTCTTCTTTGTGCGGCTTCTGTCGCGTTCGCCCAGGCCGGCAGGGGCAGCATCAGCGGCCTGGTTACCGATTCAGCCGGAGCCCTCGTGGCTGGGGCCCAAGTGGCCCTACTGAACCAGGCAACTGGAGTGACGCAGCACACCGTGACCAGCTCCGCGGGACTCTACACCTTCATCTCCCTCAACCCGGGCGTCTATCAGGTCACAGCCAGCCAGAAGGGCTTTAAGAAAGTGGCCCAGGACAAAGTCACGGTTACCGTCGATCAGGTCACCCAGGTCAACATCACTCTGGAAGTCGGCGCTATATCGGAGACGGTCACTGTCACCGGAGGGGTGGAACTGGTCGAGCCCAGCAACTCCACTGTGGGACAGTTAATCGAGTCCGCGACCATCGACCGGGTTCCGTTGCTATATCGCAATGTTTTCGATCTTGTGCAGATGAGTGCGGGCGTGACGCCGCCCAACGGATCGCCGAACTCGAGTGATTCGATGCAGTCGATTCAGAACATTTCGAGCGGGCGCCCGGGAGTCGACGTCTCCTCGGCCACGATCAACGGTGCCATCGTCGGATCCGTCTACTACATGCTCGATGGCAGCCCGATCGGAATTTCTGAGAATAATTCCGCCGCCATTATCCCGGCAATGAATATCCCCGAGGACGGTGTCGACGAGGTTCGAGTTGAAACGCAGAATACACCGGCCTCCTACCAGAGCGGCGCCGCCGGGGTTATCAGCCTGGTCAGCAAATCCGGCACGAATAAATTTCATGGTGACGTTTTCGGAGTATTTCGGCCGAATGCCTTATCCGCCAACGACTACTTCAACAAGCAAAGCGAGGCGTCAAGCGGCCTAAGCAACAGTCCTCCTGATTTCTACCGTTACCAGGAGGGCGCAGCGATCGGTGGACCCATCATCAAGGACAAGCTTTTCTTCTTTGCGGACTATGAAGACACGCAGCAGCAGCAGTTCGAGGGCATCAAGACTTATACCGTTCCTACCAGCGCCGAAAGGACTGGAGACTTCTCGGCCATGAGCTTCACCATTTACGATCCGACGCAGCCCGACTTGCCCGACGGAACGCGGCAGCCGTTTCCGGGAAACATGATTACCAACCCGAACCCCATCGGGTTGCTGTATCTGTCGAAGATGCCGAAGTGCAACATTCCCAGTCCCACAACCTGTGATTCGGCAACCAGCGACGTTAGCCCTAATTTCGGATTGCCGGGGCTGGACCCGTTCCACGCACACAGGTTTGACGTTCGACTGGATTGGGCGAAGAGCGAAAAGCAACGCATCTTCGGCCGATTCTCCTATGACAAATTAATCTTCTCCACTGCCAACGTGTTTCCCAGCGGATGGGATCCCGACTATGCCCAGAACACGACGAACGGACGCAATATTCTTTTGGCAGACGACCTGACGCTGAATTCTTCTACAGTTCTGAACCTGCGTTACTCCTTTACGCGGCACCACGAAGTTCAGGGTGGACCGCCGTCGTACTTGAGCACCGATCTCACGAATCTGGGACAGGTCAATGGCACCAACGTTGGTTTTCCCGCGTCACTGGCTTCGCAGGTGGTCTACAAACAGCTGCCCTTCATGCTCTTTGATGATCTGGATAACGGCAATGATGGGGTCGGCGGCACCGCCGACTACAACAACTTCGCCTACGCCAGCGAGAATAGCGACGTCAATGCAGCCATCACTAAAGTTAAGGGCAAGCACCAGATATCGTTCGGCTTCGAGTGGATGAAGCGTTACCTCAATGTCGGACAGCCGCCTGCACCGGCAGGTGCGTACGGGTTCAATGTCGATGCTACGGATCAGTCTGTGGCGAGTGCAAATGGCGGAAGCGATTTTGCGTCCATCCTTGTTGGCATGGGAAGCCAGCCCGGCACTGAAACCAACCAGAACAATTACCCTAGTTTTACCAAGGACGTCTTCGCCGCGGAGTCCAATCCCTACTATGCGGCCTTTCTCGAGGATACCTTCCATCCGTCCAAGGCTCTGACTATTACTGCCGGCTTGCGTTGGGACATTTTCGGCGGACGCAACGAGCGTTTCAACCGCCAGGAATACTTCGATCCCAATGTAAGCAACACCCTCAGTGGGGTTGCTTACACCGGAGCGGAAATCTACGTCAACAGCAGTAATCGTTCTCCGTTTACCACTAATCTGACAAACTTTGGGCCTCGCCTGGGTTTCGCCTGGCAGCCCATCGCCCACCTGGTTCTGCGCGGAGGCGGGGGCTTCTACTATGGACCCAGCACGCACAACGTCGGCAGCGCCCTGTTGAATACAGATGGCTTCTCCTCCCAAACATTTTGGAGTGCGACCTGTTTCAACGCGGACGGCAATACGGTCTTCAACGGTACGGCGTCATGTGTAGGAGCGACCCCGGGAAGCCCGCCGTTGACTCCGGGCGTCTACACGGGTATCTCTTCGTTGAGCAACCCATTTCCCAGCGGAGTTGTCCCAACTTTCACTAGCGGGCCACCCGGTCTGGCCAACAACCTGGGGATTACCTTGAGTACCGTCCTGCGCTCCCAGCGCACACCCACCATCTATAACTTTAATTTCGCCGTCGAGTATGAGCTGCCACATCAGGTGGTCGTGACTGCGGGCTATGTCGGCAGCCGAGGACTTTTCCTGCCCTTTAACAACGTCGATCTAAATACTCTCGATCTGGGGACGATCGCGAAGTACGGCTACTCTTTGTGCGTCGATCCGTCGAACCCGGCGTGTCAGATGGTGGCCAACAGCGGACCGGTGAGCCTTAACTCCAACTTCAGCGGACCGGTTCCCTTATGGGCGGTTCTCCAGCAATTCCCGCAATTCGGTAATGGAAGTTACGGCGGGGGCAACGGCGTCGTTGTGAATGGCTATCCCGCCGGCGACTCCGAGTACAGCTCTCTGCAAACCAAGGTGCAGAAAAGGCTGACCAGCCACTTCACCACACTTGCGACCTTTACTTGGGGAAAGATAATTACCGATGACGGGAATCCTCCGCTTGGTTTCGTTGGCACTCATATGGGCATGGCGCAGGACTGGAGGAATCTGGGGTATGAACACTCGATAAGCCCGCAGGATGTGAAGTATCAGTTCACTGGCGAAGTATCCTACGACCTGCCGGTTGGCAAGGGCCGGGCAGTGAATCTGAGCGGAATGTCCGACGCCATTCTGGGGGGCTGGACCACGAATGCCATCGCGTATTTCAGCACCGGAGTCCCTATTGCCTCGCCGTCCTCAGGAGTACCTGTTGGGTACTTCAATCAGCGGGCTGACCTGACCTGCAATCCGGCAAGCGGCGCTCCGCATACCACGGCCGTGTGGTTCACCGACAACTGCTTCGCAGTCCCTGGAACAGAACCAACCGGCAACCTGGCCAACGCTAACCCGTTTATTCCGGGAACAGCCCCGGCTTATCTTGACCACGTTCGCACTCGTGGAGCACGCGATGTAGACCTCTCCATTTACAAAACCTTCACTTTTGGGGAAACGAAAGCGCTCCGCTTCGATGTCTCCTCCTATAACATCTCTAACACGCCGCAGTACGGATACCCGAATGTACCGAGCGTTGTCGTTGCGGCACAACCGGGCCAACAGTTTGGACAGATCACGAACAACGTCAATACCCCGCGCCAGTTCCAGTTCGGCGCGCGATTTACATTCTGATCGGAGTTCCACATTGGACTGCAGTTCAAGCTGCAAGAAAAATCCCGGCCAGGACAGCCGGGATTTTCTCTTTGAGCCAGCATGAAGCTGTTCAGCCCACTTGCACTTGCTGCGGCGCGGCCACCGCTTGCAGCGCTTGCTCCAGGTCGGCAATCAGGTCGTCGGCATTTTCGATTCCAACTGAGAGCCGGATCATCTGCTCAGTGACTCCCATCTTGGCGCGGGCTTCAGCAGGAATCATGGCGTGAGAAGTCAATACTGGAATTGACACCAACGACTCCACTCCGCCGAGACTCGTGGCCAGCGTAAACAGTCGCATCGCTTCGCTCACCCGCCGCGCATCTTCGCCCGTGCCCTCGACCTCAAGGCTTACCATGCCGCCGCCGCCGCTCATCTGCTGGCGCGCAATGGCGTACTGCGGATGGTTTTTCAGGAAGGGATAATGCACGCTGCGCACCTTGGCGTGTTCAGCCAGAAACTCGGCCACGCGCAGGGCATTTTCATTCTGCCGCGCCACCCGCACTGCCAGCGTCTTCAGCCCCCGCACCAGCACCCACGACGCGTGCGGATCCATACAGTTGCCCAAGGTCGTCCGCGTCTGCCAGATTCTTTCAATCAGTTCGTGCCGCCCGACCACTGCTCCGCAGATCAGATCGGAATGCCCGGCCAGATACTTCGTCCCCGAATGCATTACCAGATCGATGCCGTATTCCGCTGGATGCTGGTTGATCGGTGTGCCGAATGTAGCGTCAATCATGCTCAGCAGCTTGTGTTGCTTGGCTACTGCGGCCACCTTCTTGAAATCCACGATGCGCAGGGTCGGGTTGGTCGGCGACTCGAGATAAAGCAGCTTCGTGTTCGGACGGATCGCCCGCGCGTGCTGCTCGTATTCATTCGTGTCGACGAAAGTTGTCTCGATCCCCATCTTCGGCAGCCACTGCGATAGGAACTTGTTCACGCCGCCATAGATATCGCGTTGCGCCACCACGTGGTCGCCGCTCTTGAGCAGGGCCATGATCGTGGTTGTGACCGCTCCCATGCCAGAGGCGAAGGTTAGCGCGGCATCCATGCCTTCCAATTCCGCAATCGTCTTCTCGGCGACTGTATTTGTCGGGTTGCCGTAGCGAGTGTAGTGATGGTCAGTGTCCCTGACCCGAACCTGCTCATCGTTGTCGGTCACTTGGAAGGTGGAAGTCTGATAGATGGGCGTGCTCAGCGGGCCGTTTTTCTTCTCCAGGTCTGCCGCGCCGTGCACCGCCTTGGTCTCGGAATGTTGCGAGCGCCGTTTCATGGATACCTCGTTCCTCCAGACTAATTGGCCGGGCAGGACCCCCGCAAGAGAAGCCATTTGCCGCGAACCGTTTATAATCCTCCCGCCATGGATCTCGGCCTGAAAAATCGCGTCGCTCTGGTTGCCGCCTCCAGTCAGGGAATTGGCCGCGCCACCGCGGAAGCCTTCGCTGCCGAGGGCTGTCGCGTCGCCATGTGCGCCCGCAACCCGCAGACCCTGCAGGCCGCCGCGGAGAAGATCAGAAAGCAATACAGCGCAGAGGTTCTCGCCCAGGCCTTCGACGTCACCGACGCTGCCGCGGTAAAAAGCTTCGTCGCCGCCGTGGCAGACAAATTCGGCGGCATCGACATTTGCGTGACCAACGCCGGAGGCCCGCCCGCCAAGGGCTTCCTCGCCGCTACTCTCGAAGAATGGCAACGCGCCCTGGAACTGAACTTCCTCAGCACGGTGTACTTCGCGCGCGAAGTCATTCCCCACATGCAGCGGAAACGCTGGGGCCGCATCCTCACGATCACTTCGATCACGACTAAACAGCCGGTCGCGGATCTTGTGCTCTCAAACGCGGTGCGGGCGGCCGTGGTTGGCCTGGTCAAGAGCCTGGCCAACGAGTTTGGCAAAGATGGAATCCTGGTCAATAACGTTGGTCCCGGCTTCACGGCGACCGACCGGTTGAAAGAATTAGCCAAAGTCCGCGCGTCCAGCTCGGGGAAAAGCGAGCAGCAGATTTTCGAGGGCTGGGCGACTGACGCTCCGCTGCAGCGGCTAGGCGAGCCCCGTGAAGTTGCCGAGACCATCGTTTGGCTCGCGTCGGAACGCGCTTCTTACATCACCGGCCAGACGGTGCTGGTCGATGGCGGCTTGTACAAAGGCTTATGAAGCGAATTGTCCTATGACTATTACCCCTCACCTGCGCCGCGATGGGCCTCCCCTTTTTCGCCTCCGCCCAGGCCCGTCCATTCCCCGGCCCCGCCCTTCAGCAGATTTACCAGCGCCTGCTCCCGGAGATTGAAAAGATTCCTGCCTTTGACCACCATGCTCACCCTGGTTTTGCTGACGATCCCGACATTGACGCCATGGCTTCAGCGCCCGACACCAGCCTGCCCCTCCGCACGCGCGACGATAACCCTGAACTGATTGCCGCAGCCAAGGCTCTGTTTGCTTATCCCTACGACGATCTCTCGCCCGAGCACGCTAAGTGGCTTGTAGCGAAGAAGACCGAGCTGAAAAAGCAATATCCGGGACCAGGATATTTCAACATGATTCTCGACAAAATCAACACCGAGAGTTCGGTCGCGAACCGCGCCATGATGGCTGACTACCTCGATCCCAAGCGCTTTCCGTGGGTCTTCTTCGTCGACTCGTTTATGTGGCCATTCAACAACGAGCGCGAGGCTGCGCGCAACCCTGACGAAGAGGTCTACATTCCTCTGCAGGAGAAAATGCTGCACCGCTGGATGCAGCAGGAAAACGTGACCAAGCTTCCCGCCAGATTCAGTGACTACCTGGAGTTCATCGTTCGGGTGCTCGCAGACAACCAGAAAAAAGGCGGCATCGCCATGAAATTTGAAGTGGCCTACTTCCGCCCCACGACGTTCTCCGATCCAACGCGCGAGCAGGCGGAAGAGATTTACCAGCAATACGCGTCCGGCGGCATTCCCAGTGAAAAAGATTACCGAACTTTTCAGGATTATATTTTCCGCTTTCTGGTGATCCAGAGGCGGACGCATGAACCTTCCGGTGCACATTCACACCGCGGCCGGCATCGGCAATTACTTCAACTTCAGCGAAAGCAACATCATGAATCTCGAAAGCGTGCTGCGCGATCCGCGCTACCACGCGACCACGTTCGTAATGATCCACGGCGGCTATCCGCTGGAACGCGAAGCCATCTGGCTCGCTGCAATGAAGAATGTTTATCTCGATTCCTCGCTCGGCGAACTCGTCCAGTATCCTTCTGCCTTCAAAGACACACTCAAGATGTGGCTGGAAACTTTTCCCGACAAGATCACTTTTGGCACGGACTGTTTCCCGTACAATGAAGTGCTAGGCGCGGAGGAAAGCTACTGGCTGGGAGCAGAGTCATCGCGCACCGCCCTGGCGGCGGCGCTGGCCGAGATGATCTCTGAAAATGAAATCACCGAAGCCCGGGCGTTGGAACTCGCCCACGCTTATTTGCATGACAACGCCGTGAAGCTGTATGGAGGCAGAGTTCACTAGGGAACGAAGCCAAGGAACCTGCCTTCGGAAACAAGGTCTGACATGACAGGAAAACGGAAAGCCAAGACGGCCGCTGCGCAGAAAAGCGAAAAGCGCGAAGCCGCACACTCCGCGCTCAACGCGCCGTCACGAAACACGGGGCCAGCAGGAGTGAGCTGCAATATATCCCGTGGCACACGTGTCCGCTCGAAGATCTGAACCCGCTTCTGCAGCGGCAGTTTGTCGTCGGCCAGGAAATTATGCTGGCGCGCGTGCTGCTGAAGAAAGGCTGCATCGTCCCCGAGCACAGCCACCACAACGAACAACTCACCTACATTCTTGAGGGCGCGCTGAAGTTCTGGATCGACGGCCGGGAAATTGTGGTCCACGCCGGCGAAGTTCTCTGCATCCCGGCGCACATGCCGCACAAAGCCGAGGCGCTCGAAGACACCGTCGACCTCGACGTTTTCAATCCTCCGCGCGCCGATTGGATCAACAAAACTGACCAATATCTGCGAAGCCAGAAATAATCTTCCGATTCCATGCCTCCCTCCGCCACTTCTGAGAAAGGATCTGCACCCAGCCACAGGCCACGTTTCGTTTCCGCTGCATCGGCTGCGGTTCCGTCACCAGCTCCGCGGCTCAGGATTTCCGCTGCTCGCAATGCGGCAACCTGCTCGAGATCACCGATTCGTCTTGGAACTCGCGCAACCCCACGGCCTTGAAATCCCTCTGGCGCGAACGCCGTACCTTAAACGAATCGCGTCGACCTCAGCGGCGTGTGGCGATTCCGCGAGCTTCTTCCCGCGCTCCACATCCGAGCAGCAAGTCATCACCCTGCGCGAAGGCAACACTCCGCTCTACGAACTGCCGCAGTCCTCCCGCATCACGGGCGTCCCGCGCCTTTATGCCAAACATCAAGGCATGAACCCGACCGGCTCGTTCAAAGACACCGGCATGACCGTCGCCGCCACCTTCGCCCGCCAAGCCGGATACCGCTGGGTGGCCTGCGCCTCCACCGGCAACACATCCGCATCCATGGCCGCCTATGCCGCGCGCGGCGGCATGCGCAGCCTGGTGCTCGTGCCCGAAGGCAAAATTTCCTGGAGCAAACTCTCCCAAGCCCTCGATTACGGCGCCCTCACCTGCCAACTGCGCACCGATTTCGACGGCTGCCTCCGCCTGCTGCAGGAACTGGTCCGGCGCGCCCCCGTCTACCAGCTGAACTCCATCAACCCGTTCCGCCTCGAAGGACAAAAAACTCTCGCCTTCGAATTGCTGGAGCAACTCGACTGGCAACCGCCCGACCACATCATCGTCCCCGGCGGCAACCTCGGCAACAGTTCCGCGATCGGCAAGGCGTTGCTGGAAATGCGCGACCTCGGCCTGATTCCGCGTCTGCCGAAGTTGTCCGTCATTCAAGCCGAAGGCGCTAATGCTCTGGTGCGCACTCTGCGCGAAGCTGGAGGCAAACGTCTGGTCACCGTGCAGGCTGAAACTCGGGCCACTGCCATCCGCATCGGCAACCCCGCTTCGTGGGAGAAGGCCGTGAAGGTTCTTCAAGCCACTGGCTGGCGCCTGTGAAGCAGGTCAGCGAACTCGAGATCGCCCAGGCCAAAGCCGAAATCGGCGCCGAGGCATTGGCTGCGAGCCGGCTTCCGCCGTCACTCTGGCTGGTCTGAAGAAATTGCTGCGGCAGGGTTTTGTGAAGCCGGAAGAAACTGTCGTCCTGGTTCTCACCGGAAACCTGCTCAAGGATCCCGACTTCACCATGGAATTTCACCGCGGCGATCTCTTCAAGGGCACCGCGGGCGAGCAGGAAAGCGCGAAGCTGGATCCATTCCGTCATCCTCCCGTCGTCCTCGATGCCACTCTGGACGCGGTGATCAGAACTCTGGAGCGAGCCGAGAAATCTAACCCGACCCACTCGAATGCCTAGAACAAAAACAAGAATGTCTAAGAAGAAAAACAAGAAGAAGTCCCGCCGCCCGGCCACAGTTCGTCTCGCCCTCCCGGCCACCTCGGCCAATCTAGGCCCGGCCTTCGATGCCGCCGCCCTCGCGATGGATCTCTACATCACCATCGATGCCCGCCCTGCCCCCGCGTTCTCCATCACCGTCACCGGACGCGATCAGGAAATCTGCCGCAACCTCGAAAATCATCTCATCCTCAAAACCTACAGCGAAATTCTCCAGGCGCAGGGCCAGAAAATCGTTCCGCTGTCTCTTCGCATTAACAACGACATTCCCATCGGCAAAGGCTGCGGCTCTTCCGCCGCCGCGCGCCTCGCCGGCATCGCCCTGGCCAATCACTTCGGCCGCTTGCGCTGGACGAACGCCCAGATCATCGGCGAAGCCTCCCGCCGCGAGCACCATGCCGATAACGCCTCCGCCTGCTGGATGGGCGGCCTCACCGTCGCCCGCATGTCCGGGAAGACCGGCACCCAAGTGGTCTGCATTCGCCCGAAAGGGAAGTGGCCCCTGCTCCTTGCCATCCCCGACCAGGCGCTGTCCACTGAAGAAGCCCGCCGCGTGCTCCCGGCGCAATATTCGCGCGCCGACGCCGTGGCGAACATCCAGAACTCGATGTTCCTGCTCGCCGCCTTCACGCAAGGGAATCACCACTTGCTCTCCGCCGCGCTCGAAGACCGCATCCACCAGCCTTACCGCGCTGCATTCAGCCCCTTGCTCCCGTGCCTGCAGGAATTGACCGGGGAACGAGGCATTCTCGGCGCAGCCCTCAGCGGCGCCGGCCCCTCGGTCATCGTTTTCCTCGACCCGAGCTCCTCCGCAAAGAAAACGCGAGCTTCGGTCGCCGCCCACCTCGCTGGCAGAGGACTTCGCGCCGAACTGCTCCTCACTTCCATCACCCTGCGCGGCGCGCGTCGCTGATTCCCAACGTCTTCCTCATATACCACTAAAGTGCCATTTACTGGTTTAGCCATCCCGGATAGTTTTGGCTTTCCCCCAAACGGAAACTTGAGCGAGCGTTTTACGAGACCGTGCGGTCGCCGCCGCCCTGAAAGTCAAGTTAAGTTTCTTTGGGGATGAGTAGGATAAAGCGGAAAATGCAATACCCGGTCCAGCCACGGGAGAGCGTCGCACCATGCAGTGGACCCGTTCTCCTCGGCCGCGAGCAAGTCCGGCAGGAGATCCAGAATTTTCTCCAGCGCCCTCGATTCCTATCCCGCCCGCGTCGCGAAGGACCCCCGCATCAGCTTCCAACAGCATCTTTGCAGCTTTTCCGCCGCGCTCGCGATGATCAACGTGATCATCGCGCCCGTCGCCAGTAATCAGACGCCCCGTCTACATCTGCCGGCTGGCCGGCGGCACGATCCCGTTCATGCGCAGGTATACCACCATCTGTCCGTAGTGGTCGAAGCAGTGGGCCGCGACGCTCGTCGCCAGGCCCAGGCGCGTCACCCTTCCTTCGCCAAACGGGCTCTTCACGGTTTCCACTAGATTCTTCTCGTTGATGGTCTGCGACCGCCTTGTGCACGTATGCGAACGATTCTTTCAGGTACTTCAGAATCTCGGCCTTCGTCGTGATCGAGGCCGGGCCCGATTCGTCGCCCAATGTCCACTGGCGGCTTCTCTGCCAGAATCGCTGCCCCCAGTTCGTAGTTCACCGCGGCAACGTGCTTGATCTGCTGCGCGAAAGTGCGCACGCCTTTGAACTCGCCGCTGGCGGGAGCAAATCCGAACTTGTCTTCCGGCATCGCATCCGCCGCCGGAACAAACTCGTGCTCCACATTCAAGACCGTATGGTCGAGCACTTCCGTGACAGTCCGGCGTTCATCCTTACTCTTGGTCCTGGGCTGCGGCAAACGCCGCGAGCGCCAGCAGGCAGAAAGCAAGACAGCCGAATCTCTTCTTCATAAGGATTCCTCCCCTTCTCAATTAGCGGATCTTCTCCGCTGATGTGGGAGAGCCGCTCGGCTGTCCACTGAGCGAAGCGAGCGTTTCTCCCTAGTCCCTCACCACCGCCGGAGCCATCTTCAACTCACGCCCGGTCAAGCGGTGCCGCAGGATGCTGCTCAACCCTACCACCATTGCCAGCGCCGACCAAGCCAGCGCCACGGGCACTCCTTTGCGCGCCGCCAACTCTCCCCACACCGCGCTGCCCAGCGCCATTCCGCCTTGCAGCACCAGCAGGTACATCGACAAAGCCCGCGCCCGCATCCATGAAGGACACATCGTCTGCGCCACTACATTAAAGCACGCCAGAATTCCGATCCATGCCGCACCCGCCGTGAATAATACCGCACAAAGCCACTCAAAATCATGCACCTGCCCCGCTGCAAACGTCATTGCCGCAAACACCAAGGTCGCTGCCGCAACCAGCCCATCCACCGAATAGCGCAGCCGCAGACGCGGCAAGAGCGCCGCTCCAGTCAGTGCTCCCAGTCCAAAGCAAGTCAGCAGGAACCCATACCCCTGCGCCCCGTGCGGCTGGCAAATCACCGGAAGCAGCGCCAGCAGGGAAGTCGCACCCACGCTGAAGGCTCCGGTGCGGATCAGGACCGATCTCACCTGCGGCGCACCGCGCACGTATCGAAAGCCCTCGAGAATCGCATCGCGCACTCGCCGCGTGGCCAGCGGTTCATGCGGTGCACGCCGCCAGCGGCACAAGAAGACGAATCACCCCGAAGAACGAAGCCGCATTCAGCAGAAACGACCACCCCGATCCAGCGGTCGCCACGACCATCCCACCCAAAGCCGGTCCCACTGCGCGCGCCACGTTGAATCCCGCCGAATTCAATGCCACTGCCGAAGCGTGACGCCCCGGTGAAACCACTTCCGGCGTAATCGCCTGCCATGCCGGATCATTCAAAACCGCGCCCACTCCCAAAACCAAAGTAAACATCAGCAGTGTCCACGGAGTCACCGCATGCAGTAAAGTCAAAACGCCCAGCGCCGCCGCTGCTGCCACCATCCAGCTCTGCGTGAACAACAGCAACCGCCGCCGATCCACCATGTCGGCCAGCGCACCTGCAGGAAGCACGACGAAAAATACCGGAACCGCCGCCGCAGCCTGCACCAAGCTGACCATCAGCGGCGAAGTCGAGAGCTGCGTCATCAGCCAGCCCGCACCCACATTTTGCATCCACGTGCCGGTGTAGGAGATCACCGCCGCAATCCACAACGATCGAAACAGTGGTTCCCGCAGCGGCGCCCAAGCCGGATCGGCGCGCCGAACCCCAACGCCTTCTACCGCCGGAATTGAAATATGGTCAGCCACGCGAGTTCCTGCTCTGTGTTCCCCGGTGTCCTCTCGGGTAAAGGTTTTGCTTCTAAAGCTGGCAAGCTAACCGGAAGAGTCCACCACCCCAAACGGCCATTCCCGGCTTCTCCAGGCACGAACCATGTAAATCACAAGCCCCGCCAGCAAAATCACCACCGCATACCGCATTTCCTTCTGCCAGTTCTCGCGATTGAACAAAATAAAGAGAAACCCCGCGATCGCCACCAGCGCGGGCAGCGGATAAAGCCACATCCGAAACGGACGCGCCACCTCCGGCCGCGTCACCCGGAACACAATCACCCCGACAGCCTGCACTAGAAATTGCAGAATAATGCGAATCACCACCAGCGCCGCGATCGCATCCCGCAGCCGCAGAAAGCAGAACGCCGCCGCGACTACACCCAAGGCCACCAGCGAAACATACGGGAAGCGGTACACCGGATGCACCTTGGCAAACGCTTTGAAATAATTTCCATCCAGCGCCGCCGCATAAGGAACCCGCGAATACCCCAGCGTCAGCGAGAAGACCGACGCAAACGCAGTCACGATTACCAGTCCCGTCACTAACCGCGCTGCCCACGCCCCGTAAATCCTCTGCATAAACAACGACACAACGTACAATCCGTTGTTGTTATGGCCCGCCTGCAGCATCTCCCGCCAGGGAACCACGGCCAGAATGCACAAGTTCATCAATAGATATAGACACGCGACCAGCAAAATGGAAAGCAGGAGCGCCCGCGGAATATTCCGAGTAGGATCCTTGATTTCATCGCCCAGGTAGCAAACGTTGTAATAGCCCCAATAGTCGTAGGTGGCCACCAGAAGCGCGCCGCCCAACCCGGTGAAGAATGCGGGCGAGAGAGTAAACGCGCCGGAAGGAAAATCGAACGCGCGAGCGGCATTGAAGTGCGTGAGTCCGGCGAAGATGATCCATCCGATCGTTCCCATCACGCCCAGCCACAGTATTTTCGACAGGCGCCCGATCACCGTGATGCGCCGATAGAGCAGCAACACCGTGAACAAGCAGATGAAGATCGCGAGCGCAGTTCCTGGCGTCACAATCCATCTCACTTGAAGTGACCCTGCCCCAGGGATGGGCAGAGCCGCAGTGTGGGCGGCGTAGACCGTTTCCAGCCTCGGCCAGTAATAGGCAGCATAGCCGGCCAGCCCGATGCATCCACTCGCAATCGATAGCGGAGCGCTAAAGGAAAGCTGCCAGATAAACAAAAACGAAATCAGCCGTCCCCATTTCCGCGGCCCATAAATCTCGTTCAAGTAGCGATACGATCCGCCCGAACCCGGAAACATCGAGCCCAGTTCCGCCGTCACCAGCCCGTCGCACACCGCCAGCAGCGCGCCCGCTATCCAGCCGAGCATGGCCTGCGGGCCGCCCATCGCGCTCAACACCAGCGGCATGGTGATGAACGGCCCCACGCCGATCATGTCGATCATGTTCAGCGCAGTAGCGCTGCCCAGGCCCATCCCGCGGATCAGGCCAGGCGAACCGCTGTCCGGTTTTGCTGGAGAATCCATGCGAAGGTCGGAACACTTCAGGAAACGAACTGAGATGACAATCTAGAACGGATCCAACAGATCACTGGCAACTGGCCACTGGCTACTGTTGTTTCTCATGCCCTGCGCTCAGCAAATTCACATACAACCGCACCGCTCCCGGCACTCCCGCCGGCAGCTGCCGGAAGAACGCATATCCGGTATAGATATAAGTTCCCTTGCCGTACTGCGCCCGCAGCAGGCCGCCCTTCTGCGCATCCTCGCCCGGATCGTGGCAGCTCAGCAGCGGCGTGAAATGCTCATCCCATTTATCCATGAAATAGAGCCCGCGTTCCTGCACCCAGCCATCGAAATCGCGAGCCGTAATCTCATTCGGATAATGAAACACTCCATCTTCCGGCGCCAGAATCTCGACCGGAGCCTCCTCCACCGAAACCCGCGCCCGGCTCAGCTCCGCGGAATACGGAGTGAAGTGCCCGCTATTAAAATCCGCCCACGCCGGTGTTGTACTGCACGACCAAAGTTCCGCCGGCCGCAACAAAATCGAGCAGCCTCTTGTTGTTCGCGACCACATCTTTCTGCGTGTCATAAGCGCGAATCCCCAGCACTATCGTCCCGTACTGACTCAAGTTTTCGTTCGCGAGCGTCTCCGGCGGAATCAGCGTCACGTCCATGCCCACTTGCTTCAGCACCGTTGGGATGTCATCGCCTGCGCCCATGATGTAGCCAATCTTCAAATCATGCGGCGCCTTTACATCGACAATGCTCACTCGCTGCACGGACGGCTGGTAGTAGTAGAAGCTGCCGAGATCCTCGCGCGTCACCAGCGTGTACCCTTCGCTGAACTTCTCGCCATCGGCTTCCAGCACAGCCCGAATCTTCGCTCGACCCTCCTGCAAGCCGGCAGGGAACACTTTGAACTGAAAATCCTTCTTGTCTCCGCGCCGTGCGAACTCCACCGCCAACTCCACCGGGTCCGATCGCCAGCCCGCGGGCAATTCCAGGCGCAAAACGCCCTTCGCTTCGTGGTTAAGGTTGCTGCGTCACGCCCACTGCAACCGTAGTACTCGCGCCGTTGTGAGTTGAGATGACCTGCGTTCCCGGCTCCAGAGCAACCGAAAATGCCGGCACCACCGCCAGAGGACGCGCGCGTTCCACCCCCACCTCGTCCACAAACTCGGTGACTACGGTCGCACCGATGCTGTTCTTAAGCGCCGGGCCGCCTGCACCGGCAACCGAATAGTCCGCTCGCGCTCGCAGTACCGGAGGGGGAAACGGCAGCGTCGCATATTTCTCGTTGTCGATGTGATTCACGCTCTCGGTATCGGGATCGTCCCGGTGCCAGTACGGCCGCGTATACTCCGCATTCTTCGGCACCTTCAGACGAAAGACCGCCCGCGCATTTTGTCCCGGCTCAACCGAGAATCGTTTGGTTTTGCTGGAAATCGTCGCCCACCCTTCGGGTACTTCCAGCGTCAGGCCATCCATCACCAGCGGCTGCTTTGATCCATTATGAAAGTCCACCGCGACCAGAAACTCCTGACCCGGTGAAACCGTGGTCATCGCATCCCCTTCTTTCCTCAAAACCTCCTTCACCGGGCCGCCGTTCACGTCTACGGAATAAACCGTTGTGGCCTCAAGCGTTATGTTTAACGCCTCGTTTAGTGCCGTCTCAGCCTGTTGGCCTTTTTCCTCAAGTCGCGCCAGCAGATCGGACTTCGCCGCAACGCTGAGAGAGCTCTTGCCAACCTCGGCGCGGGCCTGCTCTAACCCGCCCACAACGCCCACCAAAGGCTCCGCCGCTGCAAACGGATCGCTCCCCTTGGCATCCTCGCTGGCCGCGGCAACCTTCTTCGCGATCTCACTCAGTGTGCGCCGCAATTGCGGAACCTTCGATTCCTCCGTACCCAAGCTCGTCGCCAGCCCCGTCAACGTCGTATCGATCCCATCGAAGAAGTCTTTCTCGTGTCCGTCCTTATCCAACTTCGCAGGTTCTAACGAATCCACCAGCTTATAAAACGTAAACCGGTCTCCCGGATCGACATTCCAATTCGCCGCCCCCTGCGACTGCTGGTGCCGCAATCCCCGCATTGCGAACTGTACATACGACCCTCCCAGATCTGCGTTCGGCTGGCCCGTATTCAGCTTCACCGTCCACTTCGCGTCCTCGCAGGTCATCGCCCCAAACCCGCAAACATTCCCGATGTAAAGCTTCTTCGCCTGCCATGGCTGGAGTCCCTGAGCGATCTGCTCGGGGAACCGCTTCGGGTCGGCTGCAGCGCGGAACGCCTCTCTGGTCAGGATGCTCGAAGCCTGATGGTGTCCATGCCCGTCCCGGTCGGTCCCGGAAAACCGCGCCACCAGCACATCCGGACGGAACGTCCGAATCACCCTCACCATATCGGCGAGCGCGACATCGTGACCGCCCCACTTCGCAAACGTTTCCTCGGCACTCTTCGAGAACCCAAAATCGGCCACGCGTGAAAATCGTTCCTGCACTCCGTAATATTCGTCGGAAGCCAGCAGCTCTTCCGCGCGCAGCACGCCCAGCACGTCCGACAGATTGCTGCCTACTTTATTCTGCCCGCCCTCGCCGCGATTCAGCGTCATCAGCAGCACGCTAGCTCCGTGCCCGCGTGCCTCCAGTGTCAGCATTCCGCCGTCTTCATCATCCGGATGCGCCACAGTCTGCATCAGCCGCGCGGTCGTACTCAGCCGCCGCAGCATAAGCCGCAACCCGGCAACGCCACGATCCTGCGGGATTTCGGGGGGAACCCCCTGATAAGGAAGCGAAGGAAAATCCGCTACAAACGGAGCGCGCTTGTCAGCTTCAGGCGAAGCGGCAGCATGCGCCGAGCCTCCCGCGGTCCGCTGCGACCCTGCCAAAAGCGCAACCGGAGCCGCCAGTAGCAGGAATAAGAATGAGGTTTGAAAAACTGAAGTTCGCGCCAAACGCAGGACAAGCCGTCCCGCAAGCCAGGCAAGGGAGTCGGGTCTCAAGTATTTCACCCTACAAGGATGGGGCCTACCCCCGCTCCGACGCAAATTCTTTCCTCGCGATCCTCCAAATTAGACGCCGGCAAGAATAAAGAGTAACCGCGTAAGCCAAAATCAAGATCGAATCACCGAGAACCGAGAACCGAGAACCGAGAACTGCCTTACTGCCGCCCTTCCTTCAACGCCTCCTGGCAAGTACTTGCTGCGGTCAGCACCTGATTGAACGCCGTGTCCTTGCGCAAGTCCTTCAGCAGCGGATCCTCCAGCAGCGCTGAATACGAGCAATAATTCTGTTGCACGGCGGCTTTCAGCAAACGCAGAGCCGGATCCTTCTGCCCGCAGTAAGCCATCAGCGCCCCCACGTGATACCACGCCTCCGGATCAAGCTCCATCATGACCGACGATTCCGCCTCCCGCACAATTCGGTCCATGTCGGCCGGACGCTGGGCCTGTATACACGCTGCCAGCAACTCGCGATGGTAGGTCGGCGCCTTCGACACGTTCTTCACAGTGTCCCGCGCTTGCGCTATGTTTCCCGCAGCCAGATGAACATAGGTCGAAACCCACGCGGCCCACTCCGTGCCTGCGTCCAGATGCACGAAATCCATGGCCTTGTCCGTCTTTCCCAGTTCCAGAAACGCCCAGGCACATGACCGGAAATTGGAGTTCCCTGGATCCAGTGAGCGTGCGGTGTTGCACTCTTGCGTTGCCTGTTCCTGCATTCCGGCATAACGCAACACATAGCTTAGCGCCCAGTGCGCATCCGCGCTCTGCGGTCGCCGCCGCACTAGATCCCTGGCCGCGTCGTAAGCCCGGACCAGCTCACCCCGTTCTACGCGGTTTGTGATCAAACTGCTTGCCGCCCCCACCAGGTTTGGATCAAGAGCCAGCGCCCGCTCATAGGCGGCATTCGAGCGCTGGAAAATCTGCTCGCCGCCCCCGCCATAATACGCATCGTAGTAATACCTGTGTCCCAGCGCATCCCACGCCGGCGCATAGCCTGGGTCTTCCCCTACCACATGCTCCAGCACCGAAATGGCATCCTTATTGGGAACGACGTCGTGGGGCAGGGCTAAGCTGTGCAGATACAAGTCATAGGCCTCCTGGCTCTTGGGACGCGCTGCCGTGCTCAACTCGCCTCCGCCCCCGCCTAGCACCGGTAACAAACCCTGCTGCACCTGCGTGGTCAATTCATTCTGCAGGGAAATCAAATCATTCACTCCCGACTTCACGGTCGACTGCCACAGCAGCCGGTCACTCGCCACGTCAATCGCTTCCAGCGTCACGGTCAACTGCTCGCCCTGCCGCGTGAAGTGTCCGGTCAGCAACTTGCCGACATGCAATTCCTGCCCCACCTTACGCGGATCAAGGTCCACTTCCACATACCTCCGCGTCACCGATGAAGGCCGCACCTCGAGCGAACGCGAATACGTCAAGACGCTGGTCAATTCATCCGCCAGCGCATAGCGCAGATAATCCACGGCGAAATCCCCATTCATGTTCTGCAGCGGCAATACCGCAATCGCATTCGCCTGCTCCAGGCTCGCCACAGACCGGTGTTTCACCCAGTAGGCTCCCACTGCCGCCAGCACAGTCACCAGAACAGCCGCCGTTCCTAGCAGCAGCCAGAATTGCCACCGGCTGGTGCCCGGCCGGCCAAAGGTGTTGCTGGCAACCCGCAATTTCGCCGGATGCAGCCCACTCTTTACCTGCCCAGATTCCTGCTCCCGCTTTAACTGCTGCAGATCGGCCTTCATCTGCGTGGCGCTTTGATACCGCTCCTTGCGGTCCTTCTCCATCGCCTTGCCGATGATGCCTTCCAGTTCCACCGGCACCTTCGGGTTCAGTTCTCCCGGCGGAACAGGCTTCTCATGCAGCACCGCATCCAGCGTCATCAGCGAGTTCTTACCCGTGAACGGTTTCCTCCCGGTAGACATTTCGTACATCACCACGCCGAACGAGAAGAGGTCGCTGCGGAAATCGATTTCCTCGCTTCGCGCCTGCTCCGGCGACATGTAAACCGCCGTTCCTGGAATCACCCCCACCGCGGTCAACGAGTTGTCCGCCGCCACTCCTCCATCGCTGTCGGTCCCAACGTTGTGCACCAGCTTGGCCAGCCCGAAGTCCAGCACCTTCACCTGCCCGCTGGGAGTCAGGAAAATGTTCGCCGGCTTGATATCCCGGTGTACGATCCCCTTGGCATGCGATGCCGCCAGTGCATCTGCCACCTGGATGCTGATATCGAGCACACGCTCGGTCTGCATTGCCTTTCCCGAGATGGCTTGCTTCAGGCTCTCACCCTCCAACTTCTCCATCACAATGAAGGGATGCCCATCGTTATCCTCAATGCCATGAATAATGCAGATGTTGGGATGATTTAACAGCGACGCCGCCCTCGCCTCCCGCCCGAAGCGTTCCAGCGATTTGGGGTCGCCAACAAGGTTTTCCGGAATGAACTTCAGCGCAACATGCCGCCCCAGCTTCAGGTCCTCCGCCTCATACACCACGCCCATACCACCACCCCCGAGCTTGCCCAGGATGCGATAGTGGGATACGGTCTGGCCGATCATGAGAAGACCCAACTCCCGAACGCGGTAATGTTAGGCCCGCCAGCGAATCCGGTCAACTGCACTGTCTTGATCGCAATCGTTCCCAAACTGACAATTACCCTATGCTTTTGTGTCCCCGCGTTGGTTCCAGGTTGCCCCACCGCGACTACTATGAAGTTAGCAATCCTGAAAGAGTGAGGCGGCTTTGATATGGCGCGGACTTCTGGAAACTACTCTCCTGAAATGCGGGAAGCCATCCGCCGCCGCGCGAGGGAACTCTACCAGCAAGGCGGAGAGGTCGAAGGCCACGACACCGAAAACTGGTACCAGGCCGAGGGCGAGATTCTTCGCGAATCAACTACGAACCACATTCGCCGCGCGGTCGTCGTCAACCTCCAAGGCGTGGTCTACACTGGCGAATACGAAGCCGCCGCCGCCGATGGCTACACGGCGGGCGAGTGGAACCCAGGTGATCCAGTCCCCGTTCGCCTTGCCGGCGACAAACTCTACCTCCGCCGCCCCAACGGCCGCGAACTCCAAACCACCATCGTAAAAAGAATAGGCTAACTAAAAAAACTCCTGTCGACCTGAGCAAAGCGAAGGACCCGTGCAACTCGCTTGCGCTGCCGCTAACCCCTCCAAGCTTTCCATCCGACTCCTATTCCACCCACAGCCCCGCCGAAGCTCCCACCCACTCCATATTCCGATTGTGATCCACGCCCATCATCAACCCTCGCCCCATGCGGATAATCGTCAGTACCGCCTGCAACTGATCAAGCCACACATACATTACCCGCACCTCGGCCTTGGTTCCACCAAACGGCGTTTCAATCACCGGCTCAAAATGCAGCCGCTCCTGCAGAATGTATTCCCCCCGCTTCTCAGCCGGGATCGCTTCGATGTCTTCTTCTTTAGGCGCAATCACCACTCCCAGCCCGGCGAACGAATACAAAGGTTTCAATGCATAGTTCTGCAAGTCGTCAGGAACTCGCTCCAGCTTATCCAGAAACCACGTTTTCGGCACCGAGTCATGCCGCAGATAAGGAATCGAAAACTTGCTCATCCGGAAATACCAGTTCGGATGCCCCGCCCACTCCACATCCAGATCATCGCGCCAATCAAACGCAAGCTTCACGCCCTTGCGCTGCAGTTCGTCTACAATCGTCCGGTTATAAATCCGCCGGATCGGCACCCGCGCACCGTTCCTTTCGTAGTAAAGCCGAGACCCGTCCTTCTTGATCGCCTCAATATCGACAGCGCGAACTCCGAGCATTTTCTCCGTAAGCAGAAAATCCGGCAGCGTTTTCTGCTCCTCGGGATGAATCTCCATCAGAATCACATTCTCCGGATCATGCGTGCCAACAATCGCCCGCCGCAAAAGGTCACGGTAGGAGGCTTCATCGAGCCCGCCCAAGAAATAGTTGAGTGGCGCGGTTCCGGAAGCCGGAAGCCGGGAGCCGGAAGCCGCCCTTCCCAGTCCATACACGTCGATATAACTCTGCGCCAAAGTCACCTGATACGCATAAAGGGAAGGGAAGGCCTGCAACTCGACCAGCTTAGGCTGCAACTCGCCGCCCGCATCGCGCACTAGCCCAAAATCCACTTGCACAAACATTGGATGTGCAGGCTCATTCGGTACTCGAAATTCCGCCGGAATCGACGCTTCCGATCGCGCCCGATACTCAGGACTCTCCACCAGTTGCCGGATCAACTCCTTCCCATCGCGAGCCATGCGCTCCAGCAGCGACTTAGGAAAGAAACAAGGAGTCTCCGACAGCCGGAACGACACATGGGTCCCGCAAGCGTCATCAATCCGCCGGAGGAATGTCTGATACTTATCCGGAGCAAAGCTGGCGTTGAATTGCTTTCGAAGGGAAGGAATCATCGTAGCGCCGAAGTGCAGCGTAGCGCCGGCGTCCCGCCGGCAAAGGGTTTGTCATTCCGAGCGAAGCGAGGAATCTGCTGTCTGCCCGCAGCGTCTCCACCCTAAGCTTCCACCAAAAACTTCCCATCCCGCATGATCTGCTCGTCGTCCACCCAGATGTTAAACTTCCGGCCCACAACATCGATATGAGTCGACGAATCCCACTCTGCCCCGGTATGCGCCCCGTACGGATTCCCAAACGCGATATGCACTCCGGGATACTTCTCATCCTGCAGAATCTGCCCAATCACTTCCTTCAAATCAATGTTTGTCCCAATGGCAAACTCGCCTACGCGATCGCTGTTTTCATCGGTGTGGGTGTATCTCCAGAAGTCGTCTTCCAGTTCGCGATTCTCCGAGTGCGCCTCGGTAAGCCGGTTGTTCTTCATGTGGATGGTCAGCGGATTCCCCTTCAAATTTCCAAACTTCGCGCACAAATAGTCGCCGACGACGCCGTCAATCACGAAAGTCCCATTCACTTCGCCGGGGGTAGTGAAAATTTCTCCGCCCGGCAGGTTCCCCCATTTTTCCGGAGTAATAATCCCGCTCGTCTTTAGCCACTTGTAATTCGGATTCAAATCCGCAGTCAAATCCGTCCCAGCCGCCGTCTTCGCCCGCACCCGCTGTGCCTTGCGCACCATCGCAACAACTTTCGCGCTCAACCGGTCGACTTTCTGAAAATCCGCCCGCATGCCTTCCACCATGATCTGCGGGTTGATATTCACCATGTGCGCGTGACGGATCTTCCGCCGATTTACGACATCCGTCATCTGCATGCGCGAGTGCAGTTCATCGCGCTGCGCCTGCACCGCAAAAATCGAAACCTGGCTGGTCTCCAGATCGTCCAGAATTGCCTTCGGCAAGTCTTTCAAAGGACGCGGCGCCAGATCCTCCAGCACCCATGCGCGGTAAGGCGCGCCCAGCGCCTCCAGTTCATGTGCGATGGCCGCCGCAATCTCCAGCGTGACCTCGTCAGTGATCACGCAAACCTTCTCGTCAGGCCGCACCCGCAAGCAAACGTTCACCGCATTGCGAGCCCCAGGAGAAAACTCAGGGTCAAAAGAAACCTGAGAGCGGGTGCCCCATCCTTCTCGCGTTGGGTGCGAGAGGGTGGGGCTTTTGACTTCGTTTACAGGAATGCTCATCCTACTTTTCTTACGTCGGCCGGTTCCACTTCCGCCAGCCCCGCTTCCGTCTCCTCGATGATGTAATCGACAACTTTCTTCAAATCTCCAGTGTCCTGATACACGCGCAACTGGCGGTCAGCGCCGCTGCCTGTTTCCAGCATCTTGTGGATGTAGCTCAGCTCTTCACGCGAATCCAATTCGTCCACCACATCGTCCACAAATTCCAGGTACTCGAGAATCAAATCCTTGGCAGGCACCTCCGTCTGCTTGCCAAAGTCAATCAGCTTGCCCTCCATGCCGTAGCGTGCCGCGCGCCACTTGTTCTCCATGAGCAGCGCCCGCCGGTACAGCCGGAATCCCTGATTCGCAGTGTGCAGCTTATACAGCTTCGCCACCGTGGCCTGAATCAGCGCCGCTAACGCAATCGTCTCATCCGCGCGCATCGGAATGTCGCACACCCGAAACTCGATCGTATTGAAAAACGGATGCGGCCGGATGTCCCACCAGATCTTCTTCGCGTTATCAATGCAGTTAGTCTTGATCAACAGCTTGATAAAATTCTCATATTCCCCCCAGCTGGGAAAATAATCGGGAATGTTCGTCCGAGGAAACTTGTCAAACACCTTGCACCGGTAAGACTTCAACCCGGTATTCATCCCCAGCCAGAACGGTGAATTCGTCGATAGCGCCAGCAGATGCGGCAAGAAGTACCGCGCATGATTCATCATGTGGATCGCCGTCTCGCGATCCTCAATCCCGATATGCACATGCAACCCAAAAATCAGGTTCGCCCGCGCCACTAACTGCATGTCCTCGACAATGTGTTTGTACCGGTCGTCAGGATAAATCTCCTGCACCCGCCAGTCCGCAAACGGATGCGTCGCCACCGAAGCCAGCCGCAACCCATTCTCCTTGGCCAGCCGCACAATATCGCGCCGCAGCATCTTCACTTCCGCCTTGGCTTCCTTAATGTTGTTGCAAACCCCAGTCCCCACCTCGACGACAGACTGGTGCATCTCCGCCTTCACCCGCTCTTGCAGGATCAGCTGGCCCTTCTCGAGCAGCTCAGCCTGAATATGCGACCGCAGATCCCGAGTCTCGGGATCGATGGTCTGATATTCCTCTTCAATCCCAATAGTGAAAGTAGGTGGCATGATGGAATGTGTGGCAGCCCATGTGGCGCGGGCGCCCACGCCCGCGAAATCTGACCAGGATCACGGGTCTTAATATCCTGGAGCCCTTAACGAAACAGCGCGTAAAACTGCTTGAGACAGTATAAATGACCGGAAAAATATATTGGCCTCGCGCAGCCCGAGGAAGGCCCTACTTCGCCACTTTCCCCCGCTTCCGCTCCGCCACCCAACCCGGTTCCCCCTTGCGCGTTTGCTTCACAGGTCGCCCATTCAGAAACCCAGCCCACCGCAACTCCTTCGCCGGATTCTCCCCGCTCAACGCCATCTTCACCGCCATCTCCGCCACGGCATTCACAATCCAGTCAAAATTCTCCTGCCCCACCGACGTAATCTCCGCATCCGGCGCCGGATTCAGAAAATCAATCGCATAAGGCACTCCACCCTCCACCGCAAACTCCACGGTATTCAAGTCATACCCCAGCACGCGGCACAAAGTAAGCGCGTCTTTTTCAATCCTGGCCCGCAAAGCCTCCGACGACGGCGGCGGATTCCCCTTCACATACCGCTCATGATGCGGCAACCGCGGATCGTACTTCATGATGTGCACTTTCTCCTGCCCCACCACATAGCACCGGTAATACTCCTCAAACACCACGCCATGCTGCAGCGTCATGCACAAATCGCCGGTCTGGTTGTAATGCTGAAAAAATTCCTCCGGCGAATGCACGTGATAAACATGCTTCCACCCGCCCCCGGAATAAGGCTTCAAAAAAGCAGGGAAGCCGACGTAATCAAACAACTCCTGCCAGTTCAACGGATACATCAAATTCCGCATCGACTTGTCGGTAGTTCCTTCCGGATGCTTGTTGTGCGGCAGAATCACCGTCGGCGGAATCGCCACGCCCAGCCTGTGCGCCAGCGCATAATTAAAAAACTTGTCATCCGCCGTCCACCAGAACGGATTGTTGACGACGATCGTCCCCTGCAAAGCCGCATTCTTCAAATAAGCCCGGTAGAACGGAATATCCTGCGAGATCCGGTCGATGATCACGTCATACTTCTTAGGCTCATCCATCCGAACCCCACCAATCTTGACAAACTCCGCCGTGACCCCCTCCACACCCAAGGAGTTAATCTTCTCCACCACGGCTGGCGGAAACGTATTCTCCATCCCAAACAAAATCCCAATCGTCTTCACAGACTCATCTCCATTCCCGGCCCCTCAATCTCCACTGCTGGCCGCTGATCACTGACCACTGGCCACTGCCCTAAAAATACTTCCCCGCCATCCTCTGCCAAAGCGGCCAGTCATGCTTCGAATTATCTCCGTAAATATCCAGCCAGTGCGGCACTGCCTTGCCATTCAAAATCGCCGACATCTTCACATTAGCGTCCAGACATATATCCCAGTCCGCCGACCCCAGCACAATCTTCATCTGCCGGTAGCGGCTCAAAAACCAGTCATCATTCTGATTCGGCAGGTAATCGGGCGGGCAATTGAAGTAGCAATCATCGTCATAATACCCATCCAGAAATTTATGGATATCAAACGACCCGCTCATGCTAACGCAATGCGTCACCACGTCGGGATGCTTAAAGGCAAAATTCACCGCATGATAGGCCCCAAAGCTGCAGCCAGTCATGGCCAGCCGCGGTGTTTGATTCTTCCACCGTACAAACGGCAAAAACTCATGCAGAATGTAGCGCTCATACTGCAAATGCCGCAGCACACGCACCTTAGGATGAACACCCTTGTTGTACCAACTCTCGGTGTCGACGGCGTCCGGACAAAACACCTGCAACTCGCCGCGCTCGATCTTCGGCGCCAGCACCCCAATCATCCCCCGATCCTCATACTCGAAAAACTTCCCCATCGAGGTCGGAAACACCACCAAGGGCGTGCCGGCGTGGCCAAAAACTAGCCCCTCCATGTCTCGATTCAGTTCCTGGCTGTATCCTTTGTGATATTCGCGATTCATTCTTCGGCAGTCCCGGCAGACGAAGTATCTTACCTGAACCGGAAGCCCGCAAGGCCAATTTTGTCGCTCAATTCCGCCGTTTTGAGCGGACAAATGATATCGTGATGCGAGATATGTCGTGGAGGTTCCCCAAACTGATTCCGCGCTCCGCGCCCGTCATACTTCTCGTTCTCACGCTCGCCGCGGCCACAGGATTCGCCGCCGTCAGCCATCTCGTAGCCCGCTTCACCGCCAATCAGCAAGCTCGCGGCCGCAAACTCTACCAGCAAGGCATCGCCGCCGCCGGCGCGGACCGCTACGACGACGCCATTTCGGCTTTCCGCGCCGCCCTTACCTGCGACCCCACCAACTCGCAGTACCAACTTAGCCTGGCCCGATCTTTACGCGACAGCAACGATCCCCGCCGCCTCGACGAGGCCGAATCCTACCTCATCGCACTCTGGCAGCGCACTCCCCAGGATGCCGCCGTCAATCTCGCTCTCGCTCGCGTCGCCGCTCACCGCGGTTCCATCGAAGATGCCACACGCTACTACCACAACGCCATGTACGGAGTCTGGAACTCTGACCCCGATGCCAACCGCAGCAAAGCCCGCATCGAACTGATCCAGTTCCTGCTAAAGCAAGGCGCTCCTGACAGAGCGGCATCGGAACTCATGGCTCTTGCCACCGCCCTGCCGCCCGCTCCCGCGGCCCATCTTCAGGCTGCGGAACTTTTCGCCCAGGCGCATGACTACGCAGGCGAGTTAGCGCAGTACCAAGAAGTTCTTCGTCTCGACCCGGCGAACTCCGCCGCCCTGGCCGGAGCCGGCGAATCCGAATACCGTTCGGGCGATTACATCACCGCCCACCGCGATCTCCAGGCTGCAGTCAACTCAAATCCGCAGGATGCCGGCTCCCGCCAGCTTCTAGCGACCACGGATCTCATTCTCCACAACGACCCTTTCTTAAGTCACATCTCTGATGCGGAACGCAACCGCCGCATCATCGCCGCCTTTGCCCAAGCCGAAAAGCGGCTCGACGAATGTGCCAAGCAATCGAGCGTCGACCTCAAAACCGCAACGCCCTCCGCCTCGCCTCTTGCCACTCTGCAGTCCCTGTGGACCGAGGCCAAACCGGATCTTGCCCGTCTCCGCTCCCCCGCGGAAACCGACCTCCCCGATGCCCTCATGGACGTTGTCCTCCAAATCGAACAGCAGACCGCAGCCACTTGCGGCACGCCGCAGGGCCTCGACCTCGCCCTGCTCCTGAGTTCTCAAAAACGCGAGGCTGCCGGGCAATGAGCGATCCTGCCTCCTCGGCGAACTCTCCGGCCGTCCGGTTCCAGGCTCCCCGCCGCCTGTTCTCTACGCTCGAGGGCGTCTTCAACGAAGAATTGTTTTTCCTGATCCTCTCGGTATTTATCGGAATCTTCTCCGGCCTTGCCGTAGTCTGCTTTCGGCTCGCCATCGACTGGATACACATGGCCCTGCTCGGCCCTCTCCCGCAAACCCACGGCTGGCGCCTGTTTGCAGTCCCCACACTTGCCGGCCTGGTTGTGGCCGCGCTTGTCATTCATGTCTTCCCCGGCATTCGCGGTAGCGGCGTGAATCAGACCAAGGCCGCACTCTACATCTTTAATGGGTTCATCCCCTTCCGCACTGCTATCGGGAAATTTATTTGCTCCGCAATCGCCATCGGCTCCGGCCAATCCCTCGGTCCCGAAGATCCTTCTCTCCAGATCGGCGCCAGCATCGCCTCTGCTCTAGGACGCCGATTGGAAATCTCTCGTGAGAAACTCCGCCTCATGGCCCCAGTCGGCGCCGCCGCCGGTCTGGCCGCAGCTTTCAACGCCCCCATCTCGGCCGTCCTGTTTGTCATCGAGGAGGTCATCGGCCGCTGGAGTGCTGGTATCCTCGGCTCCGTCGTGCTTTCAGCTGTCTCCAGCGTTGTGATCGTGCGCTGGTTTCTCGGCAGCGAGCCACTGTTCCGCATTCCCGTCACTACCTTCAGGCGGCCCACCGAACTCATTGCGTACGCCGTCTTAGGCATAGTCGGCGGCCTCGCTTCAGTCGCCTTCGCCAAATCGATCGGCTACCTGCGCCCCCGCCTCAATGCTCTGCCGCGCTGGACGCAATACTTTCAGCCCGCACTCGCCGGACTCCTCATCGGCCTCATCGCCTTCCTCGGTGCTCCCCAAATCATGGGCGCCGGTTACGATTCCATGGACCAGGCCATGCACGGGCAGTACGCCTGGAAGATTCTGGCCATCCTCGCCGTTCTCAAGATTCTCACCACCACCCTCTCCTTCGTCAGCGGCGCTCCCGGCGGCATGTTCGCCCCTACACTCTTCATCGGAGCAATGCTCGGCGGCGCCGTCGGCGACCTCGAACGCCACTTCTTTCCTCACCTCACCGGGTCCACCGGAACCTACGTTCTGGTCGGCATGGGCGTGCTCTTTGCCGGGTTTCTTCGTGTCCCCATGACCTCCGTGTTCATGGTTCTCGAAGTCAGCGGCAACTACGAAATCGTCGTCCCAGTCATCGTCGCGAACACGTTTTCTTATGTGATCTCGCGCAGTCTGCAAACCGTTCCCGTCTTCGACATGCTCACGCGGCAGGATGGCCTCATCCTTCCCTCATTGGAAGAAGATCGTGAAGAAGCGATCCTCCGCGTCGAAGACGCCATGCTCCCGGTGCCCGCTACCATCTTGAACGCCGAGGATTACGTCGACGCCAACGCCCGCCGCGTGCAAGACTCCACCGACTCCAACTTTCTAGTGCGTATGCATCCCAGCGGCTGGAACATCATCAGCCGCGACCAGCTCCACCGCCTTTTCCGGGAAGGGAAAGGCGAACACACGCTGGCCTCGGTTCTTCCGCACTCTCTGCCCAGCTTGTATCCGGATCTCCCACTCGACGCCGCGCTTCGCTATGTGAACGACTACCCGCTGATACCTGTGGTCAATCGTGCGAATTTACGGAAGTTGGAAGGTGTAGTCTCCCGCGACTCAGTGTTCAAGAAATACGGCAGCCGGCGCGTCGAGGAAGTACCGAGTGCGACCTGATTGAGGCTGACCGTGAGAGGCATCGCGCGTCACAACCTTCAGCCCGTCAACATCCCCACACTGCCGTCGGCAAACACCATGAGAGCCTTTTTAAAACTGGTCGCAATGGGCAGCTGCGAGTAGATGTAGCGATATGCCTCTAGGCATGAAATTCCCCTGGCGCTAATCACAACGAGCCATCGATTACCCGCAAACTTCGGCGTCCGCCTGCCAGCCTCTGCACTCATCAGCTCAAGAAGTTCGCTTGTCATGTCCAAAAGTAAAAGTGGATCTGAATTGGAATTGTGCACGAATCCAATCATCTTTGGCGCTCGTTCAGACTGGTCTCTCAAGAGTCGAATCCGGACGCGATTCCCGTGAATCGTATATTTCTCATCTCGGCACGGCAATCCCCGCTCCAGAAATGTTTGTATTTTGTTTTCCAGCGAGACTGCGGTTTTCGATGGCAAACGGATGGGAGCGGGGATGGTCAGCACCACTGACACTCCTTCCGGCACAGTCTCCCCAAGGGCGGTTCTCAGACGTTCAACGAGCCTGACCGCAACCTTATCAAACCTCAAGCCCAGCTTGGCGAAACCATCCTTGGCACCATTAGAGCCACGCCATTTGAGGGTTGCGATGTCAACAGCAACCCGCTTTCCCGCGAACACGATATACGCGTCGGAGGAATCACCACCTTTTTTCCAGTTCGCCGAGAACCGTCGGGCGACAGCTTCGACGGCACTTCGCTCCGGCTTCTTCAAATCCCTCACGCGGACCCTACCTGCTACAGACTTATCAGAAACCCTGTTCCTTCACTGCGTGCCTGTCCGCTTGTAGCCGTTATATTTGATGATCTCTCGCACCCGCACTGACCCTGCGTTGAATTGCAAGTAATCATCGGAGCGCGAGTACGCCGGAAACCAGTAGCGCCCATCCACCTGTTGGCGGTAGGTCACAAAAGTAGGCCGCAAGTCCGAATGCTGATGCTTTCCCTTCCGTATCAGATCCGGACCGCTCTTGCCGCACACCTTCACGATCTGGAAATCCTGCGCATCCACCCAGATCTTCCCCTCAAAATATCGCTTGTTCTTTTCCTTGCTCTTCGGCTCCACATGAAACTCGTAGGTGTCCAGGTCGTCCACATGCCGCTGCCCGCTGTAGGTCAGGTTGTATTGGGCCAGGTCTTCGCTGGTCAGCATCAGCGGCATGAAGATGCGAATATCTTCCATGTCTTCCTGGGTGATCTGTACCCCCCGCAGCGTGGATTGCCCGGCGAACACGACTTTCTCCTGTCGCTTGCCCTTCTCGTCGTAGGAAACAGTCGTCACCTCATGAAACGCTCCCGTCACGTCTTGGCCACTAAGTGTCTGCACCAGCACATCCTGCGTATAGGTGTAATGCAGACGCGATTCCTTGGCAGCCGCCTCAGTCGTCCCAAGCTTCTGAATAACGTCCTGCACGCTGATCGTCTTCGGCGGAGCCGAATCCAGAGCCCCATTTCCCGTTTCACAATCGGTCTGGCCCCACAAACCCACAGACAGAAACAGAACACATAGCGGAATCATATGCCATCTCATCGAGCGACCTCTTTGAACGCCGTCATCCGAAACGAAGTGAAATCCTGCCCGGAGCCGAGCCGAGGGACCGATGCAACTTGCCTACGCCGTCCCTGGCCTTGCTAGACATTTCCATTACTGGCGCTGGTGCTTCCAGCCTTGAGCGGTTGATTCTTGCCCATACTCCCCATCTTTCCACTCATGTGCAAACTCTTGCGTCTGGCCTTGGGTTACTACGCGTAACTCGAATTCCAGCCGCTCTGGTTTGGTATGCCGATTGCCATAATACCCTCGGAAGCCGCACTAATCAGGCCTTCCGCGAGCTCTTTCAATCTGTCCCCCGGATAGGATCATCTTAATGAAGACCACAATCATTGTTCTCTGCTTTCTCTGCGCAACCGCAGCCTTTGCTCAAAGCGCCCCCATCCTTAGCAACACGCCCGCGCCCGTTGTCATGTTCGAACATCCGCTGCGCGCCGCGGAGCACGCTATGGCTCAGGAGACCAGCTTGTTAACCAGCAACCTTTCCCCGTACAGCTACGCGACAGGCGAGGTTCCGCTGGCGGAACTCGGATCCCTTCCGTACGAGACCCCTCTAGGCGACGTAGCCCGCGCTTATAGAAAAGAACACATCGACGCGCCCAAAGCCACGATGGTCTTGGAAAAATAGTCAGTGGAGTAGGTGTCTCGAGTTGCTTAGCTTATGTGGGGACAGCCGCCTCGGCTGTCCCGCCAAGCGCAGCGAGGCGTTCTGCTGCTAGCTTCCCAACCCTGCCATCGTTCCTCGAGCCTCGAGTACAGTCGCTTGGCACCTTACTCTATTCGCCCGCGCCCATCATCAGAATCGGCATGGTCGGAGCAGTAGCCCCGGTTTCATCTTCCACGGTGATCGCGAACGCCTTTGCCTCAACTGCCGCCGGCAGCTGCGGATTCACCACACTCGCGCTCCCATGCGGATCCGGCTTGAACACTCCCGCCGGAATCGGCGCGCCGTTAACCGGAATCAGCCATAATTCATAAGCCTTCCGCGGCGGCAGCTCCGGCATGTTGTTCGCCAGGAAAACCAGGCTGCTGCGGTTTCGCAGATAAAATGCCTTGCCCTGCGGCTGCGGCGCACTCTTCGTCGAAACCAGCGTCACCCGCTGCGCTTCGGGATCAAGGATCGGCGCCGCAACCCTACGCAACTCTTCCAGTTCGCGCCTGTTCTCCCCTGCCCGCGATCTCATCGACGCCAAACTCTGCTGCAACGCAGTATTCTCCCGCCACAACGAAAGTGCGAAAACCACCACCGCCGCCGCAGCCACCCATCCCACCCATCCCCACCACGAAGCGCGAGTCGCAGTCTGCGCTACTCTTGCCACGCGTGGCTCCCGCGCCACCGCATCCAGCAACCGCTGCCGCGACCGCTGCGGAGGCCTCGGCCCCGCCGCCGACAGCGCCAGCAACGCTGTATCCCCGCGGAGTCGCTCCAGCTCCAGCCGGCAGGCAGCACACGTAGCCAGATGCGCATCCACCCGTGCGCGATCCTCGCCCCGCAGCGCATCCAGCGCGTACAGTGCAAGATCGTCAGCGTATTCTTCGTGCTCGCTCATCTCTTAAGCAACTACCGTGTGGGGCAGCCGCACTCGGCTATTTCGCGGAGCGCCGCTCCCGGACTCCCTCAACCCTGAAATGCCTTCCGTAAAGCAATCAACCCGGAGCGAATCCGCGTCTTGACCGTCCCCAGCGGCTCTCCTGTCCTCTCAGCAATCTCAGAATGGCTCATGCCTTCCCAATAAGCCATTTCAATGGCTGAACGCTGCGCCGGAGCCATAGTTCCCATAACGCCCCGCACTCTTTCCGCAGCCCGCGCCCGCTCCGCGTCTCCGGCCAGGTCAGGCGCCACCGACAGCACCACGTCGTCAATATCCGTCTCCGGCCGCCGCTTTCTGAGGAAGTCAATCGCGCGGTTGCGAGTAATCACAGCCAGCCAGCTTCCCAAACTCCCGCGCGCCGCATCGAACGCGCTCGGCTTTCGCCACAATTGCAGGAAGACTTCTTGCAACACATCCTCCGCGGCTCCAGTATCGCCCAGTACCCGCAACGCTACCGCGTACACGATTGAAGAATAGCGGTCATAGAGCTCCGCCATCGCCCCCTGATCGCCCGACTTCAGCCCCGTCACCAGGGCGAGATCCGCCGGAATGCCTTGTCGTTGCGGACTCAACAAACGCTATGTCTCTTCCTTATATAGATATACGAAAAATAAGCCCCGTCGGATTGCCCTTCCCGCCCGCAGCCGGCGCCCAAAGCTGTGGCGAAAACATAGCAGCCGGATGCCGCCGACGGCAAGGGATTGTGGGCGCTGTCTGATTTATTGGTTTGAATTAGCGTAGGTTCGTATCAGGGTATGGCTTCAGCCATAGCGTGAGCGCAGCATGACGAGCCGCGCCTTCAGGCGCTGTACTGCCGCAGCTATTTCCACAGAAAAATCCGCCCGCCTGTGACATCCAACCTTTCCTTCGGGCCCGCAATTTCCTAATCTGGGAGAGTAAGGCCTGGATGTCGTGTCGTGCGATCCTAGGATAAGCGCAGGGCCCCCGCAACCTCCCCATGCGAGTGAGGGACAGAGGGACATCTAATCAGGGCACTACGATAGGCTACCCTGGATAGCCCAGGGCAATGGTGCTCGGTGTTGGTGGTGATCACTACCATTGGATATTGAAGCGACGAAACGCAAACCTGATTGAATAAGGACAAGAGGACTGGAAAGAAATAGAGAATAGACAAGAAATAGGCCGCTCGAATGAGCGGGCGAGGGAAGCTCTCGTCTTCACTGGCTCAGCTTGATGGCAAGTTGACGCTCCGGCTGCGTCATCTGGCTCCACAATTTCTGCAGGTCGTCCTGCAGCGCTTGATTGTCGGGCTCCTGGTGTAGAGCTAGCGCAAACCACCGGTAGGCCGTGGGCAGATCCCGCGGCGTGCACGTTCCCGTCGAGTACAGAGCACCCAGGGAAATCATCGCCTTCGCATTGGACTGTTCCGCCGCGGGCTTCAACAGCCGCAGCCCGTGATCGCAGTCCTGGCTCACCCCGCGCCCATAGATGTAGCGCTCCGCGTAGGTCACGGGATCAACTGCCTTCACTGCCGCGGGCGGCTTGCGTGTCGCGCGCTTTCCGCTCAGGGGCCGGCTCTGGAGGCGTGTTTTTATCCGGACCAGAACTCGCAGGTGGCGGAACAGCGACCGCCGGCAAGTTAGGATCGCTCGATTGGGCTTGCGCAGGAACGGCTTGAGAAGCTGCGCCCGCCGACGGGGAGCTCGGCGGCGGAGTGCTCTGCGGAGTTATCGGCAAAGCGGTCGCAGGAGTCGCCGTCCCCGGAGCAGAATCCCCCGGACTCGCTGCTGCACCACCTGGGGCCGGCGTCGTCCCGGCACCGCTGGTACCAGTCGCCGGAACCGCGCTTTCAGCAGACGGCGACCCTGCTGCGACTCCGGAATCCGTGCCCGGTGTCGCGTCCGCCGCTGGCTTGGCCGTCGCCGGCTTCTTATCGAACCCGGGTAGCCCGCCGAATCCAGTCTGCTTGAAGTGCAAGTAACCAAGTCCTCCCGCCAAGGCCAGCGCGACAACCATCAAGAGCATTTTCCCCCCACCGCGCTTGGGCTCTTCTTCTTCATCATCGAGAAGATAGTCCAGATTGGAAGAGGGCCGCAAAGGATCGCCGTCATCGTGACGATCAACGGCGGGTCCAGGATTGTTCAATCCGAGAAAGGAGTGACCCGTGATCACCGGGCCCGTGCTTGACCTGGCGCCGGTAGGCAGAAGCGGCGCCGGACGCCGTTCCGCGGTGGCACTGCTCAATCCCGCAGGCTCAGGGACAGGCGCCTCGGCCGTTTGCCTCGGTGCAGATTGCACTGGAGCTTGCACCGAGCCCGCGGTCTGCCTGGGTACTGCTCCGCTCCCCGTCGGACCAGCCGCAGGTTTTTGTCTGCCTGTCTGAGTTGTCGCAACTAGAGACGCTCCGCACATCCCGCAAAAGCGGTTGGACTCGTCGTTCTCATTGCCGCATCGTCCGCAGCGCACGCACCCTCCTCGATCCTTCAACCCTTTAGATTAACTCTACTTGGACTGGTTTCGCGAGTACGATGCAGATTCTGTTGGGTCCGCAAAGGTCTTCCTGATTTATTGTTCTACTAAGAGCGGGGATTGCCCTTTAATTCAGGGGTGCGCTGGAGGGGTCCGTCAAAGCAATCAATTTGCCCAGCGGATACTCTTTTTGCGTAAGAGGAATCTCGGGCTCGGAGTTGACGATGGTCAACACATCGCCGCTGTGCACTCCGCGCAGCAGCAAGCGGTCACTCTCGACGCCCACAACTCGGTACTTTTCGTCGAAAACTGACATCACAAACTTCTCCTGCCTATTGGATGCCAGATTGCATGCCCTCGATACCAAGGAATTTGTTTTTCCCCACGAAAGTTCCAAAACTGAAAAGTCGAAGCCGAAAGGTTCCGAAACTGAACTCAGCTCCGCTCTTTGCACCCGGGTCGATTTCTATGCGGCTCCAAAGCGCACTGAGACTAGCTTCGACACACCCGGTTCCTGCATGGTCACGCCGTACAGCACCGGGGCGATGCTCATCGTTTTCTTGCTGTGCGTGATCAGGACGAACTGCGTCTTGATGCTCATCTCTTTCACGAGTTCTGTAAAGCGGCCGATGTTGGCTTCGTCGAGTGGCGCATCCACCTCGTCAAGGATGCAAAATGGGCTGGGGGTGTACTGGAAAATGCCGACCAGCAAAGCTAGCGCGGTGAGCGCCTTTTCTCCGCCGGAAAGCAGCAGCACACTCTGCAGGCGCTTGCCGGGAGGCGATGCGACCACGTCGATCCCACTCTCGGCCGAATTTTCCTCGTCAGTTAGCCTCATGAAGGCATGCCCGCCGCCGAAGAGTTTCTTGAAAGTAACACCGAAGTTCTCATTGATGCGAGCAAAGGCTTCCTCGAACTTCTGGCGCGAGACCTCATCGATCTCTCGAATAGTGGCGGTGGTGTTCTCGATGGAGGAGATCAGGTCTTTACGCTGACCCTCGAGGAACGCATGACGTTCGGCAGTCTCGCGATATTCTTCGAGCGCCATCATGTTCACCGGACCCATGGCTTCCAGTTTAGCCCGCATCTCCCGATGAAGCTGGTCACGGGCCGTCAGTTCGTCACCGGCAACGAGCGCGAGTGTCGTATCGGCCAGCAAAGCGGCGCGCTCGATTCCCAGTTCGTTCAGGCAGGTATCCGCCATGTACGTGGCGTCGGCTTGCAGCTTGGCGGCGGCCGCCTGCAGCTCTCCGCGGCGGTCGCGAGCTTGGTCGAGGAGCAGCCGGGCGTGCCGAAGAAGCTCGTCGATTTCAGAAAGTCGCGCGCGGAGTTGATCTTTTTCGGACTGCAGCAACCCTTCACGCGCCTGACTCGCGTTGCGCTCGGCCACGAAATCGGCGGTCTGCTGCTCGAGTTGCAGATTCTCTGTTTCGCGCTGTCTTCTCTCGGCGGCAGCTGCTTCAATCTGTGAGACCAATGCGTGGAGGCGATCGGTCATTTCAGAGAAGATAGAATCGATGCGTCCAAGCACGGCAGTTGCGGAACGGTGGCGCTCTTCCAGCGCCGCGACCCGGGCCATGCGCTGCGAGCTGGCTTGGGCTGCGTCCTCGCGACGCTGACGCAGCGTGCCTAGCAACTCCTGTGCGGTCGCAATCTGCTGCTCGATCTCGGCGCGAGTCCATTCGAGCGCGCCGATTTCAGTCCGGCGCTCCGCGACGATCGACTCTTGCTCGGCCCGCTCCGCAGCCAGTCGCTCCAACTCCGCTTGCGAAATGCTGACGCGCTCGCTGACGCGGGCCATCTCCGAATCAAGCTGCTGCAGCATGTGGCCCGAAGTCATCGACTGGTGTTCGGCCTCTCGCTTCTCGCCTTCGAGACGATCGAGAAGGGAAGAGAAGTCTTTAATTTCCCGGCCGAGCGTCAGCACTCGCATTTCTTCCTCACGAAGAGCGCGCTCGAGATCCTCAAGCTGCCGCAAAACTTCCCGGAGTTCGCGCTTCATCGAAAGCGGGCCCTCGGAACGCTGTTTGCCGCCGGTGACGGTCACGTTGTGGAAGCATTCTCCAGATTGCGAAAGAAAAAACGCGTCGGGATTTTCTAGCGCCAGGCCCCGCGCGGTGTCGGAGCCGGGCACGATGTAGCCGTCCCGCAACTTCGGCAAGATCACTTCGAGAGATTTTCCAAAGCCATCGAGAACGCGAATGGTGTGCTTCAACGGCACGATGGAAGCCGTGGGCGGAGCGCAGTGCGCGGCTTCATCAAGGATGAAAGAGAACTTGGCCTGCGCGTCTTCGGGATGAACCAGAAAAGTAGCGCGGCCGTCAACATCGCTGCGCAGCAGGCGAAGGCCTTCGTCGGCAGCGTCCCAGGACTTGACCACGATGTAGTTCAACTCGTCGCGCAGGAAGTCTTCGACCACGCGCTCAAAGCGCGGCTCGACTTCAAGAAAATCAGCGAGCACGCCGACCGGCGCCAGGCCGCTCTGCATCACTCCCGACTGGAAAAGGCGGCGCACCGACTCGGTCGAGTATCCATGTTCAGCGATGACTGCTTCGAGAGATCCTTTTTTCCCGAGAGCCGTCGCGAATTCCGCGCGGAGAAGGTCAAGATGAGTTTTCGCCTTGGTTTCTTCGAGGCGCTTGGCTTCGAGCAAGCGGCGCAGTTGACTGATTTCCGCACTGATTCCGGCGACGCGCTGTGTTACGGTTTCGAACTCGAGGGCAAGTTGCCCGCGCTGGCCGCCGAAGGCTTCCACCTGCAGGTTGGCGTTGCTGATTTCAGCTTGCAGGCGCCCGGCTTCACGATCCGCGCCCGCAAGGCGCTCTTCGGCCTGAGCGAGCTGGTTGCGAAGCCGCGAGACCGACGACACCGTGTCGAAGATAGCCACGCGAGACTCTTCCTGCTGATGTTCAAGCTCGGCCAGTGCTGTGGCCGCGGCTGCTGCTTCTTGCTGCGACAGACGCCAGTTCGTGCTGGGCTGCAGCCAGATCGGCAGCGGCTGATTCCAGAACTTGCCGATTGGAATCGCGTTCCGCCTCTAGCGCGGTCAGGCGGTGACGGGCCTGGGCCAGTTCCGCTTCCGCCGAGGCAGAACGAACTACGAGTTCAGCGCAGCGTTCTTCATTGTGGCGGCGGCGAGCGTGGGCTCGATCGATTTCCAAATCGATCTGGCTCAGGCGATCGCGATTCTCGCGCAACTCGGTTTCGATGGCATAACCGCGCTCGGAGCCCTCGGCATGCTCCGACTCAAGTTGCTGAACCGCTTCGGTGCGGTGCTGCATGTCTTCGGCCAGGGCGTTGAGCTGGGCGTCAAGTTCGCCACTTTCCTGTTCGATCGCGGCGAACTTGCTGGCCAAGACCACCCGCAGCTGTGCCCGCATCTCCTCGCGCAGCTTGGCGTAGCGCTCGGCCTTGGAAGCCTGGCGCTTCAGCGAATTCATCTGGCGCGTGACTTCGTCGAAAATGTCGTTCATGCGGGCGAGGTTCAGCTTCGCGTCTTCGAGGCGAGCTTCTGCCAACCGCTTCTTGGTTTTGAACTTCGTGATTCCGGCAGCCTCTTCGAGAATCGCGCGGCGGTCCGTGGGGCGGCTGCTGAGAATCTGGCCGATGCGTCCTTGCTCAATCAGGGCGTAGGTCTCTGGGCCGAGGCCTGTGCCCATGAAAAGTTCCTGAATGTCGCGCAGTCGGCAGAGCTTGCCATTCAGCAGGTATTCGCTGTCGCCGGAGCGGAACAGGCGACGCGTAACAACAATTTCGCCAGTGCGGAACTGTTGCTGGTTGAACTTCCTGCGGCGGATCTTGAGCACGACTTGAGTTGCACCGATCACCGCGGCGGAAGTCGCGACGGGCACGATAGCGTGCACGGGCAAGGCGAACACCGGTTCGTCGTCGGGGAAGGCCACGGCCAGCGTGTCTACTTTCGAACGCGAAACCTCCACTTCTTCCGTTTTGCCGGGCTGAGCTTCTTCCACGGCGCGTTCGGTTTCTTCGGCGGCGTGGGCGCGGATAGCGGCCTCGTCCCAGTCGTCAGCAGGACGCCGCGCGGCTTCTGCACTGACAGGAACTTCATCCTGAATATCGATCTCGGTAGGCGCATCTGCGTCGGGGCCGGGATACTCTTCGGGATCGATCAGGGTCAGCGAGACCTCGGCCATGCCGGTGGGCTTGCGGTCGCGGGTGCCGGCGAAGATCACATCTTCCATGCGCGAGCCGCGCAGCGTCTTGGCCGACTGTTCACCCAGCACCCAGGAAATGGCGTCGGCAATATTCGACTTGCCGCACCCGTTGGGTCCGATGATGGCAGCGATGCCGTCCCCGTGAAACTTGAGGTCGGTGCGGTCGCAAAACGATTTAAAGCCGAGAATTTGAAGCCGCTTCAGTTTAAGCAACGTGGACTCCTTGGAGAAGCAGTGGCCTGTGGCCAGTTGTCAGTGCCCAGTTTTCTGTTGTGCTGCTTGCCGGCCTGTTTACCAGACTGATACCTCCAGCGCCGAAACGGTGCTTGCCCCAGATTTTTCCCGCCCAAGCTGGATCGGACAGGCACAAATTAGAGCTACTGTAACGGTGAAATCGGGCCGGGGTCAAGCAATATAACACTATATATTGTATGGCCTTAAGCCCTAGCGCACTGGGTTGCACACACATTGCAGCAGACGCCTGGTTTACGGGTGAGGGAAGGACGAGGTGGGAGAACCGCGAGAGCAAGATTATGGTAGCGCAGTCGGCGATCTAAGACAACGATTCGTCGAGAGCGGCAGCGCAGCCCTTGGCGGACAGGCGAGTCGCCCGTCCCACATCTGTTCCTGGCCCTTGCCGACTCTTACTTTCCTCCCAGCTTTTCGAAGAACAGGCAGATGGTTTCTATGCCGTGGTGAAAGTTGGGGATGTGGAACTTTTCGTTGGGGGCGTGCAGGTTGTCGTCGGGCAGGCCGAAGCCCATCATCACGCTGGGAATCTTCAGACCCTGGTAGAAATCGTTGACGATAGGGATCGATCCGCCGCTGCGGATGAAGACGGTTTCTTTCTTGAATGTGTCGTGCAGAGCTTCAGTCGCCGCCTTGATGTAGGGATTATCGGTGCCGACCACGCAGGCCGGGCCTTTGCTCCACACTTTGATTTTGGTTTCGATGCCCTTGGGCGTTAGCTTCTTGACGAACGCTGTGTAGCGCTTCAGGATGTCGCCGGGATTCTGGTTGGGCACGAGGCGCATCGACACCTTGGCGGCGGCTTTGGCCGGGATCACGGTCTTGGCGCCGGCGGCGATGAATCCTCCGGGCATGCCGTGGACTTCGAGTGTGGGGCGCGCCCAGGTGCGATAGAGAACTGAGTAGCCGGGCTCGCCGGTCAGGGTTTTTGAGCCGACTTCTGTCTTGCGATAGTGCTCCTCGTTGAAGGGCAGGCGCCTCCACGCTTTGAGTTCGTCCTTGCTGGGTGCTTTCACTCCTTTATAGAAGCCGGGAATCAGTATGTGGCCCTTGGCATCTTTCAGCTTGCTGATGATTTCGATTAGCGCGAAAAAGGGATTGGGCGCGGCGCCGCCGTACATGCCGGAGTGGAGATCGATCTTGGCGCCGACCGCTTCGATTTCGGTGTAGACGAGGCCGCGAAGGCCGACGCATAGCGTGGGAAGGTTGGGCGCGAAGAGTTCGGTGTCGCAAACCAGGGCGAAATCGGCTTTCAGCTTGGCTTTTTGTTTGTGGACATACTCCGTGATGGATTCGCCTCCAACTTCTTCTTCGCCTTCGAAAATTACTTTGACGTTGATGGGCAATTTGCCGTTGCCGGATTTCATCAGTGATTCGAGGGCCTTCACTTCCATCCAGAGCTGGCCTTTGTCGTCGACTGCGCCGCGGGCGTAGATATTGTTGTTGCGCTCGGTCGGCTCGAAGGGCGGCGTGTGCCATTCGTCGAGAGGATCGGGCGGTTGCACGTCGTAGTGCGCGTAGCAGAGGACCGTGGGCTTGCCCGGAGCGTGCAGCCAATCGGCGTATATAAGAGGATGACCCTTGGTGGGGATGACCTCGACGTTTTCCATCCCGATGCGGCGGAGTTCGTTGGCCACGAAGTCGGCGGCTTTTTGAACGTCGGGCTTGTGTTCTTCGAGCGTGCTGACGCTCGGGATGCGGAGAAGATCTTTGAGTTCGCTCAGGAAACGCTGCTGATTATTGCGGGCAAAATCTACTGCGGGAGAAGCCATGGGTGATCCTTTCTGGTGCTGATGCGCGGCGGTGCCGAGTCGGGCTGATGAGGAAACGTTTCAGTATACTCGAAGGAATTGGGCGGCGGCGGTGAGCGTGGCGACGTCAAGACGTAGCAAGCTACGTACGAAGCGCGCCGCGGAAGTTTCAGGCAGCTTGGTTCCTGGAGAATCTGGCTGGCGAGAATGGTTTGAGGTCGTAGGGGCAGTTGGTTCCGGTAATCACTTCCGCCATCACTTGCGCTGTGATTGGGGCGAGCAGGATGCCGTCGCGGAAATGGCCGGTGGCAACGTAGTAGCCGGGAGTCACTGTTGCGCCGAGAATTGGCAGCGCATCGGGAGTTCCAGGACGCAGACCGGCCCAGTCTTCAAGAATCTTTGCATTTCGCAGTTCGGGGACCAATACGACCGCGGCATGGTGCAGACGCTGAATCGCCTCGACGTCGGTGCGCTTGTCGAATCCGGCTTCTTCTACTGTGGTGCCCACCAGGATTCTTCCGTCGCTGCGCGGAATCAGGTAAACCTCGGGCGCGCGAATCACATGTTTGAGCAGGTTGCGCGAGGGCGAGGCCAGGCAGAGCATTTGTCCCTTGACCGGGCGGGTGGGAAAGGCGTGGGGCGCGATCTGGCCCGACCATGCGCCGGCGCAGTTGACGACTTTCGGTGCCGTGGAATGAGGTCTTTTTGTGACGACTCCGCTGGCCCGGCCGTCGGAGCGATTCACTGCAGTGACCTCGTCGCCGGAGGAAAAATCCACGCCGCGATGTTTGGCCGCTTTGAGTGCAGCCGCCGTGAGCGCTCGCGGGTCGACACTGCGCTCCTGCAAATAGAATGCGGGCCGATTGAAATCCGCAAGCGCTGGTTCGAATTCGGCCAGAGGTGCTGGAAGCACCGCCGCTTGCACTGACGGAGAAGAAAGATGCTCGGCGGACGGAAAAAAAATCGTGCCCTGGTCGCGCAGATCAACTTTCATGCCCGATTCCACTTCCAGCTCGTGGGCGAACTCGGGATACAGGCGGGCGCTGGCTGTGGCTAGGGGTTGTAGAACAGCGGGCGTTTCAAGAAGGCAATCGACCAGCATGCCGCCTGCGGCGTGCGACGCTTCGCGGCCCGGCTCGCCCCGCTCGACGATCAGAACTGTCGCGCCTTTTTTTCTTAGTTCAATCGACAGCGAAAGTCCGATGATGCCGCCGCCAATTACGATTACGTCCCAATTCTTCACCTGCGCATTGTAAAGGACCCAGTTACTTTCGTTACCGGAGTGGTTACCCTTCTGCCGCCTATAATCCGTTCAAACCACTCAACGTGATGGTCAAAACAACGCCCAGTCCGAGCGAGGGAACTGCTCCGGCATCGCCGTGGATTTATGGTCCATGGCTCGATCTGGTGGTGGGATGCGGAGCGTGGTCGGCGCCGCTTTTGCTGATTTCTTATCTGTCGATTGCTTCGAGTGCACGGGCCTGGTCGGTTGCCTTCTACGCGCTGGCGCTGTTTTTCAACTACCCGCACTACATGGCCACGATCTATCGCGCTTACCATCGCGAGGAAGATTTTCACAAATACCGCATCTTCACCGTGCACATCACGGCGTTGATCGTTCTGACGCTGGTGCTGGCGCATTCCTGGGTTCGAATCTTGCCTTGGATTTTCACGATCTACCTGACCTGGAGTCCGTGGCATTACAGCGGACAGAACTACGGCTTGTTTATGATGTTCGCTCGCCGGGCGGGAGCGAAGCCGAGTGAGGCGGTGCGCCGCGCAGCTCTATGGAGCATTCATTGCTTCGTACCTGATTCTGTTCCTGGGCTTCCATACGGGGCCTTCCTCGGATCCGCTTTTTATTTCTCTCGGAATTCCAGCGATGGTGAGCCGGTGGGAGCAGATCCTCCTCGCCGTAGCGTTTGTCATGCTGGCGGGGTTTGGGCTCTCGCGTCTTGCTCGAGAGACCGGCTGGCGCAAGCTGCTGCCTTCGCTCACCCTATTCTCATCACAGTTCCTGTGGTTTGTATTGCCGGCGGGCGTTTCGCTGATCAAAGGTCTTGCAGTTCCGCAGAGCCGTTATAGTTCGGGCGTGCTGGCCGTCATGCACTCCGCGCAATACCTGTGGATCACCAGCTACTACGCGCGCCGCGAGGCGGGGGGCGAGAGCAGTCGTCCTTGGCGTGCGTGGGCATACTTCGGCGTGCTGATTGCCGGGGGGATCGCGCTGTTTGTTCCCGGACCCTGGCTCGCGAGCCGCATATTCCATCACGACTTCACCACGAGTTTTCTGATCTTCACCGCGTTGGTGAATATTCACCACTTCCTTCTGGACGGCGCGATCTGGAAGCTTCGCGATGGACGAATTGCGACGCTTTTGCTCAGTTCGCGGGATCGCCTCTCAGACGCCGCTACTGGGGCTGGAAGCCGGTTGTCCTACGCGTGGCGCTGGCTGACTGGTGGATCTGCGGGCGCGCGTCAACTTCGGATTGCGGCTGCCCTTGTGTTGCTGCTGTGGGGAACGGTGGATCAGGTTCGGTATTATCTGTCGCTCCGAGCCGATAATTTGCATGATCTGCAGCGAGCGGCATCACTGGATTCCTTTGACAGTTCAGTGCAGATGCGTTTGGCCCGGCGCGAGCTGGAGGAAGGTCACGCGCAGCCTGCAGAAGCGGCATGGCGGAAGGCGATTCAGGCGAATCCTGCCGATCCCGCTCCGCGCCAGGCGCTGCTGAAATTCCTCATCGGGCAGGAGCGTTTCGATGAAGCTCTCGGCTTGACCGACGCGTCGCTGAAATACGCCCCCAGAGATGCAAACCTCCTAGTGGATCGAGGCCTGCTGGCGCTGCGACTCGGACAACCTGATCAGGCTGTGGAGAGCTGGAACCGGGCGATTGCCGTCGATCCGAACCAGATGCTGGCGCATCTTTATCTGGCGAATGAACTGGATCACGAAGGCAAGGCGCAAGCCGCCGCCGGACATTACCGAGTGTTTCTGAGCGCCGTCGCCAAGCAACCTGCAGCGAAGCGTCCGCAGCCTGAGAAGGTGATTGCGATTGCGCTGCGTATGGCGGATTGCCAGGCGCGTGCGTCCGAGAAAGCGCTGGCGATCCAGTCTTACGAGTTAGCGGCAACCATTGCGGCTCAGACCAAACAAACTAAACTGGAGAGCATCGCCAACGTAAATGAAGCAGCTCTCGAAGCCGACGCCGGCAAATTGGGCCACGCACTTCAGCTCTACCAGCACGCGTTGCAGTTGGATAATTCGATTGGTGACAAAACTTCGAGTGCAGAAGATTGGCTGGCCTACGGACGCTTTCTCGACAACGCGGGATTTCCGGCTCGACTGGTTTACGCTTGCCTGATGAAATCCGGGGAGCTGCAGGATTCTCTGCCTGACACATCGCAGCGGCAGTTTCTGGCCGATGCCAGCAAGCGAACCGGAAGTCGGGTTGGAGCGGAGGCGGTCACAATCCGTCGCGATCCGGACCGAGTGGCGCAGGAAGCGCTATCGCTTCGACGTTAATGCTCATTACTTCTCTACATGCCTGCTACTGGGAATTCTCTGAGCTAATTGACACTAGGTCGCTTGTGCTAAACAATTGAAAAGACCCCCGCAGCTAAGGCGGTTAATCCTGGAGGAACTAAATGCCGGAAGAAGGCGGACAGATGCATGTTGAACAGCAGTCGACTGCAGGGAAGTGGATTCTGCTTGTCTTGGCGATTCTTTTTATAGCGGCGTCGGTATACGGGTATGTGAGCACGCAAGCGCATGTGCAGAAGCTGACAGCAGACCTGGACGCCAGCCAGGCGCGAATCGGGGAGTTGCAAAAGCGTGTGCAGTCCTCAGAAGCTCAGGAAGAGACGATCGCCCAAAGGCTCGGCATGACCAAGAAGGAACTGATGGAACGCGCCGGGGCGCTGCAAGCGCAACAGAAGGCGGATGAATCCCGCTTGGCGCAGCAAGAGAAGGAATCGAAAGAACAGTTCGGCCAGGTGACCGGGGAAGTAGCTGGGGTCAAAACCGACGTAGGGGGAGTCAAGACCGACGTAGCTTCTACCAAGGCTGACCTGGAAGCCACCAAGGCGAAGCTGCAGAGCACGATTGGCGACCTCGGAGTCCAGACGGGTTTGATCGCGCGCACCAGCGGCGATCTTGACATCCTGAAGCACAAGGGCGACAGAAACTACTACGAATTCACGCTGCTTCAGGGAGCGAAGCCGCAGCCGGTTGCTACGGTGAGTCTGCAACTCAAGAAGACTGATTCCAAACACGGCAAGTTCACGATGAATGTGACCGCCGACGACAAGACCATCGAGAAGAGGGATCGTACCGTTGCCGAGCCGATTCAGTTCTATTCCGGACGCGATCACTTGCTGTTCGAACTGGTGGTTTGGACGGTGGACAAAAAGAAAGCGACCGGCTACCTGAGTACTCCGAAGGGCGCGCCGACTCCGGTGACAGCCAATTGAGCGGAGTGCTATTCCCGGCTGGTGGGAATGTCGTGCTGCAGATCGCGCTGCGCACTTGCGTGATCTACATGGTCGTGTTGGTTGGAGTGCGGCTCAGCGGCAAGCGCGAGGTGGGGCAGATGACGCCGTTCGATCTCACGCTCCTTCTCTTGCTTTCTAATTCCGTGCAGAACGCAATGACTGGGCCCGACACATCGCTGATCGGCGGCATGGTGGCGGCTTCCACTTTATTGCTGTTGAACTACTTTGTGGGAACTCTATCTGGCGTCAATCGCGGCTTTCGGCGCGTGGTAGAGGGCGAGCCCAGCCTCCTGGTTCATGATGGAAAGGTCATCGAGCCCCACATGGAGAAAGAACATGTCAGCATGGACGAACTGCAGCGCGCGCTGCGCGAGCATGGCATCGCCCAGTGCAGCGATGTTGCGCTGGCTGTGCTGGAGGTCGATGGCTCGATCAGCTGCCTGAAATACGACGAAATCAAGCCTGACGCGAATAACCATCTGGTGCGGCGAAGATTCATCCAGAAGAAATAATTCCTGGTTAAGCGTAGCGTTCAGTCGATCGGCACGAATTTCACGCAGACGGGTTCCACCACCTCCAGAACCTTGCCGGTTGGGGTCAGGCGGCCGGTTTTGTCGTCGATGCGGAAGACGACGATGTTGTTTGACTTTTCGTTAGCTGCAAACAACAGCGAGCCTCCCGGAGCAATCTCGAAACTGCGGGGAGTCTGGCCCTTGGTGGACGCATACTCGACGAGCGTCAGCGTCCCTTTATCCCGATCGACGGCGAATACCGCAATGCTGTCGTGCCCGCGGTTCGAGGCGTAGAGGAACTTGCCGGAGGGATGGACCTGAATTTCTGCAGCCTCTTTATGTCCTGAAAAGTCTTTCGGAATAGAAGAGACTGTCTGCAGCCGCCGCAGGACTCCTCCCGAACTGTCATAGCTAAATACTGAAACGGTGGACCCCATTTCGTTGAGGACATAGGCGAACTTGCCGGAGGGATGAAAGGCGAAGTGCCTGGGACCGGCTCCGGGATCAGCTTTGGCGAGCGTTGTATACAACTGTGGATCGTTCAACGTGAGCGAGCCTTTAGCGCTATCGAATTTGTAAACGAGCGTCTCATCGAGGCCTAGATCATCTACGATGGCAAAGCGGTTGTCAGCCGACAGATCGATGGAGTGAGCGTGCGGCCCTTCCTGGCGATCTGGATCTGCGCCATGGCCGGTGTGCTGGACGAAGGATGAAGCCTCGCCCAGTCGGCCATCCTCAAGCACCGGAAACACTGCCACGCTTCCTCCGGTGTAGTTCGCCACCAGAACGTATTTGCCGGTTTTGTCTACGATGATGTAGCAAGGATCCGCGCCCCTGGAAGCTACTTGATTCAACAACGTTAGTTTGCCCGTCGCGTGATCGATGGCGAAAGCGCTGACTGCTCCGCTCTTCTCTCCTTTGTATTTGCCGACTTCATTGACCGCATAAAGAAACCGGTGGTTCGGATGTACCGCAAGAAAAGACGGATTGGTGGTCTCGGCCGCCAGGCCAATGGCTGTCAGTTCAGCGCTTCTGGGATCGAAACGATAGGCGTAAATGCCTTTACTCGTGCTGCCTTCCTCGGTGTAGGTGCCCACGTACACCAGGAACTCGTGCTTCTTCGGCGTAGGTGCTGCGCCGGCGCATAGTGCCGGGAGAAGAGATAAGAGCAGGAATGCAAACAAGGGTGAGATGTGGCGGAAGAAATGCCGAGTCAGTTTCATCCCTCTATGGAACCGCATCCGGTAGCTCTCGCGCAAGTGAACAGGTCGATTGCTTTCACTTGGTCAGCGTCACTGGTACGGGTTGGTCGTAGGGCTGGATGGCCACGCTCACGGATCGGCGCTGGTTGAAAGCATCGAGAGTTACGGGGAAGCTGACGATCACGGTTCGCTTAGTTTCCTGGCCGGGTTGCAGTTTGTCCTCGGGAGCGAGCGCCGGCAGAGCGTTCGCTTTCAACGCAGGGAAAGCCTGATAGTAGCGATCGAAATCAACAGCAGAAACAGCGTCGCTACTTTGCTCTCCGCCGGATGTTGCAAGTTTTCCTTTAATATCGTGCACCCATAGGGATTTCTCACCGGAGTTGCGCAGAGTGAAGGTGAGTGCAACCAAACACGCATTCTGGCCCGGGAGTTCCACCGCGGCTACGTTGTCGAGCGAACCGCCGCCTTGCGGCTTGGCGCGCTGGAGAAAAGCTACGACGCCGACGATGATGAGTATCCCGACCGAGGTCAGCAACAGCGGTTTGAGCGGAGGCAGATTGCGCTTGGCGGTGCCGAATTCGTCGGCGATGTTGATGGTCGGGCCGCGCTGTGGGCTTGGCATCGTGGCGTCTGTGGGTGCGCCCGGAGTAACTGGAGGAGCGGGGGCAGGATTGGGTGTTGGATCAGACATGGATCGTTCGTGCTTTCGAATTGTACTCCCAGCCCGGGAGTTCAGTTCCACTCGTGCTTCATCGCTTGGGCGAATCTCTGAATGGGAAGAGTGTTCAAAACATCGTCCTTGGTGAGCCAGGCCCGCCGTGCCTGCAGGATGCCATAGCGGATTTTGTCGAGGTGCGAGGTGTGGTGGGAGTCGGTGTTGATCACGATCTTCACGCCTTTCTGTTTCGCCTGGCGCAGGTGCACGTCGTTGAGATCCAAACGGTCGGGGTAGGAGTTCAACTCCATGGCGACTTTGTGTTTTGCCGCTGCGGTCAGTACTGCATCCATGTCGAACTGATAAGCGTCGCGGCGAAGTTGCAGGCGGCCGGTGGGATGGCCGATGACGGAAGTGTTCGGATTGCCGACTGCCTTAATCAGCCGCTCGGTCATCTTGGCCGGCTCCTGATTGAAAACCGAATGCACGCTGGCGATGACCACATCCATTTGGGCGAGAACGTCATCGGAAAGATCGAGATCGCCGTCGGCGAGGATATCGACTTCAATTCCGGCGAAGATGGTGATTCCCTCGATCTTCGCATTGGCCTCGCGAATCCGTTGGATGTGCACCACGGCGCGCTTGTCGTCCAGGCCATTGGCGAAAGCGAGGTTCTTGGAATGATCCGTGATCGCCATGTATTTGTAGCCGCGCGCTTTCGCGGCTTCGGCCATTTCTTCGATGGTATTCTTGCCGTCAGTTTCGACCGTGTGCATGTGCACGTCGCCCTGCAGATCGTCCAGAGTAATCAGCCTGGGAAGAGCGTGATTTGCGGCGGCATCGATCTCGCCCAGATTTTCGCGCAGCTCAGGAGGGATGTAGTCGAGTTTGAGCTTGGCATAGATTTCTTCTTCGGTTTTGCCCGCGACAGGTTTTTCTGTTTCGAGGTCGGCCAGGCTGTATTCGTTCAGGGTATAACCCATCTTGAGGGCGCGCTGGCGCAGAGCGACGTTGTGAGCCTTGGATCCGGTGAAGTACTGCATGGCCGCTCCGAAGGAATCAGGAGGTAATAGGCGAACGTCCACCTGCATGCCGTGGCGCAACTGAAAGCTGATCTTGTTGTCACCCTGGGCGATAATGCTCATCAGAGGCGGATACTTCGCGACGTACTGCACTGCCTTCGCGCGTTCGTCTTCGGTGCAACAAGTCTTACCCGTGACCAGAATGTCCAGATCGCCGACGGTTTCGCGACCGCGGCGCAATGAGCCAGCTGGAGTAATCTTGTCGATGCCAGGGAACTTTGCCAGATATTCGGTGAGCTTGTCGGCTTCGTCCTCGGCGGCGTCGATCAGGAATCGCCCGGAGATTCGGCGGTAGTCTTCGATCGCCTTCAACAGTTTTTGTTCATGCTTCTCGCCCATGCGCGGCAGTTCGCGGATTTTTCCTTCGCGCGCCAGCTTCTCCACGCCATCTACGTCGCAGACTTGGTAGGCGCTCCAGATCAGCGCAATCGTCTTCGGTCCCAGCCCCTGAATCTTTAGCAACTGCAGCATCGACGGGTGATATTTCTTAAGCAGATCGGCTTGCACGGTGAGGCTGCCGTCTTTGAATAATTCCTGCAGGTTGACGAGCATCCCCTTGCCGATGCCGGGAATCGCCAGCACCTTCTTGGGTTCGGCGATGATGTCTTTAATCTGTTCAGCCAGATTCTCGATGGCCTGGGCGGCGTTGCGATAGGAGCGGATGCGGAAAGAATCCTGACCGTCGATTTCCAGCAGGTCGGCAGTCTCGTAAAGGATGTTGGCGATCGCCTTGTTATCCACGAACTAAAGATTAAACAAGATTGGAATGCAGTGCCAGCGATAGATAGCGCGGGAGGTGCGGTACTTAGAAAATAGAATTGCTCATCCGGCCACGAAGCTCCTACACGGCCGTTCGGCGGTGGAGAATCCAGTTGGGCTGTGAATCAGGCGCTCTTGGTAACGTTGGCTGCCTGAGGTCCCTTCTGGCCTTCGGTGATTTCGAACTCTACCGTGTCGCCTTCCTGCAGGCTCTTGTAGCCCTCGGAAGTGATTGCGCTGTAGTGGACAAAAACGTCGGGGCCATCCGCGCGTCCGATGAACCCGTAGCCTTTTGCGTTATTGAACCACTTGACCGTGCCTTTCAGACGTTCCACGTACCCCCACTTTCCGCACGCCCTTCAGTCGGGGGGCCAAAGACGTGCCCGCATAGGATGCATTTTGGAGCGATTGGGTTTGGGGTGTCAAGACGAAAGGTGCGCGTCGAGAGTAGGGAACTGCCGACGCCCCGCTGCGCCCGTCTGACCCTTCGACGTCGCTCAGAACAGGCTCGCGAGGGCGCCTTCCAGCGACTGCGTTTATTTTCTTCGAATCTGGTGGTCTAGCCACAGAACTGACGAGATGGTTTTCGCGTCGCGGATTGTGCCGTTTAACACCATGCGGAGCGCGGTGGGGAGTGGCACCAGGCGCTTGTGGATTACTTCGTCGGCCTCGGGCTGCGCCCGTCCGGCTCGAAGGCCCGTGGCCAGATATACCGACATGGTCTCGGCAACGAATCCGGGACTGGCGTAGAAGTTGAGGATGCGCCGCCAATAGTCGGCGGTGTATCCGGTCTCCTCCAGGAGTTCGCGCTTGGCCGCGGGAAGGGCCTTTTCGCCAGGATCGATGCGGCCGGCAGGGAGTTCCCACAGATAGTCGTTCGCGGCGTGGCGATATTGGCGCTCCAGCAGGACGCGCGGCGTGGCGCGCGATTCATCGACCGCCAGAACCACCACCGAGCCAGTGTGATGAATGACGTCCCGACGGGCGCGGACGCCTCCGGGTTCCTGCACGTCGTCAGTAGTCACCCAGAAGACCGGGCCACGATACACCGTACGCGAAGAAATTAGCCGTGCTTTAGAGCGTGAACTTTTGCCGGATTTCGCCGGCTTTGATTTGGAGCGCAGACGCTTTGGCATGCAAACAATATAAAGCACGGCCGTTCGGCTTCCGGGCATTCTGCTATCCTGCCGGGCATGTCCGCGAAGTCTTCGGGAAAGCCGCTAATCGCGATTGTTGGGGCAGGGAATCTGGCCGGCGCGCTGGCCGTGTCGCTGCGCGGAGCGGGATATGCGATCGATCAAATTGTCTCGCGGGGATCGGCAGCATCTTTGCGGCGGGCTCGGCGGCTTGCCCGCGAGGTTGGGGCCTCGGCCGTGGCGGCTGCTCGGGCGCAGATTCGAGCGGAAGTGGTTTGGTTTTGTGTTCCCGACGGAGCGATTGCCAGCGCGGCGGAGTCGCTGACGGGAGCGGCGGATTGGAAGGGTAAAGTGGCGCTGCACTCCAGCGGCGCACTCACCAGCGACGAACTTGGCGTGCTGCGGCGGCGAGGAGCAGCGGTTGCGTCCGTCCATCCTTTGATGACGTTTGTGCGCGGATCGCGGCCGCGCTCGCAGGAGTCCCGTTCGCTATCGAAGGAGATCCGAAGGCGGTGCGGACCGCTCGTGCCATCGTTCTGGAATTTGCGCGGACGGGCCTTTCACTATCCGCAAACAAGCAAAAAGCGGCATATCACGCCTGGGGAATGTTCGCCTCGCCGCTGCTGACCGCCTTGCTTGCGGCGAGTGAGCGTGTGGCTGGAGCAGCCGGAGTCAGTCGAAAGGCGGCACGAGGAAGAATGCTGCCGATTCTGAGGCAAACTTTGGCGAACTATGCGAGGCTAGGCGCGGCCGGCGTCCTTCAGCGGTCCCATTGCTCGCGGGGATGTGGCGACAGTGGGGAAGCACCTTCAAGTATTGCTTGAAGTTCCGGAAGCTCGGGAAGTCTACGTTGCCTGGCGCGTGCAGCGCTGCGCGATCTGCCGGCTAAGAATCGGGCGATGTTGCGAGAAGATTCTTAAAGCTTGAGCGCAGCGAGACGAGAGCTCGTCACGAGCTGAATAGGTGGCCGAGTTTTTCCTTCTTGGTCTTGAGATACTCTTCGGCGTGCGGACTCGGCTCGACTTCGCACGGCACGCGCTCGACGACTTCGACGCCGGCGCGCTCCAGAGCTTCGACCTTCTCGGGATTATTCGAGAGCAGGCGCACCTGGCTTACGCCGAGCGCCTTGAGCATCTGGCCGGGCAGAACAAAGTCGCGCTGGTCGGCCTTGAAGCCTAGTCGCTCGTTGGCCTCGACCGTGTCCAGGCCAGCATCCTGCAACTCATATGCCTGCAATTTCGCCATCAGGCCGATGCCGCGGCCCTCCTGTTGTTCGTAAATCAGGATGCCGGCGCCCTCGTCGCGAATCATTGACAGCGCCATCTCGAGTTGCTGGCGGCAGTCACAGCGCAAAGAATGAAAAACGTCGCCGGTGAGGCATTGCGAGTGAATGCGCACCAGAGGAGGAGCGGAGTGAATATCTCCCATCACGAGTGCGACGGCTTCCTCCACGCGGCGGATTTCCCTCCGCGCCGGACTCGGCGCGAAAGCCATAGATGCGGAACTTGCCCCAGCGCGTGGGAAAATCCGCGGATGCGACGGGTTGAATTGCCTTTGCGGTCACAACTTGATTATAGCGGCTGCGAGATGGGCGAGAGCGATTCGGGCGGCCTAACCGCGGGCCTTAAAGGGGAAAATCGCATCTTGCTTCGAAGGGATGGGAACGCCATTGTGAGTGGCCGGCTGAAAATGCCAGTTCTCCAGCGCTGCCAGGCATTTTTCGTCGATCTCGGGACCGAGGCTTTGCAGGACCGTTTTGCGGACGATTTCCCCTCTTTCGTCGATCGTGATTTCGATGACTTCTTTGCCCTCGGACGTCGGGCCGTTGCCACGGATAGACCACGGGATCGGAGGTTGTGATGGGCAAAGCCGGACGAATCTCATCGCCATAGATCGGGCCTCCAGGAAGACCTCCGTAAGGAAGCCCCGCCTGCGCACCATGACCCAGCTTTGACAGCATTGCTATCTTTGCGTTGTCTTCGGCCGCGGATGGAGCGAGCGGAACCGGCAGCACGGGTAGCTTGGGCTGTGTGGAAGTTGGTTTCCAAGTCAGCTTCTCGTGCCCCAGCCGCTGATGGCGATATACCTCAGTCGCGCGATCGGATGAGCTGGTCTTGCTGTCGTCGGGAGCTTGGGTGGGGAAGTACAGGAGCGATAACCACTTTTCCATTGTGTCCGAGGGCGACAGAAGACGGGGTCAACAACCGTGGCTCGGGAGTATGCAGGAGCCAGGCGAATAGCAGGGCGTGCAGCGCGAGCGAGCCCGCCAGGACTCGGCGTTGACGTGTCGGTGTTCCGGGATTCAGTTGCGCAAACATCTCTGAGCAGACCCCACTCGGCCCACTGATCCAGATGTTAGGTTAGACGCGGACTGGGGGCGTTCGTCAAGGTTGTTTGTTCGATTTGCCTCAAACCCTGGTAACCGCTGCTGAGGGGGTAAAACTAGAAGGGAATCAGTGCGGATCTTGGTGCGGACGAGAGAACGCTGGTAAAATGAGTGCGGAAAGTAGTAAGTCCAACCTGCGTGGGGCTATAGCTCAGCTGGGAGAGCGCGTCGTTCGCAACGACGAGGCCGTCGGTTCGATCCCGACTAGCTCCACCAATTCTTTCAATAGCTTGCCGAGACTGGCAGCCACTTTTGAGCATCGAAAAACCCGTACTTGGACCGTGAATTGGACCGTGCAAACTGCGATAGTTGTTCTAGCGCTCGGCGCTGCGCGACGGGAACGATCTGAGCGTAAATCTCCATCGTGGTCGAGATGCGAGAGTGCCGCATCTGGCCCTGGACGGACTTGGGATCGGCACCAGCCTCCACCAGCCACGTTGCATGACTGGTTCTCAGCGTGCGCCAATTCACAAATGACAGCCCCAACTTGCGAGCCGCCGGTTTGATGTGCCGCTTGAGAACATTTTAATCGTTCATCGGCTTGCCCTGTTGCACGCTCTGGAAAACCAGATCGTTCGGCCCGTCCGACTTGACCAGCTTGTGAGTTCGTACCGCACGCCCTGCCCGAACCTTTACGGAGAGAGTCTTCAGGCGAAGAATGTAGTGTAATGGCGATGTTACGTCAACCATGCTGGCCGGGGACCGCCGCCAGCAAACCAAGCACAATTGAAGGATGGCCTGAACGTGACTGTGTCTAACACGCAGGAGCCATTTTTTTGTGCCTCGCGCTCATCTAGCCTGTTGTTGAATGGCGGGTGAACAATGGGGGTTGTTCAGAGTCGCCGTTTTTCACGCTGAGGCTTCAAACTTGCGTCCCACGACTGAAGTGGAGTTTGGGACGCTTTTTCTTGGGAGGATGGGATCTTTGCTGCCCCCACAGACCAGGCGTCAATGAGTGTAATGGCGATTTAACACCAACTGATCTGCTGAGTCACCGCCAAACCCATTCGCTTTCATTGACTTGCCCTGGCGTCGCACCAACCATTGCAACTTCAGGATCGGCCAAGCCATCTTCCCCACTACCGCGTCGTCGAGAAACTGGGCGGCGGGATGGGCGCGGTGTACAAGGCGCAGGACACGCGCCTTGATCGTCTTGCCGCGCTCAAGTTCTTGCCCGACGATGTTGCCCGTGACCGGCAGGCTCTCGAACGCTGGTCCTTCCGATACAGGAAGCGATACCGCACACATGCCCACACCGCGGCGCGATGAATTCTAGAAGTTCTCGAGCAGCCAGGAATTGGTATCCCAGCTCTGCTGCGTGAACGCCAGGTAACGGCCGTCTGGTGAGACAGCGGCGTTGGCCAACCACTGATTCCGCCCGCGATTGAGGAGCACGCGCGTTTTTCCGTCCAGATCCACGCGAACCAGCAAGTATTCCCCCGACTGCAGCGCAGCGAACAAGGCTTTCCCGTCGGTAGACCAGGACACGGACCATAGCAGCCCTGTCAACGGAAGCTCGTGCTCCGCTCCATTCCGCAAATCGATCAGGCGCAGGCCCGTGTCATCACCGATGGCAACACGAGCGCCGTCTGGCGAGATGGCCCATGCCAACCCAACCGGCTCACGAGTCCTGCCTGCTTCCTTGCCTATGCCACGAAGAGGATCCAGTGCGTAGAGGACCAGCGCATCTTTTTCTCTCCGGCTGAACAGGCAACTCGCATCGGGACGAGTCGGGCAATCGAACGCGGTTGTGAGGTCCCACGAGGTTTCCAGAATCTGCTCGGCGGCTCCGCCCGTGAGGGGCGTTCGCATGAGGCGAAGGGACTTTCGCGGCTGTTCCCCATGCGGTGTGGTCGAGTAAAGAAGCCAAGCCCCGTCCGCCGAAAGGACGGCGGTCTCTTCGTCATCGGGTGATGAAATCAGCGGCTGGGCGGCAACGCTGTTGAGCTGCTGCTCGAAGAGCTGAGGTCGGCCGTTCCGATCCGATTCAAAAATTACGGACTTGCTGTCGCGAGCCCAGGCGGTGAGTGAGTCCCTCGTGTCGCTCAGGCTAAGACGTCTTACAGAATCCAGGTGCGCGCCGGATTGTTGCAGTGCCCCGACATACACATCCTCCCAGACTCGGGCCTTGGTCACTACCAGACGACGGCCATCCGCGCTCGCAGTTGCGCTCCACGGCGTGATTCCGTGCCAGTCGGTGATTCTTTCGGGTGCTGAGAGCGACTTGCCGGTATGAGGATCGGCAATGATGCTCCAAAGATTGGACTCGTCGCTGTCGCGTCGTTCCTGGAAGGCGAAGATGAGGCGGCCATCGCGAGTCCATTGCAGGGTACCTGTGTTCACGCAATACAGGCGCGAGTCGGATATCACGGTCGCAGGAGCTCCACCTTCCACCGGGACGGAGAGAATGCTGCCACCGAACTGGCCCCCGGCGCTGCTTTGAAGGAAAGCGATCCGGTCTCCGGTTGGTGACCACACTAGCATTGGGATCGGCGCCTTTTCGCTTCTCCAGATCTTCGTTGGATTCTCGCCGTTCGCGCCCATGATCCAGAGTTCGCGGCCCTGTGTCACGAAAGCGATCAACGAACCTTGGGGTGAGACCTCGGCATAACGAGCGAACCCACGCAACTTCCGCGGAGCCCCACCGAAAACGGACATGACCCAAACTTGGAAGCCCTCGTCCTTACTAGCCACGTCCAGCAGCACTCGGGAACTGTCGGGAAACCAGGCAACATCCCAGAGCCCGCCTCGCAACTCCGGTGGAATTGGGATGTCGTGGTTCTCGCCGGTGTCGATGACGTTCAGGTGGAGGCCATTGGTGTCGGCAGAAATCAGATATTTGCCATCCGGCGAGATCGCGCTGTCGAGAGTGCGGTTATCGGGCGAGTTGTGGGTTAGCTGGCGCTCGCTCGGGACGCGGCGAGCGCTGGCCCCACCACGAAACCAATACCATCCCATCGCGAGGAGCAGGATTACCGCGATGGCCGATCCGAACAGGAGCGCGGTCCTCGACGCATGAGGCTTTGGCAGCGGGGCTTCTGCGGTGGGAGACGACGAACCGGACTCGGTGTCGCGTTTCAGGCGTTTCAGATCGGCGCGAATCTCAGAGGCGGACTGGCAGCGCACCTCACGGTCTTTTTCGAGCGCCTTCTGAATAATCTCTTCGAGTCTTGGCAGGACTTCAGGATTCAACTGGCGTGGTGGAGTGGGTGTTCGGGTCAGGATCGCTTCGTGGAGATGGGACTGGGTATCCTCATGGAAGGCCTGCTTGCCGGTGGCCATTTCATAGATGACGAGGCCGAGGGAAAACAGGTCGGTGCGGGCGTCGAGTTTGTCACCGCGAACCTGTTCGGGCGACATGTAGGGAACGGTGCCCATGGCAACGCCGGTGAGCGAGAGGTGGAGATTCTGCACCGTGGTGTCGTCGGACTTCTCGCGACGGGCGTCGTCATGCTCGGGCGCATCCGTTCGTTTGGCCAGGCCGAAGTCCAGAATCTTGGCTTCGTCGCGGTTGGTGATGAAGATGTTGGCCGGCTTGATGTCGCGGTGGATGATCCCTTTCTCGTGGGCGGCGGCGAGACCGTCGGCAATCTGGATCGCCAGAGCCAATAATTCGGCGGTACGGAATGGTCCGCCTCTGACCGCGATCCGCTCGCGGAGGGTCTGGCCTTCGAGCAGGGCCATGGCGATGAAGGGATGGCCCTCGTATTCGCCGAATTCGTGAATGGTGCAGATGTTGGGATGATCGAGAGATGAGGCGGTGCGGGCTTCGCGTTCGAAGCGCTCCAGCGCTTTTGGGTCGCGGGCCACATCCTCGGGCAGAAACTTCAGGGCAACGCGACGGCCGAGCTTGAGGTCTTCCGCCTTATAGACCACTCCCATGCCTCCGCCGCCGAGAATCTCCAGCACGCGGTAGTGGGAGACTGTCCATCCTTTTAGACCAGAGGAGGAGGTTCCAGTGGGCGGCGGCGGGATGATTTCGACGGCCGGGCTGGCCTGCGCTGATTCCAGGTTCTCCACGGGGAATCAGCAGGCGATAGCCGCGGCGAGCCACTGTCTCGATGTATTTCGGGGAGTCGGCGGAATCTCCGAAGGCCTGACGCAATTTGTTGATGGCGGTGTGGATGCTGTGGTCGAACTCAACCACGGTGTCGTTGGGCCAAAGCTTTCTCTGGATCTCTTCCCGGCTGACGACCTCTCCGGAGCGCTCGACGAGCATGCGCAAGATCTGGAAGGGCTGTTCCTGCAGACGCCGGATTTTATCGTCGGGGCCGCGTAGTTCCCCCGCCCTCAAGTTAAGTTCGAAGGCACCAAGCCGGACGCGAGTTGGGGGCGCGCTGGGCAAGCGGGCACCATCCAAGGCGAGAGTTTATCACTACTCGGTTCAACAACCTTGACCCTGGGCGCAGACTCTTTGGGCCGAAGGCGCTCTGGAATGCGGTTTGTTGCCGGACGTATCTCCTGTCTTTTCATTTCGATAGACGGATGAGCCACAGTTGAGCCGCAGTTGAGAGCGGGTGCATTGCGGGGTTCCGTGTCTTGGGGCAAAGTCGGCAGCCAGAGCGGGAACTTGGGAGGCACGAAATTCAGCCTTCCGAAGCTCAAGAAACAAAGTGGAGCAGAGTTGGCCAGGGAATCGGGAGTTACACGCACAAAAAGGGGATTTTATGAAGCTCATTCACGGATTGGCAATTGCAATGTTTCTGGTATGCAGCCTAACGAGTCGGGCGCAGCAGACGGTGGCGACCAATACCAACGTTGTCGTTCCTCCGCTGGTGAACTTCAGCGGCACCTTGACAGACGTTAATGACAAGCCACTGACGGGGGTCGTCGGGGTCACGTTTCTTCTCTATCAGGACGCCGAGGGAGGCTCGCCACTCTGGCTGGAAACACAGAACGTGCGGCCCGACAGTCGCGGCCATTACACGGTGATGCTGGGATCAACCAGGAGCGAAGGCTTGCCGTCCGACATTTTTGTGGCCGGAGAGGCGCATTGGCTGGGTGTGCAGGTACAGGGAGAAGACGAGCATCCGCGCGTGATGCTGGTTGCAGTACCGTACGCGCTGAAGGCGGGCGATGCGCAAACCTTAGGAGGACTTCCGGCTTCAGCTTTTGCGCTGGCAACGCCGAGCGGGACCACTGGCGTGTCGGGCAACGAACTGCCTGCAGCCATGGCAACTGCAACCGCAGCGACGACTCCGCCACCAGCATCGGTGGACGTGACGACGACCGGCGGGAGTGTGGCAACACTGCCGTTGTTCGCAACCGCGACCAGCATCCAGAATTCGATCGTCACGCAGACGGGCACAACCGCGATCAACGTCGGCGGAAAGCTCAACTTGTTTGCCACTGGAACCGCGACCGCAGCGGGCGGCAAGAACTCGCAGGCTTTCAACATGAGTGCATCCGCCTTTAACAGCAGCACGCAGGCGGCAGTGAACCAGACGTTTCAGTGGCTCGCCGAAGCGGCAGGAAACGACACGGCATCTCCGTCAGGAGCCCTGCATCTTTTGTCCGCTACAGGAGCCGTCGCACCGACGGAGACGGGGCTGAGCATCGCCAGCAACGGGCAAATCACCTTCGCTCCGGGCCAGACTTTTTCCGCCACCAACTCGGCGAGCTCGTTTGGCGTTGCGATGACAGGAACCACTACGGGGTCGGGTATCGGCGACTACGGCGTCGAAGGAATTGCCACTGCCACCTCAGGTTTGGCGACAGGCGTTTACGGCAGCGGTGCTTCCCCGAGTGGATTTGGCGTCGTAGGCAACAGTAGCCTCAACGTCGGCGTTTTAGGAGAGACAGATGGCAGCACCTCGACGAGCTACGGAGTGGAAGGCTACGTGAATTCCCTCGTCGGTACGGGTGTGGGCGTGTACGGCAGCTCGGGCGTCAACCCGTCCGCCATCGGCGTGGAGGGCGTGAGCTTCACGGTCGGCGTCTTGGGGAATGGAAACGGGACCGGCAGCTACGGCGTAAAAGGTGTTAGCTCCAACGTTGGCGTGCTGGGGAGTGCCTCCGGAACCGGCTACGGCGTGGAGGGGCGAAGCCCGTACTTGGGTGTGTTTGGAAACGCCAGCGGCGGGGGTGGGATCGGTGTATACGGCCAGGGGGCTTTTATGGGCGTTTATGGAGTTGCAACGGCGACCGGCGGTTATTCAGGAGTGTTTGGCGAGGGCCCGGTTTTGGTGTCCGGGAACGGCAACGCCACATTGATAGGCGACGCGGGGTGCGGCTCCGGATACGCCGGGATCGGGTTCACCAACGGAAGTTTATCGAATTGCAAGAACTACGCGCTGCTGGGCGACACCAAAGGCAACACCTACATCAACAGCAGCGGCGCAACCGGCATTCACTTCCGCAATAACAACAACAACCTGGTCACCATCGATACGGCAGGCGATCTCACGGTGACAGGCAAAGTGCACAGTGGAAACGTAGCCGCCTCAGTCACGGCTTCCAATCAGGCGAACGCGAGCACCGCTGACTGCACGAGTCCTCTCTCCGCGCCGAACTCCAATTGCCTTACGCCGGGCATGTCTCTGAAGGTGACAACTTCCGGCGGGCCGATCTTGGTGATAGCCAACATTGGGATGGTGGTGCCCGCCTCGTGCGTGTTGGCCAATTTCCACCTGGTAATGGACAACGAATTCATCGGCGGTGCGGTGGTCGCGCTCGCTCCGGTCGTGGGAGCTTATGCAGCAACTCCGTTGACGATGACGTCTCTCCAGACTCCGGCAGCGGGAACGCACACGTTCCAAGTGCAGGAGACCGATGACACGTCATTCCTATGCTCCAACATATATGTACAGACTACTGTCTCTGGCCAAAGCGCTTTCGTCAGCGAAACTGCGCCCCGCAGCCTGATCGTGCGCGAGTTCTAGAAGCGGCGGCACATCGAGGGCCGCCAGAACAGCAGTACAGCTAAGACTGGACCAAATTCAATTTCAAGGAGAATTCCCATGAAGCTTTACAGATCGTTCATCAATTCGAAGTGCATGGCGGTAACCGTATTCACTATCCTGGCGATCTCGACCGGCCTGGCGCAGGCTAAGCCAGCCAGTAGCGGTTCGCAACGCTACACCGTGATCAATCTCGGCAACCCGGGGGGTGGAACCTACGCGGTGGCCGAAAATATCAGCCGCGCCGGCTTTATCGGCGGCATTAGTTACCTGGCGGGAGACAACAGTGTTCGCGGCGTGGTGTGGATGGGCGAAGAAATCAATCTCGGCACCTTCAAGGGATCCAACAGCGAGACAATCTCGGCTCCCAACCGGTTTGGTCAAAACGCCGGCTTTGCCGAGACTTCCGTCGCAGATCCCAACGGAGAAGATTACTGTGGCTTTGGCACTCACCTGGTCTGTATTCCTTTCATCTGGCAGTACAACGTGAAGACCGCGCTGCCCACTCTAGGAGGCAACAACGGTGAGGCGGCGGACATCAACAGCTGGGGTCAGGTGGTGGGGAATTCAGAAACCGCCACCAAGGACCCAACCTGCGTCGCTCCTCAAGTTTTGCAGCACGTGCCCACGGTCTGGGAAAACGGAAAGGCTGAGGCGCTTCCCACCTACGGCGGCGACCCGGACGGCGTCGCCATCACCAACAACGACAAAGGTCAGGCGGCCGGCTTTTCGGGCACGTGCAGTAACGGTGCCCCCACGAACACTGCCCACGCCTTGTTCTGGGAAAACGGCAAGGTGACGAACATCGGAAGTTTCGGAGGGGCAATCAACAATGCCGCGCAAGACATAAATGACTGGGGAGAAGTGGTCGGCTACTCCGACCTGTCTGGCGACACCACAACTCACGCCTTTCTCTGGACCAAGGAGACAGGTATCCAGGACCTCGGGACGCTTTCCGGCGACACTTCGAGTTACGCGATTGGCATTAACAACTTGGGCCAGGTGGTTGGCCAGTCGTGCGATGCCAGCGGAAACTGCCGCGCGTTTCTCTGGAAAAACGGCACGATGATTGACCTCAACACTCTTCTTCGGCCGGGTACGTCGTTGTACCTGAACGGTGCGTTTGCGATCAATGACCAGGGAGAGATCGTGGGCAACGCCTACCAGCAAAGCACCGGCAACTATCCCGCATTCCTGGCAATTCCCGGCCCGGAGTCGTGCGACAGCGAAAATGCTTTGTCGAGTGCGCAACTCAATACAAGTCCCCCGGTGGCGACGCCGGAAAACCTTCGCAAGCTAGTCCAGCAGCGACTGCCGCGGGGTCGACTCGCGGGTGCGCCGCCCGAGCCGTAGTGCGTTGTGAGCAGTAAGTATCTAGAAAGCATGTGTTAGGTCGACTCTGGGCGAAACAAAACGTGCATCCACCCAGCACTATTCGATGTCCTGGGGGCGGCCCGAGATGTTCTTCGATCTTTCTGCCTATGTCCAGAGTGTTCGACCGCGATTGGGGCCGAGTGACGGGCTAACCGGAAGAGATCAGCCCGTTCCAGGATCGGTACCGAGAAACGTGCTCGTGACCGGGAATCTGGCCGATGTACCAAGGAGTCGGGGAAATCACCTGCCCGAACTCCGGCTCGCGTCAGGCCGTCTCTAGTAGTAAGGAGTACGCACGGCATATCGTACCCCGTTGCTATCGGCACGGGCCGATGTCAGCCTCACCAAAGGAACTTGAAAACTGCTCCGGAATCATCGCGGAGGAACAGGTCGCCAAATGCAGGCGAGCCGGTTGTTTGAATTGGACCGTAATGGACCGTACTCGGCTGCCAAGGGTGGCTTCTACGAGTGCGATGTCAATTGCTTCTTTATCTTTCTGGACCAGAACCATTCTCGCCTGAGAGTTTCACCGCATCGAAATCCGCTGAAGGTCAGTCATTTAGCGTTACCGCGTAGCAGTTTCGAATCCCCGCGTTGCTATAGGCAATGGCCGCAACGGTGTGCGCCCCGGGAGTGAGCCCGCTCAGGGTGAAGTTATAGGGACTGCTGGTCGTGGTTGCCGCCAAGTTCCAGTCTACATAGAGTTCGACATTGTTGATCCCGCTGATATCTGATGCGGTCGCTGCGACCGTAAAGGGACTAGTGACGAAAGACTGATCGGCCGGAGAGGTAATCGAGACGATCGGGAAGCCGCTCGTGGAAATTGCATCGATCGTGCTGTTCAGGTCAGCCCCCTGCGATTGATAAGTTGTAAAATTCTGTTCCTTGTTGTCTCCGCCGACGTTGCCATAGCTGAAGACCGTCAAGCCCGAGCTGCTGGCATGGTACTGGTTGAAGTTAGGCGCGGTATTGACCGAAAAAAAGTTAGGTTGGTTCGTCTCGTCGTTCTGGAAATACCCGGCGGGCGCCGTCGATCCGGAGTCCCAGATTACTGTGTTGTGGTGAAAGTCGTTTCCGGTGCTCACCATGTAGGTGCCGAGATACGGTTGCTCTGTGTTGTACCCGCGGTCGGAGCTAGAAACTTCGAATGCCCACTCGTGAGGATTGCTTCCGGTTTCGACTAGGTTGCAATACGCTTGCATTCCCACACTGGTCGCACTGACGACTTGGGCATTGGGGCCGGAGGTTGTCCCTGTTCCGTTGTACTGCACGACATTGTTGCGAACTGTCGCTCCGCCAGAGCCAATCTCAAAAACAATTCCAGCACCAGCCGTTCCACTTGCGACCGGGTCACCATTGTTGACAACGGTGTTCCCGTCGATAAGCGGGAACAAGCTGTCGACATCGAAGTGAATCCCGTTGCCGAGATTGTTTGAGACCGTGTTGCCACGCACCATAGCGTAGGCCGTATTCCCAAACTTTATTCCGCCCGCCCCGAAGCCCGGAAAAACGTGCGCGTAATTGTTATAGGTCACAGTATTGCCTTGAATCACAAGTCTGGAAGGGGTGATTTCGGGTCCCGCAGGAAGTCCGCCTCCGACGCCAAGATCGCCGTTGTTCGTTAGCAGGCTGTTCAACACCTGCATCCCGAAGGCGGCACGGATTCCGAAGCCATGATTTAGTGTTACGTAAGAATTTTCAATCGTCCAATTTATGCTGCTGCTGAAGGTGGGAGTAGAACCGTAAGCCGGGTCGACGGCGCCCGACTGCACCGGAGATGCAAACTCCTCAAAGGACAGACTATTAATCGTGACGTTGTTCGCGCCAGTCGGAGAGAAGGCAGTCTCTAGAACGCTGGTTTCGACGGTGTTTCCCTCCGGGTTTTGATGAAAATAGATGATGTGATTCGTGTAATCGAACCACCACTGCATTGCGGTCAGCGTGGGCTCCGATGAGGCAACAACGTGCTGCAACGGAACACCATTAAAGAACAAATCTTCTGGATAGATACACCCTCCCCAACCGGCATCGCAACTGGCAGAGGTATTAACGAACCCGTGCTGGGTTTGCCCGGTTACGTACCAATTTCCGGAAGCGTCCGGCCCTAACGCTAACCCGCCGATGGATATCCCTCCGCTGATCACTGCTCGGCATGGAGCAGAGGTTGGAGTGCAGGCAGGACCAACGAATGTTTGGTTGGATTTGGCGGGAATGTATCCGGCTGTGCTCTTGCCTCCCGGACTAAGACGATACGTTCCCCCCGCAAGATTGATCGTGTCCCCCGCCGCTGACAATGATTCGGCATGAGCAATCGTCAAGCAAGGAGCACTACTGCTGAGGCAGCCATTTGAGTCGCTGCCCGCAGGGCTCACGTACCAAGTGTTTGGGATCGGTACTGACACGGTCAGACTTCCCGAGACCGTAAATACGTTTGCGCTCCAGGTTGCAGCGACCGCGCTCGAACCACCCGCAACGCCGACCGCGAGACCGCTGCTGTTAACAATGGCCACACCCGGATTCGAAGAAGTCCATGTGACCGCGCTGGTGACGTTCACAGAACTTCCATCGCTGTAATTCAAGGTCGCGCCGAACTGCTGCTGAGCGCCCACGAGAATCGATGAGCTCGATGGAGTCACCATCAGAGAGGTAGGCACGGCTGAATTGACCGCCAAAACAACGGAACCCGTGATCGACCCGGAAGTCGCCGTGATCGTCGTGCTGCCCGCTGTCACACTGGTCGCATATCCGGCGGCACCGATCGTGGCGACCGCTGAAACCGACGCCGCCCAGCTCGCCGATTGCGTCAAGTCCTGCGTGCTGCCGTCGGTGTAGGTCCCCACGGCATCGAACTGCTGCCCCGTCCCCAGTGGAATCGCTGCCCCGTTGGGCGTGATCGCTATCGAAACCAAGGTCGCACCGGCCACGCTGATCGTGCTGCTGGCGGAGATCGCGTTGACACTGGCCGTGATGTTCGCCGTGCCTTGTCCAGCACTGGTGGCCAGCCCGTAGCTGCCCACCGTATTGCCGATGATCGCCACCGTCGCCGAAGACGAACTCCACGCCGCCACCGAAGTCACATCCTGCGTGCTGCCGTCCGTGTACGTCCCCGTCGCCGTGAACTGTTGCGTCGTGCCCAGCGCAATCGTCGCCGTCGGCGGACTGATCGCAATCGACACCAGCGCCGCCGGATTCACCACCAGCGTCGCCGTCCCGCTCACCGTCCCCGAACTGATCCCGATCGTCGTCGTCCCCGTCCCGGCCGTACTCGCCTGTCCCATCGTGCCCGCCGTGTCGCTGATCGTCGCCACCGTGGCCACCGTCGAACTCCAGTGCCCGCTCTGCGTCAGATCCTGCGTCGTCCCGTCCGTGAAGGTTCCCGTAGCCGTGAACTGCTGCGTCGTCCCCATCGCAATCGTCGCCGTCGGCGGATTGATCGCGATCGACACCAGCACCGCCGCCGTCACCGTCAGCTCCGTCGACCCACTCACCGCCCCAGAGGTCGCACTCACCGTCGCCGTCCCCGTCCCCACGCTTTGCCCCACTCCCGCGCTGTTTATCGTCGCCGTTGCTGGTGTATCCGAACTCCACGTCGCCGTGCTGGTCAGGTTCTGTGTGCTGCCATCGGTATACGTCCCCGTCGCTGTGAAGGCCTGCGCCGTCCCCAGCGCGAGGGTTGGACTCGCCGGCGTCACCGCCAACGACACCAACGCCGCCCCCGTTACCGTCAGTTCCGTCGATCCACTCACCCCACCCATACTGGCCGTGATGTTCGCACTGCCCACTCCCGCGCTACTGGCCACTGCCGGCGCCGGCCCGCCCGTGCTGATCGTGCTCACCCCAGGCGTGTCCGAACTCCACTCCACCGTGCCCGTTATGTTCTGCGTGCTCCCATCCGTATATGTCCCCGTCGCCGTGAAGGCCTGCGTCGTCCCCAGCGGAATCACCGGTACCGCCGGCGTCACCGCGATCGAAACCAGTACCGCGGGATTGACCGTCACCGTGGTCGAGCCGCTGATCGTGCCTAATGCCGCCGTCACCGTCGTGCTTCCCAGGGCCACACTACTGGCGGCTCCTTGATTGTTGACGGTCGCGATGCTCGAGTCCGCCATGGTCCAGCTTGCCGTGCTGGTCACCACCAGAGTGCTGCCGTCGCTGTAGGTTCCGGTCGCGATCAGAGGCAGCGTCGTGCCCATCGCCAGGGATGCATTGACCGGCGTCACCGCGATCGACACCAGCACCGCCTGCCCTACGTTCAGCGTGGCCGAGCCGTTAATCAAACCTAACGTCGCCGTGATAATCGCAGTTCCCACCCCCTCTCCGCTGGCCAACCCGCCACTGCTGATACTGGCCACCGTCGAGGACGAACTCCAGTTCACCGAACTGGTCAGATCTTGTGCGCTGCCATCGCTGTAGGTCCCCGTCGCCGCATACTGCTGGCTCTTACCCTTGGCAATCGACGCACTCCCAGGACTCACCGCTATCGACACTAGAACCGGCGCCGTGACCCCCAAACTCGCCGATCCGGTGATCGACCCGGAAGTCGCCGTGATCGTCGTGCTGCCCGGAGCCACGCTGGTGGCATATCCGGCGGCACCGATCGTGGCGACCGCTGAAACCGACGCCGCCCAGCTCGCCGATTGCGTCAAGTCCTGCGTGCTGCCGTCGGTGTAGGTCCCCACGGCATCGAACTGCTGCCCCGTCCCCAGTGGAATCGCTGCCCCGTTGGGCGTGATCGCTATCGAAACCAAGGTCGCACCGGCCACGCTGATCGTGCTGCTGGCGGAGATCGCGTTGACACTGGCCGTGATGTTCGCCGTGCCTTGTCCAGCACTGGTGGCCAGCCCGTAGCTGCCCACCATGTTGCCGATGATCGCCACCGTCGCCGAAGACGAACTCCACGCCGCCACCGAAGTCACATCCTGCGTGCTGCCGTCCGTGTACGTCCCCGTCGCCGTGAACTGTTGCGTCGTGCCCAGCGCAATCGTCGCCGTCGGCGGACTGATCGCAATCGACACCAGCGCCGCCGGATTCACCACCAGCGTCGCCGTCCCGCTCACCGTCCCCGAACTGATCCCGATCGTCGTCGTCCCCGTCCCGGCCGTACTCGCCTGTCCCATCGTGCCCGCCGTGTCGCTGATCGTCGCCACCGTGGCCACCGTCGAACTCCAGTGCCCGCTCTGCGTCAGATCCTGCGTCGTCCCGTCCGTGAAGGTTCCCGTAGCCGTGAACTGCTGCGTCGTCCCCATCGCAATCGTCGCCGTCGGCGGATTGATCGCGATCGACACCAGCACCGCCGCCGTCACCGTCAGCTCCGTCGACCCACTCACCGCCCCAGAGGTCGCACTCACCGTCGCCGTCCCCGTCCCCACGCTTTGCCCCACTCCCGCGCTGTTTATCGTCGCCGTTGCTGGTGTATCCGAACTCCACGTCGCCGTGCTGGTCAGGTTCTGTGTGCTGCCATCGGTATACGTCCCCGTCGCTGTGAAGGCCTGCGCCGTCCCCAGCGCGAGGGTTGGACTCGCCGGGCTCACCGCCAACGACACCAACGCCGCCCCCGTTACCGTCAGTTCCGTCGATCCACTCACCCCACCCATACTGGCCGTGATGTTCGCACTGCCCACTCCCGCGCTACTGGCCACTGCCGGCGCCGGCCCGCCCGTGCTGATCGTGCTCACCCCAGGCGTGTCCGAACTCCACTCCACCGTGCCCGTTATGTTCTGCGTGCTCCCATCCGTATATGTCCCCGTCGCCGTGAAGGCCTGCGTCGTCCCCAGCGGAATCACCGGTACCGCCGGCGTCACCGCGATCGAAACCAGTACCGCGGGATTGACCGTCACCGTGGTCGAGCCGCTGATCGTGCCTAATGCCGCCGTCACCGTCGTGCTTCCCAGGGCCACACTACTGGCGGCTCCTTGATTGTTGACGGTCGCGATGCTCGAGTCCGCCATGGTCCAGCTTGCCGTGCTGGTCACCACCAGAGTGCTGCCGTCGCTGTAGGTTCCGGTCGCGATCAGAGGCAGCGTCGTGCCCATCGCCAGGGATGCATTGACCGGCGTCACCGCGATCGAAACCAGCACCGCCTGCCCTACGTTCAGCGTGGCCGACCGTTAATCAAACCTGACGTCGCCGTGATAATCGCAGTTCCCACCCCCTCTCCGCTGGCCAACCCGCCACTGCTGATACTGGCCACCGTCGAGGACGAACTCCAGTTCACCGAACTGGTCAGATCTTGTGCGCTGCCATCGCTGTAGGTCCCCGTCGCCGCATACTGCTGGCTCTTACCCTTGGCAATGGACGCACTCCCAGGACTCACCGCTATCGACACTAGAACCGGCGCCGTGACCCCCAAACTCGCCGATCCGGTGATCGACCCGGAAGTCGCCGTGATCGTCGTGCTGCCCGGTGCCACACTCGTGGCCACTCCGCCACTGTTCACAGTCGCGATCGCCGCCGCCGACGAACTCCACGTCACAATGTTGGTCAGTGGCTGTGTCGTCCCGTTGCTGTAGGTCCCCGTTGCACTAAACTGCTGCTTCTCTCCGGCCGGTATCGACGACGACGCCGGACTCACCGCAATCGAGGTCAGTACCGCCGCCGTTACCGTCAGCGTGGCTGCCCCATGGATGGTCCCCAATGTGGCCGTGATCGTGGCCGCTCCCTTCGCCACGCTCGTCGCCAATCCGCCGCTGCTCACAGTCGCGATCGCCGTTGCCGATGATGTCCAGCTGACCGTACTGGTCAGATTCTGCGTCGTCCCGTTACTGTAGGTCCCTGTCGCGGTGAATTGCTCCACGCGGCCTGCCGCCACCGATGCCGGGCTAGGAGTCACTGCAATCGAAGCCAACACCGGCGCCGTGACCGTCAACATGGCAGAACCGGTGATCGCCCCGGAAGTAGCCGTGATTGTGGTGGTTCCCTGAGCTGCGCTCGTCGCCAGCCCACTGCTACTCACGGTTGCGATCGTTGTCGCCGACGAAGTCCAGGTGACTGTGCTAGTCAGGTTCTGCTTGGTCCCGTTGCTGTAAGTTCCCGTGGCGGTGAATTGCTCCGTGTGTCCTGCCGCCACCGCCGGGGCCGCCGGTGTGACCGCTATCGACGTCAACACTGGAGCCGTGACTGTCAACATGACCGAGCCGGTGATCGATCCGGAAGTCGCCGTGATCGTCGTGCTGCCCGGAGCCACACTCGTGGCCACTCCGCCACTGTTCACAGTGGCGATCGCCGCCGCCGACGAACTCCACGTCACAATGTTGGTCAGTGGCTGTGTCGTCCCGTTGCTGTAGGTCCCCGTTGCACTAAACTGCTGCTTCTCTCCGGCCGGTATCGACGACGACGCCGGACTCACCGCAATCGAGGTCAGTACCGCCGCCGTTACCGTCAGCGTGGCTGCCCCATGGATGGTCCCCAATGTGGCCGTGATCGTGGCCGCTCCCTTCGCCACGCTCGTCGCCAATCCGCCGCTGCTCACAGTCGCGATCGCCGTTGCCGATGATGTCCAGCTGACCGTACTGGTCAGATTCTGCGTCGTCCCGTTACTGTAGGTCCCTGTCGCGGTGAATTGCTCCACGCGGCCTGCCGCCACCGATGCCGGGCTAGGAGTCACTGCAATCGAAGCCAACACCGGCGCCGTGACCGTCAACATGGCAGAACCGGTGATCGCCCCGGAAGTAGCCGTGATTGTGGTGGTTCCCTGAGCTGCGCTCGTCGCCAGCCCACTGCTACTCACGGTTGCGATCGTTGTCGCCGACGAAGTCCAGGTGACTGTGCTAGTCAGGTTCTGCTTAGTCCCGTTGCTGTAAGTTCCCGTGGCGGTGAATTGCTGCGTGTGTCCTGCCGCCACCGCCGGTGACGCCGGTGTGACCGCTATCGAGACTAGAGAAGGAGCAGTTCCAGTACCCGTGAGCGTTACCAGTTGCGGACTGGACCCTCCACTATCCGCAACGGTGAGAGTGCCCGAGCGAACCCCAAGGGCGCTTGGCTTGAAAGTGATTGAGATCGTGCAAGTGGCCGCAGCAGCCAGAGTTGCTGGACCGACAGGACAGTTATTAGTCGCCGCATAGTCTGATAAGTTCGAGGTGATGCTGGTAATAGTAATCGCCGAGGTCTGACCATTCTTCAGGGTTAGTTTCTGGACAGAACTGGTTGTACCCTCGACTTGATTACCGAATGACAAACTTGCAGGACTGACGGTCACGGTCTGGGCGAGTGCCGGGAGAGAAGCCAAAGCGGCGAAACAAGCGAGAACAGAACATTGTACTTTCATTTTGAACCTGCATCGGACGTTCTCTATCTTGAATTGGCCGCGATCGAGACAACGGTGCGCTGGGGGATGCCACCGGTCGGCCAGGGGCCCGGCTTCCACAGGACTTGCATGTTGCTTTGCCCAGAACTCTGCAGAAGTGTCTAGCTGTGGTGAGAGTATTACGGGCCGCATTGTCTCGGAGAATCCGTCCTCGTGTCAAGAACTTATTGCGCACTGTGTGCTAATTGGCGCACCACACGGCATCTGCACCTTGTCACAACAAGAAGAAGGCTATCTCGGCTGACCGTGCTAAGTGATCTAACTTGCCTCGCGTAACAGGATTGCAGATTACCCCCTTCGATCATTGACCTCGACTGAGAAGTTTTGGGTGTACGTAAAGTGAGATCTGTCACAGCGAAAACGATGCGCAAGAGTCTGCGTCGTGACGGCAAAACAACCCCAAGGGTACGACCTTGGGATTTCCAGCGGCGCTCGAAGATAAGGAATTGTGAGGTTCGTCGTGATGTTTCCCAGAGTTTTGCTCCTGGCTCCGCGGCAGGATCTCAGGTACTGACGCTTACGGCCAGCACCTCGGCCGCAACCACCTCCGGCGCGGTAACGGTAACCATCACCGGAACCTGCGGCTCGCTGAGCGCGACAACGGGTGTTGACCTCAGCATCACTCCAGAACCGGGCTTCGCGCCAGGATCTGGCGGGACCACTTCCTTGACGGTCGCCCCAGGCACGACTTCCGGAAATACCGGAACGATCAGCGTGGCGGGGACGAACGGGTTCAGCGGAATAGAGGATTTGACTTGCAGAGTCACTACGATACTAACCGGCGTCAGTGACATGCCGACATGCAGTCTGAAGCCAACCTCCGTCACGATCAGCGCTGCTGCCGCGCAGACCTCGACACTCACCGTCAATATGACCGCTGCATCGAGTGCCGAGAATCAGTGGAGACGTCTCTTTTGGCCCCCCGCCAGCGGAGCCACTTTGTGTATTGGTGTTGTTCTTTGTGATGCCAAGGAAACGGAAAGGCCGCGTCGCGATTATCGGACTCCTGCTCATGTTCGTCTCCACAGGACTCATTGCTTGCGGCGGAGGCGGCGGTGGAAGCGGAGGCGGTGGCAACACCGGCACTACGCCGGGAGCCTATACGATCACTGTCACTGGCACATCAGGTTCGGTAAGCGCGACGGTCGGCGCCGTTGCCTTGACGGTGCAATAGCAGGGCTCCTCATGAGCGGCTGAACGGGATCTCCAGATCGGCCGCTCACGTAGTTGACGATAAATCGCCATTACACCCAATGACCCAAGGAAGGGTTTTGAGTGTAAACGCCTGGTTACGACAAATTGACGTGGCACGCCAAAATGTGTGTAGGTTTGGTAGTGGTGTCGTATGAAGAACCTCGTGTTAGGCGTGATCGCGGGAATTGTAATTGCGATGTGCGGCTATAAGCCCTATCAGATTGAGATGGAGTATCGGCACAATATCGCCGCTGGCCCGAATGCACAAGGGCACCGTCAATTGCATCACCGGTGCGGACGTTATTGGCGGCGCGGCCGAATTGAAGCTCCGGCATCGCGATGGCGAACTCATCTCAATTTCGAAGGGACAATAGTGTGACTGGTTCTGAGTGTAATCGCGGGGCGTAACATCCCCATTACACTCATCATGGCCTGGCCCTGGGCACTTGACCGCAATTGCCTGTTTTGCGACAAGTGAAGGATGACTACTTCTAGACCGGTGCTATGGTTTATCCGCCTGTGCCTGCTTGTCTTGGGCAGGCTTTGCTTGACAACTTCCAGCTTCTGAAATCCATCTTTGATGACGGTCTGTTTCGCGTTTTCCTGAGTGACACAGATCGGCGCCAGCAGGATGGCTTTTGTAGTCAGCGTGCTGTTCGGCACCTCCACTCGACCCTCCACGTCTTCGTGCCGCGCGAGTTTCATCGCGGAGCGTTTCATTTCTGAAAACTGGAGTCAAATCGAATCGAATCAGTCAGATGAGTATGAGCGATCCCGTCGTTCGCAACGACGAGGCCGTCGGTTCGATCCCGACTAGCTCCACCAATCTTGTCAATCAACCTGCGATTCTCAACCTCTTCTTCTATTCGGAGTACTTTCGGTCTGCCATGCTGCAGCCCAAGTTGTCAGGTGCCTGCCTGAGCCTCATACCTCGGCGACGGTCTTCGACCGACTCCTCGAAGCGCAGCTCGCGACATTCCCGGCTGCCAGGCCTCAGGCTAATTGGGACGATACGGAAGGGTGGGGACGGGGTCGTCCAAAAGCAATTACGTGTCGTATCGCGATATCGGTGTTCGGCTGCTGCGCTTTACAGGATGGACCTGATGGGTAAGGTCAACCACAGATTGTAAACTTTGTGCAGTTCGGGCATTTTTGCAATCCGAAGGACAAGCATGCCGTTAGGCGCCGTGTTTCTCCAGAGGCTACCCAGATTTCGAAAAAGCGAGGTCAAGCGTCGAGTCAATGAGAATCGCACAGGTCGCCCCACTTTACGAAAGCGTTCCCCCAAAACTATATGGGGGAACGGAGCGTGTCGTATCGTGGCTTACGGAAGAATTGGTACGTCTGGGTCACGACGTTACGCTGTTTGCGAGCGGCGATTCCCTGACCACTGCGCGTTTGGTCGCAGCCTGCAAAAAATCATTGCGCCAGGATTCGAACTGCGTGGACCAATTAGCACACCATGTCGTTATGCTCGACCAAGTTTTCAGCGAAACAGAAGAATTCGACATAGTTCACTTTCACATTGATTATTTACACTTCGCCCTCAGTCACCGCCAGCAAATCCCGCACGTTACAACGCTTCACGGCAGACTTGATCTTCCCGATCTGAAGGCCCTTTATCGGCACTTCGAGGACATGCCGGTAATCTCAATTTCGGACGCTCAGCGCAAGCCCCTGCCCTGGGCGAATTGGCAAGGCACGATCCATCATGGTTTGCCGCGAGACTCGTTTTCCCTTGGTAGTGGAAAGGGTGGCTACCTCGCATTCCTCGGCCGGACTTCTCCCGAGAAGGGTTTGGACCAGGCTATCGAGATCGCGAAGCGAGCTGAAATGCCGCTGAAGATCGCAGCCAAGGTCGATCGGGTTGATATGGAATATTTTGAGGCAATCATCAGGCCCCTACTTGACCATCCTCTCATCGAGTTCATCGGCGAGATTGGGTATCCAGAGAAGAACGTTTTCCTTGGCAACGCTGCCGGACTTCTGTTTCCGATTCAATGGCGCGAGCCTTTCGGCTTGGTGATGATTGAGGCCATGGCCTGCGGTACGCCCGTAATCGCTTACCCGCGGGGTTCAGTCCCGGAGGTAGTGAAAGACGAAGTCACAGGATTTGTAGTGCCTGACTTGGAGGGGGCTGTACGGGCAGTGAAGAGACTTGGAGACATCAATAGAGGAAAATGTCGGCAGCACTTTGAATTACATTTCGATGTGGAGCGCATGGCCAAAGACTACTTAACCATTTACGAACGGCTCACTGTACCTGCGTCAACCATCACCGCTTCCGACGGAGTTCTCAATTGGACCAACATGGCGCGACAGCACAATACTACATAGCTGCAAAGTCACCGCCTGCTGATGACCGCCCCCGAGTACTAAAATATGGCAGGCTATTTTCCGTGTTCGACCACTTGGGGGATATCCAAACCTCTGGAATGGGCGAGCAGGGACTGTACTTTGAAGGCACTCGTCACGTCTCAGAGCTTCTCATCCGTCTGTGGAATGCTCGCCCATTACCTCTTAGTTCCGTGATTGCGGCGGATAACTTTCTTTTTACAGCCGACCTCACCAATCTCGACGTCTCACACCGCAACGAAGTTGCCATACCTCGCGGCACGCTGCATCTAGAGCGTTCTAGATTTCTCTGGCATAACGTTTGCTATGAAGAGCTCGTATTTGTCAATTACGGCCTATCCTCCCTGTTGCTGCCATTCAGCGTGACCTTTACCGCTGATTTCGCCGATATATTCGAGGTACGCGGCATGCACCGGGAAAGAAAAGGCCGACGATTGGAAGATCGAGTTGAGAAAGACCTGGTGCTTCTCTCATATGAAGGTTTGGATCACACAATCCGTCAAACCCGTATTCAATGCGAACCTGTGCCCAACGCTGTTTCGGCGTCGGAAGTAAAGTTCGAAGAGCGTCTCGAACCGGGACAGAAGGCAATCTTTCATTTAGCAATTTCTTGCGACCTTCGACGAGACCTCCCCGATTTGATTGGTTATAGCAGCGCGATTGTTTCTGCGAGGACCGAGCAGAAAACGGCTTTCGAAGCCTTCCCTCGGATTTGCAGTTCGAATTCTCGTTTTAGTGATTGGATCCGACGTTCAGTTGCAGACGTCCAGATGATGATCATCGGCAACCCGGAAGTAAATTATCCCTATGCAGGAGTGCCTTGGTTCAGTACGGTCTTTGGCCGCGATGGAATCATTACTGCGCTCCAGTTGCTTTGGCTGTGTCCCTGGATTGCCAAAGGCGTTCTGCAGTATTTGGCGGAGACGCAAGCCACAGACTTCAATCCAGCCATTGAGGCCGAACCTGGCAAGATCCTGCACGAAATGCGCCATGGAGAGATGGCTGCTCTTGGTGAGGTTCCGTTCGGGCACTATTACGGAAGCGTGGATGCGACTCCTCTGTTTATTATGCTGGCCGCCGCGTATTACGATCGGACGGGTGATCGCGAGTTTCTGCTCCAGCTATGGCCACACATCGAGTTGGCGTTGCGATGGATCGATAAGTATGGAGATGTGGATGGCGATGGCTTTGTAGAGTACGCGCGACGGTCGAGCAATGGTTTGGTTCAGCAGGGGTGGAAGGATTCGAATGACTCAGTTTTCCACCGAGATGGAAAGCTGGCCGAGGCGCCCATTGCTTTATGCGAAGTACAAGGTTACGTATACGCTGCCAAGCTGGCGGCGGGCCGGCTGAGCGAAGTGTTGGGCGAGAAAGAGAAATCCGAAGCGCTTAGGTCCCAGGCAGAAAAACTTCGCCTAAGCTTCGAAGAGGCGTTTTGGTGCAACGACCTCATGACCTACGCCCTGGCGCTTGACGGGCGCAAGGAGCAGTGCTGTGTACGAACCTCGAATGCGGGACACTGCCTGTACGCTGGGATCGCCAGTTCCGAGAGGGGTCGATTGGTCGCAGAAACACTATTGGGTTCGGATTCCTTCAGCGGCTGGGGTGTCCGCACTGTCGCAGCGGGGCAAGCTCGTTATAATCCGCTCTCTTACCACAATGGTTCCATCTGGCCGCATGACAACTCTATCGTTGCCAGTGGCCTCTCTAAATACGAATGTAAAGACAAGGCGGGACGAATCCTGCTTGGCCTGCTGGATGCGAGTCGTTGGGCAGATCTTGGCCGTCTCCCCGAGTTGTTCTGTGGGCTCGACCGCCGCCATGGCGAGGGTCCCACGCTTTATCCTGTCGCGTGCTCGCCGCAGGCCTGGGCATCGGGCGCGGTATTTTTATTGCTTCAAGCGTGTTTGGGAGTCTCAGTCCAAGGGGCGAACAACCTGGTCCTCTTTGACCACCCGTTCCTGCCGGAGGGCATTCCGCAGTTGTCCATTGAAGGTCTTCGTACGAGAGAGGGTTCGGTTGACATATTTATTGAACGCCAAAATGATGCCGTGCGAGTCGATGTCACGGACCAAAAAGGCAAGATCGAGGTTGTGGACACGGAGCGCGCGGAGGCGATATGAAATGTTATGTCGGAAACGGCAGGACATTTGCGTCGGGTTAGAGGTTCACCGGCGGCCTTGATTGCATATCCAAGATTACGTCAATGAGTTTACTCGCCCGTTTGCGTCAGTTACGTCATAAGAATGCCCGAACGATTGTCGACCTGGCGCGGCTTCCCGGCGGCGCGGCTCTCCTGATCGCTCTAATGGCGCCCGGTATCCGAGTCCAACAGGGAGATCGCTTCCTCCTTTCTCCCATAGCGTTGTGGGCGAGGCCCCTCGTTGAAACTGAGGCTCAGACAGGACCGCTGCTGCCCTGCGGAAACGAACCCATTCCGGACTATCCGGCTGTGAATGAGCAGGCCGTCGTGAAATCATGGAGCAAGACTGACTTGGGTCGCGACTGGAAACCGCCCGTGTGCACCGGCTGGACTGAAGTGGGCTTTACGACGTTGGTCACCATCGCGGCGCGATTTCCCTATACCTCCGAAGCGGAAGGCTTGCTTCATCACGTCGGGGCAATTTCAGAACTCGCAGGCATGCGCTACTGGTCGACTACCCACAAACAGTGGCGAACACTAATCATGAACGCCTACGCTCTGACCGACTCGAAATCTGGTCAACGACGCAAAGACTTCATGCCCAATGAGATGAAGGAAGGCAGCGTGCTCTATTTCGAACAGGTCGATAACCTTTCTGGCAAAGCCATCTACCGAATGCACATTGTCGAAGCTTCGGCGAGCCGACTCGTCTTCGAAGTCGAGAACATTAGCACCATCCGCTATTACTTTGTGCCTATCCTTCGCGCCGGTGAGTTGCAGTCGGTGTACTTTCTGGATCGCGAATCGGATAAGGTCTGGCGCTACTACAGCATCGTGCGTACAGGAAAGAACGCCAACGGACTGATCGCGGGAAATGAGTCTTCCTCGGTTAACCGGGCCGTCGCGTTCTATCGCTCCCTAGTCGGAATTCCGACCGACCAGGAGCCGCCGGGGGCGCGATGACGAGAGTTGTGACTCTTCCGAATTCGGTCAGAAAGAATTTCGGCCAACGCTCAATCCGTGGTATCGCCTGATTTCGACTTCTACAAATGATGTGCCTGGTTAGAAGCGAGGGCCGGACTCTCGCCTTGGGCCCGAACTATGCGCTGCCGATCTTCGTCCAACCTCGAGCCCGACTAGCTATACTACTGAAAAGCCCAGTAAAATCAGGCCCTCCCAGCACCAAGAACGGAAACAACTTTCTAGGAAAAGCACGCGTTTTTAAGGACACTGGGGCGGCCGGCAGTATATACTTCAGTTCTGTTTCTTTGCGCGATAGTGCGGCGCGAGTATTGGGGCTCCTGATTCTGGCCACCAGGGCGGGCAACTCATGCAGAACCGGAATCTGCGGTCTGATCCTCAGGATCGGCCGAACTCCACAAATCAGCCCGGTGTAAGTGTCCCCGCGAAGGGCGATAGCTCCGGTTCGCACGCTCCGGTTGATCCCGAGGCTACTTTCGTCGACTTTCCCCAGGCGTCCTCCGATCCCGAGGCCACATTCGTCGACTCCGATGCGACCCTTGTGGATGTCGACGCTACTCTCGTGGACGCCGGTCCGCCACGCGTGGACAGATTTTCGCCGCCGCCTTCCGGCCCTAGAACCTCCCGAATCCAGGTCAGCGGTCCTATATTGCAGACCGGCGACGTTTTGGGCGGCCGCTACGAGATCCTGCAGTTGCTGGGCGAGGGCGGAATGGGGGCCGTCTACAAGGCCCGAGACCGGGAACTCGACCGTTTTGTGGCGCTGAAGCTGATCCGGCCGGAACTGGCGGCGAACCCCTCGATCCTTGCCCGATTCAAGCAGGAGCTTCTTCTTTCCCGCGAGGTTACTCACAAGAACGTCATCCGAATCTTCGATTTAGGAGACGCCGATGGTGTGAAGTTCATCACCATGGAGTTCGTTGAGGGCCAGGACCTGCGTTCGCTGATCCAGGAAAAGAAGAAATTTCCTCCCGAAGAGGCCGTGGAGTTGATGCAGCAGGTCTGCCGCGCCTTGGAAGCCGCGCACACCCTGGGAATTATCCACCGCGACTTGAAGCCGCAGAACATCATGCTCGACCAAACCGGCCGGATTCTGGTGATGGATTTCGGTCTGGCCCGCATGGTTGAAGGCGACGGCATGACCCAGACCGGCGCCCTGGTCGGGACCATGGAATATATGTCCCCGGAGCAGGCACTGGGCAAGGATCTGGATCAACGCTCCGACCTGTTCAGCCTGGGATTGATCCTGTACGAACTGCTGACCGGCAAAATGCCGTTCAAGGCCGAGAGTGCTGTAGCCAGCCTGATCAAGCGCAACCAGGAGCAAGCCGTCCCGGTCTCCGATCACGACGGGACGATTCCGCGCGCACTCAGCAACATTGTCAGCAAGTGCCTGGAGCGCGATCCCGCCTTGCGCTACCAGACTGCCACCGAATTCCTGCAGGATCTGGAGGTCTGGCAGGGAAAACGCGCGGCGGCTACCTTGCGCTTTCCCACCAGCGAAAAGCCTTGGGGGCAAACCATTCCATGGCACTGGATCGGCGGCATTGCGGCGGTTCTGGCGCTCGCGATCGCCGGTTTCTTGCTGCGCGGGCAGTTGTTCTGCCCCCGGGCCGAAAGCGACGGTGACCGCGCCGGCAGTCTCCCTGGCCATTTTGCCCTTTCGCAACGCTTCCGGCGATCCCAGCGTCGATTGGCTCGGGCCGAGTCTCGCCGATATGCTGAGCACGGATGTGGGCCAGTCCGCGCATTTGCGCACCATCTCCCCGGAACGGCTTCATCAGGTCCTTTCCGATCTGCGCATCACCCCCGGCGCTTCTATTGATCCCACCATGGTTGGCCGCATCGCGGAATTCAGCAATGCCGATACCATGGTCTTTGGACAATATGCAAGATTCGGCGGGCAGATCCGCATCGACGCCACCTTGCGAGATCTGAAGCATGATCGCAGTGTTCCCATTAAAATCGAGGCGGTCGATGAAAAGGATATTCCCGCCGCGGTAGACCGCCTGGCCGCTTCCGATCCGCAATAATCTGGCCTTCTCCCCGGACGTAATTAACGAACTCAAAGCCAGTTCGTTCCAGCCCTCCTCGAAATCGGCGCCCGCGCTGCGAGATTTCAGCCAGGGTGTGCAGCTGCTGCGAGATGGCAAGAACCTGGAGGCGGTCAAAGCTCTGCAATCCGCGACGAAGGAAGATCCGCAATTCGCCCTCGCCTATTCGCGGCTGGCCGAGGCCGACGCGGCGCTCGGGTATGACACCGAGGCGGAGCAGGCTTCCCGCAAAGCTGTCGAACTCAGCCAGCAGCTTCCCTTGGCCGAGAAATACCTGATCGAAGCCAACCACGCGCTACAGTCATGAAGGACAACAAGAAAGCCATCGAGGCCTACGAGATGCTGCGCCAAGACCTTCCCGGACAACGCCGACGTGGAGTACACGCTCGGAAGCCTCTACGCGGACAATGGCGATTTCGACAAGGCTCGCGCGCAGTTTGCAAGCAATTCTGAAAGCCGATCCCAAGAACATAAAAACACTCTGGCAAATCGGCAGCGTGGAATTCCAGCAAGGAAATCCAGAGGCGGCATTGGATCCTCTGAATAAAGCGCTTGAGCCTGGCTGTCCAAGTGGACAACCCGGAGCAGAAGGCGTTAATTCTGCAGGCTCTCGGCATTTCCTATCGGCTGATGAACAAGCCGGATGAAGCCATCAAGAACATTCGGGATTCGATGGAAATTACCCGCAAGCTAAGCATGAATCGACTGCTGGCGAACAACCTGGCAGAGTTGGCGCATGATCAGATCACCATCGGCAAGCCGGATGCGGCCATGGCCAGTTACGACCAAGCGCTGCAGATCCTGCGCGAGTTGGGGGTAAAAAAAGACTACGGCGACATCCTGATCAATCGAGGCGTTGCTGTACCAAACGCGTGGCGACTACGACAAGGCGCTTCAGGACTATAAAGATGCATTGCAAATCCAGCGCGAGGCGAAGGACGTCAACTTACGAGGCCGTGTGTCTCAGCAATATTGGTGTGGTCTATTTCGCAAAATATGACACGGACAACGCGCTGATTTATTACCAGCAGTCCCTGCAGTTACGGCAGGAAGCTGAACCAGCCCGTTTACCTTTCGCGGAGACGCTCAGTTCGCTCGGCGATGTGCACACCGCCATGGGCGATTATGATCAGGCGCTGGCGAGCCTGATGAATGCGCTTGATATTCCCGCAAGGCAAATGACGCCGAGGATGCCGCAGATGTTTCTGAGTCAATTGGCAAGGTCTTGATGTACCAGGGACGGCTGGGAGCTGCCGTGAGCGCCATGCAGGATTCAGTGACCGGTTTCCGCTCCACGAACAACAAAGTCTTTGAGTTGGCAGATTCTCTAAACAACCTGGCAGACGCGCTAGCCCTGGTTGGGCGCGGGGACGAATCCGGCAAACTTTTAGAAGAGGCCACTACGCTGGCGAACGAGCTGAAGAATGAGAGTATGCACAGCGAGCTTCTAAACACGCAGGGAGACGCGGCCTTTTATCGGGGAGACTATAAGTCCGCGCGCAGCGCCTATGAACAGGCTGCCCAATCCGCGGCCAAGGCGAAGGATCGCGAAAAGAACCTGATCGCCAAAGATGAACCTGGCCCGCGTCTCCATTGCGGAGGGGCGGGCGCAGGCTGCCATCCCGGAATTGCGCGCTGCGATCCAACAGGCCGACAGTCTCCATTTGAAATATTACTGGCTCCGTGGCTCGGTTGATCAGGCGGAAGCCATGATCAAGAACAAAGATTATTCGCACGCGCGACAGGCGCTAGACCAGGCCCTGAACACCAGCGAAAAGTTGGGAACACGCCTGCAGACCGCTGTCATTCATTTCCAAATGGGGAATCTCTTGAAGCAGACAGGGGATGGCTCGGGAGCGGCCGATCAATACCGGCAGGCGGACGCTCTTCTGGAAGAAATCAAGAAAGAGCCGGGCGCAGAGCACATACTGGATCGTGCGGATCTTCGCGCGATGGATGCCGAGGCCGGCCACGTTACCGCTGCTGCGGCGAAATAGATTCTGATCCAGGCCTGCGAATCGAACGTACTTCGCCCGTTCCTAACCAATCCTATCCTAACGGCCGACTCCCAGCCTTGATCTGCTCGACGATGTTCAGAGAGAAGCTTGGAGCACGGCGTCTTCCGTGTCGTTCCCAGTCGAAGCGACTGTTAAGCTGCTGCCAGCGCCCCAGCTGGCAGCAGCCCAATGATCCAATTTGACCTTCGCAAGACCCGACGGCTTCATCTCCCTACTTGATCGAGACCGAGGAGCTGAACGAAGTTACCCCGGAAAGGGGAGTTACAGCGGTTATTGTCCCGCTGGTTGCGACCGACCCCGCCTTCGCCGTCTTTGAAGTCGGCAACACGATTTTCACGATTGCAGCTGTCTTACTCGTGAAGATATCGGGGATCGTGCCCACGCTGCAACTAACGCTTACTGCGGTTGTCGTGCTGGTTACCGAGCTCGGCGTCACCGTGCACGCTGGGCCGGTCGTGGGCATAACACTGCAAGGCCAGCTGGTGCAGGTGACGTCATCGGAGATTGCGGTGGCGGTGCCGGTGGCCAACGTGCCACTGGGGATTTTCAGTGCGACGTTGATCGTCGCACCATAGATGGACACTGTCTTGGGCAGGTCCGTATCTGCGGCTCCGACGTAATACGTCAGATTGCTGCCAGGAGTCACTGCCGGCACCGGGAAAGCGCCGAAGATAACGGTTGACGGCGCGTCCGCGATGCTGAAATTAAGCGTGGCAGTGTTCGGGGCGATGTTCGCCACATTGTCCGCTGAACCCACATAGATAGAGTAGGAGCCGACGTTTGTGGGAGCAGGGGTGAACGTTGACGTGCAGGTCACGGGCACTCCTGAGGCAGCGGGCGTGGGTGTGCAAGTCGTCGTCGTTCCCAAGGGCAATGCGCCCACTTCGTTGCAATAAGCCACGCCTGAGCCCACCCCATCGTTGCAGCTATAGGTGATGGTGACGGTACTCACCGCGCCCACTACGTACTTATTGCCGCTGGCCGTCGGCGCCAACACGGGGCCGGCGATTGAGGGAACTTGCCGGTCGATTTCGAACGAGTACGGCCCTTGAGTGTTCGACAGGTTACCCGCAAGGTCCGAGATCTGCTGAGCAGCAATGGTTGCCGCAGGGTTCGTAGTTCCAGCACCTACCGCGGTAGACGCGCTGAGGGTTCCGGTAAGGGGTCCTTGGAGGACGTTGTTGCCTGCGTAAGGCACCGGCGCGGCGCCAGTCGCAAAGCCTGAGCCAACGTCCGTTGCGCTGCAGCTTACCGTGACGTTGGTGTTGTACCAAAAGCCGTATACCGGTGACGGCGATGTCGAGCACGCAAGCGTCGGCGCGGAGGTGTCAACGCCGACGGTCACGAAGGGGAACGACGCCCAGTTGGTCGTCGGACTAGAAAGATTGGTGGGGTTGAAGACCAGCCCTTCTGTGAGGGCGCAGTCTGTTGTGAAGTAGTGCACGTTATAGATGCCATTGCTCAGGCCGGCGAATGATGGGTTGCCGGTGGAGTAAGACATAAATGAACCCGGAGTAGCCGGAATCGGACCGGCAGGGCAGAGGGGTAACCAGCCGCTCCCATTTGCACCGAGGTTCGGATTCACGTTTCCGGCCGTGTTGTAATTGGTGGCGTCCCCTGTCACTGGGTAGGTCGTATCCGGAAGCGTCGGGTAGTTTGAGATGCCATACGTCAAGCTGTAGGGCGGGGCGGCAGTGAAACCGTTTGACTGCGGATTGGTCGAGGGCGGGGCGCTCGGATAACTAGCCGCAAGTGAATTGAACGTAGCGTTAATCGTCGTGCTGTTGATCCAGCCGTTGCTGTTCTGGCCGGCAATCGTCGCGGTCGCTGCAGGCAGCGGATGGTTCGCGACCAGAAAGAGCACAGAGTTCTTGAGGGGGACGCTGGAGCCACCCGAACCATCGGCCGCTCCCAGGAACTGGGTCAGCCCGTCTAGCGGCGACAAATCGCCGGCCAGGCCGCCTGTCAGTGCGTCGCTCGCTTCCGAGTATATGGAGTTTCCAGGGGATGTCAAAGGATTGGTCGTAGTATTAAACAACGGTGTCGAACTATTGGGTTCGAGCGGAGTGCAGCCCCCGGGCGCGTTCGGCGGGACCGTCGAGCCCGGCGCGCACAACCAGGTGTCGCCTCCCATGACCACGGCCGGCCCGGTCCCTGTTGCGCAGGTGCCGCCTGACACGCCGCCGCCTAGTCCGGATCCGTTCGGGTTCGCCACGTAGTAGCTGCACGCGTTCGGTGACGAGTTGAACAGGAAATTATTTCCGTTCACTGGCGCATCTGGCGAGGCAAACTGCACGGTGTCATACAGATCTCTCAGGCCCATTGGCGTCGACGAATCGCAGTTATTTCCGCTTGTCGTCCCATCGGCCGGGTTATAGCACTGGATCAGAATTCCTACGCACATCGGGGCATTGTTGTTGGCGGGGTCCTGTTCACTCGCCGCCCTGAGGCAAACGTCAGGAGCGGCGGATGTGCCCGCAACCAGCTGATAGAAGAGCTGCTGAGGCACGGCGATCTGTGTATATGTTGGCACAGTTCCCGAAACGCTAGGAGGGTTTTGGGCCGTGTTGTCCGTTATGGAAAGGTCCGTGCCTGGGTTGCTGTCGAACGAGATAGTGTTTGTCGGAGTCGGATTGCCGGTGGCGGTGCCGCCGGGTATCAATCCGCCTGGGCTGCAATTCGTTGCTAGGAAAACTGTGGAGCTATCGTAGACGTACCCCTGGTCCAGGGCGGTGATTGTGGCTTGTACAGTTCCCGGTCCAAAAAAAGCGGTGAGATTGATCGGCGGAAGGCCGCCTGCCGCGCCGCCGCTCAGCACGGAGTTCCCCGGATTCGCAAAAGTATCAGGATCCTGTCTGCCCAAAAGGTTTGAACCGGCGGGACCTTGGTAGCTCGAACTGAAACAGTCATTGAAAGACACTCCGCCGTTTGAATCCGCTGGGCCTCCAAAGCAGACGTTTCCGGAAGGATTATTGCCGGACTGTCCGTTGTTAACTGGAGTGCCATTGACGTAGAGGGTGATGTAATTGTCCACCAGGATGTAGCCATTCCCATCGGGAGTGTTCGAGAGTGTGGCCGTGGGACTGGCGGGACAGCTCAAATTCTGTCCCCAACTCGCAATTGTGTACAAGTTGCTAAAACTGGCTGTGCTAGGGGACGCCGTGACATTTATTTCGTCCCACAGCTTGATCGAGCCGTAGGCCCCGTTCAGCGGGACGGGAGGGGGCGCCGTTACGCCCTCGGAAGTGATTGGGACTGTAAGCGTCGCCGTCTCCAATGTTGTGACGGGCGCATGCGAAGCGTTGAAATACACCGCCACCTGACAGGTAGCACCCGAAGTGAACATTTTTCCGCTGCACGAATCTCCGCTGATGGTGAAGTCGGCCGGTTTGTCAGTCGAAAGCGCGGGGGAGCTGGGGCCGACACTTACAGTTCCAAAAGTGACCTGGCCGCCTGTCGGATCGAAGATGTTTACAGTCAGAGTTTCGGTTGCACTGCACGGGACCGTGCAAGGTGGTACTATCGCGGTTCCCGTGGGCACGCCGAATGAAAGGGCGACCGGCGAAGCTGACACCGTCTGCGCCAGCGAACTTTGAGGAGCGAGGCCAACAACCAGAAGGAGAAGAACGGCAGAGATCATCAGGGGTCGGAAACTGATTTCGAGAGACTTCATGGTGCGCTCCTTGAGCGAATTAATAGTGCGAATCTTGTGATTGAACCGTCTGCAGCTAAGAACTATCCAGTACTAGCGCCCAACCGACTTGAGCAATTCCAGATAAAGCGATCCGCCAATCTTCACGGTGACCGCAAGACAGGCAGAAAGCCACGTATTCATGATGCTCGGTGGAATTGTTCACGAATCTCGAGCCGATCCAGGCAGCGAGTTTGGGGGGACACGCGCTTTCTGAACTATTTACCTCTGAACCATTTACTGCTTGTCTTTAAACCAGAAGTTATTACGAGTTGTCAGCACTTAGCCCGCATTCACACTCAAGACGCTCCGCAGTAATCCCTCCGGATACGAGGATGGACGGGCCGTTCGAGCTGGGGAACTCTCTCCGGCGTAGCATTCTGTACCGGGTGTGAAGATTTGTCAAGACAAGACTCTGTGAGTATTTGTTCTTGTACCGGATGGAGTCTTTAGTTAGCCGGTATCCCTTCCTCGTTCTCTAGAATGCAATGGGCGTGCCGAGATCACCTGGATACCTACCGCCCCAAGCCAGCTGGACCACCGCCCGTCCAGGTCACGAATAATATCTCGGTCCTTTTCTGCGAGAAGGGGTTCGACCGACTCTCAAAGCGCCATCACCCCGGAGCTACTAATCAGGAGTGTAGCCAAGATAGTCTTCGTGGCCCTCGAACACCGACGCCAATTTTGTCAGGCGAAACAGTTCCTTCAGGCGTTGGTTCAAATTGATCAGTTTCAGGGCGCAGTGTTGCCTTTTAGCCGACAAGTACAGGCCGACGATGGCGCCCAGGCCAGAACTGTCCATGTAGCTGACGTCGGTCAGGTCGAGGACGATGGATTCAGTCTCCGGGATCAGACCCCGGACCGTGCTCTGCAGCAGGGCAGTTGTACTCGACGTGATTTTGCCGCTACAGCGGACGACGGTCTCCCCAGGTGTTTTTACCGTTTCAAGAATCAATTCTGAAATTGAGATGGGGTTTGCGGCCATGACTGGCCTCCTTAATTGTTCGCAATCTGTAGGGGACGGGCCGCACTCTTTGGACTCGGAGCCGTGGCCGGTCCCGTCGAACCTGAATCAGCCCAGCAGCTCAGGGCTCGGCTGAACGCGGCTAGCATACTCCCGGCGACCGCAAAGTCAAGCAAAACATCGTCGAACCCGCGTATAGCGAATCTGGAGAAGCCAGTCCGAACCGGCGACAAATAGTGTCGGGACGGCCGCCCCGCCCGCCTGCCCAGAGCGAAGCCGAAGGGCCCCGCCGAGCACAGCAAGGCATGCAGCGCCTGGCGGCTTCGGAGCGGAACCGAGATCTCAAGGCGGTCGTTATTAGCGGTTCCCACCCATGGGTGAAAAATTCACCTATAATCCGCGTACCTGAGCGCCAATCATGGGTTCATCCCTTCGTCAGTACCCGAACCTGCCAAGAGCCGAGCAGTATTCGATAGCGATCATCACAGTGAAGGAAACATTCCTTCCTGACATCGGCCGCTACCTTTCGCCTACCTTCAAAACCGTGATCGCCAGCACGGAAGACCAGATCCAGGCCGCCGTGCATGACTTGGGCATGCACGGAATCGTGTTCGATCTCGACTGCATTGGTGACGGAGCGGCCGATGGCATTGAAGTCCTGCAGGAAATCCGCAAGCTGCGCGAAGATGTGGTGCTGGTGGCGATCACGAAGTCGACCAACAGCGAGATACCCCTGAAAGCAAACCAAGCCGGCGCAGACGAATTCTTTCTCGATACGATGGACTTCAGCCAGCTGCCAAGCGTGCTGCTGGGAGCAATCGAGAAGCGGGCACTGCAGTTCGAAGGACGCTGGCTGCTCGACCAGGTGGAAAGCAAGTCAGCCTTTTGCGGGTTGATCGGCGGCAGCGAGGCCATGCAGAAAGTCTACGGAGCAATCCAGGCCGTGGCCGACAGCAACGCGAGCGTCCTGCTGCGCGGGGAGAGCGGCGTGGGCAAGGAGATGGTCGCCCATGCCATCGTGCAGTCCGGAAACCGGCAAGACAAGCCCTTCGTGTGCCTGAACTGCTCGGCCCTGCCCGAGAGCCTGATCGAATCGGAACTGTTCGGCTACGAACGCGGAGCCTTTACTGGAGCGGAGGGCGCCAAGCCTGGTTTGATCGAGACGGCGCACGGCGGCACCTTGTTCCTGGACGAGATTACCACCCTGAACCATCCCCTGCAGAGCAAGCTGCTGCGCATCCTGCAAGACCGAATGGTGCAGCGCCTGGGAGGCCGCTCCTCGCGCAAGATCGACTTCCGCCTGATCACCGCGACCAACGATGATCTGGAAGACATGGTGAAAAAGGGCCGTTTCCGCGAGGATCTTTACTATCGCATCAACGTAGTGCCGATCCCCGTGCCGCCCTTGCGCGAGAGGAATGGAGATGTGCCCTTGCTGGTCGAACACTTCCTGCGCATTTACTGTGCGGCCAACAAGAAGCCCAGCAAGCAGCTCCAGCCGGACGTGATGCACATCCTCGAAGACTATTCCTGGCCGGGCAATGTTCGGGAACTGGAGAACGTGGTGCAGCGCATGGTGGTGATGAACGACGTAGCAGTGATCACAGCGCAACACCTGCCGCACCAACTCATCCGCTCCAGCGCGGCCAGCCAGGAGGCCATCCTGATCCCCGAAGAAGGCGTGGACTTTGACGCCGAGATGGAAAGAATCCAGATTGCCTACCTCAGCGCCGCCCTCCGCCGGACTGAGGGCAAGAAATCCGCCGCTGCTGCTCTGCTGAGCATCGACCAGCAACGCATGAAGTACCTCTGCCGGAAGCTCAAACTCTAGTCTCCACTGACGAGGAAGGTTAAAAATTAACCGAGCGAAGGTTAATTATTAACCGCAAGAGAATCTTTCACCTTCCCCGGAAGGTTCGGAATTTCTGTGCCAATGCTGCTAAGAATTTGTGGTTGTTGTGGTTAGCGATTTTCGAGGTCGGCCCTGCGCGGTTTGGCATGGGTCGTGCTATAGAGGAAAGCGTTGATGGAAGCCAATCGAAAACAAATTTAAGGAGCGCCCCGTGACCATCCAAAAGAAATCCTTGATCAGCACCCTGAACACCACCAAGAAAGCCATCGTCGCCAGCACGCCGGCAACGGGCGTCTCGACCAGCGAAGTACGAACCAATGCTCGCGGAACTCGACACGGAATGCTCGACCCGTAACTCGACTGCGTAACCGACACCGCAATGCTCGCACCCGAAATTCGCACCCGTCTGAGCCTCGAGAAGGAAGTAGGGACGAGCTTAGGCTCAGGGAAGAGGCTGCGGCCGGGGGACTGCAGCCTTTTCCTTTTCCTACCAGAATTTGCGGCCGGCGAAATCGGCTACTGCCCGGTAGCAAAAACCGGCAATGCTGCGTCGCCGGCCATAGACCCTGGCCGTGCCCACCATCCCCTGGCTTCAGAGCTGCCGTCCTCGTTGTTCACCAGAAGATCAATCGCGTAGAAAGTTGGGCGGCGCGCATCCCCTTGAACCTCTCCAGATCGAGCAACCCCGGCGCAATCTCGGAAGAGGTGGGTGAAACCGTTAGCGAACCGGCATCCCACTTGCGAAATGTACCATCCACCTGCAGTCGGGCGACGAGCATTGGGGCGGTATTTGTACATTTCGTGTTCGGAAACAAAGATTCGCGCACGCATGATTCGCGTATCGTCGACTTCAGCCAGTTCGGTGCCCGCGGTCACGTAGCTTCCAATGCGGTCTGACAAACGGGCCGTAGTCACGACACCGGAAATCGGAGTCTTCAATTCAAGGGTCGCCACTTCAGACGCCAGGATGCGAGCCTCTTGCGCAAACTGGTCACGTTTCTGCGACGCCGCGCCCGTTCCAGCATAGTGGAGTTCAGCTGAATTCACGTCGGCAAGGGCCATCCTGTAATCGGCTTCGCTTCGGGCCTGCTTCGCGTCGAGAGGCACACTCCGGAGCTGTACAAGAGGTGCGCCGGAGGTTACGGTCTGGCCTTCCTCCGCATAAACCTTCTCGACGGAGCCTGCGACCTGAGCGCGGATCACGGCTCGGTCAGAGGCTTCCAGAATAAACCGTCCGCTGATCGATTGGCGCCACAAAGGAAGAAACAGGAACCCGATGATTCCCGCTACCGCCCACGGCCGCCAGTTTGAAGTCAACCAGATGCGAAGCCGGTCCTTTTTGTCCAGATATACGAATTTCATGAGGTTCACCGAAGAACGGATCCGTGACCGGAAAATCAAGGCTCCGGTGGCAAGTTCCGGAATAAATGACCAGTCAGGATTGAAGTTGCGAAAAACATTCCCCACAAACCGCGCAACAATGTAAAGGATGGTGTAGCTGTAGAGGCCCGAGGTGATGGCATAAACGGCAAAGCCCAGCCGCCTCCGCTTAGGAACATAGGGCACTTCGACCGGCAGCCGCCAGACGTGCCTCTTGACCCAGGCAGAGACATAAGCCGTTGAGTTTTCTTTCAGATCCAGGATGCCGATGACGTCACAGAGAATGTGGTATCCGTCGAGTTTCATCAGCGGATTCCAGTTAATCAGGAGGGTCGCGATGCCCGTCATTAACATGACGACGTAAGCGAAGTCGTGAACCGGAGTTCCGGGGGGAGTGCCCCACCAGATGACAGTCGCGACCGTGCAAAGATACAGCTCTGACCAGACACCAGCAACCGAGATCAGCACGCGCTCGAAGGGCGGGCAGAGAACCACACCCTCAGTCGTATCGGTAAAAAGGCCGGCTCCAGGTAGATCAAGGCAAAACCCATCGACGAAACCCGGCCCTCCAAAGTGCCGGCAGGTTACGCCGTGGGCAGCTTCATGAATCGCCGACAGCACCAGAGTGATCCCCCAGAATGCGGCAAGATCCAGCCAGGTCTTATCGGCAAAATTGAAGAACTGCAGGGTATCGTGGCCTACCTCGCTCCAGTGCAACAGGAAGATCGTCGCCGTGCAGGCGAAAGCAGCGAGCGTGAGGAGCGTGAACCACCAGGTAAAAACGAACCGAATTCGCCGTTCCAGCCAGACCAGAAAGCTGTCAGGATTGAAAGCGGGAAACTTGATGAACGCCAGGTCACCCCACTTCTTCTTCTGTTTCACCGCATTCCGGCGCTGATCCGCGGTTTGCAGCATGAGTGCGATATTTTTTTCCCGTGGCGTCTTGTACCAGAACTCAATGGACTCGAGGTCGTCGGCAAGCCCATGCACGTCGTCGAGCGAAATGGGGATGCCGGTTTCCCTGGTGTATGCCTCCGCCACTTGTTCGAAGCTGCGCTGGCCATCGAAGAAGCGCACCAACTCCCAGGTCGGGGGCGCAAGGTTGAACATGGCATCAACCCCCGGCACAAAAATCCTTACCGTAGGCCTTCCATCCACGATGTGTTCTTTGAAGACAACATCGGGATGGAGGCGGGGGCAGGTTTGCGCAATCAGGCGCGCCGGAATCTCCGGCAGAGCTACATCGAGTGCGCGGGTGAGATTCATGGACGGGTATCGATGCGCAGAATCGAGTTCATGCCCGGGCGCAGCGGTCCCGGCGCGCCCATCACTTCGACCATGCCGTCAAAGGTGCCGCTGGTAGGATCGACGATCGGGCTCAACTCCACGACTCTAGCTTTGTGTTCCTGCCCCGGAAAATCGGAAACGGTCAGAGCGAACTGCTGGCCGACCTTAAGCGCTCCAATAAATTTCTCGGGAACCGTAAATCTCATTCTCAAAGGCCCCTCGGCCGTGACCCAGAACACCCGGTCTCCCTTGGCGACCTGTTGCCCCTGACGAACGTAGCGGCGGGCTACCAGCCCTGAAAAAGGTGCGCGGATCTGGGTCTTGTCGAGCTCAAGCTCAAGTGAACGTTGCGTCTCTTTCGCATTGAGCAGCAACTCGCTCACCCTCTGCACGTCGAACTGATCGGCTTCCGCCTTGAATTTCGCATGCTCGAACGCTTCCCGGGTAATCAGATGGGCGTCCCACATTTTCTGGGCCCGATCGAAGTCGGATTGCAAGACCTTGGCTTCGGCTTCCCAGGCCTTCAAATCGGCTTCGATGCTGCGCGTCTTGGCGCGGGCCGCTTCCAGATCGGCCACCACTTGCCGGTCATCCAACTGCGCCAGCAGGTCGCCGGCCTGAACACGCGCGCCCGCTTCCGACTTCAATTCGGCGATCATGCCGTCGCGCTGCGCCAGCACGTCAAGCTGGTGTTCCACAGTCAGCGGACCTGAAACCGTAAAGCTGTTGTCGACCGCCGGAATGCTTGCCAGCGGAGCGGGGGCCGGCGCTCCCGACGGTGCCGGAGCGGCTGACACTTCCATGCTCTTCTGCGAACAGGCCAGGCAAGGCAGCAGAGCCGCGCCCAGCAGGATCAAAGCAAAATCGTTCAGTTTCTTACGTTGCATCACTCACACTCCAAACCACGCCCAGGCGCGTGAATAGATCCACAAAAACGGCTTGCGGAACAAGACATAGCCGGCCGGATACCATCCCACGCGAACTTTTCCGCGTCCTTCCATGCCTGCGCGAATTGCTCCGTCAGCGTTGGGGACCGCAACCCGCGCAAAAAACACTCGCGAATCCCCCTGCAAGATTCCCTTGGGACTGACCACCATCACGTCTCCGCGAAAAATTCGCGTAGGAAAGCTATTCAGCTTGATAGAGGCGTGCGATCCAGAACGAAGCGGGGCAGCATCGGTATCGTCGACCGCCACGTCTACGATTGCCCGCGAGGTATCGACGATTTCGGCGAAAGTGTCTCCATGCTCCAGGCGTTTTCCCACCATGTTTTCGACGTGCGGCGTAGCGACGAGCGCCGTCGATCGGTGAACGCAACCGCGTCTTGTCCAGCAGTTCCTGGTCCCTCGCAACCTCCGACTTCCAGAAGTCAGCTTGTATTCGCTGAACTCCGGCTTCGCTGCCGTCGTTCGCCGACAGCGAACGATTCATTTGCAGCAAGGCCATCTGGTACTTGGACTGCGCCTGGGCAAGCACTGAACGAGCCTCCCAGTCCGCGAGATCGGCGATGACCTGGTCCCGGCTAACATGGTCCCCTTCGCGAACGTACACTCGGGTGACAACCCCCTCTACTTCGGGCTGTATCTGGGCGGAGTGCAAAGGCGCCACGACGGCATCGCCATCGACCCGCAGCGGCAAGGGAAATGCCGCCAGGAAGATCAGCAGTGCGGCGACAGCGGCGACCATCAAAGTCCGCCGCCGTTTGTCCATCGCCATAAATTTCCGCTTTTTCTCCAGCACCGGCCGGAGCACGGAAATGAATGGCACTTCCTTGTACATCTGCGCATTACGCAGTGCGACGGTAGCTTGCCCGGCGAGCACCTGCAGTATCTCGATGTGAGCAGGCAACAGAAAATCCGGGTCCGCGCTTTCAAGGCCCAGCACGCCGACGCGTCCAGTGTCGTCGGTCAGCGGGATCGAGTAGAACGCACGCATCCCCGAAGTTGCGAAATAGTTTTGGAACTTCGCCCGTGTCTCTTCCCGCGCAGCGTCAACTTTGTCGCCGTGCTGCCGAACGTACACCACCTCTTCTGACAGCATGGCCCAGCGAAGAACGTCGTTGAGCGGAGCAACGTCAGGGGCGTCGGCATCGACTTGCGTGAGACCTGTGACCGCGCTGAGTTTGTACTTTCCACTGTGCTCGAGAGCGACGGCGGCGCGCTCATAGGGAATTACTGCCTGTGGCGCATTGACTATGGTCTGCAGAACGCGTTCCAGGTTGAGGGTAGAGGTGATCTCGTGGCTGACCGTCACCAGCATTTCCAGGATCTCCACCTTACGCTCGGCCAACAGCAGGCTGGCATTGCGGAGAGCGATACTTGCGGTTTCGTTCAGGCTGACGAGTACGAAAAGGTCGTCTTCATCAAAGGATTTATCGCCAAGATGGTTGACCGCTTCCACCACGCCGACCAGAGATTCTTTATCGAGCAAAGGGGCGACGAGGATGGACTCGACCCGTCCATCCTCTATGTTAAGGTTGCGACGAACCAGCCGTTCGTCGCTGGGATCCGTAATCAGCACAGGTTCCCCATTGTCGGATACATCCCCGGCGATTCCCTCGCCTCCTTTTTGTGTCATTCCTTGCTGGGTGGTGGCGTCCCGGCCTGCCTGATGCATCAGTAACAGGCTGCCATCGCCTTGAACCATCCATACATTGACTGCCTGGCACTCGAGCGTGTCGCAGATCTTCGACCCGATGAGGGGGAGAAGTTGATCCATCTCGAGAGTGGAGCTAAAAACTTTTTCAATGTCGTAGAAGTGCGTAAGGCGGGTTATCGAAGTCAGGGAGTTGTTACGCTGCACCTCATACTGCTCGGCGGCATGCAGCGCCGGACCTGCAATCTCGGCGACACCTTGCAGAATCTCGAGATGCGTTTCCGTCAATGGCTCCTCGAAGCTGAGAATCTCAATTGTGCCGATCAAAGCGCCGTGGCTGGCGAGTGGGAGGTAGGCAAGAGAATGCAGGGTTTTCCGGACGTTGAGATGGGCATATTGCTCGCGAACAAGGTTCTTGCCGGCAAACAGTAGCGGCCTTGCGCCGGTGGCAAGAATGCCAAGAGTGCCGGCATCAAGAGGAACTGTCTCGTCCGGCGCGCCGTCGCCCACCGTGCCGCGCACGGTCCAGACTTCTCCCTCCGCAGTCTCCGAAACCATATATACATTCACGGCCGAGGCGGGCAGCAGGGCGGCGAGGTCGCGAGCAACCGTATGCGCCCGAGGGGCGACCTCGTGTGCCTCGAGCAGATGGACCGATATGGCAGCGATGTCGAGAATCAGGTTTGGGCTTTGAGTTGCCATGGAGCTCGCTGCGGAATGCCGCTATCCTCTTATTGAGCCCTGGGGGAGGCAGAAGTCCAACTTGCAAATTCGCTGAGCTTCCTCTAAGTTGAGCGTGCACTTTAACAGACGGTTGGGAGGCTGTCAACGCACTCCTCCGCCGTACTGGTTCCCTAATCATTTGAGGTGAGACCACTTTGGACATCGAACTCCGCAGTCTCGGCCAGGTCAAGCTGGTCAAGTTGCGCGGCAGACTGAATCTGGGCGACTCCGTCGATCGTCTCCGGGACACCCTCGCCGATCTGATGAGCAGCGGCGACACCCGCGTGGTGCTCGACCTCAGCGAAGTTCCCTGGATCGACTCCAGCGGGATCGGGCTCCTGGTCAAAATCCTCACTTCCGCCAAGCAGCGAGGTGGCTCGATTAAACTGCTCAATCCTTCGAAGTTTACCGTTCAGACCTTGAAGATGATTTGCCTGCTCGACCTGTTCGAGGTCTTTGACGACCAGGAACAGGCTGTCGCCTCGTTCGGTTAGTGCATGGAACATGTCCACTGAAATATGTCCCAATCATGTCAACTCCGCCGTGTGACGGGCATCACATAAGCGCGTGACCGGGACGCTCCACCAGAATCATTCGCTGGAATAATGTTCATAAGTGCGAGAGAATATAAGGTTGTATCGGGCATCTGATGGCGCTGTGACCCCTGCGACCGCGTCCAGCGCCAGTACTGTAATTCGCCATCATTCTAGGGAGACATCACCTTCATGGCCACCACCACAATAGAAGTTGAAGCATCCGCGAGCAACCATCGGCATGCTGAACTCGAGCGCTGGGTCGGGGAAATGGCGCGGATGTGCCGGCCCGACCGGGTTCACTGGTGCGATGGCTCACCCGAGGAATATCAGGCGATGGTTCGGTTCCTGACCCTCAGCGGCATTGCGATCCCGCTGAATGCGGCGAAGCGCCCGAACAGTTTCCTGGTCCGGTCAGACCCCGCGGATGTGGCCCGCGTAGAGGACCAGACATTTATCTGCTCACGAACCAAGGAAGAGGCGGGCCCGACGAACAACTGGGAAGATCCGGTGAAGATGAAGCAGAAGCTGGCGGGAATGTTTGCCGGCTCGATGGTGGGCCGCACCATGTACGTCGTTCCCTACAACCTCGGTCCGATGGGATCACCATTCGCGAAGGTCGGTGTCGAGATTACAGACTCGACGTACGTAGTGGTGAGCATGCACATCATGTCCCGCGTTGGCAGCAAAGTGCTGGAGGCGCTCGGAGAAGACGGCGAATTTGTGCGCGGATTGCACTCCGTCGGCGCGCCGCTTGGCCCCAATCAGGCGGACTCAACATGGCGTTGCAATGCCGAGAACAAGTACATTTGCCATTTTCCCGAGACCCGGGAGATCTGGTCGTACGGTTCCGGTTACGGCGGCAACGCGTTGCTGGCTAAGAAGTGCCACGCGCTGCGAATCGCGTCTGTACAGGCCCGCGATGAAGGTTGGATGGCCGAGCACATGCTGATTCTGAAGCTGACCAGCCCCTCGGGTCAGGCGAAGTACATTACCGGCGCATTTCCCTCGGCATGCGGCAAGACCAATCTATCGATGTTGATTCCGACGATTCCGGGTTGGAAGGTCGAGACCATCGGCGATGACATCGCGTGGATGAAATTCGGCAGCGATGGCCGGCTTTACGCCATCAACCCGGAAAACGGCTTCTTCGGCGTGGCACCCGGTACGAGCATGAAGTCGAATGCCAACGCCATGCTCAGCGTGACCCGGAACTCCATCTTCACAAATTGCGCCATGACGCTTGACGGCGACGTGTGGTGGGAGGGGATGACCGACGAAAAGCCCTCCCACGCGGTGGACTGGCTGCGACGGCGCTGGAACCCGGAGTCAGGTCGGAAAGCGGCACACCCCAATGCACGGTTTACCTGTGCTGCATCGCAGTGCCCCGTCATCGCCCCCGAGTGGGAAGACCCCAAGGGTGTGCCTATCGATGCAATCTTGTTCGGGGGAAGGCGCGCGGGAATTGTTCCTCTGGTCACCGAAGCCTTCAATTGGCAACACGGCACATTCCTGGGCGCAACCGTCAGCAGCGAGACTACCGCCGCGATTACCGGCAAAGTTGGACAATTACGTCGGGATCCCATGGCCATGCTTCCATTCTGCGGCTACCACATGGGCGATTACTTCGCGCACTGGCTCAAGATGGGAGCCCGCTCAAGCCCGTCCAAGCTGCCCAGGATTTTCTACGTGAACTGGTTTCGCCAGGACAAGAATGCCAAGTTCCTCTGGCCCGGTTACGGCGAAAATAGCCGCGTGCTGAAATGGATCTTCGAGCGCTGCGACGGTAAGATCCATGCGCAGGACACTCCCATCGGACGCATTCCCGAGGTAGCCGATCTCGACGTCAGTGGGTTGCAGATGCCCGCCTCGGATCTGGCCGAGCTGCTCAGCGTCGACGTGGATGGCTGGAAGGCCGAGGTGCCGTTGATCAAAGAGCACTTCGCCAGATTCGGCAGCCATTTGCCCGAAGGACTGAATGCGGAAGTCAAGGCGCTCGAAGACCGCCTCGTCGCGGCGAAGTAGCACCGTCGTCCCGCCAGCCCGACTTAGCAGAGGCGGCATCCCCCGCCCCTGCCGCCCACCCGAGCTAACTAATCCCTCACAATAGATCCTTGATTGTCGTACTCGTCGTGATCCGCGTTCCTTTGATCGAACCCTTGATCGTAACTGTCACTTCTCCGGAGGTGTTGGTGGCGATCAGTGTAAACCGGCCTTCGTAATGGTTCCCGTCCGGACACACTGTTATGGTTTCAATGAGCTGGGCGGGCCCCTGCGGGTTCCCGATGCCACTCGGCGCGTTGGTAGTGTCGTTCCCAAACCATGCGAAATGGTTGAGTTGGTACTTGAATTTTCCGGCATGCTCCCAAACGCCCATGCAGAAATCTCCGTCCTGCGGAGGCCGCACCGAATTCATGATCTCCGTGTGATCGCTATGCCAAACCACCAGAGAATCGTCCACGGGAAAACTGTCGACGGGACTGCCGTTGAGGGTGTCGCCGGTAAACGTCGCATGCCACATCCCCACGATCCCGTCCTGTTCGTCCCCCACCATCACGAGCGCCGCGGCCGGATCGCCCGCCTGCCAGGCCTGCTTATGAAGCTTCGCTGTCGGAGTGCCACACTGGGCGGCGGCCATCGCGGTCAAAAAGGCCCCCATCAAGAACAAGCCCAGCCCCCCACGGAGCATCTTGCAAATTGTTTTCATAAATGATCTCCTTGTGATTTTTGCTCGAAGAGTTCGCTCGAAGAGAACTTCTTCGAACTCCGGGTCGCATCCTGTCGCGGATGCCCAAAAATCACAAGGACGGCAAGGTGAAGGTTAGGTGAAGAAACCTGAAGCCCTAACCAATTGACGCCAAAAGCCCTTACCCGCGCGGCCCCGGCAATGCTATAGTTTTGTGCCTCAGGTTTGGGGCGGTATGTCTGAGTCGCAGTACAGATTCGCTGAATTTCATCTCGATTGCGCCAGCTTCGAGTTGCGCCGCCAGGGACGCGCCCAGAAAAGCGAGCGCGTTTCCCTCGAGCGCATCCCCATGGAGCTGCTGATCCTTCTCCTGGAGCGGCAAGGCAGCGTCGTCACCCGCCAGGAAATCGTCGACCGTCTCTGGGGCAAGGATGTCTTCGTCGATACCGAACACGGCATCAACACCGCCATCCGCAAAGTCCGCCAAGCCCTCAAAGACGATCCGGACAATCCCCGTTTCATCCTTACCGTCAGCGGCAAAGGCTATCGATTTGTAACCGAAAAAAACGGCCGGCCCGAAACACTCGAACTCGTGGAGGGGCGGACGCCTCGTACACCCAGCGGCCCGGACTCATCGGGCAGCAGTCTTGGCACCGGAGACCTAGCTGCGCCGCATCGTGCCCTAATCAGGAGAAAGACTGCCATCGCAATCGTCGCCCTTAGTCTGCTCGCTGCTACTCTCTTGGTTGTCCTGCGGCTCCGCCTCTTCCTCGGCACCCAAGCCTCCCGGAGCCATTCCATACAGTCGGTTGCAGTCCTTCCCCTGATAAACCTTTCGAGCGAGGCGGGCCAGGATTTCTTTGCCGATGGAATGACGGAAGAGTTGACGACCGATCTAGGAAAAATCAGCGCTCTGCGTGTGATTTCCCGAACATCATGCATGCAGTATAAGGGCACGAACAAACCCTTGCAGCTGATCGCGCGGGAGCTGAATGTGGACGCGCTGATTGAGGGAACCGTAACTAGGTCGGGCAATCATCTTCGGATTACCGCAAGTCTTGTTCAGGCGTTCCCCGAAAGACATCTTTGGGCCGAAAATTATGAGGCGGAAGTGGGCGACGCCCTGACGGTGCAACGGGAAATCGCACAAGCAGTGGCTCGGGAGATTCAGGTCAAACTGAAGCCACGCGAGCGAAACCTGCTTGCTTATGCCAAGCCGGTGAATCCAGAAGCTCAAGACCTCTACCTGAGAGGCCGCTATATCGCAGGTGAGAAGCGGACGGCGGAGTCATCGGCCAGAGCTATCAAGTACTTCCAACAAGCTATCGAAATTGACCCGAATTATGCGGCAGCTTATGCGGGTCTGGCTCACGTTTATGCGGTTTGGATTCCCGGGATGGGACGTCCCCGCGATCTGATGCCCAAAGCCAAGGAGTTCGCACTCAAGGCTTTGGCCCTGGATGATACCCTCGCAGACGCCCACTCCGAGCTGGGAACGATTGAACTTCTCTATTATTGGGACTGGTCCGCCGCCGAAGCAGAATTTGGGAAGACAATGGAGCTGGATCCGAATCATGCCTGGGCGCTCAAATGGCATGCCCGTGAACTCGTTACCCGAGGCCGGACTGAGGACGCTATCGCTGAGGCCGAACGATCGCTGACCCTTGACCCTTCACCCTTTAGCTGGGACTACCCTATCTGGGTCTTCGTTCTCGCCCGACGCACTGACCTGGCACTTGAACGTACCCAGGAGTTGCTTGAATTGGCACCGAACTTTGTGTGGGCTCATTGGGAAATGGCCCAGATAGATATGGAGAAAGGAGAGGCAGAGCAAGCTGCTGAAGAATCTTTGAAGGCCGACGAGCTATTTGGGACGGAGCCAACGAAACTGTCGCGACTCAAGCAGGCGATTGCTAAATCGGGAGCGCAGGGGTATTGGAGGCAGACGCTGGAAAACTACAAAGAATCTGCAAAGTCAACCTATGTGCCCTCCGTGCTTGTGGCAGAAGCCTGTGTCCGGGTGGGTGATAGGCAGTGCGCGTTCGAATGGCTCGAAAGGGGTTTCGAGGAACGCGACGATTTGATGATCAATCTCAAAGTACAACCAGCGTTCGACAACTTGCGCTCCGATCCGCGATTCCAGGATTTGATCCGTCGCGTCGGAATCCCGCAGTGATCTGCCCTGGAGGTGAAACGCCGCGAAACGAGCGCGCCCTTGGTCCGAAGAAAATCCACAGCCCTCGTGTGACATCTGACCTTGTGCCCATATTTTAAATCGGCGATCATGGTCGAGGCCGTGACGGTTGGCAGAAGCCAGGTCGATGAGCCCTTAAGTTCTCTGTTGTCTAGATTTTGACCTCTAAGTTCTTTGACATCCGGATTTTACGGGGAATTTCGCGCTAACCTCATGATTCCAAAGATGGAGGGGGGAGGGGGTTCCTCCGAAAAAAAGGCGAAGCTCCCGCCAACCGCCCTTGGCTTCAACCAGTCGCGTTGAATTTATTTTGGCAAGGAATTCAACAGTGATCCGGCCGCAAGGTCGCGCACTCTTTTTCCTCGCGCCCGGGCCTCGTTTTGATATAGTTCCCCACTGTCATGTCAGCCTCCCTCGCCCACGAAGCGAATCCTCCCGATTCAGTCCCATCTTCCGCTCTCACGCGCAACCAAATCCGCGGCTTCTGGGCATCGTGGGGCGGGTGGACTCTCGACGGCATGGATTCGGTGGTTTACGCACTCGTGCTCGTGCCCGCTTTGCGCGAGTTGCTGCCCCACTCCGGCATCGTCGCCAACAAAGGCAACATCGGCTATTACGGATCGTTATCGTTTGCTTTGTTTCTAATCGGCTGGGGACTCGCCTTCTTGTGGGGTCCCATCGGCGACAGGTTTGGGCGCGTCCGCACGCTCATGCTCACTATTGTTTGGTATTCAGTGTTCACCTTCTTGAGCGCCTTCGTCACCAGCGTTTGGCAGCTTGCGATTCTGCGTCTTCTAGCCGGCATCGGCATCGGCGGCGAGTGGGCCATGGGCGGCACATTCGTCGCCGAAGAGTGGCCAGAGAATCGCCGCCGCATGGGCGCCGGGTTCATGCACACCGGCTACTACGTCGGTTTTTTTCTGGCGGCGCTGGCAAACTACGGCATCGGCAGCCACTATGGCTGGCGTGCCATGTTCATTGTGGGCGGCGTGCCGGCGCTCTTGTTGGCATGGATTCGGCACGGCGTCGTGGAGCCCGCTGCCTGGAAACGCAAAGAGAGCGTGGTGCGGTCGTGGGCGGTGTGGCGTCCGTTTGCGGCGTTATTCTCGTCCGCCTTGCGCCAACGCACGATTGTGAACGCCTTGCTGATGCTGGCTTCGATATGTGGCTTATGGGCCGGGACCGTGTATGTCCCCGCTGCAATTACCGCCTTGGCCGAAGCGGGCGGGCGCGTGGGTCCGCAAGCGGCGCAGTTGGCCTCGTGGGGTACCATGCTGGTTTCGTTCGCCACGATTCTTGGCTGCCTCGCCATGCCGTCGCTGGCGGAGCGGTTCGGCCGGCGCGGAGCCCTCGCCTTTTTTTTCGTTCTCATGATGGCGTTCATCGCGCTCACCTTCGGCAAGGTCTTCTATCTTGGACCGAGCGCGCTCCCCATGTTTTTTGTCTGTTTGTTCTTCCTGGGTTTAGGCGGAGCCAACTTCGCGGTCTACACGCTATGGCTGCCCGAACAATATCCCACGGAGTGCCGCGCCAGCGCGTTTGCTTTTTCCACTTCGTTCGCGCGATTCGGGGGCGCAGCGATCACGTTTCTGGTGGGAAGCGGCGTCCGGCATTACGGATCGCTCGGCACGCCGGTCGCGATGACTTCTATTGCTTTCGCACTTGGACTGATGTTGATTCCATTCGCTGCGGAAACGCGAGGCCAGCGCCTGCCGAGCTAGGGCAGCGCGGGCAGATTCCGCTCTGTTCCTACAGGCAGTAATAGAAAAAAGATTCAAGGCGTGGCTATCGGCACGCCCTGAGAGGATATGGACTTACGTGGCGTCGCTAGGTTTCGCTCGTGCTGAAATATCAGTGAGGGAGGGCTAACCTTGCGGCGCAGCGGCTACAGCTCGCTACGCCGCAGTTCTTGCCCCGTCCGCCTTAGGCAGACTAGGAACAATCAGTCCGCTGTTCGATTGCTCGACGGTGCGAGTGGCCAGCGGCTTCAGCCAGAACAAAGCGAGGAACGCAGCTATCAGGTCGCAGGCAATCATCGCCCAAAAGACCTTCGTCCACGAACCGGTTTTCTCAAACAGCCACGCCGCACCCACTCCGGCAAAGAAAGCGCCAGCCCCCTTTGGCGGTGTAGACGATGCCATAGTTTGTCGTCGCCCAAGTCTTTCCGAACAGGTCACCGGTGATGGAAGGGAACAGAGAAAAGATCTCGCCCCAGGCAAAGAAGCACAAGCCGGAGAGTGCAATGAACCAAACCGGGCGGCTGATGAGTTGAAGCAGTGCAAATACTGCGATCGCTTCCATAGTGAAGGCGATGAACATGGTATTTTCGCGGCCAATATGGTCCGACACCCATCCCCAGAAAGGGCGTGTCAGCCCGTTCAGGTAGCGGTCTACCGTGATTGCCATGACCAGGGCGCTCATGCCAAAGGCGACGATCGACCTTGTCAACGTGATAAGAGACAGCCATGGGGTTGAGTTGGGCGGTAACCACCAAGCCTCCGAAAGACAACATGGTCATCATCAGGTAGATGACGTAGAAGGAGGGTTGGCGCAACATCTGCCCGGGGGTCATGTCAACGTCAGAACTGCGTACATGCTGCTTGATTTTGATTTCCTTGGCTGCCCAGCCTGGAGGAGTCCAACCCACAGGCGGACGGGCAAGGAACAGAGCTGTAAACAGCACCACGAAACCTTGGATGAATCCCCAGACGATCAAAGTGTGTTGATAGCCGGAAGCCTTGATCATCTTATCGATCGGAGAGACCGTCAGTGCGGTTCCGATGCCGTAGGCGCCAGCGGTTAGGCCGACGCAGAGCCCGCGGTGATCAGGGAACCATTTCAAGGCGTTGCCGATAGTTCCGCCGTAGACGACGCCCGCGCCGATGCCGCCAACCATGTACCAAGCATAGACGCCGCGCAAGGTTTCGGCCTGGCCCGAGAAAATCCAACTCAGCCAACCAGAATGCCGCCGACGCCCAGCATCAAGCGTGGACCGATCCGGTCGACCAAGTAGCCTTCAAAGGGAACCAGCCAGGTTTCCACTAGGATGAAGGCGGTGAAGATGCCTTGAACCGCCGTGAGTGAGACATGCAGGTGGGACTGCATGGGCTTGGTGAAAAGTGTCCAGGCGTACTGCAGATTCGCGATCGCCATCATGGCAATAATTCCGGCGACCAACTGGACCCAACGGTTTACGATGCGCGACGGGTGAATAAGAGGGCCAACGGTTTCGGCCATAGCTACACCTCCTGGGCGTCTCGACAGACTCTTAGGGCTACTGCCAAATCACTGATCCCCCAATGCCCGCGATCAGTTCCGCAGAAGTGTACGCCAGACTTAAGTTTGCCCCCGTCCTTGGCTAAGCGGGCGGAGCGTCGGCCTCCACATCTGTCCGGAATGGGATCACACCGGGAACCAGCCACTTCTCCCACATCTCATCGACCTTACTTTGGAAGTAATCGATATCATCATTGGTAAAGTGCGCGAATCTTCCTTGCTTTAGTAGGTAATCCCGTACTGGCTGCCGCTGGATCTTCTTGGCGGCAATTTGCTGCGTTCTGCCGGTTAGCTTCAGCACCCCGTCTTCCACTTCATAGAGCGGCCAAATGCCAGTATTGACGGCCAGTTCGCCCAGTTCGTGGGAGATGTAAGGGTCGTAATCCCAACCCTTTGGGCAGGGATCGAGCGAGTGAATGAACGTGGGACCGCCGATGGCAAGAGCCTTGCGCATGGAATTCATGGCCGCCAAGCCGTAGGACATGCAAACCGTTGCGACATATCGGCACGTCGGATGACCCGCTGCCATCATGCCCGCCATGTTCTTCTTCCAGCGGCGATGCATGATTCTTTTCACCTTGCCGGGTGTACTAAAGGTGGTGTTCGCGCCCCAGGGCGTGCTACCTGAAAGCTGTATGTCGGTATTGGCGTATGACTCGTTGTCATACATCAAAATGAGGCAGTTGTAATCGGGATGAGTGAGCGTAGCTGAGATGGCACCCACGCCCATGTCGGCCCCGCCGCCATCGCCGCAGAATGCTATCACGTTGATGGGCTCCTGCTTCATTTTTCCTTTGCGCATGAGAACTTTCAAAGCCGCCGAAGCGCCCAGCGCCGCTGAGCCGCTGCTTCCTAACTGCGTGTGCATCCAGGGAAGCACCCATGAGGTGCTGTAGTACGTGGTGTTCGCCACATACATGCATCCCGTGCTGCCGAGCACGATGGTTCTGGGGCCGGCGGCCTTGGCCATCATCTTCATCACCAGCGCCGATTCACAGCCCTGGCAGGTGCGGTGACCGGAGGTGAAATATTCCTCCAACGGAATCTTCTTGACCGCTTTGTAGGGATCTAGTTTCTGGGTCGGATCGATCTGTATGTAGGTTTCCATAAATTCTTCATCCTCTCTGAGCTATAAAACCAGTCTAAAAACCTCGTCAGCGAAAGCGGATTACTCACGCAATCCGATCCATTGAGTTAAGGGTTGCTTTTTACCATCGGCAGCGTTGTAGACGGCTTCGGCCATCTTCTGGACGTCGGGCACGGTCACTTCGCGCCCACCGAGACCACAAATGAAGCCGACCACCGGCGGTTTCTTGCCCGGCCCCGGATACAGAGCATGACGAACTTCGCCGGCGAGAACGCCTCCGGCATAGGGCGAGCCGAAAGAGTAGTCACGATCGATGACTCCGACGGCGGCAAAACGCTGCAGAGACTTCGACAATTCCTCGGCCGCAAAGGGACGGAACCATCGCATGCGCACAAACCCCACTCGTTTCCCTTGCTTGCGCATTTCGCGAATCGCCACCTTTACTGAAATCGATAGCGTCCCCATACCCATGAGAACGATATCCGCATCTTCGGTCATGTACTCTTCGAAGAACGGATTGCCATAAGAGCGCCCGAAAATGCGCTCGAAATCGGCGTAGGCTTCCTTGATCACGCCAGGGGACCGCTCCATCGCCGCATAGTTCTGGCGGCGAATTTCCATGACCCAGTCTTCATTGCCCTGCGGCGCCACTGTGATGGGATTGTCGGGGTGAAGCAACAGGTCGCCGCGGTTGTACTGCGGCAGGAATTCGTTCACTTTCTCTTGCGATGGGATCTTTACCAGCGCCTGTGAGTGAGTGAGGAAAGCGCCGTCGCAACTGATGGCCAGGGGCAGGAAGATGCGCCGGTCCTCGGCCACTCGATAAGCAATCAGGGCCGTGTCCAGCGCCTCTTGCGCGTTGTCGACCCAAACCAATTGCCAGCCCAGATCGCGGACGGCGAGGGCGTCGTTATGCTCCACGCCAAAGGCGCCAGGATCATCCAACGCGCGGTTTCCCACCATGGCGATCATGGGAATGCGCAGCGCGGGAGTAACGGTCAGAGCTTCCATGGCATACATCCAGCCGACGCCGCTGGAACCGCAGAACACACGCGCCCCGCAGGCCGAAGCATGCTTCACAATTTCAAACTGCGAATGTTCGCCTTCCGCGACGATATATTCGCAATCCATTTCGCCGTTCGCCACCAGCTTGCAGACGTACTGCATGACGGTGTCGTAAGGACGGATCGGATAAGCCGTGATCACGTCTACATCGGCCAGCTGGCAGGCGACTGCGATGGCCTCGCTGCCGGTGATTAAGGCTGTTTTGTCGAGCTTGTCTTTCTGTTCTTCGATTACTGTTGCCACTGCCATGACGGACTCTCCTCGTTTGGAATCCTATGAATGTTATTTTTCCTGAGCAATCTCGAGCATTTCAGGAATCTGCTCTTCATACTGCCCACGATAGCGGAACCCGTGCGACCGTTCCGGCGGATGTTTGATCTTCTCTTCCAGCCAGACTTTGTAACCGTCTTTATCCTTGCGCCAGTCTTCCCACTGGCTATCGTTACCTTTGAACTCCGTCTCATTCACCATGGTCACGCATTCTTTGACGGGGCAGACCGCCTCGCACACGCCGCACCCGCAGCAGGCTTGCATATTCGCGTCGTACAAACCTTCCGGAGTCACGTCGAAACATGAATCCGGACACTGCAGCCAGCACAGCGTGCATTTGATGCAGGTATCGAAATTCACCACCGGACGCATGGTCCTGGTGCTGAATTTTTTGAAGGTGGGATTGCGATCGGGCTGGAATCCACCCTCCGCATGGACGGTGGGATCGTCCATCTTGTGTCCGGCGGGAATGCTTGGGATGGCGATGCCTTCGCCCATCTCATGCCACTTGGGAAGGTCGAATTTGTACGGCACTTCAGGATTGCCCTGGTCCGGAGTCACCGTGATGCTGGTGGTCCGATCGTAAGCCTTGGCGGCCGAAGTGGCCTTTAGTTCATCGTGCCACTCGTCGACGATGGCTCGTTGTACGGATTTCAGGCTGAACAGTTCGGGAAGAATCTTGGCAACCGCGCCCAGAATGCGAACGTCGGTGTGATCGTCTTTGTAAACCCACAAGCCGGAGAAGCTGACCGTGCCCTTGAGGATGGAGAGTTGGTAAGGAGTCTCCTTGCGATGCGCCATCGCGATGATCGCTTCCGGGCCCTCGCGCGAGGTGACGATCAGCGTGCCGCCGGGCTTCAGCAGACGATTGACCGGCTGCAGACCGTACCAGGCCCACGACTCGACGCCCTTGCATAGCGTGTCATCGACGCAAATGGTGACGTCGACTTCCTTGGGTTCGTATTTCGCCATGCCCTCCTGCAGAGTCTGCTCGTCGGTGGCCACGATCGCGAAGCCCTTCGCGGGAATTCCGTTGCGCTCGGGACTGTCTCCGTAACGGCCGAAAGAAATACCCACTTTGCCTTCGTGATGGGCAGCGAGCACGATCGCCCGGCTAAGTCTGCCCGCCATGGTTTTTTGAAAGATGCCTCGATAGATAATCTCGATTGCAAATAACCGACCCATAACCAACCCTCCGTTGACTAGAACTTGGTCTCAAAGTTGTTCAGCAGAACCTGTTCATCAAAGCTTGTTAAGTACGATCTCTTCTACGTCTTCGATGTGCCGCCGCATGGCATCCTTAGCAGCTTCGGCGTCGTGGCGCTTGATGGCAGCCAGAATCCGGCGGTGCCCGGCCAACGACTTCTGCGGGCGACCTTCCACCTGCAGAGATCGTTCCCGCGTATCGCGCAGAAGATCCATGAGTATGTCGAGCACCTTCAGCACGACGCTGTTTTCGGAAGCCAGAGCAACGCTATAGTGAAATTCCGTGTCCTCTGCGACTGCAGCGTCACCCTGCGCCTGCTTTTCCTCCTGCCGCCGAAGAATCTCTTCCATCTCGGAAATTTCTTCAGGAGAAGCGTGGGTAGCGGCGCGTGCTGCCAGCGGCGGTTCGAGCATTCTGCGAAAATCCAAAAGCTCGCTGACTAGTTCCTGGCGGCGTTTGAGAGCGTTTGCAAAAGGATTGACCAACGAGTCTGCGGAAACTTCGCGAACGATGGTTCCAGCGCCCTGACGCGGTTCCACCAACCCCATTAGTTCCAGGCCTCGAATCGCGTCGCGGATCGAACTGCGGCTTACTCGAAGCATCTCTGCCAGTTCGCGTTCTGATGGAAGTTTGTCGCCGGGTTTCAGCTTTTTCAGGATCAGGCGCTCGATCTGCTTGGCGACTTCTTCGTAGACTTTGTTCCTGCGGACAACTTCGAAGTCGGATTTGATGGCAACTGGCATTTGGCAAGTGGTCCGATAAGTGGACCAGCCGACGAGGGGAGTATACCCCCGTTGTCAAGCCCGTGAGCAAATATTTTTGTTGCCCGGATAAAAATGGCTGATAAGGGCGGGGTCAACGAGACCGTATTGCGCTGCCTTCGGCCAGCAATTTCGCGCAGTTGTACACCGTGCGGGTGGAGGTCATGGGAAGTCCCACCCTCTCACCCAGCTCCACGACCGCGCCGATGAGCGCCTCAAGTTCCATCGGGCGGCCGGCTTCCAGATCCTGCAGCATAGAAGTTTTGTGCTCGCCCACCTTTTCCGCGCCGGCGATGCGTTGATCAATTGAGATGGGCAGCTCCATACCTAACTTGTGGGAGACCGCTTCCACTTCCTGCATGATGTTTCGAATCACAGAAGAGACTCCCGGGTCGCGCGCCATCTGGGCAAGCGTTGCGCGCGTAAGTGCGCTGACCGGATTGAAGGACGCGTTACCCAGAAGCTTTACAAAAATCTCATGCCGGATGCGTGCGGTGATCGGGCGAGCGGAAGCCGGAGGCGACGAGAGCCTCTGCAATTGATCGGACGCGATCGGATCGTGAACCGTCCGGTTCGCCCAGCGTAATGCGGTTGCCTTCGATGTGCTGAATCACTCCCGGTTCGGTGATTTCAGTCGCGAAGTAGACAATCGATCCGACCACGCTGCGTGCTTCTATCGCCGCCGAAATCACGCCGCCGGGATCGACGCGCTCCAGGCGTAATCCTTCGTACTCGCCGCCAAAGCCCTGAAAGTACCACCATGGAATTCCGTTTTGAGTGCTGACGACGGTAGTATCAGGACCAAGAACCGGCTTCAAGTGAGGAGCCAATTGCGGCAAGGCGTGCGCCTTCACGCCGAGGAAGACGACGTCCACCGGCCCCACTTGTTCGAGCGAGGCGGCAATAGCGGGCCGCGCCACGAAATCTCCCTCGCCACTTTTCACTTGCACGCCGTGCTCTTGCATGGCGCGAAGATGCGGGCCGCGCGCGAAGAGCGTGACTTCGAAACCGGCCTGCGCCATGCGCGCACCGATGTAGGCTCCAATGGCGCCGGCCCCGGCGATCAGGAATCTCATCGTTGCTCACTCAAGCCGCTACCCACGTTGATCGTCCACGAGCGCGGCGGCGACGGCACGGCGGCGAATTTTTCCAGTGGCCGTTGTTGGAATACTCTTCACCAGATAAATCTTCTTTGGACATTTGAATTCCGCCAGCAGCTCACGGCAATGCTTGAGGAGCGCCGATTCGGTGGCGCCATGGGTTTCATGCAACACCACAGCTGCAGCCACTTCTTCACCCAGCGTGGGATGGGCACAGCCGAAGGTGACAGCCGCCGCGACCGCGGGATGTCGCAGAAGAATCTCGTCAACTTCGTGAGGGGCAATGTTCTCGCCGCCACGAATGATGATGTCTTTAATGCGGCCCGTCAGATGCAAGTAACAATCTTCGTCGAGATAACCCTGGTCTCCGGTGCGAAACCATCCGTTAACGAAGGCGCGGGTGTTTGCGTCTGGATTATTTTCGTATCCCCGAAAAACATTCGCACCCTGGATAGCGATTTCTCCTCGCTGATTGTTTTCGAGACGAATTGCCCTGTTTGTCCATGATCCTGCACGGCAGTCCGGCGCCCACTCCCACCGATCCGGCCTTGCGATGGCGCGGCGGCAGCGGATTCGAAGTCATCTGATGCGAAGCTTCGGTCATGCCGTACGCTTCAACGAATGGCACGCCAAATTCGTTCTCGATTTTATGAATCAGTTCCGGCGACAAGGGCGCGCTGCAGGAACGAATGAAGCGCAGCGTGTCCGCCTCGGCCGGCTTGTGGTGCGTCCGAGCCATAGAAGCTGATGCATCGTAGGCACCCCGGAATACCAGGTAACCCGATGCTCACGAACCGTGCGCCAGAAAGAAAGCGCATTAAATTTGGTGGGAACTACCACCGCTCCTCCGGAAAGCAGAGTGGCCATGGTGGAAGCGATCAAGCCATGAATGTGGAACAGCGGCATAATGCATAAAGCAACGTCTTCCTCGGAAAGCGTGTAAGTGTTCGCGATGTTTGCCGAGGAAGATGTGCGTTATGCATTATGCCGCTGTCCATATTCATGGCTCGATCGCTTCACCATGGCCACTCTGCTTCCGGAGGAGCCGTTGTGGTTCCCACCAAGTCAACGCGCTTCTTCTGGCGCACGGTTCGTGAGCATCAGTCTATCTGGTATCTGGCGTGCCTACGATGCGCCGCTGCTCATGGCCCGCACGCACCACAAGCCGGCCGAGAGGCGGATACGCTGCGCTTCATCAGACTTACTGCAGCGCGCCCTTGTCCCCGGAACTGATTCACAAAATCGAGAACGAATTTGGCGCGTGCTCGTTGAAGCGTACGGCATGACCGAAGCTTCGCATCAGATAACTAGAAATAGTGCCGCACGCCATCGCAAGGCCGGATCGGTGGGAGTGGGCCATGAGCAACTGGTGCATCGTAGGCACGCCAGAATACCAGGTAACCCGATGCTCACGAACCGTGCGCCAGAAAGAAAGCGCGTTGAACTTGGTGGGAACCACAACGGCTCCTCCGGAAAGCAGAGTGGCCATGGTGGAAGCGATCAAGCCATGAATATGGAACAGCGGCATAATGCATAACGCAACATCTTCCTCGGCAAACATCGCGAACACTTACACGCTTCCGAGGAAGATGTGCGTTATGCATTATGCCGCTGTTCCATATCATGGCTTGATCGCTTCCACCATGGCCACTCTGCTTCCGGAGGAGCCGTTGTGGTTCCCACCAAGTCAACGCGCTTCTTCTGGCGCACATTCGCGGCGTGGGTACCTGGTATTCTGGCGTGCCTACGATGCACAGTGCTCATGGCCCGTGCGCCAGAAAGAAAGCGCGTTGAACTTGGTGGGAACCACAACGGCTCCTCCGGAAAGCAGAGTGGCCATGGTGGAAGCGATCAAGCCATGAATATGGAACAGCGGCATAATGCATAACGCAACATCTTCCTCGGAAAGCGTGTAAGTGTTCGCGATGTTTGCCGAGGAAACAGCGAGGTTGAAATGCCGCAACGGAACCCGCTTGGGTTTTCCCGTGCTGCCGCTGGTGTGCAGAACCAGAGCGATGTCGTCCGCGGTGGGCGCAGTCGCAGTGGCTCCAGACGGAGCACCAGTCAGGCGCACATCGCCTCTCTCGTTCATTTCGACCGACATGACTGGTATCTTGCGGTCGGCTGCTGCGGTGCGGACGAATTCGGCGCCCACGGACGGACAGATCAGAACACGGGCATCGGTGTCGCCCAGAAAAAAATGAAACTCTTCGTAGGGATACGCCGGATTCAAAGGAGCTGCCTTACCCGCGATCGAGGCAGCCAGAAAGCTCACGATTGCAGGCAAACCATTGGGCAACGCAATCGCCACGGCGTCGCCACGGCGAATGCCGGCGGAAGCCAAGGCGTTCGCCATCTCGAGCACCTGCCGCCGCAGCGAATCGTACGTGACATGGAGGTTGAGTTCGGGAACGATAACTGCCGTGTGACTGTCCGCAAAATGCAAAACGTCAAGGATTGTCTCTACTGACTTCAGTGTCATTCGCCGCTGTCCCTGCCCCTGGGTGCTTGATTTTCAGTTCGAGTAGCCCGCCGCCTTGAGCGCCTTGTTGAACTCTTTCAGGAAAAACTGCACGTTCTCTTCGGTCGCCAGCGGACCCATCACGCCAATGCGGAAGACTTTGCCTGCAGCGGCCCAAACCCGCCGGCGATTTCAATCCCCGGACCATCCAACAACTGTTTGCGGACCTTGGCTTCGTCCACTCCTGCGGGCACGCACACGGTGTTGAGAGTCGCGATGCGGTGCTCCGCGGGAACGTGCATGCGCAGACCCATCGCTTCAATTCCTTTGACGAAAGACTGGTTGCTACGGCGATGCCGCTCCCAGCGGTTTTCGATTCCTTCTTCGGCGATGACGAGGAGCGCCTCGCGTAAGGCGTAGAACATGGAAATCGGCGCGGTGTGATGGTAACGATGCGACACGGTCGAATAGTCGTGAATCAGCTTTAGGTCCAGATACCAACTGCGCGGCGGAGTCGGGCGGGCTCGCAGAAACTCCATAGCCCTCGCCGACATCGCCATCGGAGACAAACCCGGCGGACAACTCAGCCCTTTTTGCGTGCAACTGTATGCCACGTCGATGCCGGTCTGGTCGAACCCGACCGGCACTCCGCCGAGTGAGGTGACGCAATCCGCGATCACCAGAGCGCCCGCATCGTGCGCAGCCGCGCAGATGGCCCGCCCGGATTGCAACGCGCCGGTCGAGGTCTCGGCGTGAACATAAGCCACCACCTTGGGCTTTTCGCGCCCGATGAACTCTCTCGCTTCATCGTCTGTGTAGGTCTCACCCCACGCTTTCTCAAAGCGCACGACGTTCGCGCCGTTGCGCTTGGCCATCTCGGTAAGCCGGTCGGAGAAGTATCCATTGGCGAAAACCGCCAACTTGGTTCCGGGTTCGACGAAGTTAGCGACGGCAGCTTCCATGCCCGCGCTGCCTGTGCCGGAAATCGTCAGCGTGGCGCCGTCGCTGGTTCCGTAGGCGGTCTTCACCAACTGCTGCACGTCTCCCATGACCTGGATGAAGTAGGCGTCGAGGTGTCCGACGATCGGCTTCGACAACGCATCATAGACGCGCGGGTGAACCATGCTGGGCCCGGGCCGAATAAGTAGCGGCGGGGAGGTTGCAGGGCAGGGAATTGAAGTGCTGAACTTGCCTGTTCCAGGGCGCTCATAGTCCTCGTTTCTGTTCCAGCCTGTACTTAAGGAATATTACGGTACGGAGCGAAGAATCGCCAAAACTCTGACGAAATGTCACGTCCGAGACGCGACGTAGTGTGACAGTGAGCGCCGATGACGCCGTTGCCGTCAAACCAATTCTTTCGATCGGTTCAATTGTTTTTCTTCGTTAGTAGTATCAAATCGGCGAGTGGTGCCCCTGCGCGATCATCTGCTCAGCAATGCGGCGCGCTTCGGGCAAGGTTGTTGAGGCTTTGCGATCGATCTCTGCCGGCAGGTCTTTCTGAATTTTTGCCAACTCCTGGTCGAACAGGCGAGTCACCAATTCAGACGAATGCTGCAGTGGCGTGCCATCATCGCCATCGACCCTCACCTTATGCCGCACGCGCTGCGCAATCATCAGGCGGTAGATGCGGTCCGTAGCCAGATCTTCCATGTAGCCATCGAGCAGGCTCGCGCCCTTTCCGTTGAGCACGCCGTTGCGATAACGTATCACGGTCCGCACGGCAGCTCGCGTTCCGACCAGCGTTATTTCGCCGACACCTTTCGGGATTGGCCGCAGATCAGGATGGGGGCTCGGCAGTTTGGGACGCTTCGCAATCTGATTGGGATAGGGGAACTGGGCGACTGCGATCTCGTTTTGGTCGGGATGCCCCGTCCAGGCTCCATCCATCAGGCAGTCGGCTTCATTCTTCTTGTCTTGCTTCAGGACCTTCAGCGCGCGCTCGTTCAATTCCGTGTCCGTGCGGCTGGGAAAAAGCGCGGTCATGCCGCCGATCGCGAGAGCTCCGTGCTTGTGGCAAACTTCCGGCATCAGCGTGCGGAAGTTCTGGAAGAATGCCACGTCATGCGGGATGGTGTTTCGATCCGGCAAAATCCAATTCGGATCCTCGATCATGAAATCGATTAGCGAGGCCATGTAGTCCCATCGGCCGAGGTTCAATCCGAGGCAATGGTCGCGAAGGTTAAAAAAGAATTCCTCCATCTGATAGGCCAGCGGGTGAGCCTCCACCAAAGCCATGCACTTGATGTAGTCCTTCGGTAAACCCTTATGTTTGGCAAGAATCTGGAAAAGCTCGCGCCACCATAAGGCTTCCTCGGCAGACTCGCTCTTGGGGATGTACACGGAGAAGTTGTGGGGCAACCATGCGGGATCGATCTGGTACCAAATCAAAGCCAAATCGAACAGGGAAGCGGACATGATCTGGCTCTTAATGACTCCACCCTGGCTGAGGTGCAAGCCGCGGGGCCGCACCCAGGTGACGGTTTTCGAGCGCTGGACCGTGACTTTCTTCTGCCGTTTCTTGTCCTCGTAGCTGAGTTCATATTTGTAGGCAGCGATCGTGTTCTTGACCGCCACCATGATGCGCTCCCATGTGTTCGCGGTGGAGTCTTCCAGATCGATCATGACCGCGGGCGATCCGGAGTTCAGCAGTTTTACTGTCAACTCAGCATCGTCGGCCGGTCCGGTCATCTGATTGCGCTGATCCGCGCACCAGTCGGGTACCTCGATCCGCCAATCGGAGATGGTTGCCTCCGAACTTGGCAAATAGTTTGGCGGCTGTCCGCCGTGCGACCGCTGTAACGCCTCCGCCCGTTTGGCAACCAGCTTCTGCTGCCAAGGCGTGAATTGTTTATGAAGGGGCAGTAGAAAATCAAAAAATCCCTGGGGCAAGTCCCGATGCGGATTCAACTCCGCGGGCGCGTAATTCATGTATTGCGAAGTGGTGTTTTCAGTATGGGACGCCATAGGATCATCCTTCGAAACCGCGATTGCACCCGACGAAGTCCGCTCAGCGGATGTGGTCGAGGGCGTCGTCGACGGCACCCTCCTCGGGCCGGCACTCATGATTTTCAAAATCGGATTGCAATTGGGCCTTGGCCTTTTCGGCGTCGGTGATCAATTCCCGTCGCGTCCGAAATGCTAATTTGCAGACATCGCAATAGGCAGTGTTCGGAGTGCTCCCGATGAATCTGACGATTCTGAGCCTTCGGTCCGGCATGACGAACATCATGGCAGGGCGTTCAAGGCGAGTCAAATGTCTTTGCCGGCCCTAGTTCAGCTCGTTTTTCGCGCGCTCAGCAGGCGGTTCTGTAATCCGTAAATGGTTACTCCTGACTAAACTTCGCAAGGGCTCAGGAGTGTAGTGAGAGTCATCGTCGCCGCGAAGCTATAAAAAACTTTTCTTGACAATATTCATTTCTTTATGGTAAACCCGCCCGCGTCACTGGTCCGCTTTTCATACCGGACAGGAACTCAGTCGCAACTCTGGAGACCTTTTGGTTCGTCGCCCCGAACGGACAGGGAAGTGCGCGGCCTTCTTGTCCGAATGTCTTGATGGTAGGCCCGCCTTGCAAATCATCCGGGAGAGGAAACATATGCGCTCGCTAACAACGTTATTCGTGCTGCTGGTCGTTTTCATGGCGCCAGGTTCGCTCGCCTACGCTCAAGGCTCGCAACCCGCCGCGAATACTTCTGCATCCGTCTCCAACGTGGCGAGCAAGGAAGAAGTCAATCAATTGCGCAGCGAGGTCGCCGCCCAGCGCCAGACCATCGAGGAACTGAAGGCTCTGGTCGAGAAGTTGGTCGCGGGGCAGGCGCAGGCGACCAACGTCCGGGTTTCCGACAGTGTTCGGTCCAGGTTCGGCCCGTGGCTGACGCTGTCCCTAACGCGCCATCGCTGGACGCAGGCATAGGCACGGCTCGGCTGAGGAACGCGGTGCTGCTCGAGCCCGAACCTGAGCCAGCGGCGGCGGTCGTAGATCAGGCTCCATCCGCGGCGGCTCCAAGAAAGAAGCCCCTCTGACCGCCGGATGGAACGGCGAACACTTTTTCATCAAGAGTGCGGACGGACAGTTCAGCATCAGCCCCTACGGCTATGTGGATAATGACTACCGGGCTTACAAGGGGGATGGCGCGCCCGCCGACTCCTTTATCCTGCGCCGCGCGCGCTTCGGGTTCCAGGGCAACTACGGTTCTCACTTCGATTTTGCGTTACTGACTGACGCTGCCGGCACTTCGGGATCCGTGGTGCGCGATGTTTACCTCAACGTGAGGCTCCGGCCTGAGTTCCAGTTCCAGGCTGGTCAGTTCAAAGCGCCCTTCGCTCAAGAGGCCGGAACCGGCGCCACCAACCTGGACTTCGTAGAACGCGGGTTCCAGTCCATACTGTACCCGTCGGCCGCCTCGGCGTTCCGTAGCCCCGGCGCCGCCATTCACGGAGATCTTGGCGGTGGTGTCGTGCAGTACTGGTTGGGGGCGTTTAACGGCAAGGGATATGCGATCGCCAATACCACCAACCAGCCAGAGGTTATTGGACGGCTTCGCTTTTACCTATGGCGCAAATCCAAGAGCGAATGGCTGAAGGGACTTGCCTTTGGCGGAGCCGCTGACCGAGGGCGCTCCCGAGGCCTCTCCGGGGATCAAAGCTTCAACGGAACCCTCCCCGGTGGAGTCTACGATTTCTTCCCACAGTTCGCGATTAACGGACCGATTCAGCGCTATAACGGTGAGTTCACATATGTCAAATCGGCGTTGGCTGTGCGCGGCGAATTCGACCAACTGAATATGTCTCGCAACAACGTGGGCTCTGAACAGGCAGGTGGGATTGGTTTCTTAAGTCTTCCGTCAATCATTGCCAAGGCCTGGGACCTCAGCGCGACTTACTTGCTCACGGGCGAAAAGCAGCCGGAAAACGGCACGCCGCGTGTGAAGCATCCGACCTTTGGCCCGGACACTCCCGGCGGCAAGGGTCGCGGGCTGGGAGCGTGGGGAGTTGGCGTCCGATATATGGGCATTCAAGCCAATGAACCGGGCGCGAATTTCCTGGCTTCTACACGCCGGGTTTTGTACCTACATTTAACTATCACACCGATGAGTTCACTCTTGGACTCACCTGGTATCCCAATTATTGGGTCAAGTACCAAGTCAATCTGGGAATTGATCAGCTGAAGGATCCCAGCACCATCGGAGCGGTGCCGCAGAATTATTACGTGGTTCTGCAGCAGCTGCAGTTCAGGTTTTAGTCGGCTCGGATATCGACTGGGGATGGAACCGTTAATAAGTTCGGTAAAGGCCGGGGCTGGCTGCAGGCTGGCCCTGAAGGGAAATCGGAGGAGGGAATTCGAATGAGACCGAGGATTCTTCTTACTATTCTTTTCACCGCGCTGTTTGTGATTTTTAGCGGATGCGGCACGACGCCGAACTGTCCCACTTGCGGCACCACGATTAACGGCGCGTACACCATCATCAACGTCGTTCCCGTGCCCGAACACAACAGTTCCGGCGAGCCGGGCGGCCCCTTCAACTCCTTCGACATTAGTTGGATATCGACCCCTCCGTCGGGCGGGTTGTCGGGCAGCAATAATCTCGACTACATTTCCGACCGTATTGGCCTCGCCGTGCAGGTGATCGATACCGCCCAGGACGTCGCGGTGAATTCGATTCAAGGCTCCAACGCCGTCTCCGGCGCGGGTAACGGCGCGAGCCCATGCGCAACGGATCCTGCGACCGGGTTCGACGTCATTCCCCCCATCGTAGATGTCTTTGGCAATTTCACGCGCTACGGATGCCGGACGGACATGACGAAGCTTGGGGGAGCAACGGCGCCCACGTTCCACCTCATCACTGGCTTTGGCGCAAACCACAACTTCGGTGGATTCCCGGGCGCACAGTGCTGCGCTTCCCGTGCCAACGGCGTGAATCCGATGTCCGGGCCGGACGGCCTGGAAGTAAGTGCGGACGGCAACACATTGTTCGTCGGCAACGGCGACGCTTCTGTCGCTGGTGTTCGACCTGACCACCATGAACCTCAGTGTAAGTCCACAACCCACTCCACCCACCATTCTTGCGACTATACCCACTGGGTGTCGGCGCAGATTACGATGGCCCGCAGGGCATCTCTGGATGCATCGCCTCCTGGAACGGCGAAGCCGGATCCGCTACGGATTGTGGAGACGATCGCGCCGATGAAATGTCGTTTGACAACGTTCATCAGGTTCTCGCAGTCATCAACGGGGATCCGGGATTGCCCTTCATTACGTTTATCGATATGTCGGGTGTCGTGGCGAGGAATCCCGCAGACACGCTCCAGCGCCAGCACTGTTTGCCGATTGATCAGACTTTGGCTTATGGCCCCTACCCGCCGGGCTTCAATCCCGCAACTTATCCTCTTCAAGGGTCGGGTACGGGCGTGCCCCCGTCGCTCAGTTGGACCCGGGAGTCGGAGGCTCGTTCAACCCCCCCAGCTGCATTCTCGGGCAGATCTATTACGACGGCGCCGGAGGGTCGGCCTCGGGAGGAATTGGACTCAATATCCGCCTACCCCCGTGGACACCGTTGGAGGTACGTTCCCCTGCCCGGATCCTTCGAATCCGCACGTCTTCAGCGGCGTTTCCGGCTCGGCAGCAGCCGATGGTCCCTGGGCCTTTTCGGGGTTGGCACGACCCCTAGCGGTGTTTCCTACACCATCCCCTGCCATCACGGTCCCATCCTTGACCAGAACTTAGGGACATTCTGCAGTCAAATTGCCCCTACCGGCGCTTGTGCTGGCGCCATCGCGCCTGCTGGTTTGGGAGGGATGGTGTGGGACCCAAACTCCGGCCTTCTTTTGCTGACGAATGAGAATTCGGTCGGCAACATCAACATCGGGAGCGTCGATGTGATCGACCCCCAGCTGGCGGATACCACTTGCGGCGGTGTCTCCTGCGGACCGGTCGTTGTCAACAGCTTCGTGATGCCGAATTGCATGCCGACTGGCGTCAGCCATGGTCCTGGGAATAACTTCCTCGTTGGCTGTGCCGACCATGATGGCAAGGCGTTCCCGCCGAACGAGTACATAATCACTTTCACGGGGGCGACCAGCAACATTAACTGCGTTACGCCGCCGTTGACAAACTGCGTGGAAATCAACAATGTCGGCGGCGTGGACGAGACCTGGTACAACCCCACCGACAACAAATACTATCTCGCTGCACGCGACATGCTCCCGAATGCGGTTATGGGCGTTATTGATGCCGGAACGAACCAATGGCTGTACAACATGCCGACCGGATCGAATGCACACAGCATCTCGGTGGACCCCAAGACCAACCATGCTTTTGTGCCGCTGCAGGCAGGCGCGGTCTGCTCGACGCTGGCCTCCGCCGGGTGCGTCGGAGTCGCCGCGGAACAGTGAGGGAGCCTTCGCTCGGTGGTTTATTGCGTGAGACCGCGGAGCTTCGAAAGGTCGCAGTCGGAAATGGCGATGTTTATGGACCCTTATTTCAGCCTGCCCCGTCGGTACGTTGTATTCGGTTTCTCGGTTCTGGCTCTGGCGGCCGCGCTGACCAGCGCCAGTGAACAACCCGCGCCCAAACCCACCGACGTCCCGGCTACAGTCATCGCGCATCTGTCTTTGCCGCAGGCCACGGGAAGCCAGATGTTGCTTCAGACGAGAAAACGGCAAACATTACCTCTACGTGCAGCAGGCCGGGAAGCAAGGGTTCATGGTGGTGGATGTTTCCAATCCGGAGAAGCCCACCCTCCTGAAACGAACCGCAGAATCGAACCAGTCGACCTCGGGAAATCTGGCGATGGTGAGCCCCGATGTGGCCATCGCGGAGGCTCCGGAAAAAACTCCTTCAACTCTGAGCAGCAGCAACCTCCCACGGAAACGGTTCGCGTGCTCGACTTGAGCGACCCCCGCAATCCCAAGACGCTGGAGACGTTCAACAAGGTCACCAGCATTCTTCCCGATGGCGGGCACAGCTTGATCTTCCTGACCAACAACGACGGCCTATGGATTTTGCGCTACAATCACCCATCGCTGCTGGAGCCGGCAAGAAGAAGCCGCCCTGCGACTCCAAATCCGAAATCATGGCAATGCCGCCAGACTGCGACTGAGAGTTCGCAGAACCGTGGAGTCAAATCGACCTTTATTGGACTGGAGTAACGGTACAGTCCTGGTTTACGGTCCTGATCGAAGTGATGGTCAAAGTCACGGGGGCCGCCGATCCACCTTATTCATCGCGTCGGAGCTTGTACTCATGGTCGGGGACTCGTTTCCGACGGCTTCCACTCTTTGCCCCAGGTAGTTGCGTAGCCTTATCTTGCCTGTAGCCTGAAGTTGATAACTGATGGCCGGATT
>CAVXOK010000021.1:0-21754 GCA_963763285.1 uncultured Acidobacteriaceae bacterium | reverse complement strand
CGGCAAACCATATCTTCGTCGCGGCCGTTTCACTGACACTTGGGTCTATCGGGATAACGCCTGGGTGTGTGTGGCCAGTTAATCGACTTTGATCGTGCACTGAGGGTCATAGCAAGCAACCGCTTCCTGAGACCGCTAAAGGTTTTTAGATTCCTGCCGATTGATTCTAGATAGCCTCCACAAACCAGATATTGCAGTGAGTGGGGCTCGGTTTCTTGCCATGACGTTGCGACCTAGAGGATTCCTGCCGCGTTTTGTCAGCATCAGGCCATACACCGCGCCGTACTTCAGGATAAGCATGATCCGTTTCCCGAAAGCGATAATCTGTGGGGTCGCACTATTTCTGGCCGCATCGCGGTTTGCCGCTGCACAGGCTGAACCAGAACCGGCGGCAGCCGCGCGCCGATCCAAGGTTATGGCCTTCGAAAGCGCATGGGGACTGGCGGAGAAGTACAAGGACGCCAAGGCGCTTGACGCTCTGCTGGACAATTCTTTGACCTACATCGACTACGACGGTACTCTGAAGACGAAAAGCGATTTTCTGGCCGAGGTGAAGGCTTCCGGGCACAATCGCGAGCAGCAGATTGTCGAATCCACGGCCGCGCGTGTCTATGGAGACACCGCCGTCGTCATAGGTATTTATCAGGTAAAGGGCACAGATGGGGGCCGCCCTTATCTGCGGCGTGGACGCTTTACCGATACCTGGGTGAACCGCGACGGGAATTGGGTGTGCGTGGCCAGCCAATATACACTGTTAAGCCGCTAGGCTTTTCAACCTGCCGATGCTTTCTATTCGTCCTGCAACGATCGATGATGCGGCGCTGCTGCGGACACTGATCCGCGAACTGGCGGAGTTTGAGCGCCAGTTGGAGTTGTGTGTGATCGAAACCGCAGATTTGGTACGGGATGGGTTTGGGTCGGCTCCGAAATTTCGCGCGCTGATTGCCGAGTGGGATGGCAAGCCTGCGGGGTATGCGCTCTTCTTTGGCTACTACTCGACGTGGGTCGGGCAGGGACTCTATCTTGAGGACCTTTTTGTGCGACCGCAATATCGTAGAAAGGGAATCGGGATGGCACTCATGGCTGCCGTGGCGCGCATTGCATTGCGAGAGAATTGCTGCGCAATGCGATGGGAAGTGCTCGACTGGAACGAGAAGGCGATCGAGCTCTACAAGTCCCTGGGAGCGGAGTTTCGCGATGAATGGCAGCAGGCACTATTGACGGACGAGGCGCTGCGGCGGCTGGCGGAGAAAGCATCGTGACCGCGCAGGTCCGCATTATCGGAGCAGGGCTGGCCGGGTCTGAGGCGGCATGGCAGTGCGCGCAACGAGGCGTGAAGGTGGAGCTGTTTGAGATGCGCCCGGTCCGGTCGACGCCGGCTCACCAGACCGCGGATTTTGCCGAACTAGTGTGCTCGAATTCTCTGAAGTCGGACAGCGAGAATACGGCTCCATGGTTGCTGAAGGAAGAAATGCGGCGGGCAGGTTCGCTCCTGTTGCAGATTGCGCGCGAGTGCTCCGTTCCCGCGGGCCACGCGCTCGCCGTCGATCGCATAACGTTTGCAGCGAAGGTGACTGAAGCAATTTCGCACGAGCCGCAGATCTCAGTGCGCCGGGAAGAGGCGACCTCGATCGAGGAATCGGGCCACCACACCACCATCATTGCTACCGGGCCTTTGACTTCGGAGGCGCTGGCCGAGGAGATTGCCCGACTCAGCGCGGGACAGTCAACGGCTGAGTGGGCGAGTCGCCCACTGGCTGCCCCACCAGAAGGTACGCCACCAAATCCTCATTTGTATTTCTACGATTCGATCAGTCCGATTGTGGAGGCGGATTCCATCGACATGTCGCGCGTGTACATGGCAGCGCGGTATGACAAGGGGTCGGCGGATTACATCAATTGCCCGATGACGCCGGAAGATTATGACCACTTCTACGACGCGCTCCTGGCGGCGCAATCGGTCGAGGAGCACGACTGGGAAAAGCTGAATTATTTCGAGAGCTGCCTGCCAATTGAGGAGATTGCGCGGCGCGGCCGCGATACCCTCCGCTTCGGTCCTATGAAGCCAGTGGGATTGAGGGATCCGCGCACCGGGCGAATGCCATATGCGGTCGTGCAGTTGCGCCAGGAGAATCTAAGGGCGGATTCCTACAACCTGGTGGGGTTCCAGAATCACCTGAAGTTTGGCGAGCAGGCGCGCGTGCTGCGCCTGATTCCCGGACTGGAAAATGCCCGCTTCCTCCGCTACGGACAGATCCATCGCAATACTTATATCAACAGCCCGGCGCTGCTCCGGGAGACGCTGCAGATGAAGGCGCATCCCGGGGTCTTTTTTGCCGGGCAGATTTGCGGAGTCGAAGGCTATGTGGAATCAATTGCTACCGGCCTGATGGCCGGGCGGAACGCGGCAGCCTTGACGCTCGGAACTGACCTTGTGCCACCGCCGCGGGCTTCCGCCTTTGGCTCACTTACGCATTATGTGACCCATGCCGACCCCAGGAACTTCCAGCCCGCGAACATTACTTTTGATCTCTTGCCGGCGCTGGAGAAGAAGGTTCGCGACCGCAAAGAGCGACACCGATTGCAGTGCGAATTGGCTCTGCGGCACTTTGATGAGTGGCTGGAACGAACCGGGCCGATCCTCACGGCGGGCAAGCCCTAAGTCGCAAGGGGCCAGAGGCGGACACTCTCTGCAAAATTCATTTGACCCGCTCCCCCGGTTTGCAGTATTTTCGTCCCCATTCCACTGACGCCGAGGTGTCCGCTTGCGATTCACCGCTGTAGATGCGATCACTCCCGCCCTTGAGCACACCAAGAAACAGCTCTTCCAGCCTTTCCGGTTTGCCCAGTGGACGAAGCTGGCGGTCGTCGGGCTGCTCGCCGGTGAACTTAGCTCCAGCGGCGGGTGTAACACTCACAACTTCAACCTGAATCAACACGGGGGAGGAGTGCATCATTCAGGATTCCCCGGTGTTGATCCCGGCCTGTTGTTCGGCATCATCGCAGTGCTGGTCATTACTGCACTCGTCTTCGGAATTATCTTCATGTACATAAGCAGCGTAATGCGGTTCATTCTCTTCGACAGCGTCATGGCGAAAGAGTGTCACATTCGCGAGGGCTGGAACCGCAGGCAGGGCCCCGGTTTGCGATATTTCGTGTGGAAACTGATTTACCTCCTTGTTACACTGGCCGGCCTAGTTGTGCTGGTCGGAATTCCGGCGGGGCTTGCCTTTGCCGCAGGATGGCTCAAGGAGCCGAAGGAACACGTAGCCCCTCTGGCGTTAGGCGCGATCTTCGTGGTTTTTGCACTGCTGATTTTCGTTTTCGCGCTCGCACTCGTTTTTGTGTTGACCAAAGATTTTGTGGTCCCGCAAATGGCTTTAGAGGATATTGGAGTAATGGAGGGATGGCGGCGCCTGTGGTGGATGATCAAGGCCGAAAAGGGAGGATACGCCGCTTACATCGGAATGAAGATCGTCATGGCCATCGGCGCGGGAATCATGGTGGGAATCGCCGCAGTGATCTTGGGATTGATCATCGCCATACCTACAGTAGGACTCAGCATTCTTGCGGTCATTACCGGGAAGTCGGCCGGGCTGACCTGGAACGCCTATACGATTACTCTGGCGGTCGTGGTGGGATGCGTCTTGCTGGCGGGTTTCATGTATGTGATCGCACTCATTTCTGTGCCGGTCATCGTGTTCTTTCCGGCATACTCTATCTATTTCTTCGCGGCGCGCTATCCCGCGTTGAGCGCTGCCCTTTACCCAGCACCGCCCGCTCCGGTGCCTCAGGTTCCGTCGGGCGCTTCTTCGCCTCCGTTCCAGCCTCCGCCGCTGCCGCCGACCCCGGAGCCGATCGGCTAAAAGTGGAAGGATCACGGCTGCGGGTTCTTCAACCTGGCCTCGCGTCCATGTGGCCAGGTGAAGCGTCGTCCAACAATGCATTTCACAATCAGGTGGTCGGTGGAACGCGTGGCGCCGACACCCACGCCGAAGTTGAACTCCCACTGCGGGCCGAAATCAACATCGATCGAGGGGAAGAACTGTTGCTGCTGATCTTTTAGCGCGTCGAAGCCGGTGAGCGAACCGTAAGACGCGTAGTACTCCAGCCCACCCGCAATCTTCTTGGTGAAATCGTAGCTGAATTTCACGTTGGGCGAAAACGTCACTCCCTGGTTCACGCTCTGGCCGTGCCAGGAGCGGTCGAGCGCCGGATTGAACGCAAGGTACCAGGGCCCGATTTTCTTGTCGATGATGGGACGGATTTCCCACGTCCAGGTATCGGGAGAAAACGCAGCGCGCTGGTAACCAATCTCATTCGACAGACTCACGCCTACAGGCCAGTGCCACGACTCCGGAATACGGAATCGCGGGCGGATATGGTCACCCACCCATTGCCATCCCCCATCCGACTGAATACTGGTGAAGACGTAAAAGCCAACTTCAGCCCAGTCATTGATTCCTTGCGTGATCTCGAGGGTCTCGTGCTCGGCATGGTTTGAAGGCAGAACGCCGTCCACAACGGTCTTGCTGCCTTCAACCGTGAAGTTGGAGTGGATTTCAACCATGGTCGACCGAGGAGCAACCGTCTCAGAGCCGTACACCTGGATTTCGTAGTTGTCCTGCGCTCGAACAAGGGGAGTGAGATCCAGGAAAAGAAAAAGTGCGGCAAGAAGCGCGAAGGTAATGCGGCGGGACGTGCGGGCCATTGCCAAGAGTATATCTTCCAGCGTTGTTTCACTGCAGCCGAGGGAACCCGCGCCCCGCCCCAGGTGTCTGATCCTCCAGACACGCGCGTGCCAACCCAGAAAGAGAAGCTGAGGAGCTTTCTATGTCTTTTTCAATGGCAGGCCGTGGTGCGCGCGGTCCCGAGATTAATGTCACCCCGCTGATCGACGTGCTGCTGACGTTGATCATCGTCTTTATGGTCGTGGTGTCGATGGACAAGGAACAGGGAGAGACAGCCCAGATTCCGCAACCGGATCAGAAACAGACTGCGAACATTTCACAGCCACAGACGGTCGTTATCCAGGTAGTGTGGAAGAAGGAAGATCAGTCGCCGACGGTAAAGATCAACCAAGAGGAAGTGCGTTGGGAAGATCTGGAAACCCGCCTCGCAGAAATCTATCTAAAACGCGCGGAAAAGGTCGTCTTCGTGCGCGGCGATGCCGAAGTCGACTTCCAGTATGTAGCCGATGTGATCGACGTGGCGCATCACGCGGGTGTGCAGCGCGTGGGGTTGCTAACTATGGATCGAGAGGTGGCGGGAGAATAAGAGTTCTCGTCAAATGCGGATACGCAGTTTCTAATTCCTCGCCCGATTCTTAATCCAAATCGGCGTCCCCAAGAAGCCGAAAGCCTGCCGAATCTGATTCTCCAAGAACCGCTGGTACGAGAAATGCAGCTTGACGGCGCGGTTGGTGAACAGTACAAACGTCGGCGGAGCCACCGATGCCTGCGTCATGTAGAGAATTTTAACGCGCGAGCGCATGGGGACCGAGGCGCGCTCGAAGTCCACGGTTTCGATGAAGCGGTTCATCGCGGACGTGGGAATGCGCTTGCGGCGCTCAGTCGCAACCTGTTCGAGCAGTGGGAAGATTTTCTCCGTGCCTTTGCCGCTATTAGCCGAAATGAAGACGATCGGTGCGTAGTTCAGGAACTTGAGATCGTGGCGCAGGCGCTCTTCATAGGCATCCCGGTCGCCGGGACGCTTGCTCTCCCGCATACGCATCGCTTTCGAGGGCCTGCCCGGCTTTACCGCGCCGCCAGTGACGAGGTCCCATTTGTTCACGACAATGATCATCGAGCGCCCGCTCTCGTGGGCGTATCCGGCGATGGCAGCGTCGAGCTGGCTGACGCCTTCGGTGGCGTCGATCACGAGCAGCGCGATGTCAGCGGCTTCGAGGTGCTTGCGCGCCATGACGACCGAAAGTTTTTCCGCCATCAAGTGAGTCTTGCCTTTGCGGCGAATGCCCGCAGTGTCGATGAACCGGAAGCGCCGGCCGTCGCGTTCGACAATCTCGTCAACCGCGTCGCGCGTGGTGCCGGGAATAGGCGAGACGATCGCTCGGTCGGAGGCAGTCAGGCAATTCAGCAACGTGGACTTGCCCACGTTGGGATGGCCGATGATCGCGACCTTGGTTTCATAAACGGGAGCGGCTTCTGCGTCAGCGCTGATTTCGCCAGCCTCAGGTGCATTGTCCGCCAGCCTTTCCTCGGTGATCTCTGCGTGTTCGGCGGTAGAGTCGTCTTTGGGCGGCAAAACTTCAAACACAGCATCTAGCAGATCGTCGATCCCGCGCCCGTGTTCCGCGGAGATAGGGAACATCCGCTGGATCCCCAGACGATGAAACTCGTCAACGATGTGTGCCTGCTTCTCGGTATCAGCTTTGTTGACCGCAAGGAAAAGCGGACGCCCGGTCTTCCGCAGCAGTCGGACCAGTTCAAGGTCTGGACCGGCGAGCGCGGCACGGCCATCGACGACCATAACGATGGCAGCGGCTTCATCGAACGCAACTCGGGCCTGCCGAAAGATCTCCGAAGGAATGAAATCTTTTTCTTCGGGGAGAATGCCGCCCGTGTCGATGATGCGGATGCGGCGTCCGCGCCACTCGGCGTCGCCATAGAGGCGATCGCGCGTGATTCCGGGCTCGTCGCCGACAATGGCGCGACGCGAGCCAACGATGCGATTGAACAGCGTGGACTTGCCTACATTGGGCCGGCCCACAATTGCAAGGGTCGGAACCCCCGCTGCCGTGGTGGCGAGAGTGCTGGTCGAGTTGTAGGTGGGCTGGGTCAAAATGACGCGATCTGCTTCTGAAACCCGGGAACTGTTTATTATAGAGACTCCCGTGGCTTTAAGTTCCCAACCCGTGTCTTCTACAACGCCGAGCAGTTCGGCGGCCAGTGGAAAAGACGCATCCCTCTACCAATTCTTCGCGCCAGGAGGAATTCTCGCTCGTACGCATCCGGCCTACGAATTCCGTCGCGGGCAGTTACAGATGGCGCAGGCTGTCGAGCAGGCGCTGGAAGAAAAGCGGCATCTGATTGTAGAAGCCGGTACCGGCACGGGGAAGACCCTCGCATATTTGCTGCCCGTGATCCGCTCGGGCAAGCGTGTCATCATCTCGACCGGCACAAAAAATCTGCAGGAACAACTTTTCTACAAAGACATTCCATTCCTGGAGCAAGCTCTGTTCGGGAACCACGTAGAGACAGCGGCCTCAGCTGTTCAGTCCGGGCACGGACCTGGATGCCTGTCAGTCTGCTACATGAAAGGCCGCAACAATTATCTGTGCCGCAAGAAGCTGTACGACCTTACGGACCAGCCGGTGCTGAGCGGACTCGAGGAGATCGAACAATATCGAGCGATTGCCGCATGGGAGAAAACAACTTCAACGGGCGACCGCGCCGAGCTTGCCGAACTGCCGGAGACCAGCGCGCTATGGCACAAACTCGACGCCCGCTCGGAGGCCTGCATCGGGCAGAAGTGCAGCGAGTGGGAGGGCTGCTTCGTCACCGAAATGCGCCGGCGCGGCATGGAGAGCGACATTATTATCGTCAATCATCACCTGTTCTTCGCTGATCTCGCCATCAAACTGCAGGCTGACGGCGCGCCCGACGCAGGCATTCTTCCAGAAGCTGCAGCCGTAATTTTCGATGAAGCGCATGAACTGGAAGATGTCGCAGGAAACTATTTCGGAATTTCGGTGAGCAATCTGCGGGTAGACGATCTGGCCCGGGACGTGGAAGCTTCTCTGCAGCATAACCGGATGCTTTCAGCATCGCTCTCGGGAGCCCTGGGAAGCTTGCGGGAACGATCGCAGTTTTTCTTTTCGCTGTTGCCGCCAGGCGAAGGGCGCTTTGCCTTCGAGACGCGGCGCGAGTTTCTGGAGGAAAATGGAGACGAATTCCTCGCGCTCAACCAGGCGCTCACGCGGCTGGCGGGCGAACTCGAAGGCCTGCCGCAGAAGCCAGAAGAGATATTCAACTTCGTGCGGCGGACGCAGGAGCTTCAGGTGCAGCTCGGCTTCGCCATGGAATCGGACGATCGCAACACCGTGTTCTGGATCGAGCGGCGCGGCGGCCGGGGAAAAAGCAATTCATCACAAAGATCAAGAGATTCCGAAAGAACCGGAAGGCAGAACGTTTTCCTGCAAGCCACGCCGATTGATGTCGGCCCGATCCTGCGCCAATGCCTTTGGTCGAAGCTCGAGTGCGCAGTGCTGACCTCGGCCACGCTCGCCGTCGGCGGCGCGTTCGACTACATCCGGCAGCGTCTAGGGCTGGAGCATGCCCGCGAGTCAGTGCTGCCTTCGCACTTCGACTACGAAAATCAGGCTTTGTTCTATGTCCCACCCGACTTGCCCGATGCGCGCACGCCGCAGTTTACCGCCCTGGCGGCGGAGCGTATTCGCAAGCTGCTCGAGATCACTCGCGGCCGCGCCTTCGTACTTTTCACCAGCTACGCGCAGATGAATGACGTCTACCAGCGTTTGCTGGGCGAACTGGAGTTCCCCCTGCTGCGTCAAGGTGATGCCCCGAAAAGCGCGCTGCTCGAGGAGTTCCGGCTGACGCCGAATTCAGTGCTGTTTGCGACTTCGTCGTTCTGGCAGGGTGTAGACGTGCAAGGCGAGCAGTTGAGTTGCGTAATCATCGATCGCCTGCCCTTCGCAGTGCCGAGCGATCCAGTCGTGGCCGCGCGGGTGAAGGCGATCGACGCCGACGGCGGCAACGCGTTTTTTCAATATCAGGTTCCGGCCGCAGTGATCACCCTGAAACAGGGCTTCGGACGCCTGATCCGCTCGCTCCACGACCGTGGCCTGCTGGTGCTGCTCGACAACCGCATCCTGAAAAAGCAATATGGCCGGGTTTTCATCGAGAGCCTGCCGAATTACAAGAAGACAACAGACATGCGGGTGGTGGAGGAGTTCTTCGCCCTTCAAAACTAACTTGCAACTTACCGCGGCGAAGGCGTACAAACAGCAACTTCTTCACACATACTCCCGCTCCGCCCGCCGGATCTCCCGATACCGTTCAAACACTTTCCTCTGGCTTTCCAAGCCAAGCAGCGAGCGGATTGAGCTTCCGCGAAAAGTGTGGCCCAGCATCTTCCACCCGGTCGTCAAAACAAACTTAGGATCATGTTTCAGCGCCGCAGGAATGTGGTGAACCTTCATCCAGCGCTCGGCCTTCCAGCGCATGAATTCCACCTCTTCCGCCGGCATGTGCTCGGTGCGTACCACGGCCGTCGTGCCGTCGTATTCTTCGAGCCGCTCATTCATGATCAACCCTTGGTCGCGAAAGTCCTTCGTCATAGGCGTGCGCGGATACGGCGTTGGATGCTGAATGTAGGGCCAGTCCACGTAGCGACGCGCAAACTCGAGATTCGCTTCAATCGACTCGCGCGTGTCCCCAGGACTGCCAACGATCAATCCGCCGACCACATACATCTGGTTGCGACGAATGTAGTCGATGGCTCGGAGCGTGGCATTGCCCGTGTTTTGCCCGTTCGTGCGCTCCGTATTCTTGGCCGATGCCTTCAGAAATTCCAGATCGCCTTCCAGAATGTTCTCAATGCCCAGAAATACGTAGCGGAATCCGGCTCGCCGCATCAGAGGCGCGAGAGTCTCACCGTGATTGGCGATGGCCGAAGTCATGGCCTGCACGAAGTAATCGATCTTGTGCAGCCCGGCGGCAATAATCGCCTCGCACAAAGCCTCGAAGCGCCGCACATTCAAAGTAATGTTGTCGTCGACCAGAAAAATAGTTCGAGCGCCGTGATTGTAAGCATCACGTATGTCGGCCAGCACGCGGTCGAAAGAGTAAGTATGGAAGTTGCGGCCGCGCATCTCAATGATGGAGCAGAAACTGCAATCAAACGTGCAGCCCCGCGAGGTCTCGATTACATCGACCTGTCTTCCCAGCATCGTGTATCCATTCAGCACGCGCGCATCGCGCTTCGGCAAACGAATCTCGCTGTCTTCGAGCCGGTGCGGCGCGCGGCCAGGATTGTGCACCCAACCCTCGCCGTTTCGGCAGGAAAGTCCGCCGATCTTCTCGAACCCAAACCCTTGCTCGAGCGCGCGCAACAATTCGCGGAAGGTGACTTCCCCTTCGCTGCGCACCAGATAGTCGACTCCCATGTTCTCGTAGGCTTCGGGAGCGAGACTGGGATCGTACCCTCCCACCACGATCTTCACCCCCGGCCGCAAAGAGCGCACCAGATCGATGATGCGTCCGGCGGTACGGCGCTGAAACGTCATGATGGAGAGTCCGACAACTTCCGGGTCCAGCTCTCGCACCAGCCGAGTGACAGTTTGACGAACCTCGCGGTGGGCCAGGATCAGATCAGCCACGGCCACCCGATGATGCGAATCAACGTTTCCTGCCAGCGACGTCAGGGCGCCGTTAGGCATGCGGATCGCGACCGGTGGCATGTGTTCGAAAGAATCCGGCATTGAAAGCAACAGGACATTCATGGGCACCTGTTCCTTACTGCCCCGCGGTGATCCCGCCGGCGCGGGTCGAACCACAGTAGCGAGGCGAATGGTCGGGATTGTACCGCAGAGGGCGGTGGAACGTCGGTACGCCGTGCGACAGCCACGGATGCAGTCGATAACCGTACGCCTTCGCCTGAACCAGCCCCTACTTGCGCTCTTCCGCCGTCCCCGGACTTGCCAACACGCCGACCACAATCCCTGAAGCCTGACCTTTGGCGTGGTAAACGCGCTCGCTGGCTTTCACAAAATCTGAGGGCTTCGCATCCGGGATGTCGACAAACGTCTGCGGATTCCGGTCGGTAAGCGGAAACCAGGAACTCTGGATCTGCACCATAATCTGGTGCCCGCGGCGGAACGTGTGATTGACGTCCTGCATGTTGAAAGTGATCTCCTCGACCTTGCCGGGCGTGAAGGGCTCCGGCTTTTCGAAGCTGTGGCGAAACTTCCCCCGGAACGGTTCCCCCCGCACCAGTTGCTGGTATCCGCCCATGACGAAAGCCGGCGGAGGTACGTCGGTTCGAGGCTTGTCTTTGTCTTCGGGTTTGGGTTGGTCGAGTTTGCTGTCGGGGTAGTCGGCGGGATACACGTCGATCAGCTTCACATCCCAATCGGAATCGGTGCCCGTCGTCGAAACAAAAAGGCGCGGCGACACCGGGCCCGCAATAGTAACGTCTTCCTGCAGCACCGGCGTTTCATACACCAGGACATCCGGGCGACTGGAAGCGAAGCGCTGGTCCGACACCATGTATTCCTGCGGCACGTTGTTCGCAAAGTAGTTCACGAAAGGCACCGGCCTGGCCGGATCACTCACATATTCGTCGAAATCGGACGACTCGGAAGCCGGCGGGTCGAACGAAAGCTCGCCACCGGCGCGGAAATAAAGAGTCTTTGCTTCGGCGTCTTTCGGCGGCCATGCAGAATAGCGTCTCCACACATTTGTGCCCGTCTCGAAGACGTACGCTTTCGGCAGTTTGGCGTCGCCATTGCCCTTGAGGTACTGCTCGAAAAAGGGAAACAGAATGTTTTTCCGGTAATAGTCACCAGTATTGAAAGAAAACTCCACCCGCCCCAGGCGATCGCCGTCGTAACGCGCCCACCCCCCATGTACCCACGGACCGACAACCAGCGCGTTGAAAATCCCCGAGTTATTCTTGTCGATAGCATGGAAGGTGCTGAACGGTCCTTGCAGGTCCTCCGCGTCGAACCATCCCCCCACCGTCAGCACCGCGCAGTGAATGTTCTTCATGTGCAGCGCCAGGTTGCGCGCCTTCCAGTAATCGTCGTAGGTGTCGTGGTGCATCTGGTCGTCAAACAGCGCGCTCTTGCCTTCAAGATATTTTGAAAGGTTGCCGATCGGGCCGGCCTTCAGGTAGAACTCGTAGCCGTCCTTGGTGCCGTAATCGAAGGGCACAGGGATTTTTGGCGGCAGCTGCGGATTCTCCTGCGGCTTGAACGAACTGTAGAACCCGAAGTTGGCGTTCAGCATGAACGCTCCGCCATGGTAGGCGTCGTCCCCCATAAAAAGATCGGTCATCGGAGCCTGCGGAGAAGCCGCCTTGAGTGCGGGATGCGAGTCGATGATGCTCGCCGACGTAAAGAATCCAGGATAAGAAATGCCCCAGATTCCCGCGTTCCCGTTGTTGTTGGGAACATTCTTCAGCAGCCACTCGATGGTGTCATACAGATCGCTGGCGTCGTCCACGTCCTGCTTGGATTTCTTGTTGTCGATGTGCGGACGCATCTCGACAAACGTGCCCTCCGACATATAGCGGCCGCGCACGTCCTGGTTGACGAAAATATATCCTGCCTTGTCGAAGTCGGCCGACGGCCCGAGATTTTTGCGGTACAGATCTACGCCATACGGAGCCACGCTATAGGGCGTTCGATTGATAAGAAATGGGTAAGTGCGGGAGGTGTCCTTCGGCACATAAATAGACGTGAAAAGATGCACGCCGTCGCGCATCGGAATTCTGTACTCGTACTTCGTATAGTGCTCCTTGACGTCATACTCTGGCGCCTCAGGCTTGCTCTGGGCGGCAACAGAGCAGGTTATCGCCAACGTGACAAGAATCAGAACAGGCAATTTGCGTCGCATATAAGCTCCTTGGTCAAGGAAAAGAACGAATAGGCAAGCTATCTTTAGAAGCCGAGGGGAGTCAAGCTACATCGTGGTCATGCGCGCTACAATAGATGTTTCGCCGGGAGTGCGGTCCGTCCTGTATCCAAGCGGGCCGCTGAGGAATGCATGTTCGAAGTGACGGTCGACGATAGCTTTGCCGCGGGCCACTACCTGCGCAATTACAAGGGCAAGTGCGAAAACCCGCACGGGCACAACTACAAGATTCGCGTGACTCTCGTCGGCGCCGAACTCGACAAAGCCGGTCTCTTGCTCGATTTCAAGGACCTGCGCGAGGTCATGAAGCACGTAATCGAGCGGCTCGATCACCAGATGATCAACGACATCGAGCCCTTTACCGTGATCAATCCTTCGGCGGAGAACCTGGCCAAGTATTTTTATGATGAATCCAACACGCGGTTGAAGAGCGTGACCAACGGCCGCGTCCGTGTAAAAGACGTAACGGTATTTGAAACCGACACCACGACGGCGAAGTACAGCGAATAGAAGCCGTTAAGCGCCAAATGCCGCATCAATGGTAATCACCGAGATCTATAAATCGCTACAAGGGGAATCGACGCACGCTGGCCTGCCGTGTGTCTTCGTGCGCCTTACCGGCTGTAATCTCCGCTGCTCCTGGTGCGACAGCGAGTATACCTTCCAGGGCGGCAGGAAGATGACCTCCGACGAAGTCTCAGACGAAGTGAGGCACCTCAGTCCCAACGGCGGACTCGTGGAGATCACCGGCGGCGAGCCCATGCTGCAGGAGCGCGAACTCATTCCGCTGATACAGCAACTACTCGCAGCCGGATATCGAATCCTGCTTGAGACCAGCGGCGAGCGCCCACTCGAACAGGTCCCCGCAGAAGTCATCAAGATCGTGGACGTGAAGTGCCCGAATTCGGGCGAGGCCGGCACCTTTAACATCGAGAATCTCGAGACGCTGAACCCGCACGATGAAGTAAAGTTTGTCCTGAGCGGACGCGCCGATTATGAGTTCGCCCGGGACTTCACATTCCAACATCGTTTAGCGGATCGCGTAAATGCGGTACTGTTTTCCCCGGCTTTCCGCAAGGATGCGACCGGTGCACGCGACAGTTCGCACTGCCTGCTCGATCCCCGGGAATTAGCCGAATGGATGCTGGCCGATGACGTTCCCGCGCGACTGGGACTGCAACTGCACAAATTCATCTGGGACCCGGCGTTAAAGGGAGTCTAAGAGGCAGATCCCCATGACGCGGTCAGCCAAACGCGCGGTCGTCCTGCTCAGCGGAGGAATGGACTCCTGCGTCTGCGCGGCACTGGCCGCCCGCGACTATGCCGCCGCCGCGCTGCACATCAGCTACGGCCAGCGCACCGAAGCTCGCGAGCGCGAATCCTTCCTCGCGATTTGCCAGCGCCTCAACATTCACGACACACTCCTGGTGCGCAACGAGGCTCTGCGCGCCATCGGCGGTTCGGCCCTCACCGACGAAAACATTGCCATTCCCACCGGAGACCCAGCCGCCTACACTCCTGGCCATGACATCCCGGTCACCTACGTACCCTTTCGCAACGCACATTTCCTCGCCGCCGCCGTAAGCTGGGCCGAGGTGCTGGGAGCGGAGAAGGTCTATATCGGCGCCGTAGAACAAGACAGTTCCGGCTATCCCGACTGCCGTCCCGCATACTACGAAGCCTTCAATCAGGTCATCAAGGCCGGCTCGAAAGAAGGAACCATCGAGATCACCACGCCGCTCATCCATCTGCGGAAAGCCGAAATTGTTCGCGTGGGTCTTGAATTGGGCGCGCCCTTCGATTTAACTTGGTCATGCTACAGGCGGCAGGATCAGGCGTGCGGCGTCTGCGACAGTTGCGTGTTGCGCCTGCGGGCATTTGCGGCTGCAGGAGTCGCCGATCCGATTCCGTACGCCGAGAACTCGAATTTTGTCGAATTGTGATTGTTGATGGTTGACCGAAAACAGATCCGCTCATACCGACTTTCGATCAACCATCAGAAATCAGAAATCAATCGATCCTTAACGCTTTGCGCCGGGAGGCCAACCATGAAGAAGCATTTTGCCGTGTTCGTTTTCGTTCTCTTAATGCTGGGACTGTGTGTGCCTCCAGGTTTCGCCCAGGCGTCAGGAACCGTCAAGGGCGTATGCAAGGACGTGGACGGCAAGCCCATCGCCGATGCAGTCGTGGTCTACGCCAACCAGGACAACGGCCAGAAATACACTCTCAAGACCAACAAGAAGGGCGAGTATTTCTCGCTAGGCGTTGCATCGGGAAGCTATAACGTCAGCCTGTACCGCAGTGCAGACGACGCCAAAGCCAACAAGGAAGTTTTCCACTTCAACAAGTTTACCGTCACTCTGGACGAGAACGTCCTTGACTTCGACCTGCAGAAGGAGCAGCAGAAGGCCGCGCAGGGCCAGGGCCTGACTCCGGAACAACTCAAGGCCAAGCAGGAAGCTGAAGAAAAGATAAAGAAGGAAAACAGCACGATTGCGACTCTCAACGGCAAGATCGTGGCCGCCAACACCGCAGCGAAGGCTGGCGATTTCGACACCGCCATCGCTACCTTAACCGAAGCCACCCAAATGGATGCCACGCGCGATGTAATCTGGGCCCAACTCGCCGACGCTTATCGCGGCTCGGCGCCGAAGCAGACCGATCCGGCAGAGAAATCGAAGCGCCTTCAGGAGGCCGTCAGCGACTACCAGAAGGCCATCGATATCAAGCAGAAGGCCATGGAAACCAAGAAAGATCCCGAAGATAGCAAGAAATTGGCCGCCTACTACAACAACATGGCAGACGCTTCCGCCAGGTCCGGCAAGACCGACGATGCTGTGAAGGCCTATACCCAGGCGGCGCAGCTCAATCCCGAGGGCGCCGCAGCCTACTACTTCAATATTGGCGCCGTGCTTACCAATGCGGGCAAGGCCGACGATGCCATCGCGGCCTTCGATAAATGCATCGCCGCAGACCCCAATAAGGCTGACGCGTATTACCAAAAAGGTGTCAACCTCATCGCCAAAGAGACCCTCGATAAGGACAACAAGGCAATCGCTCCTCCCGGCACCGCCGAGGCTTTCCAGAAGTATCTTGCGCTAGCGCCCAATGGCCCCTACGCCGACGTAGCCAAGCAGATGCTCGCCAGCATTGGCGCCTCGGTTGAAACCGGCTTCGGCTCGAAGAAGAAGGGCGCCAAGAACTAAACTGCTTAGATTGAGCTGGATAGGGCTGCCCATTGGGCCGCCCTTTTCCTCCCCCAAGCCGCAGGCTGGCCGAGTTTACTGAGAACTAAGAACTAAGAACTGCTTCCAGTTACTAAGGACTATGTCCTACCCGTCCTTACGTTTCCTCCGTCCGCGCGATAAAGTATAGGTAATAGGCCAACCGCGGTTGGCCCGGTACTCCCGTCTGTGGTGCGTGCAATTCCCTAAGAAGTAAGCACAGGTTGTGCGAGGACAAATGGCAGCACCTGGTACCGGCGCAATTTCGGTTTCTTTGGAAGGCTATTCCGGCAGCGGCAAAGTGGCTACTACCGCTTTGCTGGGCGCGATGCTCCGCGCCGCGGAGAAAATCAGCGATCTCATCTTTTCTCCAGGACGCCCTCCTCAGGTCCAGGTTTACGGGCAACTCATCTCGGTGCAAGTTCCGGGGCTCGCCATGCTGACCCCCGATGACACCCGCCACATCGCTGCCGATCTCATTGGCGACAATAAACAGGCAGTTGCAACCCTGCGCGAACACGGATCCTGCGACATATCTTACGGCTTGCCCGGCGTGGCCCGGTTTCGCGTCAACATCTTCATCCAGCGCGGCAGTTGCGCGGTCGTGATGCGGGTCATTCCCACTGCTATCCCGGATTTTGCCTCGCTTCGTCTGCCTGGGCACCTGGCGGATGTGGCCAAGCTGCGCGATGGCATCGTCCTCGTAACCGGCCCCGCCGGTTCAGGCAAGTCCTCCACTCTCGCTGTGCTGCTCGACTGCATCAATCGTGAGAAGAACTACCACATCATCACCATCGAAGATCCCATCGAGTTCCTGCACAACCACAAGAGCTCCACCATTCATCAACGCGAACTGCATAGCGACACTCCCAGCTTTTCCCACGCCCTGCGCTCCGCCCTGCGCCAGGCGCCCAAGGTCATTCTGGTCGGCGAAATGCGCGACCGTGAAACCATTGAGATCGTCCTCGAAGCCGCCGAGACCGGCCACCTGGTACTGTCCAGCCTGAACACCATGGACGCACCCAAGACCGTGGAGCGCATCGTCTGTTCGTTTTCGCCCGAGGAACAGAAAAGTGTGCGAGACCGCTTCGCCAAGACATTCCGCTTGATCATCTGCCAGCGCCTGGTGTCGAAGGCCGATCGCAGCGGCCGCGTCCCGGTAGCAGAAATCCTGAAAGCCAATGCCCGCACTCGCGAATGCATCGAAAAAGGCGATCGCGACGGCAAGACCTTGCTAGACGCCATGAAAGCCGGCGCGACCGAAGGCATGCAACACTTCGACGGCGAAATCGCCCAACTCGTCCGCGACCGCGTAGTCGACCTCGAAACCGGCCTCTCCTTCGCCAGCAACCCCACCGTCCTAGGCCAGGAACTCGCCAGGTAATACGCGGCTTTTTATCACTCGCGTCAGAGGTGCGGGGAGCGGTATGGATTGCGGTTCGCTGGCGTCTTGGCCCGGGCGTGGCCGACAAAGCCCTCTGTGGTCGCGGCATCCACAGAGGACCGTCAGCGCAGATCAAGTACCAAACCACGAAATTAACTGCAGCCGGATTGGATGGGCAGGAAGGTAGAACGCCTTTCTGCCCCGTTCTCTAATTTTGATCCCGCAAACCAAGGCTCCCAAATTGAAGTCAAGGCTGCAGGGTCGAGAGCGCCCAGGCGTAGTTACCCAGCGGCGAAACCGCGATGTGGGTTCCCACATCGTTCTGCATAAGCACCCAGGCGCCGCCGGTTTGCATTTGGTATATGGAGTGATTCCCGTCTGCATAGGTGGCGCAGCCAGTGATCCACGGAGTTCCATAGGTGAGTCCACGCGAATCCGCTCCCACGGCAATCGAGGTAGCGCAGTGAGGCGTAGGACTCGGGACGAAAGAGCCTCCGTTCCAGTAGAGGACATCGTTGTTGGCTTTGATCGCCCAGGCGTGGTTTCCCACTGGGGAGACCGCGATCTGGGTTGCTATGTCGTTCTGCATGTCGACCCAGGCGCCGCCGGTTTGCATTTGATATATGGAGTGATTCCCGTCTGCATAGGTGCCGCAGCCGGTGATCCACGGAGTTCCGTTGGTGAGTCCACGCGAATTCTCCCCCACGGCAATCGAGGTCGCGCAGTGAGCGGTAGGACTCGGGACAAACTTGCTGCCGTTCCAGTAGAGGACCTCGTTCTTGGCATTGATCGCCCAGGCGTGGTTGGCGTCCGGGGAGACCGCGATCTGGGTTGCGACGTCGTTCTGCATCAGGACCCAGGCGCCATTGGTTTGCATTTGGTATACGGAATGATTTCCGTCAGCAAACGTGCCGCAGCCCAAGACCCATGGTGTTCCGTGGGTGAGGCCACGCGAGTTCGCTCCGACGCCGATCGAGAGACCGCATCGAACCGTGTAAGTGTTGAAGTTGCTGCCATTCCAACCGTAGACGTTGGTTGGTAATTCGTCCCATTCGACGCCGCCTGATGGGAGCGTGATGAGAAGGTGTCCGTCTCCCCGGATGAACGGTTTGCTGGCAGTGTTGTCGGTGTTCAACTGGATTGCCGGATCGACGACAGGGCTGTGGCTGCAAGTCGTGCACTTGCTGGTCGATACCCATGTGCCGACTCCGGAGGTGCCATTGCCTTTCACCACGAAAGCGGCACCCGTCATCGTCACCGGTGAGAAATCGCCCCACTCCTGCGACGGGGTGGAGGATCCGCATGACCCAGGTCCGGAGATCGCCTGGCAGGTATCCATCTCAATAATGAATTCCGCATACCGTCCAAGGTTGCCGTTAGCCAAGTCGGCGTTAGGTAGCGCGTAGGACTGGCAAGCTGAGGTAGGCAGATGGCAATCCCAGGCGATGCCTTGTGTGTTGTCAAACATATAGGTGCACGCGTATCCACCCGTCAGGTTCTTATTCCCTTTGGCGTCGCAATACCATTCCTGGGCGAAGATTGAGTCACCTTGCTTCGGGGTAAATGTGATTCCTGCATTATCGTTTCCCGCTTTGGTGCACCTTGGAGACGCTGGGCATTTAATCCAACCTCCAAAATCCTGATGGTGGATGCCGAAGCTCGCGGTCGTGGAGGTAGTTTGTACGTCGAGGACGGCCTGTAGGAGAGGGGCTACCGACCCCGAAAACTCATCGAGCCCGTTCCATACTGTCATTGCCGTGATGCCGGTATTGAAGCCGCCCGGGGTTACCTTGGGGACATTGAACGTAGCCTCGTTCCACAAGTAGCTGGAGGTGTCAGCGGAGGTCGCGCCTTTGCTGAAAGAACCATAGAGCACGGCCCCGGTCCAGAAATTCGACGGATTTGTTACGACCCCTGCGTCAATCTCAAGCATGGCCGAGGGGAAGGAATGCGGGCGCGATTTCGCGGCCGTGGAGGCGTTGCTCCCGAGCATGTACCCCGGCTTGATGGCCGCAGTTAGCCACCTTTGATATCCCTCCGGGTTCTGATCCGGATTGGGACGCAGCCCGTACCCTTCTGCCAGTAGTTCTTGCTCGGTGTAGCTAAGCGGATCGCCGGCAATTCCCGGTCGAAAAGTCAGATTGGCGAGCGCAGGGTCAAACGGGCGTGGCGCGAAAGTCTCCTCGGACCGAAGATCAACGGAATAAGTTTGGCTACCTCCATCGGAGTCTATGCAATCGAGCGCCAGTCGGTCGACGCCGCCCGGCGATGTTGGGCGCACGGCTAGAAAGCGAGCCACGCCGTCCATGTCTGAGTTGACGTGAATGGACTGGTTGGAGTCTGGGTTGCCTGCGGGGTGAAGCATGCACCGATTGCCCGCGGGAACGGCAACTGAAGCCTCTTCGAACTGAGGACGACCGGCCGGCGTTGGAACTTGAGCAACAACGTCACGGCAGCATCCGAGAAGACCCCACAGGATGATGGTCACGCAAACTGCGTTGGTGCTTCGGAAAGAACGGTATCTTTCCACGGTGCATACAAAAGCATCCGTCCTCTGTATCTCCTTCAGAGATGTTTTGTTTCTGAGCTTCATAAAGCGACTCCTTTTGCGAATTTGTTTAGCTTTATTCTTCGCCAGTGTCTTGCGCGGGATTCGTAATTTGGCTGAATCCAACCCTCTGTACAGATAGGCGGAAAAAAGGAGAGAAACGCCTCACCGGTAAGAAGAAATTTCTTGGGCCGGGCAAGTTCGGTTCCCGAAGCAGAGAAAAGCAGGAGACAACGAAACTTGCGGAGATTACTGTTCTGCCGTTGTTGCCCTGTCAATGTGCAAGAAGCTGCAGTTTGCAGCGCGGGGTTGGCGGCCGGGTTGCGAAATATCCCAATTACCAGTCATTGACCAGGTCCTTGAGCAATCCACGTCGCCCCTAGGCGCCCGTGTCGCCCTCCCTTGCACTATGATCTCCCCATGGCAGCACCGCCAGCTCAATCCCTCGTCTTAACCTTCGAAGAGGCACGCCGCGTAGTCGAAGACCATGCCTCGCGTCTAACATCGCGAACCACAGAGACCGTGCCGCTCCTCCACGCGGTCGGCCGAGTCCTCGCCGAACCCATCGCCGCCGACCGCGACATCCCTCCCTTCGCCAGATCGACGCGCGATGGCTATGCGGTCCGCGCAGCCGATCTCGCAAAGCTCCCAGCAAAGCTGAAGGTCGTCGGAGAGATCAAGGCCGGCCCGCAGCAACTCCCTTCGGCCCTGAATCCCGGCCATGTTTTCTCCATCATGACGGGCGCTCCAGTACCGCAAGGTGCAGATGCGGTCGTAATGGTCGAATACACATCGCAAAAAGCTGATTCCGTCGAAATCACAAAGAGCGTTGCGCCGGGAGAAAACGTCGTGGCTCAGGGGGCCGAGGCCAAAGGCGGCAGCCTCCTGCTCGATCGCGGCACGCGCCTCAACCAAGCAGCAATCGCACTCGCCGCCTCGGTCGGCCGATCCCGGCTGCAAGTGTTCGTTCGCCCGCGAGTTGCGGTGCTCTCCACCGGCGATGAAATCGTCGAGCTCGATGCCGAAATCGCCTCGACGCAGATTCGCAACTCCAACAGCTATTCCCTGGCCGTGCAGATTCAGCAAGCCGGTGGCGAGCCCGTACTTCTCCCCATCGCCCCCGACGAACCGCGCCGCCTCCGCCAACTCATCGAAGAAGGTCTCCAATCAGACTTGCTGATCATGACCGGCGGCGTCTCCATGGGACGCTACGACTTGGTCGAGCAGCTGCTCGCCCAACTACAAGCCGAGTTCCTCTTCACCGGAGCAAAAATCCAACCCGGCAAGCCGGTAGTATTCGGCCGAACCAGCATGTGTGGGGGAGGCTCGTGTGGCTCGGGCACTCTTGCCCGAGAAGGGGCTTTAGCCCCGGACAAGCACAAATACTTCTTCGGCCTCCCGGGAAACCCAGTCTCCACCATGGTCACATTCGAACTCTTTGCCAGACCAATTCTCGAAGCCTTAGCCGGAGCGTGCCCGATCCCGCTCACCTTCCTGCACGCCCGTTTAAAGTCCGAAATCCGAGTCAAGCCTGGACTAACACGTTTCCTTCCCGGAATTCTCTCCGGCCAATGTGAAGACTCCCAGGTCGAACTCGTCCCCTGGCAAGGCTCAGGCGACATAGCCGCCCAAGCCCGCTCGAATTGCTACATCATCTCCCGCCCGATTGTGAATGTTTCGCCGCAGGCGACTGGATACCCGTAATGCTTCCGTGACGCTATTTTTGACGTGCCCCTGTGTTGAAAGGGGGCGGCTTTGGCCGCCGCACTGCTCTTACCTTGGCCGCATCCCATGTAAGATAGAACTTTCCGCATGCCGAAAAAGCTCTCTCACTACGACGATGCGGGCCGCGCCCGCATGGTAGATGTCTCCGGCAAACCCGCAACCCGCCGCGAAGCCGAAGCCAGCGCCTTTGTACAGATGAACCCCGCCGTCCTGAAGGCGCTTCCAACAAATCCCAAAGGCGATCCCCTCGAAGTAG
>CAVXOK010000020.1:0-50206 GCA_963763285.1 uncultured Acidobacteriaceae bacterium | reverse complement strand
CGTGGCGCTGGCGCCCTCGCCCGCATCCTTCCACGGCACTTCCTGTTTGTGCTTCTCAAAATATTTCTTGCAGCGCTCCGCCCAGCGCAAAGTCAATTCCATCGAGGCCTTCGTGCGCGCCTGATCAGCGGGGTACTCCGTGCACTCATCAAATGCCATGATGATGTCGGCGCCCAATCCGATCTGTGCCTCCATGGAACTCTCCGGGCTGAAGAAATGCGACGAGCCGTCGAGATGCGAGCGAAATGTCACGCCTTCCTCGTTCACTTTGCGAGTTCGTTCAGGCTGAAAACCTGGAAGCCGCCGGAATCGGTCAGGATCGCCCGCGGCCACGCCATGAAACCATGCAGGCCGCCCATCTGCCGTACGGTTTCGACTCCCGGGCCGCAAGTAGAGGTGATAGGTATTGCCGAGAAGAATCTGAACTCCGAGTTCCTCGAGAACGTCCTGCGGCACGGCCTTGACTGTCGCAACCGTGCCTACAGGCATGAATACAGGAGTTTCGATCTCTCCGTGGGGCGTGAGCAGACGGCCGGCGCGAGCCGCACCTGCGCGGGCCTCGACTTGGAACTCAATGGACATTAGGTCTTTGCCTTGCGATTGTAGCAATGGCCGGACCAGCGATCAGGACTGGGTCAACTCGCAAATGCAGGATTTCGCCGCGCACGCGGCCATCTTCCACGATTAGCTTGCCCACGCTGACCGGCAGTTTGAATCGCCGCGGTCCGGCGCTGCCGGGATTGAAATAAAGCACTCCGTCGCGCATCTCTTGTTTGGGAACGTGACTGTGGCCGGTGATCACGACCGCGAATCCGGCAGCTTTGGGCTTGAGGTCCAACTTCGCCAGATCGTGCAGCACGTAAATCGAAACGCCGCCCGCTTCGAGCACTTCGGTTTCCGGCAGCTTGCGAGCCCACGCGCTTTGTCGACGTTGCCCGCGCACCGCAGTCACGGGAGCAATCGCAGAGAGCTTTTCGAGGATCTCGGGCGAGCCGACATCTCCGGCATGGATGATGTGTTCCGATCCGCGCAGGGCTTCGATGGCTTCGGGGCGCAGCAGGCCGTGGGTGTCGGAGATGACGCCGATCAGGATAGGCCGTTCCGGTTCTCAGTTCTCGGTTCTCAGTATTAGGTTTGTGCCCGGTTCTCACTTTTTCATCTTTTCAACGAACTTGCCGATGCTCACGATTGCCCGGCCCACGGTGCCACGGCCGATTTCCTGGACGTCGTCGCGCGCGGTCACGCCAGCGTGTAGAAGCGTCCGTCAAACGACTCCAGCACGGCCTCGGCCGTGATGTGCGCGCCGATGCCGCTCGCCGCACGGTGCTGGATGTTGATCGAAGTCCCCACTGAGATCTCGTCGCCTTCGCAGTAGGGCTGCAGCGCGTGAAAGGCGGCGGTCTCCATCAGGCGAATCATGTCGGGCGTGGAATAAACCGGCGGCAACTCGGGGTGGTGCGCGGTCAGCGTGTGCTTGAACTCGACCGTCTCTCGGGCCTCACCGCGCGCGCCGATTGGGATTTGCTTTGACCATTATGTGCCAAACAGCCGTCTGACTCATAGCTGCGCGCGCCAGCCGCGCGGCTTCGATTCCATCCAGCGCCTGCCACAGCATTCGGGCTGTGTTCTCCGCCGCATCCAGCGCAGCTTGCGCCGCCTCCGGATTCGCCTCCAGACGTTTCTCCAGTTGCTTGCGCCAGACCTTCGAGTGGTAAGACGTCGGCAGTGGTATGCAGCGCGAAGTAGCCACAGGTTTTGTCGTCGGCGCCATACATCTCGCGCAGGCCTCGCTCTTTCTCCTTGGCCACGCGCGGCACCTGCGATTCGTAAACGTAGAACGCCGCCAGCGCCTCTTCCGGCGTGCCTTCACTCGCCACGCGGTGGAAGTGCCGCATCAGTTCGCGAACCTCCGCCACCGGCAAATGCCAGCGCATGTCCCGTCTCGATCCCATGCCTTCGGCAAAGTCGAGCCAAAGCTCGGAGTGGGGCACGGAATTCTTTCCCGATGCGCCCGCAACGCCCTTTTCGTCACACATGTTGGCCAGCACAGCACGCCGCAAGTCACCTTCGTCCAGACGAAGGGCAAACTCGGCCAGATAGCAGGGAAACGCTTCCACGTGATGGTAGTAGTGCCGGGCATACTCGCGCAGATCGTCGCGAGTCAACTCGCCGGCCGCCCACGCCTTATAGAATGGATGGCAGAGCAGGTCGTACTTGGCAATCGACGTTTCCACTTGCTCGAGAAATTGATCGGTATTCATGATGATGGCCTCCTGGTTCGGGTGTGACCCATTACTATAAGGGCGAGCCCTCGCGTCAGCAAGTGATGGAGATCACCCGGTGTTGCCAACTTGTTAGAATGAAAGCTCCAAGATGCAGTTCACAGAACAATTCGAGGTAGTCGTGGTCGGCGCCGGCCATGCCGGATGCGAGGCCGCGATGGCCGCTGCGCGCATGGGGCTGAAGACTGCGCTTTATACGCTGAACGTCGACTTGATCGCGCAGATGTCGTGCAATCCGGCTGTAGGCGGCATCGCCAAGGGACACCTGGTTCGCGAAGTCGATGCGCTCGGCGGCATCATGGGCGAGATCACCGACGCGGTCGGCATCCAGTTCCGTCTGCTGAACACTTCGCGGGGCCCGGCAGTATGGTCGCCCCGTGCGCAGTGTGACAAGCAGGCCTACCGGCTCAAGATGCGCGAAGTGCTCGAGTCAGAGCCGAATCTCAAGATCAAGCAGGCGGAAGTGGCGGAATTGATTCTTGAAGTACCCAGTATCCGAGTACCCAGTACCGAGCGAAGCTCAAGACTCGGTACTCGGTACTAGGTACTCGGTTCTCGGTGTCAAGCTCCGCGACGGCCGTACCGTCGGCGCGCAGGCGGTGATCATCACCACCGGCACTTTTCTCAACGGCCTGATTCACTGCGGCGAGCAGCAGTATCCCGCGGGACGTTCCGGCGAACCAAATGCCGTTTTGCTCGGAGAAGCTCTGAAGAAACTCGGCCTGCGCGGCTGCCGGCTCAAGACCGGAACGCCGCCGCGTCTTGACGGACGCACCATCGACTGGTCGCGCTTCGCCGAGCAGCCGGGCGATGCCGACCCCACTCCCTTCAGCTTCCGCACCAAGCGCGTGGCGCACCACGACTCGCAGGTTCCCTGCTACATCGCCTCGACCACACCCGAAACTCATCGCATCATCCGCGAGAACGTGCATCGCTCCCCGATGTACAGCGGACAGATCCAGTCCATCGGACCGCGCTATTGCCCCTCGATCGAAGACAAGATCGTCAAGTTTCCTGACAAGGAGATGCACCAGCTCTATCTCGAACCTGAGGGCCTGAACACGCACGAAATCTACGTCAACGGCATGAGTACTTCCCTTCCGGTGGACGTGCAGCTCGCGATCCTGAAGTCGATTCCTGGCCTTGAAACCGCCGAGATGCTGCGCCCCGGCTATGCCATCGAGTACGACTCGATTGATCCCACCGAACTGCAGCGCACTTTGGAAACGAAGAAGATTGCCAGATTGTTTCTGGCCGGCCAGATCAACGGCACGTCTGGCTATGAGGAAGCAGCCTGCCAGGGCCTGATGGCGGGCATCAACGCGGCACTGCAGGTCAAGGCGCAGCCCCCGCTGATCCTCGACCGCACCGAAGCCTATACCGCGATCCTGATCGACGACCTTATCTCCAAGGGGACGAACGAGCCTTACAGAATGTTCACCTCGCGGGCGGAATTCCGCCTTCACCTCCGCATCGACAACGCCGATCGACGTCTTACCCCGCACGGCCGCCGCGTGGGCTTGATCGCGGAAGAAGCCTGGAATGATTTTCAGAGCAAGCAGCATCGTCTGGGAACAATAAAGAAGTTGCTCGAAGACACAAGGCTAACCTCGGCAATGATCGACAGCATTATGTCTTGTCATTCCGAGGAGCGAAGCGACGAGGAACCTGCTGTCGCCGGCAGTGCAACCGAACCAGCTCGCGACTGGAGTTCGGCGATCGGCCAGACCTGCGCTCAGTTGTTGAAGCGTCCCGAGGTCGTCATCGAGCAGCTGGCGCCAATTCTCCGTGAGCTAGACCCTGCGTTCTTCGCAAGAGCGGGAGGAAGAGAAGAAATTCGCAAGAATCCGCGAGAATCCGCGGCCGTGCTTTCTTCCGAAATCCGCAACGAACTCAAGTCGGTGGAAACCGAAATCAAATACGAAGGCTACCTGTTGCAACAGCAGCGCGCCATGGAGCGGATGAAGAAGTCAGAACAGCGGTCAATCCCCGGCTGGTTCGACTATCGCTCGGTCAGCGGCCTCTCGCGCGAGATGCAGGAAAAACTCACCCATGTGCAGCCACGCACTCTGGCCCAAGCGTCGCGGATCCCAGGAGTGACCCCGGCAGCGGTGTCTCTGGTGAACGTCTTCATCGAAATCCAGGCCAGACGCCGCGAACAGGCCGCAGCCATCTAGTTGGCTAGACCGCCAAGGCTGCCGAAATTAACGTTGCTTTAACAATCCATTGTTACGCACACGTTAATATCTCCCCCATGCCTTCAGAGTCCCTTCGCATTGAAGACCAGCCCGGAACCCAGCCCGGACAGCGCATTCTCCGCCTGAACGGAGCACTGGTCATGCCGACGATGTTTGAGTTCCAGGCCACGGTGCGCGCCGACGCTTCCCGCGCGCTGATCATTGATTTCACCAACGTCCCCTACGTGGATTCGGCGGGAATCGGCGCTCTGGTAGGAGCGTACGTCACCCGCCAGAAGGGCGGACGAAGTCTTGCGCTGGTGGGAGTGTGCAAGCGCATCCACGACGCGCTCGGCGTCACTCGGGTCGAACAGTTCTTCCGTTTCTTCGATTCCGTAAGCGCTGCCGAACAAGCCTCCGAGTAGTAAAGTGGCCGGTGGCCAGTGAAATTCGCATGGGTTCTACTGACCGCTGGACACCGGCCCCTGATCGCTGTTCTTTCGTTTGACTGCCTTCCGTATCCCTCCTAAGATGAACTTCCCCAAGATTTTGTCATGATCGGCCAGACCATCTCGCATTACCGCATCACCGGCCAGCTCGGCAGCGGCGGGATGGGGATTGTTTACGAAGCACAAGATCTCGATTTGGGACGACGCGTCGCGCTGAAGTTCCTTCCGCCGCAGACTTCCCGCGATCAAAATGCTCTGGACCGTTTTCTGCTTGAAGCTCGCACTGCCTCGGCCCTGAACCATCCCAACATCTGCACGATTTATGCAGTCGAGAAGGCAGGGCGAACAGTCGTTTATCGCCATGGAGTTGCTGGAGGGCGATACCCTGGATCGTCGCCTGGGCGCCGGAGGGCTGCCGCTGGATCGCTTGCTGGACTGGGGTATTCAGCTAGCCGATGCTCTCGACGCCGCTCATGCTAAAGGCATAATTCATCGCGACATCAAGCCGGCGAATGTCTTTGTCACCAAGCGTGGACCGGTGAAAGTGCTCGATTTCGGCCTGGCCAAGCTCGCGCATCCTGAGACAGCGACGGAAACCATCGGAGCCACACAGGACGATCCCAATCCCGCGCACCTTACCAGCCCTGGTGCCACCGTCGGCACCATCGCCTACATGTCCCCTGAGCAGGCGCGCGGCTTCGAACTCGATCCGCGGACCGACCTGTTCTCGCTCGGAGCGGTGATCTACCAGATGGCAACTGGGCGCTTGCCATTTGCCGGCAATACCTCGGCGGTGATCTTCCACGCCATTCTCGAACTCGATCCCGTTTCAGCGTTGCAACTGAATGCCGGGTTACCACCGAAGCTCGACGAGATCATAGCGAAGGCCCTCGAGAAGGACCGCGACCTGCGCTATCAGTCAGCCGCTGATCTGCGCGGCGACTTGAAGCGGTTGAAGCGCGATACGGAGTCCGGTCGCAAGCCCGCGCCCGCCTCGTCTTCGGGGTCGGCCTCAGTTGCCGCAGCCGCGAGCGACAGCTGGTTGGGCGTCACCGCTGGGGAATTGGCTAACACCGTAGCTTCGCAGACTTCCAGTCAAACCTCCGCGGTGGTGGCAGCAGCGGGTCGCCACAAGATAGGGACTGGTGTGACCGTTTTTGTCGCCCTCATCGTTCTGCTTGCTGCCGGCTTTGGCGTCTATTCGCTGATCTCACGAAATCGTGCGCAGCCTTTCGCGAACTTCTCGGCCACTAAGGTGACAGAAACCAGCGATGCGGTCGACGCAGCGCTTTCACCCGATGGCAAATATATCCTGAGCCTCGTTAGGGCAAAGAGCGACAACGGTCTGGCCAGTCTTTGGCTACGCAATGTTCCCACCAATAGCATGACGCAGGTGGAGCCTCCAGCCAATGTCTGGTACAACGGCCTTCGTTTCTCGCCCGACGGGAACTATTTTTATTCTGTGCACAGCGAACCGGGGAATAGCGCACTCAAGTATTTGTACCGCACGCCGCTTCTGGGCGGCACGCCGGAGCGTTTGGCGGCAGACGTAGATTCGAATGTCACGTTTTCCCCCGACGGCCGGAAGTTAGCCTTCATGCGGTATGACAACCCTGACCCTGGAAAGTATCAGTTGATCGTGCGTTCGGCGGATAGCGGTGATGAGACCGTGCTCACCAGCGGTCCGAACAGCCAGGGACTCTACGATCCTGCATGGTCGCCTGACGGCAAGATAATTATGTGCGGCGTCATTCAGCCCGCGGATTCCCCTTCCGGATTGATGTCCGTGGATGCCAGAACCGGCCAACAACGCCTGTTCCTGGGCTTCCCCGACTACCTCGGTTATCCTACCTGGATGCCAGATGGCAGCGGCCTGTTAATTCTGAACAGCGGCCGCTCTTCGAATTACAGACGAAGGCAGATAGCCCTTATCTCCTACCCAGAAAAGAGGTTGAATCCGGTCACACGCGATACCAACAACTACTCGGCTTTGAGCGTTGCGTCCAACGGGGAAGTGCTGGCCACAGTGCTCAGCGAGCCGCATTGGAATCTTTCCGTCATGGCGGCAGGGCCTGGGGGCAGCGAAGCGCGGGATATCGATCCGGCGGATGCCTTTACTAACTTCACTTGGACGCACGACGGACGATTGATCGACGATAAGGACAGCATGTTGCGATGGGTCAATCCGGAGTCGGGAGTTAAGGGAGTGGTCGCCACCGAGCAGGACTCTGCAAGTTACGATCCCTCGGCATGTTCCGACGGCCGCTACCTCGTGTTTGAGAACAGCCATCGTACCGGCAAGGGTGCGCGGAACATCTGGCGCGTGGACTCCGGCGGAGGAAACCTTAAGCAGATCTCGAACGGGAAGAACGACGCCTTCCCAGTTTGTTCTCCTGATGCGAAATGGGTTTACTACCTCGACGGCGGCACCGGACACATGATGAGGGTGCCGATTGAAGGTGGTGAGGCGCAGAAGGTAACTGACTTACCGGTCTTGCAGTTCTTCGATATTTCTCCGGATGGGGGCGCGGTTGTCTTTGCAACCATAGACCACGCCAATGGTCATGAGTTAAACCTTGCGCTGGTCACGACCGATACTGGTAAAGTTCGAGAGCTGAAGTTCGAGCGGGAAACCGCAGGACTGATCCGCTTCACACGGGATGGCAAGGGGGTGGTCTACGCCGTCCGCGAGAATGGAATCGACAATCTGTGGCAGCAACCCTTGGACGGCTCTCCCGGAAAACAGCTCACTTCATTCAAGTCAGAACACATTTTCGATTTCCACTGGTCGTCCGACGGAAGCAAACTAGCGCTGGTAAGGGGACATGACGATTCTGACGTCGTGCTTATGCGCGATCAGCGTCAGTAATGATTTCGGCACCAAAAAGGCGGCCATTTCTGGCCGCCCTCTTTCCGGATTGTTAGCGAAGCGGTTTAAGCACCCTTCACGTTCTCGGCTTGCCAGCCCTTGGGACCTTTGACCACGTCAAACTGCACCTGCTGACCTTCCTGAAGGCTGCGGAAGCCGCTCGCCTGAATGGCGGAGAAATGTACGAATACATCTTCACCGTTCTGGCGGCTGATGAAACCGTAACCCTTAGCGTCGTTAAACCACTTCACTGTTCCTGTTTCCATGGTGTTGCTTTGTTCCTTTTTCGTTGATGTAGCGCTGAAACTTTGGAAGGCTTCTTCGGCAGGCAGGTCACGCGCTGGTTGGCGGAGAAACTGGATACTGCGAAAGAAATCTAAAGATCAAACGCAATTAAATTGTAAGGGAAGGACCACCAAAAATCCACAATATTTCGCGAGTTGCAAAGATAAGTACTTATGCATCAACAACTTCCGGGCTTGCTGAGGCGACCTCTCTGCCGCCGCGATTTGCCAACCGGCCGGCAAAAGATACATGATCAAAGATGGATCACCACGGGAGATGATCGGGGTCTAACGATAGGGGATAGATGATTAAGAACATGCATTTCGGCAAGCTTCTGATTTTGATCGCGCTCGCGACTCCAGCCTGGGCGGGGATTATAGAAGATGTGCGCACTGCCCTGGCCCAGAATAATTTCAGTGCAGCTGACTCCTACCTCAATTCCTACCGCACCTCGAACGGCGTCACGGCTGAATATGTTGAGGCCTACTCCTGGATGGCGCGCACTGCTCTCAGCGCTCGCAACTATGATCAGGCAGCAACGTATGCTAAGCAAACCCGCGCTCTCGTGCAGGATCAACTCAAGCAACGTCCGCTAGATGCCGAACCACACCTGCCGCTAGCCTTGGGCGCAGCTATCGAAGTCCAGTCACAGGTGCTGGCGGAACAGGGCCGGCGCACACAGGCAGTCGCGGTTCTGCAGACCGCCCTCGGTACATACGGGAGCACCTCAATTCGCGCTCGCCTGCAGAAGAACCTGAACCTGCTTTCCTTCGAAGGAAAACTGGCGCCCGCATTGCGCGAGGAACAGTTTCTCGGCTCGAAGCCGCCCGCTCTGGTTCAGCTCAAAGGCTCGCCCGTGCTGCTTTTCTTCTGGGCCCACTGGTGCGGAGACTGCAAAGCCGAAGCTCCCATCATTACTCAACTGCGAACGGAGTTTGCGCCCAAGGGATTGACTGTGCTCGGCCCGACCCGCCTTTACGGCTACACCGCGCAAGTCGAAAACGCTTCACCCTGGCGATGAACTCGCTTACATCGACGCCGTGCGACACCGTTTCTACGGCGGACTGTTAGACATGCCGGTGCCCATCAGCAAGTACAACTTCGATGTGTACGGCGCCTCGACGACGCCTACGCTCGTCCTGCTCGACCGCGCAGGAAAGGTTGCGATGTATCACCCTGGAGCGTTGAGCTATCAAGAGCTAAAGGCCGAGATTGAAAAGGCGGCGCGCTAGGTCAAAGCAGCCTCAGACCTCTTTGACTTCGGTCAGAGCTCCGGTTTTCACGTCGTAAACAAACCCTCGCACCGGGATGTGTTTCGGAATCCACGGATGCGATTTCACCCGGCGCACCTGCTGCCGGACGTTCTCTTCCAGGTCGTCAAACGCATAGAAGTGCGCCGGTGCGCCAGCGGATGTCCCCATCTTCTCCGTCAGCTTCTTCTTAAGTTCATCTTCCCGAACTCTCAGCAATCCGCAGTCAGTGTGGTTGATGATGATGAACTCCTGCGTATCCAGGAGATGATGCGAAACAATTAGGGAGCGTATCGCGTCCTCGGTGGCAATCCCGCCCGCATTGCGGATCATGTGCGCATCGCCAGGGTGCAACCCCAGACAACGTTCAAACAGGATTCGGGAATCCATGCAGGCCAGGACAGCCAAATGCCGCCTCGGCCGCACGGCCAGATCTCCCAGGTTGAAGTTCCTTACAAATTCCTCGTTGGCTTGCAGCAGTTCGTCGGCGACTGACAATGCTTTGCCTTCTTTCTTCATTGGTCTGGCCGCAATTGAGTTTCCTCCACCCGGCCGCTGGTTGTTCGCCTAGTTTAACCGCTACAATCGCCCCGTGAACCTCGACGACACGATCGTCGCCATCGCGACCCCGCCTGGGCGCGGCGGCATTGGCGTGGTGCGCCTTGCGGGACCGACTGCACGCGAGATCGCCGGCCCGATGCTGCGCCTCAAGCACGATCTACAGCCGGGGCGCGCCGTCGTCGGAGAGCTGATCGAGCCGGTTCCCAACGCCCCAGATACTGGAAACCGGAAGCCGAAAGCCGGAAGCCCGACTCGCATCGACGAGGTCGTCGTCACTTACTTCGCCAAGCCTCATTCCTATACCACCGACGACATCGTCGAGATCGCCGCCCACGGCTCTCCCGTCGTGCTCCGGCACATTGTCGAGCTCTGCGTCGCCGCCGGAGCCCGCCTCGCCGAGCCCGGAGAGTTCACGATGCGCGCATTCCTCAATGGCCGCATCGATCTCACCCAGGCCGAGGCCGTCCGCGACCTGATCGACTCCCAAACGCTTTACCAGGCAAAAATTGCTGCCCAACAGCTCGAAGGCGCTCTCTCGAAGCGTCTGCAGCCTGTCAAGCAGAAGCTGGTCGAGCTGATCGCCGTGCTCGAGGCCGGCATCGACTTCGCCGAAGACGATGTCTCTGTTCTTCCTGACCCAGCTATCCTGGAACGCATCGCCGCCGTTCGCGAGCCGCTTGAGCAGCTAGCCGCCACCTTCGCCTATGGCAAGATTGTGCACGAGGGATTAACGCTTGCCATCGTCGGCCGCCCGAACGTCGGCAAATCAAGCCTGTTCAACTGTCTGGTCGAACGCGAGCGCGCTATCGTCACAGCCACCCCCGGCACCACGCGCGATCTGGTCAGCGAGACTGTCGCCATCGGCGGCATTCCGATTCGGCTTGTCGACACAGCCGGAATCCGGCAGGCTCTTGATGAAGCCGAATCCATCGGTATTCGCAAATCCATGGAAGCACTGGCTGACGCCGACCTGGTGCTGGTCGTGCTCGACGCCTCGCAACCGGCAAACTCAGAGGACGCCGAGTTGCTGCAACACGCAGAAGGCCGCCCGACCATCGTAGTAGCCAATAAGTGCGACTTGGGAATCGCTTTCAGTTCCCAGCCATTGATCTCCCGACCATCGACCTCCCAGCCGCCGATCTCCCACCCATCGATTTATGCCTCCGCTCTCACTAGCGAGGGCATCGCCGAACTTCGCGCCGAGATTCTGCGCCACATCGGCGGCGAAACCGGGGGGCAAGCCGAAGCCGGCTTTCTTACCAATGTCCGCCATCAGGGACTGGTGCAGGACTCACTCGGCGCGCTCCAAGCCGCTACCGGCGCAGTAGCCGAGAAAATCCCTCACGAAATGCTCCTGCTCGATCTTTACAGCGCTCTCCGGCCTCTCGATGCCATCACCGGCGCCACCACGACCGACGACATCCTCAACCTGATCTTCAGCACGTTCTGCATTGGAAAATAAGCGCAACGCCGATTCGAACTCAACCAGCACAAAAATAACGGCCGCACCCGAGGGTGCGGCCGGAGGTAAAGAATCGTACCAGGCTAGAAGCGGACGCGAAGGCCGAGTTCGATGTTTCGCGGCTCGCCTTCGCCCAAGGCTCCCAGAGCACCAAAGCCAGCGGGGTTGTAGAGACCGAGGTAGTTATCGGTCCACTGATTATGGTTGAGAACGTTAGCGAAGACGCCCTGCAATTCCATGCTAATGCCCTCTGCCACTCGGATGCTCTTCTTGATGCTGAAGTCCATATTCCAGTAGGCCAGCCCACCGAGAATTCCGGCACCGCCATCCCGGGTGTCTATCCCCAGGATTGGGTTACGCCAGTTCTGGGCTTGAGCCACCCCGTCCGGAAAATAATTTACTGGGTATCCATTGGTCTGACCTGAGCAGAAGCCCGTATCTTGAAAGCCGGGGCATTTGTATGCGTGAACATGGGGAACGGGGCCGAGCGGTACGGCATTCTCCATGTCGTAGTCACCGCAGCCGACGCCATCGCATGCACCGAAGGTCTGGTAGTTACCAAATGTGGTGCCGACCTGCGTCGGAACGCCGGACCCGGCAGCAAATATGGTTGCAAACGTCCACCCGCCCAAGGCTCGTCCCATGAATCCAGACTGTCCCTTGAAGAAAGGAGGTTGGTAGACAAGGAACACGTTATAGAGGAACTTTCGGTCCCAAGCCTGTCTTCCATACTGTTCTTGAAGATTGAAGGGATCGAGAGCATCGAGTACGCTCGAGGATTGCGCCTGAGCCCCCAAACCAAGAGCCTTCGACCAGGTGAAGTTGTTCTGCAACGTCAATCCTCGCCAATCGGCCATCTTAAGGGAAACGAAACCGGCGTTGTAATTGCCGTAGCCAATGCTGGCGTTCAGATAGGCCCCATCGGTGTACGCGCCGGAGCAACCATTGGTATTGGTGGCAGTGCAGTTGCCGGGAATCGGAGTGCTCTGCAGGCTGCGCGGGAAGTTGAATCCTCCAACATTGCCTACGCCGGGCAATAAGTGCACCCTCCCGAGGCATTGCCCACTCCGCTGTCCAGTCGCTCCAGATGCTCCAGACTTGACCATTGGCGAGGTTGCCGCCTTCATTCGCTACCACTGCCGCCGTGCAAGCCGAGGGCGCCCCACTGATCTGGCAGTAACCCGTGCCTGCGAGCGCGGCCTCGAAGAAAGGCTGGGTCTGGACGTTGCGGTCGGCGGCGGTCGTGCTCGAGCCCGCGCAACCGCCGCCCGCGAGCCCTTTGAGTCCGCCGCAGAGCTGCAGCACCGTATTGGCATAGGCCTGCTTAAACTGCTGCCCACCCAGCGTCATCATGTAAGGTACCGGGTTGAGTTCGACAGGCTGATACTCGTGGGTAATTCTGCGCCCGATGTACCCTACCTCCAGAGTCACCCTGCGGCTGAACTGACGCTGGATGGTGAAATCGAACGAGTCGATCGCGTTAGCCCGGAAATTCGGATCCAAACCCTCGGGGTCCGAGGAGAACGTGTTGTTGAACCCAGGATAGGCAGGCTGGGGCAGCGTCGTGACTCACATGCGAGATCAGGGGAACGGTCGGGCCTCCCGTAGCGGAAACCGCTGACCCTACGCGAAAGGCCTGCGTCGCGGAGGTTCCATAGGTGCCGGCCCCCGAGCCTCCGCAGGTCCAAGCCTGAGCCGGTGACGAGGTTCGAGTTGCATGCCACGGGCTGTTCGAGGCCGAGTCCCAGCAGCGGCACCAGCACCTGCACCACACCGTTGGTCCGCCCATAGCCGCGGCCATAGCCGCCCCGGATTACCGTGCTATCGTGCCCGAAGATCTTCCCGCCGATAGAGTCACTGTCGAAGCGGGGGTTCCAGGCCACGGCCACGCGCGGGCTGAATTCGCCGTAGAACGGGTTATAAGGATACTTCAGCCCGTTCGCGGTATTGCCTACCAGGGCAAACCCGAGTTCCGGGTTATATACATTGCCTGCCAGCGCGGCTTTCTTGACATTGGCCAGGTAGCCCAGCGTGGTGACCGGCTGATCTGCCGCGTCTACCAGCACTGCCTGCTTTCCGTTCTCCTCAACCGGCGGCATCTCCAGCGCCCAGCCCAAACCGTAAGTCAAGGTCAGAGTCGGCCTCATGTGCCAGGTGTCGCTGAAATAAACGTTGTAGTAAGGAATTTTGCTCTTGTCGAAGGCATTGGAAAGAGGAGGCTCCAAAGTCAGACTCGAGCCACTACGCGCGAACATCTGCGATGCGATCGAAACGACCCCCAACACCGTCGCGTAAAGGGAATCGCAGGTCTGCGCACTCGTGGAAATGGTATGCGGTGGTGGCGCAAGGATAAGCGCGCGGCGCCCAGCCCCGATCCGTTAGATCCGTTGCCCAGAGAATACACGGGATAGGCGTTGATGGTGCCGCCACTGTCGTTGCGTTGATGGTAGTCCCAATTGTGCTGATAGGTACCGCCAAACTGGAACAGGTGGTTGCCTTTCAGCATAGAAATGTCGTCGCGAAGCATCTGATCGTGCCCATCCCAGAAGCGGCGGCGGATTTGCTGATTGTCCACGTTGAAGGGGCCAAGTTCCTGACAGGTAGCGGCGCTGCAGGTCGCTTGGCCGGCATCCAATTCGAGCGCGCCGCCCAGCCCAGCGATCTGTGGCGGAGCTCCGTTGCGTGACCAGGCCCACCAGTTCCGCAGCAAGCTGTAGTGGATATCGTTGGTGGTGTTGCTCGTGATGTTGGTGGTCAAGACCCGCAACCAGGTACCAGTCTTGAACCGGATCGCTCGACGCGGAGGCCGGCGTGCCCAGCGTATCGCCGGGGAAAAAGCCGCCAATGTCGACCTGCTCGGTCCCTGAAGCAAAATTGATCTTGTAATAGCGATAGCTGGCCATGAAATGGTTCTTGGAACCGAAATCGTGGTCGATACGCGCCACGTCGAAATTGCTCGTGATGGGCGTATTCAGGTTGCCCGCAAATCCTAAGACATTGGCTGAGTCGCACAGGCTCTGGCTGCAGGTGGCGTTTGACTGGGGCTCGTACGTGTTCCATATCTGCGCAACCAAAGGGTTGAGACCGAGGCCAAGCGGGTCACACAGCCCGCCCGTGGCGACGTTGCCCGCACAGCCGTAATTCGCCGGCGTAAGTCGTGCCATTGAAGGTCACCGGAGCATTGTTCAGGTTGTAGTCGATCAGACCGGTCGTGTTGTCTGTTAACAACCCCAACCGCAGGGCCGGCGAGGGAACGTTTCTGGTGATGGTCTGGGCGCTTGGATAGCGGAAGCCCTCATAGTTGAAAAAGAAGAAGGTCTTGCCGCCGAGAAGCTCTTTCGTTAGTGACCGGCCCTCCGATAGCGCCGCCAAACCGGCTGTAATGATAGGAAGGAAGCGGGATGTGTCCGCAGTTAGGAGCGCCGCATTGGGCTACCCCCTCCCAGTTGTTTTCGTTATTCTGCCAGGAATTCGAGGACCAGTTATTGTCTTTGTAATACTCGTACGCCGTGCCGTGGAAACTGCTGGTGCCGCGTTTCGTGACGATCTTGATTTCGGCGCCGGCGGAACTGTTGAAATCGGCAGTCTGGCCAGCCGTATTCACCTTAAACTCCTCGACGCTGTCCGCTGGAGTAGGCATTACACCCGACGGGGCGCCATAGGTAAACGTCTGGGTCGACATGCCCCCGGTGGGGTCGCCGATCACCAGACTTTGCTGAGTTGTTGTGTATACACGCCGCCGCTGCCATCCATGTCGTTCGTGTTGTTGCCGCCATCCAGCGAGAAATAGCTTTGGTCGTTCACCGCGCCCGCAACGTCGCCACCGGCGCTGACGCCCGGTTGCAACTCGATGAAAGTGTTGACATCGCGGCCGATGCTGGGCAAGTTGTCGATGGCGATCGCCGTCACCGTGTTGCCCACGGTGGCATTCATGGTCTGCAGTTCCGTGCCGGTGGCTTAGCACCTCCACGACCACGTTCGCGCCGCCCACTTGCAGGGACAAATTCAGCGTTATACTGCTCGCCGACTCTTACCTCCTGCTTCTCGGCCTTCGTCGTGGAGAACCCCTACTTCGTGACCGCGATGTTGTAGACGCCCGGGCTCACATCCACAAAGATGTACCGCCCATCTTTGTTGGTGGTCGTGGTTCGCGCGATATTGGTCGAGCTGTATCGGTCAGCCTAACCGTGGCGCCCGGCACCACCGCGTTCGACTGGTCAGTCACTGAGCCGGCGACGGTACCGGATGAGCGTTGATTGTGACCACGCGGGCAGAGCACCCGCACCAAACAGACCACCAAAACGAGAACCAGAGCCAGATTGAAGCTGCGAGTGTGCATTGCCTTCTCCTAAACCGAGAGATTGAACGTTTGCGACTGACCGAACCGATAAAGATAGCCGAGACGAGTATGAGACCTACGGCGGCGCAACTAAGTGCAACTGTCGTTCCAAACAATGTGTTGTTTCAAACTGTTATGTTTGTTTACTTACGCCAGTAACCGAAGGGAAGCGCTCCGCTTTGTTGAATAAAAATATGGTTTTCCGTACTTGATTGGAGTCGACGCGGTCCGGGGTAACCCTCAAATCGAGCGCTGGGAGCGCTCAGGCCGGGACACAGGCGCCTGCGTTAATCTTGCAAAATTGCCTCGGGAAGTTCGAACGGATTCAACGACTATTTCGACAGGCTGGCCATCGCTTCGCGGAAGAGGGCATCGAACGATCCCGTCTTCTCGCCTTTGCCCGCGCCGTTCTTGAGTGCACTCGCCAATGCTTTCTCGGCTGCGGCCCGCTGGTAGCCCAGGTTGACCAGCGCAGAAAGAACATCTTCTTCCGTCGGGCTCATCGAGGGTTCGGTCGGCGTGGAGGCCCCCGCGGCGGCCGGCAACTTATCCCGGAGTTCCAACACCATGCGTTCGGCTGTCTTCTTGCCGATGCCCGGAATCCTGGTCAGGCGGGCCACGTCATTGCTGCGGATCGCGCTGGCCATGTCGTCCGCCGCCATTCCACTCAGAATGGTGATGGCCAGTTTCGCGCCAATGCCGCTCACCGTCATCAACTTCTCGAACAACTGCTTCTCGGCGGGACGGAGAAATCCATAGAGCGCAATCAAATCCTCGCGCACGTGGGTGTGGATGTGAAGAGCAACTTCAGAGCCGTTGGCGGGCAATTCAGAAAACGTCGGCACGCTGATGTTCACTTCATAGCCGACGCCGCACGTCTCCACCACGATTTGATTGGGATGCTTGCTCAGCAGTTTTCCGCGCAGATGGGCAATCATGCTTCAGCCATTGTAGCCGCAGATGGCCGATCAGGATCGGCGTTGCCAAACAGCAAAGACGGCAGGGCCGACCCCCTGCCGTCTTCGTGGAACCAAGACTTTCTGCTTTCACGACTTCTGTTTTCACTACTTCTTGTTGACAGTTTTCTTCAGTTCGGCCCCAGGAGTAAACTTCGCTACCTTGCGGGCTGCGATTTTGATAGTTGCGCCGGTTTGCGGATTGCGTCCGTTCCGGGCCTTTCTCTGCGAGACCGAGAAAGTGCCGAAACCGATTAGAGCCACTCGATCTCCTTTTCGTAAAGCACCAGTGATGCTGCTCACAGCGGTATCCACCGCAGTCGCAGCTTGCGCCTTGCTGATTTCGCAAGCGCCTGCGATCTTGTCAACCAGATCGGCTTTATTCATAGTTTCTCCTCGCAGGTCTCGTTCATTCCCAGCACACACCGGGAGGACAAAAGCTAGTGGCTGAGTTGGAAACCTGACGGGTGGTATTCTCCTCTCTCCGCAGAGAATGTCAACTGTGAAAATCCGCGCCCGAAGCCTGTTTCGCACCCCCGTGTCCCGGAATGGCGCTGAGGGGGCGGGTTTTGGGGCTGGAACGGCAGTGGAAAACTCGGATACGAGCCCTGCATCGGCCGCCAAAAGGCAAGCGGGGTGCGGTTTTCCTCAGTCCTCCACAACCCCGCCCTCCAGTTCACAGGTTGTACACAGAGGCCTGCAGTTTCGCACTTGCCGGAAACTGACTTCAGGGTGCAGAGTCAACTGATACAGTTTGAGCAGAGTCGAATCGAGATGGCAGATTTGAGAAGCATCGAAGATGTGGGGTTGAAATCGACCAGGACACCTGCGGAGGTTTGTCCGCAGTGCGCAGGGACGGGCTGGAAGACGATTCCCGCCGGCGCGTTCAAGGACAAGAACGATAATAATCGCGATAACAATAAAGACCGCCGAGTCACGCGCTGCGATTGCCAACTCCGAGCGCGGGGTCAGGCTCTGCTGACTGCGGCGCGGATCCCGCGGCGCTACGAGCATTGCGAACTCGCGAGCTACACTACGGACTTCCCCGGCGCGCATCCCTCGCTCGCGTTTGCTCAACTCTCCGCCACGCGGTTTGCGCAGGAGTACGATCCTCGCGATGGCACAGGCCTTCTGATCATCGGCCAGATCGGCACGGGTAAGACTCACCTCGCAGTTGGAATCACCAAGGAACTCATCCTCAAAGGCATCCCTTGCCTGTTCTACGACTACCGCGAACTGTTGAAAGAAATCCAAAACTCGTACAATGCCGCAGTTCAAACCACCGAGTTAGACGTTCTACGCCCCGTCTTTGAAACTGACGTTCTGGTTCTCGACGAACTGGGCGCGGTGAAGCCGACGGAATGGGTTTGGGACACAGTCAGCTTAATCCTCAACACCCGTTACAACGACAATCGGACCACGATCATTACGACGAATTTTGAAGATCAGCCCGCGGCCGGCGCCAGCGGCTCCGTTTCTCCAGCGCGGGCGGCGACGCGCGCCGAAACTCTCGGCGACCGCATTGGAGAACGCATGCGCTCCCGCCTCCACGAAATGTGTCGCATCATAAAGATGGAAGGCGAAGACTTCCGCCAGAAGTTACGCAACGCCAGCTTCCGCTAAGTCCATGCCGGATCTGCCGCGACACGATTTTTCAGTGAGAACGACATTCAGTGAGAGGGAGCAACCATGCGCTGGTATCACTATGTAGCGTACTTCTTTGGAGGCATTTTCCTTGCGAACGCTTTGCCCCATCTCGGCAATGGAATTTCCGGGCATGCCTTCCAGAGCCCCTTCGCATCGCCACCCGGCGTGGGATTGTCATCCTCGACGATCAATGTCGCGTGGGGCTTGTTCAATCTTGCCGTCGGCTATCTGCTCGTCTGTCGTGTCGGCAACTTCGATCTGCGCAAGACCTCGCACGTCCTCGTCCTCGGGGCCGGCATCTTGATCATGTCGCTGAACCTTGCCCACTATTTCGGACGGTTTCACGGCGGAATGTGAGACCTTTGCCACGCATTTGCACGGATTTTAACGGGGGCATTATTCACGATCGAGAGGACTGTCCAGTCGGATGGTCTTCGTTATTTGGTTTATCAGTGAGGATTCCGTGTTAATCCGTCGCAAAAGAAATTCTCCATAGTAAATCCGCACTAGAATGATTCCGTGCTCACCGAGCGCCTGGAATTCGCTCCCCGAACGCGACGCCGAAGTATTCGCCGTCATCCCACCGGTGCCGGCCGTGTTCCTGCTGCGTGGCGGAGATCCTCAAGCCGAACCGTACGTCAGCAAGACCGCAAATCTCCGCCGCCGTTTGCAACGCCTGCTGGGCCCGGTCGAAGAGCGGACTAAGAAACTAAATCTGCGCGATCGCATCCGCTCTATCGAATACGCGCCCACCGGCTCCGACTTCGAATCCGGCTTCCTGCTCTACCGAATCCTGCGCGAAACCTTCCCCAAGACCTACGCCAACCGCATGCGCTTCCGTTTCGCGCCGCTGGTCAAGTTGCATCTAGAAAACCAATATCCCCGCGCTTCCGTCACGACGCGCCTCGGACGCCTCAAAGGCCGTGCCCTCTACTACGGACCATTCCAGTCCCGCACCGCCGCTGAAAAGTTCATGAACGACTCGCTCGACTTCTTCAAGATGCGCCGCTGCGTCGACGATCTGCGTCCCGATCCCAAGTTTCCCGGCTGCATCTATTCCGAGATGAAGATGTGCCTCGCCCCCTGCTTCAAGGGCTGCACCGACGAGGAATATTCATTTGAAGTGAACCGCGTGCAAGCCTATTTCGATTCCGGAGGAGAATCTCTAGCTCGCGAGTTTTCCGCGCAGCGCGACGCCGCATCGGCCAATCTGCAATTTGAAGACGCTGCCGCCATTCACGTCCGCCTAGAAAAGCTGAAACCCACGCTTAACCAATTTCCCGAGATAGTCCGCCGCCTCGACCGTCTTGCGGCAATGATCGTCCAGCCCTGTCACGCGACCGGCTCGGTCACCCTTTTCCGTGTAGACGGCGGAGTAATCTCAGGACCGGCGGTGTTCTCGATCCAGTCCGCCGAGCATGCAAAGTCGCAATCCATGGAGTCGCGAGTACAGGCGGTTCTCGATTCTTTCCCGCCAGCGAAAGTGCGGCCCGCGCTCGAAACCATGGAGCACCTCGCGCTCCTCAAGCGCTGGTATTATCGCGGCCACCGCATCGGAGAAATATTTCTTGCCGATGACAAAGGAATATTCCCCATGCGACGCATCGTGCGCGGCATCGGCCGCGTGTTCCGAGGTGAAGGTCCAGAGGTTGATCCTTCCCCGGAGACTCATCGAAGTGACGATTCGTATCAGGGTATGCCTTCAGGCATACCGTAGGCGCTTCAATGATGAATCGCGCGCTCAGGCGCGGCTTTTAGAGATTCCAGTTGTGCTACAGGCAAGAAAGAAGGAGCCAGATGGCCATCCAGGACCCAAACAGCAAACAACTCCGCGAGCACCTGATCTACCTTCTCAACGGCGGTGGCGCCCACGCTCGCTTTGACGATGTCGTTAAAAACTGGCCGGATGATCTGCGCGGCACCAAGCCGAATGGCTTCCCGCACTCGGCCTGGATGCTGCTCGATCATCTTCGCCTGGCGCAGTGGGACATCCTAGAGTTCAGCCGCAACTCCAAACACAAGTCTCCCGAGTGGCCCAAGGGCTATTGGCCGAAGACGGAAGCTCCGCCGAGTGCGGCCGCATGGAACAAAAGCGTTCAGCAATTCCGCAAAGACCTGAAGTCGATGCAGGCTCTGGTTGCCAATCCAAAGACTGATCTCTACGCCCGCATCCCTTGGGGCGACGGCCAAACCGTTCTGCGGGAGGCATTGCTACTGGCCGACCACAACGCTTACCACCTCGGCCAGTTAGTCGATGTGCGGCGTCTGCTGGGAGCTTGGAAGGGCTGACTCCGAGGCGATTGTCTCTCGTTTAAACGAAGTCGCGTTCAAAAAATCGAGCCGGCCCTTTAGGGCCGGCTCGACTGCTTTGCCTGACCGATCAATGTTCAAGGCGCTACCGTTATCGTGACGGGCGTCTCGTTCGTAAGTGATCCGGAAGTTCCGATCAGCTCGATGGTTGAGGTTCCGGTTGGCGCGCGTCTGGAAGCGCTCCACCTGATGGTTACGTTCACGCTGCCATTTGCCGGAGGCGTGACGGGATTGGCCGAGGCTGTCGCCGATACGCCACTGGGAAATCCGCTCACGCTCAATGAGACAGCAGAATTAAATCCATTCACGCTGGTAACCGTGAGAGTGGTGGATACGCTGCCGCGCTCATCCACAGTGAACGAAGAAGGCGACAGCGACAGAGTGAAGTTCTTCGTTCCCGAGGAAGCATTCACGGTTAAGGCAATCGTGGTGCTATGACTGGTCGATCCCGACGTTCCGGTGATCGTCACCGTAGCCGCGCCGACCGTAGCGCTTGCGGAAGCGGTTAGCGTGAGTGTTGAGGTCGCGCTCCCGTTCGCCGGCGGAGTCACCGGATTGGTCGAGAACGCCGCCGTAACTCCCGTAGGCAGGCCGGTAGCGCTCAACGTGGTTGCAGAGTTGAAGCCGCCCGTGCTGGTGATGGTAATGGTGCTCGTTCCGTTGGCACCTTGGGTTACGGTCACGGACGCCGGCGAAGCGCCGATGGTGAAGTTCGGCGTCGCCGTTGCACTCACCGTGAGGGCAATCGTAGTGGTTGCAGTCAGACTGCCGGAGGTTCCAGTGATCGTCACTGTTGACGTTCCGGTAGTCGCCGTGCTGCTTGCCGTAAACGTCAGCACGCTGGTCCCGGTTGTGGGATTCGTGCCGAACGCCGCGGTCACGCCGCTGGGCAGGCCGGACGCGGCCAGGGTTACGCTGCCGGTGAATCCGCCCGCATCGGTCACGGTGATGGTGCTGTTGCCGCTGTTGCCTTGGGTCACCGACAGGCTGCTCGGCGAAGCCGACAGCGTAAAGCTCGGCGTCGCAGATCCAGCCAGCAGGTTGATGATCCCGGTCGTGTTCGGACTGCCCCAGCCGGTGCATAGATCGTAGCCGGTGATTCCCGAATACGTTCCGCAACTGCCGCTGGTAATGTCGTGGAAATAGGTTCCATAGCTTGAGGTCAGAGCCGCCGGGTAAAGGATCGGATCGATGAAGCCGATCGTGTCCCCGTTGGCCGCTGCTTGTTCGTTGGCCAGAGCCAGGTAGCCGGCCCACATGGGGGCGGCAAAGCTGGTTCCACCGTAGTCGTTAGCCGTGCAGGTGGTTTGGTCGGCGCACACGTAAAAGGTAAAGTTCGCGTTGGCTGACACGTCTGGGCCATTCCGTAGAGTCGTGGATCCGCGGTTGGACGACGTAATAACGCCCGACAACTGCTGCCACGAGGGGATCGGGATGGAATCCGGCGAGATTCCGCCGCCGCTGTCTGCCCACGCGGTTTCCGATTTCCATGGGCCAGCCGCGCTGGAGGTTGTTAAGTCCGTGCCGCCGACCGAAACGACATGCGCATCGTCGGCTGGCCAGGCCTCATTCGACGCAGACCAGGCCGAACTGTCGCCCGACGCGGCAAAAAAGTTCTGGCCCTGCGACGCCATCTGCTCAAAGTACGGGTCCAGAGTGCTGGGGTCCGCAGGTGTCCAGCCCCACGAGCAACTGATCTGTTTGGATAACGGAGCCGACGCAGTCGAAACCATCGCGCTGATGCAGGCGGTATCACTGATATTCGAGGCGTTGCCGCAAACGTACATATAGAGCATGGTGGAGCCTGGGGCCATGCCCATCGCTTGCGTCATGTCGAGGGTCTGCTCGGTGTCATCGCATCCGCTGCTCGCGGTGCAGCTCGTGCTATACCCGCCCGTTGAGATGAGAGTGGGAGTGTAAGGTTCGGTTTGCCCCACGTTCTTGTAGTACGTGGTCAAATCGGCCAAATCCGTGCCCAGGAATTCGAACAGGCCGATCGTCTGGCCAGTGCCGGTAAGCGCCGTTCCGCCATAGTAGGCCGCGCGCATGTCGCTGCCCAAAAAGGAAGCCGAAGGGCCGGAGCCGGTGGTGGCATGAGACACAACCTTCTTAGCATCGATCCCATGGGCTTTCGCGTAGTCGCTCTTCTTTACATACATGGGATGCGGCTTGGAATCGTTGTCCAAGCCAGTGATGTGCCAAATCTGGAAGGGAAGGTCAACGGTGGGCTCGCGGTCCACGGCAAAGAAGGTTCGGTCTTCGCTGAGGTCGCGATAGGTCCCCATAGTCACGTGGAAGGCCTTCTCGATGTTCGCCACACTGCCGCTGAGCCTTAGATCTCTTTCCTCGCGGGTTCCGCTAATGATCTCAAAGCCGCTCGCTTTCGCGAAAGCGACCAGGGCCTCCCAATCTTCCTGGCTGGGGCCGAACCTGGCGGTAAACTCCTGCGGCGTGAGGAACTTGTGGTAAGAGGAGCTTGCCGGCGATTGGACTTCCTGCACAAAATCTTGCAAACCGGCACGATCGCGAAGCGGAAGAACAATATCGAAGAGCAGGGTCTGGCTTGCCGGGAGTTTCCCGACGAGCTGCGCCTTCCCGTTTACAACCTCGTCGCGCACATGACGTGTCAATGGAGATTGCGGCTGGGCTTGTCCTGGGATTGTGATCAACATGAACGCGGCCGCGCAGACAAGCGCAACCAGTCTGGGTAATAGGGGAGTGTTTCTCATTTTTCTTATCCTTTCGTTGTTTTCTTAGCTCGTTGTTTTCTTATCGTTGTTTTTCTTATTGTTTTTCCAATTGATGTAACCGCCGGTCAATAACCGCGGCATCTTAACGCAGATTGGCTGTCTTGTTGAGAGCTTTTTGAAAGGTGTTACGAAAATAGGAGTCCAAGAATTGGGACTGGAGCCTTTGGGCTTCAGTAGAAGAATGTATGCCGCCTACTCGGGATTCGGAAATCGCGAAACGGCAGGCTCGGTACCGGCAAGCAGAGAAAACCCGATGAACATTGGCGGTTGCACGGCAGCACTTGCCAAGACATTCAACCTGCGGCGCGATTGAGCAATTCGGATCCACGTCTAGTGCTCCGCTCCGGCCGCTTCCGGAACACGACTTTTACTCCCTCCCGCCATCGCTCGTCAATCCCCACAAACTCCCACTCAATCTCAGGCGAAATGTAGCGCAGCAGCGTATCCGTAGCCGGATGCACGTGCAACGCCGGAGCCACCAGAAACAGCAGCGGCTTCTCGGTCGACAACTCGCGGCCTTCAAAATATCCGAAGCGAGGAAACTCGCCGCGCGAATGATGCCATTCCACTCGCGACCAGTAATCCAGCCCCTGCAGCGGCAGGTGGATATCCTCATCAGCCTTCAATTCCACCACCGCCAGCCGCCCGGCTTGGCGTGGTCGTGAGCACATCGATCATGGCGCGGTCGGCTGCGGAAAACGCCGGAACCTGCGAATACCGGCACGACGGCTCCAGGCGCCCATCCACCACGCTCACGTCGCCGACCACCAGCGACTCCAGCCATCTCTCCGGACGCAGCCGCCACAACGGATGTTGACGCGGTCCATAAGGATGACGAGTATCACGCAAACCGTGCGCCAGCTCCGTGAATGCGTCTTCGTTATGTGCTTCCAGAACCCGCTCCTCCGCGCCCACGCCAAATACGATCTCCTCGCGTGCTGCGAAACGATCCCGGAATACTCGCCAGCCGCGCCTCGCGCAAACTCCAGCCCGCGCCAGCGAAAAGCAATCTCCGCCGCCGACAGCACCGCGACTTCGCAATTCGGCAGAACCTCCTGCACTCGCGCAATCGACTCCCTGAAACGCTCGCCGCGCCGCCTCTCATCGGCGGCGTGCACCAGCCGCGTCGCCACATTGCCGCGATCCGCGCAGTCGATCTCCACCAGCGCGTCGTGCCGCTCGTCCAGTTCAAACAGCTGCCATTTGGCGGCATCCCGGTTCAGGTTCGCCATCCGCTCCCGCACCAGCGCCGAGCAGTTCCCGCAGGAACAAACATTTTCAAGCCTTCCACCAGCACTTCGCCGCCTGCGCCCGCCGGCAAACATCAAGCCACAGAATGCCGAAGGTCAGCGCCGCATCGATCGAGGACTGCGTCTCCTGCGCATTCACGCCCAGCACCGCAAAGGCCGTCCGTCCCTGCCGCAACAAGCCCGCGCGCGTAGATCGGCCCAAAGGATTTCTCCAGATCCACGCCAGTCGTCAGCCGCGTCGATTTTGAACTCGGGAAATGCCGCTCCAGCGTCCGCCGCAGCTTGTGCTCGTAGGCGGCGCGCGCATGCTCGTCGGGCCGTGGGCGAGCGGCGATCGCGTTCGCGGCAAATCTCCAGCTTCGATGGCCGCGCCTGTCCCAGCCGCTGCACCGCCAGCCGCAGCGTGCCATTCTTGACTTCCGCATCCAGCACCCGCCGCACGGAGTTTCGCTCCGCCGACCACAGATGCAGCAGGCACCGGTTGTACTCGCCCGAAATCGAATACTTGGATTGCGCCAGATCAAAAGCCACCGCGCCGTTTTCCAGCACCACCGCGCCCGCGGCCTCGCTGAGAAAGTCCTGCACCGTGCGAGTCAGAGCTTGCGGCGTCACCGTCGGCATTTGAAGTTTCCCTATCGCAGATTGTCCAGCCCGCGCACGTCCGCCGTCTGTGACATGTGACCATCGTCACAGCTCCGCCTGTGGATGTTCCGACCGCCCGCCTCCGCTCCATGTGGGATAATGAGTGAATCCGCCCAACTGAGTCTGCCCGCAGCCCGGCGGCATCTAATTTCTGTGGAGTAAAAGCTTGGATCAAACACATCTCTCGTGGATAAGCAACGTTTCTTCTTCGATCACTACGGCGTCACGGAAAACGATCTCGAACATTATCTGGCGGCCGCGCTTTCCGCCGGCGGCGACTATGCCGACCTTTATTTCGAATATCTTTCCTCCACCTCGCTGATGGTGGATGAGTCGATGGTGAAGTCGGCCTCGCAGGGAATTTCCGCCGGCTGCGGCGTGCGCGTAGTTTCCGGCGAGCGCACCGGATACGCCTATACCGACGATCTTTCCGCCAGCCGCATCCTGCACGCCGCGCGCACCGCGGCCCTGATCGCCAGCGCTCCGGCCAAGACTCCGGTCGCTGGCTTCCAGCAAACCGCCGCGCGCAGCCTGTATCCCGTGACGCTGCCCTCGGTCGATGCCGAGATCACCGCCAAAGTCGAGCTGGTGATGCGCGCCGACAAGGCCGCGCGCGCCTACGATCCGCGCATCAAGGAAGTCCGCGCCAGCTACGCCGACGAACTGCGGAATATTCTGGTGGTCGGCTCCGACGGAACTTTCGCCGAAGATTCCCAGCCGCTGGCCCGCATGAACGTGTCCTGCATCGCCAAAACCGAAACCAATTCCGCCCGCGGCAGTTCCGGCGGCGGCGGACGCGTGGCTCTCGATTTCTTCTTCGGCGAAAAGAATCCCGAATTTTTCGCCAAAGAAGCAGCCCGCCAGGCGATCCTGCAACTCGACGCCCGCGAAGCTCCCGCCGGCGAAATGGAAGTCGTGCTCGGCCCCGGCTGGCCCGGCGTTCTGCTGCACGAAGCGGTCGGCCACGGACTGGAAGCCGACTTCAATCGCAAGAAGACTTCGGCATTCGCCGGGCTGATCGGCAAGCGCGTGGCCAGCGAAAGATGCACCGTGGTCGACAACGGCACCATGCCCTGGCGCCGCGGTTCGCTGAACGTGGACGACGAAGGCGAGCCCACGCAGGAAACCGTGCTGATCGAAAAGGGAATCCTGAAGGGCTATCTCAGCGACAAGCTTTCCGCGCGCCTGATGGGCATCGCCGACACCGGCAACGGACGCCGCGAGAGCTACGAGCACATTCCCATGCCGCGCATGACCAACACCTACATGCTGGCGGGCCAGGACAATCCCGAAGACATTATTCGCTCGGTGAAGCGCGGCATCTACGCGGTGAACTTCGGCGGCGGCCAGGTCGACATCACCAACGGCAAGTTCGTGTTCGGAGCCTCGGAAGCCTACATGATCGAAGACGGCCAGATCACCGCGCCCATCAAAGGCGCAACGCTGATCGGCAACGGCCCGGATGTTCTGACGCGAGTCTCGATGGTCGGCAACGATCTGAAACTCGACGAAGGCGTCGGCACCTGCGGCAAAGATGGACAGGCCGTGCCGGTAGGCGTCGGCATTCCGACCATCAAGATCGATCGCCTGACCGTCGGCGGAACCGCGAAGAAAGATCCCGGCGGCTTCATGCAGTAAGAAGCGTTCTCAGCCACGGAGCACAGAGTCACAGAGAGATTCCTAAGCTCGGTTCTTCGAGTCCTTGCTGTTCTGCAGTGACTCTGTGACTTTTGTGGTAAAGAATTTCTTATGCCCTCAACCCAACTGGAAACCAGAAACCCGAAACTAGAAACCGACCTCCGCGAACTCGCCCAGGACATCGTCCGCCGCGCCATGGCCGGCGGCGCCACCGCCGCCGAATGCGTAGTCCGCGAAGGCGACGAATTCTCCACGCTGGTCCGCCTCGGCCAGGTCGAAACCCTCAAAGAATCCGGATCGCGATCCATCGGCGTGCGCGTCTTCAACGGCCAGCGCGCCGCCAGCACCTACTCGAGCGATTTCTCCCGCGCAGGCCTCGACCGCATGGTGAAGTCCGCGCTGGAGCTTTCGAAGATCACCTCCGAAGATCCATTCGGCGGAATCCCCGAAGCCTCGCAACTCGGCTCGCTCACCGGCGATCTCGATCTCTATCACGAAGATGTTTATTCGCTTCCCGGCCCCGATCGCATCGACTACGCCCGCCGCGCCGAAAAAGCCGCGCTCGATTTCGATCCGCGCATCAAGAATTCCGAAGGCGGATCGTTCGACGCCGCCACCGGCCACAAAGTTCTGGCCAACTCGCACGGCTTCGTCGGCGAATACCGCCGGTCCTATTGCTCCGTGGCGGCCGTTCCCATCGCGCAAACCGAAGACGGCGCCATGCAGCGCGATTATTGGTACTCGGTCGCGCGCACGCTGAGCAAACTCGAATCGCCCGAGCAGGTCGGCAAAGTCGCGGCCGAGCGCACGCTGCGCCGCCTGGGCGCGCGCAAGGCGAAGACCGCGCAAGTGCCGATCATCTTCGATCCCATGGTCGCGACGTCGATCCTCGAACACATTTTCGAAGGCGTGAACGGCGACTCGGTCTACCGCGGCGCATCGTTTCTCGCCGGCAAGCTGGGACAGAAAATCGCCGGCGACAACGTCACCGTCATCGACGACGGCACCATCCCCGGCGGCTTCGGCACCAGCCCCTTCGATGGCGAAGGCGTGCCCACGCGCCGCACCGTGGTCATCGAGAACGGCGTGCTGAAGTTCTTATCTTCTGAATACCTACACCGCGAAGAAGCTGGGACTCAAGACCACCGGCAACGCCTCCCGCGGACTCGCCGGCACGCCGGGCATCGGCCCCGGCAATTACTTCCTGCAGCCCGGAACCAGAACGCCGAAGCAATTGATTTCCGAAATCAAAGAAGGTCTCTACGTCACCGAATTTCTCGGCCATGGCGCGAACCTGGTGACTGGCGACTATTCCCGCGGCGCCTCCGGCCTGTGGATCTCCGGCGGAGAGTTCGCCTATCCAGTCGAAGAAATCACCGTCGCCGGCAACCTGAAAGAAATGTTCTTCAACATCTCCGAGATCGCGAACGATCTCGAATTCCGCGGCTCGGTGGCCTCGCCGACGCTGCGCATCGACGGCCTGACCGTCGGCGGCGAATAATCGGACTGTGTAGCGAACATGAAATTCGCCAAGATCGTATTTCTGGATCGCCGGCATCTGGGGCGTTCTGATCCTCACGCCGCTGTATTTCATGTTCGATCTGATCGGACGCCAGGATCCTCCGCCCATCACGCATCCCGCGTTTTACTACGGCTTCGTCAGCGTGGGACTGGCCTTCCAGATCGCGTTCTTCGTGATTGCCCGGATCCGGTGCGCCTCCGCCCGATGATGATTCCTTCCGTGCTCGAGAAGTTCGGCTATGGCGCTACCTTCGCTCGTGCTCTATCTGCAGAATCGCCTGCATCCGCAGAGATCTGGCGCTCGGCGGCGTCGACGTGTTGTTCGGCATGCTGTTCCTGGCTGCATTCTTCAAGACCAGCAAGCTCACAGACCAGCAACTAGCGTCCAGAGTACAATCGACTTGCATGGGCGGCCTGATCCAGCCAACTCCGGTAGCCGAAGAACCGGATTCCAGCCGGCGCACCATCGCCATCGCTGTGGCGGTCGTCATCGTCGATCGCCGTCGTCGTCGCGTTTCTTCTTCGCAGCCAGCCCAAGACCGCCTCCGGACCGCCTCCCTACGCTGCCAGCCTCAAGCTCTCCGATTTCAAAATGAGTGCCGCCGAAAATTTCGTCGGAGCCACCGTCAGCTACGTCGACGGAACCGTCACCAACACTGGCAACAAGACCGTCACGCACGTGATCGTCGAAGTCATTCAAAGACGACATGGGACAACTCGCCCAGCGCGAAGACATCCCCATGCAAGTGCTGAAAACCACCGGCCCGTATCCCGAAGCCGTCGACTTCAGCGTCTCGCCGCTCGGCCCCGGCCAAAGCAAACCCTTTCGTCTGACCTTCGAAAGCATCTCCGCGCAGTGGAACCACCAGTATCCCGACATCCAGGTCACCGATGTCGCGGTGAAGTAGCACGCATTCACGATGACGTCGATCCAGTGACGTCGGAAGAGCGCGCGACTTCAGCTTGCCGACTGTAACGCACTGCGAATCAGGATCTGGCAGGCGTTTGGCACTCCCGTACGCGCGAGACTCGACTCATCGCAACCCGTTTACAATGACTTCATGGCCGAAACAAAGCCATTCCGCCTGACGGAGTCGGTAAAAGCTGCGGGTTGAGCGTCCAAGCTGAGTCCGGCGGCGCTGGACACGGTGCTTGGGAAATTAGCCCGGCAACACGACCCCAATGTTCTAGTCGGCTTCGATCACGCCGACGACGCCGGAGTGTATCAAATCGCGCCCGATCAGGCGCTGGTGCAGACCGTCGATTTTTTCACGCCCGTCGTCGACGATCCCTACATCTTCGGCCAGATCGCCGCGACCAATGCGCTGAGCGATGTTTACGCCATGGGCGGCAGTCCGCTCACCTCGCTGGCGCTGGTCTGCTTTCCCGAAAAAGCCGACCTGGAAATTCTCGAGCGCATCCTCGCCGGCGGCCTCTCGAAGATGATCGAGGCCGGATGCACCGTAATCGGCGGCCACAGCATTCGCGACGAAGAAACCAAGTTCGGATACGCCGTCACCGGACTCATCGATCCGAAAAAAGTTCTTGCCAACGCCGGCGCCAAGCCGGGCGACGCTCTCATCTTCACCAAAGCGCTGGGCACCGGCGTGATTTCCACCGCGATCAAGAAAGGCAAAGCCGAGCCCGCATGGATTGATGCCGCCGTTCAGTCCATGACCACGCTGAACAAGCAAGCCGCGGAAGTGATTCAGCAAGGGGAATTCGCATTCATGCCATGACCGACGTCACCGGCTTTGGCCTGATCGGCCATGCGCGCGAAATGGCGCTGGCCTCCAATGTCTCGTTGCAGTTTCCATGCGAACAGATATTCCGCTGCTCGCCGGGCGCTCTCGAATGCATTCGCGCCGGCTATATTCCCGGCGGCCTCAAGAACAACCGTGACTTCGCCGAATGCGTGGTCGGTTACGAGGATGGCGTTCCCGAAGACGTGAGACGCTGCTCTTCGATCCTCAGACCGCCGGCGGCTTGCTGATCTCGGTCGCATCCGAAGACTCATGCGCGACTCACGCAGTCTCCTTAATGCGGCGAGAGTGCCGGCAGTACAAATCGGCGAAGTCGTGGCCCAGACCAAGCCCCTGATCATGATCCAGGTCTAATCATGCATCCAGCTACGTCACGCATCCTAGGTAATCAGTTCCCAGATTCGCGCCAGATGGTGATCGTCGTGCTCCGCGACAAAATACAAATGGTCGACCAGTCGCATCGGCGTCTTCAAACGCGGGTGCGGAATAGACTCGCGTAAATAGCGAAGGCATCTAACTTCGTCCACTCGCTTCAGCAATTTCGCTCGTGCGGCGCGAAACTCAGCCAGAATTTTTTCCAGCGGGCGCGCGTTGTAATTTGCCTCGTCGGTTTTTCGATTCTGCAAATCGGCCGCGGTGAGTTGCGCGCTGCCTGCAACGTAATCGCCCACTCGCGCCAGCCAAAGCGGGTCCAGGTCAAGAGTGCCCAGCATGTTCCTGGGCCGACCATTTTTCCTGCGGCTTCCTGATCAGAATTTCGTGAGAACGGCCGCGCAGCGTTTCTTCGAGTCGCGCCGGGGTGCCGCGCAGACGCGCCAGCAAATTCGGATACAGCTCCGCAGGAAACGAAAACTCGAACTTACGTTCAAACCAGAGAGGCACCTGACTCATGGATTTCCACCAGTCCGAACGAAAATTATCACAACAGATGAAATGATGCGCGGCTTCGCATCACACGACTCACGAATTCATCCATCGCAGGCTGGGGTTCGAGCATCTCTTAAATAGCAGGCGACAATATCCGCCAATTTTGTCTTTGCAAGGAGCCATCATGCAATTTCGCGAACTTGGACGCAGCGGTCTCAAAGTCTCAGCCCTCGGCCTCGGCTGCATGGGCATGTCGGAGTTTTACAGCGGCCGCGATGACGACGAATCCATCGCCACCATTCACCGCGCTCTCGAACTCGGCATCAACTTTCTCGACACGGCGGATGTCTACGGCCCGTACAAGAATGAAGAACTGGTCGGCCGCGCCATCAAAGGCAAGCGCGACAAGATCGTGCTGGCCACGAAATTCGGCATCGTCCGCGATCCCGCGAACCCCACACGCGCGCGGCGTCAACGGCAAGCCCGATTATGTTCGCCGCTCCTGCGAAGCCAGCCTGCGCCGCCTGGGCGTCGACACCATCGACCTCTACTACCAGCATCGCGTCGATCCCGCCACGCCGATCGAAGAAACTGTCGGCGCCATGGCGCAGCTTGTGCAGGAGGGAAGATTCGCCACATCGGCCTTTCCGAAGCTTCGCCGCAAACCCTGCGCCGCGCCGTGAAAGTTCATCCCATCACCGCGCTGCAAACCGAATACTCGCTCTGGAGCCGCGACCCGGAAGACGAAATCCTTGCCACTTGCCGCGAACTCGGCGTTGGCTTCGTCGCCTACAGCCCGCTCGGACGCGGCTTTCTCACCGGCCAGTTCACGCGCTTCGAAGATTTTCCGGAAGACGATTACCGCCGTTTCTCTCCCCGCTTTCAGGGAGAAAACTTTCAGAAAAATCTCGACCTCGTGCGCCGGGTCGAGGAAATCGCGAAAGAAAAAGGCTGCAAGCCCTCGCAGTTGGCGCTGGCCTGGGTGCTCGCGCAGGATAAGAACATCGTCCCCATCCCCGGCACCAAGCGCCGCAAATATCTGGAAGAGAATGTCGCCGCGATCGATGTGAAGCTGACCGAGGAAGACCTGCGGCGCATCGACGAAATCTTCCCCACCGGCGCGGCCGCCGGACTGCGCTATCCCGAACACATGATGAACACCGTGAACGGATAATTCCGGAGCAAAAAATTAGGGCGGCCGCAAGGCCGCCCTTAAACTGAGATATCTGCTAGCCAGAACTGACTTCTAAGCTCGCGCCGGACTCTCTCCGCCCTTCACAATTCCTGCGTCCCGGCTCCGGCTTCAATACCTGCTGCACGCCATCATCGGGCTTCGAAGGAGACTTCATCGGAGGCAGTTCCTTGCCCGTCCACCAGCAGCATCACTTCAGAAGCATCCAGCACTTCGCGCTCCAGCAAAGCCGCCGCAATCTTCTGCAGCGTGTCGCGACTGCCTTCCAGAATGTTCTTCGCCGTTTCGTATCCCTGGTTCACCAGCTTGCGGACCTCGCCATCAATCTTGATGGCGGTGTCTTCGCTGTAGTCGCGGTGCTGGCTGATCTCGCGGCCCAGGAATATCTGCTCTTCTTTCTTGCCGAAGGTCAGCGGACCAAGATCGCTCATGCCCCACTCGCACACCATCTTGCGCGCCATTTCCGTGGCCCGCTCAATGTCGTTTCCCGCGCCCGTGCTCATCTGGTTGAGGAACAATTCTTCGGCCAGACGCCCGCCCATCAGAATCGCCAGGTCGGTCTTCAAATATTCCTTGGTGTAGTTGTGCCGGTCGTCGATCGGCAACTGCATGGTCACGCCCAGCGCCATTCCGCGCGGAATAATCGTGACCTTGTGCACCGGATCGGAGCCCGGCAGCTTCGCCGCCACCAGCGCGTGCCCTGCTTCGTGGTACGCCGTCACCTTCTTTTCCTCGTCGGAAAGAATCAGCGACTTGCGCTCCACGCCCATCAGGACTTTATCTTTGGCGACTTCGAAGTCGAACATCAGCACAGCCTTGCGATTCTGCCGCGCCGCCGCCAGCGCCGCTTCGTTCACCATGTTGGCCAGGTCCGCGCCAGAAAATCCCGGTGTGCCGCGCGCCAGCACTGAGAGATCGACATCCTCGGCAAGAGGAATCTTGCGGGTATGCACGCGCAGAATTTCTTCGCGTCCGCGCACATCCGGACGGCTCACCACCACCCGCCGGTCAAATCGTCCCGGCCGCAGCAACGCCGGATCCAGCACATCAGGCCGGTTCGTCGCCGCCATCAGAATGACGCCTTCATTCGACTCGAAGCCGTCCATCTCCACCAGCAACTGATTCAAGGTCTGCTCGCGCTCGTCGTGACCACCGCCCAGGCCCGCGCCACGATGCCGTCCCACCGCGTCAATCTCGTCGATGAAGATGATGCAGGGCGCATTCTTCTTGCCCTGCTCGAACAGATCGCGCACGCGGCTGGCGCCGACGCCCACGAACATCTCCACAAAATCCGAACCGGAGATCGAAAAGAAAGGAACGTTCGCTTCGCCAGCAACCGCTCGCGCCAACAGAGTCTTGCCGGTTCCCGGAGGCCCAACCAGCAGCACTCCCTTGGGAATCCTGCCGCCCAGCTTCTGAAACTTCTGCGCCTCGCGCAGGAATTCGATAATCTCGCGCAGCTCTTCCTTGGCCTCTTCCACGCCAGCCACGTCCTTGAACGTGACTTTCTTCTGCTGCATCGAGAGCAGCCGCGCCCGGCTCTTGCCGAACGACAGCGCCTTGTTGCCGCCCGTCTGCATCTGCCGGATCATGAAGAACCACAGCGCGCCCAGCAGAATCAGCGGAGCCCAGGTCCCCAGCAACTGCAGCGGCCAGCTTCCGCTGTTGACGTCCTTAATGGTCACCGCGACGCCCTTGTCGTGCAGCGTCTTGAACATGTCGGGATAATTCGCCGGAACCGTGGTATGGAAGGCGGAGCCGTCGCGGTAGTTTCCCGTGCACCTGCTGGCCGTCCACGGTGACTTCGTGCACGTTGCCCTGCGTCCACGTCACTCATGAACTGGGAGAAGTTGACTTCTTTGTCCTTCTGCCCGCCGCGCCCCTGCTGAATTACCTTCCACAACAGCAGGGCGGACAACCCGATCACTACCCAGAAAACTACGGTTTTGACTGTCGAATTCACCAAGAAGCTCCTGAAGAAACCGGGGTCCGAGCACTAAGCCAAAGAAGCCCCGAGGCTCCTACCATTAAATTAGATGCCGTTCGGCCAATTTGGATAGGGAAATTCCCTAAGACACTATTCTACCTTTTCCTAGAGAAAAAGGCGCGTCGTCTTCCGCATGACTTAAGTCATCTGCGGGACTGGGGTTGCGGCCAGGTAGGGAATATTGCGGTTGGTCTGCTCCACCGCGCCCAGCCCGTAACCCACGAGAAAGGCCTCATCCACCAGAAAGCCGAAATAGTCCGGCTGCAAGGCCACGCGGCGGGCCGACTGGCGGTCCAGCAGCGTCACCAGCTTTACCGAAGCCGCCCCTCGCGCACGCAAGTCGTTCATCAGGAACTCGCTGGTCACGCCCGAATGCACCAGCCCCTCGACCAGCAGGATATGCTGCCCGCGAATATCCGGCTCATGGCTGAAGAATATCTCCATAATCTCGCCCGCCTCATTGCCCTGCTTGCTGTATTTCGGCTTGATGAACTGGCACACCACCGGAACTTCCAACGCCCGCACCAGGTCGGCCATAAACATGAACGCATTCTCCAGAACCGCCAGCGCCTGGATCGTCTGTCCCTGGTAGTCGTCGGAGATCTGGCGCGCCAGTTCCTTCACTCGCTTCTGGATCTGCTCGGCCGCAATCACCTGGCGAAGTGGCTCGACTTTCGGTCCGTTCATGAAATGGCGTGCCTCCCCGCCAGCTGTGCCCGCATAATGCGTGGCGCGGATGGCTTTGCTCCTGCCTTCATATTCCCGGCGTCATCGACCACATCCCATCCCGAGTTGGCGATGTAGTAGAAGTCCTTGTCGATGACTACTCCGTGGGTCGGATCGCCGAGTGTAGTTCGTCGACCGCTCGATCACCGTTTCCGACTCGATTCTCGTAAGCGACGCGTCCAGAGTGAAAGCGACGACGCGCTCCGGGGAGGTCCCATTCTGAACCGCGATCAATCTCCCACGATCGAAATACAGCCCGTCGATGCCGTTGAGGGCATATTCCCCTCCCATCGAAAGCCAGGTCACCTGCTTCGTTGCAACTTCCAGCACCCCAATGCCCCTAAGATAATCAGGGACGAAGATATGCTTTCCATCCGGATGCATCGCCGGAGTTTGCGGGGAAATAAAATCCCCGCCGTCCAGACGTTCCAACCCAGCCAGAACCATCTGCGCTCACCCGGTAGACGCCGCCTCCGTCTCCGTCGCTCACGATGACATCGCCATTCGAAGCCACCACCATGTCGCCCAGGCCACTCGGGCGCGGGCCCTCGATACGCCGCAACAACTTGCCATTTTTCAAGTCATAGCAGAGGACCGCTGACCTGCCCCAATCCGATTCGGGCACGGCGCTAAACCCGCGCAACGCAACCTCGGTCGCCCACACCACACCCCGCAGAGCATCGACTTTGATGGCCAGCATGGGCCAGCCATCGGGCGCTTTCGCAAAATCAGTGCTGGTTCCACCCGCCTCGGTCGAAACAATTTTCTTCTCCCGCACACTGGTGAGGAAGAACCGCCTGGCATGTGGATCATAGTCCACGTCCTCGGCCAGAAGGCCCGAGTCCGACAGCTGAAAGGCCATCGATCCGAGCGAAATCGGGCTGCGGTTTGCCTCCATGCCGCTCTGGATTTTCGCGAAGTTCACATTCTTGAGAAGGCCAGAGAAATCCGCAGATCTTGCCAGCACTTCCGTAGACTGCCCCATGCGGACGAACTGCTCCAATTCCTGAACCGCCGCATCGAGATCGCCGACCTTCACGTCCGCACGGGCGACCTCCAGAAGCGAATTCGGCGCTTCATTCAATAACTCTTTCAATTGATTTGCGCTGGCCAGGTTCGCATGCCAATCATTGCTAGCGTGGGACTTTCGCAGCTCTCCCTTAAGGCTTTGAAACTGTTCCACCGCAGAGCCCGATTGCTTTGCGGCTGACGCGCTGACCAGAACAAGTAAAACCGACCCTAGAGCGCGCTTATAAGTTTGTAAAATCATAGACTTCCCACGGCATCTCGCGGATCAGCACCGCTTCCTGCCCCCTTCCGCGCGTAACCTGGCCGGAACCGGAAAACCGCGCATCCACACGATCTCGTCTCCGCTCACTACCACCGGCCAAAGCCTGCGCTCAGGCTGAGCCACATGCCGCTCCTGCAGCAGTTCCTTGATCTTCTTCGGCGACTTCGTGTGCGCCGGCCAAAATCGGTCTCCCGCACGCCAGTTCCGCACCGTCAATCGTCCCGGCAACAACTCTGCCCGAAGAAGTTCCTGCGGATTATACTCCGCAACCTGCGCCTCCGGAGCGGACCTGCCGGGCAACCAGCAACGCTTCGATCACTACGCCAAGTTCCGGCACCACCACGCCCCGGCACAGCCAACGAATACTCGTAGTCCGGAATCCGCTCCTGCCGCCGCAAGTCAGGCGTGAGGAAAATCATCGCCTCCGGCTCGCGGCGAACCTTCCAACCCAGCGGCAGCGACAACTCCTTCCCCGCTGGACCATCCTCGGCCGCGAACCGCAGGATCTCTTCGATGTGCTTGAACTCCAGCGGAATCCCCGCCTGCTCCCCGATCGCCTTCACCACTCTTCGCTGCACCGCCCGCGGCTCAGTCAGCAACCACGGCCGGCTCACCGAAGCATTCATTACCGCCGGACCAGCCTGCTGAAGCCGCTCGACTAACTCAGGACTCAGCGCAGGCTGGGAAGCTCTGAATCTGCACCAGCGCCTGCGAACCCTCGAAACCCGGCAGCCCGCGCGTCCACTCCGGCTGCGACCACTGCACTACCGTCCCCAGCCAGCCTGAGACTTCGTTCTCCCAGTAATCCTCTTCGTCGCGCGCGATCTCCGCCAGCTCGGAAAAACTCTCCACCACCGCAGGATTGAACTCCCGCTCCAGCAAAGGCAGCACCAGCTTGCGCACCCGATTGCGAGTGAACTTCGAATCGGCATTCGTCGAGTCTTCCCGCCAGGGCTGTTTGAGATCGGTCAGATACCGCTCCAGTTCCCGTCGCCGGATCCCCAGCAACGGACGCACGATCTCCCCGTGACCGTCCTCATCCTCATCGCTCCACCAGAATTCGCGGATAAATTCCCCCCAACCCTCGCAGCCCAGTCCCGCGAATCACCCGCATCAGCACAGTCTCCGCCTGATCATCAAGCGTGTGCCCGGTCGCGATCTTGTCCAGAAGAATTGCCGGAAGTAGCTGCGAGGGGGTACCCTGCGAAGCAAGGGGAGCAATCGGATCGGGAAGGGCACGGCTTCAGCCGTGCCGTTAAGATCGTCTCGAGATTTCGGGCTTTAGCCCCTGAGGGACCTCGAGCTCGAATCTCACCGACTTCACCCGACCCCAGAGCTAACGAAAAAATCCATACCGCAACTCCCGCGCAGCCGCCTCCACTCCGGAGTGTTCCTCAGCAGCGAGCCGTGCCACATCCCCACTAGCCGCATAAAACTCCAACCCATGCTCCCGAGCCAGCCCAGCAACAAACTCCTGATCCGCCTCCGACTCCGCCCCACGCAGCCCGTGATTGAAATGAACAACGGAAAGGACGATGCCAAGTTCCTGACGCAACTCGATCAGCAACCGCAGCAGCGCAACCGAATCAATCCCACCCGAAACCGCAACCCCAACCCGGTCGCCGGCCCGCAGCAATTCCTCCCGCCGGATATGGCCCAACACGCGCTCCGCCAATTCGTGCACGGAAACATGGTACAACCCGGCGGCTAAAACACGCATAGGGACAGTCGAAACTCGACTGTCCCTATAGCAAGAGAGCCAAGAAAAGTCCTCTCTGCGTCGGAGCCTGCCCTGAGCGAAGCCGAAGGGTGCCGAAAAGGTCCTGACCTACAGCCCGACACCCTTCTCCGCAATCAGCTTCCGAATCTTCTCCACAAACTCGCCCGCCGCCATGTCCTCAGTCTTCTCTTTCCCGCGAGTCCGCACATTCACCTTGCCAGCCTCAGCCTCTTTATCCCCGACAACGAGTAAGAACGGCACCTTCTGCATGGCATGCTCGCGGATCTTCGCATTCATCTTCTCGTTGCGCGCATCCACTTCCACGCGCACGCCGATGGCCTTGAGCTGATCCGCAACTTTGTTCGCATACTCCGCATGCCGCTCGCTGATCGGGATCATCGCCACCTGCACCGGCGACAGCCACACTGGAAACGCTCCGGCGTAGTGCTCGATCAGCACGCCGAAGAATCGCTCGACCGACCCGTACAGCGCGCGATGCACCATCACCGGCTGCTTGCGCGATCCATCCTCCGCCACGTACTCCAGACCGAAGCGCTGCGGCAGGTTGAAGTCGAACTGCACCGTCGAGAGCTGCCACAACCGCCCGATCGCATCCACCAGCTTGATGTCAATCTTCGGCCCGTAAAACGCCGCCTCGCCCGGAATCGTCTTGTACTCAATATTCCTGCGTTTCAGCACCTTCTCAAGCGATTCGGTGGCGTGGATCCATTGCTCTTCACTGCCAACGAAATTCTTGCGGTCGTCAGGATTCCAGGTTGAAAGCTCGGTCTGGAACTTGTCGAAGCCAAAATCCTTCAGCACATCCAGGGCAAAGTCGAGACAACTGGCAATCTCATCTTCAATCTGCTCCGGCGTGCAGAAAATGTGCGCGTCATCTTGCGTAAACCCGCGCACGCGCAATAGTCCGTGCATCACTCCCGAACGCTCGTAGCGGTAAACCGTTCCCAGTTCGCCCAGCCGCACCGGCAAATCGCGATACGACTTCAGCGAATCTTTGTAAATCAGAATGTGCCCCGGACAATTCATCGGCTTCAGCCGGTATTCGGCGTCGTCGAGTTCCATGGCGTCGAACATGTTCTGCGCGTAATAGCCCTCGTGCCCCGAGGTAAAAAACAACTGCCGCCGCGCCACATGCGGCGTGTAAACCAGCGAGTAGCCGCGCTTCAAATACTCCTCGCGCATCCAGTCTTCCATCTGTTTGCGGATGATCCCGCCCTTGGGATGCCAGAAAATCAGCCCCGGCCCGGCCAGTTCCTGGATCGAAAACAGATCGAGCTGCTGCCCCAGCACGCGATGGTCGCGCTTCTTCGCCTCTTCCACCTGCTGCATGTGCGCATCGAGATCTTTCTTCGAGAAAAACGAAGTCCCGTAAATCCGCTGCAGTTGCGGATTTTTCTCATCCCCCAGCCAGTAAGCGCCCGCAATGTTAAGCAGCTTGAACGCCTTGATCTTCCCAGTCGAAGGAATATGCGGCCCGCGGCAGAAATCGACGAACTTGCCGGTGCGGTAAATCGAAATCTTTTCATCGGGCTTGGTGAATTGCTCGATGAAATGGCACTTCATGAAGTCGCCTTCTTTTTTGAACTCCGCCAGCCCCTGATCGCGAGGCAGAAACTCGCGCGCATAAGGGATGTTCTGCTGCACCAGTTCCTGCATCTTCTTCTCGATCTTCTCCAGATCCTCCGGAGTAAACGCAGTAGGCCGGTAAAAGTCGTAGAAGAATCCGCTCTCGGTCGCCGGACCATGCCCCAGCTTGGTCTCCGGAAAAAGCTCCAGCACAGCCGCCGCCAGCAAATGCGCAGACGAATGCCGGTAAACTTCCAGCGCCTCCGGATCTTTCTCGGTCAAAAGACGAAGATCGGTATCTTTTTCGAGCGGACGGGTGAGGTCGATCAGATCGCCGTTAGTCTTGGCCACCAAAGCCGCATCCGCCAGCCGCGGGCTGATCGACTTCGCAATATCGAGCGCAGTCGTGCCCTTAGGAACGTCCTTCACGCTCCCATCCGGAAGCTTCACATGAATGCTGTCTGCCATAAAGTTGGAACCTGCAGGAGTACTGAATCTTTCAGTTTATTGGAGGGATTCCGGAGGGTCAAACCGACGGCTGGAAGAAGCAGAAAGGCAGAAGGCGGATCTACTGACCCGCCCTCCCCATTCGACATCGAGCTCCTACATCGCCACATCCTTAATATGCGTCGCGATATACCACGTATTTCCGAACGCGTCCCTCACACCGGCCTGGCGGTCGCCGTAAGGCTGGTCGGTCGGCTCCTGGAACGATGTCGCGCCCGCCGCCACCGTCTGCCGATAAACCGCATCGACGTTCGGCACATACAAGTAAAACATCGCCGGCATCGGCTCATACTTGCCGTGCGCCTCGCCCATCTCCACCACCGAATCGCCGACGCGAATTTCCGCGTGGTGCACCACGCCGTCCGGCGACACGTATTTCGCCAGTTCCTGCGCCCCGAACGCGCGCTTCAGGAAGGCGATCAGCGGCTCAGCCCGCAGCGGATGCAGATACGCATTCACGTTGTGCAGGCCCTTGGGAATGTAGCTCTCTCCCTTATGCGTCGCGATGTACCAGAAGTTGCCGGCCGCATCTTTCACGGTGGCCGAGCGCTCGCCATAATCCTGATCCCGCGGCTCGTCAATCAAAGTCGCTCCCGCCGCCAGCGCTTGCTTGAAGACCGCGTCAGCATCCTCCACATAAACATGCAGCGCGTTGGGATGCAGCGTCGCTGGAAATTTTTGCCCCGGAATGCCGCCGCCCATCATCAGCATGGAATCGCCGATGCGGACCTCCCCGTGCACGCCGCCCCTTGGCGTTGCCGCCCGGAATAGCTTCTTCCGCCCCGAAAGCCTTCTTGGCAAAATCGATCAGCGCCGGACCATCCGCGGCTACGAGATACGGCGTGACCATGCGGAAGCCGCGCGGAACCGGATCCACCGCCGGCACTGTGGCATGACGTGCAGGTCCAGTCACCGCGGCCATGCGCCGGTGCATCTCCTCGACCGGCATTTCTTCCTTTACCGTGGACACGCTCCACAAGTACCCAAACGGATCCCGAAGCGTTCCTTCGCGACGTCCGTAAAATTGATCGGCGATGGGAATCACGGCCTTGGCCCCCGCTTCAATGGCATGGGCAAAAAACTTGTCCACGTCAGGAACACTCAGCGACATCATGACCGGCGAATTTCCCAGCGTCTCGGGACTGAAGCGGCCTCCTTCCGGCCACTCTTCCGTCAGGAAGATCACCGAGTCGCCAATCCTGATCTCGGCATGCGGGATCCCGCTTTCGAGTTCGAACCGCAACGTTTCCTTCGCGCCGAATGCCTGCTTGTAGAACTCAATGGCCTTGGCGGCATCTCTGAAGGTTAATCTTGGGCTTGCGCTCGTGTGAACGGACGCAACGGGTTCAGCAACGGTACTCATAGTTCTTCTCCCTTTTAGTAATTCAGACTTAAGTCGTACCTTGAACTCTTCCCGCGGCAGATCGCGCAAGTCCGCCGCCACGCGCACCAGTGGCTCGACGCTCGCATCCACCTTCGCAGGCCGGCCGTCCGCCCGCGCCAGCAAGACTTCCACCGCCCGGTTCAGCTGCTCGACCTTCTTCGCGTCGTTCTTTCGCGGATCGTTATTTCCCGGATTCAGAGAGCGCTTAGGCATCGGCACCCTCCATGCGCGCCCGCAGACTCGTCAGCGCGCGGAACTGCAACTGCTTCACCGCGCCTTCAGTCTTGCGGATCTCCCGCGCCACTTCCTTAATGCTTTTCTGCTCCACGAACCGCAGCACCACCACCCGTTGCTGCTCGGCAGGCAGCGTATCGACCAACCGAAACAAAGTAGCCCGCCGTTCCACCTCTTCAAGTTCCGCTCTACTGGCCGGTGCCGATTCGATCAGTCCCGGCTCATCTGCAACTTGCTCCCGGCTCCGGCGCTGCCAGCGGTCTGAAATCAGATTCGCGGCAATCCGGAACAGCCAAGCCGCAAACGGAATCCCCCGCCACTCAAACCGCCGCAAGTTAGCCAGCGCATGATGAAACACCTCGGAGGTTAAATCCTCCGTTTCCGCGCGATCTCCCACCCGCCGCACCACGTACGCGTACACCCGCTCGAAATTATTTTCGTAAAGCTCCGCAAAGCGCGCAGGATCCTTCTGCGCCGCCTCGATCAGAAGCCGCTCGTCCGCTTCTTTCCTCAGAGCCTTCAAACAGATTCTCCGCGCGGAGTAGTCTTACACAGGGATAACGGGTTCGGGCGGCAAAAGGTTACGGTGGGATTTCAGGTAGTGGGCTAATTTTTAGCCCACTACCGGATTTCATCTAAGAGTGCCAGCTCCGATTAACAAAGCTACAATATTGAGATAAAATCCCCACCACAATGGCGACCTTGCGCAAATTAATGCCCGTTTTGTTATTTGCCTGCGTTCCCCTCTGGTCCCAGTCGGGTTCGCCTTCCGCGCAGCAAGGCGACTCGAATCCGCCAATCAGTCAGCCTTCTCAACCCTCGCCGGATTCTGAAAAGAAAACCTCGCCGGATCAACCTTCCGCTCCTCTCCAGGATTCTACAAAGCTGGAACCGATCAAGATCGTGAAAGCCGCGTATCCATTGGAAGCTCAGGAGAAGCAACTGCAAGGGCAGGTGTGGGTCAAGATTCAGGTGTCCGAAACCGGGGACGTTGAAAGCGCCGAACTAATCAGCGGAGACCCGGTGCTCGCAAAATCCGCAATCGACGCTGTAAAGAAGTGGAAGTTTAAACCGTTTATCAAGAACGGGAAACCGATTTCAGTCTCCTCGAAATTGCCCTTCAATTTCGCCTTCTCTGAAAACGTTCACCAGGAGGAAGTACGCCCGGATGACGCCGACGCCGCTCCAGGATCACCTCCTGTGAGTAGGGAAGCCGCTAAACGGGTGCGTGTTTCTCAAGGAGTATCGACGGGGCTTCTGGTTTACAAGGTGCAGCCAATTTACCCAGCCGAAGCCCGTCGGAAAGGAATTCAAGGCAAGGTCATATTGCGGGCCGTTATTAGCAAAGAAGGTCGAATCGACAGCTAACACTGATTTCAGGCCCCAAGGAATTAGCCGCGCCGGCGATCGGCGCGGTGCAGCAGTGGCGCTACAAGCCGTATCTACTGATGGGAGACCCTGTGGAAGTGGACACGGAGATCCTCGTGAATTTCACGCTGAGCCGTTGGTAAACTCGACGGCTCAGTAGAAGATTGATTTCTCATAATACAAATCCTCCATCGCACGGGTGCCTCATTTCGCGAGATTAGGGCAAGCCATACAACCGCCACCCCACAAAATCCACAGGCCTTATTGTGACATCCAACCTTGCGTCTCACCCGCAATCTGCGTCATGATTGACCCAAATAAGCACCTGTTCTTTGAAAATTCAATTGGGCAATCTAAATCCTTTGTCTGTAATATTTTGCGGGTAAAATCTTTCGATTCAATATTTTAGCCAGATCTCAACCAGATCGAGGCTCTCGTAACCTCCCTGAATCCAATAGATTTAGCAGGTTGATCTGGAAATTTTTTTAATCTGGATTTCGCCGCGAAAGAAGAGCTAGGTGGCAAATTTAGTTCGAGAGCGTAGTTGGCGCGTAATACAAATCCTCCATCGCCTTCTTCACCTTCGCCGACACCGCTTCCATATCCCGCATCGTCAACCCGGCAGTCGAGATCGGCTCGCCCACCCGCATCTCCAGCGGACGGCACTTGATGTGGTAAGTATTCATCGGCAGCAACTCGTAGGTTCCGACCAGAGCCACCGGCACAATATCCACCTGCGCCTTGATCGCCAGAAAAAAAGCTCCCGGCAGAAAAGGTTTGATCTCGCCATCGGGCGTGCGCCCGCCCTCGGGATAAATCACCAGCGGCATGCCGGCCTTCAGACTCTTCACCGCCGATCGGATCGCCGCAATCGAATTGGTCGGTTTCTGCTGGTCAATGCAGACCTGCCCCGACCGCTTCAGTTGCCAGCCCACAATCGGATACGACAACAATTCCTTCTTGAAAACGATGCGGAATTGAAACGGCAGGTAAACGTAGAAAACCGGAATATCCAGCGCCGAAGCGTGATTCACCGCGTACACATGAGGCTTCGAGGTATCGATCTTATCGAGACCGGTCACCTTCACCGGCGACAAGATCGTCTTCATGATCAGCCACGACCAGGTCCGCGAAAACCAATGCAACCGCCGTCCGCTGCGATCGAACAGTCCGCCCGGCAGCGCCAGTATTCCCATGACCAGCGTGTATAGCCAGACCAGCGGATCAAGAATGAAATACGAGCGCAGCCGGCTCAACCAGCCGTACGTCCTCCCCGGAATCTCGTGCGGGACTTCGCCGCGGCGCAACCACCGGCGCGGTCTCCGCGCCGCGTTCCACTTCCACTGAAGATGACGAATTCACTTCCTGCACACTTCCATTCTAGGGGAAAACCGCCGGAAGGCGCTGCTCTAAACATCTGCCCCAATATTGCGCATCACTTCGCCCACCAAATAGATCGACCCGGTAATCACGACCACGGCCTTTGGACCAGCCTGCGCCCGGGCCCGCTCCACAGCCCGCTGCGGGTCGTCCACGACCTCAATCTCAGTTCCGGTTCGTGCCGCCGCTTGCCGAATCTCCTCCGGCGAAGCCGCCCGCGGATTCTCCGGCCGGGTCGCGATCACCCGCTCCGCCAGCGGAAAAAGAATTTCCGTCATCTCCGAGATTGCCTTATCCCGCATCGCCCCGAAAACAAAAATCAGCGGACGGTCCCCGTATTGTTCCGAAAGGGCCGAACGCAGCGCCCACGCGCCCGCAGGATTATGCGCCACATCAAGCACCATATCAGGCCAATCAGCCCGAGCCGCGATCACCTGAAACCGCCCCGGCCAGCGTGTCTCGCGAACGCCGCGCTCAATGCTCTTCGCCGTGACACCGCTGAATCCCTGCTGATGCAACTCCACCGCAGCCGTAATGGCCAAAGCCACATTGCGCAATTGATGCCGCCCCACGAGAGGAGTCTCCACAAGAATCTGCTCACACAGCACTTGAAGCGGATACCGATACACGAACCCGGCTTTGCCTTTCTTGGTACTGGGTACCAGGTACTGGGTACTACCAGGCGAAACGGGCGGCACATAAGGAACCGCATTCACCGCCCGCGCCCCCAGCTCCAGAATCGTATTTCCAATCACATCATTTGCCTCAGGCTGCTGCGGCAGCGTCACTACCGCGCCGCCCGGACGAATAATCCCCACCTTCTCCCGCGCAATCTCACCCACGGTATCGCCAAGAAATTTCTGATGATCGAGCGAAATGTCGGTAATCACGCTCAGCCGCGGCTCCACTACATTGGTAGCATCGAGCCGCCCGCCCATGCCAACCTCGAGCACCGCGATCTCCACCTTCTCCCGCGCGAAATGCTCGAACGCAATCGCCGTCATCATCTCGAAAAAGCTGGCATGCCACGGCAGCTCCCCCAGATCCACCAGCTTCTCAGCAACCAAATCCGCTTCGCCCTGTATAGATGCAAAATCGTCGTCGGTGATCTCGTTTCCATTCACGCGGATGCGCTCGTTGATTCGCACCAGATGCGGAGAAGTGTACAAACCAGTTTTCAATCCCGATGCCCGCAGGATGGAAGCCAGAGTAGCCGCCGTCGATCCCTTGCCGTTGGTCCCAGCGATCAGCACGCTCGGAAACCGCCGCTCGGGATGATCCATCGCTTGCAGCAGCACCCGCATATGATCCAGATTGAACTTATGCGAAGGCGTTTGCGACAGCTCGTGCCCGAGGGCAAACATGCGCGCAACTGCGGTTTCGTAGGACATAAGCAAATTATCGGCTATCAGCTTGCACTTTATTCAGATTATCAAGTTGAAAGGCGAGATTCGAAGTGTAGAGGATCTGGACAATCGCAGGGTCGGTTTGACTGACGGCTGAAAGCCGGCGGCAGTTGGTTCACGCCACCATGAAATCCAGCGCGCGCGCGATATAAGGCTTGAGTTCCTTGCGAGGCACAACCGCGTCTAGCATCCCATGCTCCAGCAGAAATTCGCTGCGCTGAAATCCCGGCGGCAGCTTCTGCCGGATGGTCTGCTCGATCACCCGCGGCCCGGCAAACCCAATCAGAGCCCCAGGTTCAGCAATATTCAAATCCCCCAGCATGGCAAATGACGCCGTCACGCCTCCGGTGGTCGGGTCGGTCAGCACAGAAATATAAGGAACCTTTTTCTGGTCCAGCCGAGCCAGTGCCGCCGAAATCTTCGCCAACTGCATCAAGCTGACCACGCCCTCCATCATCCGCGCTCCTCCTGACGCCGAAACGATAATCAGCGGCGTATGCGAATCCAGCGCACGCTCTACCGCCCTGGTGATCATTTCACCCACCACCGCTCCCATGCTGCCGCCGATAAACGCGTACTCCATTACGCTTGCGACCACAGGCCGCCCCAGCAGCTTGCCGCGCGCGTTGATCACGGCATCCCGCAGACCCGTGTCATGCTGCGCCTGTTTCAGACGCGAAGAGTAAGGCTTCAAATCCACAAACTTCAATGGGTCCGTCGACGACAGGTTCGCATCAAACGTCTCATATTCATTGTCATCCAGCAGCAGCGCCAGCCGGGTCCGCGCATCAATACGGAAATGCTTCTCACACTTAGGACACACGTTCAGGTTCTCTTCCAGATCCTTTTTCCAGATGATCTGCCGGCAATTCTCACACTTCACCCACAACCCCTCGGTGCGCACCGTCTTCGCGCCCGAAGTGTTCAGTTCTCCGGATTCCCGCTTGAACCAAGCCATAAGAAATTTGTAATTGGGTAATTTTGTAATCTGGTAATTGAAAAGCGACCCTCGAAGCCTAAGACAGATTGCCAAATTACCCGATTACAAAATTACCAAATCAATACTCGATCCCCCTCTGCGCCATCACGCCCTTCTCGTAAGCATGCTTCACCTGCCGCATCTCCGTTACCGTGTCGGCGGCCTCGATGATTGTGGGGTGTGCGTTCCTCCCCGTCAAGATGACATGCACCATCTCGGGTTTCTTCTTCAGCATCTCCACCACTTTCGCCGGGTCCAGCATGCCATAACTGATGGCATAGTTGATCTCATCCAGCACCACGAGATCCCACTCACCCGACTGGATCGCCTTCTCCCCTTCAGCCCATGCCTCCTCGACCATCTTTAAATCTTCCGGGTCAGGCTTCTCGGCGCCCACCTTCACGAATCCCCGTCCCATCTGCTTCATCACGAATTTGTCCCCGAAGGCTTTCACCGCATCTAGTTCCCCGTAATGCCACGATCCTTTCAGGAACTGGAGCATCAGCACTCGCATTCCCTGGCCCACGGCGCGCAGAGCCGTCCCCATCGCCGCAGTCGTCTTGCCCTTGCCCGGCCCAGTGTTCACGATGATAAGACCGCGGCGTACGTCAGTCATGGGTTGCAGGAGGATTGATTCTACTAGAAAGCCTCTCGAACAACAGAACGCAGGAAGGTGTCTCAGTTAGAAAGATTGCTGGTGTAGATAAGGAATGCTAGTCGATAAAGTGCACAGGTGGGGAGAGCCGCCCCTTCGACAGGCTTAGGGCAGGCTCTCGATTGTCGGTCGAGCGAAGCTCAAACGCCTTCCACCCGGAGGTCTAGACTACCTCAGCGATGCAGGCGCGCTCGCTATGTTTTCGGCGACTTGCTTCCGCGCAGCTCAATCTCTCCCGTGATCAGGTGAGCATGCAGCCGGTACTTCCCCGGACCATGCTGCTCGAATGACCGGAACAGACCATCCTTGGACACGTCAAACGCCGAAGCGTCGAGGCTGCCAGTCATTACTGAAGCATCACGGTGACCGTACAACTCTGGGTGGGGAACGTCGATCTGAATGCGGCCCGCAAAAACTCGAACATCCTTATCACCCTCCACGTCTTCCACGACCACTTCCCCCGCCGACAGTCTGACCCAAAGATTGGAACTGTGCGGAACCTCGATGGTGGCCTGGAAATTGTTGTGTGGAGTTTCCGAAACATAGACGTCGGCGCTAGAGCCTGCCCGTTTGATCTCTACCTTGACGCGTTTGAGTTGCTCCTCAGAATTAGCGTGGCAGGTCACGACGATGTTCTCGGAATCGCCCGGAGTGATCTTGTAGCCGCCGGCTTCCAGGTGCAAACGAATCGTGCCCCCGGAAACGAACTCCTGTTTCGCGGAATGCTGTTCCGAGTGTCGTGCCGACGTGTCGGGAGCCTGCTGAGCAAGCAGCAAGCCTGGAACCAGCAGGACAATCCAGAAACCGAGACCCTTCATATACACCCCCGCTTATAGTCTCTATATACGAGGGTTGGCGAACTAAGTTCCGCCAAAACCAGGCCAACTGAGAAAAGCGCGACCTGAACTCTAAGAAAACCAGTCTTCCACATCGTAGCCTTCCCTCATAACCCGGCGACAGGCTTTTCCGCCAATCGGGTCCTGGCATGGATTTCAAAAGTACGAACTTTCCACGGAACTCGTGCATCCAACCTTGCGTATTCGGGTGCAAGCAGATCTCTGTCCGCTGGCAGACTGCGGAGGTCTCGTCGTGATCAACAAGTGTCTAATGTTATTGTTTTGTGTGTTCGCCGCGATACCGGCATTTTGCGCGCAACACGTCGCCCTTCACCCCAAGCCTACGCTCGATTCCGGGGAGCAAGAGACCATTCGCCAGATTGTAGACATGGAGCGCCAGGCCAAGGAAGCCAGTCTCCGCCGCGACGCCGAATTTTCCCTCCGCACCCTCGCCGAGGATTACGTCGCCATTACCCCGCTCGGCCAGGTCACCACTAAGCAGGAAACCTTTTCCGCCCGCCGCAGTGGCCAGCTTCGCTACGAGTCCATGAACGTCACTGACATGGTGGTTCGACTTTACGGGGATACTGCCGTGGTCACCGCCCGAGCCGACGTAAAAGGCCACCAACTGGGCGAAGATTTCAGCGGGCCCTATCGCTACACCCGCATCTGGGTCCGCCGCAATGGACGCTGGCAAACCGTCAGCTACCAGGCGACCGTGACCCAGTGATTTTAGCGAGACAAAAAGAAGGTGTTAGCAGGCCTGCGGCAAGCGGCATCACAAACATGGGCTTTAGCCCCCGGTGGTGCTTATGGGGTCGCTCCACTCCACAGCCCGGCGCCTCAATCCCGAGCTCAATGCCCTGAATGATAAGGATGGCTCTTCAGAATGGTACACGCCCGGTAGACCTGCTCCAGCAAAACCACTCGAGCCAGTTCGTGGGCCAGTGTCATCTTCCCCAGTGAAATCGTATGCTGCGCCGCGCCCCGCGCCGCTTCGCTGAATCCATCCGCCGGCCCGACAGCAAAAACCAGCGGCAACGGATTGCGATCCTGATATTCCCCCAGAAACCGCGCGAACTCTTCAGACGAGAATTCCTTCCCCGAGAATCCATCAGCACCAGCGTCGACTTCACCGGATTTCGCGTTGTTTTCCTCGCCTGCCTCGAAGCACGGCCACACATTTGCAGCAACGCCGCTTCATCCCGCACGCCAGCCCTTCCGCCTGCACGTAACGCGAAATCCGCTTGAGATACTCCTCCGTCAGCGACTGAATCGCCGGCTCTTTCGTCTTTCCAATCCATGCGATTTTGATCTTCACGGAAGATAGTCGACGACTGCACTACGCTCTCTTGCGACGAGGCGCAGGGTAGGATGCGGTTGCGTGGAAGCAGTCTTTGCCTTGGGTGCGCGCTTCGATCTCGCGCTTCGGCTTTAACTCCGAGGGTTCCAGCCGTTTGGCAGTCTTCCACAGGCGCTCCAGATCGTATAATTTCCGCGCCTTCTCGGAAAATACGTGCACGACGAAATCGACGTAGTCGACCAGGATCCACTCGCCTTGCCGGTAGCCTTCGACGTGCGCCGGCCGCACCCCTGCGGCTTTCAGGCGCAGCTCCACTTCGTCCGCGATGGCCTGGACCTGCCGCGGATTCGTGCCGCTGCACAGCACGAAGTAGTCGGTAAATGCTCCCGACCCCTTTTCCATTTCCAGGATGGAAACTTCTTCGGCTTTCTTATCGAGGCAGGCCTGAATGGCTGCCGCTACTTGTAGCTTCAATTCGCTTTTTTTCATGCAGAGGTCGGTTGTCGGTCGTTCGTTGTTGGCCCAACTCGGGCAGAGTCTTTATTGTAAACGACAGTGACTTGTCGCGTTTTCCCAGGGCCGACTGGCCCGGCGGCGGAATGCCTTGGCCAAAGATCAAGAACCAACGACCAA
>CAVXOK010000019.1:0-33709 GCA_963763285.1 uncultured Acidobacteriaceae bacterium | reverse complement strand
ATTAAACCTGTGTGGTTTCAGCTGGCTTACGGGGAGTTCGGGGCGGGCCGCATGGCCCGGCATGAGCAGAACCCCTCCGATGTTATCCCGCGGCAGCAAGTCAGGGCGGGCCCGGTTAGTCTCTGAATTCGGTCCTCTGTCATCCTGAGCGAAGCGACTGCTTCGCGAATGCGAAGCAGCCGCGCAGTCGAGGATCCCATGCCCGCCAGCAGCGGCACGATCTCAGAAAGGAGTTTCCACCACTGCTCCAACTGCCGGGAGAGAACTGCCTAGACGGCGTCGGCAGTTCCAGCTTGCTAGGGGTCCTTCGACTGCGTTGTCGCTCGCTTCGCGACCGCCAATTCCGCTCAGGATGACAGAGCAAATAAGACGACCTGCCACGCGTCGCACCGCCCCGGGGATATACCTCGCTAGTTTGTTTGGGACGCAGTCAAACTCCGCAACTGCTTCAAAGTTTCCGCGGGCTCAGAACGGATCGTATAGTCCGCGTTCACGTCGGCTGCTCGGATGACGCCCTGCCTGTCGATTATGTAGCGCGCAGGCATGGGCAGCCGGTACTCCGATTCATCGTTGAATCTATCCAGAGTGCTGCCGAACGACTTGTAAAGCTCGCGCAGGTAGTCCGGCAGTGTGAACACCAGCCGAAATTCCTCCGCGATCTTCAGATGAAGATCCGTCAAGATGTCGAATGTCAGGTTCAACTTCTTGTGCAGAGCGCGGGTATACCGTTCGAGTTCAGGAGTGAGCACAACAATCTGCGCTCCCAATGCCCTGACTTCAGAATTGATTCCTTGTAGAGCCTCCAGCTCCATATTGCAGTAGGGTCACCAGTGTCCCCGGAAGAAACTGACCACGAGCGGTCCTTGACGCAGAAGATCGGCCGAGGCCACCGAGACGTGATCCTGGTTGAATAACGTGAAACCCGGAGCGCGGTCGCCGACCTTTAAGGCCCGCTCTTCAATTCCCGTGGCCTTGAGTTCGGCTGTCGCTCGATGCATCGTTTCGATTACCTCGTGCGGCGCGTTGTACGGTGGAGCTCCGGATTCGAATGATCTCCTAAACTCGTCCAGGCGTTCCTGAAGACTTGCCATCGCTTTTTACCCCTTCTGGATTTTACGGCTAAACCCTGGATCCTTCGACTGCGTTGCTGCCGGGTGCCCCACTTCTCGCTTTCCTTGTGAGAAGTGGGATCTCCTCAACAACTTGCTCGGCGGCAAAATCGGTATTGCCAACGATTGCTCACTCGATGGTGCCAGCTGCACCAGCAGCAACATCAATGCAACCGAGAACTACTGGGGATGCTCCACCGGTCCCGGCGGTTCCGGTTGTACCACCACGAGCGGATCGAAGATCAATGCAACGCCTTTCCTGACGAGCACCGCGGACTAGGATCGCCGAGTTGTTCGCAGTCGGGTGCCCCACTTCTAGCCTCTTTTGTGAGAAGTGGTTTCCCGAGTCCCACCTCTTGAGACCTTGTGAGTGAACTTTCAAGCTGCGCGACATCTAACCCATCCAGCGCCCTAACAGCCGATCATCATCGCGCAGGCAGGGGTACGAATCGCATTTTTGGCGTTTCGGCCCTATCTAAGTCATGACCATCAAGATTTTGTCGCAAGCGATTGACGCGTGTGACCCATGCCTCGCGCAACTGCGAGTCGTAGGACTCCGCGGTCGGCTGAGAGCCGATGAGTAGCCCCCAAAACAAAACGCCCCAGACTCGTTTGAGTCATGGGACGTATGTCGATCAGCCCTCCCCCAAGTGCTGCTCAATCAGAAGACTAACCTGAAGCCGCAGATCGGTAAATGGCCAGTCCGGGCCATTACCACCACGAAAGTAACCGGCGGGCGCCTTACTTTGCCGGAATCAAATCAAACTTTCCCGACGATTCTTCATAGAACAGAGCACCCTCTTTCGCGTCGCCGCCGCTCCAGTGCTTGTGTCCTCCCGGAACCCGCAAGAAATCGCCCGCGGCTACCCGCTTCTCGCCTGCGTCGTCCTTGTAGAGATAAGCTCCTTTCAGCACCACGATCCATACATCGTTCGTATGGGTATGCATTCCCGAGTCAGTTCCCGGCGCGAACTTCGTAAATGTGCCGTGCGCTCCTTCGTTGGCATCTCCCCAGATCGCAGCCATCGAAACGCTGCCGTTCCTCGCGCTGAAATTCGCCTTATTAGCAGAAGCGAAGATTACCTTTTCGGCTTGCCCTTTCTGTCCCTGCACCCGCCCCACCGACCACGCAGCCACCAGCATCACTGCCAAACCCAGCACCATTAGTGATCTCTTCATTCTCGTCCTCCTCGTTTCGGATCAAGTTTTCGATTCAAAACCTAAGGCGGTCGCATTCTACGCTGGTACGCGGGATAGCACCATCGCCAGATTTCGGCGCGAACTGCTTTCTCTATACCCTGGGCTCCCCATCTCAAAAAATCTTCTCGGTCAAGAATGCTCCGGTTTCGAAGGGGAATCCGAAATTCGCACTTTTACATAAACCTCGACGCTACCTTCTTACGCGTGACTCCCGCCTTGCCTCGGCTTGCGCCCGCAGGATCAGGATCGAGCTATTTTGAGGTCCCATCGCGCGGATTCTTCAATCGACGCGCTCATATCTTTGGTTCCCCAGATGTCTCCAACCAATCCCATCTGCATCCCGCCATACGCCGAGCGGCTTGTCTTCCTCTGGATCAGACCCGATGCGCAGAACGTTCCCATCGAGGTCTTCGACCTGCATCTCCAGCGCCCACGCAAAATTGTTCGGCGGATTCCGGATCTTTGCCCCGGAACTCACATACTGCCCGTGCAGCGCGCGGACATCCTGCACGCCGATCCATATCCACATCCGCGGCTGACTCTGGTTGTCATTGGTCAGGAAGATGGAGCACTCTTCTCGGGCGACGCAGGCAAATCCTTCGTTCGCCCGCCAGCGCAGTTCGAAGCCCAGAGCGTTCAAGTAATAAGCAATGCTGGCGTCCACGTCCTTGACGCGAAAGACTGGCACCGGCGCACAGAAGCGGTTCGTTGAGGATTCAGGCATAGTTCCCCCGGCAAGCAGAATATATCGACGAGAACAGCGGGCAGGCAACTACTCCTCGAGGAAGCCGAAACCCGCCCTGTATTACTATCCAATCGTGAGCGCTCGTCTTCGAGGTTGGTTGTCAAATCCACTGGTGCTGTTGTGCCTCACCGCGGGTCTGCTCGCCTTCGTGGTCCAGTCCGGCGAACTGGGAACCGCTGACACCATGCATCGCCTCCAGACCACGCACTGGCTCTGGACCTCCGAGCCGCAAGTGTTCCCGAACGAGTATCCTGAGTTCGGCCTGCACGGCCGCGGCGGCCGGATTTACAGCTGGTACGGCATCGGCCAGTCCCTACTAATGTTGCCCGCGGATCTGGTAGGCACCTGGATCGCGCACTGGCAACTCTTTTCTGACTATGGTGATGATCCCGCGGTGCGCAGCATCGTGGTCAGCTACAGCACCAGCATTCTGCTGAATGTACTCACCGCGCTGATTGCCTTCCGCCTGCTTCGCCAGTTCCGCTTCAGCGCGCGGGAGTCCGTGCTCGGAGTGCTGGCCCTGCTGTTCTGCACCACCCACCTGCACTATACCCAGAACATGATGGAGAACAACTGCATCATGCTTCTGTCGCTGACCGGATTCTCCTTTCAATATGACTGGCTGCGGACTGGTAGCCAAGGGGCATTGCTCCTCGGCTGCTCCGCGCTCGGGCTGAATCTGCTGACGCGGCTGACGACTGGCTTGGATCTCGTGATGGCAGGCTTTTTCCTCCTCCTCGTGCTTTGGTTTGAACGGATGCGAGGACGCGACGTGTGGGCGAGGTTCGTGGCTTACTGCAAAGTCGCTGCGCCTGTATATGCGTTTTTCTTAATGCTTGACCGGCTCTATCAGTTCTATCGTTTTGGATCTTTTACTAACACATACGTATCGCTCTTTTCCCAGGAACAACGGTTGCAGGATCCAACCCTGCCGCCTGACTTTCCCTGGAGCACGCCTTTTCACGAAGGCTTCCTCGGAGCGTTGTTCAAGCCCGAGAAGTCGATTTTTCTTTTCGATCCTTTGTTAGTGCTGGCGATTCTGCTGCTCATCCTGCTGTGGAAGGGGCTGTCGCCGGAAGTCCGTGCCTATGGCGTCGCTTCGTTATTCCTGCTGGTCGCCTACATCAGTTTCTATGCGAGGTACACGTACTGGTCGGGAGATTTTGCCTGGGGCGATCGCTACGTTTCGACGTCGGCGGAACTGGCAGCCTTGCTTGCCGTGCCTCTGCTGCTGCGCTATCGCGAAAACTTAAGCGCATGGATCTGGCGCGGCGGGTTCGTGCTCGTCACAGCTAGCCTGATCATTCAACTTGCCTCGCTCGCCTTTTGGCTGCCGTTGGAGATTTATCAGATGGAAACGCTAGGCCATCCCACGTTCGTGATCGCTCTGCGCTTCAAGAACATCGCGGCGTTCGCGCTCGGCAAGATGGATGCCTGGGGCCTGAACACCGAGGCCATGCACTGGGACGCATGGGATTACGTTCACATCACGACCTGGAACTTTCTGCCTTTTCTGCTGCGAAGAGTAGGAGCCGCGCCGGTTTGGGTGGTGGATACGGCGTTTGCGGTATGGGTGGTTGCGATTGCGAAGCTGGTGTGGGTTCTGGAGCGGCTGCGGAGAGCCGTGCAGGCCGCATCTCCAGATAGCTGACGGTGATCACCTACTCCACTGTGACTGACTTGGCCAGATTCCTAGGCTGATCCACATCGCATCCCCGCCTTACTGCGATGTGATAGGCCAGCAGTTGCAGGGGAACGATTTCCAGAATCGGCGAAAGTTCCTCCGGCGCGGCCGGAACGTAAAGGACGTGGTCGGCAGCTTCTTTGATCTCTTCGTCACCTTCCGTCGCTAGCGCGATGACGACGCCGGAGCGCGCCTTTACTTCCTTCAGATTTGACATCGTCTTCTCGTAGCGCAGCATCGAGCCGGGACTGTTCGCATCTCGGGTGGCGACGATGACGACGGGAAGGTTCTCGTCGATCAGAGCGTTGGGGCCGTGCTTCATCTCGCCGGCAGGGTAGCCCTCCGCGTGGATGTAGGAAATTTCTTTAAGCTTGAGCGCGCCCTCGAGGGCGATGGGATAGTGAATGCCGCGGCCAAGAAACAGAAAATCCTGTGCGCGCTGAAATCGTTTGGCCAGGTCTTCACACGCTTCGTCGTGAGTGAGAATGTTTTCGAGTTTGCCGGGGATGAGCGTAAGTTCCTGAGCCGCTTTGCGGGTCTGTTCGGCCGTCATCGCGCCGCGCACTTGCGCAAGGTAAAGCGCGAAGAGATAAAGAGCCGTGAGCTGGCAGGTGAAGGCCTTGGTGGAAGCTACGCCTATTTCTGGCCCGGCGTGCGTGTAGATTGTCCCCGCAGCTTCGCGAGTAATCATAGAACCGACCACGTTGCAGATGGCCAGCGTTTTCGAGCCTTTAGCTTTGGCCTCGCGCTGGGCAGCGATGGTGTCGGCGGTTTCGCCGGACTGCGAAATGACGAGGGTAATGGTCTCCGGGCTGACGATGGGGTCGCGATAGCGCCATTCGCTGGCGTAGTCGACCTCGACCGGCACGCGCGCGAAGCTTTCGATCATGAACTTGCCGGCTTGTCCGGCGTGCCAACTGGTGCCGCAGGCCACGATGTTGATCTTCTTCGCGGCGCGGAATTCGGCCTCGCTGATCTGCATTTCGTCGAGGAAGATGTGGCCGGTGTCGAGCGAAATGCGTCCCAAAGTAGTGTCGCGGACGGCGCGCGGCTGCTCGTAAATTTCCTTGAGCATGAAGTGCTTGAAGCCGCCTTTTTCCGCCATGATGGGGTCCCAGGTCACGTGCTGCACCTGGCGCTTGAGGGGTTTCCCGTCGAAATCCGTCAGTTGCACGCCGTTGGCAGTGACCACGGCGAGGTCGCCATCGGCGAGAAAAAAAATGTCGCGGGTGTGATAGAGAATCGCAGGAACGTCGGAGGCGACAAAATATTCATCGTTGCCTAGTCCGACTACAAGAGGAGGACCATTGCGTGCGGCCACGATCTTGTTAGGCTCGTCGACGGAAATGACGGCCAGGGCGAAGACTCCGGTCAGTTCCTTCACGGTCTTACGAACCGCCTCTTCCAGATGAGGGTGGCGACCGTTGCCGCTTTTGAAAAGGTATTTTTCGATCAGGTGAGCGATGACTTCGGTATCGGTTTCGGTGGAGAACTTGTGGCCTTCTTCGATCAGCTTTTTCTTCAGGCTGAGATAGTTCTCGACAATACCATTGTGTACGACGACGATCTTGCCGGTGCAATCACGGTGAGGATGGGCGTTTTCTTCCGTGGGACGTCCGTGAGTTGCCCAGCGAGTATGGCCAACGCCGTAGCTGCCTTCGAGAGGTTTGAGCCGGATGACTTCTTCCAGGTTGCGCAGCTTGCCTTCGGCGCGGCGAATCTGCAGCTTGTCTCCGTTGCCGGCCACGGCAATTCCCGCCGAGTCATAGCCGCGGTACTCCAGCCGCCTCAGGCCCTCGAGGATAATCGGAACCACTGCCTTCTTGCCGACATAACCAACAATGCCACACATGCGAAAACTCCAGAAATTCAGTCTGCGAGGGAGCAGCGGAACTCTTCAATGACCGGGTTGGTGAGGACTTCGCGAGCCATACGCTCGACTTCGGCCTGCGCTTCTTCGCGGCTTAGTCCGCCAGCGAGCGTAAGTTCGAAGTACTTTCCCTGGCGCACGTCCTCCAGACCCTTGTAGCCCATCTTCTTAAGTGAACCCTGGATGGTCTTGCCTTGAGGATCGAGAACGCTTTTTTTAAGCGAAACGTAAACGTAAGCTTTCATGAAGGCCTCAATTATACGTCAGCGGCGCAAAGGCTTTGCCGCACCCGGCGAGACCGAGGCATTTAGCCTCGGCCGCTTCGAACTCTTCGATTCGATCGAAGTTAGGACTCTCGATGGTTTGATGGTGTGGCGCTTGCACCTCAAGCGCCGAGTTCCTCGATCTTTCGCTCGAGATCGGCTCGAGCTTGTTCAAGCATAGAACGGTATCGAGTATTGTGACTGTGCTCGAGCTGCTGCACCACGTTCTGCAGCGAAAGACGAAGACTCTCTTTCTCGCGGAACCGGGCGGCCGCTTCCCGTGTCAGACGTGGTTTTTCGAGTGTGCTTCTCTCCGCTGCTTCGTCCTGTTGCGCCTCCACCGACTTACTTTCCCAGCCCCGGGCCATGTCGGTGATTATAACGGTCCACAGGCGGCGAGTTTCAATGGTCCAGGACTCTGTCGGCGTTGGAAACGGCCCGTATCAATCCCATCTTGGGAAAGGTCTGTTCGGAAAACCGCTCTTGGCGAGAAAACCGCCGATTCCTTGGAGAATTGGGGTTATAATGCCCAGTCAAATTGGGCAATCAAGCGGCGCGCTTTTTCGAGGGGGAAGACGCCGCAAGGTGCGGTGTAGTGTACCCCTTGAGCGCGCCACGCTTAGACCGGGATACGCAGCGCTCCGATGCGCTGCTGGAGATGGCCGAAGTAGTGTCTCGGAGCCGCGAACCGGCTGAAGCACTCCTTGCATCGGAGCAGTTACTCGCCGCTTATTTCAATGTGTCCAAGGTAAATCTTTGCATCCTCGATAGTGACTTCCGCTATCTCGCGATCAACCGGAATTTGGCAGAAGTGAATGGCATACCGGCCGAAGCGCATCTGGGAAAGAGTGTTCGCGAGGTTCTGGGAGATTTTGCCGAGCTGATTGAGCCGCTGTTCAATCGAGTGTTGCAGACGAAACAGCCCGTCTTGAACCTCGAAATCAGCTGTATCCTTCCCACCCGGTCCGAAGCCGGGCACTGGGTTGCGCATTACATCCCCATTAAGGACGCGACGGGCAACGTTACGCAAATCGGTGTTATCGCGGTCGAGATCACAGAACAGAAAAAACTCGAGGAGTCTCTGCGCAGTGTCTCCGAGAAGTTGACGGAGGAGAAGAAACGGCAGCAAGTCCTGATGGAAGTCAGCCGTGTGCTGGCCGCGAAGTGGGATGTGCGGCAGGTGTTCCCAAAGGTTTCCGCCTATTTACGCCGAGTCCTGCGGCAGGAGTATGCAGCCCTTGCCGTGCACGACGAAAAAAACGGTCAGCTGGTGCGGCAGGCTGTGGATTTTCCTTTGCGGAAGGGATCTGCTGCCGACACCGAAGTCACTCCCGCAAAGGATCCGGGAGGCAAGGCTCTGCTGGAACGCGCGCCCTTGATTTTCAACAAGGGCGAGATGCAAGAGTTCCCAGCGGGGAGTACCGACCACTTGCTGGCCGAGGGCCTTCAGGCGCTTTGTTGCGTTCCTCTGCTCCGGCCCAAGGGGCCGCTGGGAGTTTTGGTGTTGGGCAGCACCCGGGCGGACGCCTTCAAGACCGACGATCTGACGCTGCTGAACCAGGTAGCCGCTCAACTTGCCATCGCGATCGAGAACTCGCGGACCACCCGCGAGGTCGAGCAACTCCGCAGCCAGCTGGATCGTGAGAAACGCTTTCTTGAGGGCGAACCGCGCACGCAGCTTCATTTTGAAGAGATCATCGGCGAGAGCAGGCCTCTCAAACATGTGCTGGACCAGGTCGCCATCGTCTCCGCTAGCGACGCGACCGTTCTGATCCTGGGAGAAACCGGAACCGGCAAGGGCCTCGTCGCGCGCGCAATTCACCGCACCAGCAAGCGCAGGGAGCGAAGTTTTGTCACTCTGAATTGCGCCGCGATCCCTACGGGGCTGCTGGAAAGCGAACTGTTTGGCCACGAGAAGGGCGCGTTCACTGGGGCCGTCAGCCAGAAGGTTGGGCGCTTGGAACTTGCGGACAAAGGTACTCTGTTCCTGGACGAGATCGGCGAAATTCCCCTGGAACTGCAGCCCAAGCTGCTCCGCGTGCTGCAAGACCACGAGTTTGAACGCTTGGGAGGGACGCGCACGATCAAAATAGATCTGCGCCTGATCGCAGCCACCAACCGCGACCTGGCCCGGAGCGTGGTCGAGAAAGAGTTTCGCAGCGACCTCTTTTACCGCTTGAACGTATTTCCGATTCGACTGCCTTCACTGCGGGAACGGCGCGACGACATTCCCCTGCTGGTCCGCTACTTCGTCCGGAAATTTGCCCGCGCGATGGACCGCGGCATTGAGACGGTCCCCAGCGAGACCATGAGCACCCTGGTCGACTGGCACTGGCCGGGCAATGTGAGAGAGCTGGAAAACTTTATTGAGCGATCGGTCATTCTCACGGAGGGAACGGCGTTGCGAGCACCACTGGCGGAGCTCCAGGCAGAGTCGCCCACCTCAGGTTCCGCGGAACATTCGCTCGAGGGCGCGGAACGCGAACACATCATTCGCGTGCTGCTGGAGACTGGAGGAATGATCTCAGGCCCCAGCGGGGCGGCCCGTCGGCTTGGGCTGAAGCGCACTACACTGCAGTCGAAGATGCTGCGGCTGGGAATTACGCGCCAAGACTATTCCGGCCGGAAACCGGGCTAAGTTGCCGCGTAGACATCGAGGACGCGAAGCACCTCTATTACTTTAGCTTCACGAAGAGCAAAACGAAGATCGCCCACACTCCCACTGTCACAGGAAACTGCACCAGGGCTTCATTCTGTGTCGTGCTCCCCCTGGGCAGCGCATAGGTGAGCGCCATCATCGCAAGAGCTGTGAGCACACCTAAGATCAGTTTACTTTTCCAGTTCATGAGGTGTTTGCCTCACTTTCCCTTTGCCGGTTTATGTCTCGCAGGCCGGGAGTATACCCCCCGCACGTAACCTGCACAAGTGGCTGCCGGGTTGGCCAGGCACCTCTAGATTGCTATGCAGACGGGAGGGGTTTCAAGTGCCGACTTATGGTCCAGTTGCCGAATGGTCGGCAGATGGCTTGGACAGCAGGCGGCGATTCCTTTTGGATGAGCTTTTCCTTTCTGCTGATTAGATCGGTTTCGAGACTTGAGCCATTCTGGAACGTCAAGTGCATCAGCATTCCGTGATCGGGAAGTAAGTCGAGCAGGTTTCCACAGCGCGGACGGACGAGTCGTACCCCCACAACAGCCGGCCGCATCCAGATCAGGAGTGAACCGTGTTAGTGGCTAGGAACTATCAGCCGAGCAATCTAGTTCGTTTATTGCCAGAGCCCGTCATAAGCGCCGCGCTTCCCGCAGAGATCTCGAGGGGTGAAGCCTGGCGCGGCAGGTCACTCACTCGCGAAGAAGCGTGGGCAGAGGTGCCTGAGGTTGCAGATGCAGGCATTCTCGAACCATGGCGCGATCAAAGCCTCAGCCAGAACGATCCGGAGGCGACTGATCCTCTGTTCTTGTTTGCCTGCCAACTGGAGTGGGAGCAACACGCCGACCCGAGTGCGGCGTGGGAAGTGATTTCCGCCGCGCGCAGTTCGCACGCTGACACTAGGGCCCATGCCCGGGCATTGCTCGAGCGTGCGCAGCAGATGAGATCACAAAGTCCTGAAGAAGTGCCCGCCGAGCGAGGACACCGGCGAAGTTCGACAGTGGAGGCAGGCATGAGAACCCCCTATGGTCTCGAGATCATTGAGAGCTGTATGAGCTGTAAGGTGAACCGGGGAGGGTTCTTCTGCCGTTTTTCACCTGCAGTGCTGCGGTCAGTGGATGAAGTCAGTCATCATAGCGTCATGCCGGGGGGGGCGCTGCTGTTCGTCGAGGGGCAGACACCCCGGGGCGTGTTCATTCTTTGCTCCGGCATGGTAAAGCTCTCTACTACGTCAAAAGAAGGCAAGGTGCTGATCCTGAAACAGGCGGAAGCCGGGGAAGTGTTAGGGCTGAGTGCCGCCATTTCCGGTACGAACTACGAAATGACCGCCGAAACCGCTTCCCCCTGCCAATTGAATTTCATCGGCCGCCAGGACCTGATGAACCTTCTGGAGAACGAGAGTGAAGTGGGCATGCATGCGGCGCTGTGGCTGAGTCGCGAATTTCAGGGCGCTTATCGGGACATTCACGATCTGGTGCTGGCGCGTTCTTCATCAGGAAAACTGGCGAGGTTATTGTTGTCGTGCGCTCCAGCAGGGATTCAGGAACGCCAGGAACTTCACCTGCGTTCCTCCATGACCCACGAAGAGATGGCTCAGCGCATCGGATCTTCGCGGGAAACCGTTACGCGGTTGTTGAGTGATCTAAAGAAAAAGAGGCTGATCCGGCTGGAAGGCGCGACCCTCGTAATTCGCGACCGCTCCGGATTGGAAGCTCTGGCAGTTTAACCTTCCCCCACCCGGGAGGGCGGCTCGAAGTTTGGGTCGCCCTCCGATGTTTCCCCCTCGGGTTATTCGATCTCCTATCCAGACGGAAGTGGGTAGTTTGTATTCCGGAACGCTGATTAACGATCTGATGGGGACGGTAGCAAGAGCGGAGCAGTGCCGCCGCGTCCGCTTCGACTGTGAGTGAAGAGGACAAACGGGCCAAGCCATGCGCAGGCGCCCAGTCCTCACAGACCGAAAAGTTCGCGGAGCCGTTTGGTTTGCGCCCGGCTGACTGGAATCTCGCTCTGCTTTTTATCATCCATGCGCAACTGGTAAGAACTCTTGAACCAGGGAACAACTTCGCGAATGCGGTTGATGTTCACCAGGTAGGATCGGTGGGCGCGCCAGAACAAGCCGGGATCCAGGCTGCCGAGTAGTTCTTCCAAAGTGCGGCAGTTCGAATGCCCTTCCATGCCCGCGGGACCGGCGGTCACGACCGTGATCACGCCGTCCTCGATGGAGGCGTAGCAGATTTCCTTCTGGTCCACCAGAAACATTCGCCCCAGAGCCTTGAGCAGGATTTTTGAGGTTTGAGGTTTCGGCGCCTGCAGCATCCGGACCAACGTGTCGATTTTCTCTGCGGGCAAGCCCTCGGCTCCTTGTTGGGCGCGGGCCCTCTGCACAGACTGCGCGACACGCTTCTTGTCAAACGGCTTCAGCAGATAATCCACCGCATTGACCTCGAACGCTTTTACCGCATACTGGTCGAACGCAGTGGCAAAGACGATCTTGGGCAGGGGAATCTTTTTATCGAGAAGCTTCTTGATCACGCCGAAGCCGTCGAGCCCCGGCATCTGGACATCGAGAAAGACCAGATCCGGGCTGTGTTCTTTGATAAGGTTGATGGCCTCGAGACCATTTTTCCCCTGCGCTACGACGTTGACGTCGCCGGCGCTCTTGAGCAGGTACGCAAGCTCATCGCGGGCGAGTTGCTCATCGTCCACGATTACCGCAGAAAGGGGCATTCCGTCTCCAAAGAGCAAGAGGTCTGACTAGAGTATAGTGGCCGCGTTTTGGTAGCGTCAACGCAAGCCCGGGCCAATCTTCAGTGCGGCTGCTGCATCATGCCGCCCATGTCGAACTTGGTATAGCCCGCAGGAACCTGGAAAAGACTGGCCGGCTGCGGTCCTTCCTGGATGTTACGCAGTTCACCACCGGTGTTGTCCTTTTCTTGCCACTTTACCGGGAAGCGAAGCTGCGGATCGAGCCAGAAATAGCCGCTCTCGCCCTTGGAATTGGTGCCTTCATACTTCACTGTATTGCGGCCGTTGACCGTCTCATGACCCACTTTGCGGCAGGTTCCGCCCCGGTTGTGCGCGAGTGTTTGCCAGTCCCCGCAGGCGTTCTCTACATCCCCGGTCTGAAAAAAGTTGTACATGAGGCGCTGACCAGGAGACTGTGCCGCCGGCATCTCCATGTACTTCTGCTGTTGTTTCATCAGGACGATGACTGTCTGCGTCGAGAAATTTAGGATGCCGACGCCCTGATTCTCTCTGGCTTTGTCCATTGATTCGATCCGCATCTTGTCCTTGCCTAAATACAGTTTCATCTCGACGGTCGAGCCCGACTGCTTAGTGGTCACCACATCGGCGGAAAATTCGGTTTGCGCGATCGCGAGGTTGGAGGCGACCGAAAGCGCAACAATGCAAAGACAGCGAGTCAACAATCGAAGCATGGGAGTCCTCCTTATTCTTGTCCGAAGCAATCGGAGTGGGTGCGCTCTCGGGAGAGCGGTCGAAGCATATCAGAAGTCGGGGTTCTTCGGACAAGGGGAAAAAATGCACATCGAGAATCACGCGGTCCGGCCTCAATGTCCGTTTGGCCCTATGGGCTTCGAGAAATCCTCAGCGATCCATTTCGACAGGAAGGTGCTTTCGCGGTCCTTGAAGCCAAGCTTGCGGTAAACCTGCAGCGCGGTCACATTCTCGCGGACAACCTCCAGATGAAGCGCCCTGACATTCAGCGATCGGGCAGCTTCTTCCACGAATGTCATGGTCTTGCGTCCCCAACCATGCCCGCGATATTCCGGCAGAAGGTAGAACTCGTCAACAAACGCGTCGCGGCCCAGCCATTCCAGGCTGTAGCCAAAACAGATTACAACGTAACCCACGGGCGCTTCGCCATCCAGAATGAGCCAGACGCGGCCGAGGTTCGCGTCGCGCAGCAGAGTGGTCAAAGCCACGCGGGCTTTCTGCTCGTCGAAGCCGTGTCCATCGAAGGCGTAATACGCTTCCATGAACTTCAGGAGCGCGGCGGTATCAGATTCCGCCGCCAGGCGAAATGACGGCTCCGCCGTCACACCACGTTCTCCAGCGCCAGGGCCATGCCGAGGCCGCCGCTGACGCAGAGTGTAGCCACGCCGCGCCGGGTATTCCGCTTCAGCATCTCGTGCAGCAGCGTGACGGTGATTCGCGTGCCGGTGCAGCCGATGGGATGTCCGATCGCGATCGCTCCTCCGTTCACGTTCAGCCGGTCGCGGTTAAAATTCAATTCGCGGTCGCAGGCGAGCACCTGGGCGGCGAAGGCTTCGTTCAGTTCGATCAAGCCGAATTCGTGCAACCTGAGGTTGTGCTTTTCCTCCAGTTTGCGCAGCGCGGGGACGGGCCCAATTCCCATTGTGCGCGGATCGACTCCCGCCGAGGTCACAGCGGAGATTCGCGCCAGCGGCTTCAAATTATTTGTCTTCACAAAATGGTCGCTCGCTACAACCACCGCGGCAGCGCCGTCGGTGATCCCAGAAGAATTGCCCGCGGTGACAGTTCCCGTTTTCGAGAACACTGGAGCCAGCTTGCCCAACTTTTCCATGCTGGCGTCAGGGAAAGGATGTTCGTCCCGGCTGAAGGTGATCGCGCCTTTCTTGCCTTCGATTGTGACCGGGACAAGTTCTGCGTCGAATCTTCCTGCGGCCATCGCCCGGCCCGCACGGGTTTGCGACATCAGCGCATATTCATCCTGTTCCTCGCGCGAAATCTTGTAATGCTCGGCCAGCACTTCGGCAGTTTCTCCCATCACCATTTTCGCCATGGGACAAAAGAATCCGTCGCGATACATGCCGTCCACCAGTTCCTGATTGCCGAGTCGGTATCCCCAGCGCGCTTCGAGGTAATAAGGAACTCGCGACATTGATTCTGTCCCGCCCGCCAGAATGCAGCTCGCATCGCCGAGCAGAATCGACTGGTAAGCCAGCGCGATCGACTTCATGCCCGAGGCGCAAGCTTTGTTCACGGTGAACGCCGGCACTTCCTGCGGCACGCCGCTGCGAATAGAAATCTGCCGCGCCGGATTCGGTCCGCCGCCCGCCTGCCGCGCGTTGCCGAAAATGGTTTCCTCCACCTGCTCGGGCTGGATTCCGGCACGCTCGATCGCGGCCTTGGCGGCCACCACGCCCATGTCAGCCGCCGTTAGCGAGGCCAGCGATCCGCCGAACTTGCCGATTGGCGTGCGCACCGCGGAGAGAATGTAGACTGCCTGCAAAGTGTTGCCTCCAAAACATTTGAGTCTAGCAGGGCGGGGAAAGATGCGGGACGGCGAGGTCAGGCGAATGGATTCTCGATCCGAAGGCCTTCAATCTTTCGTCCGTGCTGGAAGTCTTCGCTGTAAAGCTTTTCGCACTGGCCCTCCAGCGCCGCCGCGACGATGAGCGAGTCATACCACGATATTCGGTGTCTCTCCGCGATCCGTAAAGCTTCGAAATAAATGGCGGGCGAAGAGTGTACAGCCAGGAGCGGGCGCAGCACGGTGATGAGGTATTGTTCGGCCTCGGCCACGCTCATGGGTTGTGCGAAGCGCCGGAATGCAACATTGAAGAACTCCTGCACGACCTGATAGCTGATTATTCCTTCGCCAGTATCCGCAGCGCGCCGAATGAGATGAGCGGCCTTCTTCGCCTTGGCGGGCGCTTGTAGCATCGAAGGTGTAGACGAAGATGTTGGTATCGAGGAAAAATCTATCGCTCATTCATCTCGTCCCGCGTGTAGGGGCCGGACGACGCACATGCCTGAGCGGCGCATCAGCGCATCCACAGCGGCTCCCCCTCCCGCCTGCGCAGCATATTGCTCAAGCCACTCGCGGAAGGCGGCGTTCAAGGTCTTGTGCCGGGCCCGCGCTACCAACGCGCCTGTTCGATCAGGTTTTCTTCCGCGCTAAGGGTGATGTTTTTCATGCTGTATCAGTGTACACTATTTCAGTGTAATTTCAAAGGTAATCCTCAATCTCTGCCGCCGATAATGTCCCTGTAGCTTGACGGGTTCATGCCCCGGGCTGAACATGGCCCGGGGTTTTTGTTTTGCTGGGGAAAAATCTAAGCGAACTGAAGGAAGGCGCTTCAAGGCTCTGTTGCAATTGGTGTTTAGAATTTTGGAGCCGCTTCCGGCAAAAGATACCTTCAACGGAATCAGACTGGCGAATCAAGCGGGAGACCGTGAACGGCGTTTCGACTGTTCGTGTGCTCGCAGGATACGAAAGTCCCGATGGCCAGCTTGACGCCGAGAACAAGCCCGGCGCTTCTGGTTCGACAGTGCTGGACTACTTCGAAAGAATTTCTTCGCCGAGTTTGAAACCGTTCGCTCAGACTTTCAAGAATTTGGCGTGTCAAGATTCCGCGGCGGATCGACGTACTGAAAGGCGGGAAGCTCGGCCATCCAAGAAGCATTACCGACATCAGCAGTCCTAGACACTCCGCCTTTCACCTTCGAATTATCAGGGCGCGCATGGCAGCTCTCGTTTTCGTCAGATGCTGTGGACGGCAGCTTTGAACTCACAAGTTCGCATCGTTCCTCCCTTGCCATTCCCGCTAACCTCCGGCATAATAAGTGTTTGTCTTGACCTCGCCGGACTCTTCCGGAACAAGGATATACATCTGTGTTAATGATTCGACTGTCGCGCATGGGTGCGCGCAAACAACCGCATTACCGCATTGTGGTGATTGAGAAGGCGCGCGCGCGCAATGGCCGGCCCGTGGAAGTTGTGGGGACCTACAATCCTCGAACCAACCCCGCCAGCGTGGACTTCAAGCGCGACCGCGTCGACTATTGGGTGTCGAAGGGCGCGCAAATGTCAGAGCGGGTCGGCAAGCTTTACTCCAAGCCCCCGGCCGCTCCGGCGGCTCCCGTAGCATAAGAGACACTCATGACTGAAACCACTGGAGATGTTCGCGCTCTCATCGAGCAGATTGCGAAGTGGATCGTCGATGCTCCCGATCAGGTCTTCGTTGACCATCTCGATGACGACGTGATCGAACTGGAAGTCGCCGAAGGGGACGTGGGCAAATCATCGGCCGGCAAGGGCGCAACGTCCGCGCCCTGCGCACGCTTCTGAGCGCCGCCGGAGTGCGGGCGCGCAAGCGATACACGCTGGAAGTCATCGACTAGACGAACCAGCGAATGAGCCAGCGCCAGGGCAGGGAACCGGACCATTCGCGATCCTGAAACAAGTGATGAGTTCATTACGCTGGCCCGCGTGGTGAAAACGCAGGGCCGCCGCGGCGAAGTTGCGGCCGAGATTCTACAGCGACGTTCCTGATCGATTCGCCGTCGGCATGAAGTTGCAGGCGCTGCCGCGGGAGCCGAACGCAGACCGGCGCGAACTGGAAGTGGAAGATCTCTGGCCGCACAAAGGGCTGCTGGTGCTGAAGTTCGCGGGAGTGGATTCGATTTCCGAGGCGGAAACGCTGGTCGGATGCGAATTGCAGGTGCCGCGCAGCCAGCGTTCGAATCTGCAAGCGGGCTGGAACTACGTCAGCGACCTGGTGGGCTGTGCGGTGCTCGACCACGGACGCGAGATCGGACGCATTGAAGATGTTCAGTTTGGAGCGGGCGAAGCGCCGTTGTTGATCGTGCGCGATGCCGCGGCGAAGTTGGTGGAAATCCCGTTCGCCGAGGCGTATCTCGACAGCGTGGATGTGGAGCGCAAGCAGGTCCGCATGAAGTTGCCCGAAGGCCTGCTGGAAGTGAACGCTCCGCTGACCGCAGAAGAGAAGCGAGAGCAGGCGCAGCCTGAGAGAAAGAAAAAACATTGACAGCAAGAGAGATCACCGAGCTTACTCTGAGAACCCTGAGAACTCTGAGTTAAAGGTTTTGGATTCCGCGATGAAGGCCGACATTGTCACGATCTTTCCGGACTTCTTTCGCGGACCGCTGGAATACGGCATCACGCGCCGGGCTCAGGAAATGGGGCTGGCGAAAATTGAAGTCCACGATCTGCGGAGTTTGCCCACGATCGTCACCGCACCGTGGACGACCGGCCTTTTGGCGGCGGCGAAGGCATGGTGCTGAAGCCGGAACCGCTGTTTGAATGTTTGGAATCGATGGGCGTTGCGCCGCGGGAAGAGCGCCTCGCGGGACGTGCGAAAGAGTCGGTGGTCCTGCTCTCGGCGCAGGGGCAACGTTTTACGTCAGAAAGTTGCGGCGGAGTTGGCTTTACTCGACCGCATCGTTTTGATCTGCGGGCGCTACGAGGGCGTGGATGAGCGTGTGGCAGATTTTCTCGCCGACCGGGAACTTTCCATCGGCGACTATGTTCTGAGCGGCGGGGAAATAGCCGCGGCCGTGATTGTGGAAGCGGTCATGCGGTTGCTTCCGGGCGCGGTAGGAAACGAAGCGTCGACGCAGCAGGAATCGTTTACCGTTGACGCGAAAGTGAAAGGCTCGGACGGTGCGGATTCGACTTGCGGGTCGAATGGATTGCTGGATTATCCGCACTACACGCGGCCAGCGGAGTTTCGCGGGATTGCGGTACCGGAGGCATTGATGTCCGGCAACCACGAAGAGATTCGGCGATGGCGTCGTCAACGGGCGCTGGAAAAGACGTTGCGCAACCGTCCTGACTTGCTGGAAGGCGCGGTGCTGAGCGAGGAAGACCAAAAGCTTTTGGCGGGGATCAAGCAAGAGGCGATAAAGAAAGATCGCGCCCGACTCTAGCGAAAGATCAAGATTTCAGAATTCAGAAGGACTAATCATCATGTCGAACTTAATCATCGAAAAACTGCTGGCGAAAACCCAACGCACCGACATCCCCGCGTTTCACCCCGGCGACACCATTCGCGTTCATGTGAAGATCAAAGAAGGCGACAAAGAGCGCGTGCAGGCCTTTGAAGGCGTGGTGATCAAGCGCGACAACGGACCGCAGGCCAGCTTCACCGTGCGCAAGATCAGCTTCGGACAGGGCGTGGAACGCATTTTCCCGGTCCACTCCAAGGTGATCGACAAAGTCGATCTGCTGCGCTCGTCCAAAGTCCGCCGCGCCAAGCTGTATTATCTGCGCGGCCTCAAGGGCAAGGCAGCGCGCCTGCGCGACGTCGAAAAACCGAGCTGAACTGCGTCTTGAACTGCGTTCGCACTGATCTTCATCCCGCGACTGCTGCCATCGGCTCGGTGACCACTTCGAGGTCTGCGAAGTCCTCGGCGCGGGGCTTTCTCAACCGGTTCAGCACATAATCGAGCAAGGGACGGTCGCCTTGCCGGATCTCCTGAAACTCCACGCCCATGGCGCGGTTCTGCGCCGTGTATCTGACGTGCCCGCGCAGCGCGACGCTGACGTCGCACATATTCAATGCCAGCCTTAATCCAGTTCCCGGAGCGAGAAGATCGCCGGCGCTGATCAGGCAGCCGTATTCGGAAATCTGCTCCAGTCGGCCTTCGACGCGAGATCGTCCGCCGATCTCCGTCACATCGGCTCCTCCTTCCACTTCGAATCGCGGCCGGCGGCGGCGGTTCTGCTCGCCTCTGCCGATAGCATTCATCGCGGTCTTCCGGTTTGGTCCCGCTGAGATGACCGGGCAGATATTGCTCTTCCATTTGCCGCAGTTCTTCTTCCCATGGAATCCGCTGCCCTCGACGCACTCCACTGTGAACTGGCCGCGCAGCGCGGACTCCGGATCCGCCGTCCAGATCACCTGGCAGACGGACTTGTTGCGCCCGCGCTCGACCGTGATCAAATCCCCCACTTTCACATCTCTAGCGGCTGAGCAATCGCGCGCCGCGCGGATGAATATCATAGGTGCAAGCCATTTCCGATGCGCCGCGGCCGCCGTTCCGCATGTGAGTCAGGCGAACCGGAAGCGCCAGGTGGATTAATTTCTCGACCGCGCGCTTTCCGGGGTCGAGGAGCAGCATCTTGTGGCTTAGCATCCGGCTGCGGCTGGATGATCTCGTCGTTCACGCTCTCCTCGCGAACGGGGATCGAGTCAACATAGCAGTACATGTCCTACCGGACAATGTACGTCCGTAATCAAATAATGGTTACCAAGCGCGGCTGCAGGGACGGGAATGCTTCTTGGTTGTTCTGTATTTTCTGGCTTGCAGGAATGGCTGCCGGCAAGTGAAGATGGTGGACACGTCATTCTTTTCCATGCCGAGCACTGCGAAGATTGCGCCCGAGTTCTCTCTTTCTCCGTCGGCGGCGAAACTCCGGCTGCTGAAAAAGCTGCGCTGCACGCTGCGTTATGAAAAAAATGCGTGGGCGTCAGGGGCGGTGATGGTGGCAGGGGTGGACGAAGTGGGGCGCGGATCCTTGTTCGGCCCGGTGGTGGCGGCGGCGGTGATTCTCGAGCGCGGTTACCGCATTCGCGGGCTGCGCGATTCCAAGCTGCTGCTGCCGGAGCGTCGCGAACTGCTGGCGCCGCGCATTCGGGAACATGCCGTCGCCTGGGCGGTCGCGGCGGTGGATGCGGCGCGCATCGACCAGATCAATATCTATCAGGCATCGCGGGTTGCCATGCGCGAAGCGGTGATGCGGCTGCAGCCTGCGGCCGATCATCTGCTGGTCGATGCCGTGCGGCTCGATTGCGAACTGCCGCAAAAGGCGATCATTCATGGGGACGCGCTTTCCGCGTCGATTGCGGCGGCTTCGATTCTCGCCAAAGTCGAGCGTGACCGCATGATGTGCGAGTGGGATGCGGTCTTCCCTGAGTACGGCCTGGCTTCGCACAAGGGCTACAGCACGCCGCAGCATCTGGCCGCGTTGGAGCAGTATGGTCCAACGCCGCTGCATCGTCAGTCGTTCGCTCCGGTGTGGAGTAATCCGGTGGAGCAAGTAGTCTTCGAGTTCGACTGACATCGGGTTGCAACAAGCTTGGGTGACGATTTTCGCTTGACACCGATTTCCTCTCGATTATTCTTGCCGTCATGAATCCAACACTCAAGGCAGTTCTCTGGGCGGTTCTCTGGTTCGTTCTGGGTCACCTCAGTTGTGCTGTGATGCACCACTGGCATCACCACATGGCGAGATAGCGGGGATAGGTCTTCGCGCTTGTTGAAATCCGGCCTGTGGATTTCTGCCGCTTAATAAATCTGGCTCGTTCTCGCGGTGGCGATAGTGCGGAATGACAGCGAGTTTGCCTTCGACTCGATACCCCCCTCCCCCCTGGGGTCTAGTGGAATCATCGCAATAGCAGGAAAATCTCCGCAAAATCCGGACAACAAAAGACTTAGAGGTCAAAATCTTGGCAACAAAGGACTTACGGCCGATGTCATGCTGTGCTGGCTAGACTGCCTCCGCCTTGACCATCATGAGCCAGTTTTCAGTCGCGGACAAGGTCAGATGTCACAACGGGGTTGTGGATTTCGCTGGCTCACGAATCGTGCCGTCCGCCCATCCTGCTCCAGCTCTGGCTGACGCTTACTCCGGCTTCGTTTCTACTTATCTGGACGCTCGCCAGACAAGCTGAGCGAGCCGGCTGGAAGCCGCGCCCTTTCAAAGCGGAACCTCAAGAATCATTTAACCGGATCTACTTTCCTGCCTCGGCGGTCTCGCCATTCAGGCTGGAGTTCAGTTGATTGACCAGCTTCGTGTTGTTCACCAGCGCCTGGCGCAGAATTTCTGCTTGCTGTTTCGCGGTGGGCCAATCCTGTTTTCTCGACTGCTTCGGTTAATCCCGGCAACTCCAGGTGCGCGTAGGTGAAGCGGGCGCCGTAGAGAATGTGTTTGAACCATGGACGGCCGGGAATGCCATCGGGGTTGAGCCAGTTGCGTTCGACTTGCATGGTGCCGTGATTGATGGTCGCGGCTAGTTTGGGATCGATTGTGCCGGAGGCTAGGGCGTGGGTCGCGGAATCGTCGAGGCGCTTGCCGGCGGCTTCGAAGTCGTCGATGGCGTCGAGGACCGGGGTCAGATCCAGTGGCGTAGTGGCGGCATTCTCGATCTCTCGGTGGGCCGCCAGCTTCAATTCATCGGTTGAACTCCCTGACGGGCCGCAGGTAGCGCATGCAGACATGGGGTCCTTCGACTGCGGGGCTGTTTCGCTTCGCGAATCAGCCACTCCGCTCAGGATGACAGGATTGTTTTTGGCTAGTTCATTTACGAACTGGCGGATGTTGCTGGCGTAGCTGGCGAAGTCGAAGGGGAGCAGGTCGGCATTGGCGAGGCGCAGCGCGAGCACGCCCCACAACTGCGACATCAGCGTGTGATAGCGGTAGCCGGGATCGCCGAAGTGGTTCATCCAGAAAAAGTCATCATAGGCTGAGTGGTAAACGCCGTAAGGTCCATCGAACCGCAGGCCGAGGACGGGCATGCCTACAAAGTTGAGGAAGACGGTGTGGTCAGAGCCGCTGCCGATGCGGGTGTCGGCCAGATTGAGATCTGTGACTGCTTCTGATTGTTTGGCTTCGTGGCGCTCGCGCGTGGATGATTCCTTCCACGCTTCGTACAGAGTTTTGCCGGATGGATCCTTCAGCGTGCGAGTGGTTTCGACGAGCATGGGCGCGAGCGACGCCACGGCCTGACCGTGGAAGTTCGGCCCCGATGTGGCCTCATCGACATTGATGTAGGCGACGGCTTTGTTGCGGAGTTCGTCGGCGAACTGCTCTCCCCATTCGGTGGAACCGGTGAGGCCGACTTCTTCTCCGTCCCAACTGCAGACGACGATGGTGCGACGCGGGCGCGTTCCTGCTTTGGCCAGTTTTCCCAGGGCGCGGGTCAGTTCCATCATGGATGCGGTGCCGCTGCTGGGATCGACGCCGCCGAAAACCCAGGCATCGCGGTGATTGCCGAGGACGATCCATTCGTCGGGCAACTGCGCGCCGCGAATGCGGCCTTCGACCACGTAGTAGGGCTGGGTGGAGTTGTCCATCTCGATCTTCACGTGCACGCGCACGCGATTGCCGCCGAGGTGATACTTGAGGGGCAGTCCGCCCTGCCAGTCGTCGGGAGCGACGGGGCCGTCCATCTTGGCGAGCAGCGGTTTGGCATCGTGCCAGGAGAGCGGCAGCGCCATGATCTTCGGAATCGACACCGCTTGCTCGACTGGAATGCGCTTGGCGCCGGGAACGGAGGCCCATCCTGGAGTGAGCGGATCGCCCGGCACCATGAAGTCGTAAGTGATCGCTCCGCGCTGGATGTGATATTCGGGGCCCCACGGGTCCGTTGGGATCGACCTTGCCTTTCTTGAATCCGTCTTCGGCGGGATCGCTGTAGATGAGAAGGGCGGCCGCGCCTTCGCGTTCGGCGGTGAGCGCCTTGAATCCGCGATAGCTGTAGGGATTTGAGTAGCGCACCAGGACGACTTTGCCTTTGACGTCGATGCCTTGCTTGCGGAGAAATTCGTAATCTTCGGGATTGCCGCTGTGGGCGTAGACCAGCGGAGCCGTGACCTCGCCGGAGGCGGACATGCCGCTCCATGCCGAACTGATGCTCTTGTTCTTCATGTCAGGATCGCCGGGGACGGGCAGCTCGCGCAGGACGGCGCGGTAATGAACGGGCGCCACCATTTCCAGGAAGGTGCTCTTTGGATTGCTGCCGTAAACGTCGTAGCGGCGGATGACTACGTCTTCCAGGCCTTCGTTCCGCCACTGGTCGGCGATGTAGCGGGCCAGTTCGTTGTTGCGCGGGGAGCCGGCGACGTGCGGCTCGGCGGTGAAGATTTTGATGCTGGCGGCGTTCTTCGTCCGGCGAAGGGATGGCTTTGAATTTGTTCTCGATTTCGGTTTCGTGCGCGGCGGCGGAAGGAGTGAAGCCAAGGATGGAAGGCTGGGTTTGGGATTGGATGAATTTTGGGATTGGAGGGCTAGCGTTAGAAGGACGCTGATGGACAACGACATGGGCCGGCGCATGCTCATGGGTGGCAGCTCCTTGCGGACTAGATTCAAGTCTTTAACACAGGGGACACAGGGGCCCACAGGGTAAAGCCTTCACTCTACTTTCAGCATGGTCGTCTTAACTACTTCGCTTTGTAAATCTCCGACAGCAAATCGGGCTTTGATTCATCGCGCACCAGATGCGGATAGCGTTCGCCGCCGTGGTAATCGAGCTTGTAGGTCTTGTAGTAATCCGTGTTCTCGACCAGAAGTTCGAGGGGAGCGGTATCGCTCTTGCCGGCTCTGAGCGCATCGCGCAGAATTTCCGCGATTGTATCGGCGGCCGTTTACTGCGACGAGCTTCATGCCGGGGCCGATTCCGGCCTGAGCGGCGGGCATGCCTTCGATGGTGTCGGTGATGGTGCCGTCTTCGCGAAGGTCAAGGCCGATCGAATACTTCACGTCGACGAAATGCGATCACCCTGGCCGGCGCGTTCCATTTCGGATGGAATTTCGTCGTAAACGAGTTTCCATCCGCTGCCTTCGATTCCGCCGAGCGGCGCGCCGGGGCCGTGATTGGTGAGGCGCTCGGTCCAGAAGCCGCGCCAGTCGTAGGGTACGACCTGATTCAAGCGTGTTGACGACATCGTCGAAAGTATAAGTCTTCACCATGGGCGCCGGTGCTGGGAGCGCCGTGGAAGAGCTGGCAGAAATCGTCCAATGTTTTCTTGCCTTTGCTTTGCTGGCGGATGATGACGTCGGCCCACAGCCAGTTCAGGGTGTCTTCGTCATAGAAATCGGTGCCGCGCCGCAAGGATTGCCAGGCATGGGGAGAGAAGTAAAGTTGCGGAGCCGCATCGGCGGTGTCCTGCAGGTTGCGCCATTCGCGGCCGGGAGTGTGATCGAGGGCGGCGGCGGTAATGCCAGATCGTCGCGCGCTTCCTCGGGAGTGAGCAATCCGCTGCGGGCGGTCAGCACCGTGCCCAGATAATTCGTCAGACCTTCGTAGACCCACAGAGATCGTCCTGCATCGGCTGCTGATAGTCCGGCGTGGCTGAGATCGGCGGGACGGCGGTATTTTCCGTTCCACGAATGCACGTACTCGTGGGGGAGCAGGCTGGCTTCCGCCTTGCGCATGTTGTCATCGACCAGCCCGCGCTCGTCGACGCGGCTGTCGTCGGATTCGTGATGCTCCAGTCCGAAGTGCGCGACGTGATCGCTCAAGCTGAGAGGAAATGGTAATCGCGATAGTGATGTGCGCCGAAAAGCTTGTTGGCCTGTTCGACCAGATTCTTGTAGTGGTCCCAGACTTCCTGGCGGAGGATCGAGAGCGGCGGCGCTGTCGGCGGCAATATCCATCTCGACGAGCGGATCGTCGGCCAGCTTGACGACTTTCAGGAATTCGCCGGTGATTACGGGCGAATCGACCAGCGTGGTGAGAGAAGCCGGCTGAAACATGATTTGCGTTTCGCCGTTCTGGCCGGTCAGCGACGTGGATGCGATGGGCAGGGGCGTGCCAAATTTCCAGTTGGCGGGAAGTTTCAGAGTGGCGATGTAGGTGAGTTCGTCGGACTTCCAGCCTTTGGGGTAGAGCAGAACCTGATTCCAGCTGATCACGGCCATTTTGTCGGTGGCGGAAGAACCGGCGGAGAAGCCGCCTTCGAACGTCGCGGGAGAAAGAAAATCGAGTTCGGCATTGACTTCGTTCTCGCCGGCGGGAACGTCGACGTGGATGGTGAAGCCGTCGAGCAGATCGCGGCGCCACTTCAGAGTCTTGCCGCTGGCGATGAATTTGAGTCCAGCGAGATCGATCACGGGACCGTCGGGAGCATGCTCGCCGGGAATCCATTTCGGATAATAAAGTGTCAGGTCTCCGGCGCTGGCGGGAATCTTCAGTTTAGCGTGGAAAATTTTGCGGGGGGCCGAGGTGGCATCGACAGAAATGGTTACGGTTGGCGGCGTGGCCGACCAGCTGAAAAGCGAGGAAAAAAGGACACAGACTACTCCCAAGATTCTTGAGAGTTTCATTGTTAGGGGCCCCCATTGCGATCGATGAATCGACGAATTTCTAATGTGGCTGCAGAATTTTAGATTATAGCAGCCCGCGAGCGCGGCGTACAGGGACGGCATCCATTGATGCACCTGCGCTGCTATCATTCCGACGATGTCGCGGCGCGGAAAATTCATCACCTTCGAAGGACTGGACGGAACCGGCAAGAGCACGCAGATGCGCAAGCTGGCGGCGGTTCTGCGCGCGGCCGGACATAAAGTCGTGGAAACGCGCGAGCCGGGCGGGACGGCAACCGGCGAGAAAATTCGCCGTGTTTTGCTGGACTCGGCGACCGAGGGTCTTTCGCCGTTGGCGGAAATGGCTTTGATGTTCGCATCGCGCGCGCAGCACATTGCGGAGGTGATCCAGCCGGCGCTCGAACGCGGGCAGATTGTGCTTTGCGATCGCTTTACGGATTCGACGGAAGCGTATCAGGGCGGCGGGCGCAAGCTGGGCAGTGAAGCCGTGCTGAAGCTGCATCGCGTGCTCTGTGGAGACTTGCAGCCCGATCTGACGATCCTGCTGGATTCCGATCCGGCGATGAGCGTGGGGCGGGCGCGGAGGCGGAACCGGCGGGCTTCGCATGGCGAACAAGAGTGCGGGCAAACATCACGGCGACGAAAACCGCTTCGAGCAGGAGACTCGCGCCTTTTTCGCCCGCGTGCGGGAAGGCTATCTGGCGATTGCCGCGAGGGAGCCGCAACGCGTTGTGGCGGTGGATGCGAGCGGCACGCCCGCGCAGACGCATCGGCGGATTATGGAGGTTGTGGGGCGGAAGCTGAAGCTGGCGGCGAGAAACGGTGAATCTGACCACGGAGGCACGGAGACACGGAGCAAATCATTCTCAGGAATTTGCATATTTTGCATTTCTCCGTGACTCCGTGACTCCGTGGTAGATTTTGATTTGGGTTCGCGTAATGCCCTTCTCTGATTTTCACGGCAATGCCGAAACCGTCCATCGCCTGCGCGACATGCTGGCGCGGGAGCGGTTTCCGCATGCGGTGATCCTTTCCGGGCGCGCGGGGTCGGGCAAGTACACGCTGGCGCTGATGCTGGCGCAGGCGCTGAATTGTCTGGCGCCGACTGAGACCGATGGCCTGCCTGATTTCTGCGGACAATGCGCGAACTGCCGCCGCATTGCGCAGGCTGCCGATCTCGATGCGCGCTTTGCCGAGGCGGTCGAGGCGCGCGAAGGGCTGCGCGAGACCGACAAGAAAGATACGCGGCTTTTTGTGCAGACCCATCCCGATGTGCTGATCATCCCTCCCGACCCTCCGCAGATGATGATCAAGGTGGATCAGGTGCGGCGGGTGATTGAGACCATTTATTACCGTCCGTCGGAAGCGCGGGAGCGGGTTTATATCTTCACCGACTCGGCTTTCATGAAAGAGGCGGCGAATTCGCTGCTGAAAGTTCTGGAAGAGCCTCCGGAGTTCGCCACGATTTTTCTGCTTTCGGAGAATCCGGGGGAACTGCTTCCGACGATCCGATCGCGGTCGATGGTCTTTCCCCTCGCCGCTTTGCCGGTGGAAGAAGTGGAGCGCTATCTGGCCGAGCATCGTCCGGAATGGAAGCCGCAGCAGCGGGCTCTGGTGGCCAGGCTGAGCGAAGGCGCGCTGGGCCGGGCTCGCAGCTTCGATGTGGAGGCCTATGTGGCTGCTCGGGCCGACGCGCTGACGATTCTCAACTCGGCCCTGCTCGGAGGCGAACACACGCGCTTTTCAAGATCACGGAAACCTATCGCGCCGGCGCCGAGGGGCGAGAGAAGACCGAACAGCTTCTCCGCACGCTCTATTCGCTACTGCGCGATCTGATGTTTCTGGGTTCGGGAGCGCCTGAACTGGTTCAAAACACCGACATTCAAAGCCAGCTCACGAAACTGGCCGAGTCTGCCGATTTTGATTGGATCGCCGCCGCCTCCGACCGGCTAGCCGAAGTCGAGCGTGGCATGCGGCGCAACCTGCTGCGGTCGTTGTCGCTGGATGCCTGAGCCTGGCTCTGGAGAAGGTAACCTAGTCAACTCTAATTATCTTGTTTTCATTGTTTTACCCAGATTACTTCGGTGGTTCTACGCCCTTCAGATAGATTGCCCGCGCCATCCTCCGCGCCTATAATCGACTTACTCTGGTTTAAGAATTCTCCGTCAGGTTCCGGGTAGGCAAGATGCGAGGGTGAAGTCTGTCTTCGCCGAATTGTGGATTGGAAACCCGGTTATGCGAAAGCGCCTGCAAATCGCCCTGATGGCCAGCACCGTAGCCGCGACCTCTCTTTCTCTCGCTTCACCACTCCGCGCCGCTGAGGTGGCGATGGATCTGTCCGCAAAAGCACTGCAATCACCGCAACCGACGAGCACGGCCGCAAGATCTATGTGAACGATTCCGTCCCGGCGAGTCCGGCGCACCACGCGCAAGAGCCGGAAGCTCCGCGGCGCACGCTGATGTACTGGAGTTCGAAAGAGAATCGCTGGAAGCCGGTGCCCCCGCCCGAATGCGGCGGCAATGCAAGCGGCGCGTTCGGCAGCGGCCGAAGTCAGCCAGTATCTCGGGCATGAATCGAACCAGTCGGCAACGGCCAAGATTGTTAGCCGCCAATTTCCGCGGACCAACCGCACCGCCGGCGACATTGACAGCGCCATCGAGCAGGCTGCGGCCCGGCACAATGTGGACCCGAACCTGGTGCGGGCGGTGGTGAAAGTGGAATCGAACTTCAATCCCAACGCGGTATCGCGCAAAGGCGCGATGGGGCTGATGCAGTTGATGCCTTCCACCGCGCGCCAATTGAACGTGAAAAATCCGTTTGACCCGGAACAAAATGTGGACGCGGGCGTGCGTCATCTGAAGCAGCTTCTGGAAAGTTATGGCGGCGACATCAAATTGACCCTGGCCGCCTACAACGCGGGTGCGGGAGCGGTGGCGCGCAGTTCCGGCGTGCCGCGCTACGCCGAAACCCAAAATTACGTCCGGCGGATCACCAACCTGTACTACGGCGGATCCGATTTTCACTCGGGCGCTTCGCACGATCCCGTTCAGGTTCAACGGGATGCGCGCGGCGTGCTCTACATCAGCAACACCGATTAGGTTCGCGGCATCTGTTTATTTATTTCTCTCTCAGGCACCCAGGGCATTGGTTCAACCAACTGGTTCAACGAGCAGGAACGAAGGCACGGGCTGGTAATTTTGAAGAGCTCATCGCGGCAGCGTGGTCTGTGGGGAGCGCTGCTGGCGCTCGCCTTGTTCGCCGCATCACGGCTACAGCTCCGGCGGCGCAGGCCCGCTCGCACCATTCCGACGCCTGGGCGCGCGAGCACTTCGCCGCCGCCGAGCGCATGCGCGAGGCGCTGAATGGACGGCCTCCCGCCGACCGAACCCGCCACGATTACCAGCGCGTGTTGAATGCCTACCGCACTGTTTATCTGGGTGCGCCCGCTTCCACCAAAGCCGATCCCAGCGTGGTTGCGGTAGCCGAGACGCTGGTGGAGATGGGACGGCGTTTCGACGACGACAAAATCCTGAACGAGGCCATCGAGCAATACAAATTCCTGCGCCGGGAATATCCCGGCAGCAAGTACCGCTTCGACGGCCTGTTCACCATCGGCGAGATCTACAAGGACGATCTTAACGATCCCGAAGCGGCGCGCGTCGACCTTCCAGGAATTTCTGCGTCGCTATCCCGCACAATCGGCTGGCCGACGATGCCCGTCAGGCCATCGCCGAACTCAATGTGGAAATGAACCGCGAGGCGCGAGGCTGAGAAGGCAGCAGACAGAAGACTGCGGAGAAGAAACAGCCAGACAAGAGCGGCAGCAATAACAACAAGGACGCGAAGAGACGGCCGCAGCGACAGTTCCGCTGGTCTCACGACGGAGTCCGGTAAGCGACGAGTCCTCGGAGCGCAGCGCTCGCGGGCGCCTGCCGCGCGTGACCGGCATCCGGCACTGGTCCACGCCCGACTACACTCGGGTCGCGATCGATGTGGAAAGCGATGTGAAGTTTTCCTCGCAGCGCATCGCTAGTCCGGCGCGCATCTTCTTCGATCTGCGCGATACCAAGCTCGCTTCCACGCTGGTGGGCAAGAGCTTCGATGTGGATGACGGCTTCCTGAAGAAGGTTCGCGTCGCCCAGTTTGCGCCGGGACGTACGCGGGTGGTGCTCGAGGTCGATAACCTCTCCGATTACGACGCCTTTCTGCTGCCCAATCCCTATCGCCTGATCATCGACATTCACGGCAAGAACTGGAGCGATCGGCAGCGAAGAGCACGGCAGAGAGCTGAGGACGCAGGCGAAACGTGCGTCGGCAGCAGTTGCGAAGTGACGCGAGCGCTTGCCGAAAGCCGAAGTCGCGACCGAGCGTCTCACCGATGATGCTCCCGGTGTCAATCCGAGCTGGCAGCCGGTTGCGAGATCGAAGAAGTACCAAGCGAACCGTCACTGTAGTGAAGAAAATCGTCGAAGCTGACGACGACGATGATGCAACCAGCGTCGCTCCGCGCCGAAGTCGCAAAGCGGAGTGTCCCCAAGCGTAAAAAGCGGAGTTCTACACACTGCAGAATATCGTCGCCGCCAAGAAGCCTGTGACAACGATCTCGACGGCGACGCAGGTACTTCGGATTCGAGTGGCTCGACTCTGCGAGGCAGATGCGCAAGCTCCCGCGGCCCAAGTCCGCGGCGCGCGCGCTCGCTTCCGGCAAGTCGGAAGCGCTTCCGATCCGGATATGCGCGAAGCGAGGCCCACGGCGAGCGGCGACCGTTCTCTGATTCGCGCTCTCGGACTGAAAATCGGCAAGATCGTGATCGATCCCGGCCACGGCGGCCACGATACCGGCACCATCGGTCCGAACGGCCTGGAAGAAAAAGATCTCGTCCTCGAAGTGGGCCGGCGTTTAGGCAAGCTGCTCGAGACGCGGCTGGGCGCGGAAGTGGTTTATACGCGCAAGGACGACACTTTCATCCCGCTGGAAACCCGGACCGCCATCGCCAACCAGGCGCGCGCCGATCTCTTCGTTTCCATCCATGCCAACTCGAGCCACGATCCCGACGCCCGCGGAGTCGAAACCTATTATCTGAATTTCACCTCTTCGCCGGAAGCGCTGGAAGTGGCGGCGCGCGAGAATGCGGTTTCGGAGAAATCGATCTACGAACTGCAGGACCTGGTGAAGAAGATCGCGCTGAAGGAAAAGATCGAAGAGTCGCGGGAGTTTGCCGGAGATGTGCAGCAGTCGCTGCACAGCGGCCTGGCGGCGAAAAGCCCGGCGATTCGCGACCGCGGCGTGAAGAAGGCTCCGTTTATTGTGCTGATCGGCGCGAACATGCCGTCGATTCTGGCCGAGATTTCTTTCGTCAGCAATCCCACCGACGAGCACCGCCTCGCCACCGGCGAATACCGCCAGCGCATCGCCGAGTCGCTCTACCGCGGCATCGCCAAGTATGTGAACGGGCTGAGCGGGGTAAAGGTCGCCAGCAAGATGGATAAGGCGCTGGACAGTAGATATCTCACTATGGATCCCTCTTACGTGATCGTCCTTCGGGAAACTTTTTCTCGTCCCGCTGTGGTCTAATTACAGAAGGGATTCTGTGTCCAGCGGTGTATTCATGCGCGTTCACAGGTTTGTACTCATCTTCGCCGTTGTTCTGTTACTCAGCACTTGCCTCGTCGGTGTGGCCTTCGCCGCGAGTCCGGGCGCGGCTCAGCCTGCGCCGCCCATCCTGCCGAAGCAGTTTGCCGGATGGCAGATTCAGGGCGCGCCGCAAGCCAGCAAAGATGCCGCCACCGCCGACCCGACCAACGCAGCGCTGCTGAAAGAATACGGCTTCACCGATTTCGAAGCCGCTACTTACAAGAGTGACGACGGCCGCACGCTGAAGATCCGCGCCGCGCGGTTTGCCGACGCCAGCGGCGCCTTCGGCGCCTATACGTTCTACCTGCAGCCGGAGATGGCGCGGGAAGAAATCGGCGACCAGGGCGCATCGCTGAATCAGCGGGTGCTGTTTTATCGCGGACACATCGTAGTGGATGCCGTGTTCAGCCAGTTCTCGGTCATGTCTGGCGGCGGGTCTGCGTGAACTGGCCGGCATCTTGCCACGTCCCGGCGGAAATGCCGGCAACCTGCCTCCGATTCTCGCCTTCATGCCGCATCACGGCTACGCCAGCGAATACCGAAAAATATGCCGAGGGCCCTCTGGCCCTGAGCGCGATCGCGTCTCCACTTCCCGCGGATCTGGTCGATTTCAGCGCCAGCCCCGAAGTGGTGCTCGGACAGTACTCCATTGCAAGCGGAGAAGCCACGCTGATGCTGATTGAGTATCCGACGCCGGCGTTGGCTGCCGAACATCTCCGCCGCATCGACGCCGCGCATCATGCCGCCGAACCTCAGGCGGGAGTTGCGGCCATGGAAAATGTCGGCCCATTTTTCGATAAACGCACTGGACCGATCGTGGCCATCGCCGCCGGCCCGCTTTCGCAGAGCGACGCGCAAACGCTTGCTGGGTGCGGTGAATTAGACGCCAGCGTCACCTGGAATGAGAACACCTACTTCGACAAGAAAAACAACATTGCCAACCTGCTGGTCAACATTATTCTTCTGTGCATTATCGTGGGTGCGATTTCTTTAGCGGCGGGAGTTGCCTTCGGCGGCGCTCGCGTTCTTTTGCGGCGCTATTTTCCCGGGTCAGGTTTTCGGCCGTCGCCGACCAAACCGAATTCATCTCGCTTCAACCTGGGAGGGACGGCTGCCAGGTCTCCGCGGCCTCGCCCTCCGGCTACAACGGAGCCTCCAAGAGTTCTTAAGTGCCTCAGGATTATTGGCTTACGGGCTGTTTCGGGTGCCTTGAGTCTCAAATTGAAACATTTCACGAATGTTGATTCGATTCTGTAAATGATTGAAACTAAAGACATTTATTTCCCAAAAATTGCTTGACACCCTGCTTTTTCGGCTCATAAGATTTTGTGCAGAAAGTTTTGACGGAATTTTTTGCCTCCGTTGGAACTATTCTCCCTTGAAAAGAAGAGGTCGCCCTGTTGCCGGGCGGCCTTTTCGTTTTTGCGTCGCGAAGCGATCCGCTCACCTGTGTGGAGAAAGTGGCTGCAGTAAAGATTGCCGCGGCGAAAACACTTTCCAATGAACTCTTGCGGGCGATTTGCGTATCATCTTACGGTAACGTGTGTTGAGCGGTGTTTCGTGGCGACTCGGCTCTTCAAACGAGGCGGCAGGAGGGAATCGATGTTCTGCGATGGATGCGGCACAGCCGTGCAACCCGGTCAGGCGTTTTGCAGCCGGTGTGGCAAGCAAGTCGTCGGACCGGTGACGGCGATGCAGCCGCGCCCCGGCCGCGTGCAGGGGCACGTTCATCTTCTGGGGATTCTCTGGCTGGCCATCTCCGCGTTCAATACCATTGGCGGCGTGGTTCTGTATGTCCTTGCCAACACGCTGTTCGCCCATCTGCACGAGTTTGGCGCGCCGGAAGCGCCGACTGCATTCCTGCGTCCGCTGCTGAGCGTGATCGCATCTTCGTCCTGGCCAAAGCGGCCTGTGGATTCATCGCCGGCTGGGGACTGTTGCAGCGCGAGCCCTGGGCCCGGGTGATCGCGCTGGTGCTGGGATTCATCTCGCTGTTCAATGTTCCTTTCGGCACGGCCGTCGGCGTGTATACCCTGTGGGTCCTGCTGCCCGCGCAGTCGCAGGAGGAATACGACGCCCTTGTCGCCGCCCGCGCCGCGTAAGCGGCGATCTGAAGCCTTTTCTGAGGAAGGCACGTCTCAACCGTCTCGGGTTGCTGCCGCGGCGATTTGATAAACTGGAACAGTCCACCAGAAGCCGACGTAGCTCAGTTGGTAGAGCAGCCGATTCGTAAAACACTCTTCTTGGCTGCTCCCCGATAAGATTCAATGAGATAGCAAGTCTGGCGCGGTCTCAAAAGGCCGCTCCCGAACAGTCTCGCCTTCCAGAAACTCGGTCACGATACAGGGCGAGCCCTCGTGCTCGCCGAAGTCGTGAATGGCCAGAATGTTGGGATGGTTCAGGGCCGCGACGGCCTGCGCCTCTTGCTGAAAGCGGCGCAAGCGATCGGGATCGCGGACAAAAGCTGCGGGCAAGACTTTAATAGCAACGTCGCGGTTGAGCCGCGCATCACGAGCGCGATAGACCTCACCAGGCCGCCAGCGCCTGCAGGTGCCACGATCTCGTACGGCCCGAGTTTTGTCCCAGGAGTAAGAGCCATCCGTGCGCGCAATTATAGACCGCGCAGCACATTACACGGGACGGCGACGATTCTGGGAGTGTTGTCGGCAAACCGGAAGTTAGGATTTTTCTGGTGCTAACTTCCGGTTAGCTCGTCAACCGGGAGTAATCGCGATCACTTCCTGCAAGCCG
>CAVXOK010000018.1:0-319861 GCA_963763285.1 uncultured Acidobacteriaceae bacterium | reverse complement strand
CGCAGCGCGCGAAAAAGCGGAAACCGCAGTGCGCGAACTGGCAAACGGGTTGGAGACGCAGGTTCGAGTTCGGACCCAGGAGTTGGAACGTAGCACACGAGAACTTGCCGAGGCCAACGAAGACCTTCGGTTCCAGGTTGACCTCCTTCAACAAATCCCTGTAGCGGCGTGGACGCTCAGGCCTGATGGGACGCCGGATTTCGTGAACCGAAACTGGCTGGAATACTCCGGTCAGACACTCGATTACGTCCAATCAAATTCCGACGCGTGGATGACTGCGATCCATCCTGAGGATCTAGAAGCAGCGTCAAAGAGCATTTGCGACGGGATACGCTCAGGGCAGGATTTTACAATGGAAGCGAGGTTTCGCCGCGTGCAGGACGGGGCATACCGCTGGCATCTCAATCGAGCCGCGGCGTTACGTGATGCGGAGGGAAATCTTCTTCGGTTTGTGTGTACATCCACCGACATTGAGGATCAGAAACAGTCCCAAGAGAATTTACGGAGGGCTGTTGAAACAAACCGGCTGATCGTCGACACCGCTTTAGATGCGGTTATCACGATGGACGCTCAAGGGGCGATTACCGATTGGAATAAGCAAGCTGAAATTGTGTTCGGATGGAGTAATAAGGAGGTGATCGGCCAGCACATGTCGGATCTGATTATCCCGGAGCGACTACGGATGGCCCACGAGCGCGGCTTACGTCACTTCCTGGCTACCGGTGATGGTCCCATATTGCGACGGCGTATCGAAGTCACGGCCATCCGGCGCAACGGTGTTGAGTTCCCGGCGGAGTTGGAAGTATCGCCAATGAGACTCGGCCAGAATTGGTTGTTTGGCGCCTTCATTCGGGACATTACCGACTCCAAACTAGCAGAAAAAAGATTAAGAGAGAGCGAACTCAACCTGCGCCAGATGACCGAGACCATACCGGAAATGCTATGGAGCGCCACCGCAGAAGGGACAATCGATTATTGCAATGCCCGCGTGCTCGACTACACGGGCTTCTCTGCTGACGAAATCATGGGTAGCGGTTGGACAAAACTTCTTCATCCAGACGATGTTGAACGGACAGCTCGAACGTGGAGATCGTGTGTCACAACCGGAGCCCCGTACCGAGTCGAGATTCGCACCTTCCACGCTGCTGATCGCACCTATCGATGGTGCGTAACGAGCGCGCTTCCGCTGCTCGACCAACAAGGGCGAATTCTAAAGTGGTACGGCACAGTTGTGGATATGCACGATTGGAGGCATGCGCAGGAAGAGCTACGCAACACGCAAGCCGAACTCGCGCGCGTGGCGCGCGTGATGACGATGGGAGAGCTTACCTCATCGATCGCGCACGAAGTCAACCAGCCGCTATTTGGCATTATGACCAACACCGACACCTGTTTGTTAATGCTTTCTACCGATCCTCCCGATGTCGACGGCGCGCGGGAAACTACACAGCGCACGATGCGTGATGCAAACCGAGCCTCTGACGTGATCAAGCGATTACGCGCGCTTTATAGCAAAAAAGATCCGTCCCCCGAATTGATGGACCTGAATCAGGCCACACGGGAGGTGATTTCCCTGTCGTTGAGCGATTTGCAAAGATGGCGGGTGATCGTTCTGCAGGACCTTGCCGACAATCTGCCACTCCTCATGGCGGACCGTGTCCAAGTTCAGCAGGTCATTATGAATCTCGTACGAAACGCCTCAGATGCGATGAGCAATGTCGACGATCGTCCGAGAGAATTATTGATCAGAACCGAAAGAGAGGAAGGCGGTCGGGTGCAGCTTAGCGTGAAAGATGCAGGGGTCGGTTTCGAACCCCAGGCTGCGGACAGACTTTTCGAAGCCTTCTATACGACAAAGAATGAAGGTATGGGAATCGGCCTGTCGATCAGTCGTTCCATCATCGAGGCTCATGAGGGGCGTTTGTGGGCGACTGCGAATGATGGTCCGGGAGCCACGTTTTCATTTTCAATACCCTGCGAGGCGGCCAGTTTGGCGGCAGAGGAAACTCGCTGCAGCCGACCGGATGGTGCGATGGATGCCGCATGATGTAAGTTCGACGCTGAATACCGATTCCAACGTTCATACCTTAGTGCGATTGACCGACTACATGGCAGGAGCGCATTCTTCGCTTATGGAGTCCAACCGAGATCGGGAATCCATCGAACGTCCACTTGTGACGGTCGTTGATGACGATGTATCAGTCCGCGAATCCCTCCCTAATTTGCTGAGGCAGTTCGGCTTTTCCACCCGCGCGTTTTCGTCGGCGGAAGAGTTTCTCGGGTCCGATTGCGTGAGCCAGACCCGCTGTCTGATCCTTGACGTCGTCATGCCGGGCGTAACGGGACTCGATCTTCAACGACAATTGAAGCTTCGGGGTCCAGCGCTTCCAATCATCTTTATCACCGGTCAGAAGGACGAAGGAATTCGGAAGAGAGCGCTTGAACAAGGAGCGGTGGGATTCCTGCTCAAGCCCGTCATAAGCACAGTTCTGTTGGAGGCTGTCAATGTTGCACTTCGAGGAAACTGACAGTTCCCACCCGGCAAGCCGGGGGGATAAAGCAAGCTTTGCGAGATCACTTGGTCATGCAGTGGAGTCATCGCCAGTGCCGACTGCGAGGCCTATCGTGTTCGTCGTTGACGACGATGTCTCAGTGCGTGAAGCGCTGGAGTTATTAATCCGCAAGATAGGCTGGCAGCCAGAGATTTTCGCATCGGCACAGGAATTCCTCGATCGCCCTCGTTCACTTGTTCCGAGCTGTCTTGTTCTTGACATTTCTCTCCCAGGCCTCAGCGGTCTCGAACTTCAGAAGCGTATTGCTGTTGAGCGGATGGACATGCCGATCATTTTCATCACCGGTTATGGAGACGTACCCAAATCAGTCCAGGCCATGAAAGCGGGCGCGGTTGAATTCTTGACGAAACCAGTCAGTAATGAAGATCTATTGGCGGCCATCCGGCAGGCCCTTGAACGGAGCCGTGCCGCTCTCGATCATGCGGCGGAAATTCAGGAACTCCGGGACCGTTATGGGTCGGTTTCGCCTCGCGAACGGCAAGTGATGGCGTTGGTGGTTTCGGGCTTATTGAATAAACAGGTCGCTGACGAACTCGGCATCAGCGTGATTACCGTAAAAACGCACCGAGGCAAAGTGATGCAAAAGATGAAGGCTGACTCGCTCGCTGGGTTGGTTAAGATGGACGCCAAACTCCGTGCGGCATCTGGACGAAAAGGCTGACCAGCACAACTTCCAGTCCCGCTTTGACATCTGTGGAAACATCAGCGAAAGGCGGCATCGAAATACTCCTTATTTTCGTAATTGGATTACAGCACGTAATGAAACCGTGGTCCGCCATACGTAGCACATCCGTTTTTCTAGCGGAAACCGGCAGCCTTCGCGACGACGGCATTACTTGCTTCCTCGATTAGCTGCACGATGTCATCGGGGCGAGTTGCAATGGAAGCGTGGCTCGTTGGCAACGTAATCGTCCTTCTTGCGTTGATTCGCTCCGCCATCCACTTTTCGGTCTCGGTAGGAATCAACCGGTCGTCGGCCGAGATCTGATACCAACTGGGCTTTACTTTCCACGCCGGCGTCCCCGACTTCTCTTCGAAGCAACGCGTCGCAGTTGGCTTCTGCGTAAGAGCCCATACTAGCGATTCTGTTCGGTCTTCGAGATCGTGACAGAAAGTCTCGTGAAACTTCTCGACCTCGATCCACAAAAAACCATACTTGTCCTCACGAATGTTAGCCGCGCCCTCGGGTGGTGGCCGCCGCGCCCAAAGGCTCTTGAGACTCTCTCCTTCATCAAGAGCAGGTCCTGCCAAATAGACGAGGCCGACAACATTTGGCGCAAGGCCAGCGCCCGTTATGACTGCGCAACCATAAGCATGGCCGACTAATAGCGTGGGAGCATCCTGCGCAGCGGCCATTTTGATGGTTCGGTCGATATCGTCGGACAACGATGTCAGAGGGTTCTGCACCGCGAAGACACGGTAGCCTTTTTCATGCAGGGGAGGAATGACATGCCGCCAGTGTGAAGCGTCGCCCCAGGCGCCGTGCACTAAGAGAATGTTCGGGTTGTCCGACATCACCGTACTCCTTTCTTTCGACTTCACTTTTGTGCCAACTGCGCTGCTGAAGGTAACGGCCAGTCCTAGGGCCTGCCCATAATATGGAGGTGAGCCCAAGGAGTACCTGCCCACATGATGTAAGCGCCCGTTGGCTTGTGAGTCGTAGGCAGGCCCGTGGTTTTGGGATCAAAGGGCCAAAGAATCATCCAATGTGGTCCGATTCTGATGGGTGCGTCAGTTTTGTCGAACGGGTCGGAGTCGCTTCGCTGCGTCGCTCCCGCGAGCATGTATTCGACGCCGGGAACGGTGGTAGTCGGCTTTGCCTTGTGTCCCTCGAAATCGAGATTCCATTGCATTGCGACTTTGTCCTCACACATCGGAGGTGATCCGATGCCGTTCGGGTCTCCCGGCAGGCACGTGAAATCATTGGTTCCCAGCCGGAGGACTTTCATCTGTCCCTGGGCGTCCATCTCAGCGACCGTAGCGTTTTTCGTCACATTGGGAGGACCTGCCGAGAGGGCGCGCGCAATTTTGCTTTGTGCCGACTCTTGCAAATTGGATGATGTCGAGTCAGGTGCGTTCATTTGCGCAGAGGCACTGAGGCAAGTGAGGGCAAGCATTAGAAAAGCAATCCGAGCGGACTGCAATGATCGCAGGTTTCGAAACATAAATATCTCCATTCTGTTTTCAGACATTGTTTAATCGCCGACCCCGAAAATAGCTGCCGGTAGACAGAGCAGATTTCCTCTCTGAACCGCGTCGACATAAATCCCGAAGGGCTCAGGTGGCGGTGGAAGCGCAATGCCCAGTTCCGTCAAGCGCTTCTCTCCGCTCGCCGACCTGGAGATTTCGATTGGGCTCTGTGCCTTTGAGGATGTCATAGGGAGATCTCACCACCACCGCTGAAGGAAGGCAATTGGACCATGGTATGAACGCGTACTTTGGCTCACCTAGGGATACTCGCCATCCAGTCTCTACGTCTTCTCCACAGTTCCGGGGGCTTGGTTCGGTATTGCCTCATCACTCGCGCGACGTAGGTTCCACCGACTGATCTTCCGACACATTGCCGCGCAGGACGCCCAATTTGCAAAAGCTCCGGCGATTTTCATTCCGACCCCCTGGTGTATTCGGTTCCGTCACAGAGGCCCCCCCGGCCTTTGGGCTATCATCCCCTTCCGACTTGGAACTCCTTATTGGACAGCCATCGGACAGTCGACGTGCTGATCCGTTTTCGGAGCAAGTTGCCAATCGATGAAACGTCTGTCGGCAACGATGATCCCAACCAGCCCTATACTTCCCTTGCTGGGTGCGCCGAGTGGTTGGTCATTGATCGACACGCGCGATACATGCGCTGTCTGCGAGAGTCACTTAGGGAGCAATAAGGAATCTTAAGGATCGTTAGGTTATGAGTCCAAAAATACTAGTATTTTCAACAACTTACAAGACGCGGGTGGCCCTCGAAAAGCCTTGTAAGTAGGCGTTAAGGAACCCTTATTGGACAGTTAAAGGACAGCGAACGAGTGTCCACCTGCACTGATTGCCTTGAACAGGTCTGCCAGAGATCGGATGCGCCTGGCGTTGATCTTCCCGATCCCGATTTTCGCCAGCTTTGAAGAATCCCCCGGGTTGAAGGATCCCCTGGAATGTAACTTACGGACTCGCCATGCTCCCCGGCCGCAATCGTCGGCAAAACATCCTGCAAGCCGACTCGGGCCTGCGTCGAGTCCGCCTAGCCGACTCCTCAGGACTTATCGCGGTCTCAACCGGCAGCTTCCTTTTGCTCGGTTGGGATGCGGATAACGGCCTCATCTTTGATTGGGCAGTCTAACGACCGCTCGCCGCACCTATGAGTTGGCGCAATTTTGGGGAAACGGCCAACTCGCGCATCAACTGAACCCGCCAATTGCTTGCTCCATACACAGCTTCTTGGCGGTTCGCGATTCCTTCCAAGAACTTTTTTGGGCGAGAACCGCCGTGTTCCAAGTGTTCAGCGCAAGACTCCAGAATTTCTGAAATCTCCGCGTTGCTGCGTTCGGTATACCGATCAAGTAGCTTCAATTTGCGGAAATGTGCTTTGGTCAGTCGCCAGTCCCGAAGACGTATACCAACCGGCCTCGACAAGGCGAAGGTAGCACCGACTCCCGAGAGACTTGCAGGCGTGTGAAGTGTCACCTTTAGAAACAGATCTGCTGGAATCAGGTCCGAGTAGAGATGAAGATATTGTCTGCGATCATCTTGATCTAGCCAATCGTCGTCCTTAGTTGAATTGCAAATGGAGCAGCAAGGAATCAGATTCAAAGGATGAACAGCAAACTCGGGAAATCGTGACGACGGCAGGTAGTGGTCATACGTCGTCGGGGATGTCACCCCACACATGGGACAGTACTTCAACACCCTCAGCCCATGCGTGGAAGAGATCGCTTTCTTGAGGTTGGCAATCCCCGACGATCTGTTGGAGTAGCAGCTAACCAAGGACTGACGTCTTGGAGTGAGCGCCTGGTTGGGCGTGATCGAGTCGAGGTCTTTCTGTTGGATGGCGTTTCCGAACACAGCGTAGCTGCTGACGATTTCGTTGTGCTTGGCAACGAGCAAGGCCTTGTGATCGGTTCCGTGCGAGACCTTCTTCGCGTCACTGATCAGAACCAGATATTCGATGTGCGGTGGGTTGGAAGGAAAGGCTACGAGATTCCGCATCGCGTCATCGATTGTGCTGCGCGATGAGATATGCTTGGGCATTCATACTGAGACCGTCCTCAAAGCGATCCATCGTCTCCTCTAAGCTTTCCTTATTCGCAAGGTCTCTCAAAACGCGGCGATAAAGTGTCGCGATTTCGTTGGTCTCAAAGACATGACGGGTCAGTTCGCTGATGCTTTCCCCGAAGCTCTCCAGTCCCAAGGGTCTCGCGGTCGTTATATTTTCTTCGCGTTCGAACACGATGGCGCGTTTCCGCGGAATCTCTTGCAGGACGATGGGTGAATGCGTCGCGATGATCGCAAACGAATCATGTTTCTGAAGAATCGCGGTCAGAACGTTGAACAGGTAGGCAACGGCATTAGGATGCAGGTGGGTTTCCGGCTCATCGAATAGCACGATCGAGTTTGGCTCGATCCACGCCAGAAGGGCAGTCACAAAGTGAGCCAAGATCGATTGACCAGAGCTCAACAGCGATAGCGTGTCTGTGGGTACGTTTGGGTCGTCCACCTCGGCTCCGAGCTTTTCGAAGAGCTCCTCATCGACAGTTCCAAGAATCCGCATCATGGAGCGCTGCCACTCATTTTGTCGGTTGCCATCTCTAATCCTTCCCAAGTTGTAGCGATATCTCTGCACCAGGTCTTTGCGAGACAGTTTGCCGCCCTCAGTTCTGATACCGCAGTAAACGTAGCTTGAGCCCTCTTTTTCTGGAAGCGTAAATTTATCAAACGCGCTGAAGGAGACAGCCAAAACACTGGTAAACAAAGAGCGAGGATGCTCTTTAAATCCGCTCTCCATCTCCGCAATGCGCCAGCGAGACACTTCGCGTGTTTGCACCAGATCGGTGGCCAGTCCGGCCAGGAAACTAGTCTTGCCAACAGCGTTTCGACCGACGATACAAACCGTTCTTCCCGGCAGTTTGTCTGTGGAATCGAATTGGATCTCCACGTCTGTTGGTGCTTCGGCACCGGGGATCGACGCGGAATATATGAAGTTGAAAGATCGCTCGACTCGATGACCTTGCACCAACGCATTCCCGATACGACGGGCGTGCTGCGCTTCATTCACCCGAAGCAAGGAGTTTCGAAACTCACTCGTGGGCTCGAATCGGTGTGCCAACTCTGGGTCCCAAGCGATATCGCGAAGCGCGACGAGGAGCTCGTTGCGAGCGTCTTTGAGCAAAAGCTTGTGCATGTTTGAGTAGTATCCTTCCGTCTGACCCAGTGAGATGTACCTGTTGTCCAAGGTGGAGAAGGGTCTCGCGAAGGACGTTACCGAATTGACGCTGAGCGGTTTCTTGTCGATGTTCTCCGTGGAGAGGATTTTAGTTTCACCGATTTCGCGATACTCGCCGTCTTCGTCGACATATCCCAGCATGAAGAGCGAGACGGTGCCGTAGTCGTTCCAAGTGTTCGACGTGAGAACGAAGATGTTCTTGATGTTCGGACGGGGCTCTCGATATTTGCGAATATAAAACTTCATCGCTCGGATCTCCGGGAGTTGAGCACTTCAGGGTCTAAGTCTAGCCCGGAGATCAGTTTGCCGCCAAGTTCAGCATCGTTCTTCGTCTTTCCTCGAAAGTATTGTTTTAGCGTTCGTCTACGAGCGAAGCTTTCGGCACCGCCGGCAAGGGCTCGCCCGCCAGTCGTTTTTTCACCAGCCCGGCGAGGAAGTCCGCGAAGGGCGCGATATCCTCGCCGACACTCGCTTTTTCGAGAGCGTTCACGTAGGCGTTGCGGTCGGTTACCGGAATGACCGTCCACGGGTATCCGCCCGACGCCATCATCGTGTTCATCAGGAAGCGCCCGACGCGGCCGTTGCCATCCATATAAGGATGGATGTAGACGAAGATGAAATGCCCGAGCACCACGCGGACGGCCGGATGCGGCTCTTCCCGCAGAAGGTCGAAGAACGCCGGCATGGCGTCCCTCACCGCGTCCCGGTTCAGCGGCACATGCATCGACTTGCGGATATAGACCTGGCCGTTGCGATAGCCCGCGAGATCGGCGGGCTTCAGCAGGCCGACGGTGACGCTCGGCGCGAACAGCTCTCGATACCACGTGCCGTGGTCCGCGTCCGCGACCTCTCCCGGATTTTCCCCCTTCAGAATTTTGCCGAGGCTTTTCTGCACGGCCTGAAAGGCCTGCCAGTAGCCCCGCGCCGCCATGGCGTTCCGCTGATCGCGGTCGCCCTCGTCAGCTTCCGGGTTCCACCTCCCCCCGCGGACGCGCTCGATAAGGTCTGGCGTGACCCGGTAGCCCTCGATCGACAGCGAATGATAGGCGTCCGTGACGTAGGCGTCGTTGACGCGCTTGAGGTATGCCTCGATATTGCGCGGCGGGCCCGGCGCTTTTGGGAAGCGTTCGATGACCGGCTCGCGCATTTTCTGCCAGAGCAGCCGCAGCCTGTTTACGTAAGGAGAGGTTTCGCGGGCTCCGATGACCAGGGAGGGCTTGTCCGTGAAGGGATCGTTCTCCCGCACGGCGTAGCCGGCTGCCGTCATCGCTTTCACGATATCGTCCGCGATGCGGTCGCGGCCGATGTTGCGGAAGGCCCCGGCCAAGCGTCCGGCGATCACCGTGTGACCGCCCTCAAGGAGTCGGCGGAGAAGGCCGGAGGCGTCCCGTATCATCGGCAACACCGCGCGGACATCCGTCGCGTTGTTCGAAAAATAATTGGGGGAGCACGCGATCAGTGCTGATTCCACCGAGAACAGCCGCAGGCCGGCCTCTTCCTTCCGGTCCGCCACACCCGGCAGCGCGATGCGAAGCTCCAGCAGGGACGTGCCATGCGGGAGTTTGGTGACCTTGTTGCCCGCGCGCGGCGACCGCGCCGCGAGCTGGCCGGGCACGGTCCAGTTGCCGGCATGAAGCGAAAGCGATTGTTCCGGTGAAAGGCACCACCGAACGCCGAAACGCGCTTCCAGATACGCGCCGCAGAAACGCCAGAACGATGCGTACCAGGCCGTGCTATCGCCTTTCACTTCGTCCGGGCGGCTCGGGATATACCAGCCCTTGATGACTTCCTGCAGGAAGCCGTTGCGCAGGAGGCGCTCCCGGTGCGTGCGTGACAGGTCGCGCGCCCGGATCGCCCCCGCCCCTTCCGCGGTCTGGAGTTTCCGCAGGATTTCGAGGGACTGCGCGAGTTTTTCAGGCGGTCTGGCCATGGCCGGTTTCCTTCAGGCTTCGTGTTTCCATTATCCGATTGTGTTGTGCTGTATTTATACTATTGCGCTGTACGTTTATTATCCTATTACGTTGTACCATTTTTATCTTATTGTGTCGAGAGAGGACTGGTCCGGGTCGCCTGGAAGTGCGGCCCCGCACCCCGCCGCAAATGGCTAGTCTCGCTATTTTCGATTATCGGAGATTGTGAAAATAGCACGGAACGCTATTCAACCGAGGGAAGGCAGATGTGTCCTGTAATACCAACATTCCACGCGCGAAAGTATCGCAGGCGAGCTCGGGAGGAATAGTGGTCTTTGCGAAGATCACTTACCGAGCATTCCCGATCACATTGAAAGGCAATGCAAGCGTTTCCATTAGGTGATGTTCGGTGACGCCGAGGAGTCTGAGCTGGTCTTCCGAGACTCGGTCTTTCGAAAGCCCGGGCTGAACGATCGTAATTGCAATTGAAACGGGGAGAGATCTGGAGATTTCTCTGATGGTGTGGAGGACTTCCACACTACCGATCTCAAATCGCGTGGCCCTCCCATTGTCGCGGCGGAGTTGTTCCCTCCGCATGAGATGTGTGAACAGGTCGGACTTCTTCGCTGGCGAACCGGCCCACCAAATGCTAGTTTGAGCCTGTCCACAGAGCTCATACAAATCCTCCACGCGCCCTCCCGAGTTTGCTCCGCGGGAAAACTTGCAGTGAAAGAAATCAACTTTTATTTCGGAGGGTTGCTTCAGCCCACCGACAACTCTTACTGCAACGATGTCCGCAGCTTCCCCGGGGCTATCATCGTCGAATAGGACGTCGTAGGTTTCTTGGGTCTGCAGGTAGCGAATCACCCGTGCTTGCACGCTTGTTGCAGTCCTATCTTCTCCTTGGGATTCTGTCTGGATATTCGTCCCTGCCCAGTCCCATCCGATTATTTTAGATTTGTCAAAGGGCGGCTTCGGTTCTCGTAGGGGAACCCATTGATTACCTTCGAGGGACGAACCATCTGCAAACCAAATGACCGGTGCGTCTTCAGTAAGATAGTCGGATAGGTTTTTCGGCTCCCCGCGAAGGCCATGTCTAATCGTCGCTGGAGTCGTGCCAATCGACTGGAATTGGAAATCCGGGTTTTCCGTTCCACCAACGAATTTCAGTTCGAGCGCAATTCGCTTGTCGTCACCAACAATCTCCACTATGAGTGGGCCACTAGCCGCCGGATTTATGAGTTTTATTCCAAGTTCCGCAACCAAGTAATCCCGTCCGCCGATAGAGATGATCCAATTCTTCTCGGGCTCTGTATATATAGGCTCTGGCCAGTCGACTGCGATAGGCATGATCTTAGGCCGGTCCGAAAGCCTTTGGGGGATTAGGGTTCCGGAAAGGACGGAGTCAGGATCGATGGCTTCGTCGAGGAGTTTTCCGCCAATTAGGCGGCACCATGCCACAAAATCATTAAGCTTGTCGCGCTGGTGTGACCAGATTCTTCCCTTTCGCGACGCCCCAATCGAGGTCAACGCACCATTCTCGAAACCAACGCCCGCTATCACGGACTTTTGGGCATTTCCGCGAACAATTTGGTTTATTTGAGCCTCAACATCGGAGCCCATTCTCCCCGTGTATCGAACGTTTCGCCCGATCTGTTCACTGAGGCCGACGTTTTGGAGCCGAATGCGATTGAGTCGTGAAAATACTCGAAAAACTTGCTGTCCGCTGATTAGGGCAGCATGATCAGCGGTTAGGGCTCTGGCCAGCGCCCGGAACTCGCCCTTGTTACTGGAGCCGTTGATAAAAAGAAGACTACGCGCCTCGTCCCAAAACGCTATATAAAGCTCCCATTGCCAATCGTACAAATTCTCCGCGTCCGTCCATCGGAGAGCCGATTTTCTAGCTGCCACAACAACCAGCGTCCGGTCGCGTTGGTTTAGGGAGTTGTGAATTTGCTCGCAAGCATCGGCTGACGGAATGCCCTCCTTAAAGTTTCCAGGCGTCCAACGTTCGCAATGGGTTGAATAGACGACAGTGCTCATCGCTGGCCGAATAGCCTTCAGAGGAACTTCACTAGGAAACTCCGAGAAGCTTTGCAAGAAATCCTGAAGCGCCTTCTGTTTGCCAATCATCTGCTCGCTGAGGTCGGGGAGGAGGAGATTCCAGTCGGGATCTTGCGAATACAATTTCTGTAGTTCCTCTTGCACGCTCACGTCGGCAACATTCGCGATAAAGGTCGCATCGCCCAGGTCTGAGCGAGATCGCGTAAAGCGGCCTGCAAGTTGCAAGGTAACTGCAAGCGATTTCCGGATATCATGAAAAGCGGCTATCTTCAACTCAGGCAAATCGAAGCCTTCGCCGAGCATGTCTACGCATACCACAATCCTCGATGTCTTAGACAAAAGTTGTTTTCGAGCTGTTTCACGTGCACGTAACGACGTGACGCCAGAATGAAGTTCGATAGGGGCGAACTCTGTGTATTTCTTGTAGTGCTCGAACACTTCTTTGGCTCGCTTTATGCTATCGACCCGGGCCATTAGGATGTGGTTCTTGTTCTCTTCTTTTCTGAGGTGTTCGACAGCCTTTTCCGCAATGGCTGCGTCTGCCCGTTTGCTATCAAACTCAAGGACCCGTTCAAATCGGATTGCCTTGAAGTATCCCTCCTGCTGCGCATTTCTCAACGGGTAGCTATAGACGATTTCTCCGTCGAGCGGCTTGCCGTCTTCTCGGAAAGGCGTGGCCGTGAACTGGACCACACGGCGATCCTTAAAATGTCCACGAAAGATCTGCCAAGTTGGCGCCTCCACATGATGAGCTTCATCGATGAATAAGTGCGTGCAATGGTCAGCAAATCTCCTCTGGATTTCGAGCGAGCACTGGCCGACAACTGCACTTGAGGTTACGATTACCATCGTTCGCTCCGCTATTGAGTCCAGTTCCCGCTGGCTTTGCGGCACATGCTCGAGTCGGCAAACGACGGGAAAGGAAGCTGATGTAGAAAGAATGGGGTTGCCCAGCTTGCCGAGGATGCCGAGGTCTAGGAATTTCATGAAAATCTGCTGGCGAAGTGCGTCAGTTGGGACGACCACGAGGATCTTCTGGCAACGGGCGGACACGAGAATGCAAAGCATCGTTTCGGTCTTGCCAGTGCCAGTCGGCATCACGACAGTCGCTGGGGAATTCGACACAGACCAATGCGCATGGACAGCATGAAGCGCACCTATCTGCGGCTTTCTGAGTCCGGGAACGTTCTCTGCTACGTTTTCTTCCACGTACGAGAAGGCCCCAGTCCAGGACTCAAGCACAGATTTCGTTCGATCGGCGATATTATCGGAGACTCCATGAATCACCAGATTTGAGTTCCGCAACCAACGTCCGTCGGACACGTCCAGAAGCTCTTCCTTTGGTTCGGCGGCCGAACTGATGATCGAATCAATATCGGATCCGATAGTGCCCACGCGAGCCTTTGGGGGAACGATTAGGATTCTGTTCTGGCTGCCATCTTCTTGGAAGAGAGTGCCAGAAAGGGATCCGCGCGTGAAGCGCGACATTGTGCCGTTCAAAATGAGGGCCGGATTCTTGATCTGTTGAATTACGTCTTTGCGATCACTCGCTTCATTGACTGCGAGAACAAGTGGAATGATAATCTTCATCCGTTCACCGAGGGGTGCCACCCCGATCTACTGAGACCCATTAAGCCGAAGCCATCACGCTTCCTCGCGAATAGCTGAAGAGCGGATAAATGCTCAGGCCGCCTTAAGCGAAAGCGCGACACCTTGCTCCCATTGCTGGAGCATGCGATTGCCTATCTCAATGAATTCCGCGTGCGCTTTAATGTAGGCTTGCAGATCCTTTGAGGTGTCCGCAATTGCAGCTTCTATGCGTTCGAGTATCTGCCGGACGCGGGCAGGAGTCCCTCCCATCCGCGTCTCGCCCAGTCGCTGCAATTCCTTCGCGCTCGCCCATTTCGTCGTGCCGTTAAGGGTCAGCGCCATGCTGTCCTTCGGCAGATAGACGGAGGTGGTCACAAGATCATAGACGGGTGCGAGTCTCGCTTCGCCCTGAACATCGTCGTAAACAATCCCAAAGTTCTTGAGATGTGCATCGCCGTTGCGAAGCGCGCAATTCATGGCAATCAGGGCGAACAGCTTTTCCATGTCCTCGCCCACATGCGTCGAGTTTGCAAACTGCCCGAATCGCTTCATGACCGAGGTCTCGTAGCTGCCGCGATATTTCTCGTCGGTCCTGCGGCCGTTCAGCACGCAGAAATCCTCAACTCCGCGATAGGTCCCGTCCATGCGCAGGTCGAAACGGTCAATGACCAGCGCCATGCCGTCCTCGGCCAGGCGGTAAGGGGGCACGTCGAGTCCGTATTTGCGCGCCACGGTGAGGCAGAAATACTCGTTGGCTGCCAGTTGCGGATATTCGTTGGGCTCCCACAGCTTCACAATGTGGGTCGCGCCTTTGTAGCTTTGTGAGAGGCGGTGTCCCGTATGCTCCATCTCGGCGAAAGCCTTTTCGTCGCGCACGAGGATTTTGGGCTGCACGCCGCTGATCCCGGAGAAGGACGCGAATTTCTCCAGCAGGTAGCGGAAGAGGTCGCCGCCGCGCCTGCGTTCGAGAATCTCGTCCACTGACTGGAAGGGCACGTCCTCGTGCAGGTGTTCCTTGTCGCCGGTATAGCGGATGCGTCCGATCTGCGAGCGACCGACAATGGACAGCAGGTCGAATTCGTCGAAGGTGCCGGTGGCTTTCGCAAAGGCAAGGCGGAGCCGCTCCCGCAGTGCGCCTTCGGGCAGGTTCATCTCGAAAACCGGAAGCAGGCCGAAGGGCACGCTCCACGACTCAAGCCTCAACGGCATCGTCACCGAGACCGCGCGCGTGGGCGGAGCGCCGGGAAGGTAAGCAAACGTGCTGCCGCGCTCGCCGTGACGATCGAGTAGTCCCGCCTCAGCGGCGTCGGTCCAGACCTTGATCATCCCGTCCCTCTTCCATGAGTTCTTCAAGCGTCGGCCGGCCCGCGCTTGCTTCCTGCAGCTTCAACTCCAGCCCCAGCGCCGTGAGAATATTGGTGATCTTGGAATATCCCAGTTCGCCCAGCCGTCCGTTCTCCAGGGCGTCGAGCGTGGAGAGTCCGACCCTGGCTTTTTTTGCAAGCGTGGGCTGCGTCAGGCCGAGTGCTTTGCGCTTGGTGGCGATCTGCTCGCCTAGTGCGGACAGGGGCAACATGCACCTAATATATAAGGTTTATATGCTGATTACAACTAAATAACCTAATATACTGGGTGACAGCATCGATACCGGGAGCGAGGCAAGCCTGATTTCGGGGGAGCGGCCGATAGCCGTGGCTCGCGCTCATTCTTCTTCTTCCATCAAGTATTCGAATTCTTCCGCCATCTCGTCTTTACCCGAGCGGACCACATTGATGGCAGCGGCGTTGAGCGAGTTTTTGACATGCACCCCGTAATATTTCTCGATCATTCCGACGCTCGTGCGACAGTTCTTAGCGATTTGATAGATGTTGGCTCCCTCCATCAACCGCATGCTGATATACGTGTGCCGTAGGCTGTACGCCGTACGTGGTCGGCCGTCTCTGTCGAACCGAAGATTCTCCTCCTCAGTGATGGTCTTGAAGAGCTCGCTCTGCCATTTGGGGAAAATGAGGTCGGTCGGTTCGGGCGTGCGCCACTCCTTCCCCCGGACATCAGAATTGTCGGACACTTCGCTGGGGGCGAGCACGCCCTCAACGCGCCTCGGACGGAGCCTGCTTCTAAGTCGCTCAAATGGACTCACTGCATCGGGCATACTCTTGCAATATCCGAATCCCCGTTTTCCGCGCACTTCAATCTCAAGAATCGTCTCGCCCGAAGGCTCGTCGTCAACGATCTCGACATCACGGAACTCAAGGCGCCGTGCCTCATCAGGCCGCAGCCCGGTATTGCCCGCGAAGAGGACATAATCATGCAGTTGCTCCGCTTGCCATTTGAAGCCCTTTTTCTTCGGCTCTAGTGCGCGTTTTCGAGTCGCTTCACAGAGTTTCTCGTATTCTTCTGGCGAAAACCATGCCCGGTAGGAGACTTTCGATGATCGCCGGTACGGCTCAGAGAAATCTGGAAGCCGGTCGAGCCATCCGTGGCACAGCGCGGTCTTCAAGGTCTGGCGCAGCGTCACGATTTCGTGGTGCATGGTGCTGTGTGCCGGCGGCTTGCCGCGTTTCGCAATTGCTTGTTGGTGTCTGTGAACTCGATAATCCACGATTTTTCCCGTGGTGATCTTCGAGATGTCCATGTTTCCGAAGAAGGGCACCAAGTGAACGCTCGACCGCAAATACTGGCCCTTCACGTATTGCTTGCTACGTTCTCCACGCGTCATGATCTCGCATTCGCGTAAAAATTGTTCAGACACCTCGCGAAAGGTCTTTTCGGCTTTGAGTTCTCCAGTGAGAAGTTTTCCCCGAAGCTGTAGATACCAGTCCTCGGCGACGTCCTTGGCTTTGGCGAGGCTCTCTTCCTTCGTGCTGGTACGACGATTCTTGCCCGCGAAGAAGCTTGAGCATTGCCAGCGGCTGCTGTTCGGCCGTTTGTAGACGTAAACTTTTCCGCCAAGGATCGTGTGTTGTTCCGCCATCTTCGTCCCTCGTTCTATGCGAGCGATTTCGCGAAAATCCGTAAATCACGTGGAGTATAAATCCCGGCGCGGAATGCGAATACTCGCGCGGCTACTCAAGGACTTAGGAAACTTGAGTGCTCGTCCGGGAAACCGGCGACACAGAACTGCTCAAATTCGGGGAAATCTTAAATGGCAATCCCGAGCCAAGCCCGGAGAGACACGAGCCGGAAAGGTGTAGAGACTAGACGGGCAGCTCCACATTTCCGGAGAAATAATTTCCCACTCCCCGTCATCCCGAGAATCAGCGTGTGGGCAACCTCGCCGTTATGCAGGTTAAGAAAGTAGGGCGTGCTGTTGTCGGTTTCAAGCGCGGCCAGGTACTCCGTACCGAGATGCGCATTCGTCTTCTCGCCGGGCAGGATCGTAAACAGAAAAGACAGGTCGGCATAGTTTGTGTTCAGCAGATACAACTGGCGGAGGTTCAGCGCGTAGTTGCCCGGCAAGGTGGCGAAATAAGCGTTGAGCTGGTTGTAGGTTTCCGCGAACAGATTGCCATCCGCATTGGTGAAGACGCCGGTAAACTCGGCCACCAGTTGATCGAGTTCCGTTCTTGCCTGACCGGATGACGCCCGGCCATAGAGCACAATCGTGAGCGAGAAATCGCCAAGCGATTGGCCGTCGCCCAAGGCGCGCAGGCAATCGCCAAGATTTTCAATGTCAGCCTGCTTGGACTCATCCACCAGCACATCGCGAGAATTCGTCTGCGTGGCGTCGTTGCCCATCTGAGAGACGAAACCCGTCTTCGACATATTGAAGTGACGGCGTCGTTTATTGACTTCTTTGCGGGCTTTGTCCGCCGGTAGCGGCGTCCACTCCGTGACCACGTAGAAGTTGGCCGGAATCTTTAGCAGCGCGTCGAGCACCAGGGGCCGCGTCTCTGTGATGGCCTCTTTCATCGTCAGCACGCGAACAATGTGATCGCCTACGCGCAGATGATCGCGTTCGGCCTCGATGTCGGAGTTGACCACCTGATAGTCGAGAAACTGCGTGGACTGCGGCCTGCCGGCAATACGCCAATCGTCATAATTCAGCAGGCGTCGGAAAAACGTAAACTGCCCCTGCTGATTCAGAATCTCGATTTGCATGAAGTCTGCTAGCTGGCGAGCGAATGCCTGCACGTGCTGGTCGAGGCGTTGAAGATCGCGCTCGATATGCGTACGCAATAACGTCTTCATGCTGTCGTTGGTGAACTGCGATTTGAGTTCGGCAATCGCGCCCTCTGGATCGCGCAAGAGGCGAGCAAGCGCCGTACCGACGCCGGTCTTCGAGCGGGCGCCTTCGAGCAGGATGCAGTAGAAGATTTCAACCTGATAAAGATGGTCGCGCTTCCCTTCAAAGAACTTTCGCCGCTGATCGATCGCTGCATCCACGACAGGGTCGTCATACGTTGCGAATGGGATGTCAGGGCGATTCGACTTGAAGAGATATTGGTAGACGTGGAAGCCTGGGCCAAACGCTTTAAGCGCCGCTTCTAACCGCTTCACTGCATACTCTTGCTCCGACCGGTCAAGACTCTCGTAGTCCACGCCGGAAATACTGAGGACCATTCCTACATCGCCGCTCTTGGTGAGGAAGGTCGTCTCATTCCAGAAGCCATAGAGATTGATGTGGTCGTTGAGAGCTGCGCTCTCTTTCCACGGCTTGATGACTTTGTCGAGACGCAGCATCACACCACCTCTACATGTGGGACTTGCTGTTTCGCAGCGTCGTAGCGCAATTTGTAGCGTTCAGACTTTGCGAGGATGCGGAGAAACGCCGGATCGCTGTTCGTTACCCAATGACCGAAAGCAAAACCGCCAATGAACACGGCGATGCCGGCCAAGATGGAGTTGAAGAGATTGAAGGCTCCCACCGCGCCGACGCAGACGAAGTAGAACAGAGTGCGCTCGACGCCCAGGTAGGTGAGCGGCTTATGCATGCTCTTGAAGACTCGATTTGTGCGATGTTTCTGATCTGTGTTGTTTGGCATAAGGGACTCGTTCAGCATCTGTTGAACTTGGCGGGTAGGGCCTCCTACACGCCCCAAAGCCAACTCAGGACGTTTACGGCGAGGACGGCAATCCCGGTTCCGGCGGCGACACCGGCCAAGGCCTTCTTTGCGCCGGGTTCGCCGTGGGCGAAACCGTAGCCGCCGATCACGATCGCCACTAGACTTGCAACCTTTGCAATGGTGCCGGTGAAAAGACTTTGGATAGCGGTAAAGCCCGTGTCGAACGGTGAACCCTGTGCCAGCGCCGCCACAGGAATGAGGAAGAACAGGGCAAGAACAACTGTGGTTGGACGCACGCGCTTCGACTGAAGAAGGCGTCCGATTTGGCGGATGGAATGAGCTCGCGACCAACGGGGCATTTGCACCTCCCGCAGCACCTCAAATCGGCTGCTTGTGGCGCAAACGTAACGCTGCTCAAACAACATGTCCAACAACTTCTCGTCACTCTGTTATTCCTGGGAGGAATAACAGATGAACATGGTGTCGCGAGCAGGTAAATTGAGCCTTCCGCTCGCTAATGAATCTTCCAGACAAAGCGATTTGTCGGCAAATGCGCCCCCGGCACTGATACAAGGAAGACGCCTAAGTATTTGGCCCCGAGATACGATTGTGGTGGCGGGGACGCAATCACTTTGCTCGCAAATCTGCGTCCAAGTGCCTAGCGATGATGCAGATGAGGCTGTCGCGACCTGTATGACTCGGTTCTGCTGCAATGCCAGATCGGCAACCGAGAAGCGATTTGCTCAATGAAATGTGATGTGAGAAATCGGATTATTGCTATCTGATATTCCCGGCAGGAATAACACGCGGACGAGAAGTTGTTGGACACGGTCGAGGAAACGAAGCAAATTGGCTGACATCGTCGGTTCCGCGCAAAATCCAATAGCGCGCGGAACCGCATTGCAGCGAGGCTTCTATGTCGACCCAGCCCACTCGAATTCCCCCACGCGAGCGGCTACGCTCGGTTCGGGAAGCACCCGTCAACCAACAATACGCCGCACGTTTCCTCAACCTTCATCCGAAGACGGTACTCCGCAAGGCTCGTGAGGGCTCGCTTCCCGCGCATCCGGTTGGGACAGGTCGGAAGCGCTGGCATTTCTATCTCTCGGAGCTAGACCATTGGCTTCGTTCTCAGGTAATCTCAGGCAGCCACCCGCGTCGCCAACCCCAAGGAGATTACATTGGCTAAGCGAACGCGGTATCAGTACGGTAGTGTTGAGATCAACAAACGCGTAACAGGACCGGACGTATGGCTCTATCGTTGGTGGGAACCGACTTCAGACGGTCGCAGGACCAGAAGAGGGTTCACCGTCGGAACCGTCGAAAAGTACAAGACGGAGGCCCACGCCTTGAAAGCAGCAGAAGGCATGCGGCTGATGATCAACGATGGGATGTTGCGCCGAGATCCGGTTCTCTTCTGTGGCATCCTCGACCGTTTCCTGCTCGATCAGAAACAGGAAGAGGACGCCGAACAAATCACTCACAATACTCTAGCCTCCTACCGAAGTATGATTTGCCAACACATCCGACCCAAGTGGGGCGACGCCCATCTCGAAGACGTTCGGCCCGCTTTGGTACAGGATTGGCTTCGCAAGCTCGTCCTCTCGCCCAAGTACAAGGGACATATTCGATCCCTGATGTATCGTCTTTTCGACAAGGCGATGCTTTGGGAATTGCTGAATGTGGAACGAAACCCCATGGACTTGGTCGAAGTGAAGGGCATCAGCAAGCGCAAGAAACGTCCTCGCGTCCTTCAGGTAAAGGATGCTTGGCAAATGCTCGACGCGCTGGTTCAGCCCTTTCGAACCATCGTGCTAATTGGCCTGTGTTTCGGTTTGCGAATCAGCGAAATCCTGGGTTTGCGCTGGACGGATTTCGATTTCAAGCGATCGGTGGTTCTGGTTCAACGATCAGCGGTCGGAAAGCGGCTCAACAAGTTGAAGACGGAGTATTCGCAGGACGAGGTTCCAATCGAACGGGGCTTTATCCTCGAACTCAAGAAATGGCAAGCGCTCTGTCTCGATACCGAAGAGCACTGGCTTTTCCCGAGCCCGGTGACGGGTCGACCGTATCATGCCGACTCGATGCGCAACGACTACCTGGTTCCTACAGGTCTGAAATTGGGACTTGGCAGGATCGGGTTTCACACGTTCCGTCACACATATCGTGCGTGGCTGGACGAGACCGGAGCACCCGTGGGCGTACAGCAGAAACTCATGCGACACGCGCACGTCTCAACCACAATGGACCAGTACGGCAATGCCTCGGCCTTGGCCAAGCGCAAAGCCAATCGGCCCAATCGTGCAACGCCTCTTGCAAAGGCCTGCCAATCAAGAGGTCTCCATTCAATAAATAAGGGGAACTGTGTGGCAGTTCCCCTTATTGGACAGTTTTGGACAGTTGCTGCAAGTGCCCAATGGCCCGTAACTCTATGATTGCGTTGGTTGCGGGGGGTGGATTTGAACCACCGACCTTTGGGTTATGAGCCCAACGAGCTACCAGACTGCTCCACCCCGCACTTTGATCATAAACAATGCATTCGGCATCGTCAAACCTTCGGCCTCGCTCCGCCGCTTCTCTCGCGCTTCCGCGAGACGCTCGCTGACCTAAGGCGGTCTGCTAGTCTTCGAATTTGTCTTCCTCGCCGACCGCCGCATCCAACGCCCGATTCCCCGCATCGAACAGTCGCCGACGTTTCTATAACCGGCGATTCGAGTAAACTAGGAATCCAAAGATTGTTGCGCAGCGAGGAGAACACACTTATGGCTAAGAAAAATCTCAGCCCGAAAGCACCCACCACCGACCGAGGGACAGTCAGCGCTCAGCCTCGTCTTCACCAACGTGCCGACGCAATTCAAGCGTACGGCACGGTTTCGCACATGTTGCCCCTTGATCTGGAGGAGCCGGTTCGTCTGGAAATGACCGAGCAACTCAACCTGTTGCTGGCCGATACCATGACCCTGCGCGATCTCTATAAGAAATCGCATTGGCAAGTTGCCGGACCAACTTTTTATCAGCTCCATCTCTTGTTCGACAAGCATTATGGAGAGCAATCGGAAATCGTCGACACCATCGCCGAACGCATTCAACTCCTCGGCGGAGTCTCGATTGCCATGGCTGCCGACGTAGCCGAGACCACGCGCATCGAGCGTCCGCCACGGGGCAGGGAAGAAGTGCCGGTGCAGATTTCCCGCCTGCTCGACGCCCACCAGATCATCATCGGCCACTGCCGCACCCTGGCTAGCCGCGCCGACGAAATAGGAGACGATGGCACCAACGACCTTGCCATCAGCGACGTGCTGCGAACCAATGAACTCCAGGCCTGGTTCCTCAGCGAACACCTGGTCGATGCTCCGCTCGTGCACGCGGAGCAGCCGCGCTTGCGCAGCGTCAGCTAACTCCATGCGCAAACAAATCGAGCAGGCTCTTGCCGCAGAGCCTGCTCTTTTGTTTGTGTTCGATCCCTGAACTATGTCCGGCTGCCCGCCTTCAGATTGTCGTGATCGTAATATTCGTAGGCTGACATCGGTTTCTCGCCGCCCTTCTTCCAGGTGCGTGAATCCTCCGGCAATTTTCCCAGCACCCGCGCCATTTCCCGGATGTGCATCGCCACCGTTCCGCAGCACGCGCCGATGAAGTTGATGCCGATATCGCGTGCCTGCGCCGCATACTTCCCCATTTCCTGCCGCGTAAGTTGCAGCGGATCCAACGCGTAAGGAAACTCCGGCAAGCTGGTGAAATCAGGTTTCGCCTTCGGAGTGCGGTATGCGACCGGCTGGCACGCCAGATATCCCGACACCGCCTCGCGCATCTCCTCCATCGGCCCCAGAATGTGCTCCGGCGGCCTCAAGCAGTTCATGCCAACAATGTCAGCGCCGGCATCGAACAGCGCTTTCGCGGCGTCGGCCGCGCTCTTGCCGTCAGTGGTCTCATCCTTGTTCTCGAAACAAATCGTGACCATCGTGGGCAAGCCGGTCTTCTTCCCGCGCTCCACCGCAATCAGCGCCTCTCCAAGAAAAGAGAACGTTTCCCCGATGATGAAGTCCACGCCTTCCTCAACCTGCACCGCCAGTTGCTCGTCAAACGTCTTCCGCACGCGGTCGGCGGCCGAAGCGCTGCCCGGTTCGTACATCCACGTTAGACTCAAGTTCCCCGCAACCAGGCAACGATCGCCCGCAACTTCGCGCGCAATGCGGACGGCCGCTCGATTCAAATCCTGCAATCGATCCTCAAGTCCCACCGTGGCCAGCTTGTCCCGGCTGGCATAGAACGTCAGCGCCTGTAGAACTTCCGACCCCGCTTCGCGAAACTCCACATGCAATTCGCGCAACGCCTCGGGATGCGTCAACACAACCTCCGGAGTGAACGGACCCGCGCGCACCCACCCGCGCTTCTCCAGTTCCAGCAAATATCCGCCATCGCCCAGTACCGGCCCTTCTTTCAATCTTTCCAGAATGCCTTTCTTTTTCATGCTCCCTCCCTCGATGAACAGCTCGCATTGGACCTTGGCGAATCCTTACGACATTTCGGTTACCGCTCACGCGGCCGCCTTGAATCGTCCCTTCTTCCAATCGCGCAGAGCTTGCCGCGCCGCATTCCGTCCCGGCGCGCCCGTAACCCCGCCGCCAGGATGCGCCCCTGCTCCACAGAGATAAAGCCCGCGAATCGGCGTGCGATATTGCGCCCAGCCCGGCACCGGACGCATAAAGAAAAGCTGCTCCAGCCGCAAATCACCGTGAAAAATATTGCCCTCGGTCAATCCATACGTTCGTTCCAAATCCAACGGCGTAAGCACCTGCCGCGCCACAATCGCGTCCGGCACATTGGGCGCATACTCGGCAATCTTCCTCACCACGCGATCGCCCGAGCAGTTCCCGCTTTTCATCCCAATTGCCCTCGCGCAATCTGTAAGGCACATACTGCACAAAGCAAGTCAGAATGTGCTTGCCGGGCGGCGCCAGTGACGGATCCGCATTCGACGAAACCACGCAATCCACCCACAGCTCTTCCGGAATCTCGCCAAATTTCGCAATGTCATAACAGCGCTCGGCAAATTCCAGTGAAGGAACCAGCGTGTAAAACGTCCGCTCCAGCGGCGTTGCCTGCGGCGACGTTCCTGTGAACCGCGGCTCCTCGGCCAATACGAAGTTCACTTTCGCGCACGGACCATCCATCTTGATCCCGCGCACCGCAAACAGAAAATCTTCCGGCAACTCGCGCGCCGCAACCATCTTCAAAAACGTCCGCTTCGGGTCGGCGTTCGACAAAATCATTCGCCCGCGAACCTCGCTCCCGTCCTCCAGCACAACGCTGCAGGCTCGCCCGTCGCGCACCTCGATCTGCGCCACCGACGCCGAAGTCCGAATCTCCACGCCCAGCTTCTTTCCCGCCGCAGCCAGCGCCTGCGTGATCGCTCCCATGCCGCCCATCACGTGCCCGTAAAAACCCTGCAACTCGTGCTCCCCGCCGCTCAGCAGGTGAAACAAGAGTCCGATCGCTGTTCCCGGCTGATATGGGCCGCCATGCTTGCCGTAAACATTGTTCGCCAGGAACATCGTCTTTATCTTTTCGGATTCGTAATTGTGATCGAGAAACTCCCCCAGGCTCCCGGTAAGAAATGAAACCAGCTGCGCAATCTCCGCGCTCGAAATCCCGCGAAAGCGTTTGCCCACGCGAAACAAATCGCTCCAGCCGCCCACCGTCGAAGTGTCAATCTCCGGCGGCGGCTCCATAAAAAACGGCTGCAGATACCGCGCCAGCTTCTTCAGTTGATCGTCGACCTCGACAAACCGCGCCGCATCTTTCGTGGATATCTTTCCAAACTCCGCTTTCGCCCGTTCCCGATCCACCCACCACGGAACCACCTGTCCATCGGGGAAGGGAACCTGAATCGCCGGATCGCACGGAACCATGCGCAGCCCATGCTCGGCCAGCCCGAGTTCCGCAATCACCTCAGGCCGCAGCATGCTGGCAATATAAGAAGTAGTCGAGACCCGGCAGCCCGGAGCAATTTCCTCAGTCACGCAACATCCGCCAACGATCTCACGCCGCTCGAGCACCAGCGTGGAAAGTCCGCCGCGCGCCAGATACGCCGCCGCAGTCAACCCATTGTGGCCGCCGCCGACGACGATCGCGTCATAAATAAAGTTGGAAGCCGCTTTCACCAAGATCGACTCGCATGTCTCACCGGTTACCTGACTGAAGGTCTGACTTAAAGTCACTCCGCACTTCCTGCGGAACCATACATTACTTCACTCAGCTCGCCAAAAATGAAGTTGAAAATTGCACAGGTCTCTTATATGCTTCCGTGACTTGGAGTCATTCATGAGCGGAATCGCCAGCAATCCCGTCGCACCACCCGCGCTACATGCGTCAAAATGCGCCCCGTCCCCGGTCCGAAGCCAAGCGCTCCCGCATCATCGACGCCGCGATGCAGCACTTCGCTCAGAACGGTTACCAGGCCGCCCGCGTCGGCGACATCGCCGCCGTCCTCGGCATCGCCAAGGGTTCCATCTTCCAGCACTTCGGCAGCAAAGACGGACTGTTCTTCGAAGTCTATAAACGCGCCGTGCATTCCTTCTCGAAATATCTGGACGCGCCCGCCGACGTTCGCGCCGCCGGCTTCTTTGAAGTTCTCTACTATTGGCTGGTGCGCACCGAACATCTCTTGCGCGAAGACTGGATCCCCTATCGCATCTCCCTGCTCGGCAACTACGGCACTGACCTGGTATTGAAGCGCGAAATCAACCGCTTTCTCACCACCGAAGATCCCTACGGCACGGTTGCCTTTGTTCGTTACGGCATCGAGCGTGGCGAGTTGCGTAAAGATATGGACGCGGAAATGATTGTCTCCCTGCTCGACTGGACCTTCGAACGTTTCCAGGACGCCTTACTCACTGCCGAACTCGACCCCGGCCTTTTCCGCAGGCAAGGCGAGATGCCCGAGAAAAAGGAAGCTCGCATCCGGCAATTCCTCACGCTCTTGCAGGGAGCCGTCGGCGTTGCTCCTGCGCCTGCGACTCGTGGCCACGGTGAAATACGCAAGATCGTACCCGTTGAGCTAATTGCCAGACCGAAGGCGTTGTAGCAAAGTCGAGCGGGTGCAGACGCAAACTAGTGTAGAACTCCAGAGTGAGAACAATCAGATGACGCCAACTCTCTATCGAGCAGATCCTCTCCACCTACGACGACCGCGCTCCTCTGTCGAAAGCCTCAACCATTCCCGCCGCCTGGTATATCGATCCCCGCATCGCCGAACTCGAGCGCCTAAGCGTCTTCAGCAAAACCTGGCAACTAGTCGCCCGCACCGAACAAGTGAAAACACCAGGCCAGTTCGTAAGCACCAGAGTCGCCGGTGAGCCGATCGTCGTAGTCCGCGGCAGCGACGGCACTCTGCGCGCCTTCTACAATGTCTGCCGCCACCACGCCGCCGCCGTCGTAACCGAACCCTGCGGCCAGGCTTCGCTCTTGCATTGTCCCTATCACGGCTGGAACTATGGCCTCGACGGTTCCCTGAAAGGTATGCCCGAATTCGAAGGCGTTGAAAATTTCGACCGCGCGCAAAACGGCCTCGTCCCCATTCGAGTCGAAACCTGGGAGTGTTTCGTCTTCATCAACCTCGACAACCACGCCGCCCCGCTCGCCGAATTTCTCGGCGGCCTAGCGCGCCGCATGGCCCCACTGGAAATCAGCAAACTGCATTACTTCGACCGCCGCACCTACGACATCAATTGCAACTGGAAAGTTTTCGTCGATAACTACCTCGACGGTGGCTACCACGTCCCGCATCTCCACAAAGGCCTGAATTCGGTTCTCGATTACAAGCAATACACCATCGAGAACGAAGACCGTTACTGTCTCCAGTCGAGCCCCATGGTCTCTTCCGACACCGACGCCGCCACCGGAGCCGCGCGCAAAGGCGACCGCGCCTGGTATTTCTGGCAACATCCCAACCTAATGATCAACTGCTATGAGGGATACATGGACACGAATCTAGTAATCCCCGTCGACGTCGATCATTGCCACGTGATCTTCGATTTCTACTTCGGCGATATCAGCGACGCCCGCCGCGACTACAACGAGCAGTCAGTCAACGTAGGCAATCGCGTGCAGGAGGAAGATCTCGGCATCTGCGAAGACGTCCAGCGTGGCCTCAAGTCGCGCGCCTACCGCGCCGGACGCCTCTCCGTCCGCCGCGAAGCCGGAGAACAGTTATTTCACCGCCTCCTCGCCGCCGATCTAAAACGCGGCGTAGAGCCGATATCCGCCGCGGCCGATTAGGAAGACTCGATCGAGAAGGGCACGACTTCAGTCGCGCCATAAAGCCGGAAAACCCGATCCGGCTTTAGCCGCTGAGGTAAGCTCCCCCATCACTGATGATCCCGCGCAATCGTCTCCTGCCAGGTCTTCGACTTAATCATCGCCCCATCCTTCAGCAACTCGCGCGTGTACTTGTAATAAAAATTCTTCTGATCCGTCGTTACCAGCAAATGCCCGCGCCAAGTCAGAGTGCGTCCTTTCAAAGTAAACACAGTCTCCGCTTCTCCCCGCACCGAACAAGTCTCAGGATGCGCATCATCCGCATCGTAAGTCAGATTTTCATAGTCAATTTCTTTCCCCCACGGATACTCCCCGCTTTCCTGCCCCTTCCAGTGCACGGTAGTTTTATGACGAGCCTCGTCCCGCTCCACAGTCCACTCGCCCGGCCAGGGAAATCCTTCGCTCTTAACATCGGTACGTTGTTCCGAGGGTTCGGGTGCAGAAAATGCAGGCGGAACTACTCCATGCTCAGGCACCACGGGCAACACAATCCGCGAGCCATCGCTCCCGCCGAGTTCCAGAGTAGTCGTCATGGAATAAGGCGTAGGCAACATCATCGGCCACAAAGCATTCGAAATCGCCGCACGAATCCGATGTCCCTTCGGAAAAACCCACGAAGTCAAATGCATTTCGATATCCAGCGGATAAACCTTCCCCGGCTCCAGATCGCGAGGCTCACTCATCGAATCCCGCTGCGCCCCGTTAATCCCAGCTCCGGTAATCTGCGTGACTGTCCCATCCGGCGCCACATCCGAAAGCCGCGCAAACCAATCCGCCAGCGGTGCAGTAGCCGAAGCCCGCAACAAAGCATGCGGACGCCCCAAAATAGCCACGTCCGTCTGCAACGGCGCTGAATCGTAAACCAGACTGAACGCGTCCACCGGACGCACATCGCTCAACAACTCACCCCACCAGAATCCAGCCTCCACTCCAATCGACGGCACATACTTAAGCTGATGCGTGTCAGCCTGCGCCGCACTCTCGGCCAGCAAGTGATTCGGCTGAAAAAATAAAGTCGATGCCCGCGCATCCTTAGGAGGCCAAACATCCTCCCGCCTCCACTCGCCGGGCACATTTTCGAGACTCGGATCAGGCGCATGCCAGTGCTGCATATAAATCACCAGCCGCGGATCATTCTCCACGCCCGTGTCGCGCCCCTTCAGCCAATGATCAAACCACCGCACCGCCTCATTCCGCCACTCAATCTGCGGACCAGGCTCCGCCTCATTCGGATACGTATGGTTCCAAGGCCCCACAATCGCCTTCACCGGCCCGCTCGCCTGCATCAGCATGTCGGTCACATTGTCGCGATATCCATCCAGCAATCCCCCAATCAGAAAGCTGGGAATTGTAATTTCCTTCAGCGGCCGCACCCGCTCCCGCCAGAACGGCCCATCATGCTGATGCTTCAAATAAAGCAGCGACCAAGGAGGACTCTCAAACCGCGGCCCCAGAACTTTCTCGTCAGTCGTATAATCCGGCGCCCCGGTCCATCCCTCCGCCATATCCATATTCAATTCGAACTCATCAATGTGCGCCATGCCATCCACATAGTGCACATCGTCATGAAACAACTCCGCGGTGGCGTCGATCGCCAGAATCGCCTTCAACCCCGGCGCATGCCGCATCGCCATCTGCAGAGAATTAAATCCTCCCCACGAAATCCCGAACATCCCCACGTTCCCATTCGACCAGGCCTGATGAGCCAGCCACCAGATCACCTGCTCCCCATCGACTTGTTCTTGCTCCGAATATTCCCGTTCCGGCGGCGCGCCCTCACTAGCACCAAATCCGCGTATATCTACGCGCACGCTCACATACCCGCGCCGCGCGAAATAAGCGTGCTTCGGATAATCGCCCGCCGCCGTTCCATCATCTTTTCGATAAGGTAAGTATTCCAGCAGAGCAGGGAACTTCTCCCCCGCCTTCGCCCCGTCCGGCATATAAAGCGTAGCCGCCAGCCTCACTCCATCCTTCATCGGAATCCAAGCCTGCTCCATCCGAACCCCATACGCAGGCGGAGAAGGCGGCTCGCTTGCAAATGCCGTACCAGCTAAAAGGAAAAGAGAAGCAAGTGAACCAAAGAAGAGAACCGCAGCGGCAGAACCTATAGCAAAAAAAGCGCCCCGGAGGGGCTGCCCGACAATAGCCCAGCGCTTCAGCGCTGGGATGAGTGGGAGTGCTGAGCACGTCCCGGAGGGACGACTGAAATTATCACGCACCGTCACAGTCGCCTCCTAAGCGTTGGTCAGACCGGTTCGAGCCCTCGCGATCAACCGAATCTCCTCAACTCTCGCTGTGTGGAAAGAATCTACTCCGACCCCGGCCCCTGCTCCCGCCGCATCGCTCGCAGATCGATCCCCAACTGCTCCGCCTTCTTATAAAGATGGCTCCGCTCGAGCCCCAGCGACTTAGCCGCCAGACTAACGTTCGAATGACTCCGCTTCAACTCCGCCAGAATGACTTCGCGCTCGAAAGCATCTACGCGTTCAGCCAGCGCCCCCGACGAAAACGCAGAGGACGCCGCAACTCCAATGCCCCCGCCTTTCGGCAAAGCGAGCTCCACAGTAGCAAGATCAACCTGGCCGTCAGTAGCTAGCAGCATCAACCGCTCCACCACATTGCGCAACTCCCGCACGTTACCCGGCCAGGAGTGCGACTGCAAAGCAGCCAGAGCCTCCACGCTAAACGGAACCGCCTTCCATCCATTCTGCGCGCTAACCTGCGACGCAAAATGCCCCACCAGCAGCGGAATATCTTCTCTCCGCTCCCGCAAAGGCGGCAGCACTAAAGGAAAAACATAAATCCGGTGAAACAAATCCTGCCGGAATTTCTCCTCCCGCACCCGAGCTTCCAGATCGCGATGCGTTGCCACCACCACTCGCACATCCACGCTCACCGGCTTATCTCCGCCAATGCGTTCCACTTCTCCTTCTTCCAGCACGCGCAGCAACTTTGCTTGCATCGCGAGCGGCATATCGCCGATCTCATCCAGAAAGATCGTGCCATGATCCGCCTGCTCGAACTTCCCAATGTGGCGACCCGCCGCTCCGGTGAACGATCCTTTCTCGTGCCCGAAAAGTTCCGACTCAATCAGTTCCGCCGGAACCGCCGCGCAATTCAAAGTCACAAAAGCGCCCACGGCGCGTGCACTGCGTTCGTGAAGCGTCCGCGCCACCAGTTCTTTCCCCGTCCCCGTCTCTCCCAGGATGCAAACCCGCGTCTCACTAGCCGCCACCCGCTCCACCTGCGCCATCACCCGTTGCATGGCCGCGCCCTGCCATACGATCTCGTGCTTGCCCAGGCGTTGCTTGAGTTGCCGGTTTTCGCTCTCCAGTCGCTGCAACTTCAGCGCATTCTCCACGGTAAGCAAAAGTTTTTCACTCGAGATCGGCTTCTCCAGAAAATCCAGCGCCCCCAGCCGCGTAGCCCGCACTGCCGTCTCGATGTCCCCCTGCCCAGACATCATCACCACCGGCGCTGCAACTCCCTGCGCCTTCAATTCCTCCAGCAGTCCCAGACCACCTTTTCCGGGCATCACCACGTCCGAAAGGATCACATCGAAATTCTGCGCTTTTGCCAGTTCCAGTGCCTTAGCTGCGTTGTCGCAAACCGTAGCCTCGTGCCCCGCCAGCCGAAACGCCCGCGCCAGCGACGCCAGCGTGTTCGCTTCATCGTCCACAATCAGCAGATGTGCTTTTGTCGGCAACCTTCCTCCGATTTCCGGATTATCTATTCCGCGTTCCGCGCGGACTCCACATTCCGCGGTAGCGCAATCACAAATGTAGTACCGCGGCCCGGTTCGCTCCGTACCTGGATTTTCCCTCCATGATCGCTAACCACGGACTGCACGATCGCCAGCCCCAGCCCCGTCCCATGCGCCTTGCTCGTATAATAAGGAGTGAAGATTCGCTCACTCTCCTCCGCCGTCAACCCCTCTCCGGTATCCGCCACTTCGATCACCACCTTGCTGCCCTCATTGCGCGTGCGTAGCGAGAGCGTCCCACCTTGCGGCATCGCATCCATCGCGTTCAGCACCAGATTCGAAATCGCCCGGTGCAGCAACTCAGTATCCGCTGCCACAGGCTCCAGGTGCGAATCGAGTTGCAGCTCGCAACTGATCTTCGCACGTCCGGGCGCCTCCAGTTGCGCTTGAAAAAGCTGCATAACGCCGCGAATCACCTCATTCACCTGCACGCGCTGCAACTTCGGCTGCGGCATCTTCGAAAACTCGCTGAACCTCCCCACAATTCCCTTCAGGTTCGCGATCTCCGCCAGCAGCGTTCTCGAACTCTCCCGGAACACTTCCTCGAACTGCTCCGGAGTCTGTTGCCGCGCCCGCACCAGATTCTCTACCGTAAGCTGCAGCGGAAACAGCGGATTCTTCAACTCATGCGCCAGCCGCCGCGCCAGTTCCCGCCAAGCCGCCACTCGTTCGGCTTGCATCAGCCGGTCTTTTTGCCCCAGCAATTCCGTAGTCATTCGATTAAACGAATCGGCCAGTTGTCCCAGTTCATCGTCGCCCAACACATCCACTCGCACATTCCAATTCCCCTCTGCAACTTCCTGCGCCGCATGCGCCAGTTGCTCCACTGGACGCGTCACCCGTGCCGCCGCCCAACTACTGAGAAGAATCGCCAGCAGAATCCCTCCCCCGCCCACCGTCAAAGCTGCCGCACGAATGTGCCGCATCAATTCCACATAACTCCGCCGCGAATTCCCGATCAGCAGAATCGCCAGCAGAGGACGATCTGTCCCTGCGCCCGCGCCCAAGAGCGGGATCGCATGAAACACTTCATCCTCGGCCCCATCGCCCGACCAATGTACTAAGCCCGCATTTTCCTCTTTCGACCGCCGTACCGCATCGACCAAAGGTTCCAGTTCCTGTGCCGGACGAACAGCTTCGCCGGCGGTCTCAGCCGGATCCACTAACAACTCTGCCGCAAACCGCTCGCCCCGATTCTGATACAGCAAAGCCCGCATTCCCGCCGGCATATCGATACCCGAGAGAAACGACTTATCCAGACGCCTTCCCCCAATCACATAGACCGGACGTTCTCCCGCCCTTGCAATCCGCACCGCGAACACTCCCAGCGCCGGGCCGTCTTGAAGCGCTTCCTGCTTCAGAAAAGCCGCTCGGTCAGCCGATGCGGCAAAACTCCCAGCCTCAGCGTCCGGATAGCCAAACTTAGCCGGCCACTGCGCCGAAGAAATAATGGTTCCATCGCTTTCCACAAATTCCAGAAAATCGAGCCGGCTATTTTCCGCCGTAGTCTTCGCCAACTCAAAATAAGGCCCCGCATCCGCCTGCGGACGGTTTAACTTCACCGCCATCCGTCCCACTTCTTCCGACGCCGCAATCGCCTGCACCCGCCGCGCCACATCCTCGCCCTGCCGGTTAAACTCGCGCCGGAACTGCGTAACCAGTGCCGCCGTTCTCTCATCCTCGCTGCGCTCAAACGCCCGCCGCGTCACTGCCGACACCAGCAACGTCACCGCCGCCACTGACAAAAACACCGTCAGCGCGAACACGGCCAGCAGTTTTCGGCGAAACATCATCGCCTTTCTTTTTCCGCTCCGCATCAGGCTTCACAAGATGCCACGGAATCGTTTGCATCATATCGCACCGTAATGTCTATGTGGGGACAGCCGTCTCGGCTGTCCGTCGAGCGCAGCTCGACTCTCAGCCAGCGAGCCGAGCCGCCGACAAAGCGTAATGTCCTGACGTGTTGGATAGCTGGCGTTGCTATGGAAAAGCGCGACCCTCCAGCGCGGCAACGCCAGAAAACAATGGCCAGCCCCGGTGGACGACCGAAACTGGCCACTGGCCTGACTGACCCCTGGTTTCCTGACCCACCCTGACACTTCCCGCCGGCCGACTCTGACTAGCCAAATCCATACCGCGCAAAACGTCGTTGGCAAAAAAGAATTTCCCATCGGCCGGCACCATCATGATCTGCAGCTTGTCCGAGAGCCTCTCCGCCACGATCTTATTAATCAGCAGCGGATTATCCTTCAAAATCGCCGCCTCGCCATGCAGTCGCTCCGCATCCGCCACCGCCGTCACTCGGATTCGAGCCGCCTCCGCATCCGCCAGCAACCTCCGCCGCTCACTCTCAGCCTTGCTGTCCATCACCTTGGCCTGCGCCTCCGCATCCGCCAGCAATTTCCTCCGTTCGCCCTCAGCTTTGCCGTCGATTTCCTTGGCCTGTGCTTCCGCTTCCGCATTCTGGATCGTAGCTTCCTTTCGCGCCTGCGCCTCCAGCCGGCTCTGCTGAATCTGCTTCTCCTTCAGCGGCAACGTGTATTGCATCGCGTCGGCCTCGCCCTTTGCCTGCAGCACATGCACCCGCGCCTCCCCCTCGGCCTGTTTTACCTGCTGCACCTTCGCAGCCTCGGCTTCCAGTTCGGCGATCCGCACTTGTTTTCCTTTCAACTCCGTCTCCACTCCCATGCGGTCGTTCTCCTGCTCCTTCAACAGCAGCGCCTCCAGCCCTTTCGCATACTCCGGCGGCAGTTGTATATCCCTCAGCATCACTTCTTTCACCACAATCCCATCCGCCGCCAACTTCTTCGTGATCAGCCCTGCCGCCCGCTGCCGCACTTCTTCCCGCTTCGCTGAAAATACATCCCGCACCATATAGTTGGGGACAATCTCCCGCCAAACACTAGCCACGGTCGGAGGCACGATCTCTTTCTCCACCGGACGCGGCAAATTCTCCTGGATGTAATCCAGCCGCTTCGCATCCAGCCGGTAACGCACCGTGATCGCCAACCCCAGCGTCAGTCCTTCCTTAGCCTGCACATCCAAAAGTTGCGGTTTCGGAGGAAGCCCACCAGCGGAGGGCTTAGGAGCTTCCGAATCCCCAGTAGTAAAAACCTGATCCCGAGTATCAAACAACGCCACATCCTCCACCAGCGGCATCACCATGTGCGCCCCGGGATAAAGCGTCCCCGGCACCGTCCCGCTAATCTCGCTAACCCGCACCCCGGCCATCCCGCTCGGCACCACCACGATGCTGAAAGCCACCAGCAGCGGTCCCCAGGCCAACATCACCAAAGCCAGCGAAGTCCGCCAGCGCACCACCACCGGAGCCGCGCTCACCGCACCTCCCGGAGTAGCCACCAATCTCCGGTACAACATTTCGCGATACAAATCGTAAGTGAGAATGCAAACCGCCGCGATCATCATCCCCACGCCGCAAGTGATCAGCAAATACCGCAACGCCAGCATCGTAGTTCTCCTATGCGCCTCAGCGCTTCTGCCCGTTCTTCAGCGCTGCGGTCTGCTGTGAAAAGAACAGCCGGAACACCTGCCCGAAAATCAGTTCCTCCGCCAGCAACGCCACCGCCACCGAAAAAATCAGGCCCGCCACCACCGCCATAAATGTGATCGCCATCTGCATAACGCCTCCCTGTGCCGCGAGGCACACCAACCTAAATCGCAGGACGAACACCAATCGTCATGAAATTGAAAACGAAGGACTTACGGGATGATGAAAAGCCCCAGAGAGTGGCTATTAAAGGTCACTGTGTCAAGCCCAACACGCTCTACCCGGTGTTCCGGAGCCTGCCCTGAGCGAAGTCGGAGGGCTCCCCCTGTGTTTAAGGTTTCAGCATTTGACTCCCCATTCTCCAGCCGCTATCGTTGCCCGCATGAACGTAGTCAAGGCCACCCGCCAGTTCGAAACCTGGCTGGCCCAGCGCACTCGCATCGACCAGAAAGACCTCCGCCTGAAACACGCGAACATGAACAAAGATGTCTTCATGTTCTTCCGTGCCACCTATTACCGCTGGGCACAAATCTGGCCGCAGTTCTGTCCCGACCTATGCCGGGCCCCCCAAGTTCTTGCCGTAGGCGACCTCCACGTAGAAAATTTTGGAACCTGGCGCGACATCGAAGGACGCCTCATCTGGGGTGTCAACGATTTCGACGAAGCCTGGCCCATGTCCTACACCATCGATCTGGTCCGCCTCGCCGTCAGCGCCCACCTCGCCGCCGAGGCCGGACATCTCCCCGTCAAGCGCGAAGACATTTGCGGCGCCATGCTCGAGGGCTATCGCGAAAGCATGCAGCAAAAAGGCTGTCCCTTCGTGCTAGGAGAACGGCATCAATGGCTCCGCCGCATCGCCCTGGGCGAACTCCGCGATCCCGTCCACTTCTGGGAGAAAATGGATGCACTCCGCACTCTAAAATCCGAATGCCCCGTCAGCGCCATCGATGCCCTCGAGCACCTGATGCCCGCACGCGACATCCCCTATCGCCTTACCCACCGCACCGCCGGACTCGGCAGCCTCGGCCACGCCCGCTACGTAGCCATCGCCGACTGGCACGGCGGACGCATCGCCCGCGAAGCCAAAGCCCTCGTTCCGTCCTCCTCTCACTGGGCTCAGAACCTCAAAGCCGAGAAGAACGCCGCCCGTAAGAACAAGACTCACAAGGACGAAGGCCCCGCCGAAATCCTTTACCAGACCATCATCAACCGCGCCGTCCGCTGTCCCGATCATTTCGTCCAGCTCCACGGCCGTTGGATCGTCCGCCGCCTGGCTCCCGATTGTTCCCGCATCCTGCTAGCCTCCCTCCGCGCCCCCGACACCGAACTCCGCCTCCTCCACGCCATGGGATGGGAAACCGCCAACATCCACCTCGGCACTCCCTCCGCCCGCAAATTCATCCTCCGCCACATCGACAAACAAAAACCCAAGTGGCTGCACCACGCCGCCGAAGCCATGCTCCAAGCCATCCGCGACGACTGGCAAGTCTGGAAGAAAAAAGGCTACGCCTGATCAAATCGCGAGCCGCAAGCATTCGGATTAGAATCATAAAAGCGGCGAAGTCACCAACCATGAGGATAGCCATTACATCCCGCAGTCAAATGACGACATCAGCATTGCTTCTCCCGGCCATCTGCGTCGTGGCATCCTGCGTCGTGTTCAGTTGTTTCGCATCCGCCCAGGTCGCCTACCCCGAACAGGAACTCCGCATCAACGATCTGCCCGCCCTGACGGCTCGCTCCACCCATGCCTCCGACGCTCTGGCGACATCGTTGGAGATCATTTTCAACAACAAAGAAGTATGCTGCGGCAAGAATTCCGCGCTGGAAGACAGCGTCCAGTCCGCGGATCCCAAGTCCTTGAAAGACATCGCCGCCAGGCTGCAAGGCAGGCATCTCCTAAGCGACGGCCGCCCCATCACTGTAACGTCAGAATATCTGACGCCCGATCAGGTCAATGCCGGTCACCTGATCACAATGATGCGGGATCAACACCCAGCGCTCATGATGTGGAACTCTCGCTTGTACATGGTCTGCGGTGTCACCTACGTAGAAACGCTAGACAACTCCGAGCCCTCGATCGCATACGCAGTTCACAAATTCCTACTCCAAGACGTACGCTTTTCCGATGCCCGCCGCTCAGTCTCCTTCGATCGCCTAACCGAAGACTTGAGCAAAGTACAAGGCTTGTTGTTCCTCCAGTCCGCCGGGCCATAAGCGCGGATATCTTTGATTTAGAACGACGCCGCACCGCACTCAACGACGCCGCAAGCGCACTCAATGAAGCCACACTGCACTCAATGGAGATGTCATTCCGAACCGGGCTGAAAGCCCGGTGAGGAACCTGCTTTTCTCTCGCCATGTGGGGATTTTGGTCCAGCTTTCTGCGTTACACTATCTCGCCGCCATGCCGCGAATCCCCCAAGACCCCAACCATCTCCTGACCCAACTAGAAGCAGCCAAGAACCCAACTCACTCCACCCCAATCCATAACCTCCTAACCCAACTCTCCAATCTCCAACTAGATCCCCACCAGGTAATCCGCTTCCACGAATCCCTGCTATTCCTCCGCGCTTTCCCGCACACCCCATCTCAAATTCCGCGCATAGAAAATCTCCTCAACACTTTCCATAAGCGCATCGAAAAACTTCGAGCCGCGAACGCCGACATGTCCCTCTTCGACGACTTCGACACCTCCGGCATCGCCGCCACAACAATGCAAGACACCCTCTCCTTCGACGTAGCCCAATGGCTAGTCAAGCGCATTCCCAAAAATGTCGAAATTGCCTGGACCGATTACTGGGACGACTACCAAGCCGAGCGCGCCCGCGGCAACACTTGGCCCCGTTTCATTCCATTACTAGAAGAAGACACCGACGTAGAAGCTAACATCCCCTGGCAAAGTTGGATCGACGCCGCCCGAGGCCGCCAAAACCCGCTCCCCTGGCTGCTAAATCAATTCGCCAAACTCCCTCTCTCCGCTCGTCAGCAATCCGAACTCTACGATTCCCTGCGTCTCCCCCTACGCTGGAACCTGGCAAACCTAAAACTCTCCCGTACCCGCAACTGGACAACTCCCCGCCGCTTCTACTTCCACACCGCTCCGCTAATCCAGCGAAGCGAAGTAGATCTAACGCAAGAACTATCTAAGCCCGCGCCCAAACTGGAAAAGCTCTCCGCCGCAGCCGGAGAACACGTAATGCAATCCATCCGCGAAGTAATGGTAGTCCGCTACCGCGAACTCTACGGCACCACGCTGGGCGACCCCAGCACCGTAGCCCGCGCCGACGTGGGCCGCGGCATAGCAATGCACTTCTGGGGACTCCCGCCCACTCGCCGTCTCCCCCTCCGCGCCTACATCGCCGGCTACACCCTGAAAAATGGAGTCCCCATCAACTACATCGAAGCCATCGGCCTCTGCGAATGGATCGAAGTCGGTTTCAACACCTTCTATACCTACCGCCAAGGCGAAACCGCTTGGATCTACGCCCAAGCCCTGCGCTGTCTTCAAGCCCTGACCCACGCAAAATGTTTTTCGATTTACCCGTACCAGATCGGCCAGAACAACGACGAAGCCATCGAAAGCGGCGCCTTCTGGTTCTACCGCAAACTAGGCTTCCGCCCCGGCCGCCCCGATCTCCAGAGATTGTGCGAAAGAGAAGAGAAGAGAATAGCCGCCAACCCAAAATACCGAACTCCCGCCCGCACCCTGAAACGCCTCGCCGAAGCTCATATGTTCTATGAATTGAATCGAGAAGGAGTCGCGAAGACCGCACTCGGAAGTCCTATGCTCGGGAAGGGCACGACTTCTAGTCGTGCCGTAAACGCCACCAAATCATCGCCGGCTTTAGCCGCTCGGGGCCGCTGGGATACTTTTTCCATCCGCAATCTAGGCCTGCGAATCAACCGCCGCATGGCCCGCGACTTCGACGGCGCAAGCCAAAAAATCCGTCAGGCCTCAACCGCCACGATAACCAAAGCCCTAAAAATCAACCCATCCCGCTGGACCGTTCTCCAAAACCAATCCCTGGAAAACTGGTCCCTAGTCCTGACTCAAATCCACAACCTATCCCGCTGGACCCCCGAAGAAAAACGCCAACTAGTCAGAATCATCCAAGCCAAATCCGCCCCCAACGAAATGCCCTACCTCCACCAAACCCAAAACCATCCCCGCCTCCGATCTGAACTCCTCCGTTTGGGTTCGACCTCAATTCGATTGTCATCCTGAGCCCCGCATGCTTAAACGTCAGCGAAAGCACCAGGCGAAGGACCCGTGCAACTCCTTCCCACAATCTCTGCTCTTTGGTCCGCCTAAGCCTCAGCGAGTGCGTCCCCGTTTATCGCGTTCTTGCGAGAGAGCCTGCCCTGAGCGAAGCCGAAGGGTAGAATTCCACAAACGTTCTCTGCCCGGCGAAGAAAACAAAGAAATCCGCCTCCTGCTAAAGTCATCCATATCATTCTCGAATGCCCCACCCCATCCTCCTCTACGACGGCGTCTGCGGACTCTGCAACCGCCTGGTCCAATTCATCCTCCGCCGCGATCGCAACGCCATCTTCCGCTTCGCCTCGCTGCAAAGCGCTTCAGCCGTCCGCATCCTTACTCGCCATAACGCCAACCCCACCGATCTGGATACGGTCTACGTAGTCCTCAACCACGATCGCCCCGACGAATCCCTGCTCTCCCGCTCCGCAGCCGTCCTCTTTGTCTTAAAGCAACTACCAGCCTGGCGCCGAACCGCATCGCTCCTGCAACTCTTCCCCAAATTATTCCGCGACGCCGCCTACAACACCGTAGCCCGCCACCGCTACCGCATCTTCGGTCGGAACGACACTTGCACTCTGCCACGTGATGCAGATCCCAGCCGCTTTCTCGACAGCTAGAGACCCTTAAAATCTGTCATCCTGAGCGGAGGTTGTGCGTCGCGAACGCGAAGCACATCCGTAGTCGAAGGACCCCTTGCATGCCCGCGCCGCCGCCAGCCCAGCTTGGCGTTTCTACCATAGCCCTTATTCCTGATCGTCGGGGATTCGCTCGCACCCTCCCTAGTAGTAAAATGTCGCGGGTACATTCCTCCAACCCGAGGCTTAATCCATGTCCACAAAAGCCCTAGCCGATCTCCAGGCCAGCAGCATCGATTCCATCCTGCAAGAAGACCGAAAATTCGAACCTCCCGCCGAATTCAGCCGCCACGCCCACATCCAGAACCTCAAAGAATACGAGGACCTCTATCAAGAATCGATCAATGATCCCGACAAGTTCTGGAGCCGCATGGCCAGCGAGCTGCATTGGTTCAAAAAATGGGACAAAGTCCTCGAGTGGAATAATCCCTGGGCCAAATGGTTCGTCGGCGGACAGATCAATCTCTCCCACAACTGCCTCGACCGCCACGTCCTGACCGCGCGAAAAAATAAAGCCGCCATCATTTGGGAAAGCGAGCCCGGCGAAATCCGCACTCTCACCTATCAGCAACTCCACCGCGAAGTCCAGAAATTCGCGAATGTCCTCAAGTCGCTGGGCGTTAAGAAAGGCGACCGAGTCGCCATCTACATGGGCATGACTCCCGAACTGCCCATCGCCATGCTGGCCTGTGCCCGCATCGGCGCGCCTCATACCGTAATCTTCGGCGGATTCTCCTCCAATGCCTTAATCGACCGCATCCACGACTGCCAGGCCACCGCCGTAATCACGCAAGATGGTTCCTACCGCCGCGGTGCCGAAGTAAAACTTTTCCCAGCAGTCGATGAAGCTCTCAAGTCCTGCCCAACCGTGAAGAACGTAGTCGTCTACAAACGCACCGGCACGCCCATCAACCTGCAACCCGGTCGTGATCACTGGTGGCAGGATCTGATGGCGAAAGCCTCCGACGTGTGCCCCGCGGAACCCTTAGACGCCGAGCATCCTCTTTATATCCTTTACACCTCCGGCACCACCGGCAAACCCAAAGGAGTAGTCCATACCACCGGCGGATATTCCGTCGGCACCTATCTCACCACCAAATGGGTCTTCGACTTGAAAGAAGAAGATACGTATTGGTGCACCGCCGACATCGGATGGGTCACCGGCCACAGCTACATCGTCTACGGCCCGCTGCAAAATGGCGCCACCACCCTCATGTACGAAGGCGCTCCCAACCACCCCGAGCCCGATCGCTTCTGGTCCATCATCGAGCGCCACAAAGTAAATATTTTCTACACCGCCCCCACCGCTATTCGCACCTTCCTCAAGTGGGGCGATCAGTGGCCAAAAAAACATGACATGTCCAGCCTCAGACTGCTCGGCACAGTAGGCGAGCCCATCAACCCCGAAGCCTGGATGTGGTATCGCGAAGTAATCGGCGGCAACCGCTGCCCCATCGTCGATACTTGGTGGCAGACCGAGACTGGGCACATGATGCTTACGCCGCTTCCGGGCGCAATCGCTACCAAGCCGGGATCGGCTACGCGTCCGTTTCCCGGTGTGGCCGCTGAGATCGTTACCATGGATGGGAAGCCGGTGCCGCTCGGTTCTGGTGGATTTCTTGTCATCACCAAGCCCTGGCCGGGGATGCTGCGCACCGTCTACGGGGATCCTGATCGCTATGTGAAAAATTATTGGTCGCAGATTCCCGGCGTCTACTTCACTGGCGACGGGGCGCGTCGTGATAAAGATGGATATTTCTGGATCATGGGCCGCGTCGATGATGTGCTCAACGTCAGCGGACACCGGCTCAGCACCATGGAAGTTGAGTCCGCACTGGTGGCGCATGAAGCGGTCGCCGAAGCCGCCGTAGTCGGACGTCCCGATGATCTCAAGGGACAAGCCATCTCTGCCTTCGTCACCCTCGAACAGGGACGGAAGCCAACCAACGAGTTGAAAGAAGAACTGCGCAAATGGGTGGCGAAAGAAATCGGAGCACTGGCTAAACCCGATGACATCCGCTTCACCGACACTCTACCCAAGACTCGCAGCGGTAAAATCATGCGACGTCTCTTGCGCGAACTCGCCACTCACGGCGACGTCAAAGGCGACACCACGACGCTCGAGGACTTCAGCGTCATCGCCCGCTTGAAAGAGAGTGAGGAAGTCTAGATTGGCCCAGCCCCGAGGTGCAACTTGAGTAGAAATTGGCTGAAGTTTGCAGTGCCGGTCGCTGCAGGTGTTTTCCTCGGGAGCGCACGAGCACAGTGGAAGACTCCATGGACCTACGAAGGAGCAAGGGGAGCAGACCACTGGAGTGAACTGGATCCCAACTACACACCCTGCAACGCCGGCAAGGAACAGTCTCCCATCAACATTCAAAACGCGGAGAAAGCCAACCTCCCGGTCCTGCGCTTCGTCTCCAAGAGCGGTCCGCTCAAATACCTGGTTAACAACGGACACACCATCCGAGTGAACTACCATGATGCCCCGGGAACCGGAAATCTTCTGATCGTGGGGGACAAGCGATATCAACTAACACAATTCCACTTTCACCGTCCCAGCGAAGAGTACATTCACGGTAAGCCCTATGATATGGTCTCCCACTTGATGTACGAGGCCAGTGACGGCAAGGTCGCGGGAGTCGCAGTTTTTCTGCAGGCGGGCAAAGCGAACGCCACCATCCAGCAGATTTGGAAACACATGCCCAAGACCGAGAGTAAGGTGTTGCCGGATTTCTCGCATGAAGAGGAGGAGATCGCTGGAGTCGACATTAATCCCGCCGGCCTACTGCCGCAGGACACGTCTTATTACATGTACATGGGCTCGGTAACGGCTCCGCCCTGCACCGAAGGCGTGACGTGGTTTGTGCTGAAGATTCCTGTCGAAATCTCAGCCGATCAGATCAGCGCCTTCACCAAGCTCTATCCCCACGACGTCCGTCCCATTCAGCCGCTCAACGGACGTGTCGTCAGAGAGAGCCAATGACGCGGACCGTTCTCCGCCCCCTTTTACGCTGATTCATACTTCCTCCTGTTTACCTCTACCTCATCTTCCTGACGTTTTTATCGTGAAAGTTCTGAATGCCCTCATCCCAGGCGCGAGGCTGAGTATGAGTAAAAGAGCGTAAACGTAAACTCGAGCGACCCTCCTCGGGTAAGTTCTCTAGTGCGAATCCGGTAGGAAGAAATCATCGAAAAACTGCCCTTCGGCCTTGACTCTGTGCGTTAGCGTTCTATGATCGAGATAACGCTCCTCCCTAGGGTAGGGGACAACCAAACCAATAAATCGGTAATACAAAATGGAGGAAGTCCCCATGAAACTCAATGACAGCATTACGACCTATGACATTGCCGAGGCTCTACAGGGCGAGACCGGCAAGTTTGAAGTAACCAGCCCCACTGGAGAGCGCTATTTCGTTACGTGCCAGTCCGGACACTCGATCGCGAGTTTTGAGTGGGCTGGTTCTGAGCCGAACCTGCAACCCTTTCTCGTGCGCAAAGTAGCTCAAAGCGTGACGACGGAGGGTCGTTCCAAGAGATCCGCGGCCGCCTAGCACTTTTTGGTGACCCATAAAAAAGGCCCGGCCCCGATCAGGCCGGGCTTTTCGTTTTCTTTTGTCCACCGCCCCGAGTTGTCCACCGCAAAGGCATTTCGGTGTCGGCTGGGACAGCAAATGGGGTGCTTTTAGGGGGATGACCTTCCGTGAGCGGCCTCGTCTAACGCTCATGCGTCGATTGAAGCTGGCAATTGTCATCTTAGCCGGTGCGTTGTTTTTGCCGCATCAGGTTTGGCCGCAGGCCGGGCAGCTCAAAACCGCTGGCGCCGTTCTGGATCGCTATAAACAGGTCCTGGGCGGTGTCGAGGCCATCGCTAAGGTGCAGTCTGAAACCGTGCATGGAGAAATCGAGGGCACGGGCTTGTCTGGCAAATCGACCTTCGTTTCTTACGCTAAGCCGTTCAAGTCGCTCTTTAAGGTCACGCGGGCCGATGGCAGCGAAGCGGTTTCAGGATTTGACGGCAAAGTTTCGTGGTCTGTCGATTCACAAGGAGCGAGCATTGACAAAGATACCGCTCCTGAAGCCGTGCGCCGCGACGCCGATCTGCAATACGCGCTCCATCAGCCCGACTACTTCAAAAACCTCGAACTTGCCGGCATCACTGATTTCGATGGCCGTCCCTGCTACTGGCTTCACGGCACCACGCACTGGGGCAAGGACAACAACCAATTCTACGACGTACAAACTGGCCTGCTGGCGGGCTACCGTTTTCAGGCGGACGACAAGTCTGCCGCCGTCTCAACGCTTGTGTTTCAGGATTACAAAAACTTCGGCGGCCCGCTCGTAGCGACCAAACTGACCTCGCGCACCGGCGATCACGTGCGGACCTTCACATTTAAATCCGTGACCTACGAGCCACTCGCAGATTCCCTATTCGAATTGCCGCAAGCCGTCAAAGCTCTGGCGAAATGACACGCTCCATGAGATCTCATTTCGAACGACCCGCTGGAACGGAAATGCGATTTCAAGCTCCGTAGAAGGCTCAGAAAAAAGCCCGGCCCTCATGTGGCCAGGCTTCTCAATGTTCATTTCCTCCGCGGCGCGACCAAGGTGACCGCAACAAATGTCACGCAGAGTGGCGCTCTTTGAATTCCTCAATCTTGCCCTTGGCTTTGTCTTTCGTGTCATCCACAGTCTGACTGACCTTCTCCCGCTTCTCGGCGGCCTTCTCAGAAGCCGCTTGCTTGTGCGATTCGTGGATCTGCTTCGCGGCATCCTTAGCGTCGCCCCATGTTTCTTTCACCGCGCCTTTGGTTTGATTGACCACTCCTTTATTGGCTAGCTTTTCGTTGCCAACACTTTCTCCGACGTTCCGCTGCACTTTGCCTACTGCCTGATCGATCTTGCCGCTTACCTGATCCTTATTCATAAGTTCCTCCTCTATTTTGCGTACTTATAGCGTTCTCTGAATGCGGTTGAGGTCATCCCGTCCCTCAATCCTACGCGTGTATCCTGCAGACGCCATCGGGGGAACCGAGTAGACCGCCGGAATTTGAACAGGAGCCCTTATAGCCCTGTCTGCAGTGTGGCAGACATGTCTCGCGCGAATCTGCCCCATTTTGTCCACTCGGTGAAAGCCGTGCCGCCGAGCCGCGGTACTATAATCCGCTCTAGCGATCTTGTGTTCTATGCCGTTTATTTTCTGCTTCTGGTTCATGGTAGCTGCCTACGTGATTCACGTGCTCGACGAATCCCTGCTCGGCGGCAGCTTTGTAGAGAAGGTTCAGCAACATTGGTGGCCGCAGTACTCCTGGACAAAATTCTTCTGGTTCAACGCCGCCTACTTCGCCGTCATGATCGCCAGCGTCGTCCTCTACGACCTGCTCGGAGGCCGATGGATCATCTTCCCCCTGGCCTGGTCAATCGAGCGGTTCTTCAATGGATTCTGGCATCTCTGGTGGGCGATCCACTTTCACGAATATTCCCCCGGCCTTCTGACCAGCATTCTTATCTGGATGGACTCCTACTTCATCCTGCGCTACCGCCCACCCGATGCGATTACCGCCGCAACCTTCTGGCCGGCGGCACTGATCGGCGTGCTTTTCGCGGCGTTTCTTTTTTCCTACATTCCGCTCGTAAAGGGAAGAAACATGCGAGCCATCAGACCCCAGTCCCGTAGGGACGGCATGTGATATCCCCGCACATAAGTGCGAGCTAGGCACAGAAGGCCGGAGCAAGTCCCCATATTTGTCCGAGGAGGATCATGAGGAAAACATCGCTGCTGCTGTTTGTGGCACTCGCGGCCGTACCCGCGGCATTGGCATCTGAAAGCGCGCCGCCAGACAGAGCCTCTCAAGAGGCGAAGAATAAAGCGATCGCCGGACGTGTGTTCGAAGAGATTTTCAACCAGGGAAAATTCCAGGTTGCCGACGAAATCTACGCCAGCGACTTCATAAACCACGGCCTCCACAAAAATTTCGATCTTCAAGCGGACCAAGCCGCAGTGCATGCCGAGAAAAAAGCGTTTCCCGATCTCAAGATGACCGTCGACCTCATGACGGCCGAGCACGACCTGGTCACTGTGGTATGGACCTTCCGCGGAACAAACACCGCCGCCGGATACGGCCTACCGCCGACCGGAGCCAGGATCGAACTCCGTGGCATCACAGTCTGGCGCATTGTCGACGGAAAAATTCGCGAGGAGTGGACCTCATTCGACGACATGCAAGCCGCCAGCCAGTTCGTGACCCAGCTGAAGTGGCAGCTCCTCGGCCTTCTCGCCGCAGCAGTAATTCTCCTATGGATATTCTGCCGCGGAATCCTAAGACTGAGGCTAACCAGACTTCCCAAGACGGCCTGACAAGCCATCTAGACAACGCCTTAAGCGAGGCCGGAAAAAACCCTGTTCTCCTCGCCCGCCCAAAATCTTGTCAAGGCCCTAAACTTGTGCAATTCCCGGCAACCCATTGCTCCCATTCGAGAAATAAATCTCCGAAACGTGACGGTTTCACCCCACCAAACCTGCTATCCTGAATATAGAGAGTAAAAATTGGCGCAAGCCCCCAGGGCGAGCGCCTTTTGCTTTTTGGGACGCCTTTCCCAAGACCTAAGGACCTAACACCCAAAACCCAATTTCATGCGCAGACGCAAGGGCCAGTCCCCCGGACGCAACCAGCGTCCGGCCCAAGCCCTGCCCACTCGCGCAACTCCCCGCGCCCAAACTCCCCTCGAACGTGAACAAACCACCAAACGCCGCGGAGAAATCTCCGAACTAGCCTTCGCCCTGGCCGCCGCTCGCCAGGGCTTCGGCATTTCCCGCCCCTATGGCGACAGCGAACGTTACGACATCACCGCCTTTACACCCCCACCCCCCGCCTGTTATCCTCACTACTGTCACCAAGATAAATCGAAACCAGAACAGGAGTGCACCAGGTTAGTGTTAGCCAGAGAGCAAAAGAAATCCGTTATTGACCAGTATCAGACGCACGCGACTGACACGGGGAGTCCCGAGGTTCAGATCGCCATCATCAGTGAACGCATTGGCCAGTTGACGGACCACTTCAAGACGCACCAGAAGGACCACGGCTCGCGCCGCGGCCTGCTCATGCTAGTCAGTAAACGGCGTCGTTTACTGGACTACCTCAAGAGATACGATTCCGAGCGCTATAAGACGGTCATTGGAAAGCTCGGCATCCGCAAGTAGGCTTGGGACAGAAACCCGAGAAATAGTTCCCATCAACGTATCTGAGAACGCCGCCTTCTTCTCGAAGCCGGCCGAGCATTGAGGAAATTCACACCGTGCGTATTTTCGAAGACGTTTCCCGACCCCGCCTGGAATCTCAATTCTCATTGCCACGTCCATGGCGCGCCCCTTTTTCCATCCTCAACTGGACATCGCACTCCAAGAAAGCGCGACTGCCCCCTGATTCCATAAGAAGGATGAAACATGAAACCAGAAGTTAGCAGCGTTACCGTAGACCTCGCCGGCGGCAAACAACTCTCATTTGAAACAGGAAAATTGGCCAAGCAAGCTCACGGCTCCGCCGTGGTGCGCCTGGGCGACAACGTCGTGCTCGCCACCGCGACCGCCAATGCCGATCCCCGCGAGGGAATTGATTTCTTTCCCCTCACCGTCGATTACCGCGAATACACCTACGCCGGTGGACGCTTTCCCGGCGGCTTCATCAAGCGCGAAGGCCGCATGAGCGAGCGCGAAGTTCTGACCAGCCGCCAGATTGATCGGCCGGTGCGTCCCATGTTTGCCGAAGGATTCAAGTGCGAGACCCAGGTCATCGCCTTCGTCCTCTCCGCCGATACTAATAATGATCCCGACGTTCTCGGCATCAACGGCGCCTCGGCCGCGCTGACGCTTTCCGACATTCCGTTCCTCGGACCGATCGGCGCAGTCCGCGTAGGCCAGATCGGCGGCCAGTTCATCATCAATCCCACCTACGACGAGATGCGCGAGAGCCTCGTGAACATCATGGTCGTAGGCACCGCCGACGGCATCGTGATGATCGAGTCCGGCGCCAAAGAAATCAGCGAAGAAGTAGTCGTAGACGCCATCGAATTCGGTCACACCGAAGTCAAAAAAATCTGCGCCGCCCTCAACGACCTGCGCGCCCGGGCCGGCAAGAAGAAAAGGGAAGTCACGCCTCCGGAATTCGACCAGGCCTATTACGACGCGCTAGAAAAAGAAAGTAGGCGCCGACCTCTCAGACCGCCTCGACACCAAGAAGCATCCCAAGGCGGAAAGCTATTTGCTGGTGAAAGAACTCAAGAAAAAGCTGCAAGCCGAAATCCCCGAGGATGATGAGAAAGCACAAGCAAAGTTAAAGCAATACTTCGAGACTCTCCGGGAACGAATCTTCCGCGAAGAAGTAATCGAAAAGAAGCGGAGACCAGACGCCCGCGCCTTCGACGAAGTCCGCGACATCTGGATCGAAGCCGGAATCCTCCCCCGCACCCACGGCAGCGCCATCTTCACCCGCGGCGAAACCCAGGCCCTGGTAACCACAACGCTGGGAACCAGCGACGACATGCAGCGCCTCGAAGGCTTCGAAGGCGAAGCCAAAAAACGCTTCATGCTGCATTACAATTTTCCGCCGTTTTCGGTGGGGGAGGTGGCGTTTTTGCGGGGGGCCGGGCGGCGGGAGATTGGACATGGGGCGCTGGCAGAGCGCGCCGTGTCGGCTGTGCTGCCTACGGAAGAGGCTTGGCCTTATGCGATGCGGGTGGTTTCGGACATTCTGGAGTCGAATGGATCGTCGTCGATGGCTACGGTCTGCGGGGCTTCGCTTTCGCTGATGGATGCTGGGGTTCCGTTGAAGGCTCCGGTGGCCGGCGTGGCTATGGGGTTGGTGAAGGAGGGTGAGCAGTACGCCATTCTTACTGACATTGCTGGCGCTGAGGATCATTACGGCGACATGGATTTTAAAGTTGCCGGCACTCGGGACGGCATTACCGCGCTGCAGATGGATATTAAGGTTGCCGGAATTACTTCGCAGATTATGCGAGAGGCGCTGGCGCAGGCTAAGCGCGGGCGGTTGCATATTCTGGGGAAGATGGAAGAAGTTATTTCGAGCGGACGGGAGAAGATTTCTGACTTTGCTCCGCGGTTCTATACGGTGCAGATCCCGGTGGATAAGATTCGCGATCTGATCGGGCCCGGCGGGAAGATGATTCGCAGTATCGTCGAGCAGACCGGAGTGAAGATCGACGTGGAAGATTCCGGGCTGGTGAAAGTTGCGTCGAGCGATCAGGCTTCGGCGGCGAAGGCGCTGCAGATTATTGGCGATCTGACGGCTACGGCGGAAGTAGGGAAGACTTACCTCGGGAAGGTTACTCGGCTTGCCGATTTCGGGGCGTTTGTCGAGATCATCCCTGGCACCGACGGGTTGCTGCACATCAGCGAAGTGGCGGAGCATCGCATTGGCGATATTCGCGATGAGTTGAAGGAAGGCGACCAGGTTTTGGTGAAGGTGCTGGCGGTGGAAGGCAACCGCATCCGGCTGTCGCGCAAGGCGATTCTGAAAGAGCAGCGCGCGAAGATGGGCGGTGGGGTGGTTGCGGAAGGTTTGCCGGTGGCGGCTGGAGCTGAGGGCGAGTTTGCTCCAGCTGCAGCGGCGACGGGTACCGTGGTGATTGAAGGTGGCGGAGATTTCCCGGACGAAGCTGAAGGCGAGCCGAACTTTAACCGCGATGGGGTTGCGCATGTTGGCGGCGGCGGTGGGGATCGTCCTCATGGCGATCGTCCGCATGGCGGGGATCGTGGCGGGCGCGGCGGGCGGCCCGGCGGCGGTGGGCGAGATCGTGGACGCGGCGGGCGCGGTGGACGGCCTGGTGGCGGCGGACGGGATCGCGGGCGCGGCGGGCCTGGCGGGGGGAGACACTAGAATCTCTTGCCACGAATTTTCGCGGATTTACACGGATAGAAGATGAAGGGCCACGATGCGAGTCGTGGCCTTTTCTCGTGTGGGCGGCATTTTAAAGGGAAATGGCCGCCTCGGTACCGGGCGATACTGCAGCAGCCAGTTGTTGAACGAAAATCCCCACTTCTCGCAAAGGACGCGAGAAATGGGGCACCCGGCTTCTCCAGGATGACAAGTCTAAAGTCAAAATCAGGATCAACATCACAGGCGACGGACAGGATTGTCCGTCCCACACGTGTCGAGGAGATCGATCGTTACGGTTCGTCCGCTGAGAACAGCAGGTTCCTCACCGGGCTTGGGGCCCGATTCGGAATGACATCCCTTTAGAATATGCAGGACTCGGGCCTGGGTTTGGGGCGATACTGCTGGAGCCGGTTGTTGAACGAAAATCCCCACTTCTCGCAAAAGACGCGAGAAATGGGGCACCCGGATTCACACGGGTGGGCCGAATGTGACGGCGAGGAGGAATCGTGCACGAAGTGATTCTGAAGCGGTTTGAGAATCCGGATGAGGTGAGGACTTTTGAGAAGGGGAAGTTCGAGCTTGTCCAGTTGGGTGGAATGACGATTGGGCGCGCTACTTATCAGCCGGGCTGGAAGTGGTCGCTGCATGTGGGGAAGGCTGCGGGCGCCAAGAGCTGCATGGTGGAACATGTTGGCCTGGTGGTCTCAGGGCGGGCGACTGCGGCTATGGACGATGGCCGCGTGATCGAAATGAAAGCTGGCGATGTCTTTTACATTGCACCGGGGCACGACAGTTGGGTGGTCGGCGATGAGCCTTATGTGTCGCTGCACTTTATGGGTGCGAACGAATATGCGCAGGCGAAAAAATAGAGCGCGAGGGATATAATGCAGCGTTCGTATTGGACTCATCGGTTTTAAGCACTCCTCAAAACATGACTTCACAACCCCTTGCCTTTTTTCTGGCGGTCGCGATCCTGATTGTTGTCTGGATTCTGGTTTCAGTGGCGAAACGGCGTGGACATCCCTTTTTTGAAGTGGGGGGCGGCGTCGAAGGCTGGAATCCGGGGCAGCTCTTGCTGGCGAGTTTTCTCACGCTGTTTGCGGAGCTGGCCTTCATCCGCTGGATTGCGGTGGAGGTTTGGGTCTTTGCTTATTTCAAGAACCTGGCGCTGCTGCTTTGCTTCGTGGGTTTCGGGCTCGGCTGCGCGATGGCTGGGAGAAAGATGCAGTGGAAGTCGGCGCTGGCGGCCTTTCTGGGATTACTGATAGTGGTGCGGCTGCCGGGGCGAGGCGCGGAGTTGCTGGAAGGAATTTCGGAAAGTCTGGGAGGCGCGAAGGACATTGCGATCTGGTCTTCGGGACACACGCCGGACTGGACCCGGTACGGGACGGCTGCGCTGGTTGCAGGAGCGCTTTTTCTGCTGATCGTTTCCGTCTTTGTGCCCCTGGGACAGAGCGTGAGCAGCCAGATGGACCGGGCCCCGAGGGTGCTGCGGGCGTATTCGTGGAATCTTGTGGGAAGCCTGTTGGGAGTGGTGGGGTTTCTTGCGGTCAGCCGATTGATGCTGCCGCCGGCGATCTGGCTGGGAGTCGTGCTGCTGGGTTTTGCGTTTCTGCAGAGTTCACGAAGAGATATGTGGCTGGTGGCAAGCCTGATTGTTCCACTTGTTCTGCTGCTGCATGGCGAAGCTGGTCCGGAAACCAAAGTTGTATGGACGCCGTATCAGCAAATCCAGTACACGCCGGAGCATACCCCGGACGGCGAGATTTTCGGGGGAACCATGCAGGTGAACCACAAGTTCTACCAACAGATCGTGAATCTGTCGGATGAATTTCTGGCGCGCCATCCGGGTTTGATGAAGGAAGCGCCGGAGGAGAATCCCTACAACATGCCGTTTCGTTTTGCCGCGCCGAACCCGGCGGTGATGATCGTGGGCTCGGGCACGGGGAACGATGTGGCAGCGGCATTGCGCCACAACAGCCGGCTGGTGGATGCAGTGGAAATTGATCCCGCGATTCTGGAGCTGGGAAAACGGAAGCATCCGGAACACCCTTATGATTCGCCGCGAGTGTCGATTCATCTGGATGATGCGCGGGCGTTTCTGAAACGCACAACGCAGCGCTACGACCTGATTCTGTTCGGACTGCTGGATTCGCACTCTCAGTTTTCCGACTACGCCAATATGCGGATCGATAACTTCGTTTACACAGAAGAATCGTTTCGCGAGGCCAGCCGGCATCTGAACCCGAATGGCGTGATTTTTGTGAAGTTCGTCGTGGACCATCGTTGGCTGGCGATGCGGCTGGTCGAGATGTTGCAGCAAACGTTTGGGAAGTCTGCGGTGGCGTTCACGGCGGTATCGAATTACGGCGTTTCGCCGGTGTGTTTTGTCATCTCGCCCGGAACCCGGGTGGAAGAGGCTATGGGCACGGATCCGCGGCTGGCGGAATTTGCGAGCAAGAACGCGTTCGATGTAGGCGAGAAGCCGGTGCCGATTACGACGGACGACTGGCCTTATCTGTATCAGGAAGGACGGTGGATTCCACGGACTTATTATTCCATTGGAATGCTGGTGATTCTGATTGCGATTGGGCTGTATGCGCAGATTGGAGGCGCACGCCGGTCGGCTCCTTCGCTGTTTTTCTTCAGTATGGGCGCGGGATTTCTTTTGCTGGAGACGCAGGTGATCAGCCGGTTGGCGCTGTTCTTCGGGACGGTGTGGCAGGTGAACGGGATTGTGATTTCGGCATTACTGATTGCTTTATTGCTGGCAAACGCGGTGGTCGAACGCGGCGGGAAGGGCTGGCCGCCGTTCTGGATCTGGGCGGGTTTGATTGCGGGGTTGGGGATTGCGTACTGGTTTCCGTTTGAACGGATTGGCGGATCACCGACGGTTGTAGGGATGATTGCGGTGGTGGTGTTTTCAGTGCCGGTGGTATTTGCCGGGATCCTATTCGCTACTGAATTTCGGGCGGCGGAGTCGCCCAGTGCGGCGCTGGGAGCTAACATGCTGGGCGCAGTGGCGGGAGGACTCCTGGAAAATCTCTCGCTGCTGTTTGGAATGCGGGCGCTGCTGCTGGTCGCCGTGGGTGTTTATTGTCTGGCGGGTGTAGGGCTTTGGAGACGGAGGCAGGTATCTGCTGTGGTCCAGTCCGGCGCCTGAAGACGAGCTTCGTTTCGACCGCGAAAAACTCTCACGCAAGCGCAAACTTATGATGAGGAAACGATGTGTAAAATCGGGCAACGTGCCCTATCATGAGTAGGACAGCCACGCGCGGGCGTGGCGGAATGGCATACGCAGCGGACTTAAGGAAAACTTGAGTGCTCGTCCGGGAAACCGGCGATGCAGAACTGCTCAAATTCGGGGAACCCTTAAATGGCAATCCCGAGCCAAGCCCGGAGAGACACCAACCGGGAAGGTGTAGAGACTAGACGGGCAGCACCTAAGCTCCGGTTTGTCCGGAGGAGGGTGAAGGGATAGTCCAGACCGCAAACCGGGCGTGAACGTTCTAGCTCACGTTCGGGCGGCGAAAGCCGTAGACGGTATGAAAATCCGCAGGGCTTAAACGGCCCATGAGGGTTCAAGTCCCTCCGCCCGCACCACGTTTTGCCTGTGGTTTCATCGCACGGGTAGATGAATATGGGAGCCAAAGGCGCTTTGTTCAAAGAGATCGCTTCACGGTTTGGGTTACGGATTTCCGGCACGGCTGGATAAGTTTGAGGGATCTGCGTCGAACAACTGGAACTCACGAATACGTGGTGTCGCAGAGGCAGAAATAATGTTGAGTCGCACGTGTTGCGTTGTGGTGCGAGGAAAGAAGTCGATCTTCTTGTGTCCAATCGTAGTTCCCGAGTAGATCGTTTTCCATTTCGTGCCGTCCATAACCTGGATCGCATACTTCTGTATCTTCTGTCCGTCCACGAGCCACTCCATAGTCAAAGAACGATCGAAACTAATGGGGTGTGGAAAAGACAAGTCAATCATGGCAGAACGAGATCCCTCTGGCGGCGACCACATGGTATCGGGATCGGAATCAAGAGCGGCTTGAAATGCCGAAGCATTGGTTGCGCGAGCTGCCAGATTCTTCTCCGGCGCATAGATTGAGCGAAGAGCTTCGCCGAATTCCGCGAGGCGCTTCACATCCGCGTCGGGGAGCAGGCCGCGGTTATCCGGCGCAAGTCCAATCATTAGCTGCGCTCCGCGACCAACGGTTTGGTGATAGGTGTCCAGAAGTTCGTTGACGGACTTCAGACTCGTCTCATCATTCGGATGCCAGAACCAGTGTTCCTTGCGTAGCGGAGTATCCGCCTCAGCGGGACGGTAGCGGAGATAACCACGCAGGTCCAACACGTTCCAATTGTCTTCGGACGCAACGCCACTCTTCGTTCCCAACCCAGCGTATGTCGCCATACTTCAGCAAAGCGGCGTCGGCAAAAATCAGGGCATTCGGTTGATACACGCGGAGGTTGTCGACGTATCGATCAAAGTCGTACACGTGACCGGCGCTACCTGCGCCGTCCAGCCAGAACTCGACCAGTTCGCCGTAACGGGTGGCCAACTCGTTCAACAGGGCCAGATAGTAGTCGTCATAGGCGGCGCTGTCTTTGTATGTGGGCTCGTGGCGGTCCCAGGGGGAGAGATAAACGCCGAACTTTAAGCCAAACTTGCGAGCAGCGGCGGCAACATCGCGGACCAAATCTCCCTGGCCTGCTTTCCAAGGGCTGGACTTGACGCTGTAGTTCGTCTTCGCGGTCGGCCACAGGCAAAAACCGTCATGATGTTTGGCGACGAATACGATGTACTTGATGCCAGCGGACTTCGCGGCCTGCATCCACTGTTCGGGATCCACATGGGAGGGATTGAAGACTGACGGATCGGCTGTACCGTCTCCCCACTCTTGGTTTAGAAACGTGTTCGGGCCAAAGTGGATGATCGCGCCGATTTCCAAATCCTGCCACGCGACCTGTTGCGGGCTGGGTTTCACGTCGGTGAAGTTCTGGGCGAAGGATAACGTTGCGCCCAGCATGATCACTGCGCGGACGACAGCAGTTTTGTGAAGTCCAGACTTATTTTTCATACTCTCGGCGCCAGCTAGCTTGGGCGTTAATCGCGAGAAACATTGCCAAGCAGACTCACGAGTTTCGCAACTTGCTCTTCAAAAAGAGGGGATTGAAGGCGGGAGGGGGACGCGCTCGTGCCTTGGGGCAACCCGTTGCCGCCGCTCGTTGAGCCCGGGCGAGATGCTCCCACGGAAGTATGGAACTCTTGAGCGAGCGTGGTGCGAACAATACGTACAACATTTTCGGAATCGATACCGCCGCAGGGCATGAGGAGAATCCTCCCTCTTGCCGCTTGCACCAGGCGGGCGAGAGTCGGAAGTGCGTCTGCGGCGCTGGGCCGGCCGCCGGAGGTCAGGATGCGGGATGAACCGGTCTGGATGACCTCCTCGAGCGACGCTTCCAGGTTGCCGCAGGCATCGAAGGCCCGATGGAAAGTTACCGGCAAAGGGTGCGCCAATTCGACCAAGGCTTTCGTGCGCTCGACATCGATATGAGCGTTGTTGCGCAAGATCCCCAGCACAATGCCGTTCATGCCGAACCGCTTCGCTGCCTGGATATCGTCGCGCATGATTTCAAGTTCATGATCGGAATAACAGAAATCGCCGGCTCGGGGACGAATCAGAACGTGGATAGGAGCGCGCACGTGGCGGCGAACGGTTTGCATTAATCCCGCGCTGGGAGTAATTCCCCCCGACGATAAGTCGCTGCAGAGCTCGATACGGTGAGCGCCGCCGCGCTCGGCCGCGACGGCGTGTTCCACCGATTCCACGCAGATTTCAAGTACAAAACGATTGGGCATGGTTTGAGAGTCCAAGGAAATGGGAGGCACTGGAGACAATGCATCGCTCTTCGCTCCGGCCCAGATGGTACATCATTCGAACTGTAAGCGGGCCGCCTCACATTTCGGTAACGGCGGCCCGACGAATTGACTAGAACGAATACACCGCGCTTAGCTGAATCTTATGCGGCTGCCAGAGATTGTCGTGAGCCCATGCCGAGGGAGAAACGAGGTCCTCGGTGCCTTGCGCGGGTACGAGGGACCCAAAAGGCGTGTTACCACAGTTGCTGAAGCTGCCGCAGGGGATCACGGCACCTGAGTGCCAGTTTGAGCCGGCATTGAACATTTCAAATCGCACTTGCAGCCGCTGTCTCTCGGTAAGGGCGAACGTTTTGGCAAAACTGAGATCGAGATCCTCGTAATACGGTCCGCGCAGGGCACCCTTTTCCTCGTTGCCATACGTGCCCTGCGGAGCGGTGGAAAAGACGCTGGTGTTGACCCACTCCGTTGGACTGCGTGTGAAACCGCTGTTAGCGCTCCCCGATTGGTCTAAGCGATAGCGGCTGGTAAACACAACGCCCATCTCGTCGAAGAACGGGCCTGAATAGCCGTACGCGGTGAACACGCGGCCGGAGGTGATGGAGTAGATGCCGCTTGCTTTCCATCCACCCAGGATCGCATTGGCCCAACCGAGCGACCAGCGTTTTCCTTTGCCTACGGGCAACTCCCAAGAAGCATTGGCAGTGAGGCGATTGGGCTGGTCGAAGCTGGCCGGGCCGTAGTCGGCTTGAATGTCTTGTGGATTTTGAATGAAACCGCTGTGACCATTGACATTGTTAATGCCGGAAGTTTCATCAAGAGCTTTTGCCCAGGTGTAGGCGATGTTGTAGGTAAGGCCGTGATCGAACCGCTGCCTTAACTGGACCTGGAGAGAATTGTAGTTGGAGCCGAGGATATTGGCGTTGGCATACATCATGGAAGGAAGATTTGGGAACGGGACCCGCGTGTCGATGGGCTGGAAATTGGGGTCAGTGGCGCAGGGGGCATTGGTTCCCGTTGCCTGGGAGATATCGAACAGGAAGTTGCAGGTATCACTCGGAACATTCGGCGGAGTGGCAGCATTAAATGGGAACTGCGTCGGCATGCGAATGCCGTGGGCCCCGACATAGCCAACATCGAGCAACAGGGTCGGCCGCAAGGCATATTGGGTATCGAGCGTCCACTGCTGGTTGTACGGGTTGTGATTCTTGGGCCAGTTCACCTGATTGAGGATGTAGTCAATGTTTATAAAGTCGTTGCTATCCCACGACGGGAGCGTAAATACGCCGCCCTGGCCGCCCTGACCTCCAAGGCCTTGAATCGGCGGACTCCACAACTGATTGAGGCTTGGCCCGGTGTAACCCGTTCCAAGACCACTCGAACTGGGATAGCTCGCCGGCAACAAGGTCTGGAGACTATTGGAGTCGTAGTTCTGGACCTGGTCGTAATAGCGCATGTAACTGTCGTAGAAGATTCCGTATCCCGCCCGCACTACGAAACGGTCAGTGGCAAAAGGTCTCCAGGAAATGCCTATGCGCGGGGCAAAGTCCTTCTTGTCTTGGGGGACCAAAGAATTCTGGATACAGCAATTGAGGAATGCCGGGTTTACCGTGACGCCATCGGTAGCGGCAAGCTGGTTGATCCCCTGCACGAAGCTCTTGCTAACCCAATCGATGCTACCGCCATTCGCCGGATCGAAGCCCCAGCCGCTGTTGTCGATGCTGTGGAAAGCTGGAGGCAGTTCGTAGCGCAATCCTAAGTTCACAGTGAGACGAGGGGTTGCCCGGAAATCGTCCTGGAAGAAGAAGTTCCAGTTCGTGGCGAAGGTGTGAAGATAATCCACTCCGAGCGGGTAGGGACCGGAAAGGCCACTGGGATTGCTCATCAGCAGATCGGCAAAAGCGTTGCCGGCGCCCGCACCGGGGCTTCCGTTGACACATGACAAGGTAGCGCAGTTCGCCGTGTACTCGCCATTAAAGCTAATGTTGCCGGTGCCGAGAAAATTGTCCTGCTCGAACTCCCGTAAGCGGCGGACATCGAGGCCAATAGTTAGGGTATGCCTGCCGCGGATGAGTTTCAGGTTATCCACAAGCTGATAGGTCCCGCTCTTCGTGGATATCCCGTTGTTACCGTTACCGATGTTGTTGTAATCGTCGGAGAAGTTCAGGTTTGGAATTCCGAAGAGAGCGGGTACTCCAGGAGAGTTTGCGAAACCCAATTGTTGCTGCAGATTAGGTCCGTAGGCAGTGTCGGAATTGGAGGCGAAGAACAGATGGTTATAGCCCAAGCGTGCTGTATTGATGGTGTTCGCGTTGATGGTGCGCTCCCAATTCAAGCCGAAAAGCTGCGCTCTTGCCAGGTTCGCGGACCCGGTGTAGGGCAGCATGCTCGGGTTGGGCTCATCATCCCCTCTTACGTTCCCGGTGAAATAGAGCCGGTTCTTATCGCCAAAATTCTGGTCGACCCGGAAAGTTTCATCGTTGGTAGTGACCGACTGATGAATTGGCACGAGATAATTGCCGCAAGGAAGTGTGCAAGTGATGTTGGGCAAAGGATACAGATTTGCCAGTTTCTGCCCCGTCGGGTTGATTGCAGTAACCTGGTTGCCGTTCAATGCCGCGCGCGTTGTCGGATCGTTACCCACTGTCGTAGTTGGGTCATAAAGCTGAAAGGGCCAATCGGAGAAATTGCCAGTGCGCTCAGCAGCGGTTGGAACCTGGATGGCGTTTTCGTTGCCCGGCACATTGTGCCGCCTGCCGCCATCGTAGGAGAAAAACCAGAAGCTCTTGTTTTGTCCATTGTAAAGCCACGGAATCTTGACCGGACCGCCCAGTGTTCCGCCGAACTGGTTTTGCTTGTAGGGAAGGACTTTTGGAATCGCGCCGCCTTCGAAGAGGTGCTGTTCCTCAGCCAGGGGACTTTTCGGAAAGAACATATCGTTCTGGACGTAATCGTAGGCCTGCCCGTGAAACTGGTTGCTTCCCGATTTGATGGCCACGTTGATCTGGCCAGACCCTTGTCCGTATTCAGCCGAATAAAGACCGGTTTGAACTTTGACTTCCTGAATTGAGAATTCGGAGGGCAGGCCGGAGGCGGTGGTGAAGAAGTTATCGGTATCGGCCACGCCGTCCACCATGAAGCTGACGGAGTCGGGCCGGGCGCCATTGACACTCACTTCGGTAAAGTTGGTATTCAGTCCGTGAAGGGCAAAGTCTACTTGTGAGCCGCCGCTGAAGTTCGCAGCGCCGGCACTAAGGCCCACCAGATTATTGAAATCACGTCCGCTGGAAGGCAGTTCTTCGATGGTCTTTTGATCGAGCACGCCGCCCGTCGTGGTGTTGTCGGTCTGCACCATCTGGGCATCGGCGGTGATCGTCACCTCTTCTTTGATTTTGCCAACCTCAAGAGTGAAGTCCTGGCGCAGGGTCTGGTCTACTTCCAGCACGAGGCCCGAGCTCACTTCGCTCTTAAAGCCGCTGGCTTCCACCTTGACCTGGTAGGTTCCGGGGATTATGTCCACAAAAACGTAGTCGCCCACACTCGTGGTGGTGAAGTGGTGTGCCACATTCGTGTTGACGTTTGTGGCCGTTATCTTGGCCCCCGTGAGGGCTGCGCCGGATGAATCCTGCACGTGTCCGAGAATTGTCCCCTGCGAATTCTGCGCTTGCAGTCTGCCCGTCAGAGCAGGCAGCAACGCCAGGATTAAAAACATGCACGCGCGAGAGGCCCGAGGCCGAATGCGGATCCGAATCATATGCTTCTCCTTGTGACCATTGCGGCAGCTCAACCGACTACGGCGACCTTCGACTGGGAGACTAGGTCTGCCCGTCGCCCGTTGTCAACCGAAAAATGATCGAAATATGACAAAACGATCACTTTCTATGGCCTTTGCAGCTCATAATCGGGTTGCGATATGATCGGCGGCGTCAACTCAATTGACCGCCAGAGAGCGAGTTTTGATAGCATGAAGCCCTTGCGCCGTCGTCCTTTGGCGAGATGCAGCTTCGGGCATCCTGAGGCTGGCCAAGCACATTGCCCATGTCGGTTCGCCAACAAAACCGCAACGACCGCATCCTGAAATTGCTGCTGCAGAAAGGGTCTGTAACAGTGGAGGAGCTGATCGCCTCTTTGGGAGCGTCCGCTCCGAGTATCCGCCGGGACCTGACGCGTCTGGAAGCCAGGGGATTGATCCGGCGGACCCATGGCGGCGCGGCGCTGGTGCAGGAATTGCTCTATGAGCCGTTTCGTTACGACACGGCGTTCCAAACCCGCGAGCATCGCTTTGTTAAGGAGAAACGCCATATCGCCGTGGCCGCTGCCGAACTAATCGAAGAGAACGAAACCATCGGCCTGACCGCGGGTACGACCAGCACCTGGGTGGCGCGCAGCTTGCGACATCGCAGCAACATCACGATCGTCACTAACGCAGTCAACATCGGCATGGAACTTTGCAACATGCCGGGTCTCAAGATCCATTTGACGGGCGGCTATGTTCATTGGCCGTGGTCGTTCTCGCTGATCGGGGCGGCGGCTATTAATTTTCTGGGTGACAGCTTCCTCGACAAACTCTTTCTCAGCGTCTCCGGCATCGACGCCAGCCGCGGAACAACTACCAACGAATCAGACGAGGCCCTCACATTCCGCGCGATGGTCAAGCAAGCCAAGCAGGTCGTTGTGGTGGCCGATTCCAGCAAACTGGGGATCGTCACGCCCTCATTGATCTGTCCTATCGAGGACGTGGATGTGCTTGTCACAGATGCGGGCGCTTCCGATGAAATGGTCGCGGCGTTTACGCGGATTGGAATCAGAGTTATTCGAGTCTGACAAAGTTGCGCGTGGGAGTTTCCTGTGCTGCGACAACGGGGTTGTCGTTTCTCCATGATCGTTAACGTCACGATCGTTCTCATCACGCTGTGGGTGGTCTTCGCCGCGATCCTGGCCCTTCCTCTGCATGCGTCAACGAGAGTGGATCTGAACGGCAGTTGGCAGTTCCGAGTTGATCGCAACGAAGAAGGTGAAACAAAAGGGTGGAATAAAACTCTGCCGCCCGAAACTGAGGTCGTGCGCGTGCCGCACACCTGGAATATTGGTAAGTATGACGATTACGAGGGCGTCGCGTGGTATTTCCGAACGCTGGCCTTGAACCCGGCATTTCGCGGCCAGCACGTTGAGCTGCATTTCGCGGCTACTTTCTACAAGAGCCGCGTCTGGCTGAATGGCAAGCTGGTGGGAGAACACGAGGGTGGGCACACACCCTACTGGGTTGACATTTCTGCCGATTTGCGCGCGGGCGAAAACTTTCTCGCTGTCCAACTGGATAATCGTCCCACGGCACAGACCATACCCGGACTCGCGCTTCGCCTGAAGGAAGGTAACCGCATTTGGTACGACTGGTGGCACTACGGTGGATTGGTACGCGACGTGTGGCTCACCATCAACGAGGATGGGTTACTGCGGCGCCAACGGATCATAAGTACGATTGCAGCGAACGAGGCTCAAGTCACGACTAATGTATTTTTCGATAATGTTTCGCGAAGTAAGCACGGCTTTCGGATAACTGCGACGACGTACTCTCCCACCGGAGCCGTCATAGGCAATCCCGCAACAACGGCTGTTACGGCAGTTCCGGGCTCTTCCACAGTCCAGCTCAAGTTTTCGATCCCGCACCCGGAACTGTGGAACCTAGACCATCCAGCGCTGTATCGAATGGTGGTAGAACTTCGAGATGTGCGCGGCCAACTTCTCGATAGGCGCGAGGACAGTTTTGGTTTACGAACCGTCGAAATCCGCGACCGTCATTTATTTCTGAACGGCGAACAGGTGCGTCTTACCGGGATGACGCGGCACGAAGATTCGCCGTGGGAAGGACTGGCCGAGTCGGCGGGGACCATCAAGAACGATTACGACGCGCTCGAGCAATTGCACGTTCGCCTGACTCGGCCCGTGCACTATCCGCAGCACGAACTGATCTTGGACTATGCCGACAGGCACGGAATTCTTCTGATTCCCGAAATTCCGATGTGGCAATTCACCGAAGCTCAGATGAAGGATCCCAAAGTGATTTCACTGGCCCGGCAAATGTTCCAGGAAATGATTGAGGAAGATGAGAATCATCCCAGCATCTTTGCCTGGAGCGTCTGCAACGAGAGCGAGGCCACGACGAAGGGCGGTCGCGCGTACATCGACCTGATGCGGGACTGGATTCGTCAGCTGGATCCAGGCCGCTTCGTCACCTACGCCGACAACGATCTTGCGTTGGGCCCGGACCCGAAGACAGAAGCCGCCAATGACGTGGACTTCATGATGATGAACGCATACTTTGGAACGTGGAGCGCCCGGGAAGACGATCTCGCTCCCCGGCTCCAGCAAATTGGCCGCGATTATCCGACGAAGATGGTGATTATTTCGGAGTTTGGCTATCCGGGGGTCTTTTCGCCCGATTCAGCGACGGCCGACAAAATGCGCACTCGCACGATCGAAAATCAGCTTGACCAGTATCAGAAGTTTGATTTCGTCGCTGGAGCCATTTTCTGGTGCTACCAGGACTATAAATCCCATCAAAATCTGTGGCCGGGTCACCAGGAAGGATATGTGGATCACGGCCTGGTCGATGAATATCGGCAGCGGCGACCGTCCTTCTGGGTCTGGGAGAAGAGAAACCAACCCGTTATCTTCTCGAATGAAAAATGGATTTACGACGAAAAAAGTAACCGGGTCGGTTTCGAGGTCGGCTTGTCAGGTCGGCCTATGGACGAGATTCCTTCCTATCCGCTGCGAAACAGCACGGTCAAATGGGAGCTTCGGGATCGTGACGGCAACGTGCTCGCGAGTGGGGAGCAGGCGGTAGATGATCTTCGGCAAGCTGTACTCGTCCGCGGCGGGTGGGCCGTGAGTACGTCCCTGCCACTGCACTTACAAATCACTTTTCTGGATGCGAAGGGAGATGCGGAAGGTGCAACTGCGCTGGATGCGTATTCCTTAAATGTTGACGGTCAACGCATCGAAGACATGAAACAAACACCGCACTGAGATACGGAGAAACGAAATATGGCGACGGAGCAACCGTTTACCGTCACGACGTGTGTTCTAACTGTGATCCTTGCGGTCGGCCTCATTCTTGCGGACCGTGACGCGGTTGCCCAGGCAGATTACCAGCCCACTCCCGAGAATCTGCAGGCGCGCAGAGAATTTCAAGATGAAAAATTCGGGATGTTTATTCACTGGGGGGTCTACAGTGTTCTCGGCGACGGAGAATGGGTCTTTCACAACCGCGCACTGACGCTCGATGAATACAATCGCCTGCCCCGGTTTTTCGATCCCGACAAATTCGACGCCAAGGTATGGGTCGGTCTGGCAAAGGCAGCCGGCATGAAGTACATCACCATCACTTCCCGCCATCACGATGGCTTTGCCATGTTCGATTCGAAAATCTCGGATTGGAGTATTGTGCAGCGGACGCCTTATAAAAAGGATCCACTGAAAATGCTTGCCGACGAATGTCATCGGCAGGGAATCAAGCTTTTCTTCTATTACTCGCAACTGGATTGGCACAATCCCGACTACTATCCGCGAGGAGCGACCGCATGGGACAACGGCCGGCCGAACCGCGGCGATTGGAACGCATACCTGGATGACTATATGGATGGGCAGTTGCGCGAGCTGCTTACAAATTACGGGCCGATTGGCGGTGTCTGGTTCGATGGAATGTGGGACAAGCCGGATGCCGATTGGCACCTCAACAGGACATATGCTCTTATTCATCAGTTGCAGCCAGCTGCCCTCATTATCCCAAACCATCATCAGAGTCCGAAACCAGGCGAAGATGTTCAGGTCTTCGAACGTGATCTTCCCGGTCAGAATTCAGCCGGATTCAACACAACGTACATTAGCAAACAACTGCCGCTCGAAAGCTGCGATACACTCAACGACTCATGGGGATTCAATATTGCAGACAGCAAATACAAGAGTCCAGCCGAACTGGAACAGAGGCTGGTACAAGCCGCAGGCAATAATTCAAATCTGCTGCTGAACATTGGCCCCATGCCCAACGGAGAGATCCAGCCTGAATTTGTCACGCGGCTCACGGCGGTAGGGGCGTGGCTCTCAAAATACGGAGACTCGATCTATGGCACTCGAGGGGGTCCCATCGCTCCGGGTGAATGGGGAGTAACGACTCAAAAAGACAATAGGGTATACGTGCACATTTACCTGGCATGCTCCGTTACTCGCGCTTCCGCCGATCACAAGCAAGATAATTGAAGCTCACTCGATGCCCGACGCCGCTCCGGTGGACTTTAACCAAAATGCGGACGGCGTTATTTTGAAAGTTCCACTGCCCAAGACTGATGAGGCGGATCGAGTCATCGTTCTCACATTGACCAAGGGAAACTGACCGGTGCGTTCGTCCTCATCCTTACTCACGATGTTTACTCACTTGAAGAATTCGGGGCTCTTCCTGGCGGTTCTTTTCCTTCTTCCGCCCTTGTCGGCACAGAGTACCGGGAGCGGCCAACTCTTCCTCGATCCGGATCTTTCTCCGGAGGAAAGAGCAGCCGATCTCGTGGGAAGGCTGACTTTGCAGGAAAAAGTATTGCAGATGCAGAACGCCGCGCCGGCAATTGCGCGTCTGAACATTCCCGCCTATGACTGGTGGAATGAGGCGCTGCATGGTGTGGCGCGTGCTGGCCGCGCCACCGTTTTTCCGCAGGCGATTGGCCTCGCGGCTACGTGGGACGTTGACCTCATGTACCGGGTGTCTGACGTCATCTCTACGGAGGCTCGGGCGAAATATAACGATGCCATTCGCCAGGGCGAATCCAGCCGCTATCATGGACTCACGTTCTGGTCGCCGAATATCAACATTTTTCGCGACCCGCGCTGGGGCCGCGGCCAGGAGACTTACGGAGAAGATCCGTTTCTTACCTCGCGTATGGCCGTTGCTTTCATCCAGGGAATGCAGGGCACCGACCCGCACTATCTTAAAACCGTGGCCACGCCCAAGCATTTCGCGGTTCACAGCGGCCCGGAGCCATCCCGGCACACCTTTGATGTTCATCCCACGGCGGTTGAGCTCGATGAAACCTATCTGCCCGCTTTTCGCGCGAGTGTACTGGAAGGCCATGCCACATCGGTGATGTGTTCCTACAACAGAGTTGATGGCGTACCAGCCTGTGCTAGTTCTTTCCTTCTGCAGCAGCACCTGAGAGATGCGTGGGGATTTCAAGGATACGTGGTCAGCGATTGCGGCGCCGTCACCGACATCGTCGACGGTCACAAATTCAAGTCCACCCTGGCGGAGGCGGCAGCGGGGGCTGTGAGGGCGGGCACGGACCTCACTTGCGGAGATGAGTACTCCTCGTTGGTTGAGGCCGTGAAGCTTGGCCTCATTTCAGAGAGTGAAATCGACCGAGCGGTAGAAAGGTTGTTTGTGGCCCGAATCCGGCTGGGAATGCTCGATCCGCCGGAGCGCGTTCGCTATGCAAAGATCCCGTATTCCGAGAACGATTCGCCCGCTCACCGCGACTTGGCATTGCAGGCCGCGCGAGAATCGATCGTCCTTCTGAAGAACGACAAAGACTTTCTGCCGCTGCACGGGAATGTCCGGCGCATCGCAGTGGTTGGCCCCGCGGCTGACGATCCGGATGCGATGCTGGGCAACTATCACGGAACGCCGTCGAGCATCGTCACCCCGCTTGCGGGCATGCGACGGCACTTTGGCGCGAAGACTGAAGTTCGCTTTGTACTGGGAAGCACGTTTTCCGGCGCATCGAAGACGCTGGTTCCCGGAAGCGTGGTGCGACCGCCGGGTTCCCCTCACGGCCGCTTCGGATTTCTCGCGCAATATTTTGCCAATGTTGATTTTCAAGGAGACCCTGTCGTATCCCGCCTTGAGCCGCAAGTGTATCTGCGGCGGGAGATGCAAGATGTGGAACTCGACGGCCGGATTCCGCAGAACAACTATTCCGTACGCTGGATTGGAAATCTCCGCGCGCCGTATTCCGGCGATTATTCCGTCGGCATCGTCCGTCTGCGCTGTGAGGACTGCAAGGCCGGTGACTCTGCCCAGGTGTTTCTCGATGACAAATTGATTCTGAGTGATGAAACCGCGTCATCCTCAACCCGTGCGGCAAAAGAAACCAGAATCCAACTCAAGCAGGGGACGCATTACCGTTTGCGGATTGAATATCGGCAGCGCAGCGGCGGAGTGGGATTGCAATTGGTCTGGATGCCTCCGGCACTACCGCTGCTCGTCGAAGCTGTGAAGACGGTCAAGAATTCAGACGTGGCCGTGGCATTCCTTGGATTGAACTCTGAACTTGAAGGGGAAGAGATGGAGATAAGTATTCCGGGTTTCTCCGGAGGAGATCGCACCAGCCTCGACCTTCCCGAGCCGCAGGAAAGACTTCTCGAAGCGATTATTCACACCGGCAAGCCTGTGGTCGTAGTGCTTGTCGCCGGAAGCGCGCTTTCGGCGAACTATGCGCAACAACATGCCACTGCGGTGCTTGATGCATGGTACGGAGGAGAAGAAGGCGGCACGGCAATTGCGGAAACCCTCGCCGGAGAAAACAACCCTTCCGGACGTCTCCCGGTGACATTCTATCGTTCGGCAAGTCAACTACCGGCCTTCGAAGACTACTCGATGCATGGGCGCACCTATCGCTATTTCGAGGGAGATCCCTTGTACGCATTCGGCTACGGGCTCAGCTATTCGACTTTTCGCTACTCCAGTTTGCAGGTCAGTCCAGACGCAAGGAACAAATCGCTTCTTCACATCTCGGCCCAGGTCGAGAACTCCTCCTCACGCGAAGGCGCAGAGGTCGTGCAACTGTATGTCGGAAGCGAAAATCGGGACGCGGATAGCCCGATTCGCCGGCTATGCGGCTTACAGCGTATTCGGCTTGCGCCCAGCGAGAAGCGTCCCGTTGAATTCGATTTGAATTTGGAAGAGGTTTCCGTTGCGCCAAACACTTCCTCGAATAGCGGCAGGCTCGTAATAAGTGTTGGCAGTGGTCAACCACTCAGTGGGACTCCTCACGTCGAGGGGCGCTTCTAAATGTTGGGATGGTTCAGCGCCGCAACCGCTCGGGCCTCAGTTTAAAATCGCCGCAGCCCTTCGGCGTCTCTCGACATCGACTCCGGCAGGACCTTTATGGCAACATCACGGCCAAGACGGGTATCTTTGGCACGGTAGACTCCGCCCATGCCGCCCGCGCTGAGCGGGGATCGAATTTCAAGTTTTGTGCCAGAGGCGAGAGACATTTGTATGGGCCATTATAATGCCTTCCGAGCAGACCAGATCGAACCCACGCATTCCGGATGATAGGTGGTTGGCTAATGGGAAGCTACCTGAAATCGCCTTAAGAACGACTGTTCCCGACGAGGAATGTCGCCGAAAGTTGAAAGTGAGTGAGGATGAAAACGGAATTGCTGCGGTTTGACGGCGCTGTCGAACGGGATCCTGCTATCGATGCCTGGATGAAAGCGCACGCAGGCGGATTGGGAGGCATCGCGCATCACTGGTTTGAGGTGATGCGAAAATGCGGAGACGAAGTTCGAGAGCTTTTGCATGACGGCTGTCCGGTTGCATGTTTGGGAGATGCGCCCTTCGGCTACGTCAATGTATTTACCTCGCATGTAAATGTGGGATTCTTTCATGGAGCAGCGCTGCGGGATCCGGCGGGTTTGCTGCAAGGCACGGGCAAGTTCATGCGCCATGTGAAGTTGAGACCAGGGACGCCTACGAACGCCTTAGCGCTAAGCAGGCTCATCGAGGAAGCCTATGCGGATATAAAGGACCGCGTCGAAAACGGTTAGCTCGGGAGGGCTAGTCGGATTTGTGGCGCTTGCTCGAGAGCAGGAATTGCATGCCGAAATAACCCAGGAAATAGGATTGATTGCTGCGGGCGGGTTCGAGGCTACGTCCGGCCATAAGAAGAAGGATCATGGACGGGCGGAATTTGTAGCGAGCGCCGAAATCGATGGTGGGCTGGTTCTCGGTCGGATGGAAGGTTCCCTGGGCGTAGAGCTCCATGTCGCCTTCGAGTTTTGGAGTGAAATCGTGACCGACGACGAGGCCGGTGATCCAGCCGTCTGGTCCTTTGTGGACGAACTGGTAGCCGAGTTCTAAGTCGACGTCGACAGGGCCAAGTTTTCTAGTGAATTCCGCGGGCAGCAGGAAGGATTGGCTCGCGGGGGTGATACCGCGGTGAACGGCGTCGTTGGGGTTGTTCAGAAAGAGCTGAGGGAAAACCGAGACGGAGAGCCCGGCCTCGCCTGCGTCGTAGAAACGCCACTTCACGCCGGGATTGGATTGTCCCAGACCGTACTCAGTTGCGGAAGAGGGATTGTGGACGCGCAACCAGGCATTCTCGTAGGTGAGCTGGATGCGTTCGCCGACTCCGAAATTTATGTCGACGTCGGGAGTGTGGGAGACGGATTGGTTGCTGTAGAGAAAGGGCATGTAGCCGAGATTGATTTCCCAGTTGAGATCGCCGGGAGTGCCGGGATCATTGGTGTAGTAGGGCGGCCCGCCTTGAGCAAATGCGGGCGAGGACGCGCAGAGCAGGACACTGGGCAAAGAATATCAGCAGCAGAATACGGATCGACATGGCGTGCCCACTGCGGCATTGTGAACTCCTCGTTATCTCCACGCGTCTCCTCGGACAGGTTGTGTTTCTTTTTATGGGCATCAAGAACGGTTCGATCGCAGCTGTTTGTTTACGGCAATGGTGTGACCAGGATTTTCTCGGCGGCGGGCGGCAGGGGCTTGTCGGCGACGGAAAGAAGCGTTGCGACCTGCCACATCTGGTCCTCGGTCAACAACGCCTTATACGAGGGCATACCGCTCAAGCGAATTCCGTTTTTTACTTTCCAGTAGGTCTCGCCCACTGGATCGTCGCTTACGCCGACCACGTCCGGGTGATTCTTGTGTCTTTGCCACAGTTGCGGAGCAATAGGAAACATATTTGGCCCAAACTTCGATGGTTGCTTCAGACCATGACAAGAGGCGCATTGCTCGCGATAGATTTGCATACCAGCCACGAGGTTGTCGTCGGTGATGGTCAGGGGCGACTGCTTGGGCATTTCACGGTCGACGCGCGCGTGCAACGGAACCTTCACGATTTGCGCCTCGAAAGGCAGGGGATTGTCGGCGACGGCGACTGGCGGCTGGCCAATCCGGAAATAGAGATACATCAGCGCCGGAAGGATAATTATCCCAATTACAAAGCCGGACAGCACGAGAGGCCATTTCCTCATTCTTTAATCTCCTTTGCGCCCGCGGAGTGCGAACTGGAATCGGCACATGAAGTTTATCAAGCAAAGTCCTCCGGCTACAGGTTCGACGTACTTTCAGCGTATCCGAGAACCTACTAACGCAACGGCCGAGTGAGCACTGGATCTGAAACCACTTTGTAACGCAGCCAGGTTTGTGCGAAGAGGAGACTCATCTTGCAGGCGGCAACAGCACTCAGCGCGCGTCCGCCGTGACGGGTGCTGGCGAGGGAACCGCAATCTTCACCGAATCTGGTTGCGTCCACACCGCCTTGCCGTCGTTCAACTGCAGTCGGTTCATCGTAATCTTGAGCTGCTGATGGTCGACTTCGACGAGCAGATAGTGGTAGTTAATTTCCTTGCTTTGGTATGGATCGTCCGGGGCACGCTCGATAGGATACGCGTGGGCCGCGCCTCCACCGGAGACGAAGTAAGTGACGCCGCCGTGCTCGTGGCGCTCGTAGTTGTGCACATGCCCGGAGAAAACGACGAAACGGGCGCGGGCGTGGGGTTGGCGTTCCTCCAGAATCCTGGCCAGATGTTGTTCGCCGGCTCGGGCGGAGTGCCCTCCGCCGAATAGTTTGGCGTCGGAGGAACTGGTGTACGGCGGATGGTGGAACATGAGGAAAACGAAGTCCACATCTGCTGGAATATTGTCGAGCTTGTTGGCCAGCCACTGGCCTTGCGGGCCAGAGGTTTCGTCCAGCGAGCTGTCGAGCACCAGCGTGAGTGTATTGGCGGCTCGCATCGAGTAGTAGCGGCTGTTTTTCAGATCGGGGAAACGCTGGAAATAATTGCCCAGGGCAATCTTTTCGTCGCCATGCAGGTCGTGGTTGCCGAGCGAGGGATAGACGGGGATATTCTTGTCGCGCCAAATGCTGGTTTCTGAGTCCCAGACCTTCCAATCGTTGGCGTCATAGCCGTTGTAGACGATATCGCCGGTGAAGCAGATAAATGCGGGATTAGCCTCGGCAATGGCTTGCACCAGAGCCACGCGCACGGGGGGATTAGCGGCCTCGGTGTCTTTAGGATCGTGGAAGCGAGTGTCGCCATAGGCCACGAAGCGAAACGGGACGCTTACCTTGAGCTGCAAATCTACTGACGTTTGGGCGGTGGACTTCCTCGTGCAACCAATCAGTCCAAGTTGCGCCAGCGTCAGGCACAACAGCAACACCACGGGCGTTAAAGATCTGCGGTGCGAACTCATCATCGGATCCCCTGAACTGAGTATCAGCTATTTTCCCACGACCAGGACTTCGAACTGTCCGGATTCTTCGGTGGACAAGAACAGACGGTGGGTTTTCGGGTCAAGGGCCATGGTCTTGGCTCGCGGCAGAGTCTTGACGGTCTCGACTGCGGAGTATTTGTCAGGGCTGTCCTGGCGAATGACGGTGATGGTGCCTTCGCCGTTGGAGTTGAAGATGAGTTTAGTGTCGGGATCGAAGGCGGTGGCGTCGACGTGATCGCCGATCGGCAAAGTGGTGATGACCTGGCCGGTGTCTGCGTTCATGACGGCCATCACTTTGCTGCGGCAACCAAGGAATAGGCGGCGGTTGGCGCGGTCAATCGCGATGCTGCTGGGGGAAGCGCAGGGGGCGGTGGGCCAGCGCTGCTCGACGGTGAGTTTGCGGGAGTCGATCTTGATGACCTGGCTTTGCTCTTCGAGATTGTCGTAAACGGAGCCCTTGCCGTCAGCAGCGGCGAATTCGGGGCCGCCGCCAAGATCGACGCTGCCGGCGACTTTGGCGGTCACGGCATCGATGACCGTCGCTTTGTTGTCGCCGCCATCGAACGCGAATACTCGAGAAGTGGCAGGATCGAAAATGATGCCATCGGGCTCCTGGCCGGTCTTGATTTCCGAAATGGTCTTCAGGGTCTTCAGGTCGAAAACGGTGGAGGTTGAGGACTGGCCGTTGCTGGTGAACCCGCGCCCTTGATCCGGGGCAACCGCGACGCCGTGCACTCCCGGGAGTATTGGGGACGCTGCCTACGAGAGTGAGAGAGTCCAGGTCAATCACTTCCACTTGCGCACCGTGAGAAACGTAGAGACGGCGTGCGCCCTCATCGACGGTGAGATAGTCCCACTTGCCGTGGCCGGGAATCAGGATCTTCTTGGTGACGGCGAATCCCTGGGCGGATGCGGTTTTGGCGCCTACGAGAGCGAATCCCAATACGCAGACCGTTGCGAAAACTGCGAACTTCCTGGAAAGCTGTTGGCCGTGCGAGTTCATCCTAATCATCATTTATGAGCAACTCCTTTTCTTACTCTGCGGCAAAGATGCGGGCGATAGAGCGATGCTACCCAGCGAACCTGAAGGTCCTCTGAAAACGGCGTTAATATTTGGGAATGTTTGGGCCTGGGTGACGAATCTTCCGTCATGCTCGTCAGTTGAGGCCAAGCCCGCCTCTTCAGCTTCAGCCAATCTTCAGGTTGGGCCACATAAATTAGGAGGTGTGCAACCGCCAGTGAGGTAACCCGGAGTGTGGTACAACGAGACCTTGTGAAACTGCTTGTAGTTGAAGATGAACCTCGAATGCTGGAACTGCTGCGCCGCGGCTTGACCGAAGAAGGCCACAACGTGACGTGCGCCTCGGATGGGAGCCACGGCTGGGAACTGGCGCAGGCTTATGAATTTGACGTGGTGGTGCTGGACGTGATGCTGCCGAAGATGAATGGCTTCGAACTGGCGAGAAGGCTGCGCAAGGAACGAATCACCACGCCGGTGCTGATGCTCACCGCCAAGGATTCCGTTCCAGATATCGTGCGCGGCCTGGACGCGGGAGCGGATGATTATCTCACGAAGCCGTTCAGTTTCAACGAACTGATGGCGCGATTGCGGGCGATCCAGCGGCGCGCCACGTCTCGGCCGGAGAACCGGCTGAAAGTGGGCGATCTTATTCTTGATCCGGAATCGCGGGAAGTGTCGCGCGCTGGAATTCCGATCTCGCTGACGCGCACGGAATACAGTCTGCTGGAGCGCTTGATTTACCGCGCCGGCAAAGTGGTTCCCCGGCACACGCTGATTGAATCCGTCTGGGGTTTCGATCGGGAAATTGAAGACAACACGCTGGATGCGTTCGTCCGGCTTTTGCGGCAGAAGGTGGACCGGGAAGGCATGCCGAAGTTGATTCTTACGGTGCGCGGCATTGGCTACATGATTCGTGAGGAGCCGGCGGAGTGAAAAAACTCTCGATCGGCATGCGTTTGACGCTGTGGTATTTCGCCATTTTCCTGCTCGCCGAATTCGTTTTTGGCGCGGGCATGTGGCTCATCCTGCGAAAGAATTTGTTGGACATTGCTGACGAGGTGCTGGAAGGGCAGGCGGCTGACCTGCAGCGATTCCTGGACGCGCGAAAAGATGTGCCGGCCGCGCAGTTGCAGGCAGAGATCAGTGAAGACTACAAGATCGAACGATCGGTGGACTATCTGCAAATCAGCGATGCTAGCGGCAATAGAGTCTATGGTTCGAAGTTCTTTGAAAAGCATCCGCTGCCTGAATTTTCACCTGATCAGCTAGTCAAGCCCCGGTATGAGAATCGCCGCCTGGGGCACGAGCATTTTCGTTTCATGAGCGAGCTGATGTTCGTGAGCGGGCGAGCGTACGTGGTGCGAATCGGTCACCCTATTGACGAAGAAATCGAGACGCTGGATGCCTTCCGCGGATATTTGCTGTGGTTTGCACCGGTCCTGCTGCTGGGTGCATCGGGCATTGGTTATTGGCTGAGCCACAAGGCGCTGGCGCCGGTCGATGCCCTGGCGCGGACCGCGCGGACGATTTCCGGACACAACTTGAGCAGCCGGCTTGAGCCGTTGCATACGGGAGACGAACTGCAACGCCTATCCGATACTTTGAATGAAATGCTGGGGCGAATCGAAGCAGCGTTCCGGCGGATCACGGAGTTTACCGCCGACGCGTCGCACGAACTACGAACGCCGATTGCCCTGATCCACACCGAAGCGGAGCTGGCGTTGCGGCGGTCGCGCGATGAGGCCGAATACCGCGAGGCGTTGCGGAACATTCTTCTGGAAGCGGAGCGCACGGCGAAACTTCTGGAGAAGCTTCTGGATATGGCTCGGGCCGACTCGGGCGGGGAAGCGCTGGATATTCGTCCCATCGACCTGCTCGTGACCTTGCGGGAGTCTGCCTCGAAGTGGAGACAAGTTGCGGCGCTGCGTGATTTGCAGTTCGAGGAGCATTTGGAAGTCCGGCGGCTGCCGGTGATGGGTGACGAAAATGCTTTGCGCCGCGTGGTCGACATTCTGCTCGACAATGCTCTCAAGTACTCGGCCTCGCCGGGGAAAATAACGCTCTCGGCCGAGGAAAAGAACGGACGTGTGGCCGTGAACGTCGAAGACACCGGCCTTGGTATTGCGCCGGAGGATCAAGCCAGGATTTTCGAACGCTTCTACCGAGTGGACAAGGCGCGCAGTCGCGAGCTTGGTGGCGCGGGCCTGGGTCTGGCCATTGCGCAGTGGATCGTGCAGCATCACAACGGAACTATCAGTGTAAAGAGCGAGATCGGGAGAGGGTCTGTGTTCCGAGTGGAGATTCCGGCCGCGACTTCGGCAGCCAACGAGCATTCCGAGTCAAAGTAGCAGGCTCGCGGACGCGGCGGAGATGCCTAGGTTTTTCGCGGAACCAGTGATTCGAGCGGAGGAATCGACGAGGATTTGGTCAAGTAGTGTTCGAGCGGTTGGGTTCCATCCTGAAGAGCTTTTGCGAGAATCTCCATCGCTTGTCCGGTAAGCGGCGGAATATGAATCGTTGCCGTGAGCAATTTGTCGCGTAACCAGGCTTGGCCGGTTGCGGGCTGACCATCGCATCCGGTGAATGGCAAGCTCAGCCATCGCAATCGCTCGGCTTCGTTGGCGATCTCCTGGAAAGCTTTGCGAGCTCCGATGGCCATCGAGTCGTCCTGCGCGGCGACCAGGTTGATTGACGCGCTTTGTGAAGTGGCCAGTTTCATCCATGACTGCACCGCGCGTCCGGCGCTTTCCTCTGTCCAGCGCGCCTTCAGCAGCACAAGCTGGATGTTCGGCGGCTTCGTTTCCAGCATGCCGGAAGTGCGCTTTTGGGCCGAGGGACTGTGCGTGGGTCCTTCGATGTACAGAACAGAACCTCCCGCAGGCAACAAGGCGGCAAATTGTCTTCCCTGTATGCGGCCAATTTCGGCGTGATCGGAACTGACAGCGAAGGCGGGAGTGGTCGTTGCTTTGCGCAGGTCCGGCAAGTAGTCCGGTTTCCGGTTCAGGACGGCCCAGCCGATTCGGGCGGCAATGGCGGCTCCGGCCACCTGAGGCAAGGCCATGCCTCCGACGGGTTCTACCAAAATGGCATCGGGCCGCGACTCGGGGCGACTTTGGATTACCTTTAGAAGTTCAGTGCTCTGGTGAACCGCATCGTCATCGGCGTAGACGATCTCGACATCGCTGCCGAGCTTGCGCTGCCGTCTCTTCTGCAGATTTTGCTTGCGCTACCTGGAAGTCATTGTCGCGGGTGTGAAGAGAAACCAGGAATCGGAGCTTTTTCGTCATGTCGTGAGTGGTCCAGGACGTGTGCGCGCTGGTTCATGCGAATTTCAAGTATACAATTACGAGCCGAGGCAAGGCGGAGCTTGAAAAAGATTTGGTCACGGGCTATTTGACGAAAAGTCGCTTTGCCAGGAGACGGTATGAATCAGCGCAAGATTAGTCGGTTTGTTCCGGTGGGATTGCTGGTTTTGAGTGGCAGGGATTTTCTTGCAGCACTTTACTCATGAGCGCTATTCGGACTTTGCCGGCGGCTTTTTGATGGGGATGGCTCTGGTTTTCTTGATCTTCGGATTTGCGCAGAAGGTGAAGAGCCAAAGCCAGTGACGGTTATTTCGACGATCCCGCTTGGATTGGTGCGGTGTTTGCGTCCCACACGAGTTTTCCTCCGACAATTGTTTTGAGAACTTTTGACGTCGCGGATTTTCGCGGGAGCGATGGTGAAGATATCGTCGCTTAGCAGGACCATGTCTGCGAGCTTGCCGGGCTGTGATCGAGCCTTTTTCTTTTTCCTGAAATTCGGCGTAGGCGGAGCCCATGGTGTAGGCTTCGACGGCTTCGGCGACCGTTAGTTTTTGCTCGGGGAACCAGCCGTTGGGATTCTTGTCGTCCAAAGTTGCGCGAGTTACGGCGGCGTAGAGGCCCAGGACAGGGTCGAGCGGAGCTACTTCCCAGTCGGTACCGAAGGCGAGGCGGACGCCGTGATCCAAAAATGTTCGGAACGCGTAGGTGCGACTGGCGCGGTCGTGTCCGATGTGACTCTCGGCGAAGCGGCCGTCGTCGATGGCGTGGTAGGGCTGGACCGAGGCGATTACGTGCAACTGGGCGAAGCGTTCGAAATCCTTGGCGGCCATGTGCTGGGCGTGCTCGATGCGGAAGCGGCGATCGGCTTCACCGTGGGCTTTGATGACGTCGGCATAAAGATCGAGGATGGTCGATATACCTTCGTCGCCGATGGCGTGGGTGCAGATCTGAAGGCCGGCGGCGTCGGCTTCCATGTAGCGATCGCGCATGAGGGAGATGGGATGCATCTCGTCGGAGAGCAGGCCGCGATTGGTTCCCTGATTCAGGAACGGTTCGTAGAAGTAGGCGGTGCCGGAGCCGAGCGAGCCGTCGGCAAAGGCTTTCAGGGCGCCGATGCGGAGATAGGGACCTCCGAAAGCGTGGCCGATGCCGAGCTTGGCCTGGTCGTCGACGTGAGTGATTAGCGGGGCGGCGTAGATGCGGGTGGTGAGTTCGCCGCGCTGCAGGAGTTCGGAATAGACCTCGATATCTTTGTAGCTGGCGACCATGTGTTGAACGCTGGTGACGCCTACCGATGCGGCGTAGGCTAATGCGCGCTTGACTACTTTTACGCGGCGGTCGTGGGAGAGCGGCGGAATTACTTTTTCCATGTAGTCGGTGGCCGCGTCTTTTAGAGCTCCGGTGGGATTGCCTTGGGCATCGTGGACGATCGTGCCGCCGGGCGGGTCGGGAGTTTGGGCGGTGATGCCGGCGAGGCGCAGAGCGAGGGAATTGGCGAGTCCCATGTGGCCGTCATAGCGGCTGACGAAGACGGGAGTGTCGGGCGTGAGGGCGTCGATCATTTCCTTCGTCGGCATGTCGGGCGGGTTCCACTTGGTTTCGTCCCAATTGCCGCCTAAGACCCACTCGCCTTTGGGAGTGATTTTCGCGCGCTCGGCGATGCGGCGGGCGAATTCCTGGGGATTGGTTACATCTTTCAGTTGGACGTTATCGAGCTGTTCGCCTCCGGAAACGAAATGGACGTGGGCGTCGTTGAAGCCGGGGAGCAGAAGCTTTCCTCCAGCATCGATGATTTTTGTTTTGGGACCGCGCCACAGGTCGACTTCTGCGTTTGAGCCCACTGCGACGATGCGGTCTTCAAGAACGGCGACCGCCTGGGCGATAGGGAGGGACTTGTCGACTGTCCAGATCTTGGCGTTCGTGATGATCAGATCGGCTGCGGGTTTTGACTGGGCCTGGGTTGCGTGAGACGGCAGCAGCAGAGCGCAGGCCAAGAGCAGACAACAGGGAGGACCAGGTGTTGATTTTTTTCATCGGGCCTAGAAAGTATAACGCAACGCGAACTGCATCACGCGGGTTTGGTCAGGGTGCTGCTGTAAGTGCCGAAGGCAGCCGAGGTTGGTCCAGCTGGCCTGTGGTCTGAGGCAAAGGCGGAAACGTCGAAGCGCACGGAGTTGGTGACGTTGAATATCTCCCAACTGAATTTTAGGTTCTGGGATTCGGTGATCGGCCACTGCTTTGCTCAGAGACCAGTGTCGATGCCGAAGTAGCCGGGGCCGCGAAGCTCGTTGCGCTGTCCGGATTCGCCGGGGTAGGAGTAGCGAAATTCGCTCTGGGCGGCGATTGCGTTCTGGAAAAGATTCGGATTGCCATTTTGATCGATGAATGCGCCGGTCTTTGGTTTTGGGCCATTCAGATATCGCGGCTGAGGGCAGTTCCCAGTTTGTGGGGAACGAGGTGAAGGTCTCGATGGTGGTGGGGAAGCCGCTGGTCCAACGCGCCAGGCCGGACCACTGCCAGCCGCCGATGATTCCGTTCTAGCACACGGCCGGAGGTTGCGGCGAACCTTTTGCCGCGACCGAAGGGCAGTTCGTACACCCAGTTGGTATTGAACTGGTGAGTGGTGTCGAAATCGGACACGGAGCGAAGCTGGGCGGGCGACCAGGAGTTGATGATCTGATCGGCCTGGTAGATAGGCGTCGAACTGGTTGATGCGCTCGGCGTTGGAACCAATGTCCATCGACTTGGAATAGGTGTAGTTGAAGTCCCACTGCAGGCCGTGGGTCATGCCGCGCCGTATCGTCACCTGCAGTCCGTGATAGGAGCTGGTTCCGGTGTTGCGCCAGGCGTAGAGCGAGGTGAATTGAGGATTGAAGAAGGCGTAGGGAGTGACTTGTCCGCCGAGGGTGGCGCAGGAGGGGAAGCATCCGCCGGTCCGGGGGTAGCGCTAGGGAGATTTTCTGCGGCTTCTCCGGGCACGTCGGCGTTGATGAGGGGCAGCAGTTTCGTTGTGCAGGAAGCAGGGAATAGAGACCGTACATGGCCTGGGTGACAGTTACGTTCGCGCTGGCGCTTACGTGCCCAGAGGGACAGTGGAACGAACCGTAGCGCGTAAGTGGCCCAAATCCTCCATGGTCGAGAAGCGGGCCGATCGCGCCGGGAAAGACATTCTTCCCAGAACGCCTGGTTGGCTGTAGTGACGGCGCCGACGGGGGTTGGGCCGGCAGGTTCCCCCAGCCATTGGTAAGCATGTTGGCAGCGGTGAAGTAATCCATGCCGGATTTGGGGTCGCGAATGTCCAAGGGCATGGCCAGATCTTCTTCCTGCAGGAGGCGGCGGCCGAGACGGCCGATGTATCGACGTTTCGAGAACGAAGTTCTGAGGGAGCTCGCGGCTGATGGAGAAATCGAAGACGTGCGAGTAGGGCGTCTTCATCTTGTCGTCGAGTCCCCAGTAGATTGTCGCGCCCGTAGGGAACGCCTCTGGCGGCGTCTGTAGGAAATGCCTCCGGTGGGATGGCGGAGCGTCAGCCGGCTGGGATGTCATTGAGGCCGGTAAAGCGCGGCGAAGTGTCGACGGTGAATTGTCCGATGGGGTTCTGGATCGAGTCCGTCAATCCGAAAGAACCGTTTCGGTCGAAGCTGTCGACAATGCCTTGACCGAAGTGATCGTAGTACATGCCGTAGCCACCGCGAATCGAAGCTCTTGCCCCGTCGCCGAAGACGCGCTTCCATAATCCGCCCTCGGCTTGGGAGACCAGGCGAAGGCGAGGCGGGGGGCGACGTTGCCGTAATCCCACGCCCAATAAGGCGCGCCGTTGTTAGCCTTGACCGGACAAGGCGAAGGTGACCAGCGGATTGTAGGTTTGCCCCGCCAGCATAGCGGCGGAGCGGCTCTGGAAAAAATTTTCGAGGCTGATCGAAGGCGCTACTTGCGTTCCAGTGGTCTCGTAGGGCGGTTGCAAAAGCGTGTAACGCAGGCCATAGGTGAGAGTCAATTGCGGTGTGACCCGCCAGGAATCCTGGATGTAGGTTTCAAATTCGTGAGCGAGGAAATGGCGGACGGCTGCCGATCCGACAGGCTGCGCGGTTCCTTGTTTGGTGATGTTGTAGTTCGAGTAGGAGGAATCGAGCAATCCGGTGAGGGCCATGACGGGCCAGTCGTAGCCGGTCTGGAAAGCTGTTTGAATCGACTGCCGGATAACCGAAACGCCGTCCGGGATCGAGACTGCCACCGGAGCCTGCGACTTTTCCAATGGGAGCGAGCCATAGATCGTAGATCCGGGCGTAGGGAAAGGAATCCTCGTTGGAGCTGCGGTTGTTGGTAACGATGCGAAGGTTGGCGCCGAATCCGAGTGTGTGTTTGCCTTTTACCCAGTTCAAATCGTCAACGAAATTGTGCACTGGCACATTCACCTGGGTGGTGTTGGTTAGCGCGGAGAGAGCAGTCCGGTCCGTTGCCGAACAGGACGTAGGGTTGCGGTCAATCTGGCCGATCGTTGCCGGTTCCCTGACGGATGAAGCCGTAACGGAAATTGTTGATCAGGTTGGAACGCAAGGTCGCGGTGTAAGACACGATCACACCTTTACTGGTGTTGGTCGAGATCAGGCTTTGCGGCTGGCCGGGGAACTCGGGTCCGGAGCCGAGGTTGTCGCCTTGCATTCCGCCGCGGACGAAGACGTGCTGGTTCTGGGTGAGGTTGAAGTCGAACTTTGCGACGTAAGTGTTGAGTGAGCCGGGCGTGGGCGCGGCGAAAGGTGTAACCCACAAAGTTGAAACCGTCTCCAACGGCGGTGGAGTTGGGATGAGGATATTGGTTGAAACAGGGCTTCCTACATTGGGATCGGGGCCGCAACCCGCTGGCTGTCGCCCAGGGACAGGTTCCGTTGCCCGCGGCGAGCGTTGGTCCATGCCGGCCAGTTGCGCGGCGGTTAAAGTCTGGACCTGATCAGCGGTCGGCGGGCATGCGAGCATCCGTTCGGGCAGTAGAGATACTGCATGATGCCGGCGCGCAGACTGTCGCTGGGCACGACCTGCGTTATCTGGGCGTTTTCCCTGGTGCGCTGACCCTCGTACGCTAGGAAGAAGAACGCGCGATCTTTGCGGATGGGACCGCCAACGGTTGCGCCGAAAGTGTTGCGGATCAATTGGCCGGGAACATTGGGCAGGCCAGATTCCAACTCTGCCTGCTTGTTGAACCAATCGTTGGCATAGCCAACGTTGTTGCGGTTGTATTCGTAAGCTGTGCCATGAAAAGATGTTGGTGCCGCCCTTGGTGACCAATGCGACCTGGGCTCCGGAGGAGCGGCCCTCGTCGGCATTGGAGTTGCTGGTGGTGACGCGGAACTCCTGCAGGGAATCGAGAGTGGAACGCAGAGCGCCCTCGAAGGCGTAGCCTTTGACCTGGTCGTTGTCGTCGATGCCGTCGAGGGTGATGTTGGTCTGATCGCTGCGGGCGCCGCTTACCGAACCGCCGCGGCTGTCGTTATCCTGTTGCGCGTTGGTTTGGGCTCCCACAAAGGTTACGCCGGGTTGCAGACTTAGAATCTGGGTGGGATCCCGGCCTTCGAAAGGCAGCGCCGCGATCTGCGAAGTTCCGAAAGCGTTTCCGATCGTGGCATCCTGACTGTTGACTTGGACGCCGGTGCTGGTGACGTCGACGACGCTGGCTTCGCCCTTGATCCGCATGGAGAGGTTTGAGGTCGCTGGCACATTCACCAACAACTGCAGGTTGTCTTCCTTGAGAGTCGTGAATCCGGCCTTGGCCACGGTGAGGGTGTAGGTTCCGGGCGGAAGCTGGAGGAACTGATAGACACCGTCCCGATCAGTTTTCTTCGATTCGGAAAAACCTGTGCTGGGTTGGAAAGAGTTACGGTGGCGTCTGGCAAGACTGCGCCCTGAGGATCGGAGATTGTTCCGCGCAGGGAAGTGGTGGAGGACTGGCCTTGAACGAACGCGGTGAGAGGGAGAGCGATGAGAAACAGAACGACCATTACCGCACGCGTTAAACGGTGCATTGCGCGCTCCTTTTAATGCACTTGGGTGCGCCGGGCTTGCGGGGTGAATGGCGCGACTGAACGGCTGCAGTGTCCGCAACTTTATTTTCTCAGCTGGGCGATTGTCAAGATGTTGCGCTCACTAGATGAAATCGTTATTTCAGATTTGGGACATTGCCCAGACAGACTTTCGTCGACGCTGACTTTCACGCCGTCAGAAGTCAGACAAGAATAGAACTATTTGATACTGTGGAGGCAATGATGCAGAAAAAGATACGTGCGGTTGGCGGTCGTCTTGGCAGGTTGGGCAGTGTTGATTCCCTTTGCATGCGGCCAGGCAAACCCTCGGGCGCGCGATCTGGGCGTGCCTTTTGATGGAGTCCCCGGGCCGCTGAATGCGATCACCGATGTCAAAGGGATCGAAGTCGGCCACACTACGCTGATCTCCGGAGATGGAGCCCTGAAGATTGGTATGGGACCGGTGCGCACTGGAGTGACCGCGGTTTTCCCGCGCGGAAAGGATTCCAGCGATTCGGTTTTTGCCGGATGGTTCACGCTGAATGGGAATGGCGAGATGACGGGCACGACCTGGGTTGAGGAGTCGGGATTTCTGGAAGGTCCGGTGATGATCACGAATACGCACAGCGTGGGCACGGTGCGCGATGCGGTGATCGCGTGGCGTGTGAAGCACCACGCGCCTGACAAGGACGGCTATTCGTGGTCGTTGCCGGTTGTTGCCGAAACCTGGGATGGCTACTTGAATGACGTAAATGGATTTCATGTGAAGCCCGAGGACGTTTTCCATGCGCTGGATAGCGCTCATGGCGGTCCGGTGGAAGAAGGGAACGTCGGCGGCGGAACGGGAATGATTTGCAATGAATTCAAAGGCGGCATTGGCACGGCTTCGCGAGTGCTCGATGCGAAATACGGCGGATACACCGTGGGGGTGCTGGTGCAGTGCAATTATGGACAGCGTGATCAGCTGCGGATCGCGGGTGTGCCGGTTGGCCGCGAGATTGGAGGAGCGCCGGTGTGGAATGACGACGTGGGCTCGATCATCGTCATTGTCGCGACCGATGCTCCGCTGATCCCGACCCAACTGAAACGCGTGGCCAAGAGGGTGTCGCTGGGGCTGGGAAGGGACGGGAGTTATTCGGGCGATGGATCGGGGGACATCTTCATCGCTTTTTCCACGGCGAATGCGGGAGCGGCGTTGGCGAGCCGGGCGAGTCAAATCACGATGCTGCCTAACGATCAAATCAATCCGGTTTTTCTGGCGACGGTGCAAGCTACCGAGGAAGCGGTGATCAATGCCATGGTCGCCGCAAAGACGATGACCGGAGTAAACGGGCGTACGGTGGTGGCGCTGCCCCATGATCGACTGCGCGAGGTGCTGCAGAAGTACAACCGTCTCGCGAAGTAGGCTGCCGACCGCGAGCGAGGCAACTGATGTAGTCTGTTGTTTCCACGCATGAAGCTTCTACGAGGACAATGGCTGGCGCTGGCGGCGTTGGTTTGGTTGACCGGCTGCGCATCGATCGGTCCACCGCTGCCGCCCTCGCTGGAGCTGCCGCGACCACCGGCTGATCTGCGGGCAACGCGGAAGGGCGCCAAAGTTACGCTTACCTGGACCATCCCGGCGCGGACCATGGACCGGCAGAGCATGCGCTACCTGGGAAAGACTGATATTTGCCGGAGCCTTGATCCGACTCTCCCTCAGTGCGGGACGCCCGTGGGCGAGGCGACGCCGCCTTCGGATTTCACGAGCAAGAAAAACGCTGCGGGACAGAAGTTAAAGGCCACCTACATCGACGTGCTGCCGCTCGATCTGCGCGTTCGCAATACTTTGGGCTCGGCGACCTACGCGGTGGAAGTATTGAACGCAGACGGTCGGGCAGCCGGATTGTCGAATCAAGTGCATGTTCCGCTGGCGGAGACTTTGCCTCCGCCCACGGATTTTGCCGCCCAGGTCACGGCACAAGGCGTTGAGCTTACTTGGACGGCGCGCTTTATCTCTGCCGGGTTCCAGCCCCATTCGCCGAAGTTATCGCGTCTATCGCCGGGTCGAGGGCAGCCAGCAGGAGATTTTAGTGGGTGAGCGAGAAGCAGGAACGGTGAAAGAGCTTTCCATCACCGATCAGAGTTTCGAGTGGGAGAAGACATACTACTACCGCGTAACCACTTTCACGGTGGTCGCGCAGCCAGGGAAGCCGGAAGTGTCGATCGAAGGCGACGACACGCCTGAGGTGAAAGTGTTTGCCCACGATGTGTTTCCGCCGGCCGTGCCTTCTGGGCTGCAGGCCGTGTTTTCGGGGCCGGGGCAGCAGCCGTTCATCGACTTGATCTGGGCGCCGGTGACGGCCGCGGACCTTGAGGGGTACAACGTTTATCGTCACGAGGAAGGTGGCGCGCCGGTCAAAGTGAATACAGAACCGATCAGGATGCCGGCTTTTCGCGATGCGCAGGTGGTCTCGGGGAAGAAGTACTTTTATTCAGTGTCGGCGGTGGATCAGCGCGGGAATGAGAGTGCGCGGTCGGAAGAGGCTAGTGAGAGTGTGCCGTAGGCGGGAGTAGTTCCAGCGTTCGGTGGAAAAGCCTTGCAAAGGCTCTGGCGGCGCATAGGTGCAAGGGGTCCTTTCGACTGCGCATGACCGTCCTTCGGACGATCATGCTCCGCTCAGGATGACAAAGTGGGGATGGGAAAAATGTTTGGGCTGAATTTCCGGGTCTCGTGGTTAGATAGATTGCGATGAAATATTGCCGGTTTCAACTGAATGGTGAAGCTCACTACGGGCTGGTCGAGTCCGTTGCGGGGCGCGAGGCGATTCTGCGAATTCTGCTTACGGCTCCGGAAGAGTCCGATGGCGATGTGGAGGGTTTGCGGACGCGGCGGATCGAGCCGATTGCATTGGAGGAGGCGGCGCTGCTGCCTCCGGTACGGCCGTCGAAGATCGTGTGCGTGGGCCGGAACTATCGCGAGCATGCCGCGGAGCTTGGCCACGAGGTGCCTAAGGAACCGCTGCTGTTTTTCAAACCTAATTCGGCGCTGCTGGCGCCGGGCGGCGTGGTGCGGCGGCCGAAAGGCTCGGAGCGCGTCGATTATGAAGGCGAGCTGTGCGTGGTGATCGGCAAGACCTGCTATCAGCCTCCGGCTGACGAGGACGTGCGGCCGTACATCCTCGGCTACACCTGCCTGAACGACGTTACGGCGCGCGACTGGCAGAATAAAGACGGGCAGTGGGCGCGCGCGAAAGGTTTTGATACGTCGTGTCCGGTGGGGCCGGTGGTAGTGGAGGCAACTGATCTTGATCCCTGGGCCGGGGTTGGGGTGGAGACGCGGGTCAATGGCGCGGTGCGGCAGTCGGGGAATACGCGGGACTTCATCTTTACTCTGGATGTTGTTATCCGGTATATCGCGCAGGTTATGACGCTTTTTCCCGGCGATCTGATTGCTACTGGTACTCCGCAGGGCGTGGGGTCCGGTGGTGGCGGGAGATGTGATGGAGATCAGCGTGGAAGGCGTGGGGACGCTGAGGAATTCTGTGGTGGATGAATAGCAGAGTCTTCAACCACCGAGGACACAGAGTAGCGCTGGGTAAGGCGCGAGAACTTAGCCAAGCCCGTGCTTTGAGCTTTACTTGTTATTGCAGGCGGAAGCGCTCTCGCATCAGGCGCTGCAGGCGGGGTTTGTAGAGAAGATCGTAGGCTAGTTCTTTGTCGGGAAACATGGCGAGCGCGGCGCGCTTGGCGCCGGCGGCGAGTTCGGAGGCTTCTTCCACGGTGAGGCCGGGATCCTGGCTGATCACCGACGTGACCATGCTCATCATGACTTGCAGGCGGCGGATTCTTCGAGCCTCGTCTGCATTTTGATCCTGCGACGCTGCGGCTTTTTGCCCCGCCAGAGGTGGATTCTTCTCATGATCGGCTGGTTCACCAATGTTCATGCTGGCCCCTTGTTCGCCTCACAGCTTTTTCGTCCACACAGCATTTGGATGCTGCGATGGCGGTCCGCGTTGAATCCTGCTTCCTCCATTCTCCTCCAATCGGGAGAGAAAACAACTGCCCGAAAGTGCTGGCTCGGTCACTAACGTCATCTCAACGTCTCTGGAGACGTGGAAATTGGGAGCGCGGTCGAAAGCGGGAGGGCCGCCGCAGGGTTATCCTTCGGCCGGTGCAACACGGTTCTTAATCGTTATTGCTTGGCAGCCTGCTCGAACTCGCTTTTCAGCAGGCTGACTTCGATGCGCGTGCCGACGGCGCGTTTTTCCTGTGAAGCGTTGCCCATCCCGATCACGTAGATGCGATAGGCGGGCACGTCGTGGTTCAACACCAGATAACGTTCCACCGAATCTGCCATCTTCTTGGAGTTGGCGATGGCAGCCTGGCCGCGGCCTGACGAAAAGCCCTGGACCTCGATGATGTATCCGTGCTGGCCCTTGACCTGAGCAGCTAAGTCATCGAGCGCGTCCTTGGCCTGCTTGCTCAACACGGTCTGGCCGGGACGGAAACGAATCTCGGTTTGGGCGCCAGACTTGTACTGATCGATGTTTCCAACCACGGTTTCGTCAGTGGTAACGCGGGTGCCCAGCGAGGCCAGGGTCTGCTGAGCCATCTGAGCTTTGTTGGCGGCGTCTTGCGCATGTTGATCGGCGAGGCTGGTCTTGGCGGAAACCATCTGAATGCCTTGCTGAGCGCGGGCATCGACGTCCTTGATCTTTCTGCTGCTGTCCGCGGTGATCTCATCGAGTTCATTGACCCGGTCCTGGATGGGCTGAACATGGCGCCGAACGTACTGCTTGCTGGCGAAGGGGTGCAGCACCAGCCAAGTGAGGCTGGGCTCGTCACCGTCCCAGAAATCCTGGGGCGTAGGAGACTGCAACGGTTCATCGCCGGAGGCCGTTAAGGGCTGCGGAGCGGGAGCGCTTTGATTCGCAGAAGCTGTGGGCGGCGTGGTCGAATTCGAGGTGGTCTGCTGCGCAAAGGCGGAAAGTGCGAGCCCCATGGATAACAACAGGGTTATGAATGTGCGATTCGTCATATTATCTTCCTTCCTGGTGAACGCCCGGGGGCTCAATCCGGCCTGGATGCCGGGTGTGGGCGGCGGATGGCTGGTCTCAGTCGCGCAATTGGTATTGTAGCGCCAAAGCACAGAAACTCCGAATAATAAATTTGGCCGGAAGAGTGGATGCTGGGCGGGGCTGAAGTGCCAAAACAAGACGGAAAATCGTTGACTTTAACTGACGTCTTTTGCTGTACTTAAGCCTTACTACGGTGAAGGAGTTCACCGCTAACCGCTGTCCCAACTCTTCATGCCGGGCACAGCTGATGACTCCTGACAAGCGGATTGTTTGTCGCGGAGTCATGGTACCGGCAACGATCCGCAGAAAATTATTGACGAACCGTCGAATTAGAGGCAGATAACGGTCTGAGCAGGGATGCTGGCCAGGAAAGCAGATTCTTCGCCGCGCTCAGAAATGACAAGCATTTTGGGGATGAGTGGTCCTGCGGAGATTTAGTATGAAGGGGAAAGGAACGGAGCGACTTGCTGAAATATCTGATGGTTGGCGTTGGAGGCTGTCTGGGGTCGATTCTGCGCTTCTGGCTGGGCAGCTACATCGGCAACAAAATGGGAAGTCGTTTTCCCTACGGAACTTTCGTGATCAATATCACGGGATCGTTTTTGGTTGGCCTGGTCTTTGCATTGTTGACGGTGAAGACACAGTGGAGTCCCAACTGGCGGTATCTGATTCCAATTGGCTTCATCGGAGGCTACACGACCTTTTCCAGCTTCGAGTATGAGACGCTGCGAACCATGCAGGACGGGCAGATCGGACTGGGGCTGCTCTATGTGGCGGCCAGCGTAGTTGTGGGGTTCGTTGCGGTGTGGGGAGGCATGATCGCGGGGCGGGCAATCTCGTGAAGGTCGAAGCTTCTGTCGGGGTAAGGATCGCTGGTCGGTCACCGCGGACTCTAACGTCAGGAGGACAACGTGCTCACAGCGGGACCTGGTAAGAAGGTCGGCATCTACGTGGCTGAAGACCAGCAATACCACGGGAGCGCCGCCTATGCCGCTATTCTGGATTTTCTTTTCTTCCATGGCGTGGCGGGCGCGACGGTGACGCGCGGCATCGCCGGATTTGGGGCCGACCATCATCTGCACACAGATCGTCTGGTGGACTTGGCGACGCGCCTGCCGGTCAAGATCGAATTCGTCGAAACCGCGGAGAAAGTGGAAGACGCTACTGCCTAAACTGCACACGATGGCAGGCACCGGTCTGATTGAGATGCACGACACCACCATCGTGAAACCGGCTGAGAAGAAACAAAAGCAACCTGCGCACCGAGGCGCCGGCCTTGAAGCGTGAAAGCAAAGCCAAGATGATGCGGATCTACATCGGCGAAAACGACAAGTGGAATGGCAAGCCGTTGTATGAAGCCATCGTCAACGGCCTGCGCGCTCACGATATTGCCGGAGTAACGGTTTACCGCGGCATTCTCGGCTATGGCGCCAATCGCAGAATTCATAAAGACGCCGCGCTTAGTCTTTCGCACGATCGTCCCATCCTGCTGTCGGTGGTTGACACCGAAGAAAAACTTAAGGCGTTCATGCCCATTCTTGATCAGATGGTGCAGCAGGGTCTGGTCGTGCTATCCGACGCGGAAATCATCAAGTATGCGCATGACTATGAAAAAGCCGAGCGGCGGCAGGAGGCACGCAAATGAAGCTGGAAGGAAAAGCAAGAATGTTGCGTATCCACTTTGGCGAGGATGACAAGTGGCAGGGCAAGCCGCTGTACGAAGCGATCGTGGTGAAATGCCGGGAACTCGATATCGCCGGCGCTACGGTTTTCCGCGGGATCGAAGGCTATGGTGCAAGCACGCTGATTCATAAGAAGCATCTGCTTTGGTCTTCCGACCGGCCCATTATGGTGTCGGTAGTCGACACCGAAGAGAACATCAAGAAGTTGCTGCCGGCACTCGATGAGATGGTGGCTGAGGGGCTGATTGCGATGTCAGAAGTGGAAGTGATTCGCTACGTGCATCAGGATGGAGTGCGCTCTCCGGCCTCGTAGCTTCCTCTCGCCGGGTTACGCGAGAGATTTGGACATCTTCACCAGATGGCAAGGCATTTTGGGCGGATGGTGATCGGCGGGAAAAGGCAGGGTTCCGTTTTCCACGTATCCTCGACGCCGGTAGTATCCGGGTAGTTCCTTCCGCAGATTGACGGTCGTCAGATCCATGAAATGGCAACCGGCGGCACGGCAATAGTCTTCGGCGGCATCGACCAGGCGAGATCCCAGACCGGCCCGCTGCCGCCCGGGATCGACTGCGAGCAGGCCGAAATATCCCCGGTCACCCCGCAGTTCCACATAAACGCAGGCGACCAGGACGCCGGCCTCCTCGGCCAGAAGGAATTTTCCTTTCTCGAAAAGCGCCCGCACTTTTTCGGGGTTGGTGCGGTCCGCATCACTGAAGAATCGTTCAGGGCGGAACGCCGTATTTACGAGGCGCACAATGCTTTCGGCATCGACGGTCTCGGCGTTGCGCATTCCGATCGGGTCCACGCTAGTTCGACTTCACGCTGTAGACGGTCTGGTGGCTGGGCAGAAAAACTCCGACGAGTACGCCCGTCCCGAAGCCAACAACCGCGCCAATCCCGGCCACAGCACCTTTACCAATAACATTAATGCAGTCGTTCCCCGTGCATGAGGGTTTCGCCGCCGCGCCGATCCCGGCTCCTACACCGGCCCCGACCGCGCCGCCGATCAGGGCATTGCGCAAGTGGTGTTTGTTTTCCGAGAGTTTCACCCGGCGGACGTCTTGCCTAGGGATGGTCTGTCCCCCTGCAGCGTCCTGGTACACAATCGCGGCTTCGGAAAAACTCACGAAGGTTCCGGAATGCTTTTTCGAGTTCGTTTCGACGACTTGAATCTTCTGCCCCGGATGCAGAATGCTCAAGTTCGTCCAGGATGCCTGGTCGCCTTGGGCCCACGAAGCGCAGGGGATGGCAAGGACGCAGATCAGGAACAGGGTTTTTCGCATGAACACATCTTCTCTCTCTGAAGCTTCTCTCTGAACCTTCGCGAGTGCTCGTTCGCGCTCGACGGAACGCCTTTGAAACATCGACGCGCGCTCAAATCTAGGCCTTTTGCCTCCTGAAAGCAAACCTTGCGCTCGCCTCGCACGAATCCGGGTAAATCCGATTTGAGAATCCTTCCGTACTGTTACCGAGGGTCAAGAAACCCCAACTCTGAAAAGATTAAGGATGACGACAATGAACAGAAAACTTGCAGTTGTGCTGGCGATGGTTGCAATCGCCGTAACTTCAGCAGTAGCAGGGATGAAGAATCCGGTAGTGGGCGGGCAGGAAATGTATCCCACCAAGAACATCATCGAGAACGCAGTGAATTCCGCCGATCACACTACTCTGGTAGCTGCAGTGAAGGCTGCCGGACTAGTCGAGACGCTGGAAGGCCCAGGGCCATTCACGGTATTCGCCCCTACAAACGAGGCGTTCGCAAAGCTGCCCGCAGGAACCGTGGACACGCTGTTGAAGCCCGAGAATAAAGCCACGCTAACCAAGGTGCTCACCTATCACGTAGTTGTCGGGACGATGGAGCGCATCGGATTTGAAGAAGCAGATCAAGGCGGGGAACGGCACGGCGGAACTCACGACGGTGGAAGGGGGCAAGCTGTGGGCCTCATTGCACGATGGCACTCACATCATGTTGAAGGATGAGAAGGGCGGAACGGCGTTGGTGACCATTCCGAATGTATTTCAATCGAATGGCGTGATCCACGTGATCGACACGGTGGTCATGCCCAACTAACACGGTCGAGCGAACACAAACACAACGCAAGGCCGCCTGCGAAGGCGGCCTTTTTACTAAGACTGCGGTTTTTCTTATGCACCCGCTCCGGCGGCTCTGGCGAGTGATTTTGTGGGCAGGGCTTCTGTAGTTCGCCCGAAATAAAGCCGGTACGACTGGTAGATGCCGTACATCACTGGGAAGACCACCAACGCTGCCTGCCAACCGAAGTGATGGCTCACCAGGTTGACCATGGAGGTCATCCCCGCGCTGAGTACGTAGTACGGGAATGACAGTTGCACGATGCCCAGCCAGACGCGGCGCATGGCTGCGCCCTCGGCCAGTTTGATGATGCCTGCCACCGGAGCCGTCTGTCCCACAAAGAAAGCAGCGGTCGCCGAGGCCAGCATCAACGGCTCTGAAGTCCACGCCGTTCTTCCCATCCACCCTGCATTCCAGATCATGTTCGCCATGCAGGTGGCGAATGCCATCATGCTGACGTTGAACAGCATTTGTTCCGGCTTGGACTTGCCGCCGGTTTTCGGCCAGCACTGCACCACCGTAGAGAGGCAGGCGATCAGGACCGCTTCCAGGGCGCTCAGATTTACTACCGCCATCAGCAGGAAGGGCAGGTTGACTGACATGTTGCCGTCGATGCCCGGCAGTTTGATCTTCATCCGCGAAGTTGCCGCGGCCAGCGCCAGCACGGCAAGGGCGAAAGCCGGGTGCAGGGAATGACTTGCAGTGAGGCGTAAACCGTGCCTGCAATCGCCGCCAGCGTCATTGCGCCGATGAAGGTTTTCGTCAGCCGTGTGTTGTGGTTCATCTCGTCTCCTTTCTTTGGTTATTTCACACGGCTACTGCTCATCGTCTCCCGCATCGGAGAAGGCGGCATCGGTACTCGTCGCGGTCGCGCCCCAAACCACGCTTAAGGCTGAGGTGGTCGTGCTCTTGGTCGACCCCCAAACCACGCTAAAGGCGCTCAACTGGTTGTCATTCCAGGGCAATGCAGCACCCCAGACCACGGAACTGCCGCTTATGTTTGCACCCCAAACCACCGATGCGCCCCATACTACAGACGCTCCCCAGACCACCGAGCCCGCGGCCACGTTGGCGTTCCCGTAAACCAGAGAGACCGTGCCCGTAGACTGGTTCACGACCACAGAAGGCGATAACGCAGCGCCCACCGTGGCCGGAGCCAGGTCCGTACTGGCAATCGCACTCTGCATATTGAGCAAGCCCGAACCGACCGAGAACAAATCGTAGAAATCAGTAAAGTTCTGCGACAGATGCGGAACCCAGGCGGTGGTGGAGTTAGGAAATACTTTGTACGCCGTTTTCATCAGTCGCGCTTTTACTTGGTCTGGAGTCAGCGCGCTGTTCTCTTGCAAAAGCAACGCTACCGCTCCGGCGACGACCGGCGTTGCCATGCTGGTGCCGCTCAGCGTGAAGTAATCGTTGTTGCCGTCGTTCCCGGTGACCAGCTCACCGGGATAGTTCGCTTCCAGAGTGGCGCCCGGAGCCGACAGCGAAACAATGTCGTTGCCGGGAGCCATGATGTCGGGTTTCACCACGTGATCGAAAGTGGTGGGCCCCTTCGAACTGAAGCTCGCTTTCGTTTCCGCTGACCGAGAAGTGGAACCGTTGCTCTTCATCGCGCCCACAGTAAGCACGTAGGGATCATTGCCCGGTGCGGTAATGGTTCCAAATCCGTTGCTGCCGTTGACGCTCAAGCGGCCGTAGTTGCCCGCCGCAACCACGACCACGATCCCGGCCTTCCAGGCTGATTCAACGGCCTGGCAGAGAGGATCTTGCGTATAGCTGACGAAGATGCCGCGCCCCAACGAGAGGTTGATCACTCGGATGTTGTAAGTGTTCTGCAGCGCGATGGCTTGCTGGATGGCCGCGATCACAGTGCTGTCGCTGCCTGAACCGTTCAGATCGAGCGCGCGCAGGTCCACGAGGTTTACCCCCGACGCGACTCCGGCATAGTTTCCGCCCGAGAGATAACCGTTGCCGCCGATGATTCCAGCGACGTGCGTACCGTGACCGTACAGGTCGTGCTGAGCTCCGCCTGAGCTCGAAGAAGATGTGCCTGTGAAATCCTGGCGATAGACGACGCGCGAATAAGACTCGGTCGAATCCCACAAGTCTGGATGGCTGTCGTTGATGCCGCTGTCGATCACTGCCACGCCTACGCCTGCTCCATTGAAGCCGGCGTTCCAGGCCGAAGGCATGCCCGTCGCCAGGTCCGTGGTGTCATCCAGTTCCTTCATGGGATGGTCAACGGTGACTGACAGAACCTCGGGGTCCGCCTCCAGTGCAGGCAATGCTCTTACCGGAATCGTGAGTGCGATGCCCTTGACCATGGCGAGCCTATGGTTCAGGCGCGCACCCAACTGCAGAACTCGTCCCTCTTGTGCCGATTGCGGAGCCAGCTTGTATTGCACGATTACCTTCACGGTCTCACTGGCTGCTGCGCTATGCGCTCGCGCCACTACGGGCGCGAGGTCCGGCGCGAACTTGCCGACCAGCTTGCCGTCGCCTCCCCAATTTTGGCCGAAGGCAGCCCCGGTCACTAGCGTCATCGAAACCACGACCATCGAGACCTGGAGCAACAACAACATGCTCACGCGCTTTCCCCAAGCTGCGCTCTGGCGCTGGCTGCGATCGGGGCTCTTTGGTTTTCGTGTCTGCGACATATATGGCACCCTTCCTGAACCGGGGGCTAACGAATATGGAGCAAAACTGCGTTTCAACCCGCATATAGTTGTGCAAGGGTAGGGCCAATCCTCCATGCGTAAGTGATTGTGATCATTGGAGATCAGAGTGGTGCCGCGGCGGGGAGTTGGGCCAGTCTGTCCTTCCATCAGGGGCGCGGGACAGTTTGTCCCGTCCGCCACGATTACCTTGGTTCCGGCCACGAGTGGTTCAATTGAAGAAAAGTACCGGGTGTTAGTGCGCGGCCGCTGTTCCAGCCTTCATTGCCAACTGCGGACTCGCAGGCAGCAGCCGCGGGATAGCTGCCATCAACCGTTGCGTGTATTCGTGCTGTGGATTGGCGAAGATCTGCTCGGTTACTCCACACTCTACGATCTGGCCTTCATGAAGAATGGCGATGCGGTCGCAAATCCCGGCGACCGAGGCAAGGTCGTGAGAAATGTAGAGAATGGCCATCCCGGTGGAGCGGTTCAGTTCGCGAAACAACGCCAGAATCTCAGATTGCGTAATCACATCGAGGGCGCTGGTGGCTTCATCGGCGATGAGCAGTGCCGGACGGTGCATGACCGCCATGGCAATCAGCACTCGCTGCGCTTGTCCCACGCTCATCTGCGAAGGATACTTCCGCTGAAAGTCATCGTCGGTGGGCAACGAGACGCTCTGCAGAGAAGTTCGGATTGCATTCGCACAATCGACACTCGTGCCCGAGGCGTGTGCCCTCCACGCTTCCTTGAGTTGGGTTCGAATCTTGAGCGCCGGATTCAGAGAAGACAGGGGACTCTGCAACACCAGCGCAATCGCGCGCCCTCGCAAGGCCCGCAGTTCGCGTTCCGAGAGCCGCAATAAATCGGAGTCCTGAAACTGGATATTGCCTTCCGCCTGCGACCGCTTCTTATCAAGCAACCCCAGAATCGCCAGGGCCAGCGTGCTCTTGCCCGACCCGCTCTGCCCCACCAGTCCCAGCACTTCGCCCCGCTCGGATTTCGATCTGCACGTCGCGGAGAACAGCCGGCTTGCCGGTATAGCGCACGGAGAAACGCGCCGACAGCAGAATCCGGTTTTGTAAAGCTTCGACCATCCTTACTTACCTTTGCGCTTCTTCAGTTTTCAGATCCGTGTGATCCGTGCAAATCTGTAGCAAAGATCTTTCGATTACTGCGGCGCGACAGTTAGTCGTTCCGCATTCCAGAAAGTCTGTGGAGATAGAATTACCGGCGCAGCGCCGTGCACCGTCGTCGAAACCGCGGAAAGAGCGTTCTTGTTAATCAGGAAAATAAAAGGTTCCTGCTCGACCACGATCTCCTGCACGCGGTCGAAAGCTTCTTTCCTCTTTTTCGCATCGCTGGTAGAAGCCTGCGCTCGCATCAGACGGTCAATCTCGGCCTCCCAAGGAGTCTCTGGAGTCTTCTGCTGCGGGTTCCACTGGTGATTCTCCGAAGAACTCAGCCACACGTTCATCTCACCGTTCGGATCGAGATCGACGTTGGTGAGTCCCAGGATGATCGCCTCGTAGTCGAACGTCTGGGTCATGCGCTCGATCAGGGAAGGGAAGTCGAGCGTAACCACGTTTACGTGGATGCCGATCTTCTGCAGATCATCTTGGATCAACACCGCCATGCGCTCGCGTATCTTGTTTCCGGCATTCGTGATAATCGGAAAACACAACCTCGTTGCCGTCTTTGTCTTTCAGTGCTCCGTTTTCCATGCGGAACCCGTCGACCTGCAGTTCCTTCAAGGCCGCATCGGGGCTGTAGATCTGGGGCTTGAGATTGCTGTTGAACCAGAACTTATTGGCCGGCGAGAACGGTCCCACTGCGGGCTGGGCGTGCCCGTGGAAGACGACGCGGCTTAAGTCGTCGCGGTTGATGGCCTCCGAAATTGCTCTCCTGAAGGCGGCCGAGCGGAACCAGTTCTTCTTGTAGGCTGGGATCGGCGACTTCGCAACCTCATTGAACCAGAGTTGCTCGCTATCGAGTGACGGTCCGGCATCATGCACCAGTTGCGGCGAAGTCGCCGCCAGCTTATCGAAATAATCCCCGTCGAGAGTATTGATCAGGTCGATTTCACCACGCTTGAATCGCAACATCTCCACATCGCGGTTGGGTTGAATATCGAGCCGGATGGAATCCAGATAAGGCAGCTTCCGACCTTGCTCGTCCGTCTTCCAGTAGTTGGGATTGCGCTTCAACAGAACCGAAGCTCCGGGCTTGTAGTCGGCCACCATGAACGGTCCCAGCACGGCCATTTCTTTTTTGGAGGAACGCTCGGAAAGAATCGCGACCTGGTCGAAAAGGCGATCCAGTCCGGCCACCGGGGCCGGAAACCGGATCGAAATCTGGGTCGGAGAAATCACCTTGGTTTCTACACTTCCCGTTCCCGAACGGAAAGCGTCGCCGGTTGCCGAATGCAGCGCTGGGTCCATCAATTGCTGAACCGTGTAAGCGACGTCTTCGGCTGTAAAGGCAGTGCCGTCAGAGAACGAGACCCCGCTGCGCAGGCGAAATGAGATCTGCCGCCCATCTTTTGAAACTTTCCACGATAGCGCCAACTCCGGCTCGAGCTCTTGCGTCTGGCGATTCACCCGCACCAGAACCCCTCCGGTCAAATAGCGGATCTGCCCGGATGCATCGTCCTCGACTCTCAACGGATCAAAAGTCTTCGGCTCGTTGCGCAGGCAGAGCCTCAGTTCGCCACCCTGAGCCAGCGCGTGCCCCAGCAAAGATGCCAGGCAGAACATCGCTACTGCGATTGCCTTCCCGCAGGGAGTTACCGATTGTCTTAACATCCTTCGCGTGGCGCTTCATGCGGCCAACTCCTCCTGCTTCGAAAGCAAAAGCTGAAACGAGGTCACTACTACGACCAGCAAAATCAACGGCACAAACTTCCACGGCTCTTCCCCCACTGAGACCAGACCCTCCAGCTCCTTCAGCAAACTTCCCCACGAGGGCATGGGCTCGGCAACACCCAACCCTAGAATTCCGAGATTGGCCTCACTCAAGATGAAGACCGGTATCGAAATCCAAAACTGCGCGTAGAGCACAGGTTTCAAGTTCGGCACGACATGCACCCAGAACAGCCGCCGTCCGGGAAGCCCTGCAGCTCGCGCCTGCCGGACAAAGTCTGACGTTCGCAGCGCTCCCGCGGTCGTGCACAACACCCGAGCCGCGGTGGTCCAGCCCAGAAGCCCCAGCAGCAGAAATGTCACCAGCACCGAGACCAATGGAGATACATTCAGCGGCATCAGCGCACGCGCCGTAATCAGCAGAAACAGCCACGGCAGCGACAAAAACAAATCGGTCACTGCCATCGCGATTCGCGCCCAGGCCCCGCCCAAATATCCCGCCAGTCCTCCAATCAACGCCGCCATCAGTGTTGAAAGCAGCGCCGCGGCCGGAGCCAGCAGCAAAGAAATGCGGGTTCCATAAAGTACGCGAGCAAACCGGTCGCGCCCAATCTCGTCCGTTCCCAGCCAGTGCGTGCGCGATGGAGGAGCATTCGTGGCGTCACGGAACTGTTTTGCATACCCCGCGGGAGCCAGCCAGTTCGCTGCCACGGATGCACCAAGCACCAGCGCCAAAACCACGCACGCCAGTTTGCGCCAGAAGCTCATGCTTCCTGGCCCCGCACCACATGACCGATTACATCTGCCCCGGAATTGGCCAGCAAGGTTACCAGTGTCACCAGGATCGTGATGTTAACCAGCAGTGGAAGATCGCGAGCCAGCGCCGCCTGCCACGCCAGCTGCCCGATGCCGGCCAACCCGCACAAAGCTTCGACTGGAATTGCCGCGCCTACCGCCAGACTCACCGACACTCCGGCCACAGCCAGCAACTGCGGCGTCACCACCGGCAAGACGTGCCAGAAGAGAATGCGAGCCTCGCCCAGACCTTTTGCTCTCGCCGTGATGATGTGAGGCCGGGAATAGGCCTTCACCAGCAGATTTCGCGCATACCGGTAAGTGTGCGGGAACACGATCAGCGCAATGGCCAACGAGCCGGGCACATTCCACAGCACCGAGAGCAACGCCAGCACCGCGGCCGGAAGGCAGAGAAATGTTCCGCTCACCACCGTAGTCATGCGTGTCGTAAACCGAAAGCCGCAGCCATGCCGCACTCAATGCCAGGGTCAGAGTCAGCAGCCATGCGAGGCCAAGACCCATAGTCAGCAATCGCATCGTGAGCGGCGCGCGATCGCGGAGCAGCGTGCGCACGGGCTGCCCCAGAGCGAGCGAGGTTCCCAGGTCACCATGCGCGGCTCGATTCATGTAGGAGAAATAAAACTTGAAGACGTTGCGCTCTTGATGCCTGGCATCGCGCAGCGCCTGCACGCTCTGTGCATTCAAGTGCGGATCCAGTTCCCGCTCATCTACATCGAAGCCCGGCGCGAGCCGCACCAATGTGGCGGAAAAGAATCCTCCGAGCAGAACGGTCGCCACCAGAGCCAGCCCATGCCCGGCAATTTTCCATCGCAGGCTTCGCATTTATTCTCCGGAGGCGCCTTGGGCAAGGGAACCCTTGCCGGCCGTGCCTTTCGCATGGTGGGTCTGCTTCACGGAATACATGCGGCGGTCCGCTTCGGCCAACAGCGCCTCCACGTCATACCCATCTTCGGGACAGAAGGCCGTTCCCACGCTCAGGCTGATCACATCTTTTCCGCAGGTGTGCCGTCCCGCTTCAACAGCTGCCTCGTTCAAACGGATTATCTTTTCCTCGGCAGCTTCGGTAGTGAGGCCGGGCGCAGTAATGACAAATTCGTCGCCGCCCATGCGCGCAACGTAGTCGTAACCGCGGCACGCATCCTTCAGTCGCGTGCTGAACTCGCGCAGCAGTTTGTCGCCTTCCAGATGCCCGTAAGAATCGTTGATCTTCTTGAGCCCGTCGATGTCGCAGACCATTACAGCGAGCGAAGTCTTCATGCGCCGGCACCGCGTCACTTCCTGCGCCAGATGCACAAACAGCGATCGAGCGTTGGGTAGCCCAGTAAGGAAGTCCGTGGTCGCCGAACTCTCCGCCTGCTGATACTTCAGGGCGTTCTCTACTGAGAGCGCCACCTTCGAAGCCACGGCCAGCAGAATCCGGAGGTGGTCCGCGGTAAAAGCGTCCTGAGTGGAGTGATACATCGCCAGCACGCCGACCACGCCATTCAATCCCTGCAATGGAACCGCCAGCGCTGAAGCCAAGGTCGCGGTTTTCGGATCAGCCACATAACCTGACTCCACCTGCGGATTGCCATTGATGATGGGCTTACAATTTTCCGCCACCCATCCGCACAAACCCTCGCCCACGCGGATTTTCAGCGACGACAGAACGCGAAAGTTCTCACCGCTCACCAGCTCCGGCAGCAACCAGCCATTCCGGTTCACGAATACCGCGATGGAGTCGTACGGAATCAGTTTCCGCAGACGCATCGAAAGCACCGAAAGCGTCTCGCTCAGGCTCAACGAGTTTCCCAGGTCCTGGCTCAGCTCGAACATGGCTTGCGCTTCCTGCCGGGCGGATGCGATCGACGTCAGGAAGTCAGAATCGTTCTGCGAGTTGTCGGCCCACTTCTCGAATCCTGTCGCCGGAGCAAGGCCGCGTTCCACGCGCAGTTCCCGGGAGAACCCGCGGGGGAAGAAGCCGTCCTCATAGGTCTGGGCGATGCGCTCCAGGTCCACGTAACGCCGCTCCAGAACTTCCACAATCCGCGGGTCGAACCACGTTCCGGATCTTTCCTTCACCCGATCCATGGCTCGATCGAGCGGCATCGCCTGGCGATATTGCCGGTCTGAGGCCAGAGCGTCCAGGCAATCCACGACCGCAAGAATGCGCGCACCGACGGGAATCTGTTCGCCGCTAAGGCCAGCCGGATACCCTGACCCATCCCATCGTTCGTGATGCGAGCGCACGATTGGCGCCACGGGGTAGGGAAAAGCCACGCGATCAAGAATCTCCGCACCCACCAGCGGATGCACTTTCATCTTCTCGAACTCTTCCGGAGTCAGCCGACCGGGCTTGTTGATGATGTGCTCCGGCACGGCGAGCTTGCCGATGTCATGCAGCAGCGCTGCCGCGCGCAAGGCCTCGATCTCGTCCGGCGAAAGCCCGATCTCTTTGGCAATTTCCACCGCATAAGTCCGCACGCGTTGCAAATGCGTATGCGTGGTGTGATCCTTGGCCTCGATCGCAAGGGCCAGAGCCTCGATGGTTCGCATGTTCAGAGAAGCAATTTGCTCCACGTGCCGCTTCTCAACTTCCACCCGTTCTTTCTCAGCTTCGAGACGTCCCAGATAGAGTCGATAAGAGCGGTACACCCAATAAATCACCGGCAGCACGAGCAGCGAAGTCTGCCATCCGGCGCGCTGGTTGATGATTCCGACCAGCCCCACCGCAGCCGCTCCCACCAGGTAATAAGGAAACGACCAGAAGTAGCACTCCGACCAAACCTTGCGGCTCGATTTGTTTTCCGTCAGCGCAATCACCACAGAGATGGGCAGCGTATTCGCCAGGAAGAAAACCAGCGCCGCGATCATCAGCAGAATTGGTTTATTGTTTCCAACTCTCCCGTCCAGCCAGTGGTAGCTGACGTAGCAGAGCGCGCTGGCGTTCGCCATCATTCCGAAAACATTGAAAAGGACCTTGACCGGGTCCAGCCGATTCCGCGCGTGCCAGACGCTCTGCACCAGAGTGGCCGTGCAGCCAATCACCAGCGTCTCCGGTAGGCTGAGCTCCATCACACCCAGAAGAATAAAAAGGAAGTTGACCGACATCGTGCCGTCGATGCCCGGCAGTTGCACTTTCAGGCTGGAAGCCAGGACGGCCACTACCAGGTAACACACAAGTCGCGTCGGGTCAGCGGATTGCCAGTGCCAGAGGGCAGAGCACAGCACCCCCATTCCGAGCGAGACCGTGATCCCGACAAATAGTTTCGTCTGAGTCGACATTAACGTCGTCACTGCTGTCGCAAGGGGAGGCGGCAGACTGCGCCCGTGGCGTAGGGAAGGGGGTCCTGCGCACACCTCGGGGCGAGCCTGTTCAGTGAAATGCTATTTCTGTTACAGGGTTTTAAGTAGCTTACTTCCGTAACCTCCGAAGAGGCACTCGACGGATGTTTCGCATCGGTACGGACCGACGGATTGCGACCTCTGCCCATCTCGTCGAGAGCTAAGAGATTACTTTCGTTACCGATCCGAAGCTGCATACTCAATCCAACCCCGGTTCGCTGTGTCAAGATCAACTCCAAACGCGCGGGATGCCACCAGTAAATCTCAATTCGCAGCCGCAACGCCCCATGGTCGACGCCCCACTGCCGGCGCAGTCGGCGGAATCGCGGTCCTATCCGCCGATGTTAAAGGCAAAATCGCGAGCTGCAATGATGCTGCTCTGAAGATTTTCGCTTGCACCGCTCCGGAAGTCCTGGGTCGAACCCTGGCCGCTTTTATCTCAGGGAAGGACGGCGCCGAGCAGAGTCAATTGCAGAAGACCATGCTCACCGCAGTGTTAGAGGACGGCCAGTATCGATCTTCGTATCCGTGTCAGAACAAGGCTGAGAAGAACTTTACCGCTGACTTGACCGTGACCTTGCTTCGTGACGGGAAATCCGCTCCGGCGGGAATGGTCGCTCTGCTCTCTGTGGCAGCGGAAAAATCGAACCCGGGCTTCTCAAGGCAAGGCTCCGTCCCGACCAAGGCGCACGCTGCTGATGAAGACGAGGCGGCGCACACCGTTTCCCGCGAAATTGACGGCACCAACCTTATTCTCGCCAGTCCTGTGATGCACCGCTTCATGCGCATGGTGGACCGCGTCGCCGGACACGCCGAGAGCGTGCTGGTGACCGGCGAAACCGGAACGGGCAAGGAACTCATTGCCCACGCGATTCACCAATCCTCGCAGCGGCGCAGCCGGCCCTGGGTCGACATCAACTGTGCCGCGCTTCCCGAGAATCTGGTTGAGAGCGAGTTGTTCGGTTACGAAAAAGGTGCCTTCACCGGCGCCGATGCCTCCAAGCCCGGCCTCTTTGAACTCGCCGACAAGGGCACGCTTTTCCTCGATGAAATCGGCGAACTGCAGCTTCAAACGCAGGTCAAGCTGCTGCGCGTGCTGGATGGTTCTCCCTTCTATCGCCTGGGAGGCCATCGCAAGATCACAGTCGATGTGCGCATCATCGCTGCCACCAATCAGGATCTCGACGCCGCCGTCACTGCCGGGCGCTTTCGCCAGGATCTCTTTCATCGTCTCGGCCAGTTTCAGCTTCGCGTGCCCCCGCTGCGGGAGCGTCCTGAGGACATCGTCGCTTTGGCCGAACACTTCCTCAGCCTCAAGAATCCCGGCAGTTCGTTCGCTCCTGATGCCGTTTCTGCGCTGCTCTCGCATTCCTGGCCCGGAAACGTTCGCGAATTGCGCAACCTCATCGCGCGAGTTGCCGTGGAGTCAAAACATCCGGAGATCCGCAAGTCGCAGATCACAGACGCCATGTCCGGCAACCCGGTCGCGCAACGTCAGGCTGCTTCCATGCCGGTCGGCAATCTTGAAAGCATGGAAGAGCAAATGATCATTCGAGCTCTGGAGCGCAGCGGCGGCCATCGCAACCAGGCCGCAGAACAGCTCGGCATCTCCCGCCGCACGCTCAGCCGGAAGCTGAAGGAATACAACATCAACGTGAATTCTGCCGATGCGGCGCAATTCTTTGGCGTTCGTCAGCCTCGAGCAGCAGAAGTTTTTCCGCGCGCGCATCCAGCTCGCCGTTGCGCTAAAGAACCAGCAGGGTGAGGAAGTATGCGTCCAGGGTGTGAACCTCAGCACCGGCGGCATGGGAGTGGACGGATTGAAAGAACCGATGAAGTTCACCGGTCTTCTCGACGTCAGTTTTCCGCTTGCCTGACAGCGAGACCATTTTTCGGGCGAAGGCCCGCATTGTCTGGTTCGGCGGCGAAGGCCGCGTCGGCCTTCGTTTCGCCGTCATCGACCCTGCCCTCTTCGAGCAGCTTCAGCATTGGACCAACAACAAAATGAAGAACGAAGGCTGGGAATTGCCCGCTGGTCCTCGCTAGGAACTGCGCTGTCACTTTCCGCTAGTGCTGCTAGTGCACCGGCGCCGGCTGCGGTGTCGCCTGCGGAGCCGCTGCCCCGGGACTGGAGAAGTTCACTTTCGGAACCTCGCGCGATCCCTGGCGAAGCCTCGAAATAAGCTTCATTTGGCTTGAATCCCGCAATCCCCGCGAAGAAGCTGTTGGGAAACTGCTGCACGTAAGTGTTGTAGTCCCGCAAAGTGTCGTTGTAACGCTTGCGCTCGACCGCAATGCGATTCTCCGTGCCGGCAAGTTCATCCTGCAAGACGCAGGAAATTCTCGTTCGACTTCAGCTGCGGATAGTTCTCGACCACCAGCAGCAATCGCCCGAGCGCTCCATCGAGCTGCCCGTTGGCCGCGATCTTCTCCTGCGGCGAGCCCGCGGAAAGCAGGGCAGAGCGCGCCTTCGCGATATCGCCAAACACCGTCTACTTCCTGCTGCGCGTAACCCTTCACCGTCTCCACCAAGTTAGGGATCAGGTCGGCGCGGCGCTGCAACACAATGTCGACTTGCGACCAGGCCGCCTTCACCGCCTCATTCTTGCTGACCAGCGTATTCTTCACGCTGACGTACTGGCCAAAAACAACAGAGACAACCCAGCAACACAATTGCCACAATAACGACGACTACGATCAGTGCCTTGCTCATAACATTCTCCTGAAAAGCGCTCCGCAAGCTCTACGACGAGCCCGCGGCACCCGAGTCCAGCATTCTATCAACTGCGGCAGTTACCTGCTCCAACGCCGCCAGATATCGCGAAAAAACATCTGCCACACTGAACTTCTTACGGTCGGCATTTCCGCTCCCTTACGTCCAGCACCTGCAAGAATGCCAGAAGCATCAAATCCAATCTGCTTTGACAACGCCTCGACCGCCTCGCGCTTGCCAACCGGCGCATCGTGGCCCAGCACGATAAGCGCGTGGCGGAAAAGCGTGGCGAACGACGAGACCGATCGCAGCAGCAACTCCCACATGCGGGAGTCGTTACCCGAGGCGAGCAGCAAATGCTGCCGCAGAAGAGCCAGCTTTTCCCGCAGCTCGTATTCCACCTGGACGCGATGCAGCTTCGCCGGAATCGACAGCCCTTGAACCACATCTTCGCCGAAAAGAACGCGATGGTGCTGTTGCATGTCCAGCAACTCAATCGTAAACACGTCGGTAGAGCGCTCGATCTCGTCGCGGGTCATGAATAGAGGCGGCGGCTGCTTCTGCGCATTCCACCACTTCACGGCAGGAGCCAGCGCCTGCAACGCCGCGAATGAGCTGTCGCGAATCACGCAGAACAGATTCACATTCGAGAACTCAGGATGGAAGTCGCCCGCGACCGCCGATCCGAACAGGATCACGCTCTCAAGGTTAGCTCCAGCCGCCGCGCGCAGCCGGCTGACAAAGTCGTTGATCGTTTTTTCCGGAACCATCTGTTTCCTCGCTCGCTACCAGCTGCTGCTGCCCCCACCACCACCGGAACTGCCGCCGCCGAATCCACCAAAACCTCCGCCACCGCCAAATCCGCCGCCACCGCCACCGCCCCCACCACCTCTATATCCACCTCCGCCGCCAAACATTCCGGAAAAAAGCATCCAGAAAAGCACGCTGCGAAGCGGAGTAAAGAGAACGATGAGTATGACAACAATCAGCAGAATAATCCCGCCGGCCGATATTCCTCGGCTCGGCTGCCCATCGGGCTCGGCCGGAGCCGGCGCCAGTTGCGGCGTCGGTAATTTGAACTCCGGCATCCTGCGCGATGACGTTGGCCACGCGCGTAGTGACCAGCAGCAGCGCCTGACTATAGTTTCCACTCCGCATGAGCGGGATCGCCTCCCGCTGAAACGAAGTGACCTTACCGTCGGTTAGGATCGGCTCCAGCCCGTAACCAACCTCAATGCGGGCGCGATGGTCATCGATCGCATAAAGGATCAGTACGCCGCGTGTCCTTGGATTTGCTGCCCACGCCCCATTGATGGAAGAGATCGACTGCGTAGCTTTCGATATCCGAGCCGTCGAGCGAATGAATCGTCACCACCGCGATCTGGGCATGCGCCTTTACTTCGATCTGGTGGCAGATGTCGTCCATCTGCGCGATCGTGTTCTGATCCAGAACGTGGGCAAAATCGTTGACGTAGTCGGTGGCTTTGAGCTTGGAGACCGGTTCGGCCTGCGCCGCCAGAGCCAGCACCAGCACAGCCGCCACACTCAGCCACCATTTCGCGTAAGAACTCATCGAAGTGCAAATTGTACAGGACGCAAGGCAGGGAAAGATCGGCCCCGAGCGGCGAGAAGGAATCACTCCGGCAACAGAGGGCCTAGGAAGATGCGCCGGCTTCTTAGCCGGCGTTCCTCCGCAGAGTATCAAATCGTTGCTAGTTCACGCGTCAGTTCACGCGCAGAAGCATCAACGTGCCGCTTTCAAGCTTTACATTGTTCTTTTCCGAGCTGAGCAGAGAACCTTGGTTCGCCGTCGGTCGCGACGGCGTAAGCTTCAGATCGGAGATTCCGACCACGCCTTCTGTCTGCGCCGTAATCCGGGGTCGCGTGCTCTCTTCCCGTCTGTGTATCGCTCGGCATGTTCTTTGCGACGCGGCCTGAGGCGCAGGCGATGGCGTGGATCCGCCCATCCCGCCGGCTCGCGAGCGAATTGGGATAGCCGCCTGCTCCGCTGCTCGGAGACTGCTTCGCTATTTCCGCCTGCACTGTTCGCCGAATTCTGTGAACCCGAATTCTGCGGACCAACGATCGCCTGGATCGACATCGGCATCTGCATCTCGCTTCCGTCCTTCATCACGGCATGGTCAAATGTGATTCCCACCTGAGATTCCTTTTGCTCCTTGTTGCGCGGCTGCGCTTCCGTAACGTGACCCACGACCTTCGTATCTTTGGCCACAATTACGTCGCCGGCGTTGGTCTTCAGGTCTTGCGTGACTTTGGCCACCACCTCATCGCCGGTCTTCGCTTTTTTCGCGTCGATGGTCTTGGTCAACGACACTGGAATAACGCTGCCGGGCGCAATTCGCGTTGGCGTTGCCTCAGGGGCGTGACTCCGTCGGCCGTTTGCGCGTGCCGAAGGCTGAGCCGGCGCCGAGGTCTGCGGATCGGAAGCGGAGTTGAGACTGCGCTGGGGCCGGATTACCTTGTGCGGACGCGACGCCTAGCATCAAGAGCTCCCTGAGAAAATGCTGATAAGAACTCTTTTCATTTACGACCTCCTTCATGAGCTGTTGAGGCTTATTAAGGCGAAGTGCGCGAAACTCGCCTTAATCTGCTATTATTCGATGCATTTTCTAGAGTGAGAGGCTGTCAGAATTAGTCGACCAACCTCAAATGATCGCCGTCGCATCGAAGCTGGTGCCATTCTCTACCTTTCCATCGCGTGTAAGAGTTCTTGTCCTCGGCCTGCCGTTGGTCGGCTTCGCCGCTTGTACCAATCACAGGGACAATCCAGATGAAATCCGTCGACGCACGGCCGAAGCCACAGAGACCATGAGGCGCGATGCCAAGGCGGTGGCCGAAGGCGTGAAGGAAGGGATGGGGCACGACAACAGGCCATCAACATCAACAAGGCCTCGCGCGAAGATCTGCTCACCTTACCTGGCATGACCGAACGCGAGGCCGACCGCATCATTGCGGATCGGCCGTATGCCACAATGCGCATGACTTGGTGACGCGCCACGCGGTTTCGGAAGCGGAGTACGAAAAAATCCGCGACCGCGTTATCGCGGGCCGCTGACCGAGGTCGCTGACCCGTCCTGCCGATCAGATGTTCGCCGTGACTTCTGTGACTCCTGCGATATCATCAAGGGGATGTCTTCCTTGCGACAGACACCATTCGTTTCAAACTGACGACCCGCGCCTTGCGCCGATTCACGCCAAAGTGATGGCCGGCGAGCGTCTTGACTGCGGACGACGCCCTCGCTCTCTACCGCACCGGCGACATTCTCGCCGTGGGCTGGATGGCCAACCACGTCCGCGAGCGCATGCATGGCGACAAGACGTATTTCAACGTCAATCGCCACATCAATCCCACCAATGTTTGCGTCGCCGCCTGCCGCCTCTGCGCCTTCGGCCGCAAGAAAGATTCGCCCGGCGCCTACACCATGGCGCTCGACGAAGCTTTCGAAACCGCCGCTTCCGGATACAGCGAAGCCGTCACCGAATTCCACATCGTCGGCGGACTGCATCCCGACCTGCCGTTTCAATATTTTCTCGATCTCTGCTCCGGCCTGAAGCAGCGCTTTCCGCAAGTGCATCTCAAAGCCTTCACCATGGTCGAGGTCGCGTATCTTTCCAAGCGCGCCAAGCTTTCGATTCGCGAAACGCTGGAACAACTGAAAGCCTCAGGAGTGGATTCGCTCCCCGGCGGCGGCGCGGAAATTTTTGCCGACCGCGTGCGCCACATCATCTGCGACCACAAGATCGACGGCGACCAATGGCTCGACACCGCGAAGATCGCCCACCAGATCGGACTGAAGTCGAACGCGACCATGCTCTACGGCCACGTCGAGAACGACGAAGACCGCGTCGACCACCTGCTCAAGCTGCGCGCTCTGCAAGACGAAACCGGCGGCTTCCAGACTTTCATCCCGCTGGCCTTCCATCCCGACAACACGCCGCTGCAGCATCTGCCGAAAACCACCGGCATGCTCGACATCAAGCAGATCGCGGTCAGCCGCCTCGTGCTCGACAACTTCCCGCATATCAAGTCCTACTGGCAGATGATGACCGCCAAGATCGCGCAGATCTCCCTGCGCTTCGGCGCCGACGACATGGATGGCACGGTGATCGAAGAAAAGATTTATCACGACGCCGGCGCGACCACGCCGCAAGGCATGCGCCGCGAAGAACTCGAACGCCTGATCCGCGCCGCCGGCCGCGAACCCATCGAGCGCGATACGCTCTACCGGCCCGTCACGCGGACGGAGACGTCGGTCACCGTCGCGGTGTAGGGCCCGTCACAGAGTTGGGATTCTCAAACAATAAAAAAGAAAGACCGGAGCAGGAAGTTAACCCTTCTCTCCGGCCGTTGAAACAAGAAGCCTACAATTTAAAGTATTACTTACAGCTTCTCGTAGAACTCACACGCCGAGCAGGAAATATAGATCCCGCCCGGTATATTGCGCTCGCGGTCCTTCATGCGCTTGACGATGCGCGTAGTCTTGCCGCACTTGGGGCAATCCGTGCTCTTGCTCGTGTCCATCACTTTCTTGCGGTCCGCTGTCTTTGCAATCTTCGCGCCTACTGCCATGGTTCATTTCTCCTGATGTCATTTGCGCAGCGATCCGCCTAATTTTCCGCGCGGATATTGTGGATGGGATTTCTTAGAAAGCTTGATCCGGAAAGCTGAATCCACTCTGGAAGACTCTTATGGCTGCGTAACCTTTCTCTTCCGTCGTCGTTTATTTTACAGTAAGGCCGTGCTAGCTGTCTTGCTTCGACACTCTTATGCCGCGAGCTCTTGTTCCGCTCCTGAACACGCTCCTATTCACCATCCTCGTCCCAGGATCGGTGGCCGTGGGTGTGCCTTATCTTTTGCTCGGTGGGGTGCCTGCGCCCGGGCGCGGCCCGCTGGCCTGGCTCGGTCTGTTCGGTCTGGTTCTAGGAGCAGGCATCTATTTCCGCACCGCGTGGGAGTTCGCCGTGCGTGGACTGGGTACGCCCGCGCCCATCGCTCCCACGAAATTCCTCGTGGTCAGCGGTCTGCACCGCTACGTGCGTAACCCGATGTATCTCGGCGTCGCATTGGTCATCCTGGGAGAGGCGGCGCTTTTTCGTGCTCCGCATCTTGCGGTAGTATGCAGTAGTGATGCTCCTAATCGCCAACATGTTCGTGATTTTCTACGAAGAGCCCACGCTGCGCCGCCAGTTCGGAGAATCCGTACGAAGAATATCGACGCAACCGTCCCGCGCTGGATTCCACGATTCAGAAAGTGAGTCTTGCCTGCTTAGCGAGTCAGTCCGATTTCCACAGCCTCCAACAAACCGTCATCAAGTAGGCCAAAACAAAAGCGACCACGAAGGCAACGACGAATGGCGTCAAGAGAGCCAGCCAAATATTCTGTCCGACAAAGCGTGGTGGATTGTTCCACAGATACCGGAACGGTGCGAGCGCAATCAGCGAAGCCGCAGGCATAAACATCGGCTGGATGAATGGCCTAGCCAATAGCGCCCCCTTTTTCCTGGTGCTTTTAGCATAAGCCCCCCGTCAATGTGCTTCGCCTCAGTGCATTGACCGCGTTCCCCCGCCCCTGCTACCGTCATATGTTTGCCTCTATACGGAGATTCATCATGCCTGCCATCAAATTTCGCGGTGTCGATTTCATCCAGTTCGATTCGCTGCTCACCGAAGAAGAACGCCTGGTCCGCGACACGACGCGCAAGTTCATCGAAGACAATCTCATCCCCATCATCGAGGAGTGCAACCGCGCCGGCCGCTTCCCGCGCGAACTGGTCAAGCCCATGGCCGATCTCGGCTTCTTCGGCGCGTCGCTCACAGGGCTACGGCTGCGCCGGCATGGGCAACGTCGAGTACGGACTGTGACCCAGGAACTCGAACGCGGCGACTCCGGCGTGCGCAGCTTCGTCAGCGTGCAGTCGGCGCTCGTGATGTATCCCGATCCATGCCTTTGGCAGCGAAGAGCAAAAGCAGACCTGGCTGCCCGCCGATGCAGAAGGGCGAAAAGCTCGGCTGCTTCGGACTCACCGAACCCGGCTTCGGCTCCAATCCCGGCGGCATGCGTACGCGCGCCCGCAAAGTGGGCGAACGAGTATGTTCTCAACGGCGAGAAGATGTGGATCACTTCCGGCACCATCGCCGACGTCGCCGTCATCTGGGCCAAAGTGGAAAACGAAAACGACAAGATTCGCGGATTCCTCGTCGAAAAAGACCGCCCCGGTTTCAAGGCCGACGACATTCACGGCAAGTGGTCGCTGCGCGCTTCGGTCACTTCGGGGCTTTCGCTGCAGGACGTTCACATCCCCGAGTCAAACCTGCTGCCGAAAAGCGACGGCCTGAAATCTCCGTTGATGTGCCTGAATCAAGCCCGCTACGGCATCGCCTGGGGCGCGATCGGCGCGGCCATGTCCTGCTACGACTGCGCGCTGCAGTATGCCATCCTGCGCAAACAGTGGCGCGACCAGCCCATCGCCTCGCACCAGCTCGTGCAGGACAAGCTCACCTGGATGATCAGCGAGATCACCAAAGCGCAACTGCTCGTGCTGCAGGTCGGCCGCCTGAAAGATGCGGGCAAGGTGGAGCACCAGCACATCTCCATGGCGAAGCGTAACAACGTCTGGATGGCTCTCGAGTGCGCGCGCCTCTCGCGCGACATCCTCGGCGCCAACGGCGTCGCCGACGACTACCCCATCATGCGCCACATGATGAACCTGGAATCGGTGAAGACCTACGAAGGCACCCACGACGTGCACTCGCTGATCATCGGGCAGAGCGTTACCGGGATCGACGCTTTCTAGGATGTCCTGAGCGGGCGCCCTCGCCCGCTTGACGGAAGTCACCTGAATGACCGTCAGGAGGTAGGTTTTTCCCGCGGCGGCTCTACGGCCAGAAACTCCGCGGCGAAGCGCTGGCGTGTAGTTCTCCAGCAACGCCTGCAACGCGCTGCGGATCAGCCCGACCGCAGCATCAATCCCGCATGATGATGCTTCTTGATTCGCAAGAACACTTCCGGATCGTTATACCCCGAAGTATCCGGATTCTCCTGCCGCGCCAGCGAAAGAATCACTCCGGCATACTCCTCGCGCACCGGAGGAAGCTTATAGGTTCCGTCGCCGCCGGCGACTTCGATGCGAGCCCACTCCCGCCACAGGTTAATCCCCGTAGCGGCCTCGACCATCTCGTTGATGTAAGCTCCGCCGACGCGCGCCGCGCACTCCAGAAAATAGAAATGCCCATCGGCGTGCGCCTGAATGAATTCCGCATGCGCCACGCCGCGCACCAATCCCAGAGCCGCAATCAAGTCCCGATTGATCTGCCGCAACCCTGTGTCCGCGTCACTGCCTCGCGGAACTATGAAGGTAGTGAAAATTCCGCCGCCCTGCGCCACGTTCATGGGCGGCTTGCCATACTTGCTCACGTTGGCAAAAACCACTTCGTTCTCCGAAACCACCGAGTCCACGTGGTAAACGTCGCCCGGAACAAACTTTTCCAGCAGGAACGAAGACTGCTTGTCTCCCAGTTGCTCGAGCACGGGCCACAATTCTTCGGCGGCATGAATCTTCTTGATCCCGATCGCCGACGCTTCCTGCCTCGGCTTCAAGCACCCATGGTCCCGGCACATGTTCCAGGTAGTAGCGGATGTCGTCGTGATTGAATACCGGAACGAAATCCGGCACGCGAACGCCGCGATCCAGCGCCTTCATGCGCATGGCCAGCTTGTCGCGGAAATAGCGCATGGTTGTCAGGCCCATCCCCGGCACGCGCAGGTGCTCGCGAAGAGTCGCGGCAGTTTCCATGTCGTACTCGTCGAGGGCGACGATGCGGTCGATTTTCTGCGTGCGCGCCAAGTGCGTCACCGCCTGCACGATGTCAGGAAGAGAAATCTCCGCGGGAAGGTAGAAGGTGTCGTCCAGGCTCTCCCGCGGCCAGTCGGCCTCACGCAGCTTCTCCGCCGTAAGCAGGAGCACGTGGCAGCCCTGGCGCTTGCACTCGCGCATGAATTCCTGTCCCTTCTCGTAGGTCGTGATGCAAAGAAAGGTTAGCGGGCGCGATTCCGGCATGGCATCCCTTTTCGTAACAGGGTTGAGAGAATATCACGGCGACGTGCCGGCCGAGTATGGGTTATTCCCATGACTCGGGCCGTTTCTTTCAATCTCGCCACGATTGGGATATATTCTCAGGCCGGTCAGAAATAGCGGTTCTTTGGTGTGTTCGGAGGCTCTGTGGCTACGCAAACTCGTCCTGAAGGCAAGGCCCGCAGTTTCGGGGAAAACATTGAAAGCGACCTGGCGTCGCGGTTTCTGCGCGTGGTCGAAGTGGCGGCAATCGCTTCCGCTCACACCATGGGTCAAGGCGAACGCAAACTCTCCGACCAGGTGGCCACCGAGGCGATGCGGCAGACCATGGACTCCATCCCCATGCGCGGCACCATCGTCATCGGCGAGGGCGAGCGCGACGAAGCTCCCATGCTCTACATCGGCGAAAAAGTTGGCGCGGACTTTCCCGATGGACGCGAAGTGCCTGAAGTCGATATCGCCGTCGATCCGCTCGAAGGCACCAACCTCTGCGCCACCGGCGCTCCCGGAGCGATCACCGTGCTGGCGGCCTCCGAACGCGGAGGCCTGCTCAACGCTCCCGACTGTTACATGGAAAAAATCGTTGTCGGACCATCCTGCAAGAACGCCGTCGAACTCGACGCGCCCGTGGCCGACAATCTGAAGAACATCGCGAAGAGAATGGAGCGCGACGTGGAAGACCTGGTCGTGATTGTGCTCGATCGTCCGCGCCACGAAAAGCTGATTGCGGATATTCGCGCTGCCGGCGCTCGCATCCGGCTGATCGGTGATGGCGACCTCTCGGCCGGCATCGCCGCCGCCGTGATCGGCACCGGCGTTCACGCGGTCATGGGTTCAGGCGGTGCGCCCGAAGGCGTGATCACCGCCGCCGCCATCCGCTGCCTCAACGGATACATGCTCGGCCGCCTGGTCGTGAAGCCCGACCAGGAAGAGCGCCTCGCCCGCATGGGCATCAAAGACAAGAACAGAATCTACGAAGCCGAAGACCTCGCTCCCGGCAAGCAACTCATCTTCGCCGCCACGGGAGTTACCGACGGAGCGCTGCTGAAGGGCGTCCGCTTTTTCGGCGAAGGCACACGAACTTCCTCCGTGATCCTCACTCAACTCACCGGCAAAGTGCGCTTCATCGAGAGCATCCACCTGGAGAAAGGTCCGGATGTGAAAGTGAGGTTCATGTAGGACTCGATTGCAAGCTTGAAGGCCTCCACAGGAGGAAGCTATGCGCATCATGTCGTTCCGAATAACTCCAGTCGCTCGCGTACTGGCCATTATCTATGGCATGTACGGCTTTGCTTATGTGCCCATTCTGCTGCTCACGGGTACGAAACAGATGATCCTGCCTATCGGGATCGTCGCCCCGCTCGTTTTCCTCAACCTCAATCTTCACCTCGCAATGCCGACTCACTTTCTGACCGGAATTTTGTCTACTATAGTCGCCTCCCTTTGCTATACCATTACCGGATGGTTGACCGGGGCTGCGGCCGTCCTGGCCTTCAACTTGGTGGCGCGAATGATCGGAGGAATCGACGCGGCAGTCCTCACGGGCGCTTCTCTCGCGATCAAAGGCAGTACCTCCGATTCGCCCCAGACTTCCTAAGGTCCCGCATTTCAACTATTCCGAACCTTACTTCGGATCCTCGGGAAGCTCGGGGACCGGCGGAAACTCCTGCGAATAGCCTTTAAACAGGCTCACTGCCACTTCGGAGCGGCGGGTGCCGTCGTGAACTGCAATCTTGTGAGGATGCCCCTTCGAGTAACCCTCCCATAGGGAGACGCCAGCGTAGGCACCGTCTTTTCGCAGGATGTAGTAAGTCATGTCGGCGAAGCGCAGCTTGCGCATGTCGCCGTTATAGTTGCGGACGATGCGCTTGAGTGCGTCCATACCGGCTTCTTGCGGGGACATGCCGCGGCGCATATTTTCAACGATGGTATGCGCGCCTGCGACCTTGATGTTTTCTTCGCCGCTGCCGGTTGCTCCGGCGGAACCCACATCTTGGTCGGTGTAGCAGCCTGCTCCGATGATCGGCGAATCACCGAGGCGTCCGGGAAGCTTGAAAGCCAATCCGCTGGTGGTGGTGCAACCGGAAATCTCTCCTTTGTCATTTAAGGCGGAGCAGTGAATCGTACCAGTCGGCGGAAAAAGAACTTTATGCACGGCATCCAGTTGAAGCTCCGGCGCAATGCCGAGGTCGGCGGCGCGCGCTTGCAGGTTCTGGATGCGCTCGTTCCAAAGTTTCGATTGTGGCTTGTCGAGATTCGGACTCGAGTCGGGAGCCTGCCAGTGCGGATCGGCCAGGCCTGGTCCCCACCAGTCTTCGCTCGAATGAAACTCCTTCCACAGCAACCACACCTTGCGCGAGTGCTCGGTGAGCAGATTCTCGCGCGGGAAGCCGACAGCCACGGCAAAGCGCTCGGCGCCTTCGCCGACCAGCATGACGTGTCCGGTGTGCTCCATGACGGCTTTCGAGACCAGGGACACATTCTTAATGTTGCGAACGCCTCCGACTGAGCCGGCGCGGCGCGTGGGTCCGTGCATGCAGCAGGCGTCGAGCTCGACCACGCCTTCTTCGTTGGGAAGTCCGCCCAGGCCGACGCTGGTGTCTTTGGGATCGTCTTCCGGTCCCTTGACCACTTTGAGTGCGGCATCGAGCGTGTCGCCGCCGCTTTTGAGGAAGGCGAATGCGTCGTCGAGATAAGCGTAACCGTTATTGGCGCAGACGATGATGGGGCGTTTGTACGAGCCCGATTGCGGGTCGTGTTCTTGCGAGGCAGCACCTTGCTTGGAGTCTTCGCCTTGGGCTCGCGTTCCTACTCCAGCGGCGACTGCTCCTAGAACCGACGTCTTTACGAAATCACGGCGCGAGAAAGTCATGAGTTCCTTTCTGCTTCGGACGAAAGCGGGAGCATATCACGCCGAGGGTGGAGGATCCGGGCTTTGTCGCAGATCAGATCGGGTATCGAAAAAAAATACAGATCGAATCGGCTTAATTATCTGGAATCAATAATTTGCGGGGAATCGATCCGGCCCGAATCCGGCTAAAATATTGATTTCAGGTAACTTGTCCGCAAAATATTGCAAACACGGGAGTTAGTTGCGTTCGCGTCGCGTAAGTGATTTGGAATCAGTGATGCGATTTCTGTCGAGACTGAAAACGTCCGGACTTGTGCGGCAAAACATTGTGGGGGAGGGACTTAACCAACGTTCCATTCGGTTTTCAATGAACTGTTTCTTACTGCCTTTGCTGGGGCAATGATGAACGAATTTGAAGTGAGAGGCAAGGTCAGATGTCACATAAGTGGCTGTGGACAACTGTGGGAAGTCAAAAGCCGCGGCGCGTCGGCTGGGCGCGTGGCAATCTCCGTTGACATTGGGTTTCTTATGCACGTAGAAGTTGCTACGCGAGATTCGTGTATGTCAACGAAGTATTTGTCAGCCACCGTGTATGCCCCTTGCTCCACCCAAGGGGAATCTGCGGGCGACTGGAAGTCGTGCCCTTCGCGATCTTACAGCGGGGGCTGAAGCCCGGTTGAATTCGTGGAGCTTTACGCGGCGCTGAAGCGCCGCTCTTCCACGGCGCTGCACGCGTTTGCGGCACTGGCGGAAGAACAGCAGATTCCTCACCGGGCTTTCGCCCGGTTCGGAATGACAGAGAGTTGAGTAGCGCTCACGCGCTGAGATTAACCGCTGGCTAATCCCCTGCTAAACCCCGGTAACGGCCTACCAGCCTGGCGCGACGGCTTAGGTGTGGATTCCGTGGGACGTCGGCGATTGAGCGCAGGTTGTTGGTGTTCTGCTCGGAGCGGAAGCGGAGCAGGGCGGCGATGTTGCCGACCTTGTCGAATTCGGGCTCGTCCTTGACATAGAAAAGTTCGATGTCGTGGCGGATCACCCACGGAAGAATGGCTTCACCCACATCGACTACTTCTCGAGTCTCGCGTCCGCAGACTGGACAGAAACTGACAAGGTGAGCGTCGAGATGGCCACAGCCGGAGCACTCGACGGCCTGAGCGTGGTAGCTTTGCCCGACCAGCAGGGTTTGCACTTCGCCAAACTCCAGGGAGTTGAGCACGCGTCGCAATCCGGTGACGCCTCTGGCCTGGTGGCGGGCCTGGTTCAGGGTTTCGCGAACCGCTTCGTCACAGCGCCGCTCTTGCGCATCGGCGAAGATCTTTTCCGCGTGCGAGCGGATCTCTTCATCGGTCACGTGAGCAACCTCGGCGGTAAACCGGCCCAGCAATTTCTGCTTGGCGTAGGGATGCAGTTGCGGTTCGAACTGCGACCAGTGAATGTCCTGGCAGCCAAGGATCCAGTTCTCGAACATGCCTGTGTCTCTATTACCTTTGTCTTTATTAGGTTTACCCAGCGCATCCTTAAGGAACTCGGCGATGAATTTGAAGTGCTGGCGGGCTTCATCGGCGACGCGGCGCTCGGCGTGGCCGGCATCGTAGCCGCCAAAGCCGTCGCCACGGCCGCGGCGGGTTAGAGGATGAAAGAAATCCATGCGTTCGGTTAACTCGCCGAGGCGCAGATCGAACAAGCGGGCGCGATGACGATCGATCAGCACGATGCCCAGGCTGGGAATTGCTCCCAGCAATTGAGCCAGGGGCTTCAGGTGGAAATGGCGATTCACCAGAAGTTGCGTGCCGGTCAGTTGCGCCGGCAGGTCATACTCGCGCCAGAAGCCCTGCGCCGAGCAGGCGAAGACGGCCTTGGCATGGGTGCCATTGCCGCGCAAATCCTGCGAGAGGCGGACGATACGATCGAGGTCAGAGCGGGCCGACTCGAGTTTGTCTTTATGGTTGCCGCTGCTCTTGCTTCTGCTTTCCAACTGGCGCATGGCTTCGCGCGCCAGATCTTTGGTCAGGATCGCCTCTTCCTTGTGGGCTTTGTTGCGAGGCGGCGTGGGCTGAAAGTAGAAGCTGAGAGCGCAGGCTGACGGATCTTCAAATTCTGCCAGTTCGTGGATTTGTTCACGAGTGATCATTCGGTCATCCCAGTCCTTTCTTCAAAGAAGTGGAAAGGTGATTTATGCGGTGCTTGCGAACCTTCCCTTGAATTGCCGGACGAGGCGGGGCGATTTGCGCAGGTGCTCGCGAGCCGCTGCGATAGAAATCAACACACGGTCGGGCGAGGCGCCGGTGATGGCGGAGATTTCGTCGACTCCGAAACCTTCGAGGGCGTGCAGGATGAAAGCTTCGCGATGGGCGCGGACTGACGTCGTGCAGAGCGGAGGCGATTAAGCGCATCATTTCATCGGAGCCGACGATCTGCTCGGGCGTGGCCACGCGGCCGTCGGCGATGATGGTTTCCTCGGTGATGGCTTCGTCGGGCTGGTGGAACTGGAGTCCGGGCTCGTCGCTGCCCTTGACGTTCTGCTTGCGAGCGGAGTCTCCGAGGTGCACTGCGCCGCCGTCGCTTCCATCTGGACGGGAGAGCTCATCAAGAGCCGTCATGGCCAAGCGGTAGAGCCAGGGTTCGAGCGCCAGGCGCTCCGGTTTTTCGTGACCATCGCCGAGCGCGGCGGCGATGGTTTCGTCAATCACTTCCTCTTTGGTGATCGAGTCCGGCGCAACCAGGTCGGAAGTTTCACGGAAGTAGATTTCGCGCTCGACAAAACGCTCGAGGCGGGAGAGATTCACGTTGACGTAAGAGCGCACGTCCTCGGCAGAGACCACCGGAGGAAAGACCGCGGCCAGCGTCTGTTCGAAGGGCACGGAATGGCTGCGTCGCGCTGAGGCTTCGTTCTGCCGTCGCGGCCACTTATGGGAAGAACGCAGCAGGTCTTTGTGTTTGTTGACTTGCTGCAGCAGATCTTCGAACGCACTCTTCACCGCGGCCGCGGCAGTTGAGGCTTTGGCCTGGACTGCCATCTGTCCCGAAGGCAGGCGCAGGTTGAGGGAAACGCAGGTGCCTTCGCGCGCGGAAATCTCCTCGACCATGCCTTTCAGGTGGACCAGCTCGGGGCGAAAAACTTGCAGGCGTTTTCGCAGTTTTTCGACTTGATGTTGGATGTCTTTTTCTACGGCGGGAGTTTTATGAAGGCGATAACTAACGTGCACGTTCATGAGCACCTCAAGCTTGCCAGACGGCGACGCGCAAACCAGTGCTTTCTACGGCGATTGTACACCCGCATGAGGGATGTCAACTCCGCAGATTCTTGAATCAGAGCAGCAGGATCGCACAAATGACTTCGAGACCGCCGGTAAAGTAGCGGAACCATTGCCCGATGCCGATTTTGTCGAACAAGACGATCCAAAAAAGAGCATTGGAATGCAATTTGCTCGCTCCTGAACCCAGGAAAAGCAGCGCCAAGATGCCTCGCAGAACTGAAACGGTTAGGTTTCGGACTCGGTCCCACGCGACCTTCACGGGCGACCTCTGGATGCAAGCAAACGTCTCACCAAGTTGAGGTTGAGCTGTCCACACAAACCTACGACGCTACCAGAGCTCGATACAGCGCCGCGCTTTGTTCCAAACGCAAGGTTTCAGCTCGGGCGGCAGGCTTCACTCGAGCTTCGGCCATGGCGGCACGGAGGCGTCCCTCTTCGTAGCTCGACTTCAAATTGTTCCACAATGTCTTGCGCTTCTGGCCAAATGAGAGCTTCAGGAAATCGACGAAGCCATCGCCGGCAACTCCGAGTTCCTGCTGTCGTGGGGCAATTGTCAGGCGCAGCGCGGTGGAGTGCACTTTGGGCGGCGGGGCAAAGGCAGCGGGCGGCAAGGTGAAGAGCTTCTCGACGCGGGCATAGAGCTGCGCGGTGGCGGAGAGCAGGCCATAGTCGCGGCTGCCGGGCTCGGCGGCGATGCGGTCGGCTACTTCGCTCTGGACGAGAATCACGATTGTTTCGAAGTATTTCGAGTAATCGAAAAGGCGCAGCAGAATGTCGGAGGTGATGTAGTAGGGGAGATTGCCGATGACCTTCACCGGTTCAGGGCGGAATTCTATTCCGGGACGGCGCAGGCCGGGTTTGGGGCCGAACAGGGAATCGAAATCGACCGAGAGAATGTCGGCCTCGATGACTTCGACGTTAGGGAACATACCGAAGCGGAGGCGCAGTTGCGCGGCCAGCACGCGGTCGAGTTCGACGGCAATCAGGCGGCGGGCGCGTTTGGCCAGCAGGGAAGTGAGAACGCCGCGGCCGGGGCCGATTTCGAGCACGGTGCTTTGCGATGTGTCGCCGAGGGCGTCGACAATCTGGGCGGCATAACTGTCGCTGGCGAGAAAATGCTGTCCCAACTTGGGCTTATGTTGAGGACGGCGCGTGGACACGACCTTCGGCACGTTGACCCTCTTTTCCCCGGACATATAGACTTGCTATGTCCCGCAACATAATATTCCATCATAACGTGCGCCCGCGAAAAGCGGGTTTCCCTGGAGGGGTTCAATGCATATTGCGTTTGTGGCATCGGAAGGCGTGCCGTATTCGAAAACCGGCGGACTGGCGGACGTAGTGGGCGCATTGCCGCGTGCGCTGGCGGCTCTGGGGCATCAGGTAAGTGTGTACCTGCCTCGATACCGGCAGACCAAGCTGGCTGATCCGGCGACTGTGGTGCGCAGCATCACGATTCCTTTCGATGACAAGTATCGCTTCGCAGCGGTGGTTGCGGGCGGGAGCCAGGCTGGCGTGCGCTTTTATTTTGTCGACTATCCGGAGTACTTCGATCGCGATGCGCTGTATGGGACGCCTGCGGGCGACTATCCGGATAACGCTGAGCGCTTCGCGTTGTTCTCTCGTGCGGTGTTGGAGGCGACGAAGATTCTGGGAGTCCCGCAGATTTTCCATTGCCACGACTGGCAGTCGGCGCTGGTTCCGGTGCTGCTGCGGACGGTGTATGCGGAGGATCCGGCGTTTCGTGACGTGGGCACTGTGTTTACTATCCATAACATCGGCTACCAGGGGCTTTTCCCGCCGGAGACTTTGCCGCTGCTGATGCTGCCCTGGGACCTGTTCACTATGTCGAAGATGGAATTCTTTGGGCAGGTGAATTTTCTGAAGGGCGCGCTTACCTTCTCGGACTTCGTTACTACGGTGAGCCGGAAATACAGCCAGGAAATTCAGACTGCCGAATATGGGTTTGGACTGGAAGGCGTGCTGCGCGACCGGGCGGCTACGGTCACCGGCATTTTGAATGGCGTCGACTACGACGAGTGGAGTCCGCAGGCGGATAAGTTCATCGCGGCGAAATATTCGCCTCAGGACCTTTCGGGAAAAGCCCAGTGCAAGCAGGATTTGTTGACTGCGTTCGGGGTGAAGAACGCTGATCCGAAGATTCCCGTGATCGGCATTGTGTCGCGGTTTGCCGCGCAGAAGGGCTTTGACCTGATCGCGCAGATCATGGATCGGCTGGCGCGCGAAGAGATGATCGTGGTCGCGCTCGGCGCTGGCGACAAGCAGTATGAAGAAATGTTTCTCCGGCTCAACAAGCAGTTCCCCAACAAGATTGCCGTGAAGGTGGCTTATGACAATGCCATCGCGCACAAGATTGAGGCTGGGTCTGACATGTTCCTAATGCCTTCTAAATATGAACCTTGCGGGCTAAATCAGATCTATAGCTTGAAGTATGGGACGGTGCCGATTGTGCGCGCTACCGGCGGACTTGACGACACGATCGAGCCTTGGGATGCGCGCTCGGGCAAAGGTACCGGCTTCAAGTTCACGGAATACAACGGCGAGTCTTTGCTGCTGACCATCAAGCATGCGCTGCAGGCTTATCGCGATCAGACTTCGTGGCAGGTGTTGATGCGCAATGGGATGAATAAGGATTTCTCGTGGAATGCTTCGGCCCGCGAGTATGGCAAGATTTATGAGCGGGTTAAGCAGATGCGAGGTGCGGCGCCAGTGCAGGAGAAGGTGCTGGTCTAGTTCGTCGTCGTGGGCAGGGGAAGCGCCGGAGCTTCGCTCCGGGGACAGCCGAGGGCGGCTGTCCCCACACGAGCCTTCGCTTTTTCTCCGCCCAAAAGAATCCGCTGGTACAATCCGCTTGATGGCCGTCACATCTCAGCTGCCGGCTTTTGCCCGAACCATCTTTCACGTCGACATGGACGCCTTCTTTGTCTCGGTGGAGGAGCTGTACGATCCGTCGCTGAAAGGCAAAGCTGTCGTGGTCGGAGGACAGCGCAACGAGCGCGGGGTGGTTTCGGCGGCGTCTTATGAGGCGCGGAAGTTCGGGGTGCATTCGGCGCTGCCGCTGCGAACGGCGGCTAAGCTTTGTCCGCATGCCATCTTTGTTGACGGGCATCCTGAGCGATATCGCGAGTGTTCGGAAAAAGTCTATGCAGTGCTGACGGCATTCTCGCCGCAGGTGGAGATGGCTTCGATTGACGAAGCTTACCTGGACATGACGGGAACGGCGCGGTTGCATGGTCCGCCGCTGAAGGCTGCGCACAAACTGCATCACCGGATGAAGGAAGAGACGCGGCTGAATTGTTCGATTGGCATTGGATCGTCGCGGTTGATTGCGAAGGTCTCTTCCGCGCAGGCTAAGCCTAACGGCGTGCTGTGGATTGTGCCGGGAGAAGAAGCGAAATTCCTCGCTCCGCTCGATGTTCGGGAGATTCCCGGCGTTGGCAAGGTGATGGAGAGCCATCTGCACGCGTTGGGCATCCAGAAAGTCGGAGACCTGGCGCGACTCGGAGACGCTGAACTCGAAGAACGTTTCGGCAAGTGGGGGCTGGCGCTTGCGGGGAAGGCGCGGGGGGAAGATGCCGGAGGATGGTTCGATAGCGAAGTGGGCGCCGATACCGAAGCTAAATCCATCAGCCACGAGCACACTTTTAACGAAGACACCGCGGATGTGAACCAGTTGGGAGCCACGCTGATGCGGCTTTCCGAGATGGTGGGGCGGCGGTTGCGGGAAGCGAAGCTTTACGCGCGCACCATTCAACTCAAACTGCGCTATAAAGACTTCACGACTATCACCCGCGCCCACAGCTTGCCGGTGCCCACGCAGCTTGATGGCGAAATCTTTGAGCAGGCGCGCGCGCTGTTTGGCAAGAACTGGAAGCCGGGCAGGGAAGTGCGGTTGCTGGGGGTGCAGGCGTCATCGTTTGAGACGCAGGCCGAGCAGATCAATCTGCTGGAAGGTGGCCGGCAGCAGCGCTGGAAAGATGCGCTGGCCGCCGCTGACCGGTTGCGAGACAAGTTCGGCGAGTCTAGCGTGACGCTGGCCGCGGGTATGCGGGGAAGATTCCGGGAGCGTACGCATGAGAATCCGGCGGGGCTGCCGGGGAAGGGCCAAACAGGAAAGAAACGGTGAGGCTGGTCACCCATTATTGGGTGATATTACCTCTGTCACCCAATAATGGGTGACTGCTTGATAATCACCCATATTTGGGTGACAATGGTTTGGAAGCTCTACTGAGCCGCAGGGAGGACGATTGGCTCGAGCGTCGAAACGTTATATCTCGGTCATAGCGGATATGGTTGGCTCACGCGCTGTGCCGCGTCTCCAACGGCGTCTCCTCCAGAAGCGATTTGGAAAACTAATCGAAGATCTCAACCGGGATTACCGTAAGACAATCGACTCTAAGTTTGTTATTACGTTAGGAGATGAGTTTCAGGGCCTGTTGAACTCAGCCACTGTGCTTCCCGACTTGATTTGGCGTGTCGAAGAGGCGTTTCCGAGTTTCAAATTTCGCGTGGGAATCGGTCTCGGGACACTGGACACGCCGATTCAAAAATATGCAATCAATATTGACGGACCCGCCCTGCACGTTGCGCGTGCCGCAATCGAGTATGCCAAGAAAACCAAAGCTCTAGGAGGGGTTTTTCTTGGAATGGGGGATCTCGACGACATCCTGAATGGGATAGCTCGGCTGCTCTGGTTCAACCGGTCCCGCTGGACCCACGCTCAACGGCAGATCGCAGGCCTTCTGCGGAGAGGGATGTCGCAGACGCAAGTGGCCAAGCAATTGAGAATTAAAAAGCAGGTTGTTTCGAGGCAGGTTCTTGCTTCCGGGTGTTCCCAATACGTTGCCGCGGAAAATGCCTGGCGTATGATTCTTCAAAGACAGGTCGACCCTTTGCTTCGTTCGAAAACATGATTCCTACCAAAGTTATTAACCCCGAATTCTTGCTCTGGTCTCAGCTGCTGCTACTGTGGAGCTTTGCCGCATACGGAGTTGCCGCCGATCCTTTGAGCGGAGAAACACGACGTTTCCACTGGAGACGCTGGGGGCTGATTCTCTCTTTCCGGGTCCTTCTTGCCACTGGGCTCTCTTACCTGTTCTCTCGCTCAATTGTCTTGGCGGTTGTGTTGCTTTTAATGACGCTGTTTCAACCATTTCTCCGTTACCGTCTGCCGATGCGATGGCTCGCCGAGTTTGAGGGCCTTTGGATATCGGCTTACATGACGTCCAGCCTGGCACTCGTGCGTCACTTGCGGCTCGACCCACAATGGATGCTGGCTTCGATCTCCCCGTCTCAGCTAGCCGCGCTTTGCATCCTGGCAAGCACGCTGTTCGTGGTTGTGCGCGGCGGTACTTATATCGTTCGGGGAGTCCTCAGGAAATCCAGCGCCTTGCCTTCGGGGCGAGGATCCCACATGGCCCGGGGTTCGTCGCATGTGCGGCCAGAAGCCGGTGCTTCAGGGTCTGGGACTTCGATGGCCGCCTCGGTCGAGCATCCGGCGCAATCCATCATCGACGTGGAAGAGTACAACCGTGGGCGCTTGATCGGAAACCTGGAGAGGATCGTTCTCACGATTGTGATTGCCGGAGGAAGCTATGCGGCGCTCGCTTTCCTCGTGGCGGCCAAAGGAGTCGTACGATCGGGTGAGTTCCAAAACGACCGGGACTTCGCCGAATATTTCCTGATTGGGTCTCTCTCCAGCGTGCTGGTGGCGCTTTCCGCCGGTCTCGCCCTTAGATTTGCGTTGATTCGGCTCTGGCCGGACATGCTGAGCCTGCAGATGCAGTAGTGCACCGGTGGCTCAGTGTTGCTTGACGATAACTGGAAGGTGTTGGCTACGAGTTCAGGAAGAACGAAGGCCGGGTATCCCGGAAGGTGATTCCGGATCCCGGCCCACGTCTTATTGCAACTTGTCGAGCTCGTTAGTTACCTGAGTTTGAATTGGCGGCGGCGGTGGCCGGTGCGGCGCTTGGGTTTGAGGCGCCGAAACGTGCCAACCGCGGATAGAAGGGCGTGACTTCGAACGGCATTTTGTCACGCGCCGAGGTGATGGCGACCGGAGCCGTCTTCACCATTTCTGCCTTGTCGTCCCAGGGATTGATCTTGACGCGTCCACCCAACGGCAGAGCGGCAACCTGGTCGAGCTTGTTGTTGTCGAGTGCTGGACCCTTTGTGTCCAGAGCTGACAGGCGGGTGACGGTGCCGTTCTCCGCCAGCGAATTACCCAGATGCGTGGTCAAAAGAGCGCTGAGCTGAGGAGTGCGGGCCTGCAGCGCCTTCAGGAACAGGCCGACGTTGTCGAGTTTCTGCGCGTACGGCGAGTTGTTCAGCAGATCGATGGCTTTCTTGTCGGCTGCAGTTTCTTCTTCCGAAATGTGCTTGAAGCCCAGGTTGTTGTAGGTGGAATCGTCGGAGAACAGCATGCGATCGTTGAACGCATACTTGCTGCCGAGATTGTGGCCGAGCACGATGTGCGCCAGTTCATGCGAGAGCACAGCGGCGAGGCTGGCCTCGTCGGGAAGCACGTCGATCAATCCACGGCTGATCACGATGGTGTTGCCTACGCTGAAGGTTTCGAGAGGCGCGGTGAGCAGCACGCGAGTGCGCACAGGACGCGGCAGGTCGATGTTGTTGGTGACTTCCAGATTGTTGACTACGGTCTGGAGAATGTGGTCGACGTCGCCTTCGGGCGCGAGCAATCCGGCGCGGGTAAGGCGTTCAATGACGTTGTCTTCAGCCTGCTGCTGCCATTCGCGCTCAGCCTGCAGCGGAGAAGCGTCCTGCGTGGTGGCGGTTTCATCCTTCACGCTGTCGACGCGAATCTGCGTGAGTTCGTCGTCCTTGTCGCCCTTCTTGAGGTCATAGCCCCAGATGCGGGTCTGGGCCTTGAAGGCCAGCTTGTTCTTGACGCCAGCGCTGAAGTCGCCTTCTTCGCTGTAGATGTAGGCGGGAACCCAGTAACCCGGAATCAGGTTCAGGCGCCAGCTGTCCATGTGGAAGAAGTAGGAATTCCGCGGCGCCGGAGCGTAGGTGCCGTTGAGGCGGACGATGTTGAAGTCCTGGTCTTCCACCCAGACGCGGCCGAGGAAGCGGCCCCTGCCGGAGTTCTTCTTGGGGGTGACGTCGAATACAAGGCAGCGCACGTCGCCGAGAAATTCGCGGCGGATGTAATGGAACTCGTAGTGTGAGCGATCAAAGTCGGCGCGATCGGCGTAGACCATCCAGGAGAAGCCCGTGGGCTGATACTGCACCTTGTAGAGCTTGTGGAAGCCGCCCAACAGGCGCGTCTCCATGCCCTGCATGCCGATCCCTTTATCCTGATCCTTCAAATAGTCCTTGCGGTCGACTTGCACACCCATATCCATGCGGCCGAGGAAATAGTGGTCGCCGCTGGGCACGGGGCCGAGCTGAGGATCGGCACTCAGGTCCTGGAGATAGGTCTCAACCACCGGGGTGCGGGTGGCGAGCGCTTTCATGAGCCCGTGTTCACGCTCGATGAAGCGATCCACAACCTGATCCATGGTGGTGGGCTGAGGCAGAGCCGAAGGGGTTGGCGCCGGAGCTGCCCCCTGCTGCGACTGCGACGCTTGCGGCTGAGAGGCCGGAGCCGTGAGATCGGAAGTTGCCGGAGTGGCTGCGGCAGCGCCAGCTTGGGCCGAGGGTTGAGACTCCGACGGCTGCTGCGCGGCAGCGCTCACCGAGACCAGCAGTGCGGCTGTGAACATCCATTTCCAAGTACGCATGACTCTTTTCTCCAAGGTTCCTTCTGAACCGACGTTCTGTTTGAACCGATTATTTGCCTGAACCGATTTCCTGTTTCCTGGATTCGTCTCGCACATTCATGGCCACGAAACGAATCGTCTGACCTAAAGTCTTGCGAACGCCCGCACTTTAGTACGCAATCTGGAAAAGCACGTGCACGATCGCCGTTGAATCTACTGGCTGGCCCATGCGCAACGCCGGCTTGAAGCGCATCTTATTAGCGGCTGCGATGGCGGCCTCATCCAAGCCGTGGCCCAGACCGCGGACCACGCGATTTACATGCAGAGATCCGTTGGCGCCGAACATCACTTCCAGCAAAACTTCGCCTTCCAGCTTCAGGCCGCGAGCTTCATCGGTATAAACCGGCTGCGGCTTGAAGGTAATTTCCACCGGCGTGGTCGCAGGTCCAGAATCGGCCTGCGCGATTTTCGGTCCGCCGTGAACCACTTGCTCCGAGCCGAAGCCTCCGGTCGAAACACCGGCCCCGTTGCTGCGGCCGTCGCCCTTGCCGCCAGTCGCTACGCCGTTCCCGAAGTCGGCGCTGGCTACGGTTCCTTTAATACCTTTTGCGCCGCCTGATCCGTTGCCTTGTCCCGGACCCGCGGGCATGTCAAATGAACCGGCCTGAGCTGCATACAGCTTGGCGTTCGGCTTGCCCGTTCCCTTCAAACCATTGTCGTCGCCGAAACCTCCGGTCTGCACTTTTTGCACCGCCACATTGACGGTGGGAGCGACCGAGCTGCCAGCGAAATCGCCTGTGTGCAGGAGTTGCGGACGCGCTCCACCGGCGGCCATTTTCAACTGAGGAGGGGCGAACGTATTCACCACAACCTTGGGCGCCTCTACTGGCACGGGAGCAAGCGTGCGGCGAACTTCCCGCGGTACGACTAGCTTGGGCTGTTCGAAAACCGGCGCAGGAGGCAGCAGTTTCGGCTTAACCTCGGGCTTTACCACTTTGATCGGTGCCGGTTCCGGCCTAAGGCTCGGGAGCGGAATCAATTCGGTAACGCGGTACTGTTTAAGCGAAATCCTGTCCGGAAACAGAAGGCTGATATTGATCAGGAGCAGCAGCATGATCACCATGAACGTGTAGCTGGCGACCAGCGCACGCTTGTCGATCTTGCGCTCCGGGAGAATGCCGAGCTTGAAACCGGTTTGATACGTAGCCATGTATAAAACTCCAAGGGGACCCAAGCCGAGGGAGCGGCTGGGACTGGAGTTCTCAACATACGAGAGAAAGGACAGGGGGTAAACGTGTCCACGGCTCTTGACCTAAGGTAACCAGGCGGCGTAGCTATGGGACTCTTGCCAAAATGGGCCAGGGGTGCAGGGCTAGCAGGCCGGCTGATGGCCGGCTATGATCCGGTCGGGGCCTGACGGCGCCTGCGAAACCAGGCAAAAACCGGTACGCCAGCCAGGATTACCAGTAATCCATACAAAGAATTCGGCCAGTCTCCGCGGAAGGTGTAGCAGAGGAGAACGGCGGCCACTGCGATGAACAGGGCCGGGACGAAAGGATAGCCGAACACACGATAAGGCCGCGCCGCTTGGGGATCGCGCCAGCGGAACACGAATATGGTGCTGCTGGCAATCATGTAGAAGAGCCATTCCGCGAAGATGGCGAGGGAAAAGAGCTGGCGGAAATTACCTCCCAGCAGCAGGAGAGCGATTGACAACGCGGCCTGGAGCACGATGGCAACGGAAGGAGTGTGAAAGCGCGGATGAACGTCGGCGAGAGCGGAGAAGAAATATCCATCGCGAGCCACGGCGAAGGGCACGCGGGCGCCGCTCATAATTGTGCCGTTCAGCGTCACGAGCATGGAGATCGCCATGCCTGCGGAAACGATACTCGCGCCCATGCGTCCCATGACCAGGGCGACCGCGTCGGAGGCAGGCCGTGGCGACGCGGCAATCGCACCCGCCGGCAGTACGTATTGCACGCCGGCATTCACGAGTACATACAGGAGACCGACCGTGGCCACGCCGGCGATCAGCGCGATCGGAATGTTGCGCTCCGGCTGCTTCACCTCGCCGGCGACCATGTTCAGGTCGTTCCAGCCGTCATAGGCCCAGAGCGCGGCGACCAGCGCTGCCATGAAACCGGCGATGCCGCCTTTGGCGCCGGCGAACGTTGTGGCAAAGTTGCTCCACCCGCGTCCGGTTGCGGTGCCGGCTCCGCTGAAGCAGACCACCACGATGCCCACAATGATCGCCACCTTCAGCACTGTAAATACGAGTTGAAATTCACCGGCCCTCTTGACTCCAAAGTAATTCAGAAGGGAAATAAGAATGGCCGCGGCGATGGCAACGAGCTGGCCCCAGGTAACGGAGAAGGGAACGGAAATGACGTTCGCTGGGAAAAACGAAAAGATCGAGAACGTGCCGAGGATGCGAACCAGTCCGGTTGCGATCGTGGCTACCGATGCAGGCTTGGCGATGACGAACCACGTCCAGGCGTAGAGGAAACCTCCGAGCGGCCCGTAAGCGTCGCGGACGTAGACATATTCTCCGCCGGCTTGCGGTTTCATGGCGCCGAGTTCGGCATAGGTGAGAGCGCCGAAAAAAGACAGCAGCCCACCCACAAGCCACGCCAGATAGACGAGCTTGGCGGAGCCTACAGCCTGCATCATCTCGGCGGGTACGAGAAAGATCCCGCTGCCGATGATTGTGCCTACGACCACTGCGGAGGCATGACTCACGCCTAGATCGCGCGCCAGTTCGGGGCGGGCGGTGGTTCGCTGTGGTTGCTCGGGCATTGTAGAAGGGTGTCAGTATACGTCAGAGCCGGCCTCGGTCTTGTTGGGCCGTTCTGGTTGAAACAAGCTTGCTATGTATCCGACGGCGAACGTTACTGTCGTCCCAATCACTACCCACCAGGTCCACGGGAACGTGCGCTCTCCACAAGTAAAGTTCAGTGCTGAAGCCGAACAGCATCCCTACCATCGCGCCGCGCTGGTTGGCTTTCCGGGTCAAAACTCCCAGCAGAAATACTCCGAGCAGCGCGCCATATGCTACGGAGGCGATCTGCAGCCCGACCTCAACCACGCGTCCCACTTTTTGCAGGGCCAGCACTGCCAAACCGAAAAGCACCATTGCCCAAAAGAAAGTCGCCAAGCGGGAGAGCTTCATTCGTGTCTGCTCATCGGTCTTTGGGCGGAAGCGCAGGAGAAAATCCATGATTGTGCTCGACGAAAGCGAATTCAGCGCTGCGCTCAGATTCGACATCGCTGCCGCGAGAATTGCGGCAATCAGCAGGCCCGAGATTCCGTGCGGCATGTGGGTGACGATGAAGGTGGGGTAGATTCGGTCCGGTTTTCCGAAAGTCGCCGAGGGCACGCGATAAAAAGCCCACAGCATTACACCCACAATTAAGAAAAGAGCAAACTGGAACAAGATTGCCACTCCACTCGACAGCAGCGCCACGGCAGACTGCTTTTGCCCGCGTGCCGCCAGCAAGCGCTGGACGATGAGTTGATCGGTGCCATGGCTGGCCGTGATGAAGGCGGTGCCACCGATGACGCCTGCCCAGAACGTATAAGGCAGCCAGAAGTTGGGCCGAAAGTCGAATACTTGCAGTTTGCCTGCGCTCGCGGCTGCGGCGTGAATCGCGGTCCAGCCTCCGGGCACAAGATGGAGAATCGTTACTAATCCGACCAGCGTTCCGCCGACATAAATCGCGGTTTGCACTACGTCGGTCCAGATCACGGCCGCCAGGCCGCCTTCGAATGTATAGATGAGCGTCAATGCAGTGATGATGGCGATCGAGGCCACCTCGCCTGTGCCCAGAGCGATCGACACCACAATTGACACTGCATAGACGCGGACGCCTTCGGCGGCGGCGCGTGTCAGTAGGAACAATCCTGCCGTGAGCGAGCGCAGACCCGCGCCCGAAGCGGCGCTCGATCAGCTCGTAGGCAGTGTAAAGGTCACCACGAAAATAATGTGGCAGCAGGACAACGCTGATCACCACGCGCCCTACGAGATATCCCATCACCACCTGCAGGAAGGTGAGGTTGGTGTCATAGGCAAGCCCGGGAATGCTGATGATGGTGAGCGTGCTGGTTTCGGCGGCAACGATGGAGAGCGCGATCGCCCACCAAGGGATGTCTCGTCCCGCAAGAAAGTAATCACGCAGCGAACGGTGGCGTTTGCGGAAGCGCAGACCGAACAGCGTGATCCCCACCAGATAGAGAGCGATGATCGCGAGATCGAGTTTGTCGAGACCCATTCGTTGTGACCGCTTCGCGCCTTCGCTCGGCGAGTTGTGACTTCAAATTATGGCGGCAATCCGCGCTCCGCGCGAGTGAGTCTTTATGGACGTGGCTTTCTGGAGGCACGCCTCTTAGATCTTGGAGCGACCCGAAGGGAACTCGAACTTCCTGTGATAGAACTAACGCGTGGCCTACTATCTGGGCATTGACGGGGGCGGAAGTAAGACGACGTGTGTTGCGGGCGACGAGTCTTCGCTTCTGGCCACGGTTACGGTCGGCGCCAGCAACATCACGCGCGTAGGCGAAGCCGGTGCCCGGGAAGTTCTGCAGCAAGCCATCCGCGAGGCTTGCCAGGCCGCAAAAATTAATCCCCAGCAAGTTCGCCGAGCGTGCATTGGAGCCGCGGGCGCGGGGCGCCCGGAAATAGCAGGCATCGTACGCGAGATTGTTGCAGAGAAGTCGTTTCCGGGGAAATTGAAGTAGTGGGCGACATGGAGATCGCGCTGACGGCGGCCTTTGGCGCGGGTCCGGGAGTGATTGTCATCGCAGGGACCGGGTCGATTGCGTTTGGCCGCGATGCGCAAGGAAGAACGGCTCGCGCGGGAGGGTGGGGCTTCGCCATTTCCGATGAGGGCTCGGCCCATTGGGTCGGCCGTATGGCAGTCTGCGCCGTGTTGCGCGCGGCATGAGTCGGGGGATCACCAAGCTGGCCGATCGAACTGAACACGATCAAGCCGAAAATGATCGAGCATGGCCGGCCGGCTGGCTTTTTCGCGAACTGAAGGCTGCATGGAGCGTGGATTCGCTCGAACAGTTGGCACGTACGGCCAATGCGAACGGGGATTTCGCGGGTCTGTTTCCTGCGGTCCTGGCGGCGGCGGAAGCTGGAGACGCGGTGGCCCGCCAGGTTATCGCGCAAGCATCCCGCGAGCTGGCACAACTTGCCGCAATCGTGCTGCGGCGTCTTTTTTCCGGGCAACATTCTTCTGCTCTCTCGGCTGTCCCGATGGCCATGGCTGGCGGAGTCTTTCGTCACGCGGCGATGATTCGCGAACTTTTCTACAATGAGGTGCATGCGGCGAATCCAGACGTCGTCTTGAATCCTGAAGTGGTCGATCCGGTCCATGGCGCATTGCAGATGGCGCGGAGGGCTGCTTGTGAACGCTGCGATCCATCATGGATTCGGACGAAATTCAACAGGAGCATGTACTGCCGCCCCGGGGCTGGAGGGTCCGAAATCGCGCAGTCCGGAGCGAGCCTGGAGCCCGACGTCGCCAATGCCGGTTCTTCTCCCGGCCCCGATTCCACCCTCCGCTGAACGAAGATCTGCTCTCGCGCTGCTCGAACGCCGCGACTTGCCGGCGGAAACTCTCGAGCAACTCGGCCACGACCCAGCCGTGTTGAAGTCGCGAAAGTTATGTGTCGCCCTCGCCGCTCATCCCCGCGCGCCCCGACACCTGGCGCTCCGTCTGCTTCGCCACTTCTATACCGCCGATCTCATGCAGTTTGGGTTGCGCCCGTCGGTGGCGGCCGATCTGAAACATTTCGCCGCGGAGCAGCTCGTGGCGCGTCTTCCCTCGGTCACGCTAGGGGAACGGCTCACGCTGGCTCGCCGCGCCTCTGAAACAGTTGCCGCGGCGTTGTTGCTTGATAAGGAATCCCGCGTTGCGCACACGGCGCTGGAGAATTCCCGGCTGACCGAAGCCGCGGTGATAAAGCGCTCTTGCGCCCGACCGCCGGCGCAGCCTTTGTGAAGCTGTGTGCCATCACCCTAAGTGGTCGGTACGGCGCGAGATTCGCGTGGCACTGCTGCGCAGCCCGCATACGCCGCTCGCCCGCGCTCTGGAGTTTGCCCGCAACTTCCGCCGCCGCTTCTGCGCGACGTTCTGCATACATCGCGTTTGCCAGAGAAGATCAAGGCTTATCTGCGGGAAAATCTGGAGCAGAGAAGCCAGGAAGTCAGCCGCCGGAAAAGTATTAGCGTCCGCCGCCGACCTCTAAAATAGCGCCGGTCGTGTAAGAAGCGGCGGGGGAGAGCAGCCAAAGGACAGCTTCGGCCACCTCGATGCGGTGTCCCGGCCTTTGCATCGGAATGGTGGATGCCAACCGATCGCAGCCGGTCGGGCGCACCGTTGGCGGCATGCAGTCCGGTGTCGATCAGGCCCGGAGCAACCGCGTTCACCCGGATTCCCTCGGTCGCAACTTCACGCGCCAGCCCAATCGTGAAGCTATCAATCGCGCCCTTGGACGCAGCGTAGTGCACCCACTCTCCGGCAGAGCCTATCTGGGCTGCGCGGGAGGAAATATTCACGATCGCGCCGCCGGTTCCACCGTGGCGAGTTGACATGCGGCGCACTGCCTCGCGCGCGCACAAGAATCGCTCCGGTGACATTTACTGCCATGACTTGAGCGAGAGTTCGTGCGCTCACCGATTCCACGCGCGAAAACCCACCGGTAATGGCGGCGTTATTGACCAGAGCTTTGATCGGTCCCAGTTCGCGCTCAGCGGTTTCAAAGAGCCGGACGACATCTTCTTCACGGGCGACATCGGCATGAATTGCACAAGCGCGCCCGCCGGCGGAAACAATTTGTTTAGCGATCGCTGCAGCTTCCGCCTCGCCAGTGGAGAAATTGACCGCGACGGAAAATCCGCGCCCAGCCGGCCAGTTTGGCTATGGCTGCGCCGATCCCGCGACTGGCGCCGGTCACGACGAGTGTGCCGCATTGCTGTTGGTTTGACATAGATTTTGCTCGTCGCTTTCCTGGACAGAATCAGTTATTTCCGAAAGTGATTGCTGATCGCTTCCGCCTGCACCCGGGTCACAACCGCCGACAATGCCGCCGCGTCCGCCTGCTTCACTGCCTGCACGCTGCCGAAATGTTCGAGAAGACGCCGAGTTGTGCTCTCGCCTACGCCGGGAATCTCCAGCAGTTCGGTCGAGCGGTCGCGCATCTGGCGGCGTTTGCGATGGAAGGTCACGGCGAAGCGGTGGGCTTCGTCGCGAATGAGTTGAATCAGGTGCAGCACCGGGCGAGTGATGATCGAGCGCGATCGGATCTTTTTCCTGCCCGTAGACGTAGAGAATCTCTTCGCGCTTGGCGATGGCGGCCAGCGGCTGGTTGATGATCTCAAGCGACTCCAGCGCCTCGGCGGCCGCGTGCAATTGGCCGAGGCCGCCATCGATCAGCACCAGGCTGGGCATGGGCTTTTCTTCCTGTTGCAGGCGCTTGTAGCGGCGCGTGACCACCTCGCGCATGGAAGCGAAATCGTCGACGCCTTCGACCGTGCGGATGATGAACTTGCGGTAATCCGATTTCTTCATCTTGCCGTCTTCCCAGACCACCATCGAAGCTACGGTCTCCGCGCCTTGAATGTGCGAGATGTCGAAGCATTCGATGCGCTTGGGAAGTTCGGGCAGGCTGAGCGCGTCCTGCAGTTCTTCCTGAATGGCCTTGGCGTTGGGCTTGAGCACGCGGAAGCGCTGATCGTAGGATTGTTTGGCGTTGGTGCCGGCGAGATCGAGGAGCGCGCGCTTGTCGCCGCGCTGCGGAACGAGGATGTGAACGCGTGCGGCGCGGGCGCTCTCGCCCGCGACCTGCTCGGAGAGCAAGTCTTCCAGAGCTTCGCGATCTTCGAAATCGACCGGCACGTAGAGATTCCGCGGCACGTAGGGCTGGCCGATGTAGAGCTGCTTGAGCAGGGCGGAGAAGAACTCGCCGGGGTTGAGAGGCGTCCGTGGCAGGAGGAGGCAGGCGCGCCGTGCTCGACCTGGAGCGGGCGAGAGCTGCCCGTCCCCACATGTTCTTTATCTGTCCCTACATGTTCTGTCGGTGAACTCCGGCAGGTCTTCCCAGAAGAATTCGCGGCGGTCGACTACGCGGCCGCCGCGCATGTGAAACAGATTTACCGCCAGCATGCCATTTTCATAGTGATAGCCGAAGACGTCGGCGTCATCGCCTTCGGCGGCGGCGATGCGCTGGCGCTCCTGCAACTGCTCGACGGTCGAAATCAAATCGCGATATCGGGCGGCGCGCTCGTACTCCTGGGCGGCGGCGGCCTGCTCCATGCGCTCGTGCAGCGATCGGCTTAAGTCAGTGGGACGGCCTTCCAGAAACAGCTTCACATCGCGCACCGCTTCCTGATAAGCCTCCGGCGTGGTCAGATCCTTCACGCACGGGCCCAGACAGCGCTTGATGTAGTACTGCAGGCAAGGGCGCGGATGAAAGCGCGTGAGGTCGACCTTGCACGACGGAATCAGAAAATTTCGGTGAATCAGATCGACGATGCGGTAGGCCAGATTGGCAGGGAAGTAGGGGCCGTAGTAGGCGCTGCCGTCCTTGCGCAGGCGGCGGGTGACGTAAACTCGCGGCCAGCGCTCGCCCAGCGTGAGCTTCACGTAAGGGTAAGTCTTGTCGTCGCGCAGCAGGATGTTGAAGCGCGGCTTGCGCTGCTTGATGAGATTGTTTTCGAGCGCGAGCGCTTCTTTGTTGTTGGCGACGACGATGTAGTCGACGTCGACGGCCTCGCGCACCAGCGTGCCGGTCTTCGAATCCTCCCAGCGGCCTTCGTGGAAGTAGCTGGCCACGCGGCTGCGCAGATTCTTCGCCTTGCCCACGTAGATGACTTCGCCCTCGGCGTTCTTGTAGAGATACACGCCGGGCTCGGTGGGGATGGTGCGGATTTTCGCGAGCAGATCCATTGCCGGGAGATTGCTTTATTCTATTCGATGATTGATAGAGACCTTCGCAGCTGCTACGGACAGAGCCTTGTGACCGCATGTAACGAAGAAGAGCTCGTCGAAAGTGAGAAAAAGCTGACCTATGAGAGACACTTGACGCGAACGACGCTCAATCGACGGATCAGGCGACTTGCTTCAGACCGACTGTATAAAATTTCCATCACCTATGTGGCGGTTTGCGTTACTAAAGGCCGATGCGAGTTTTCGGCACTATCCATTACTTTGCCTGCAAACGATTGAAAACGTATATACTTAGGGCGAGTGTTCGCCGTGAGCGGAACTGGCACGTCCCGTGCAAAAGTAGAGGACGGTACTTGTAAGCATTGAACGATCTCCCAGGGCCTGTAAGACAGCAGAATTCTGCGCACGGGAGAACCCGATAGCGCTGAGACAAGAAATCTAAGGAGCCTTTTCCAATATGACCCGCACTTCGTTAACGATTCTCCTGGCAGCTCAGCATGGCGGCCACGGTCGGCTGCACCAGCAAGAACTACGTGAAGCAACAGACCACGCCGCTGATCAACAAGACCAACGAACTCGATGACATGACGGCGAAGAACAGCAAGGACATCAAGGATGTTGATGCCCGAGCGCAGGCCGGCATCCAGGCCGTGAACGCCAAGACCGCGGACGTGGAACAGAAGGCGCAGGCCGCCGGCCAGTCCGCGGCATCGGCGCAGCAGATGGCCGATGCAGCCAACGGCCGCGTGGGCGTGCTGACCAATACCGTGGCGAACCTGGACAACTATCATCCCGTGGCTGAAACGTCGGTAAAGTTTGGCTTCAACAAAGACAATCTGACGCCGAAGGCCAAGGAAGCGCTTGACCAGTTGGCAGGGACGATTGCCAGCACCAAGGGCTACATCATCGCCTTGGAAGGCAGCACGGATTCCGTGGGTTCGGCCGACTATAACTACGACCTGAGCCAGCGCCGCGCGAACTCGGTGATCCAGTATCTGGCTTCGAAGTACAACGTGCCGGCTCACAAGATTTATGTCATCGGGCTGGGCAAGGACAAGCCGGTGGAGACGAACAAGACCAGAGAAGGCCGCGCCGACAACCGCCGCGTGGATGTTCGCCTGATGACCAACACGGTGGGCGACACGACGCAGCCCAGGCGGCACCAGCGACGACCGGGCAGAATAATCCGTCGTCGATGTAATTCGACAGAACAGCAATTTCTCCTCCTCCCGGAGGACTTCGCCAACCAGGCCGCTCAAAGCCTCCCCCTGAGCGGCCTGTTTTTTTGCTGCCACGGCTTCTGACTACTGACTCGATGCTACGAAAGCATCGAACCCTTTCCAAAGAGTCCGGTTGCAGCGGTAAAATAGAGGACATGCGACGTCGGCCGTACTTGTGTTTCTGTTTGCTGCTGGGATTGAGCGGCATGGTGTGGGCGCAGCAGAATTCGGCACCGCCCGCGCCGCCGCCATCCTCTCCTCCTGAGAATCGGGACGCTTCCGGTTTGAGCCGCGATCTTTCCTTTCCCGGAGGATACGCCCGCGCAACCCGCTCCGGCGAACGATCCCGCGAAGAAGCGAGCTCCGAGCATGGCGCCGCCGCGCTCGGATCGCGTGCAGGCTGACGATCTGGGTCAGGGCGTTGGCGAGAGCTCGAGCAAAGATACGCAGGTGGATTTGAGCGCTCCGGCGGACGATGCCAAGGCGCACCCGCAGAGTTCGGCAGCCCTGGCTGAAGCAGAGGCTGCAGCCTTGGGCAGCGGCGGAATCACCGAGTTCCATACCTGGGATCCGCACAAAGCGGCGAAAAGTGTCGAGGTGGGCGATTTCTATTTCAGGCGCAAGAACTACCGTGCGGCCGAAGACCGCTACCGGGAGGCGCTGCGCTACAAAGACAACGACGCGGTGGCGACGATCCGGCTGGCCGAGTGTCTGGAAAAGCTGGGAATCTCGGACGATGCCCGCGCCGAGTACGAAAGCTATTTGAAGATTCTGCCCCACGGCCCGCAGGCCTCGGAAGCGCAGAAGGCGATTGACCGGCTGAAGGCGCAGACGACGGGACCGAAATGGCGCAGTAATAGCCGAAGGCCTGGCAGGATCACTCCGCCGGAACGGGCGGCACGAGCCCGGACTGCAGGTTTTTGTTTCGAGGATTGCCGCCGGCTTGGCAGTGGATTTCGCGCCGGCGTCCATCTCTCCGTCGGTTACCTTGCTGTGAGCAGCTTCTCCCAGAATCAGATTTGCGGGCCACTTCGGGCCGGAGTATGGCCTTACCCTTCGAGCGGGCAGCCTGTGCAATGATTGCCTCGACCGCGTCCAGACAGGAGTGGATCATTTGGGTGCGCAGGGGCCGGCCACGCCGCCCCGGATCATCAGCATCGCCGTGCCATGCATCAGGGACCACAGCGAAAGCATGAGGCGAGTGTGTTTGCGGGGAGCTCCTCCCAGGCGCTGCGCCAGACGCAGACGCATAAGATTGAAGGAAGGCCATGGTTCGTGGAGAGACGGAGGCTGCGCGAATCCGTCGAAGAGCACTTCATAGGCGTGGCGATGATCGAGGGCAAACTCCAGATAGCGCTGGCAAGCCTGCGTGAGGGACCGGGTGCGGCTCAGCGCGGCGAAAAGTTCGATGCGAGTCTGGAGGCGCACGGCGCGGAGGATGTCGTCGCGGTCCTGGTAACGCTCGTAGAGGGTAGGAGTGGTGGTGCCGGCCGCCTTGGCGACACCGCGCATGGTGAGGGCTTTTTCGCCGCCCCGGGACCACAGCCGGCAGGCGGCGTCCAGGATGCGCTGTTCGAGTTGAGGGTCTGCTTGTCTGGGCAACGGCCCGCCTCCGTACTCCAGATTACCGCATGGCCCAATTGCTTTGACGATGTCTAACTAACAGTCGTACAGTTAATTCACACTAGCGAGGGGTTAAACCACTGGTGTCCTGCCGGGCCCGCTAGGGTTGTTGGTGTGAAGCCGTCCATGAGAAGGTGGCTCCGGGAGGGCACACGCCGATCCACAATTCAAAACTGAATTCTGCGACCTTAACGATCAACTCGCGACTCCAAGCCTATTTCTCCACGCGGATAAACGGCGCCGCTTGAGGCGTCGACGGAAACCGTCAGTTTAGCGGTTTCGCGAGAAGTGCCATAGATGACATGCCAGACCAGTTGGTTGGTGTTGTGGTTCCACTCGCAGATATAGAGTAAGGGGGTGGTGGGATCCGTTTCAAGAAGTTTGTCACCGCCGTGTTTCTGGGCCTCGGTAAAAGCCTGGTCGGAGTCAACTTTCAGAAAGGCTGGATCAAAAACCTGGGTGGAGGCGTTGCTGGGGTTGTAGACATCCTCGTTGCCGGGCGAGACGCCGCGAGAAGGAGCGTCCGGCAGGTTGCTGCCGGACCAGAAAAAAGGCTTCACGCCGTGTTGCGTGGCGGAGGCGTAACTGGAGCGCCAGATTGTTGATTTGCCATCCTGGCCATTGCTCTCGCTTGAGGGAGTTGACTCGATGCGGAAGGGCTTTACGTCCGCAGCATAATTTCGGGCGGCGATAAAAGTCTTATAAAAAGCCGCGCGTCCGGTGAGCAGTTCGGGGGGCTTGACTTCCGGCTTGGCCGGGGGCGCGTTGGTTGTGCTCGAGTTGCAGCCTGACGAGCAGCGCAAGAATCATGAGGAGAGCCGCCGCTAAAATCGCCGTCGCCGGGGCGTGCGCCTTGGCGGCGAACGCTCCTCGAAGCCTTGCCTTGATTCACTCCTTCATTGGCGGCAGTGACAACGGTAGTCTCTGCCTGAACGAAGTCCCCCATCTTCATGGCGACCTTCCTGTTATAACTGAGATGTTTTGGTTGTCGCGCAACATTCTACCTGAAGCGCTCGGAAACGCGAGAGTACCGCAATGGATTCCCGCCTGGAAGAATTGAAGCAAGCTGTGGAGTCGGCGATTGAAGATTTATCCAGCGAGCAATTAAGCTGGCATCCGCCAGGCAAATGGTGTGCGGCGGAGGTTTTGGAACATCTGTACCTGACCTACACAGGAACGATCAAGGGATTCGCGAAAGTGCTGGAAGCCGGCAAGCCGCTGGCGACGCGGGCTTCTGTGAGGCAGCGCGTGCGAACCTTGGTGGTTGTGGGATTTCGGCATATGCCCGAGGGACGCCAGGCGCCCGCGAATACGCGACCGAGAGGCTTGCCGGTGGAGAAACTGCGGAGCGAGGTGGGCGTGAAGATTGCCGAGATGGATGCGATCATCGCGCAGTGTGAAGTCCGGTTCGGGCCCGGCGTCCGTCTGCTTGATCACCCGATTCTGGGGCCGTTGACCGCCCGGCAGTGGAGAAAGTTTCATTTAGTGCATGGACGGCATCACGTGAAACAGATTCTGCGGCTCCGGGATAGCGTGAAGACAGAACCGAGGGAACTGATGCCCAGGATGGTGAAACGCCGAAACAAAAGCGCCGGCTCTGGGGCCGGCGCTTCTTGGTCATCCAATTGAGACTGAATCGCAGGCGCGTCCAGTTCGAGCAGCGCCTACTCGATCATGGCAGATGGAACGCCGTCTTTGCGGGCTTCCTCCTGCATATCTCCGAGTTTCTGCTTGGCGTCCTCGACCGCTTTCTGCTTGTCGGCGATCTTCTGCTTGTAATCCGCGTCCTGCTTGTCCCACTGCGCTTGCGTTGCGCATGCGATTTCCCGCGTCGGCGTACATCGCGGCGGCACGAAGCTGATATTCGCGCTGCAGCACGTCCAGTTCGCGAGCTCGCGAGGTCAATCGATCCTTCTGTGCGGCCAGCTTGGTCTGCCAGGCCTTCCAGGCGGCTTGTTTCTTGGCCTGGTCGTCGTCGGCGACTTGCGCCCGGCAGCGTCTTTCGTCAGCTGGGAGCGGCGCCGGCGGCATTTGCGGCGGACTGCTGGCCGACGACCGAGAGCTTGTCCTCGGTCGGAAGGTTATCGTTGTCAAAGACCTTTGGCCGGGCCTTGGCCGTTCCCGGGTCCTTGCGGATCTTGCTGGCATAGTCGCCGAGCGACGATTGATCCTGGTGCTGGCGCTGCGGTCTGTGCTGCTGCCGAAGACACCAGCGGCCGTGAACAATGCGAATACGAATCCGATCAGTGTGATGCGCTTCATAGGTTCACCTCTACTTGTACTTGTGTTTCGCTCAGTTTTCAGTAACGATCTTCATCAACGATCTTCGATTGCTGGCGATCTTCAAATGTTTTGCCGCCGCCGCGCTGGCGCGGGTCGCCGTGGCTGCAGCGGAATGTTTTTCAGACAGAAATCCTCCGATGTGGCGGTCGAGACGCGACGCCTCGCTGGCGATATCGGCCGCCAATTGCGAAGCCAGCTCGGGATCGCGATTCCGCGCTAACTGCTGAGCGTATCCGGCGATTGTGGCCAGAGAAGTGCGCAGCTCCAGCGCCATCTCCGCGGAAATTTCGCCATGCAGCTCTTGCTGGTGGCGGATCCGTTCAAACTCGCTGCGATCGCTGATCAGGCAAGCAGCGCCGAGCAGGCTGCCATCGACGGCGGGCACGGGCGAAATCGTGGCCGCGATCCGAAGCTTGCGGCCGGCGGGAGTAGTGTAGTCGGCCTCGAATTGCCGGAACTTGCTGCCCTCGCGCAGCACCGCGTTGACTTCTTCGCTGAGCTGTCCGAGTGTATTTCCCATTCCATCAGCACAGACGGTGAGCACCCGAAAGATATCTTCCGCACTCATGCCAGAGGGGGAATGGAAACCGAGAATCTCCTTAGCGGCGGGGTTAGCTTGCTTCACGAGTCCGTTGAGACCGAATACCAGCACGCCGGAGGAAAGATTCGATAAAACCGCCTGGCTGAAATTTTCTGTGGTACGAGCCCGGTGTTGTTCGGCCAACGTTTGCACCTGCAGCTCGTGTTTTTGCTGCTTCAGTTGCTGAATGACGGTGTTGTAGAGATGGAGCGGGAGAGTTTCCAGGGTGGGGGTCGCCATGGAATCGAGATCAGCCTCGGCAGTAATGTTGCGGCGTAAGCGGCGAATTACCCAGACCCCAAACACGAAAGCGCCAGCCGCGAGGGCCAACACCAGCGCAGCGGGTAGAACCAGCGGATTGGCGAACAGCCTTACCACCAGAACCTCCCATACCAGTTCAAGAACTTGTTGCCCACGAATAATGCGAGCAACGCCATGCTGCCCAGGAAAACTCCGAAGGGCATTTGATAATGGCGATAGACCATCTGCGCAGACTGCCAGCCACGGCGGCGCGCGGCCTGCAGTGTTGCCAGCCGGCGGGCAAAGCGATGGGTGCGCTTGATCCATACCACTAACACAGTGGTCAGGCCAAACATCGAGCCCACGAGGGAGGCGGCGAAGATCGTGAAGATGGTGAGTTTCATACCGAGAAACGCACCCACCATGGCCATCAGCTTGACGTCTCCGAAGCCCATGCCTTCGGCTCCGCGCCAGCGCAGGTAGATCGCTCCCGCCCCATAAATGAACGAAGCGCCCACGGCCGCGCCCAGCAGGGAATCGAGCAGGGAGAACAGGCGAGCAACCAGATCTGCACTGATCGGGAGGTTCAGCACTCCCGGCAGAAACTGTGAAGCCATGTCACGTACCGGAACGAGCAAACTGAACAGCACACCTAGGGCGAGGCCAGGCAGCGTCAGCTTGTCCGGCAGCAGCTTGGTTTCAGCGTCTGTGAAGATGAGGCCGAGCAGTAGAAAACCGAAGACGCAGTATTTCAAAGTGGCAAAGGTAAGTCCGGAGTAAGCGTAACAGCCCAGAAAGAGAAGTGCAGTGAGCACTTCGATGAGCACGTAGCGCGGCGAAATTCTGGCTTTACACTGCCGGCAGCGCCCTCCCAGAAACAGCCAGCTGAGGACGGGCACATTGTCATAAAAAGCTATCCGGCGATGGCAACGGGGACACGCGGAACGCGGTATCGACACCGGCAAGCCCAACGGCAGACGATAGATACACACATTCAGAAAGCTGCCGAAGGCCAGCCCCATGACGAAAATCGAAGATGCAAGAAACGGATCCACTAAGTCTCGTGGCATTCGCGGGAAAAGGTGCGGCCACACGGTCGCACACATCTTCCTTAGAACGCAGATATTGTTGCTTCTTGAGTGGATTATAAGTCGACGACGGCATGCAGGACTAAGGTACTGAAGTCACTGTCCAATCGGACAGTGGGCGGCAAGCTGATCAGGTCATGCACGGCTTCGACTGGGCAGCCACTGCCGGAAACTCTCGCTCAGGGCATGGTAAATCGCAATAGCGCCCCGGGCAGCACGATGGCGGAAGGTTGATGACAGGGAAGGCGTCCGTGCCATTGGGTCCAGGTGCGAGGGATAAGACGGGTTTCGAGCGCGGGAAGATCTCGCCAACTTTCACCGGTCTGCACCCGCACGGAGACGGAGAAAGCGGCTGCGCTTGCAGTGTCCCTCACAGCCTCATGGCTGGACTGCGCGCTCCATTCGAATAGGCTCGCCTGCAGGGCTTCGGTAACGGATTCTCCGGGCTCGATACAGAAAATCCAGTCGTGCCGCGCCAGGTCGAGATAGTGACTTGAAGAAGCATCACTGGCTGCAGTCACGACGCGGGCCCCGTATTGGCGGGAAACGCGACGAGTTGCGTCGGCAGAGTCATGATCCAAAATCAGGATTTCGGCGCACGGGAGCAGCGTTTCGAGCGTTCGCCCCAGGCGTAACGCATCATTCGACGTGTGCAGCAGCGCCGTGATTGGAGGCATGGGGATGGGATTGTCGTGCCTCCAGAGTGTACGACGAAGCCAATCCTTGCTGCGAGCGGTGGTCTCGGGCGAATGATTGCGGTGAAAAGAGTACGACCCGTGAACCGGAGATAAAGAGCCAGCGAGCGACGGCTTGTCCGCTAGTGGATGAACTTATAGTCGACGATTGAGGCCGCCAGCAGGCCCGTGCCAGCTTCCGTATCGTTGTCCTGCGTTTCTTTGCCCTGCTTGTTCCTGGAGCGCATGACGCGACCCTGGCACAGCACGTTTCGGTTCTTCTGGCCGGAGATTTCCTCGGGCATTTCGAAGACCATCTCAATCAGCGCGTTCACCGGTAACTGTTGCGGTCCCCGAAACAGCAGGCCGCTCTGGCTGAGGTTATCGATTGCGCCTTCATGCCAGGTGCTGGTGTTATTGACACGGTAGCGAAGTGCCACGTCCAGCTTCAGGCGGCGAGCCCGCGGAGTCCAGGACGGCCGCTTCTCGCGCGTATGGCCGCGCCGGACCACGTTCTCAGGCTTCGCATGGTCCACGCGCTGGGTGCGGCGCATGGTGGTCCAGTCATACTTGTACTCGGCCGCGCACAACAGACAAACCTGATAATAGTCTCCATCCGCATCGCGCCGTGGCCAGGAAAACTCGTGGGAGCAGCGCCCGAGCAACAGAACATCCATGATTTTTTGCGGCATGATGGTTACTTCCGGACCTGGAGAGCATCCGAGGACCCCATCATCTCGCGGACGAAGATTATTGGGTAGGTTACTTTCGTGTCGGTCACGGGGATGAACTCGAAACAAATCGAGCGGATGCAGGCAGTTACGCTGTGGAAGTTTTCTGCAAGTCGGTGCGCAGGGTTACCGGGAGCCCGTTCATGAGCAGGCAAAGTGTATGATCTCGGCATGGAAAACGGCCCCGCCCGCGACCTGACCGCCTTCATTCTGGCTGGCGGTAAGAGCACGCGCATGGGCACCGACAAGGCGTTTGTGGATTATGCCGGCCGCACCCTGCTGGCGCGGGCGCTCGAACTGGCCCGCTCGGTAGCCTCCGACGTGCGGATCGTGGGGAGCAAGGAAAAGTTTGCAGCCTTTGCTCCGGTGGTGGAAGATGTTATCGGCGACCGCGGGCCCTTGGGCGGGATCCATGCCGCTTTGCAATCCTCGTCGACCGAACTCAACCTGGTGCTCGCAGTGGACGCGCCATTTGTCTCGTGGGCGTTCTTGCAGTATTTGATTAAGCAGGCGCGCGGTGCGCCCGAGGCGATCGTGGTCGTACCGCGCGGGGATGAGGGCTGGCAGCCCCTTTGCGCCATTTACCGCCGGGAATTTGCCGGCGTCGCGGAGCGCGCTTTACTGGCCGGACGAAATAGGATTGATCGATTGTTTGATGAGGTTCGTACTCGAGTGATCGAGCAGGAAGAATTGGAAGGCGCCGGATTTTCGTCCGCTATCTTCCGCAACCTGAACACACCCGAGGAATTGGAGGCAGAGCTACGACGGGCCTGACGGCTCGAACTGAGAAACGGACTTTCGAAAGCGACCGATGCCCAATCCTATCCAACCCTACATCGAGTTCCGCGAGGTCTCCAAAGCATTCGGCGATAAGGTTGTGCTCGACCGCGTCAGCTTCAATGTCATGCCCGGAGAGACCGTATGCATCCTGGGGCGCAGCGGCGTGGGCAAATCGGTTTCGCTGCAACTGATTGTCGGTTTTCTCAAAGCCGACTCTGGACGCGTGATCGTCGCCGGCGATGACATCACCGATTTTTCTGAAAAGCAGATGGAAGCCATACGCAAGAAAGTCACCATGGTCTTTCAGAGTGGAGCTCTGTTCGACTCCCTGACGGTCGGCGAGAATGTGGCGTTTCCTCTGCGCGAAGGCAGAGATTTGAGCGAAGAGCAGATCTACGAAATCGTCGACGGATTGCTGAAGATGGTCGGGGTGCAGGAGATGCGCGACCTGCTGCCTTCGGATCTCTCGACCGGCATGAAGCGATCCGTAGCCATCGCCCGCGCGCTGGCGGCGCGGCCGGAATGTGTTCTCTACGACGAGCCGACCACAATGGTGGATCCTCTCATGGCGCAATTGCTCGGGGACCTAATCAAGCGGCTCAAGTTGCAACTCGGCTTGACCAGTATCGTTGTTACCCACGACATGCGCTTAGCCAAGAAACTAGCCGACCGGGTTGTCTTTCTCTACGAGGCTAGAGCGGTTTTCTTCGGAACCGTCGCCGAGCTGGAAAAATCGACCGAGCCCATCGTGCAGGAGTTCCTGGAGCTTGACGAGCTAAAGCTGGGAGTTTAGGAACTCACTTCTTACTCGCCCCGTCTGGGCGCTTTTCGTAGCCGCTGCAGGCGAGAACTGGAAGCCGCGGATACTTCTTGAACCGCGGGTCGGTGAACGAAAGCCGGCACTGCAAAAACATCGAATTCTTGTCAGTCCTGATTCGATGGGCGTGAACGCAATCGGCGCACAATCCCAAGCCTGACAGATCATATTGTTCCTCTTCCGTAGCGGCCATAGGTCGAGGCTAAAACCCTTGCTGCACCAGTTCCTCCACGGTGAGGACACTCTCTGCCGGCTCTCTCCCCATCATCTTCTCCACATACTTGGCAATCAGGTCAGCTTCCAGATTGACCGGATCGCCGGGCCGGAGCGAATTGAGGTTCGTCATCTCCACAGTGTGGGGAATGATGGCAACGGTGCAGCTTCTGCCTTCGAGTCTAGCCACAGTGAGGCTGATGCCCTCGATGCAGATGGAACCCTTATGGACCGTATATTTCTCGACATCAGCCGGCAACTCGATCTGGAGCCACCAGTTTTCTGAGTCGGCAATGCGCTCCAGGGCGACGAGTGTTCCGACGCCATCCACGTGGCCTTGCACGATGTGGCCGCCGAAGCGGCCGTTCGCCTTCATGGGCAGCTCCAGGTTCACCAGCGCACCCTCATGTATGCGCGAGAAAGACGTGCGCTCCCAGGTCTCGGGAGCCAGATCGGCGCAGAACGAGCCGGGCTTGATGTCGAGTGCGGTCAAGCAAACTCCGCTGACTGCAACGCTGTCGCCAGTCTTCAATTCGTTTGCTACGCTCGCGGCGGCGACGGTGATGCGGCGATCCTCGCCGCGCTGTTCGATGCAGGCAACGCGCCCTACTTCTTCCACGATACCGGTAAACATGAGGACCTCGACAAGTAACAAGCCATGATAAACCTACCGCGGAGACACGCAGGCGACAGATCTCATTCTGCGTAGGGATCGCGCAAGTAGCCTTCCACGGCGAAGTCTTCTCCGAAATGATGCAGGTGAAGATGCTTGATCTGCAGCGGCTGGCCGAGCTGTTGGAAGCCTGTGTCCGTAGCGAATGGAACCGAGCCAGCTCCCATAATCTTCGGCGCGTAATACAGAAAGATCTTGTCGACTACTCCAGAGGCGAGCGCCGCGCCGTTCACAGCTGCCCCGCCTTCGATCATCACACTCGCGATTTCAAGTTGCCCGAGGCGGCGGAGAATCGCACCAAGATCGGGACGACCATCTGATCCAGCAGCGGGAACCTCCTCAACCCGAACGCCGCGAGCTTCCAATGCGCTCTTTCTGTCTTTGGCGGAAGAAGAACAGAAAACCATCACATCATTCTTACGGACACCTTCAGTTACGATGCTTTGCACCAGGCGCGACTCCAACGGCAGTCGAAGATGCGAATCCAGAATCACGCGCAAAAGCGCACGGCGTCGCGGATGGCCGCTGCGATCGGTAAGCAGAGGATCGTCAGCAAGGATGGTTCCCACACCTACGAGGATGGCATCGTTCTGATGACGCTGTTGCTGGACGTGGGCTCGCGCCGCCTCACCTGTGATCCATCCGCCTGGGGGAGCGTCGGATGCGCGGTTTGTCACGGCCGTCGGCGGCGGAGCTATCTTCCCATCAAGCGTCATCGCGGCCTTGAGCGTTACCAGGGGAACGCCGTGGCGAATATAGCGGGCGAAGGCCTCGTTCAGTCTTCGGGCTTCCACTTCCAGGCCCCCAACTTCCACAACGACTCCGGCCGCGCGCAACTTCTCAAAACCTATCCCGCTCACCTTGGGGTTGGGATCGGCCATGGAAGCGACCACGCGACGAATGCCGGCTGCAATCAGAGCGTCAGTGCACGGAGGCGTGCGACCCTGGTGCGAGTGCGGCTCGAGATTAATGTAGAGCGTTCCGCCGCGAGCTTTGTCACCGGCGGCCTCGAGGGCGCGCACCTCGGCGTGTTTGACGCCCTCGTAGGTGTAAGCTCCTGTGCCCACGACCACTCCGCCTCGGTCGACAATAACCGCACCGACGCAGGGATTGGGCGAGGCTAATCCGATTCCTTGGCGCGCCAGGTCCAGCGCGCGGTGCAGCAACTGCTCGTCGGTGGAGTGGTCGGGCATTTCTAGAAAGACGGGACAAAACGAATCCACCACGGAGACACGGAGCACGGAAAAGAACTTTACGGTTTGTTTTCTCTGTGCCTCCGTGTCTTCGTGGTGAAACAGGGTTACTCAAACAGCGAATCCACAAATTCTTTCGGGTCGAACGGCAGCAGATCGCCCACCTTCTCGCCCACGCCGACGAATCGCACGGGTAGCCCCAACTCGCGTGAAATGGCGACGACCACTCCGCCCTTGGCCGTGCCGTCGAGCTTCGTCAGAACAATGCCGGTAACGCCCGCCGACTCCGTAAACAGGCGCGCCTGCTGTAAACCATTCTGTCCGGTCGTCGCATCCATGACGAGCAAAGTCTCGTGCGGGGCTCCGGGGATAATGCGCTGGGCAGTGCGCCGCATCTTCTCCAGCTCCGACATAAGGCTTGTCTTGGTATGCAAGCGGCCGGCAGTGTCGACGATCACGTAGTCTGTCTTCCGAGCCGTTGCCGCCTGCAACGCGTCGAACAGCACCGCCGCAGGATCGCCGCCGGGCTTGGTCTTGATCACTTCCGTGCCCGTGCGCGCGCCCCAGATCTCCAGTTGATCAATCGCCGCCGCGCGGAAGGTATCGGCGGCACACAACAGCACGCTCTTGCCATTCGACCGAAATACCTGCGACAGCTTGCCGATCGTCGTGGTCTTGCCCGTGCCATTTACACCTACCACGAGGATTACTTCCGGCGTGCCGTCTACTCGTTGCACTGGGCGAGTATTTGCAGCACTCAGAATCGCCAGCAATTCCTCTTTCAGTAGGCGTTTCAGCTCCTGCACATCCTTGATCTGTTTGCGATCGGCTTTGTCGCGAAGCTTGCCTAGGACTTCCTGCGTAGTCGCGGTGCCCAGGTCGGCGCCGATCAGTGTAGCTTCAAGGTCGTCGAGCGTGTTGCGGTCGATTTCCTTGCCGAAGGCAACCACTTCTTCAATTCGCTCAGCCAGGTTTTCGCGCGTGCGCGTGACCGCCTGCTTCATGCGCTCGAAAAGCCCGGGCTGTGTTTCCTCGGTGCTGCCGAACAAAGTTTGAATCATAGGAATTCCAAAACCTGATTATAGCGGTCGAGACACTAGGAGCGCGGATAGGCTGCAGACGAAGAAAAAAATAGTTAGACGCGGGTTCTTTCGAGATTGGCAGCTTCAGGAGCGGGAAGCGCCGGAGTCGCGGGGACGTCAGCCGCGGCCGCTTCTGCGACCGCCACAGCTCTTCTGATCGAGAGGCGCTGGATGCGAATTTCACCCCGCCCGTAAACCGCCATAAGTGCTGCCACAGCCTCAGGATCAAGCCGTTTGCCGGCAAGGTTCTGGATGATCTTGAAAGCCTCTTCCGGCGTGTGGGCATGCTGGTAAGGCCGATTCGTGGTGAGAGCATCGAACGTGTCGGCCACCGCGATCACCCGCGCCAGCATCGGAATCTGATCTCCCTGCAGGCCGTAAGGATAGCCCCGGCCATCGAGAGCTTCGTGATGAAGTTCAATGCCGGGAAGCATCTCCGCCAATTGGATTACCGGACGCAGGATATTCGCGCCTTTCGTCGTGTGCGTCTTCATCACTTCAAATTCTTCCGCGGTAAGAGCACCCGGCTTCTTGAGAATGCGGTCCTCAATGCCGATCTTCCCCACGTCGTGAAGTTGTGCGGAAATCTGCAGCGTCTCCATGAAATCAGTGGGCAGGTGAAGCTCTTTACCGATCAGCATCGAGTAGCGCGTGACGCGGTCAGAGTGGCCGCGAGTGTAAGGATCCTTCTCGTCGACCGCGCCTGCCAGCATCTGGATGGAGCCCAGAAACAAGGCGCGGTTCTCTTCCGCCGCCCGCTTCAGATCTTCGACGAAGTGTTCGAGTTCTTGCGACATGGTGTTAAAGGTCTCCGCCAGCTCGCCAATTTCGGTGCGGCTGCGCAGGTGCACCCGCTGCGAAAAATCGCCGCGCGCCAGAGCCCGGCCGGACTGGGTAAGAATCTGTAAAGGATTAGTGATTCTGCGCGCCGCGAAAATGCTAACGCCGATGCTCACTACCACCGCCAGCAGAGCCAGCAGCCGCGCCGTGCGCTGCATCTCGGAAACCCCAGCGTAAGCTTCGTATTGCGGCTTCTGCACAACTACAGCCCAATCGAGCGCGGTCACGGGGCTGTAGGTGCCGAGCATCTCGACGTCATTCCCGCCCTCGTGAACATTGAATTCGTTAGTCGCGACCACCTGCGTCTTGTTGCCCTGGTCCACAAAATTACGGACGATCTCCAGGCTTTTCATGTCCTGGCCCGTTATATATTGCGGAGTGCCAGCGGCCACCAGTCGGCCCTGAGCGTCCACAACATAAGGGATCAGGCCGCCGCCGCTTGCCTTCACTTCCTGCAGCCGGCGGATCAAGAATTGCAGGTCCACAACTGCGCCCACCATGCCCAGAAAATGTCCGCCGTAGCTGACGGGACTGCTCACCAGCACAACGGTTCGCGCCGTCTTGCCGTCCTCCACTTGGAGAGCCTGTCCGTTGTAAGCGCGGCCGTCGCGGGCTGCGTCGTAGGCATGTTGCAACTCTCGTTGCAGAAAAGCATCGGGCGAAATATGCCCCGCGGACGCGGATATTCCTTTTGCCTCGGAATTAAGCAGCGTGGCGTAGGCCACCACGTCCGAGGACGACACAAAGTTCTCCAGCAGCGCGCGCAACTCGGGCGATTCAATGTTCTTGCTGCCAATGTCGCCACCGCTCGCCACCTGAATTGCCGATGAAAGATTAGCCAGCATCATCCGCACAGAGCGCTCGCGCTGCGAAAGATCATCGGCCAGCGACCGGGTCACGGTGTTTTGCAGCAGCTTCTCGTTGGTCTTTAGCCGCTCTTGGTTAATCGACTCCACTTCCGCAGAGTAGAAATACATAGGAACGATGCTAATTACCAGAAGCACGCCCAGAATTACGTAGAGAATCGGGATGCGCGCCGGATTAGGCGACACGGCGGACAGGTCGCTCCCTTGGCTCGTTGCGGAAGCGCCGTCGATCGAAGTGGCGGCGGATTTCACGGGTATCTATAGAATTTTAATGTCGAAGGAGTGCCGCGAGTTGAAAACCGTGGGATTTGCCGTTACCAAAGTACCAGTCAGAAGGAACGTCCGTGCCGGTTTGGCAACAAAACGGTGCTGGAGTTTACCAGTTGCGCGACGTCGTTAGCTCCGCAGAGTTTCGCTCTTGCTGCTGCGAGTCATCAATTCATAAATTGCGTCGCGCGGAGCCTTGCCCTCATGCAGAATGGCGTACATCTGTTCTGTAATCGGCATCTCGACTCCACGGGCGCGCGCCAGTCCCACGGCAGCTGTCGTGGTGAAGATTCCTTCCGCAACCATGCCATGCATTCCCGCGAGAATTTCGGGCAGCTTGTATCCGCGACCAAGTTCGACGCCCACGCTGCGATTGCGGGAAAGGCCGCCCGTGCAAGTCAGCACTAGATCTCCCAGGCCCGCCAGCCCCGCCATAGTCTCGGCTTTGCCTCCACAGGCCACCACCAGCCGTGTCATCTCCGCCAGTCCACGCGTAATCAGGGCGGCCACAGAGTTGTGTTCCAGACCGAGGCCCGCGCAAACTCCGGCTGCGATGGCCACCACATTTTTCAACGCTCCGCCCAACTCGACGCCGACGGGATCATCATTGGTGTAAAGGCGAAAGCTGGCATGGCTGAACTCTTGCTGGACGAAGCGCGCGAGTTCTTTGTCCTGCGAAGCAATCGTGATCGCTGTCGGGTCGCCCCGCGCCGCCTCCAACGCGAACGAGGGGCCGCTGAGTGCGCCGATCCGCGGGGCTGGAATTCCGTCGGCTTTCAGCACCTGCACGATCACCTCCGTCATGCGGAGCAGGGAGTTTTCTTCCAGTCCTTTGGTTGCACTCACGATCACGGCTTCCGTGCCGAGATGCGGCCGCATCCGTTCAAACAGACGGCGGCAATGTTGCGATGGCATCACGCTCACGACGATGGCCGCGCCCGCAAGCGCTTCCACAAGATCGTTGGAGGGTGTCACGCAATCAGGAATGTGCAGCCCGGGAAGAAACTTCTCGTTCACCCGGCGAGCGGAGATGGATTCGCAGACTTCTGTTTCGTGAGCCCACAGCCGGACCCGGTGACTCTCTTTGCGTCCCAGCACGATCGAAAGCGCCGTGCCCCAGGCTCCGGCTCCGATGATTGCGATCTCGCTCATGCGTGCTGTGCTCCCAGGCGGCTTTCCGTGCCGGCCAGCAGGCGTCGAATGTTTTGGTGGTGCCGCGCAATGATAAGCAGAGAAGTGACTACCATCAATGCGAGGGCCATCGGTGCACCGTCATAGGCGTGCGCCACATAAACAAGAAGGGGGAACGCTGCGACCGCGATAATCGAACCGAGCGAAACGTAGCGGAAAATCAACAAGACGGCAACAAATATCCCGGCCGCGATCAGAACTGCATACGGAGCAATCAGCGCGAATGCGCCTAGACCAGTTGCCACCCCCTTGCCGCCGCGAAACTTCAGCCAGACCGGAAACAAGTGGCCGAGAACGGCGAACAACGCTGCAGTGACCGTGCGGAACATCACCACAGACGGATATGGCGTCCAGGGATGATCGGTGTACCAAGGGAGGTTTGACTCAGCCCAACCCATGATCTCGGCGCGGCTGAGCATGATCGCCAGGATCACGGCAGTCGATCCCTTCAGCGCATCCAGCAGCAGAGTCGCCACTCCCAGCACCGGCGATGTGCGGGACACATTCGTCGCTCCGATGTTTCCGCTGCCGCCTCGGCGCACATCTTCACCACGGAAGATACGAACAAGCAGATAGCCGAAAGGAATCGATCCCAGCAGGTAACTCAGGGCGGCGATGATGAAGAGGGTCAGCAATTTGGGTTATTTCCGGCTGGATGCGCTATCGCAAACCAAATCCCGCCAGCTTCGTGTACTTTGAGCCGCTGGGCGAAAGCTGGCTCCGGTACAGAAAAAACTCGCGGGAGGTCATCGTACCAAACTCCGGTGGAGGCAGCGCCGCCAACTTTTCTTGCAAATGCTCAAAGCTGCGGTTCGCACGATCGGCCTTTGGCTGTCGCGGCGAGCCTGAGCTTCTCGTGCCTCGAGCCAGCGTAAGGTGCGGATTGAAGGCATGCTCTTCGTTTGGGACGCCGTGCCGGGCCAGAGTTCCATCCACGGTTCCGGCCAAAGAGGCCAATCTCGAACCGCCTTCAATTCCCACCCAGAACACTCGCGGCGCCCGAGCGCTCGGAAAGAATCCATAACCTCGAAAGTTCATCTCGAACGTCTCCGCCTCAATCGTTTCCAGCGCCCGCTTAATATCCTCCACCTGCTTCCTCGGATTGTTCTCCTATAAACTTCAAGGTGATGTGCAGCGATTCGGGCTGCACCCAGCGCGCGTCCGGAGCAAATGCGCGCACGCCGTCGAGGAATCGCGCGATTCGATTGCGAATAGCATCGTCGAGATCGAGAGCAACGAACAGTCGCATGAAACGGGCTTCTCCTCACATCAACTTCCTTCGCACCATATCGAGCGCCAGCGTCGTCGCGAACCAGCGGATGCGCTTGCGATCGCCGGGAAAATTACGCTCAATCACTTCCGTTCCGCTATCGCTGGCCAGAGCATGAAATACCAGCCCCACGGGCTTCTCCGGAGTTCCCCCTGTGGGTCCGGCCACGCCGGTGATGCCAATCCCAAGCGTGGTTTCGCAACGATACCGAATACCCTCAGCCAGCGCGGCCGCGACCTCGCGACTCACGGCTCCGTGCCGTTCGATCATGTCAGCGGGCACTCCCGCCAGTTCAGTCTTGATCGCGTTCGAGTAGACGATCGCGCCGCCGGAAAAATAGCGCGAGCTGCCGCCGATCGACGTAATCCGCTCACCTAACAGACCTCCGGTGCACGATTCCGCCACGGCCAGCGTGGCGTTGCGCATTTGCAGCCAGTAGCCCACGATCTGCTCGAGAGACTCCCCGTTCCGCGAAAACACGGCATCATCCAATTCCTCCTCGACTGCGTCGGCCGCTTCATCCACCAGCGCCTGCGCTGCCTCCATGGTTTCGGCGCGCGACTTGAAATGCAATTGGATCTCTCCCGCTCCAGCTAAAATCGTGGTCTGAACCTCGCCAAATCGTTTGTAGATGGGCGCCACCCGCGCATCCACATGAGACTCGCCAAGCATCGCCACCTTCAGTACCCGAGTCGCAATGAAAGCCCGCGGCAATTTAGCCCGCAGCCGCTCGCGGCACTCCGCCTCGAACAGAGCTTTTAGTTCGTGAGGAGGCCCGGGCAGCAAGATGACGATCCGCTCGCGCCCATCAAACTTGCCGCTCAGCCACTGTCCTGGCGCAGTCCCGTTGGGATTAGGAAGCACCGTCGCGCCCTCGAGAACGTCCGCCTGCTTGGCATTATTGGGAGACATTTTCCAGCCCCGCGCCGCGAAACGCTGCTCGATGCCGGCAAGCACGGCTTCGTCGCGCCGCAAGGAAACCCCTAACGCTTCCGCCACCGCCTCGCGGGTAAGATCATCTTCGGTCGGACCGAGACCGCCGCTGAAGATCACAATCTCCGAGCGAAACAGCGCATGCTGCGCGGCCTCAACCAGGCGCCTGAGATCGTCGCCGACCACACACTTGAAAACCACCTCGACGCCCAGCTGGTTGATCTGCTCAGTGAGATAGAGAGAGTTCGTATCGGTGCGGAAGGGCGTCAGCAACTCGGAGCCGACCGCGATGATCTCGGCGTTCACGGGTAGAGTGTAAATGATGAAGGCAGTTCTCAGTACTCAGTACCGAGTACTCACCAGTGCGGTCAGTTTGTTGGGGAACTGAGTACCGGCACTGGGTACTGCCGTTAACTACTCCGGCAGCAAAGGCAGTCCCGGAATATTCCAGGAGAGATGATGCACTGCGTCCGTGGTCGCCAGAATCACGCTGCGTCCGGGCGCAAAAGCCAATCCCACGAGTCCATGGCCGGCTACTTCCAGGCTGGCGGCAGCGTCGGGCGTGATCTTCACAATGCCGCGCTTGCCGGAGAGCGACGCCGCCACGTAAAGGTTGCCCGTCGCGTCAAAAGCCAGCCCCTGCGGGCGACCCAGGCCGCGGAAAAACGTATGCACCGTCCCCTGCGGATCAATTCGATGCACGCAATCAAAGCTCGACGTCGTAGGTCCGGTCACAAACAAGTCCCCCTGCGGACCGAAAGCAAGGTGGTATGCCGAGACGCTCGGCTCCAGAGTAGCGAAGACGAAAACCTGCTGGTCACGACCGATCTTGAAGACGGTGCCGCTGCGGTCGCCTACGTAGAGATTCTGGTTGCGATCAAAGGCAATCCCCGTGGCGACTCCCATCCCTTCGGCATAGGTGGACATGCTTCCGTTCGGCGCCACGCGATAAACCGCGCCATCATAGCGCGACGAAACATACAGCTGTCCCTCGCGATCGAACGCAATGGAAGTCGCATTCATCATCTCGGCGACGAACGGCTTCACCGCATAGTTGGTGTCAATCTTGAAGATGGCGATTGGAACCTTTTGCCCGCGTGAACCAGAGAAGGTGACGTAAATGTTCCCCTGGGCATCGAGCGCGGGATTGGTCACGGGATGCAGGCTCTCGGCGATTGGAACCGCGACCTTCACAGCGTGCGCGTTGCTGACATGCCCATCTGCAGCCACTACGACCGGGCCGGAAGTCGCTCCCTCGGGAACCCGGGCCACGAGAAACGAATCCGAACTGATCACGACTCCGCCCTCCACCTCGCCAAACCGCACGAGTGGACGCTGATATGGCTGCGACCGCAATCCCGAACCGGCAATGCGGACTTCGCCTCCCGCCAGCGCCAGCACTGGCGATACAGACTCGATATGCGGTCCGCCATTTACGTTTTTCTTGCCCAGGATGCGATCAGAAAATCCCATGAGGAGAGCACTCGCACTACGTTACAAGACACTATATTAGAAGACCAAAGTGCAATAAGAGATGCATCACCGCTAACGCGTAGAGACCCGCCGCAAGATCGTCCAGTACGATCCCGGCGCCCTCCGGAATCGCCTCCAATTGTCGCACTGGCGGCGGCTTTACGATATCGAAGGCACGAAAAAGTATAAAGGCCGCCAGAAAGGATTTCCATGCGAGCGGCACGGCGATCAGCGCCACCAGTTGACCCGCAACCTCATCGATCACCACAAACTGAGGATCTTTCATCCCGGAACCCCGGCCGACCTGCGTGGCCGCGGGAATACCGATCAGAGTGACCAGCAGGGCCAGTCCGATCGCGACTGGAGTGCGTAAAAACGGCGCAATAGCATGGCTTGACGCCGCCCACAACACAACGGTCGCCGCCGATGCCCAGGTCCCAGGTCCAGGCCGCAGCCGGCCAATACCGAAAAACGTGGCAATCAGTGTGGCCCACAAAGGAACCGCGCGGGTCGCGCCCGCAGTTTGTCCTGAGTTCGCCCTCGAGTCAGCCAGCGGGAAGCCGGCGCTACTATCGGGTTTCGGGGCATCCTTCACGATTCCTCGTCCACATCTTCAGGAGTGCTTTCTCGAATCGACTCATCCGCATCCGTAACCGGCGACGGGATCACATAAGCACCGCTCGCCCACTTACCGAGATCGATCGTGCGGCAACGGTCGCTGCAGAAGGGAAACTCGGGGTCAGCCGCTCTTCACGGTTTTCTTGCAGATGGGGCAGCGGAGTTTCAAAGTGCGCTTGCGAGGCATGGTCAGGGAAAGTTCCGGGGGCCGTGCTGAATTAAACCACAGAATTCACAGCGAACAAATTCGCTACACGATCCTCGCCACCAGATCATAGTCGTGCGCCTCTGTGATCTGACAGCGATAAAACTCTCCCGCCTGAGGCGTAATCTCAGCCGGAAAATCGTTCACGAAGACTTTGCCGTCAATTTCCGGCGCATGCATCGCGGTGCGGCCTTCTAAGAGCAGATCGGTTTCCTCCGATGTCCCCTCCAGCAACAGGTCAAACTCTTGCCCCACCAGTGTTTTCTTTTTCTTCTTGCTGATCTGCCGCTGGACGCTCATCAAGTGTTTGCGCCGCCGTTCGATCTCGCGGACGGGAACCTTCTGGTCCAACCCATATGCGTCTGCACCATCCTGATCGGAGTAGGCAAAGGTTCCCAACCAGTCAAACTGCGCTTCGCGCACGAAGTCGCACAACTCTTCAAATTCCTTCTCGGTCTCTCCCGGAAATCCAACAATAAACGAGGTCCGCAAAGTCAGGCCGGGAATCGCCCGCCGCATTTTGGCAATCGAGCGCAAAAACAATTCCGCTCCGCCGCCGCGCTTCATGCGCTTCAGCACCGGCGCCGACGCGTGCTGCAATGGCACATCCATGTAGGAACAGATCTTTTCAGACGACGCGATCGTCTCCAGCAGCTTCCCCGTGATCTTATTAGGATAAGCATAGAGGAACCGAATCCAGCGCAGCTCTTCAATCTTCGCCAGTTTCTCGAGCAGCAGCGCTAGACCATCTTTCAGCCCGAAGTCCTCTCCGTAGCAGGTAGTATCCTGCCCGATCAGAGTGATTTCCTTTACGCCGCTACGCGCCAGCCGCTCCGCCTCGGCAATCACCGACTCGAACCTTCGCGAGCGAAACTGCCCGCGCAACTGAGGAATAATGCAAAAGGTGCAAGGATGGTCGCATCCCTCAGCGATCTTGATGTAGGCTGTCGACTTCGGCGTGGCCAGAATGCGCGGAGTCTCATCGTCGTACAAGTAATTCGGGAGATCGGCAATTGCACCATCCCACTGCCCGCGTGAGAATCGCCCCTGCGCCGCCCGGGCATTGCCTTCTGCTCGCGAAGGTAGAACCACAAACGGGGAATCATTGTGCACCGGAGTCGAGTTTGCTCGAGGAGCAATGCCGGTTGCCGCCAAAATATTCTGCAGCTCCCCGGTTCCTACCACGGCATCGACTTCCGGAATGCTCTTGCGGATTTCATCCCGAAACCGCTCGACCAGACAGCCTGCGACCACTAGCTTCTTCGCTCGTCCCGAGGTCTTGTGACCCACCATCTCGAGGATGGTATTTACCGACTCCTGTTGTGCGCTCTCGATGAACGAACAGGTGTTGACCACAATGACGTCGGCGTCCTCGGCGCGGGGCGACAGTTCGGCCCCCGCCCGCACCAGCAGGCCCATCATCACTTCACTGTCGACCAGATTCTTGGGGCATCCCAGGCTGACGAAGCCAATTTTCTGGGGGCGCGCAGCCCCTTCACATTCGGTCGACCCTTTATCGGGGATTTTTTCGCTGGAACGAGAGCCGGTGAGGTTCTTCGAAGGCATGCTGTCTCGCCATTTTAGCATCTTCCGCTCGGCGCCTACCCACGAAGCCATCCCGTGGGCTGCACGTATCTGTTTCAGCTAATTGGCGGTGATGGCGTCGAAATGCACAACCTGTGGATGAAAACTCTGCGCTTCATGCTACCCTAGGCGTTACCGAAGACAAACGTAAGTCCCGCGTCCTGGAGGGGAAATGTCTGGGAAAAAGTACGTAATCGCAATCCTCGCAGTTGTCATATCGATTCTGGGCAGTTCCGCGGCGGCTCAGGACGAGAAAAACGAAGTGACCGGCATGCTTGGCCGTATCTTCGTCAGCGACCAGGGCATCCTCAATGCAACCAATTTCAATCACGTTGTCCGCTCTGGCAAAGGACTCACCTTCCAAGTCGATTACGCGCGCCGTCTCCTCAGCACTCCCGTCTATGCCGTCTCGGGAGAAGTGCCCGCGGTTTTCAATCTTGATGAAGACCTCAACTCCGGCGACAACGTTGTTCCCAAAGATTACAAGCAGATCTTCATCACTCCGTCGGCCCGCCTGAATCTGTTTCCTGACACTGCGGTTTCACCGTGGGTGAGCTTCGGCGGCGGCTTCGGTCACTTCAGCCAGAACAATACCCTGATCTACGGCGGCCCCAACCCCGGCAGCTCCTCGACCTCGGGCGTTATCCAGGGTGGATTCGGTCTTGACGTGAGAGTCTTGCACCACTTCAGCATTCGTGGCGAGGTCCGCGACTTCTGGTCGGGCACGCCTGATCTGCCCTTGGCCGATACCGGCAAGACCCGGCAGCACAACTTTTTCGTCGGCGGTGGCGTGGTCTGGCACTTCTAGTCGACGACATGTCCTCTTATTCAGGATGATCACGGGGAAGACAAGAGCGATCCTGCAGATCGCGTAATTACTTCGCGTCGCAGTTCCACTTCTTCGAACAACTCCGGCAACCGCAGTGCATCATCTGCGAGAGTTCCCAAAGCTCGCCGATTCGTATGCGTCAGTGAATCGTGCGACCCGCGCTCGCAATCGCTCATCTTCAATGACGCGCACAAATTCCTGCGCCGTTTGCGTCGTGGATTTCTTCACTCCCCGCCGCGCCAGGTACCGAGCCATCCGCTCGTACCACATTGCGGCAGCCTGTCCGGCGATCGCTCCGGATGTGCCTGCAGCCGTCTCTTACGGATCATCCGCGCAATCCGCCCAGCATTGCCCAGAACCAGCAATAGAAGCGCAGCCGCCACGCTACCTACAAACCACCGTCCCGGCGCGCGCTCCACGCCTCGCTGGCTTTTCCGCGCCCAATTCAGCATCCGCGCATAGCGCAGCCGCGCCCACGTGCGCGCCCGCTCCCATGCGCCGCGCGTCCCATTCAGCATCGATTGGCCCAGAACGTTCTGGTGCGAAGCGTCATAGCTGATTACCCACTCCCGCCAGAACGATGCCGCAGCGTCCAGATAGAGCATTGCTCGGCCCCAGCCTTGCGGTGACCCAATCACGCCGCCCGGTGTGGGATCGAAAGTGACCCACCCGTAACCGGGGAAGTATGCTTCCACCCAGGAGTGCGCATCCTTGGCCCGGACGACGTAGTTGCCCGTGACATCGTTGAATTCATCGCTGCGGAATCCGTTCACCACGCGCGCCGGAATGCCGCAGCGTCCGCAGCATCACGGCCATCGAAGAAGCGAAGTATTCGCAGTGCCCTTGCTTGCGCTCGAAAAGAAAGTTGGCCAGCGGATCGGCGACCGGCGAGCGCAGCAGCTGAAGGGTGTATCCGTAATGCGTCTTCAGATATCGTTCCAGCGCGACCGCCTTGTCGTAATTGTTGGAAGCGGAACCCGTGACCTGCGCCGCCAGCTGCGGAATGCGCGGATCGAGCTTCTCGGCAGTTGCAGATATGCCAGGGCAAACTGCGGAAGATAATCTGCCCGCCACTCGAAGTCGCTCAGGAGAAGGCGTGGAGATATCCGAGTCCGCCTCGTAGAGGCTCACGCGCGCTGGCTGTCCAGATCCGACACCGCTCCGCCGTCGTCGATCTGCAACGCGCGATACGCTCCCTTCACCCGGCGCGCCCACGGCGCGAGAAAAAAAACGTTGGTGCCGATCGGCTCCATCAGCTACGCGGTAATGAATAAGCGTGACTCGCCGGCGCATTGAGTTCGGCCATCAGCCTGCGCAACTCCCTGGCCGACAGGGAACTGCGGAAACTTCCGTCCGCTTCCCGGTCGCAGTGGCAAATTGCTCGCGCGGGTTCGACCAGTTCTTGCCGTCGAAATTCGCCAAGGCCACGCCACGCCAATGCAGGGCGTACTGGCCGTCGTGGTCGCCGTCGATCTGGATGTGCATCACCACCGCGTCCGATTGCTGAATCTGCCCGATCCGGCCCAATTGCACCCGATCGCTGAAGCCGGTGGAAAAATCGGTGCCGAACGAATAGCCGCCCAGGTAGCCGGCCGACATGCGGGGCAACAGAAAAAACACCGCCGCCGCGCCCACCAGAATCATCAGCACCAAGCCCGGCGTCACCCGCGCCAGCGAGAACGCCAGGTGCCGGTGCTCCTGCAGGATCGCTCGGAGTGTCGCGCCTGAAAGTGCGCGGCTCGCCCCGAGCGCCGCATCTCCATCAGAATGAAGGTGGCCACCGCCATCAGCATGAATCCGGCAAAGAAAAGCAGAAAGACGCTGTCCACCGTCAGCACGGCCGAAGCCAGCACCATCAGGAACGCGAGAATCGCCAGCATCGTGTAGTCGCGATCGCGCCGCAGCGAAAACGTGCGCACCACCACGGCGAACAGCACCAGGTGTACCGTCGCCGCCAGAAAGCTGCGGGAGAGCAGGAAATAATCGCCGCGTAGAAAACGAAATACGCGATGGTGAGGGGCGTGGTCCAGCGCTCCGAAATCACGACGCGCCGCCGCTCGCCAGCAGATAGCCGCGGACAGCCAGCGCCGCTCCCACCAGCAGCATCGCCGGCAGGTCCAGGCCGCCCGTACTTGCCAACGTGCCAAATCCCATCAGAACAAGCAAATAGATAGAGAGCTCGAAGTATTGGTTGATGGCCTGGCTTCAGAGGATTACGTCGAGTTGTTTGGCTGGACTGCGGCATGGAAGTCGCGGATGGTTCGTCATCTAGAGCTCCGCTTCTATTGTTCCGGGACTTCTATTGTTCGACAAGTTCCATCAAGAAGGGAAGGCTTTCGTGCGCCTTTCTTGCACCAAAAGTCACCAGCCCTTTGCCCGCGCGCGCTAGCGGCGAGCTGCTGGAGCAGCAGACGGGAATCCGCTCGCTCTTTTTGCTAGAATGATTCAGGTCAGGCATCGGTCTCACGCGACGTACTCTCGCCAACCCCGCCAGGTCCGGAAGGAAGCAACGGTAACGGGCTCTTGCGTGTGCAGTGAGGTCCCGGTGCCTGGCTTATTTTGTTTTGGGTACGCGAAACTCCCAGCCCTCGAGACAGCAGTTAGACATTCTGCCTCCAATCCTGCAAAATACTCACTTTCATACCCAGGAGCTCTCATTGACCAATCCGATTCGCGCCAAAATCAGCGCCCTCGGCACCTATGTGCCGCCCCATCTTCTCACCAACGCCGACCTCGAAAAGATGGTCGACACCACCAACGACTGGATTCTCGCCCGAGTCGGCATCCGCGAACGCCACATCGTGGAAAAAGGCGTGGCCACCAGCGACCTCGCAGTCGAGGCCGCCAAGAAAGCGCTCGCCCAGCGCGGTCTGGCTCCGAGCGATCTCGATGCCATCATCGTCGGCACGGTCACGCCCGATATGTTCTTTCCCTCCACTGCCTGCCTGGTCCAGCACAAACTGGGCGCCAAAGGAGTCTGGGGATTCGATCTCTCCGCCGCCTGCTCCGCCTTCGTTTACGCCGTGCAGACGGGAGCGCAATTCATCGCCACCGGCACGCACAAGCGCGTGCTGGTGATCGGCGCCGACGTGATGTCCTCGATCATCGACTACGCCGACCGCGCCACCTGCGTGATCTTTGGCGACGGCGCGGGCGCCGTGATTCTCGAGCCCGCCGAAGACGATTCCGTTGGCCTGATCGACTTCATCCACGAAATCGACGGCTCGGGCGGATGCTTCCTCCAAATGCCCGGCGGCGGCAGCCTCAATCCTTCAACCCGTGAAACCGTCGACAAGAAAATGCACTACGTTCACCAGGACGGCCAGCAGGTCTTCAAATTCGCCGTGCGCAAGCAAACCGAAGCCTGCCTGAAGTTGCTCGAACGCAACGGCCTCAAAGGTTCGGATATCGACGCCTTCATCCCGCATCAGGCGAACCTGCGCATCATCAACGCCACCGCCGAACGTCTGGGCCTGCGCCCGGAAAGCGTGATCGTCAACATCGAGCGCTACGGCAACACCACCGCCGGCACCATTCCGCTAGCCATGAATACGGCCATCGAACAGGGCAAGCTGAAGAAGGGAAGCCTGGTGCTGATGGCCTCGGTAGGCGCGGGCTTCACCGTAGGCGCAGCGCTCCTGCGCTGGGCCTTCTAAACGTACGTGCGTCCCGCCGGCTTACCTCTTAACTGGCGGCGATCTTGGGTGGAGCGGCGCTTCAGCGCTGCGTCTAACTGCACTGCAAATCAGCGGGCTTCAGCCCCCGTGGTACGTTCGTAACTCTCCCCCGCGCATTTCAATAGCGAGACCCCGCGCCCCACTGCTATCTTTTCGCAGCGTCCGCCTCACGTGGGGATGTGGCGGACGAGCAAGACCATGCTTCGTGCCACATGCTGCTGTCTTCTGCTGGCTCTCTCTGCGGTGGGACCAGCCGCCGCCCAGAAATCGAAGGACGATTCTCAGGAAACCAAGCTGCTGATCATGGAACACCTGTGGAATGAAGCCCAGGTGAATCGCGACGCCCGCGTCCTCGATGCCATGCTCGGCAACGAATTCGTCAACACCGAATACGATGGCGAGGTCAGCGACAAAGCCAAGTTCCTCGCCGATATCAAAGACCCTCAGTTCAAACCCACCATCCTGACCATTCAAGACCTCAAAGTCAGCATGTATGCCGATTCCGCCGTCGTCGTCGGCATCTATCACACCAAAGGGACCTACCAGGGCAAACCCTACGAGCACTTCGGCCGCTTCACCGATACCTGGGTATACACCGAAGGCCGCTGGCAGTGCGTCGCCAGCCACACCAGCCTGCTGAAGAAGTAACGCCGGCGGCCTGCCCCGAAACGCAGTCGCAGGGTCCCGCCGGCTGCGGACATGCTCCGAAGCATCTATCGCCTATAAAAACTTTTGATGGCGGAATTTGCTTCCCCATCCGCTCGCGGATGATCTAAACAACACGACCAAGCAACCAGTCTGATTCGCTTCCAACTTGGCTCAGACTGCTTCCCATGCAAACCACGCCCCGCCCACACCGCTGGAAGACCCTGCTGGCTTTCGCCATTATCTACTTCGTCTGGGGATCGACCTTCCTGGCAATCCGCATCGGCGTGCGCGAAGTGCCGCCGCTCCTGCTCGCCGGAATGCGTTTCTTCGCCGCCGGCATCGTGCTCTACGCCTGGGTGCGCGCCACCGGCACCGCCTCACCCTCCCGCCGCGAATGGTTATCAGTAACCTTGCTGGCGGTACTCATTTTTCTGGTGGATTACGGATTGGTCTTCTGGGCCGAGCAGCGCGTCCCCTCCGGCATCACGGCCGTCATGCTGGCGACCATCCCGGTCTTCACCGCGCTCGCCGAAATTCTCATCCTGCGCACCCAGCGGCTCACCTTCCGCCTGGGATGCGCCCTTCTGGTAGGACTCGCCGGAGTAGCGGTCCTGGTCAGCCGTTCCGTAAGCCTCGGCGACGCTCCGATCGACCGCTCCGGCGCGATTGCTCTGGTGGTGGGCGCCATCAGTTGGTCCCTGGCCTCAGTTCTCAACCGCAAGTTGACTTTGCCCGCAATCGAAGATCATGAATTCAGGAGCCCAAATGCTAGTCGGAGGAATCCTGCTCCTGCTAGCGGCCGCTATTTTCGGAGAGTTCAACGGCTTCCACTGGCAAGCCGTTTCTTCGCGCGCGTGGCTCGCGCTGGTCTACTTGATCGTCGCGGGCTCGATCATCGCCTTCACTGCCTATGTCTGGCTCATCCACCACGAGTCACCCACCAAAGTCGGCACCTACGCCTACGTGAACCCCGTAATCGCCGTCCTGCTCGGATATTTTCTAGCCGGGGAACCGCTGGGCCCGCGCACGATCGCAGGAACATTCCTGGTTCTGGTGAGTGTAGTGGTGATCACGACCACGCCGAAAAAGGCGAAGTCCGCAGAGCTGGCTCCGGAAACTGAATTGGCCGAGCCGTAGTATGCCGCTTCCAAGATGCTTATGTGGGGACAGCCGTCTCGGCTGTCCCGCCGAGCGGAGCAAGGCGGACTCTTCACAGACATGGGGAATCATGCACGCCATCTGATTAGATGGGCCTCGGAGGGCAACCGGCCACTTGTCATTCCGAGCGCAGCCGGACCCTGAGCGAAGCCGAAGGGGACGGCGGAGTCGAGGAACCTGCTGTCAGCCTGTGCCGCCCCACTCCTGCGTGGAGCACAAACGGGAAGGGGCACGACTTCAGTCGTGCCGCCGAAGCGTTGAAAACTCATCGCGCTTGAGCGCCTGAGCTCGCCGTGGCGGAAACGCGTTAGTCCCCAAGGCATGACCACCCGTCATCCACTTGCGCTAGGATAGGCTCAACCTAAGCCCCAGGAGCCCAACGTGACAATCCGGAAAGCTGCCCTGCAAATTGCAGCCGTGGTGCTGCTCATCCTGATGGCCTTCAACGCCTATCTCGCCATCGATCACTTAAAGCGAATCCAGGCAACTGCGGCCCGCAGCCTCGAGAGCTCCAGTGTGCAAGCCGCCATCGCCCGTGTCTGGCAGGATTTCACCGACATGGAGACCGGGCAGCGCGGCTACCTTCTCACCGACGACCCTGCCTACCTGCAGCCTTACGTTGACGCGAAAAACGCGATCGCTACCCACTTCGCCAATCTTCGCTCCTCCTTAGCCAATCGCCCCCAACCCGAGCAGGCGCTCGAAACCCAACTGGAATCCCTCGCCGCCTCGAAACAAGCCGAGATCGAGCGAACCATCGCTTTGCGCCAGCAGGGGTACCGCCACCGCGCCTTCCAGCTCGTGCAAACCAACCAAGGCAAACAATACTCGGATCAGGCTCGGTCTCTGCTGTCTTCATTGTCTTCCCTCGAAAACACCCGCTTCGCCGCACTCGAAAAACAGAGGGACGCCGACTCCAGCCAAGCCATGTCACAAACCATCGCCGCCAATCTGGGTTTGCTCGTGCTAACCGCAGGCCTCTTTCTGCTCATCCGCTTCCACGAGCGTGCCCTCGAACAGCAAGCCGCACAAAGCCGGCAAGCATTAGCCGAGCGCGATTCGCAACTGGAGAAACTAACCAGCCTGATGTCTGCCGCCGCCGACCAGACTCGCGCCCAGATTGCAGTCATCGAAGAGAATGCCCGCCTCTTGCTCGAAAAATACGACGGATTCTTGCCCCCGCTCGGCTATGCCTGCGCCCAGCAGATCAAGGAGGCAACCGCACAACTCGAACAACTCCGCAAGCATCTCCTCGGCCGCCCAGAGTCCGACATCCAGGAACAAGCGGCCTAACGGACGGCAGCACGGCCTTGGGCGGCGCAGCGGGGTTTTGGGTGGCGCAGCGGTTCACCGCTGCGATCGACGGACTTCTGAGTCGAGGGCTTCAGCCCCCGAGGTTCCGAAGAGTCGGACTTTACGAGGCTCCGGAAGGCCACAAGGCTCGGGAAGGGCACGGCTTCAGCCGTGCCGCCGAAGCCTTAAAACGCGCCGCGCTTCAGCGCCCGAGGCCACCCGCGTTTCCACCTGGAATCAGGACAGTCCAGTTTTATTCGCTGGGCTAGAGCCTGCGAGACGCGGATATTCCCACTCAAGCCAAAACCTCGCTTGTGGGCCACCAGTCGGTTCTCTGGCGCGATTTGCGGACCAACTCCTTCAAAGTCGGGATCTCCTTTATGCCCAGGATTCTATTCGGACATTAGCGCCTTCCGAAGCGACTTCAACAGGGCCTCGGCTTCATCGAGCTTTTTCAGCACCATCTCATCTCCTTTTAGCTCCTGCAGTTTGGTCCAAGGCACACTCTTCATCGCCTCAACCGCAGCGCCCAACTCGCCTAGGGGTTGATCCTCATGCTCCTTTTCGACCGGTCGAATCCGCAGTTGAGCGGACTCAAGGTCACCCGAATCACCGAGGAAGTGGGCCCTGGCCACCGGATCCGGAAGGATCGTCCTGAGTTTTCGCAGGTCCTTGGAGTTAGTGATCCGCTTCTCGTTCACCTTCTTGACGACTGCATCGATCACCGTCGGCACCAGAAGCTTCTTGCTTACACCCATTAGCTCGCGCGCCCAAGTGATGGCAGCACTGGGATCGCGCAGAGCCTTGAACCTTCCAGAAAGCTCGTAGATCTCGACGAGCTTATCGAGTTCGCGGACGGTTATGCCCAAGATGTTGGCGGCGCTGGCCCGCCCTACCAGGTCCACCAACCGGTAGGCGACCATCTCCTTTTCCTTGGCGTCCCACTCCTTTCGCTGGCGGTGGATATATATCCAAACTCGCAGCCGCTCGTCTTCCGACAGCGTTCTGTCGGTGACCTCCACCGGGACTTGACGGTATTGCTCTCGCCCTTGCTCGACCAGAATTCGGGAGTTCGTCCACCGCCGGTCACCATCGATGATCAAATATTTCCCGGGCACCTCAGGATGCGGCTCAACCAGGAGGGGCTCGAAGAGCCCTCCATTTGCCTCGATCTGTCGTTGAAGCTCATCGTCCTCTTTAGGGCCAAGCCGCGGTTGGTCCGGGTTCGGCAATATGTCGTATAGGTCGACCTTGGAACGATAAGTCAGCAGGATCGTGCGGTCGAGTCGGCGCTCTTGCAAATCGGCGCTACCTGGGTGAGGCTGGGGCGGCATCTGAGTAATCATATTTAGGATGCCTCCGATATCCCAGCGTCGTCGGACGTACCAATGATTGAATCGATCTCGCTCGCAAGATCGCCCTTAGCCTTCTGGATCGCGCGTATTGCGGTCCCCTGATGCTCCCAGTTCTTCTCGTGCCACTTCATTTCTTTTTCTTGCAGTTCGAACAAGCCCCCGGCCCGCTGATCGATCCTATCGAGAAGCTGCCTGCATCGTGCAGAGATAATGAACTCGTACAAAGCGGCCGTCTTACTTTCGCGCTCGACCTGACTTACACGAAGAGTATGTAGCTGAAGCAGGTGCTGTCTGATGATGGTTGCGACTGCCACGACGCGGGCTGGGTTAGCAAGCAAGACCCCCTCCCGTTGGTGAAGTTGGTGTGCATCGCGCGGAAATTTGTGCGTGGAAAGAATTGCATGTTCAGCTTTCTCGGCAAGCTGATCCCTTCTGAGCTTCGCGGCGTGCTCGTCCCGCCATTGGTTGTGGTTCTTCGAATCGTAGAGGATCGTTCCGCACTCCTGGCCGCGGAGCATTACAACATGGCGAATGTCCGCGCCAGGGGCACCCTTGGGTACGCGTTCAATTCTGTCGTGCCTAAACTCCGCCTTGAGCGCTTCGAAAATTCAATCTCGGCCCCCTCCCCAAGTTCCTCGTTGGTTTTCTTGTCTAGTGCGCGCTGCAAATCATTCACTTTAGTGGACAGTTTCTGATTGTCCTCGAATGCTTTTGCCCTCTCGGCGTTGACCGCATCCTCCTTGGCCTGCTCCATGATCTCCCGCTGGATATTTAGGTTCTGCTCAACCTCTTGCGCCTTCGCGTTGGCCTCGGAGATGGTCTTCTCCTGAGCTGCGAGTGTGTCCCGGTAGCGTAAATCGGCCTTTTCCGTTGCGATCTGATGGATGCGCGCAGCCTCCTTCGCAGCATTTTCCTTCAGTACTGCTATCTCGACCTTGTTTGCTTCTCGCAGTCTCTGAAGCTCTTGCTGCACGCCGGCCTCGCGAGCAGCGCTCTGCTGGCGCTCCTCCTCCAAGTCGGCCTTTGCCTTGGTTTCGGCGCGTGCTTTTTCGGCCGCGTATTGCATATTGAGCTGAGCAGTGATCGCAAGCGTCCGCTCACGCTCCCTGGCGGCAATCCTTCCACTGATTTCTTCGAGTTTGTCTGGGGGAATGGCTTGACCACAGGTTGGGCAGCTGTCACGGCCGAGCTGAATATGTGACGGAAGCTTGAATTCTGACATTTGACCAGATTGGAGAGTCATTTCTAAACCCTCATTGCTAGGACCTAATTTATCCTATTTTATCCTAATGTCAAGAAAAATCGCATCCTACCTGCAAAATTTCCACAAGCACACCGTGACATCTAACCTTGTCCACAGCCCATCCCATGCGCAATGATGGTCGAGGCCGTGACGGTTGGCACAAGCCAATTCATCGCGCCCCGAAGTCCTTTGTTATCTATATCTTAGGACCTAAGTTCTTTGACATCCGTATTTTGCCGGGAATTTCCTGCTAACGTGATGATTCCATAGATCAGGAAGGGGGGAGGGGGTACCCACACTTTTCAACTCAGAAGCGAGCGGTCCAACACCCGCCGCAACGAAGCCCAAACTTTATTTTCGGGACGAAATCCACTACGGCCGCGTCATCTTCTCCGGCCGCACCAACTGATCGAACTCCTCGCCCGTAAGATACCCCAGCTTCAGCGCGGCCTCGCGCAGGCTGCTGTGCTCCACGGCGCGGTGTGGGCGATCTTGCGCGGCCTTGTCGTATCCCACCTTGGAGCCAACGCCGTCACCAGCATCAAAGAGTTCTTCACGTACCAGTCCACCTTGGCGCGATCCACCTCGATGCCCTTGATCATGTACTCGACGTACCCGTGGCAAGCGTCGGCGATCAGCGTGACCGAGTGCAGAAAGTTGTAAATGATGACCGGCTTGTAAACGTTGAGCTCGAAATTGCCCTGCGAGCCGGCAAATCCAACGGCAGCAGTTGCGCCGTGAACCTGCACGCAGACCATGGTCATCGCCTCACACTGCGTCGGATTCACTTTCCCCGGCATGATCGAAGACCCAGGCTCGTTCTCCGGAATGGAGATCTCTCCCAGCCCGCAGCGCGGCCCCGAAGCCAGCCAGCGAATGTCGTTCGAAATCTTCATCAGCGAAGCCGCCAGCGTTTCCATCGCACCCTGCGCAAAAACAATCTCATCGTGCGCCGAAAGCGCCGCAAACTTGTTGCCATGCGAGCGGAAGGGAAGTCCCGTAAGTTCGGCAATCTTCTTCGCAGCACGTTCCGCAAATTCAGGATGAGTGTTCAGCCCCGTCCCGACAGCAGTTCCGCCGATGGCAAGATCGTAGAGACCCTCCAGCACTTGTTCGAGCCGTTTAATATCCCGCTCCAGCAAACTCGCCCAGCCACCGAACTCCTGACCGAATGTCAAAGGCACGGCATCCTGCAAATGAGTTCGTCCAATCTTTACGACATCGTTGAATTCCTTCGCCTTGGCCGCAATCGCATCATGCACGCTCTTGATCGCCGGAATCAGAGCGTTCTTCACGCGATCCGCCGCCGCAATGTGCATCGCCGCCGGAAACGTGTCGTTCGACGACTGCGACATATTCACGTCGTCATTAGGATGGATCGGCTTCTTCGATCCCATCTCGCCGCCTGCAATTTCAATCGCGCGATTCGAGATGACCTCGTTCACGTTCATGTTGGTCTGCGTGCCGCTGCCCGTCTGCCAGATGCGCAGCGGAAACTGGTCGCTCAATTTGCCCGAAATCACCTCGTCAGCCGCCTGCACGATCAGCTTTGCCTTGTCTGCCGGAAGCTTGCCGAGATCCTGGTTCACCAGCGCACAAGCTTTCTTGAGGATCCCGAAAGCACGGATCAGCTCCGGCGGCATGGTGTCGCGCCCAATGTTGAAGTGCAGCAGCGAGCGCTGCGTCTGCGCCCCCCAGTAGACATTCGCCGGAACTTCGATCTGTCCCATGCTGTCGGATTCCATGCGCATACGAGTCGGCCGGTCGCCGGAAGTTGTCATAGACATCCTGATTAGAGCGCAATGAACGAAGTAACCGGAAATTATATCGCGGACCAAGCGCTCGCCTGGTGCTGACGCACATTAACTTCCCCGTAAGAAAGTCTGCTTCGTGCCGCATGCTAGAATCATCGGTTTCTGCCCGTGCCTTGGCCGGCGCAGCGCGTCACTGAATCCATGCCTGATTTTCTTGCCGCTGCAGAAGTTGAAACTCAGCCTAAGGCCAAGCTTCGTGCGCATCCCGAGACGCGCACCGATGTGCTGGTCATCGGAGCCGGGCCCACTGGCCTGGCCTGCGCCATCGAAGCGCAAAAGCTCGGCCTGAAAGTCATCGTCCTCGACAAGGGCTGTCTGGTGAATTCACTTTTTCATTATCCCGCAGGCATGACTTTCTTTACCACGCCCGAACTGCTGGAAATTGGCGAGATCCCTTTCACCACTGCCCTGCAGAAGCCAACCCGCGAAGAGGCTCTCGAGTACTACCGCAAGGTCACCGAGCATTACCGTCTCGACGTCCGCCAGTACGAGTGGGTCAAAACGGTGATGGGCGAGGATGGAAACTTCAGCATCACGGCCACCGACCGCGCCGGCCGTCCCCACGACTACTGCACCCGGAAGGTGATCGCCTCAACCGGCTACTACGATCTTGCCAATCAACTCGGTCTTCCCGGCGAGGATCTGCCCAAGGTCTCGCACTACTACGCCGAGGCACATCCCTACTACGACACCGATGTGCTGGTGATCGGAGGCAAGAACTCTGCTGCGATTGCAGCCCTCGATCTGTGGCGTCATGGCGCGCGCGTCACTCTGGTCTATCGCGGCGCGCAACTGCACCACCACGTCAAGTATTGGATCAAGCCAGATCTGGAAAACCGCATCAAGAACAAGGACATCGAAGCCTACTTCAACAGTTCCGTGCAGGAAATTGGAGTGGACTACGTCGTCATCGTCACCCCACGCGGACCGATCCGCCTGAAAAACGACTTCGTCCTGGCTCTGATTGGCTATCACCCCGACTACGACTTTCTGCGCAGCATGGGCATCGAGCTTTCGGACGAGCAATACCGCCCGGTCTGCGATCCGGTCTCGTTAGAAAGCAACGTTCCCGGAATCTACGTGGCGGGCGTGATCGTGGCTGGCTCGCGGACCAACGAAATTTTCATCGAAAACGGCCGCTTCCACGGCAAGCAGATCGCCGACGACCTGAAGAGAAAGTTGTTGCCTACTTCGTAACCGCTCTATAAGGAAAGTTCCTCTCTATAAGGAAAGTTCCTCACACTCGAGTCCGAGCCGAAGCCCGCAGCCCGAAAGCCGAAGCCCGACTTTGTTACCCTAGCCATCTGCATGGAACCCCAACCAGAGCTCGCGGCTCCGTCGATTTCACTGGCGTCCTACTTGCAGTTGGTGCGCGGGAATCGCAACTTCCGTCGGCTCTGGCTGGCGCAGATTGTCAGCGAGATCGGCGACTGGTTTTACACGCTTTCGATCTACACTCTGCTGCTGCAATTGACCGGGCATGCGAGTTCGGTCGCACTGGCGCTGGTTTTGCAGGTTCTGCCGCAGACCTTTATAGGTCCGACGGCGGGTGTAGTAAACGATCGCTTGCGCCGCAAGCATGTGATGATTGCCGCCGACTTGGTCCGCTTCGGCGTGGTGCTGGCCATGCTGCTGGTGCGTTCACGCTCCATGGTTTGGCTGGTCTATCCGTTGCTACTGGCGGAGACGATCATGGCCGCATTCTTCGAACCGGCACGCAGTTCGGTGATCCCAAATATTGCTGACAGGGGAGAAGTGTTGATCGCGAACACGCTCTCCTCAGCTACGTGGTCGGTGAATCTGTTGATTGGCGCTTCAGTCGGCGGAGTGGTTGCCGTTTTCTTCGGACGAGATGCGGTTTTTATCCTGAACGCGCTGTCGTTCCTGGCATCGGCTGCGCTCATCGGAGGAATGCACTTTGCCGAGCCGCACGCCGAATCTGCCGCTCCGCTGCGCCCCCGGGATCTGGTCGACTTCTCCCCAGTGCTGGAAGGCATCCGGTACATACGCAATCACCGCACGCTGTTGCCAACTGTCTTTGCCAAAGCTGGCGAACTGATGATCGGGCCGAGCTGGGTGATCTTCACCGTGCTCGGCGCGCATGAGTTTGCGGTGCACTGGCGCAACGTCGATGCCGCACGCGGAGCGATGCTCGGCATGAGCATCCTGCTCGGTGGACGCGGCCTGGGTGCGCTTGTCGGCCCGCTCGTGTCGGCGCGCTGGGCGGGCCGCAGCGACCGCCGTCTGCAACTCGGCATCTTATTCGGCTATCTCACCATTGCGATCGGATACGGAGCGCTCGGGATCAGCCGCACGGTTTGGATGGCGAGCGCCTGCGCTATGCTGGCCCACGCGGGAGGATCAACGGTCTGGGTTTTCTCCACGACGCTGCTCCAGCTTCATACCGAGGACCGTTTTCGTGGCCGAGTCTTCTCCGCGGACCTGGGCTTCTCGATGCTGACGATCGCTGCCGGCGCTTACTTGTGTGGACGCTTGCTCGACGCAGGAATCGCTGCCCGCACCGTCGCGACTTACACCGGGTTGGTGATGCTGATTCCGGCAACCTTGTGGACGCTCGCGATGCGGGTTGGAATGGAACGGACAGTAGAGACGCCGGTGCCATCCGATTGAGAGAGATCAGGCTGAAGCCGGTTAGCCTGAAAGTGATCTGATGAAGGGCTCGGGAAGGGCGCGACTTTTAGTCGGATTTATGCCTTTGACAAGCCCATGGTTCGGTCGCTTGCTCTCGATTGAACACTTAGGCCTCGGCAATGGCCGCGATCGAGACTCTCATGCCAGGGATTCTAACGGGGAGTTTCGCACCTTGCCGTGCAGGCGGGTTTGATGGAAACCACTTAATCCACTCTTCATTCATTCCGGCGAAGTCTGTTTCCTCAAGAAGAATGACAGTGGCACTCACGACCCGGTCGAGGGAAGTGCCTGCAGCCTTAAGGATTGCAGACACATTCTCCAAGCACCGTCGGGTCTGCTCCTGAATCGTGTCCCCGACAATCTTCCCGGTTACTGGGTCGTGTGGGCTCGTGCCTGAGACGAACACTAGACCCGCTGCTCGTACCGCTTGGCTGTATGTCGGCGGGGGAGGCGGCGCGTTGGGCGTGCGAATGATATCTCTTGCCATAACTTTCTCCATGCTGATTCTCGAAGGCAGTGCAGGTAAAGTCGGGCCACTGAGGGCGGAAGGACGCAGGCTTCAGCCCTCTGACGTCTTACCCGAACAGCCGGTCGATCTTCGCGGCCATGATGAAGTCGCTCTCGGTGAGGCCGTCGATCTTGTGCGTCCAGAGCGTGATTTCGGCTTTGCCCCAGGCCAGCAGAATGTCGGGATGATGCCCCTGCTCCTCGGCCAGCGCGCCAACGCGATTCACGAAGTCGAGAGCCTGTTTGAAATCGGGAAACGCGAACGCGCGAGTGACGTGGTGCTCGGTGACCACGCTCCACTTGGGGACGATCTTGTGCAGAGCGTCGAGTTCCTTGCCTTTGAGAGGAGGAATGCCGCCGCGGCAGGGAACGCATTTCTTGTCGGCTAGTTGTTCGGTCATGGATGTTTCTGATCAACGCAAGTATATCCGACCTCTCCCGTAGTCGGTCACAGCGCGGTTCCGGTGGATGGTGGCAGGTCGGACATCTCCGGTTTCAGCGACACCTGTGCGGATGGGCCGCGAAAAAAACGTTTGATCCAGATCAAATATCCGAGGAACAGAAGCATGAACACAACAGTCCACCACAAGAACACAGTGCCGCTGCGGAATGCCGGGTTGGCCCTCATCTGTTGCACTTGAGAGTCCGACCATCCCATCTTCGAATAAGCCTGGAACAGGTCGCCGCGGCGGAATGTGATGATTGCGGAGATGATGCGCAACACGAGCACGCTGACGGCAATCCACCATCCGGCGAGACGAAGGCGGTAAAGTGCAACGGCGACGAAACCGTCGATGCCTGCCATTACTACTAAGACGGTAGCTCCGGGCAGGCCAGTCAAATACTTTCCGAAGAACGCAATAAAAGGAGTCGTGACCGCCATCAGCAAGAAGTAGACTGCGCTGGAGCCGAGAAGCAGGCTCGCGCCCAGGACGGGCAAGGGACAGCGATCTGTCCACCGCTCCACAGAATCCCGCCGTTTGCAGGTTTCCTCAACGTCTTTGCGGCGGTAGAACAGCAGGAAAGCGAGGGGCAGGATCACCAGAAAGAAAGACAGAAACACGATGACGAACGTGAGAATGACGGAGAGCACGCCGGTCGAGAGAGGCGGTGCGTTGGGCGTCTGCGCAGCGGCTTGCCGGAAGCTGGCGGAAAAAATCCGGGGCATGAACACGGTCATCGCGACGGTTCCGACCACTCCGGCGATCAACCAATACCACGACAGAATCAGGTTGAGGGCCCAAGCCCAGCGCCGCGCCTGAATCGAGCCGATCCCCAAAGTTACTAGCACAACCGCGACGGACGTGTAGGCGCAGATGCTGCTGACGTAGGTACCGGCGGGCATGCTTCCGCTGGCGTTTCTGCGCGAGAATGCGGCGCCCAGCAACATCAGAGGAACCATGAGCGCGGCTAGCGCGCCCAGGATAATCTCAATGATGCCGAAGACTGTCAGTCCCGTGCTGCGGTCTTTATAGGCCGCGCCTTCAGGAACCGAGGCAATGGCCGCGACAACCGGAAGTGCGGGGTCTTGTGGCAGTTGTTCCACAGGGAGCCTCCCGAGCGAAGCTGTATCTTAGCAGCCTGTTGGACTGTTGGGATGTGGGAGCAGGTTTTTTGCAGTTGCAGGTGCCCTGAGTGCATGCCCGAACGCCTCGCTACGCTCGGCGGGACAGCCGAGGCGGCTGTCCCCACACGAACAGAATCAAAGCTAACGGCTAGAAGGGAATATCCTCATCCGTGATCGGCCCGGAGCCGGCTGTAGCGTGCTCCGGTTCAGGCGTGCGCTGGTCGAAATTGTTGCCGCCGCCGGCTGAGGCGCCGCGCGAGCTTTCCTTGAAGTCTCCGCCGCCTTCGCCGCGTCCGCCGAGCAGGATCAGGTCGCTGGCTACCACTTCGGTCATGTATTTCTTCTGGCCGCTGGTCTTGTCGTCCCAGGAACGGGTTTGCAGGCGGCCTTCGATGTAGACCTTACCGCCCTTCTTCAGATACTCGCCCGCAATCTCGGCGAGGCGCTGCCAGAGCACGACGTTGTGCCACTCGGTGCGGTCCTGCCATTCGCCGGCCTTGTCTTTGAAGCGCTCGTTGGTGGCGATGGTCAGCTTGGCCACGGGCGTGCCCTGCGGCGTGTACTTCACTTCTGGATCTTTCCCAAGATTACCGATCAGTTGAACCCGGTTCAGACTTTTTCCTGCCATGGGGTGCTCCTTTGCAGGGGTTCAGTATACCGGAAGCAGTAGGTCTGCGGAGGTGCGCGAGATCATATTCTCTGTTGAAGTCCGTTCTGGGACAGCTGCGGCGGAATGAAGAGCCCAGTGCCGTCTGCGGATTGGCTTACGCGGTCGCTGAATCGCCGGACTTACTTCCGGGGCTAATGAATGCCGTCCCTGTCGGACTAAAGTTTTCTGCTTACACGAGGCACGTTATAATCACGCCATGCCTCCTGCACCCGGCGCCACCAAAGCCGTCGGAATGGTTCCCGACGAGATGAAGTCTGAACCCAGGTCCAAAGGCCTGACCACGCCTCGGAAAAAGAAGCCGAAGGAACTGGCGGTAATCACCGAATGCTGCACGGGATGCGCCGGCTCGCCAGCCTGCGTGGAATATTGTCCGGTAGAAGACTGCATGTTCTGGGTTGCCGACGAAGACAGCACGCCGTTCGGCCGCATCGCGGTCGATCCCATTCTCTGCATCGGCTGCAAGAAGTGCCTCAGCAAAGGTCCTGACGGCTGCTTCCTTGATGGCTGTCCCTGGGACGCCATCGTGATGGTCGACACTGCTGAAGTGGAAAAAGAAGTCGGGGCGATGGCGATTTAGAGAGCAGTGGCCAGTGGCCAGTGATCAGTGGCCAGTCAGATCACCACGTCGACTCAGGCTTTTCTGCACTAGCCGATCACTTCCTTTTCGCTTTCTTCACAGACCTGCCTTCTGCTTGCTGTCTTCCCCAGAGTGTTCGGGGCTTCCACCCGGCTCGGGGAAGTCTGTGTCGGCGCCCTTGATGCGCGGGTCCTGGTCGCGGTGGCCGAGTTGTTCGGAGAGCGCAAGATTGCCATCGTGATGATGTTCTTCGCCTTCGGTGGCGCCCTTGGCGCGGTCGGGATCGTTGTCGGAGATCTTATTCATGATGAGTGCTCCTGCTGTAGAAAGCTACTGACCTGGCCGGGCCGCGGGCGCGACGCCCAGCTTGCGGAGGCGCTCGCGGGCCTGCAGAGCTTCGTTGGATTTGGGATAGCGCTGGATTACGTGGCGGAGTTCGGCGACGCCGTCATCCTGCTTGCCGAGTTCGATCAGCGAAAACCCTTTTTTCAACTGAGCGGAAGCGGTTTTGTTTCCGGTGGGAAAGTTCTGCAACACCTGGTCGTAGCTCTGCGCGGCCTGCTGGTAGTTTCCCTGACGGAATTGAATTTCGCCGAGATAGAAGTAGCAGTTTCCGGCTAGATCAGTGTTGGGATAGAACTTGATGTAATCGGAGAATTCCTGGATGGCGAGATCGTTCTTGTCGCCGTTGTAATCGCGCAGAGCGTTGTTGTAGAGAACATCGGGCGGAGGAGCCGCAGCGGCAGCCTGCTGCTGGGCCTGTTGCTGGGCCTGCTGCGCGGCCAGGCTTTGCTGGGACGACTGCATGTCCTCGAGCTGCTTGCTGACTTTCGCCAGACGAGCCTTGAGTTCGTCGAGCGTGTCGTTCAGCGCCTGGATCTGGCCGGAGAGTTGGTCGACGTGCGTAGACGAGTCTCCCTGCTGTTTCTGCAGCGTGGTTTGCAGCGTGGTGAGGGCGCCAGTGACTTTGTTGATCGCGTCGGTATCCTGCTCGACCAGATTTTTCATGACGCCCATGCGCTCGTCGAAGCTGCGCTGCATGGCGGTCATCTGCTCCTGCAGTTGCTGGACCTGGGTTTGCAGTTGAATCATTTCCTTGCTGGCGCCCCAGGCCGGGGTGACTGCCAGCCAAAGCGTGGAGAGCAGAGCGAAAAGGATGGAGCAGCGTCGTAATGTCATAAGCGAAAGCTTCCTGCAATCTATTTTAGACGGGTTGGCGGCGCTGCGGGTTGGGAAGATGGTTGAGAACATGAAAAGTCAGGGGCGGAGGGTCACTCCGCCCCTGAGCAGCGAAAGCCTCCGATTACTTTTGATAAACGAAGTGGCCGCGGCGGTTCTGCTGCCAACAGGCCTCGTTGTCTTCCAGGCAGAACGGTTTCTCCTTGCCGTAGCTGATGGTCTTGATGCGGCTGGCGCTGACGCCGGCCGCGGTCAAGGCGCTCTTGACGGAACTGGCGCGCTGGTCGCCCAGGGCCAGGTTGTATTCGGTTGAGCCGCGGTCGTCGCAGTGTCCCTCGATCGTGAAGCTGATGTTGGGGTGCTGACTGAGGAACTGCGCGTCGCCTTGCGCGGAAGCCTCCTGATCGCCGCGAATGTTGGACTTGTCGTAGTCGAAATAGATGTCCTTGACGTTCTGACCGAACAAGTCTTCGTCGGTAGGCGATGGAGTTGCAGTCGTGGGCGGTGGCGGCTGGGTGACGGTGAGGCGTGTCGTCGCCTCCTGACGTTCCGCCGGAACCTTTGGCGACCAGGTGATAGGTAGTGGAATCGGTAGGAGTGACTGACTGCGATCCACTGGGTTGAACGGCGCCGATGCCATCGATGGAAACGTCGGTGGCATTGGAGGTTTGCCAGGTCAAAGTGGCCGATTGCCCCTGCTGAACCGTATCCGGACTAACCGAGATGGCAGCGGTAGGCGAGGCCGGCGGCGGTGGCGGCGGTGGCGGCGGTGGCGCTGTTTTCTTCTTGCATGCGCCGAGCATGAGAATAGCGGCCAGAGCGATGACGGTTGCGAGTGCTTTCAAAGTTTGATGCTTCATGTTCTTCCTCTTCACGTTTGATCCTCCTGCGAACCAGAAACTCGATTTCGAATTGCGACGAAGTGTTTCTACTTCCAACTCCAGTTTGGTTGCGTGTTGCGGCCAGTAAAAGTCAGCTGATGCAGCTTGGTGCCGTCGGCGAGCATCATCCAGATTTCCTCCTTGCCCGAGCGGCTGGATTGAAAGACAATGTGCCGGCCGTCGGGCGACCAGGAAGGAAAGTCATTGCGTCCGCCATCGTGAGTAAGCTGAACCCACTGCTTGCTGGCGATATCCATCAAGTAAATATCAGAAGAGCCGGGCTCACCGGGGCCATACTTGCGAGTCCACGCCAGAGTAAGGAACTGGCCATTTGGCGACCAGCCAGGCGAGACCGCGTAGCCCTGGTCGGTCATGCGCTGCTGGTTGGTGCCGTCGGCTTCCATGGTATAGATCTGAGGCAACCCTGTGCTGCCGCTGACAAAAGCGATCTGAGCGCCTGTCTTGCGGTTCCAGACTGGAGAAACGTCAGGACCTTTGCTGGACGTTATGCGGCGAAGGTTGCCGCCGGAAGCATCACACACGTAAATTTCCGAACTGCCGCCTCGCGAGGACGAGAGTGCGAGCCTGGTGCCGTCGGGCGACCATGCGGGCGAGAGATTGGTGCCGCCGAAACGGGGGAAGCTGACCAGCCGGTTGACGATCGAGGGAAAACATCAAAATGTCCCAGCCGGTCTTGGTTAAAGAACTGAAAGCGAGCCGCGAACCGTCCGGCGAGATGCGGGGCGAAAGCGAGACGGAGCCCAAGTGAGTCAGCTGCTGCTGATTGGAGCCGTCGTAGTCCATCACCCAGATTTCCTTGTGGCCGGAGCGATCACTCACAAAATAGATTTTGCTCTCGGCGATGCCCGGAATGCCGCCACCCAGACGGAAGATGATTTCATCGGCAAACTTGTGGGCGATCAGGCGGGCCGCACCGTCAGTGGGGACGTCAGTGTATTGTTTGCCGAGAACCTGTGGGGAAGCTGTGTTCTTAACATCGTAGAGCCAGCCCTGGACAGTGAGTTTTCCGCTGGCCACGGCCAGATTGCCGAAGGCTATCATGGCTGCGTTCGGCGGCGGCACGTTCCACAGGTTGAAGGTGACTTCGGCGGGCTGTCCCGGCACCTGCAAAGGATAAAAGCTCTTGGAAACGAGTTCGACGACGCCGGAATTGTCCAGGTCGTTCCAGAATGTGTCGTTGAAGGTTTTGAGCAGAGCGCCGTTCTGGGGATCGGCGTTTGCGGGTTTGAAGTCGGGAACCGCGAGCCGGACTTTGTCGACGCCAAGGCCGGAACCGGTGCGCACCCAGTCCTGGGCGAGGGAAGTGGAAACGAGGAGCGAAGAGAGCAGAATCAGGTAACTCAAGGCGCTGAGAATCCATGCGCCGGTCGGGGCGAAGCGCGCGGCCTGTCTTTTTCTTTTCCTGAGTCTGTCGTCCATCCGTTTGGAGCCGTTACGCGAACCCGGGCAAAAGGATACTCTATACGACAGTATCGTACTCCGATATGTTTTCATTGACAAGTTACTGTCGATCATAGCCGCAACCTGGAACCACAAGAATAATCAGCTGGATGCCTATTGAGTCTTTCCTATCCTTGTACATCTCCATCGGAATCTTCGGCCATTGCTTTATCGATGCCTCCCCCGCCTCGAGGTGTACAAGTTTATTTCTTCGTGTAATCGAACCAATACTCCACCGAAATCTTGCTGCCGTTGTAGTCGGGGGGCAGGGGGCCAAAAGTGTCGATACGCTGCAGGGCCCGGACGGCGGATTGGTCGAGCGATGGAACCCCGCTCGATTGCTCGACCTTGACGTTATAAGGATGTCCATCACGGGCGACCTCGAATGTAATGTAGACCCGCTGCGCGTTGTTGATTCCGGGATCAACCTCGTACTTCAGCCAATTTTCGGAGACCTTCCGTTGAATGACTTCAACATACCAGCCGTATCTTGTGCCAAAGTCGCCGCCGCCGCCAGTGACGCCGAAACCGCCTTTGGCGCCGCCCGCGGCAAAGCTGCCGTAAGGACCGCTGACCGGGCCACCTTCGCCGAAGGCGGCCTGATTAGTATCTTCGGGCGGAGGTTCGGACTTTGCCTTGGTCGAGGCGGGAGGCTTCGTCGGTTTTACCTTGGAATTCTTGCCCTGAATCTCGATAGCGTCAGGTTCCTTTTCTTCAACCTTGGGCTCAGACTTGGTAAGGCCCTTGGATTCATTGGCCAGCACATTCTGAGTTTGTGCGGCTGTCGAAGGCAAGGGAACGCTGCTGACTAACGTGACTCCCATTGCCTCACCTCCGCCCCCGGCCCCCCAGCCTTCACCGTGCGATCCCGTAAATACGACGGAATAGAGCAGAATGACGCCCGTAACCGCAACGTGAAAGCCCGCGGACCAGCTTAGAGCGCGTCCCCAGTTATCGTGTTCGAAGAATATCTCAGCGTTTCGCGCCATTTTCTTCCAGGGGCTGAGTGACGATGCTGACGTTGGTGATGCCCGATTGCTTGACCTCGTCCATGACCGTGGCGAAGGCGCCGAACGGCACGTTCTGATCGGCTCGGACGAAGATGAACTGGTTGCGGGGATCGCGAATCTTCTGCCGGAGCTTGGCAGCGATTTCGTGAATGTTGACGGCATCGTTGCCGAGGAAGACGCGCTGATCCTTGTTGATGGTGATGACGACGCGCTCTTCGGTAATCTCCTTGACAGTCCGGGTCTTGGGCACGCTGACTTCAATGCCCGATTGCAGAACGGGCGCGGTGACCATAAAGATGATGAGCAGGACGAGGACCACGTCGACCAGCGGAGTGATGTTGATATCGGCGAGAGCAGTCTGGGTGCGGCCGTCGGGTGAAGTAAACGCCATCAGCGCCTCCCTTCGGCCGCAGGCTGCGCCTGACTATTCTCGATGGCGTTGAGCACTTCGAGGGTGAAATCGTCACCGCGAGCGGCAAATTGCCGGATCGAGTTGCCGATGAGGTTATAGGCGATGACGGCCGGGATAGCGGCGGCAAGTCCAGCTGCCGTGGTGATCAGAGCTTCGGAAATGCCCGGAGCCACCGCGCGCAGCGTAGCACCGCCAGCGGTGCCCAGGCCGTGAAAGGCGTCAATGATGCCCCACACCGTGCCGAATAGTCCGATGAATGGGGTGACGGCGGCGGTAATGGCGAGCCAGGGAACGTTGCGCTCCAAGCGCGTGATCTCTTCCGAGGCTCCAATCTGCATGCCGCGCTGGACTGCCGTCAGGCTGCGCAGCGTGGCGCCGGTGGCGGCGAGTTGGCGCTTGTATTCCTGGAATCCTCCTTCGAAGACGCCGACCAGGGGGCTGGGCCGGAACTGATCAGCGACCGTGGCAATATCCTGCAGACGTTGCGCTTTGCGAAAAGCTCGCAGAAAGCGCCCACTTTGCAGGCGAGCGCGGCGCAGCAAGCTCCATTTAGTAAGAATGATCGCCCAGGAGATCACGCTGAAGGCGAGCAAAACGAGCAAGACGAACTTGGCGACCGCGCCGGTACTGGAAACGAGATCGAGAATTTCGCCACCGATAAAAACTCCAAGCAAGCTGGAAAGTTGCATCGAGATTAAGAGGATTCCTTTTTCGGATTATAGATGATGAAGGCCGAAAGATTGGGGACGTATCTCAAACATAACCTTCGCGAACGTTACGGCGTGCACCCCACCCTCAACTGGAGAACTTAATTTTGACCGCTATACCCTGCGGACAAGAACGGCATCCAAGGGGTGCAGTACTCGCTGCATGAAAATTCTCAGTGGAGGAATAGGTTATGGCGCAGTATGGAATTCTACGAGGGTATCGCTTCACGGAAGCCGGTGAAGATATTCGCGGCTCGAAGTTGTACGGCCGGAACGACGAAAAACTGGGCAAGATCGACGACGTGATCTTTGACTACTTCACCGGAGTGATCAGCTACGTCGTCGTGGATACAGGCGGATGGCTGACGACCAAGAAATTCATCGTTCCAGCAAGCCGCTTGCGGACTTCGACCGAACATAAAGATGACTTTGTCGTGGATCTGAACAAGGCGCAAATCGAAGACTTCCCGCCCTACCAAGAGGCAGACCTGGAATCAGAGCAACAGTGGGCGGACTATGAAGGACGCTATCGATCAAAGTGGGAGTCCGATCCGGTCATGCACCGGGCGGGAACGGACCGGAACATTACTCCGGCGACCCCACAGGTGCCGCCGGGTTCAGCACCGGTTCGAGGAGTCCGCGGCTGGGGAAAACGTAGACACAGGGGCATTCACGGAGGGCGGCTTTGCAGCCAGCACCGATTCCGTCGTGATCAGCCAGAGTGCGGCGGGAATCGGACCGCGTTGGGACAGGTTCCAGGATCGCTTGCGCGAGCGCCGCAAGGAAGTGATTAAGACCGGATCGACGGAAGAAAGCGCGGACAAATATCGCAAAGCTGGTTAGTGATACTAGTCTTGCGCAGAGCCACGGCATAAGCCGTGGCTTTTTTTCGTCCGCGCAACGGCGAGACACGTTCTTCATACCGAAACAGACTATCGAGATCGCTCGCGGTATTTCGTGCTATGCTGCGCAAAACTTCGACATCCTCGACCAAGGGCGGCCTGTGCTGGTTGAATTGCGGCTGGAGAACTACGCAGTGATCGACAACGCGGCGGTGGAGTTCGCTGGCGGGCTGAACCTGCTAACGGGAGAAACTGGCGCGGGAAAATCCATTCTGATCGATGCGCTGGCGCTGTTGCTGGGTGAAAAAGCGTCGAGCGAAGTGATTCGTACGGGTGCGGAGCGCGCGGTGGTGTCTGCGGTCTTCGAGTGTGATGGCGTCGCCGGGGATGCGATCGAGAAAGTGCTGGAGCGCAACGGTCTCGACGAAGCAGAAGACGGCTCGCTGATTGTGCGTCGTGAAATTGCAACTGGCGGCAAAGGCCGCGTATTTGTGAACAATCAGGCCGCGACAGTTGCGGTGCTGCGCCAGTTGGCGCCGAATCTGGCGACCATCCATGCGCAGAACGAATCCATTCTGGCATTCGACGCACCGGCACGCCTCGGACTGCTGGATGGATTTGCCGGAGTTCAAGTCGAACCGGTGGGGGCAGCATTCGAAGCGTGGAAGGGAATTCGCGCGCGCATCGATGATCTAGAGCGGGGTGAGCAGGATCGCTTGCGCTTGGTGGACCTGTGGACCTTTCAGGGGCGCGAGATCGAAGAAGCCAGGCTGCAAGCCGGCGAAGACGAGCAACTGGAAACCGAGAAGCGCGTGCTGGCCAACGCTGAGAAGATTTACAACGCTGCCATGCAGGCTTTCGATCTGCTGTATGAGGGCGACCGCTCCACCACGGCGTCGATGCGGGCCGCGCAGAAGCAGATCGAAGAACTGGCCCGCTATGAGCCCAGGTTTCAAGACGCCCTCGCGGCGCTCGAGACGGCGCGGATCAGCGTAGAAGATGTAGGGGCCACTGTAAGGGATTACGCCGGCGGAATCCATGCTTCGCCCGAACATCTGGCGGAGGTGGAAGACCGGCTGGCGCTGCTCGACCGACTTAAGCGTAAGTATGGTCCAGCGCTGAAGGACGTGATCGCCTTCGGAGCAGACGTGGCGCGCAAGCTTTCGGAGATCGAAAACAAGGACGAGATTCTGCGCGAGTTGCGCTCCGATCTCGCCAAAGCCGGCACGGAGTATTTGCGGGCGGCGCGGACACTCTCTAAAAGCCGGCAGGACGCGGCTCGCAAGCTGGAGAAGCTGGTCGAGGCCGAGATCAACTGATCTGGCAATGAAGTCAGCGTTCCGGATTGAAATGACGACGTCGGAGCAAGAAGGGAACTGGACGGCGACTGGAATCGATCAGGTCGTGTACATGATCGCGACGAATCCGGGCGAGCCCATGCGGCAATTGGAGCACATTGCGTCGGGGGGAGAATTGTCGCGAGTGATGCTGGCGCTGAAAGTGACCGTAGAAGCGGGTTCGAACCGTGTGGCGCGGGCGCTCTCGCCCGCGAAAGCCGGCGGCTCCCGGACCGCCGCCCAACGCACAATGGTGTTCGACGAAATCGACACCGGCATTGGAGGCCGTGCCGCCGAGGCCGTAGGGAAGAAGCTGAAAGCGCTGGCGCGCGCCAATCAAGTTCTATGCGTGACGCACTTGCCCCAGATCGCAACGTTTGCGGATCACCACTATGTGATCGAGAAGAAAGAACGGAATGGCCGCACGCGGACCACGATCCGCGCCATCGCGGGCGAAGAGCGCACGGAAGAGATAGCGCGCATGTTGAGCGGAGCCAAGCTGACCGATACTTCGCGCAAGCACGCGGAGCAGATGATTAAGGCGAACGGGTAGGGAACGCTTTGGGGCAGCGCCCGTTCGCTGCACGGAATCCCCGATCGCTGCTAATCCCCGCCGTTTCTGTGGCTTACGTTGACCAGAAGGGTACTTTCCGGTAGTTTATTACTATCGCCTTCAATGGGTTCGTGTACCCTGAACGTATAGATTCCGGGGCCTGATTTTGCATCCGAAATGGTATGGGGAAGATCACAAGAAGATCACAAGAACGGGAGTTTGAGAGTGCCAAATAGCCAAGGTAAGACGGTGCTTTTACTGAAGCCGCGCGGCTTTTGCGCCGGGGTGGTGCGGGCCATCGACGTTGTCCGCATCGCACTGGAGGCCTTCGGTCCGCCGATTTACGTGCGTAAGGAAATCGTCCACAACAGCTTTGTAGTGGATGAGTTGCGCGGCAAAGGGGCGATCTTTGTCGACAGCGAAGACGAGGTCCCCAACGGCGAGCGCGTCATTTACAGCGCCCATGGGGTTTCGCCCGAGGTGCGCGAACACAGCGCCCGGCGCGGGCTGCGCGTGATTGACGCAACGTGTCCCCTGGTCACCAAGGTGCACGTGGAGGCGGTGAAGTTTGCCAAGGAAGGCTATTCGCTCATCCTGATCGGGCACCACGATCATGACGAGGTGATTGGAACTCTGGGAGAAGCCCCTTTAGTGACGCAGGTGGTGGGAAATCCGGACCAGGTGAAATCGCTGAAGGTGCCCGATCCGGATCACGTTGCCTATCTGACGCAAACCACACTTAGTCTGGACGAGACGAAAGACATTATTGCAGCGCTTAAGAATAAGTTTCCCAACATCAAGGGGCCCGCGGCCCAGGATATTTGCTATGCCACGGAAAACCGGCAGGTAGCCGTCAAGGAAGTGGCCTCGGAATCTGATCTGCTGCTGGTGGTGGGGTCGGAGAATAGTTCAAATTCGAATCGTCTGGTCGAGGTAGCGCGCAACCTGGGCACCAACGCACATCTTATCGACAGCTACAAAGACATTGAGGCGGAGTGGTTGCTGAATGTGAAGACGATCGCGCTTACGGCGGGCGCTTCGGCGCCTGAGTGTCTGGTGGAGGAAACCATGAAGTTTCTGGCCACCAAGGGTTTCGACAACGTGCAGGAACTCGAAGTGATGCCGGAGAACGTCCGCTTCGGGCTGCCGCCGGAGATTGTCGAGGCCATCGCCGCCGCTCCGGCCAGCGCTACCGCGGACTAACGGAGCCGCACATTGATGGAAATGGATACAGACTCCCCTGATTCCAACATAGTTTCCGCACCGCAACTTCGCTTTGGCAAAATCGACGGACTGGCCAGCCGTGTAGGTGCGGCCATGGACGCCGCCCGCCGGCTTCTTTTCTCCGCGCAGCACGAGAGTGGATATTGGTGCGGGGAACTGGAAGCCGACACCACACTTGAATCCGATTACATTCTTCTGCACACCCTGCTCGGTACCGGGGATCCTGAGCGCTTCCGCAAGGCGGCGAACTGGATTGTTCAGCATCAGAACGAAGACGGCGGTTGGAATACTTATCCGGCGGGGCCCTCGACCGTCAGCGCGTCTGTGAAGGCCTATTTCGGGTTGAAGCTGGCAGGATACACAGCGGATCATCCCGTGCTGCAACGCGCCCGCGAGAAGATCCTTGAACTCGGCGGAGTCACCGAGGTCAATACTTTCACCAAGATTTATCTGTGCTTCTTCGGGCAGTACGATTACGACGCGGTGCCTGCGATTCCGCCGGAGATTGTGCTGTTTCCCAACTGGTTCTGGTTCAACATCTACGAGATCTCATCGTGGTCGCGGGCCATCCTGGTGCCGCTTTCCATCTGCTACGCCAAAAAGCCATTCAAGAAGATTCCTCGCGAAATGGGAGTGGAAGAGTTGTTTGTCGGGGGAATGCTTAAGACCCGGATGCGCTTGCGCTGGTCGAAAAAGCTGGTTTCGTGGCGCAACTTCTTTCTTTGCCTTGACCGCATGACGCATTGGTTTGAACGCGTCCACATTCGGCCTCTGCGCTCGATCGCTTTGAAGACTGCGGAGACGTGGATGCTGGAGCGCTTTGAGATGAGCGACGGGCTGGGCGGCATCTATCCCTCGATCATGAACTCCATCATCGCCATGCGCTGCCTGGGTTACTCAGTAGATGATCCGCAAGTGATCCGGGCGCTCGACGAATTTGAGAAGTTAGGAATCGAAGAAGGCGACACGTTCCGCATGCAGCCTTGCATGTCTCCGGTATGGGATACGGCATACGCCATGTTTGCTCTTGGCGAGTCCGGAGTGCCCGCGAATGAGCCGCGGATGGTCAAGAGCGCGGATTGGATCTTGCAAAAACAGGTCCGGAATCCGGGCGACTGGCAGATCAAGAATAAGAAAGGCAAGCCCGGCGGATGGTACTTCGAGTTCAACAACGAGTTTTATCCCGATGTGGATGACACCGCGATGGTTTGCCTGGCGCTGAGCCGGGTCGAGCATCCCAACGGACGCTACCAGCGCGAGTCCGTGCAGCGTGCCATGGATTGGGTCCTGTCGATGCAGTGCAAAAACGGCGGCTGGGCGTCGTTCGACAAAGATAATGACCGCATGGTGTTTCAACATGTGCCGTTCGCCGATCACAACGCCATGCTCGATCCTGCGACCGTGGATATCACCGGGCGCATCCTTGAGATGATGGCTGCCTACGGCTACGACCAAAATCATCCATCCGTGAAGCGTGCGATTCAGTTCCTGCGAAACGAACAAGAAGCGGACGGAAGCTGGTTCGGGCGCTGGGGCGTGAACTACATCTACGGTACCGCGCTGGCGCTGCGCGGTCTGGAAGCGATCGGCATGGACAATCACGAGCCCTGCATCCAGCAGGCGGCGGAGTGGTTGCGCATGGTGCAGAACCCCGACGGCGGTTGGGGCGAGTCCTGCGGCTCTTATGACGATCTCAGTACCCATGGAGTAGGCCCGAGTACGCCTTCGCAGACGGCTTGGGCAACTCTGGGACTGCTGGCGGTAGGCGACACGCGCAGCGATTCGGTGGCCCGCGGCATCGCTTACTTGCTCGGCACCCAGCGACTGGACGGTTCGTGGGATGAGCCCTACTGCACGGGCACGGGCTTTCCCCGCGTGTTCTATTTGCAGTATCACCTGTACCGCCAGTATTTCCCGCTGCTGGCGCTAACGACGTATGCCAAGGTGATGGAGAAGGCCGAAAACTAGTTCTCACTTCTCAGTTCTAAGCGCTCAGCATCGCTCCCCAAGCGTTGAGGCTCTGACTGAGAACTGAGAACGGAGAACTGAGAACTGTCCTGAAAGTTTTCGTCACAGGTGCAACTGGATTTCTAGGCTCCCATGTAGCTCGCGTTTTATCGGAGCGGGGGGCCGATTTGCGGCTGCTGGTGCGCCCAACGAGCAGTCTGAAGAATCTGGAAGGACTGAACACCGGGACAACGAAAGCTGAAACGGTGACCGGCGACCTGCGCGATCCGGCGTCCCTGGAAAAAGCGATGGCAGGCTGCGAAGTAGTCTTTCACGTGGCTGCCGATTATCGGCTCTGGGTGCGGGATCCGGCCGAGATGTACCGCTCGAATGTGGAAGGGACACGTGCGATCCTGGGCGCGGCGCAGAAGAACGGCGTGCGTTGCGTGGTATACACATCGAGCGTCGCTACGATGGGTTTTACAGGGAATGGGCGTCCGGCGGACGAAGATTCCCCGGTTTCGCTGGCGGACATGATCGGTCACTACAAACGCTCCAAGTTCATGGCCGAGCAAGTGGCATTAGAAGCCGGCCGCAGTGGGATGCGGGTAGTGACGGTGAATCCGACCACCCCGGTCGGCGAGCAGGATGTTAAACCGACTCCGACGGGACGGATTGTCGTCGACTTTCTTAAGAGGAAGTTTCCCGCATACGTCGAGACAGGATTGAATCTGGTCGATGTTCGGGAATGTGCCGAGGGACACGTGGCCGCCCTCGAAAAAGGCAAAAGCGGCGAGCGCTACATTCTGGGCGGAGAGAACCTGACGCTGAAACAGATTCTCGATAAGCTGGGCCTGATCGCAGGCCTGCCTTCGCCGAAGTTGAAGCTGCCTTACTTCGTTGCCTATGCAGCGGGCGCGGTGGACGAGACCGTATCGGGCCGCCTGTTGGGGCGCGAGCCGCGCGCGACCGTGGAGACGGTGCGCATGGGAAAGAAAAAGATGTGGGCCAGTTCCGACAAGGCGGCGCGGGAATTGGGATGGACGACCATACCCGCGGATGGGGCGCTGCGCCGCGCAGTCGAGTGGTTCCGGGCGAACGGCTATGCCTAAAGTTGCCATCGTAGCTGCGCTGGAGCGCGAAGTCAGAAACCTGACCAGGAGTTGGACCCGCGTCGAACAGCAATATGACGGTCGCAGATTTGTTTTCTTTGAGCGGGAGGAGGCGGTTGTCGTATGCGGCGGAATCGGTCTGGACGCGGCGCGTCGGGCAGCCGAAGCGGTGATCTCGCTGTACCATCCCACGCGGTTACACTCGGTGGGATTTGCCGGCGCGCTCGATCCGGACCTGCGTGTGGGTGACCTGATCGTGGCGTCGGTAGTTATCGATGCTCGCGACGGCAGCCGCGCTTTCGTTTCAGGCGTAGACAGTCAAAGTTCCCTGGTGACCTATATGTCGGTGGCAGGAGTGCAGCAGAAAAAAAACCTGGCCCAAGCCTTCGGCGCAAAAGCCGTTGACATGGAAGCTGCCGCCGTAGCTGCGGCGGCCGTCGCTCACGGCATTCCATTCGCCGCAACCAAGGTGATCTCCGATGAGTCGAATTTCGAACTCCCTGAAATGGCACGCTTCATCGATCCCCAGGGCCACTTCAAAACCGCGACCTTCACGCTTTTTGTAGCCCTGCGGCCGTGGCTCTGGAGGCGAGTTGCCATGCTCTCCGCCAACAGTCGCAAGGCAGCGAACGTGCTGGGCGAGCATCTCGAGCGTCGGGTTCAGGATTTGGGCCGCGGCCTCTGAGCCGCTCGCGGCGATTGGGGCGTCGCGGGCTGAAGATCGCAAATGAGAATTCGTATGAAACTGCAACCGCTCGTTCCAGTCTTCCTGTGCGCCGTGATTCGCCTCACGGCCCAGTCGACCGCCACTGACGTCTATGCGGAAAGCTATCGCCAAGGATCAACCCGTGTCATGGAGGAGAGCTTTGAGGTCAAACTCTCACCCCAAGACTCACTCTACCGCGAGCGCATTAAGGACTTGCGGGGGAACGACCGCTACGCCTTTTCGATCATTCCGCTCGGACCGGAGGGCGATACCAAAATCACATCCTGGCAAGGAAAATTGGCCGACTTGCAACACCCCATTTATGACAACGTTCTATTGGTCTCGCCGAATCCCTCGGATGATCCGAAGAACGATGCGAAGAACGCCTTGTTCCGGCTCTGGCCCTCGAACACTGCGGCCGTTCCGCTGCGCGCCAGGCGCATCATGAAGGTGGATAATTTCTACGTTGTGTTTGAGGTCAAGGCGTATCACTTCACCCCGCCGGAATCGCCGTATCTCGATTCCATGACGGTGCAGGTCGAGTTCAGGAACACGGACCCGAGGCAGACCGAAGGTTCCGGGAAATGACGTCCGAGGGCTAACGTCGGCATCCCCGCTAGCGGGACGCGTTGTGAAGCGCAAGCAAAGCGGAGTTCATCTAATCGAAGGCGAGCGCCAGTTGACCGCTAAGGTCGTTAAGATGGGAATTGCCGGACAAATCGCGATCGAAGACCGAAGCCAGTCGATTCCGGCGACCATGCTGGCGGCGGTTTACCGCGGAGTCAATGACGTCCGCCTGGAGACCGTTCCCGTGCCCCAGATCGGCGCCGGAGAGTTGTTGCTACGGGTGCACACCTGCGGGGTTTGTGGCACGGATCTGAAGAAGATTGCGTCAGGCTCCCATTCCGCCCCGCGCATCTTCGGCCACGAAACCTCTGGAGTCGTCGCGGCCGTGGGTGCAGGCGTGAGGAAGTTCGAGCCGGGCGACCGGGTTGTAGTTTTTCATCATATTCCCTGCCGCAAGTGCTTCTACTGCCAGCACAAAACCTTCGCTCAGTGTCCGACCTATAAGAAGGTCGGATGCACCGCCGGATTCGAGCCTTCTGGCGGAGGCTTCGCGGAATATGTCCGGGTAATGGATTGGATCGTCGAGCAGGGAACCGTAAAAATCCCCTCAGGCGTTTCCTTTGAACAAGCCTGTTTTGTAGAGCCAGTAAATACCTGTATGAAGGGGATTGAAGCTCTGCGCCTGCAGCCCGGCGAGACCGTTCTAGCCATCGGGCAAGGCCCAATCGGCATCGTACTTAGTGTACTGGCCCGGCGGGCAGGCGCCTCGGTTATTACTTCCGATTTGTATCCCGAGAGGCTTAGAATAGCTAAAAGCCTTGGTTTTGAGCATACAATTGATGCATCCCAGAACGACGTGGTGCGGGCAATACGGGAGCGCACCGAAGGCCGCGGCGCGGACGCAGTGATTTTAGCCGTGGGCAGCAATGCCTTGATTCGTCCCGCGATGGATGCGGCCCGTCCCGGGGGCCGGGTGTTATTGTTTGCGCAGACGCAGCACGGAGAAGTGGTCGTCGATCCCGCCGCGATTTGCGTCGATGAGAAGGCGCTGGTCGGCTCTTATAGCGCCTCAGTGGATTTGCAGGAGGAGTCAGTTCGTTTTGTTATGAACCGTGAAATGGACTTGGAACGGCTGATTAGCCATCGCTTCCCGCTGCAGGAGAGTCCTCGGGCATTGGAGCTCGCTGCTCACCCGCAGCCGGAGTCGATGAAGATTGTGATTCAGCCGGGTACGACCTGGAACCGTGAGTCCCGGGAAGGAAGCCAGCAGTGAATGGAAAAATGACGGCTGCCGTTCTCTACGGCAAAGAAGATCTGAAGATTGAACGAGTGCCCATCCCTCGCGTCGAAAAGGGCGAGGTGCTGGTCAAGGTACAGGTCGCGCTAACCTGCGGTACCGACCTCAAGGTGTATCAGCGCGGCTACCACGCACGCATGATCGTGCCTCCCGCATTGTTCGGCCATGAACTCGCCGGAGTAATCGAGGAAGTCGGCGAGGGCGTGCACAGCTTCAAAAAGGGCATGCGCGTGGTGGCGCTGAATTCCGCCCCCTGCCAGATGTGCTTTTACTGCTCCAAACACCAGGAAAATCTCTGCGAAGACCTGCTCTTCAACAACGGAGCCTACGCCGAATACATCCGTGTGCCCCGGCGAATCGTGGAAGCTAATATGCTGGTCATTCCGGCCAACGTGAGCTTCGAAGACGCGGCCATGACGGAACCTCTGGCCTGCGTGCTGCGCGGCCTGCACGAAACCGGCGTAGAGATCGGCGACACTGTTACGATCATCGGCGGCGGCCCGATTGGATTGATGTTTGTGCAGGTAGCCCGCGCCATCGGCTGCAACGTGATCTCTGTGGTGAAGCGCGACGAACAAGTAATTGCCGCCAAGCACATGGGCGCGCACGAAATCGTTCAAACTACGAAGGTTCCGAACGTGATCGAGGCCGTCCGGGCGCTGACCCCGCAAAAGCGCGGCTGCGATGTGGTCATCGAGGCCGTGGGCCGTCCCGAGGCCTGGGAGTGGACGGTCGAGATGGTCCGCAAAGGCGGCACCGTAAATTTCTTCGGCGGCTGCGCCAGCGGATCCAAGGTGCAACTCGATACCAACCGCTTGCACTATTCCGAGATCACGCTGAAAGCCACGTTCCATCACACTCCGGAAACGGTGCGCCGCGCCTTTGGGCTGATCGCGGCCAAGAAAATCCGCCCCACTGATTACATTACCGGCGAAGCTCCTCTCTCGAGCCTGCAAAAGGTGCTCCGCCACATGCTGAACCGCGGCGGCGACATCAAGACGGCCATCATTCCCGGCCACTGATTGAATCTGAATGCCGGCAGTTCGATCGAAAAAAGGTCTGTCATCCTGAGCGAAGCGAAGGACCCCATGCAAGCGTGAAGTTCCCCAGGCTATGCAAGGAATTCTCACCATGCTCGGGGTTTCATCCGACGCCGAGGATGCACTTAGAATCATGAGTCCGATCGCCAGCGAATCTCGGCCCGCGCCCGCCACTTCCGCGGGCTGGAGCCGCCTGCCCGCCGAATATGCCATCCCGCAATCTGCTCCATCGCTCGAAGATGCGCAGGAATACTGCCGCCGTCTCGCCCGCACCCACTATGAAAATTTCTCCGTAGCCACCTGGTTTCTTCCCAAACACCTTCGTCAGGATTTCCTCAACGTCTACGCCTATTGCCGCATCTCTGACGACCTGGGCGACGAAGTGGGAGACGCCCGGGTAGCCCTCGCCTTACTCGATGAATGGCAGGCCGAACTAGACGCCTGCTACCAGGGCAATCCGCGCCATCCAGTTTTTGTAGCACTGGCCGAAACTGTCAAAAAGTTCGAAATTCCCAAGCACGAGTTTTCTGACCTTCTGATCGCCTTCCGCCAGGACCAGACCGTCACGCGTTTTGAAACGTTCGACGATGTGCTCGCCTACTGCCGCTACTCGGCAAATCCCGTCGGGCATCTTGTCCTCTATTTGTGCGGCTATCATGACGCCGAGCGCCAGCAGCTTTCCGACTACACCTGCACCGCGCTGCAGCTGGCCAACTTCTGGCAGGATGTCAGCGTCGACTATGAGAAAGGTCGAATTTATCTGCCTCTCGAAGATTTACGGCGTTACTCGGTGAGCGAGAAAGACATCCGGGAAAAGCAAAACACTCCCGCCTTCCGTCAGATGATGAAGTTCGAAGTCGAGCGCGCCCGCCAGTGGTTCGAGCGCGGCCTGCCGCTCGTTCAGAACGTAGATGCAGCCTTAGCGGTAGATTTAGAACTCTTCAGCCGCGGAGGCCAGGAGATTCTAAATGCCATCGAGCGCCAGCAATTCGCCGTCCTCGGCCGTCGTCCCGTAATTTCGAAGCCACGCAAACTCGCCCTCGTGGCCCGGGCCGCGTTAGGGAGGTTACTGGGATCGTCCAGTGAAGCCGGAGGCCGGAAGCCGGAAACCGGAAGCCGCCCCCGATGAGCGCAGGAGCCCAAGAGGTGATGATTCCGTGGACTCCGGCTCCGGCGCAGCTGACCATGGCGTACTCGGTGTGCCGCGGCATCACCCGCACCAACGCCAAGAATTTCTATTACGCGTTCCTGGTTTTGCCTAAGCGCAAACGGCAGGCCCTGTGCGCCGTCTATGCCTTCATGCGGCGCTGCGATGACATTTCCGACGATCCCAATCTCTCCCCCGAGGAACGCCGCTACAAACTCGACACCTGGCTGGACGCTTTGCACCGCGCCCAGCAAGGCGAACCCACCGACGATCCAATCCTGCTGGCTCTGACTGACGCACAGCGCCGCTACACCATTCCCGCGGGCCTGCTCGACGAACTCGCGATGGGTACGGCGATGGATGTGGTCGATCCTGAATCCGGAGCCCACGATGCGCGGCCTTCCGCCACTGGTGCGGTTCCAGGACTGACCATCCAGTACCAGACGTTCGACGATCTCAAAGTTTATTGCTATCGCGTGGCGTCTGTGGTTGGGCTGGTCTGCATCCACATCTTTGGATATCGCGATCCAGCGGCCGAGCCGCTGGCCGAGCACTGCGGCCTGGCCTTCCAACTCACCAACATTATTCGCGACGTTAAAGAAGATGCCGCGATGGGCCGCGTGTACTTGCCGGAAGAAGATCTGGCGAAGTTCGGCCTGTCAGCCGCAGAATTGCTTTCAACCCCCGACCCCGCACGCTTTCGTCCATTGCTGGCTCTCGAAGCTGACCGCGCCCGCCAGTTCTATCAGGCCGGCGACCAGCTTATCGCCTATATTTCGGAAGACAGCCAGCCCGCGCTGTGGGTGCTGATCAACATCTACCGCCGTCTACTGGAGAAAATCGCCGAGTGCCAGTACGACGTCTTCAGCGGCAAGGTAAGCCTCACGGTTAGCGAAAAACTGCGCGTTCTGGGAAAGGGTTTCCTGCAACGCCTGACGTGATGCCCGCAAATGGGTCTGTCATCCTGAGCGAAGCGAAGGACCCCGTGCATGCCTGCAGTGCTTCCGGCAATGCGAGGCATTTTCGCGATGCTGAAGATCTTGCCGCGAGGCTGCTGAACGATCCCGCATGATCCAGAATTCTATCCAACCTACAGTAGCGATCGCCGGCGGCGGCCTCGCGGGTCTAGCCGCAGCCTGCGCGCTCGCGGACTCCGGCTTTCACGTCACACTCTTCGAGCGCCGTCCCTACCTCGGCGGACGCGCCTCCTCCTACGAGCATCCCGGCACCGGTGAGGTCGTCGATAACTGCCAGCACGTCCTTTTCCGCGTCTGCACCAACCTGGTCGAGTTCTACCGCCGCATCGGCGTGGAAGACAAAATCCGCTGGTTCGACGAAATGACTTTCATCGAGCCCGGCGGCCGCACCAGCGTGATGCGCGCCTCTCCGCTGCCCGCCCCGCTGCACACCGCGCCATCATTCCTCGGCTTCCCGTTTCTATCCGCGAAAGACAAACTCGTAATTTCGCGCGCCCTCGCCGCCCTCGCCCTCACCAAGCAGCCAGACACCGGCCGATCTTTTCTCGAATGGTGCAATCAGCACGGCCAAACCAGCAACGCGATTGAACGCTTCTGGAAGCCAATCCTGGTCAGCGCACTGAGTGAGGATCTCCACCTGATTTCCATCTCCGCCGCGGCGCAAGTCGTCCGCGAGTCGATGAAGTCGCCGTCCGCGCGCCACATGGGCGTCCCCAGCATTCCCCTGACCGACCTCTACAATCGCGCCGGAGACTACATCCGCGCCCGCGGTGGCGAAATCCGCTTCCGCACTTCGCTCGAAACGTTCTCCTCCGACAATTCACAAGTGCGGATTCGCGTAGGAGAAAGGGGAAGCAAGCGTTCGACTATCTAGTCCTGGCTTTGCCGTTCGAAAGCCTCGACCGCATCCTTCCGCAAAATCCGGAAGCCGCACCTCTGCGCGAACAACTCAGCCATTTCGAGTCTTCTCCCATCACCGGCATCCATCTCTGGTTCGATCGCCAGATCACCGACCTGGATCATGCCGTCCTCCTCGACCGAACTGTGCAATGGATGTTCCACAAGTCGCGGCTGCTGCAGCGAGCTCGGGAAGGGCACGACTTAAGTCGTGCCGATAATGCTTGGATTCATAACGGGGCTTCAGCCCCTGAGGGCCAGGGCAGTTATATCGAGCTCGTCGTCAGCGCCTCGAAAAGCCTCATCGACAAATCGCGCGCCGAGATCGTCGACCTTGCCCTGAAAGAGGTCCGCGAGTTCTTTCCGGCAGCGCGCACTGCGAATCTCGTCAAGTCCACGGTGATCAAGGAAGTTCGCGCCACGTACTCCCCCCGCCCCGGGATCGACGCCTTCCGTCCGCAGCCGTCCACGACATGGCCCAGAGTCTTTCTCGCCGGAGACTGGACTGCAACCGGTTGGCCCGCAACCATGGAAGGCGCAGTCCGCAGCGGATACCTGGCCGCCGAAGCGCTGGCCCGTTCCGCCGGAATCGATCATGCTCCCTTCCTGGTGCGCGACATGCTCCCCACCGGCCTGATGCGCCTCTTCACAAAGTGAGCGGACTCCCTACGCCTTTCGTGAATCTGTCCGCCACATCTCAGAAAAAAAGCCCCATTCTCGCGAGAACAAGCGCGAAGAATGAGGCTAGCCAGGATCCCGAAATTTACATCCCGCTCTGAAAAACCAGGGCTTCCTTGTCGCGACGGAAGTCGATCTCGTTGAGCGTTTTATTCGCCGAGTCGGTCAGGATCTCGTCCTGAGTCACTTGATCGTCATTCGTCTTCAGCGTCCCCGGAACTGTCGCTACAGTCTTCCCATTCCGCAGGAAGGTCACTTGTACGGCGGGGCCGGCTCCTTGCCATTCCACTTTGTAGTTGCCGGGTTGCAGTTGTGTGCCTCCGACCTGTACCGCGTCCGCAATATTTATCGAATGCTCGTTCTTATTCCGTGCAAACGCGCTGAGCGGCGACAGAACGGCAAGGATTGACAAAATTGCGATGTAGTTTCGAAGTTTCATTTCGTAAATCTCCTCAAAATAGAAGTCGAAGAAGTAGGTTCATCCTTCTTCGCATTATGAGACGGTCAGTTCAGAAACTGAAGGTCACTGCTATTTAGAGATGCTTGTCTAAGGCCGCAGGATGCAGCGGTGTTAGTGCGCGCAAGTTGGCTCAAGCAAAGTTTTGTAATGCTTTCATGTGATTCTTGCCCGAGTCAGAAGCTAGTGGTGATCGACACGTTTCTCGATCCTGGAGACAAACGCCGGCGTGTGGTTTCTCATCAGATGTTCTATGCCAGGTCTGAACTCTCGCCACAGGTTCATCCCGGCGTCATTGCCAATGGTCGAGCCAAAATTGCTGAAGGGCTCAGCAACAGACCGCCTCCAATATGGAGTTGACGCCGTGTCTTTCGCGACCGCAGTTAGCGCGCGCAGCAGGTACGAGGTGTTCAGCCGCGCCTTTCCTGAATCATCTCGAGTGATAAAGGGACGCGAAGCCGCATACGTAGCTCGGACCATCAAGCCGCCGTTGCTCGTGGAGTGATTACCCGATGGCTGCTTCAGCGACGAGGGGTACAAGTACTTCCGAAAAACAGCACCCGGCTCTTTTCGATCGGCCACCGTTTTGTCAGGATCGGCGAATGTGCTCGGGCGCATCAAACCGGCGTTGCCACTAGTCGCATCGAATCTCAACGGCGAGCGTGTTCCTTCAGCGAATCCGGCAAAGTTATGTTCCGGAGTCGCGGCTTGCACGGAAGGAGCATCGGGCAGCGGGTGACGTACGTTCTGGCACACGGCCGCAGAGGCTGCCAATAGCACAAAAGCAACGACCCTGGGGGACGCAAATCGCTTCACCATACCGCAGTCCAGCACGCGTCGGGCTCCTACCGTATGCCTGACGATTTGATCGCAAGCCTGACTGGACGTTAGCACTCAGCATGCCATTATTCTGAGCAAGAACGCTCATCTTGCGACACTCGGTTAGTTGAAAGAAAAGACGCTTTGGTTGCAGCCAAACCGGGCGTCCATTGCCGGATTTCACCGCCTTCGCATGATAGTGCAAACGCTTGAACCGGTATGAGCAAAGTCTTTCACTCGGAACCTCCGCCGTAAAGACGGGCGATGGCGATAGACCGCCTTTATCCCCGCAGGCCCGGCTCGCCCAGCAAGTTCCAGGCTTCACGATATTTCTCAAACCGTTCCTCACCATCCTTCCTGCAGCCAAACGGATAGAGATTGATAGTCAGCCGCCCTCCCAGCGCCCGCACCGGTATCACATACCAGATCCGCCGGCCCCGCATTCGCCGGCCCTGCACCACCACAGCCAGAAAGTCGATCTGCTTCGACGTGTAAGGCATATGCTTGCGCGTGGTCCTCCAGCAAGCCCGCACCGCGAACCCCCGATGATGCGACGCCCCGCTCGCCTTCACCTGCACCCGCCACAACCGCCGCGGCGCATCCAGAATCACGTCATAGCGCTCGTTGTTGCCGAACGGCTTGGCCACTCCAAACCTCCGCCGCGCCGCATCCAGCATGAACTGCATCTCCGCCATTTCTCCGATATGCTTGCTGCTGTTCCGCCCAGTAGCTCTCCCCGAACCCGCACTTCGCCCACCCTTCCGACCCTTCCCCATATTCGCCCGCCTCAAGACGCCACAAGCACAGCGGAGCAATAAGGAAATGCAAACACCGCCGTGGAAGAGCGGCGCTTCAGCGCCGCGTAAAGGATTCGGCTCCAGCAGGGCTTTAGCCCTCGTGCGCCTCATCCCGGACCCCATAGACCGCTACCACCGCCGCCGCCAACAAAAATGGCGCAAGCCCATAGGCCTGCGCCATCTGTTTTTGCCCTCTATTATTAGGATATCAACTTGAAGGGGGTAATTGTGTCATCTCCCGCGAGTTTATATTTCCATCCGAATGAATGCCTTACAAAGAAATCAGCAACTTTGGGGTCTTGACAGATTTTCGGACGAAGGACGAGACTGCCAACTTCTACCGAGCGTCATCCTGAACGCTGACCAGTCACGATGGCCGACCCCGGTCAACGAGTGTAATCGGGATTTAACGTCAACTAGCCGCGAAGCAGCAATGAATTTGCCTAAATTCCGTGTCGTCCGACTCAGGGAGTTGTCGGGTTGTGTGTCTACTTTCGATCTTAACCGCATCTGGCTGGCGAGAATCTTTTCTGGAATATCAGTCGCTTGGCTATACTTTTTCCAATCAGAAGCAGAGATGAGGCCGCCCTTCGATGCGCTTTAGCGTTGGACTAATCTTCGCGTCTCTTTGCCTGACCTCCCTCTGCCTCCAGGCCGACGGACAGGCGCAGCAGGAATCCAGCACAGGTGGAGGAACGCAAACCGCCACTCCTCAGGCGCAACCAGCGCCATCCTCCGATTTTGAGGTGAAGCTCACTCGCGAAGGGGTTCTAGTGCGCAGGAAGGAAACCCAGGAATGGCTACCAAGCTCTAAATTCAATGAACCGGTTGACGTCGGTTTGTTGGATGGTCACAAAATCTACGTGGTAACCCAAGTCATAAAGGCTCCTAAGGCAAGGCACAGTGAGGATCTGAACTATCCGCCAGGCAAGGAGGGCAAGCCGGGCCAAGCGGTATTGCGCCTGGTCGTGGACGAGAAGGGATCGGTCCGCTTCCCGATCGCCGTGTCAAGCTCGGGTCCAGAATATACCGAGGTCGCCATTCGAGCCGTGAAAGACTGGAAGTTTGCGCCTGCGACGCTCAATGGGGAGCCCGTCGCAGCTCTAATCCTCGTCACAGTAGAATGGGAAGCTCTTCGCTCGCACTGAACCCCGGAAGCGCATCCTGACCTCGTTGGCGAAAACAGGCGATTACACCCATTGAGGGTTGGCCGTGTACGATGCCCCGTAAGCAAAAGATCAGCTGCGAGAAAGTCCTGGCGGCACTCAACACTATCTGCCCGGAGTGCGGTTATTCAATCCCACCCGCTGAGATTCGCCGCGTGGACTTCGACAAGATGAAGTGTCCCAAGTGTGGTGAGATTTTCACCACAACTCCGAAACGAGATTAAATCGGGTTTTTAATCGGGGCGCTCGAATCGGTTTCAACAATGACAGCTACCTCGGCTCCGTCTTTGAGGCCGGCTTTATTGCCTTCGCCGTCGGTGACGACATTTTCGATGCGAATCTCTCTATAAAGGGGGTCAGCGCCGTGAACGCGTATCTCCGCCTTCTCTACTTCGCCTGGAAAGACAGGCTCTATGATCTTCTGGACGGTGCCTTGTAGCTTCTGACGGTTTTTGCTCATGGAGTAAATTATGCGGCGAAGTCGTCTGCTAAGACTGGTCAATTGTGGACATTAACCGGCAACGCGCTAGCCAGCTTTAGGGGGATTTTTCTGGTTTACCAGGGCAAGACAGGCTTCGTGCACGAAGAATCCAAATTCATCCGGTTTAGTCCCTGGCGGAACAGGCTTGAGGCACATCCAACAGATATTCTCCAAGGGGAACAGCATAAACTCATCCTAGGGCCTATGGGTGCGCTGTCCATACAGGATAACCCCCATCTTAATTACGTGGGAGCATATCTGTGAGCTACCGCACAACAAAGTTATTTTCGGGATAGTGATGGTGCGTATAATCACCCGCATCGAGGCAGTGCACAATACGACAACAAAACTTGGGGGCTTCGTCATGCTTTCACAGGGAGAGGTGGCGATTATTAGGGCTGAGATTGAGAGGCTGGAAAAGGCTCTGAGGGAATGTACTGATGGCGGTATTCGGGATCGAATAAAAGCTTGGATCGAGGAAGAGAAAAAGAAGTTGCTTGCCGATGGTGAACAACTTTGATGTTCACGATGGAATGCAAAAAAGGCCGAACCCAAGCCCATATACGAGTCCGGCCTGAACCGTGACAGTGAAGCAATGCGGTCGTAAGGATCTGAACGGTGGTTTCCCTCCACTAACCCATGACCGCGTTCCGGTTTCTACGAATTGAACACAGATTACCGGTTGCCGACCTTTGAATGCTGTGCACTTTTGTACACTTTCCAAAACTCCACCTAAGCCATCATGGTCCCTTGCAGCCCCATCACGGCGGGTGGCCCAGCTCTCCACGTTTTCGCTTTCCGTTCCGAAAATGAGGGCGCCCCATCCTTGCGTTTTTCTCAGGAGCCTGCCATGAGCATATCGAAGGGGTGGAAGGCCCCATGCTACTCGCTCTCAAGATCTTGCTACCCAGCCAGCAGCGCCACGCCCGCCGCCACGAGGCTCGCAGCAATCCATCTCCGCCGATCCACTTTCTCATGCAAAAAGATTCTCGCGGCGACAGCATTTCCGATGAAGGTAAGGGAAGCAGCAGCGGGAGCCACCAGGCTCACGTCTCCCCAGGAAAGCGCGAACAGCAGGCTGAAGAAGGCCACCGCCATGGCCGCAACCCCAAATAGAAAGTTGGGATTGCCCAGCGTCCGTCTGATCACGGTGCCGAGACCGGAGCGGCGTCGCAGCGCGCCAACATCTCCGACCTGCTTCATCGCGCGAGCCAGAAGCACGTCTCCGATTACCGACGCGAAGACGATCGCCAGGATTGCACTCCACGTGTAGATCCCTTTCATACTTCGACTCCGGGTGCCCCATTTCTCGCGTCCTTTGCGAGAAGCTTGCCCTGAGCGGAGTCGAAGGGTGGGGACGCCGTCACAGCGCATGGTTCCCCCACAGGCGCGTCGCCGTGCGGATGCTTCGTAAGCTCCGGACCGCCAGCCACAAAGCCCACGCCCCCGGTAATCAAAGCGATCCCCAGCCAGCGCAACGGGCTGACATGCTCGTGCAGCACAAATCTGGCAACCAGGGCGAGCATGACGTAGCCGAGCGACGTTGCCGGCAGAACGTAGGTGAGATCCGCCCAGGAAAGCGCGGTCATGTACGTGGCGAAGAAGGCCAGCAGAAGCAAAATTCCGACCGCAACCCAGGGATTGAGCACGGCGTAGATCACGCCCTGCAGATGATTGAGGGAGATGCTGCCGGCTTGCTTCATCCCATGCGAAAGCATGGAGTCTCCGGCCGCGGCGAACACCGTGACTCCGGCCAGCACAAGATACTTGCGAAAGGTCACTGGAAGTTTAGACGGTAGTGATTTCCGATTGTCATCCTGAGACAACCGCTCTTTGCTTGTCGAAGAGCCTGCCCCGAGCTTGCCGAGGGATCTGGGCGCGCCGCGCGAACACTCTGGCGTTCTTTGCGAGAATGCTAACTCGCGCGTTTGGCGCGCAACCTTATCAGGCCTTGGCGAGCTCGGCTGCAGCCTCTTCGCCATGTTGCTTGACCAGCTTATTGCGCTGCGACCGCAGCTTCAGGAAGGTCTTCGCTTCCTTGTAAAGGCGTTTGCGGTCGTTGCTGTCAAATGCAGCCTTCTTCAGGATGCGGAACACTGCCTTCGGCCTGAAATAATATTCATCGTAAAAACGATGCACCGCGGAAAGAATCTCATCGGCGGGCAGTCCGGGGTACTCGATGTGCGCCAGCTGGTGGCCGCCTTCGTCGACCATCTTGTTGTCGCCGACAATGAATCCATTCTTCACGGCGTAATCGTAAAGCTCCGTCCCGGGATAGGCATGAGCTACTGAGACCTGAATGGTTTCCACATCAAGCTCTTTCGCGAAGGCAATTGTGTTGTTGATGGTCTCGCGAGTCTCGCCCGGCAAACCCATGATGAAGTCGCCGTGGATGACCAGGCCAAGCTTGTGACAATCTTTGGTGAACTGGCGGGCGCGCTCGACGGTTGCGCCTTTCTTGATGTTTTTCAGAATCTGCGGATCGCCCGATTCGTAACCGACGATCAGCAGCCGGCAACCGGCTTCCTTCATGGCTTTCAGGGTTTCGAAGTCGGTAGTGACGCGCGAAGTGCAGGACCAGGTCAGGCCCAGCGGCTTCAACTTCTCGCACAACTCGATGGTGCGCGCCTTCTGGATGTTGAAGGTATCGTCGTCGAAGAAAAATTCCTTCACTTCCGGCCAGTACTGTTTCACCTTCGACATTTCCGCGGCCACATCATCGGTCGAGCGCTTGCGCCACGGATGTCCGCTCAAAGTCTGCGGCCACAGGCAGAACGTGCATTGCGCCGGACAGCCGCGGGTGGTGTAAAGAGAAACATAGGGATTTAGTAAAAACGGCACGTTGTATCGCGTAACGTCGAGATCGCGCTTGTAAACGTCGGTGACGTGCGGAAGAGCGTCCAGATCCTGAATCTGCGGCGCGTCCGGATTGTGCACGACCTTGTCATCTTTCAGAAAGGAAATGCCAGGAATCTCTTCCAGCGGCTTGCCCTTGGCATAGTCGACAACAGCGAAATCAAACTCTTTGCGGGCCACGAAATCGATCACCGGACAATCGCGCAGAGACTTCTCCGGCAGCACGCTGACATGCGGTCCAACAAAAGCAATCTTGATCTTCGGATTAGCGGCCTTAATCGCCCGCGCCAGCCCGATGTCCCCCGGAAAGCCCGGAGTCGATGTAAACAGCACCAAAAACTCATAGTCCTTGGCAATCTCAATCGTCTGCTCCGCCGAAATATAGTGCGGCGGCGCATCCAGTAACCGCGCCCCTTCCAGCATCCCAGCCGGATAAGCCAGCCACACCGGATACCAGTATGATTCGATTTCGCGGGTGGCGGGCCAACGGGAGCCGGCGCCTCCGTCGAAGTTTTCAAAAGATGGGGGGTTCAAGAACAGTGTTTTAAGAGGCATATTGGGTGAGTCTTTATTTTATCATCCGGACGGGGCTCCTGCGTTGAAAAACCAGTGTTTACGCAGGTTCGTCGTTGAATGAAGGATTTGATGCAGCGAATGGAGAAAAGGGGCATCGGCTTGCTATTTTGCGCTAAGGGCCCAGGTTTCCAGGTCTCCGGTGGCGCGCATTAATGCGACCTGGCTGCGTTCGAGTTGGAAGGTCACATCCTGCAGCGTGATCAGGGATTCGCTGGCTTGAGATCGGGCATTATCCAGATCATGCAGGTTGGCAGTGGAGGACTCCATGCGGGTGCGAGTGGCTTCGACATTTTTCTGTGCAATCTCATACTCGAGCTCGGCCACATCGCGGGCGGCTTGCATCTGGGTGACGGAGCGCTGCAGGCGCAAGGTTTCTTCGGAGACCTGGTTGTGCGCGGCTTGGGCCTCGCTGGTCGCTTTGCGGGCTTCTGATTCTGCCTCTTTCACGCGCTCGTGCTGGGCGTAGTTGAGAAAAGGCAGGTGGATCGAGATACCGACGGTCGCGTTGTTGGGCTGAAAGTGTTTGTAGTAGGCATCGTAGTTGTTGTAAGTGGCGAGGTTGGCGTACTGAGCGGCAAAGTCGACGCTCGGCCACAAAGACCGATGTTCTCCCGCCACGCGCAAGTACTGGCCCCGCGCATGTTCCACGGCGGCCTGCACGACGGGATTCGCGTCGGCGGCTTTGGACAAGAATTCCGCATCTGTCTCGACCTCTTGCTTGACCACGGGGAGGACAGGGACGGAGTCCGGATCGATTTCGAGGGAAGTGGTTGGCAGTCCTGTGAGCTTGGAAAGATGTTCGCGGAGAACGTCGGCGGCGCCGGCGGCTTCGGCCAGGCGCAGACGCAAACGCGCCACTGAGAGGCGGGCTTTGCTGCCATCCATTTCACTGTCGATGCCCTCCTTGACGCGCTGCGAGACCGCTATTTCGGTCTGCGCTGCTGCGGCCAGGGTTTCGCGCAGACGGCTCAAACGCTGCTCCCATTTCGCGAGCTCGGCATAGGTCAACACTGTGTCCTGAATGACTTGATTGCGCTGATCTTTGGTACGCAGGGTGCTGACTGCGACGTCGGATTGCGCGGCGCGAATGAAATCTTTCAGCGCGGGATTGATGAGCGCGGATTGGGCGTTGACGTTGAAGAGGGAAGGGGCCGCACCTTCAAGGCTGAGTGGAAAACCGTCGGACCAGCCAATGCCGGCTCCGGCATTCAACTGCGGGATGTAGCTATTACGGAGTTCGCGGTAGCTGGCGGAGGCGTGCTGTTGGTCGGCGGCGGCGATGCTGACGCCAGTGGCATGTTGCAGCGCGAGTTCGACAGCGTGGTGGAGCGTGGTGGGCTCGGCCAGCAGGGAAGCGGGCGGGAGGAGGAGCACCGCTAGCAAAAGTTTATAAATGCCCGCAATGGTGCATGATTTGGTTGTCATTGTGATGGCTCCGTTATGGTTCTCAACCTTGGTGGTGCCCACCTTCATAGCAGCTGGGAAGATTCTACGGACAATCTGATGCGAGAGAAATGATAAGGGAGAGTCGGGGATGGCAGCACGCCGGGTTGCGCCTTACGCGACATGTTTTTCGGCGAGTGGCCCACCTTTAACGATCTCTGAGGGTACCATTCCCGCTGAGGGCGCCCCATCCTTGCGTTTTTTGCAAGGGTGGCATGATTCTTACCGTGGGTTTCTGGGAACCCGGCCTAAGAGCGGCCAGCGGCGTTCACAGGATCAACGGGGCGGGGCGACCTGAGCGGGTGATGATTCGCTCCACTGTGCCATCGAAGCCTTGCGGCATGCAATGGCCTGCCTTTCCGACGAACAGAAAGAGTACCAAACGTTGATAGCCTGCGCTGCCAGCTATGTTGTTATTTGGTATCCTTCGCTTCAATTTTGTCGACAATCAATGTCTGTTGGCAGACTAGCGCACTTGTGGCGTTCTTTCCGGTCATTTGCTTATAGTTGCTGATTGCGTTTTGGACGTAAAGAGAGTCTTCGCAGTTGGGTTCATATCGGGTTATTAAGTCCGTGATGCTTCGGTCACCAACCACAGTCTTACCCACAGAGTCAGACCACTTCCAACAGTTTACGCTCCCGCAGTGGGTGTGAATGGTTAGACCTTCGCGCTCCAACACATAAGCACCATGGTTGCCGTAACCGTTCTCCCAAGTCGCGTCATAGGAAAGCACTTTGTATTCGCCGCAGTTATCTTGCCCAAGTTGATGTTTCTTGCAGGTTGTGTGTTCGATGTCCTCGGAAGCAACGGGTGTCGCCGCAGTTGGTTGGTTCTTGTTGCAGCCAAACAAGAAGCACGGAAGGAAAACGACGGTGGCTAATAGGCGCCGAGTTATACGGTGGGAGTTTACTACCGCGAGCGGCCAGCTTGGGCAATGTTTTCCGACCTACTTCATCGCATTGGGAGCAGCGCGAGCGCCAGACCGGCCACCAGACCAACCACCACAGGTATACCAACGCCGATGATCCACATGGTGCTCACGATTTTGCCTGCAACGTAGACTGCATCTGCGGAAATCTCGTTGCGTTGATCAAAAGGCAATGTGCGCGAGAGTTGCCTTGCCCGAATGATTTTCTCGTATTCCTCGCGCACACTCTCATCAGACTTCATCAACTGCTCAAGCTCAACGTCCAGCATCTGCTCTTTGAGTTTCATTGTTGTTTAACCTCGAAGGATTTGGCTTCCAGCAGAAAGCGTTACTGTTTTTCAACCCTTTCAGTGCAAGCCTTTGTTATTGGGCGGGTGGCCCACCTTTAACGATCTCTGAAGGTACCATTCCCGCTGAGGGTGCCCCATCCTTGCGCTTTTTGCAAGGGTGGGCGGCGATGCTGCGCGTGCTATTTGATTTTGTTGTGGACGCGTGATCAAACCCACTTGGGCCGGCATTTCCGACTCCCGCGCCTTCGCAAAAAAACGGGAAGGAACGGGCCACCCGCTGTTCTGGGAACGGAAGGGAGAACTCGGAAAACGGGCCGCCCGTCCGGACTAAAGAACCATCAGCTTCATGGAGAGCGAGATTGTGCTCACCGCGCTTCGAAGTCCAGGGCGTAGACTTCCTGAGAACCGACGTCATGCATGAGCAGCGGATCGCCCTGCGGCGTCAGGCCGAACCAGGTATTCCAGGGGGTCACCACGCGGCGGAAATCTTTCAAGCTGGCGACCTGATCGATCTTGTGGTCTGAGAGGCGCACACGAAAGATCGCCTCGTCAGTGGTGAAACCGTTGTCGAAGAATACGAATTTGCTGTCGGCAGACCACTCAAAGAATCCGATCGCCGTCCTGGCGAGTTCGGTCCACTTCTGAGTCGCAAAGCTGAACAGTAATAGCTTATCGCCATCCACAGTTGTGGCGGCCAGGTACTGCCCGTCGGGAGAGCGAAGCGGCGCGATGAGCTTGCCCGAGTCGGGGACGTCGGTAGTTTGCATGGTCTTCAGGTCAAGCGAGCGGATGGTCGAGTATCCGGGGTTGCTGGTATCGTTGAACGTAATGGAGCCTCCATCGGGGGCCCAGCTCACGCTCATCACATTGGCTTTTCCGGCGTCGAGCTCGCGCAGCGTGCCGCCTTCCGCCGGAATGAGATATGCCCGCTCCAGCTGGCCAGGTTCCTGAGCTGCGATTAGAATCTGGTGTCCGTCTGGCGACCAGCGGGCTGAGTCCACTGCGAGCGGCGCGGAGGTCAGTTGCAATTTGTCGCTGCCATCGATGCGGCACCGCCAAAGGCTGCCTTCGGGATACGATACGTAATTGGCCCATTGGCCGTCCCGAGAGAAGGCCACGGCACGCGCGGAAATTCCCGACAAGTACGGCAGAAACTGAGCCGACTTGGCGTCGTAATGAACCAGTTCCGATCGCGGCTGTTCGCCAATCACATAAACCTTTTTGCCATCCAAGCTGGGCTGCGGTGAGTAAAAGTTCAGGGGGCCAGCGGTTAGCTGGACGGGGTCCCGGCTCACCTTGTGGAATAGGTCCGCCTTCTCGGGAATGGCCCAGATGTCAGCCCGTCCCCAGCCGTGTTGCGTCTGGAACACAAAAAACTTGCCGTCGGGAGTCCAATTGCCGTTGGTTTGATCGTCACCTGGATGCCAATGTTCCAACACCTGGTGAAAGTTGCGGCCGTCGGCTGTGACTTCAGCAAGGAGGTTGCCGGTCCGGTAAGGTCAAGGTAAAACGAAGAACTTGCCGGTCGGGCGACCAACGTAACCAGTAAGCCGTCGAGCTTGCGGCTCCGAGGCTCAAGAAAGTCCGCGAAGCGCCGGCGCGACTTATCGCGGTCAACTCATTGGCGTGACTGACGAGTAAGTCCCCGTTCGGCATCCATGTGGCATCTTGTCCGGGTATATCGGTAAGACGGCGGGGCGAGCCGCCGAGCGTCGGAACAGCATAGAGGGGCTGGTCGATCTCACTGCCCGAGAAACTTCCCACAACCAGTTCCGACCTGTCCGGAGAGAGGGTGGCCAAGGAGACGTTAGGAAAAGGAGTAGGGATTGGGACCGTGTCTCCGCCCGCCTCGGAGACCTGGGCGACTACAAAACGCCCATGGATATTTTCCTGGATGTACAGCCTCGCACCGTCGGTAAGCACCGTGGGCACGGTCTGTCCGAAGGAATTCTTCTGCCAGCCATCGTGGGTGACTTGGGTGTAGCCCGTGATTCTTGGCGGGGGCAAAGCCGGACGGAGCAGATACGCCAAAACAACAACGAACGCGAGCACGCCGGCAGAGACCGCGATCAGTTTGTCCCGCGAGCGAGGCTGGTTGGGTATTGCCGAAGAAGCGGCGAGGGTGCGGGTGGAAGTTATTCCGGTGCGACCCGACTCCACTTCCCGTTTCAGGCGCTTCAGATCTACACCCACTTCGGAAGCGCTTTGATAGCGCAGCTTGCGATCTTTTTCCAACGCTTTGTTGGTGATCTGCTCCAGTTCCAGGGGTAGATTCGGATTCAAGCGCGCCGCCGCCGCCGGCGGCTTGTGGAGAATTGCATCGAACACCATCGCCGAGGTGTTCCCGGAAAACGCAGGCAGCCCGGTTGCCATCTCGTACAGCACGGCCCCAAACGAGAACAGATCGGTGCGGGCGTCCAGTTCGTCGCCTGCCGCTTGCTCCGGCGACATATATGCGATCGTTCCCACCGCTGTCCCGGGACTGGTCAGATGCAGTTCGTTCATTGCCGTCGGCGCCATACCCGGCGCCTCGGAACTGCTCTGCCCCGGTGTTACCTTCGCCAAACCGAAATCCAGGATCTTCGCGTGTCCGTGCCCGGTCACGAAGATGTTTGCCGGCTTGATATCGCGATGAATAATTCCTTTGCGATGCGCCGCGTCAAGACCTTCTGCAATCCCCACAGCGAGCGTCACCAATTCTTCAGTCGGCAAGGCCCGGCCCAGGATGCGATCGCGCAGTGTCTTGCCTTCGAGTAACTCCATCACGATGAAGTACTGGCCGTCCTGCTGCCCAATTTCGTGGATGGTGCAGATGTTGGGATGATTCAGAGCGGAAGCTGCGCGCGCTTCGCGTTGGAAGCGTTCGAGCGCGGCCGCGTCGGCATTCAATTCAGGAGGGAGAAACTTCAAGGCCACGCGCCGGCCCAGGGTGACGTCTTCCGCCTCATACACCACACCCATTCCGCCGCCGCCGAGCTTTTGCAGAATGCGATAGTGCGAGATGGTTTGGCCGATCATCAGAGAGATGCCTGGCCTTCGGGTCGCTTCATCTTACGGACGGGGCACTCGCGAGTCAACGAAAGGCGGCATGCCGTGAAATCGTCCCAGTTTGTCAGCTGGCCAAGTATTGCACCGCCGACTTGCAGTTTCTTCGGACGTTCGGTTGTCTTTTTTCCAGAGTCGTATAAACGAGAAAACAAAGAATGTGAGGAGGAGGGTGTCGTTCGTTGGTGCGGCCCAACGGCAGGCTCAACGCCGACCGGTCACTTCACCGGCGCGCACAGAAGAGCGGGTCGATCGTTGGTTCGGTCGTTGGTTCGATCTCCTGTTCAATGGCTTGTTCAATTGCCGGCTCAGATTGAAGGCTGTGTTTACCAAGCCAACGTGAGAAAACGCCTGAGGAAAATTCCCTAACTGGCGTTTTGCGATGGGATCATATTCTTCGGACAGAAGACCGACATCGTTTCGAATGTCCAACAGCCGCTCGAACATCCGCACTGCTTCTTGATGGCGGCCCTGCAACTCATAATTGTCCGCCAACCAGAATGAGCAAGGCAGAAACGTTCCTTCTCCATGGGGCATACCGTCTACGGCGGGATCCTGCGTGTAGCGTCCGACAAAGCCATTCTCCACGAGATGGGTTTCGATGGCTTTCACCGTGCCGATTACACGTGCATCGTCGGGCGGAAGAAAGCCAACCAGCGGCATCATCAGGACGCTGGCGTCGAGGTGTTTGCCTCCGTAATACTGCACAAAGGAATTCATATTCGCATCGAAACCCTGCCGGCAAACCTGCTCATGAATGGCATCACGAAGTTTTTTCCATCGGGGAATATCTACGGCGAACCGGCCCAGTTCCGCCGATTTTCATCAGGCGATCGACCGCGACCCATGCCATCATCTTCGAGTGAACGAAATGCCGCCGTGGACCGCGCACCTCCCAAATGCCCTCATCGGGCTGCTCCCAGCCTGTTTCCAGGAATTCCAGCATCGCCAGGGCGACTTCGTGACCGCGCATGCTGGGGCGGTTCCAGGCCCGGCTTCGCGCGCCTGAAAAAGCGTGTTGGTCACTTCCCCAAAGATATCCAGTTGATATTGTTTGTAGGCGGCATTGCCGGTTCGGACGGGGACAGATTTTTCATATCCCGGCAGCCATGGCAGTTCCAGTTCGGTGAGCCTGCGTTCGCCGCGAAGGCCGTAAACGATGTTGAGTTCGGAAGGGCTGCCAGCGACGGCGCGCAGAAGCCATTCCCGCCACTCTCGCGCCTCTTCTAAATATCCGGCATTGAGCAGCGCTTGCAGGGTCAGGGTCGCATCTCGCACCCAGCAAAACCGGTAGTCCCAATTGCGCACGCCCCCCAACAGTTCAGGCAACGAAGTTGTCGGCGCTGCTACGATTCCGCCCGTGGGCAGAAATGTCAGGGCTTTTAGCGTGATCAGCGAGCGCAGCACTGCGTCCCGCCATTCCCCCTGATAAGCACAGCGATCCGACCACTCCCGCCACCATTTCTCCGTGTTCTGAATCGCCTCGTCGATGTTCACGGCCGCAGGTTCATGCTGGTGTGAGGGATACCAGGTCAGATCGAACGCAACTTTTTGTCCTTCCGCAACGGTGAACTCCGCCGCAGTCTTCATATTCTTACTGTGAAGCGGCACATCCGCCCGCAGCCGGATCATGTCCTGGCCCGGCAATGGCAGAAATCCCATTTCCCGATCCGCCGAACCCAGGGCACGACTGACCCGTAATCGAATCGAATCACCAGTTCCAACTTCATCCGGACCTGCCCGCGGGTGCCGACGACGACGCGCAGAAGCTCAGGCATGTCCTGGCGCGACATCATGCAGTCGATGAGCTTTGCCGATCCACTTTCGGTCTCAAACTCAGTCTCCAGAATCAGAGTTCCGTCCCGATACTGGCGGCGAATGCTTCGGATCGGCTCTGCCGGTGAGATCGACCAATGCCCGTGTTCAGCAGTTCCGAGCAGCGCCGCAAAACAGGCGCCCGAATCGAAGTGCGGAAGACAGAGCCAATCGATCGAACCCTGTTTCGAGACCAGGCCAGCTGTATGGCAGTCGCCGATCATCGCGTAATCTTCAATGGGTATGGACAGGGACTCCCTCCGCAAATCGTGATTAGATGAACTCGGCCCGGTTTTGGAAGCCTCGGAACTCCTGCAAAAGGAGCGGCGTCCCCGCTGGCAGTCTGTGATCGCAGCGTGTGGTCAGGGCAACGACATTCATTCTATCCGTTAGTGGTATAAGCCCTGAAACAGGCCTCATGGGAATCTCCGTGCAAACGATTACTTAAAGGGCACTTAAGTAACATTGACCCCAACCCGTCTAGTTGTAATGCTGGTTGTAATGGCCAACAAGTCCCCGAAGTCTGGTAAGAGCGCCCGCCCACCTCGCATTCGCGTTCCCAACAACGAGAAGGCACTGTTTACCGTGGATGACAAGAAGTTCGTTGGAGTGCTGCGCCGCCTCTCACTTACGGGAGGTTCGGCTGTCCTTTCCAGCGGTCCTGTTCCCGAGGGGACGATGGCAGAAATGGATTTGGGCACGGTGTTTGGAAAGGTGACGGCGCAAATCCAATTCATGCATTCTGGGGCAGATGGAATGCCGATGGCGCAAGCCTTCCGCTTCATCGATATGGACGATGTGAGCGCCAAACGATTCAGCGCCGCCGCCAAGAAAATGGAAAGAGCCGGATTCAGCGACGCCGAAGAGAAAGGGACTCCTCTTGGCAATCTGGCGTCGCAGACTTTCAGCAAACTCCGCAACAGCATCGGCAACCTTTCGGGTAGGATCGTTCCTGGGACAGCGAACAAATCTTAGCTCCTGGTGACGATGTTATCTGCTTAACTGTGCCCCTCGCGTTTGACCCTTCAGAAAGAAGGGGCTCGATCCAGCTAGCGCGCCACGCGCTTTAAGCCTTCTTGCGCGCGGCGGAAGCTGTGGGCCATCGCCAGGGCCGCTCGGTATTCCTCGGCGGCAGCCGGCGCGGTCGCCCTGTTTCTCCAGCAATTCTCCGAGTAAAGAGTGGGCCTTGAAGGCGGGAGCTTCCTCGACCGTGTTGGGAGAGCTAACGTAGCGGCGCAGGAGCCGGATGGCGAGGGCATAGTCGCGACCGGTTCGAAACAACATACTGGCTCCGTCCACAAAGCTCCGGGATGATCAAGGGGGCTGGACTCCATGGTGCGGAGGGCCTGCTCCATCTCGTCGAGGCGGTTGGTGTGGCGATAGAAGCCGGCAAGATTCAGCCACGCACGGGCGCCCCCTTGACTGGCGGTAATGGCGGCACGATATTCCTGTTCGGCCTTGCGCGTTGTCTTTGTTTCTCTTGGCGATGCGTGCCTTTACCCAGTGGGCCATGGCGGGATTCAGCGGAGCGAGGAGTTCAGCCTGAGCGTATGCCTTGTCTTTGCCGCCACCGACGATTCCAGGAGCTTCCAGATAGAACTCCGCCAGATCGGTGCGTGCTTCCCAGCTCTTGGGAGAGAATTCGACGGCGCGCTCGAACTCAGAGCGAACCTTCTTAGCCAGACCAGCGGCCGTGAGAAAACCGACGCGATCCGCCTTCTCGCCGTAGATGCGCCCCAGCCAGAGATGGTAGATCCCGTTGTCGGGCGCGAGAGCGACCGCTTTTTCGCACGACGGGAATGCCGGCGTCCCAATTGTCCAACTCGAAATGAGCGCGGCAGAGCAGGTTGTAGCCTTCCGCGGTGGGGGAAGCGCTGATTTGCTGCTCGAGAGTTTGCACCGCCTGATCTACGCGGCCGCCGGCCAGAAGAGCTTGAGGAGTTTGAGCGGCGAGCGGGAGGGCGACTGAGAGCATAGAAAGCGTCCTGGTAAGGAAGCGAGCCAGACGCGCGATCAATGTGTCGCCAAGAACGCGACACGTCGCGCGGCTCGCCTGGATCCCTCGCCGCGCGAAAAACGCTTGCTCAGGATGACAAACATTACCAATCCACTTCATGACCTAAGGAACCACCTTCACGCGGGCGCCGTCGGCGAGGGGCTTGTTGACGTCGGCCGAGGAGAGAGCTACCACGGAATTCTCGGGAAGGCCGGCGGTGATTTCGACCTGCGTAAGGTTCTGGAGGGAGACTTCCACTTCGCGGCGTTTTAGTTCGTCGTCGACGACCTGATAAACGTAAGGCTTGGTGTCGTCGATGCGGACGGCCTCGCGCAGCAGCGTGAGCACGCCGCTGTGCTCGGCGGTGATGACGGTTACACCCACGTTGACGTTGGGTAGCAAGCGCAGATCGTGGTTGTCGACCGTGCAGGTGACTTCGCCGACGTTGCGCGCGCCGCGGAGTTTCACGGTGGAGGGAACCGTGCTGACAACGCCGGTCCAGATGCGGCCGGGCAGGGCGTCCCAGGTGACTTCGATTTTCTGTCCGGCGGCGAGGCGGCCGATGTCGGGCTCGTCGACGAAAGCGCGCACCAGCATGTGAGAAAGATCGCCTTCCTGCAACAGCAGATCTCCGGTTTGTACGTAGGCGCCCGCTTTGACGGGGAGCGCATAGACGATGCCGTCGAAGGGAGCGCGCACACTGGATTTTCGGAGAGCATCTTCGGCGGCTTCATAGGCGGCTTGCGCCTCCGCTGCCTGCGCCTGCACGCTGGGCGACCTCGGGTTGGGAGTAGCGGTCTTTCTTTTTCTGCTCGAGCAGAGTCGTGTCGGCCTGGGCGCGCTGCAATGCTTCTTCGGCCTGCTGAACCTCTCCGGCCGAGGCCGCACCCTCTTGCTGCAGGCGGCGAAGAGCGTCCAGATTGCGCTGTGCGGCTTCACGCGCGCTACGGGCCTTGATGAGTTGGGCGTCGAGCGTGAGAACTTCTTCTCGCGTGCCGCCCGTGTCACGTCAGCCGTGTCGGCCTGCGCCGCCTTGATCTGGGCCTGGGCGCGCGCGGCCTGGCTGCGGAGGTCGGCGTCATCGAGCTGCAAGAGCAGTTGGCCTTTGCGCACGTGGTCGCCTTCTTTTACGAACAGATGCTTTACGGTGGTGGCGACCGGAGAGTGCGCTTCGAAATTGCGGATGGGTTCAACTTTGCCGTTGGTGGAGATCAGGCTGCGAATGGGTCCGCGTTCGCACTGTGGTGGTGCGAACCCGCAAGGAGGACGGCCGGTGAAGATCGGGATTAGCAGCCAGCGCGGCGAGCACTCCGAGCGCGAGCCAGGTGCGGCCTTTCCGCGTCGCGGGCCGTCCGTTCGAATTGTTGGTTGCTGCCAACCGGTTATCTTTCAGCGTGCGGCGAGGACAACTGCAAGCATTAATTTACCACTCGGCGGCCGCGTACGAGCGCCCGCCATCGCTCCTGCCGTTGCATGGTTAGATGCTGGCGAGGCGCTGGCGGATGCATTTGAAGCACTGCGGTGGCAGCAGATGTCATCGCGATTCTCTGGCTGTCGTGCGGCAATGTTCGAGGATGCGCAGCAAACGCTACAATAGCTCTATGCCAAAATCGCGCCGCTATACGCCTGAGCACGCCGCCGCCGGGCTGGACGCACAAATTTCCCGAGATCGAAACCTGGCCCAACCAGTTTCCGGGATACGAGATCGTGATCGACGATCCGGAGTTTACCTCCGTGTGTCCGAAGACCGGGCTGCCGGATTTCGGTGTGATCACTCTGCGCTACCAGCCCGATAAGGTCTGCCTGGAACTGAAATCGTACAAAGAATATCTGCACTCCTATCGCAACCTGGGAATCTTTCAGGAGAACGTCGTGAACCAGGTGCTGCAAGATGTGGTGCGATGGGCGAAGCCGGTGTGGGCGGAAGTGAAGGGAGATTTCCGTCCGCGGGGCGGGATTTCGACCACGGTCGTGGCGAGGTGGCCGCGAGCGAAAAAACTAGGCAAGAAACAGGTATCTTCGACCTCTTCGCGGACGCGGCGTTGCGCGGCAAACATGCGCGGATCGTAACTGAGCGGCTCGAGTCCGTGAACAACCATTCTGCGGAAACCGGGGTGTTGCGGATTCAGGAGCCAGTTGTTTTCGTTCGGCGCCAGTGCCGAGGGAACAATCAATATGCAGTGTTTGGCCCTCCGCGACGAATTCGTCTCCGATGCGTGCCAGTTCGGCGGGCGCGGGGATTCGCGCCAGTAGGAAGGAAGATCGTCGGCCGCGATTCGCTCTGCAGGGCAGATCATCGGGAATTTCGGCCGTGACCAGAACCAGATCCGCGCGGAGCATCGTCCGGCGTCGAGGTGAACGAAATACTCCAGCATGGCCAGCGACTGATGCTCAGAGGTGTACGCGAGCCGGTCCCGGCGCTGGACCATCGCCCGCCGTAGCGATAAGCACCTTCGCCGTCGAGCGGAGAACGGGCATATGCCTTGCGCAGCACGCGATAGATTGCTCGATAGATTGCTAAGATGACCGCGTCAACTGATTCCGCCGTAGGCGATCCGTCCCAGCACGTTCTCCACCTGGCGCGCTCCCAATTCGGTGTCGATGGCGGCGATGGGCGCAACTCCGCCGAGGGCACGATTGGAGCGCTTCAGCCAACGCGTCGCGCTTTCATGGCTGCCCAGACTCTGCTGGGCAAGAGCCACGATCCGCGCCAGCCGGTACAGACGATCGGACTCGAAGCGCGCCAGCCGACCACTGCGGCGCCTGCGTTGCAGGCTGCGCGGCGAAAGATCCAGAGCATCCGCCAGTTCTTTCAGCGTAAGCCCGGAAGGCTGCATCAGTTCTTCGACAACCGCCGGAGGAAAGCCCTCGCGGATGGCGTCGCGCAGATCGGATGGCTGGACAGATTTCGCCCAAGAACGTTCGTCCGCCAAGTTCTTTCACGACGGCTGCGCATTCGTTTACCATTTGTCCTCTATTATAGCGACAAATGGCGCATTGAATCCAGGCTTTAGCACGTTCCGCCTGTCCGGCAAATCGCCGCCATGCTATATTCGCTCGACCCGTGACCTCAGCGAAACTCTATCCCCGCACCGCGCTGGCGCTGCTGACGGCGCTGAATCTGTTCAATTACATCGACCGCTCGGTGCTGTTTGCGGTGCAGGATCTGGTGAAGGCGGAATTTCACCGGAGCGACGCCGCCGTTCGGTATGCTCACCAGCGTTTTCTTTATTTTCTACATGTGCGCCGCGCCCTTCATGGGGCCGCTTGGCGGAGCGCTTCTCGCAGAAAATCCGTGATCGTCGGCGGGGCGCTGATCTGGAGTGGCGCCACGCTACTCACTGCATTCACGCACGCTTTCACCGGGCTGCTCATCCGGCACACTCTGGTCGGAATTGGCGAGGCGAGTTTTGTCATTCTCTCGCCGACGTTCGTCGCCGACATGTTTCCCGAGAATCAGCGCGGCCGCGTGATGGGCGTTTTTTATCTGGCGATTCCAGTGGGAACGGCGTTGGGCTATGTTCTCGGCGGATTGATGGGCCCGGCGTACGGATGGCGTGCGCCGTTTTACGTGGGCGCCGCGCCGGGCGCGTTGCTGGCGTTCTTGCTCCTCTTTATTCCGGAGCCGCCTCTCGGCCAGTTCGATCACGTAGAAAAATCTCCCGACCGCGACACCGTGAAGGGTCTGGTGCGGAATCCCGCATTTCTCACTGCGACGCTTGGCATGGCGATGATGACTTTTGCCCTGGGCGGACTACAGGTCTGGATGCCGACCTTCCTGCATCGGGTACACGGCTACACGCTGGGGCAGGCGAACATTTTGTTCGGATTGAGCATTGCGGTGAATGGTTTGGTGGCGTCGCTGGCCGGAGGCTGGCTCTCGGATCTTCTGCTGCGCAAGACACGCGGCAGCGCACTACCTGGTCTCCGCCGTCAGCCTTGGCCTGGGAATCCCGGCGATGTGGGTTGCGCTCTTCACGCCGACGGACACGCGAATGTTCGCCGGCGATCTTCGTGGCGGAGTTTCTGCCTCTTGCTGAACACCGGACCGCTGAATGCCGCGGTCATCAATTCAGTCGGGCGCGCACATTCGCGCCACGGCGCTGGCGCGTGAACATTTTCATTTTTCACCTGCTGGGGATGTGCCCTCGCGCCATCCTTGATCGGCTTCATGTCCGATCGCTATTCGCTGCGCTGCTTTCGTGGCTGCCGGTCGTCGCCATCGCCTCTCATCTGCCATACTGTTTTACGGGATGAGATTTGCGCCGCCGGTGCGCATCGACGGCGCGCCGATTCCGGCAGGGAAGACCTAAGGCGGAATGCATTACTTTCACTGGATTGCAGGGACGATTCTGGCGCTGGCCTGGTTCTCTCGCATTGTGGATGCTGCGATCGGCATGCCGCAGGTCGCCAATATTTCTACAGCCGAGTGGGACCGCAATCCGGTCAGCAGCTTCCGGCAATCCTCGAGTTTCGATTATCGTTCCGGCGCGCAATGAAGAAGAGGACATCGAACAATCGCTGACTCACCTGCTCGAACTCGATTATGACAATTATCGAAGTGATCGCGGTGAATGACCGATCCACCGATCGCACCGGGGAAATCATGGAAAGTGTTGCGGCCCGCTCCAGCTGCGCATGGCCGCCTGCGAGTGATTCATCATCGCGAATTGCCCGCGGGCTGGCTGGGCAAGACGCATGCTATGTGGACTGCCGCCAATGAGGCGAAAGGCGACTGGCTGCTGTTTACCGATGCCGATGTGCATGTTCAAGCCGGATTCGGTGCGGCGGGCTCTGGCTTATGCCGAGGCGGAACGCGCCGATCATGTTGTGCTGTTTCCGCAGATGATCATGAAGCGGCCGGGCGAATTCATGATGATTGCTTTTTTTCAAACCATGTTCGTCTTCGGACACCGGCCGTGGAAAGTTGCCGATCCGAAGTCGAAGGACCACATGGGCGTGGGCGCATTCAACCTGATTCGCCGCAGCACGTATGAAGCGGTGGGAACCTACGAAGCGTTGCGCATGGAAGTGCTCGACGACATGAAGCTGGGCAAGGTGGTGAAGAATGCGGGTTTCGCGCAGCGCAATGTTTTCGGCGAAGACTTGATTTCGATTCGCTGGGCGCACGGCGCGCGGGGCGTGGTTGAAAATCTGACCAAGAATTTTTTTGCCGTCTTGTCGTTTCAGTGGTGGCGCACGCTGATCTCGGCGTTCGGGCTGGCATTCCTGAATCTGATGCCGTTTCTCGGAGTGTGGCTGGCGCATGGGTGGGAGCGGCTGCCTTATGGCATCGCTCTGGGGTCGATGTTTCTGATTTATCTGGGCATGTCCTGGCGCTCGGGGGTTCCGGCTTATTATTTCCTGCTGCATCCGGTCAGCACGGCACTGTTTATGTATACCTTGCTGCTCTCCATGTGCCATGCGTTGTGGAATGACGGCATCATCTGGCGCGGGACAAGGTATCCGCTGGAGGAACTTAGAAAGGGAATGGTGTGACGGCATTTTGTAATTTGGTAATCGGGTAATTTTGTAATTTCTTTACGCATTGGATCGGGCAGTTCGGCGCGATGCCTTGAAGATGGCGGTCAGTTCCTGGGCCTCTGCCAGTAGCGACTCGATTTTCGAGAGCGGCACGATTTCGCACTTCTCGCAAATCTTGCTGTGGAATGTGTTTTTCAAATTACAAAATTACCCGATTACCAAATTACAAATTCCCTTACCCGAAGTTCACTGCGGCGGTTCTCCGTTCACATCCGTCTCGTTGCCGTAGGTTGCTGTGGTGTTGGGCGTGGAGTGCGTTTTCGCCGGCTTCTTCGGGGGATGCATCCTCCCGGCGCTATAGTGGCCCTGCTTCTCGACGTCGTAATTCTTCGGTAGCGGCGGGATCAGGGTTGAGCCGCCGGTCAACTGGCTCACGCGGTTCAGGATAATCTCGGCGCGTCCGTCGTAGAGTTTGACCGGACCGCGGATCTCGATGACTTTCCCGGCGAGGCGGCGGACGTCGCCAACATCCTTCAGGTCGTGAGGGAAGACCACGACGGTGAACGGGCAAGCCATGTGATCTTCGCAGAAATCGACGAAGTGCACGCCTTTGGCGCCGGCTTTCACGCGCAGGACTTTCCCCGTCACACACTTGGTTTCTCCGACATGCTGTTTGGCTTCGCGAATGGGGAGACAGTCGGAGGCGGTGGCTATTGTGGATAGCAAGGTCACGAGAGCCGCGAAATTGTTTAGCGTGAGCATGAAAATCCGACGTTTCCGAGTGGTGGCTCAGGTTTGCAGTTTGATAACTGGTTACCTTTTTCGAACGGGGTACCCCCCCTCCCCCCGGATCTTTAGAATCATCATGGTAGCGAGTTTTTCCCCGTAAAATCCGCAGGGCAAAGGAGTTAGAGGTCAAAATCTTGAGAATAAAGGCTTTAGGGACTGATCTTTGGCCCGAGCGCCCTTTTCGTTTCTGCCCAATGTGCTGCCTCTGCTTGGGCAATTATCGGATGAGTTGTTGGGGCCGGCAAGGTTAGATGTCACAGGGATGGCCTGTGAATTTCTGGCGGCCCTGGAGCATCGGTGCAAACGGGCCGCCAAACTATCTCAGTGACTCGCTTGCCTCTGCCAGTCGATTACGGTCCATTTACGGTCAACCAGTTCGAGTTGGAGTTGCTTCACAACATCTGCGCGGACCCAGGGGTCATTGAGTGTCATGGGGACGTTACGCCACAGGGATGTTTCGCCTGCCACAAGAAGTGAGACTACTTGTCACGCACTTTCGTAGGGCTTTCGCAAACCGCTGGAAGCCGATAAATCGATAGTTTGTTGTCCGCTACGATGGCGACGAGTTCGCCCGAGGGCGAAATCGCGGCAAAGCTTCCCCGGTTCCATCTCATTGGGAAACTTCGACGCCACTCAAAACACGAATTCCGAGTAACGGTATCCTTCACCCGTACAACCTCGCGGTTGGAATCTTCATTCCCCGACATCCCCAACGTCGTGATAGTGCGGAGGATATATTGTGCGCTTGTTTTTCTTTCCTTTTCTATTTCTTCCGTTCTCTCTAAGTCGCTCATCCTGCCTAGCATCCCTGGTTCCTTCGGCGGAGAATCTTACTCCCCAATTCCATATTATAGGTTCCTGGTATCTGCTTAAAATATATTAATCTCTTATATTCTTTTATACAACTTAACTACCGTATAACCTCGCGGTTGGAATCTTCATTCCCCGACATCCCCAACGTCGTGATAGTGCGGAGGCTCTCCAACACGCGTTGGAATATAGGTACCTTCCTTTCGCTGAAGGCGAACAACCTGCGACTTCCATCAGCGGATAATCTTCCGCCCCAACCCCAACGAGGAGGTTCCTGTGTCTGCGTAATGGGTCCGAAGGACCGATTCTCCCATTGGACAACGTATTGGGAACATTTAAGGCCCTGAACTGCCGTTTGGCACATCCACAACGCGATGGAGTTGTCCGACGAGAACGCTACCATTGACACAATACGGTCTTCCGCTTCTCCGGGCGGCGATTCGGATGGGTCGAGAGTACAGTAGCGATTGGTTGGGGCACGGGCGGAGTCGAGGCAGAGGCAAATGGGGCGCAGGTAAGTAGAAGAATCAGCCCTAGGATCAGGAGAGTGCTACGGTTGTGCTCCATACGCCCAGCTTAAGTCAGATGTGCTTTCAACGATATGCGATTGTGACACTTTCCGTGGGTGTCGCAGATCACTTCGGTAACTGTTGTTAACAGGCGTTTACACTCATTGACCGTTCTGGACGCCAAATGCGACGCGGGATTGAGTCCGCGACATCCAGAAGAAGCCAAAGGGTTCCCAGCAGGGCTGGCAGAATGCAGAGATCCTTCCTTGGGAGTCCTCGGCTTGGCCGAGGACTCCACTTCGTCAGGATGACAAAGAGTTCCGGACGGAAGTTTACTTGAAGGCCTTGACTGCGGCGGCTTCGTCGTCTTTCACGTCGAAGACGGTGTAGAGCTTGGTGATCTGGAGCAGGTCGTGCACCTTCTTGGTTAGATGAAGCAGTTTGAGTTCGCCACCCTGATTCTTGGTGGTGGTAAAGGCGCTGACCAGCTCGCCGATGCCGGAGCTGTCGATGTAGTTGACCTCGCCGAGGTTCAAGACCAGCTTCTTGTTGCCTTTGGCGAGCAGGTCGCGAATGGTGTCGCGCATCATGACGCTGCCTTCGCCGAGAGTGATGCGGCCGCTGCAGTCCACGATGGTGACTCCATCCACCTGTCGAGTGCTAAGTTTCATGCTCACTGAGACCCCTCCTTGACGCCCGCGGATGGCCCGTGGACGTGTTTGATCAATTTGATTTCCGTGCCTGTCTGGGACGGGCGGATTTCCACCACGTCCATGAAGGACCGCATAAGAAAAATGCCGCGTCCTGAAGTTTTGAGCAAGTTTTCCGGCGCCAGAGGATTCGGAATTCCGCTCAAGTCAATGCCTTTACCCTGATCGCGAATCGTGATGACCAGGTCTTCAGGAGTGCGTTCGAAGGCCAGAATCACCTTCTTGTCCGGGGCATAAGCGTTGCCGTGCAGAACGGCGTTCACCGCGCCTTCGCGCACTGCCATGGAGATCTGCATCACCTCGTCTTCCCCAAATCCAAGTTCCGTAGCGATGCGGGTAGCTTTTTCCTCCGCATGGTCCACGGTTTCCAAGGTGGAGTCGAGCGTGTAGGAGACTGTCTGCTCCATGGCCGGTAAAAATGTGCTAAAAGCCGCTCCTATCCTCTTGGATTGCCCGTAGGCGCTCGCCGCAGCCCGTAATTATGGGACGTGTCAGTTTGCCTGTGAGGGCGGGGAGTTGTCAACGAGAGAGGGATTCTCGATCAGAAAAGCAATTAGGATGTGCGCCGGGAGGACTCTGGACCGCGGGTATAATGGCACGCCGGTGACCTCAGTGACGAGTGCGAGAATTCAAACGTTGGCTGATGCGAGTGATCTTGGTTGGGCTCGCGGCCGCACTCGGTCTGACGGCATTGGCCTATGCTGTGGACTTCGCCGTGTTCCGCTATCGGGTCGCCACGAATCGCCAACCCTACGGACAAATCACGGTCACCAGCTACGACGCGGTGCCGCAAAAAAGCGGGAAGACCCAATTCATCTTTCATCCGCCGGAGGCGCAAACCTGCGTCAACTCGCTGTTTCCCCGCGAGGGATACGAGCCCTGCTGGTACTTGCAGCGGCATGCCGAGCAACGCGTCGACATGTGAAGTTCGTACTTAGCTGCCGCCGCATCTAATAAACAGTAAGGGCCTGGCTGCCCGTGTCCTGGTTATGCATGGGTGGGCAAAAGGACCCAGATGTGGAGGAAATCCATGAATAAATCTTATTGGCTACTCAGCGCCATCGTTGGGTTGGCTGTGAGTTTGTGCGTCAGCGGCAGCGCTTATGCGCAGGATGCCGGCACGCAAGCTGCACCGGCGCACGTGCTGGTCACGGTTGAAGCCCGTCACGGCAAGGATGTTGCCTGAGATCGGCCCCAAAGATGTGATGGTTTACGAGGGCCATGATCGCGACCAGGTGGTGGACTTGGTCCCGGCGCAGGGAGAACACGCGGCGCTCGAACTGTTTATTTTGCTCGACGATGGCTCGAACGACAGGATCGGTTCGCAGCTTGACGATCTTCGCAAGTTCATTTCCGCGCAGCCACCCTCTACCAAGATTGGCGTGGCCTATATGCAGAACGGCACTGCGAAGGTGGAGCAGAACCTGACCAGCGATCACGCTTTAGCCGCAAAAGCCTTGCGCCTTCCTCTGGGAATTGGCGGCATTAATGCGAGTCCATATTTTGCGGTCAGCGACCTCGTGAAACGCTGGCCGGAAAGCACCGCGCGCCGGGAGGTTCTGATGGCATCGGATGGAATCGATCGCTACTACGGGAGCGGCGATTTGCAGGATCCCTACCTGGACACGGCGATCGACGACGCTACGCGAGCCGGAATTGTGGTCTACGCCATCTATAACCCTGGCGTGGGGCATCTCGGCCATAGCTACTGGCAAAACTATTGGGGACAGATTTATCTCTCGCGTCTGGCTGAAGAAACTGGCGGCGAAGGGTATTCCATCGGCTTCACAGGCAACCCGGTGAGCTTTGCCCCTTACCTCGAGGATATGGGACGTCATTTGGGCAATCAGTACTGGGTGGCGTTTAATGCCAAGCCGCAGAAAAAGAATGGGTGGCAGCGAATTAAGGTTACGACGGAAGTATCGAATGCGGAGCTGGTTGCCCCGTCCAGAGTGTGGGTTTCGGCGGAGAGGCCTTAACCGGTCGCGGTCGGGGAGCCGGCTTAGCGGGCACGGCTTAGCGGAGCACTTGAATGTGCTCCGCTTTCTTAGTGCCCGAATTCGTTACAATGGCGTTCACTGAGGACTTCAGTTGGAGGACTTCACTTGGAAACCCAGGGGAGGCCAATGTCTAACCGGCTCGTGTTTTCTTCGTTGGGATATTTGGGAATCGTACTTGTTGCCTTCGCTGGCTTGGTTGCTGAACCGGCTTTCGCCTCGCCTTTGAAACCAGCCGCCGCTTCACCTTCTGATTCGCGCCTGGAGAAAGCTTACCGCTTCCAGCAGGGTGGTTGGACCTATGTCCATCTGGAAGGTTCGCCCTCTGACATCGGGTTCCAGCATGGTTATTTGCTGGCTCCCGAGATTGCCGATGCTTTGGAAGCGATCAAACTTTTCGACACGCACCAGACTCAGCGCGATTGGGAATTCTTTCGCAAGACGGCACGCGAGATGCTCTGGCCGCACATCGACGCGGAGTATCAACAGGAACTCCAGGGCATTGCCGACGGCGTGAAGGCGCATGGGATTGAACTCGATGTTTATGACATCGTCGCGCTGAACGCGTTCGAGGAAGTTCCCGACTATTACGTACCGTGGCTGAATAAGCGGGAGAAGGCGGCGAAGGCGCCGAAGCTGGCGGCTCCGGGCAATTGCAGCGCGTTTATCGCTACTGGGGCTTATACGAAAGATCATCAAATCGTGATTGCGCACAACAACTGGACGAGCTACCTCGCTGGGGAACGCTGGGTGATCGTCTTTGATATTTTGCCGCAACACGGCCAGCGCATTCTGATGGACGGCTTTCCTGGCGTGATCACCAGCGATGACGATTTCGGCGTGAATGCTGCGGGCATCATGATTACCGAGACCACCATTACTCAATTTGAGGGTTGGGACCCGAACGGCAAGCCGGAGTTCGTGCGCTCGCGCAAGGCACTCCAGTATGCCCAAAGCATCGACGACTACGTGCGCATTATCAAGGAAGGGAACAACGGTGGATATGCCAACGACTGGTTGATCGGTGACCGGAAGACCGGAGAGATCGCCTACCTCGAGCTGGGCTTGAAGAATACTCCGCTATGGCGAACGAAAGATGGATACTTCGTCAGCTCGAACTTTCCCCGCGACCCCAAGCTGATTCGCGAAGAGACTAGCGGATTTGATCCGGAAGATCGGTCGTCGTCGATGAATGCGCGGCGGGTGCGTGCGGAAGAATTGATGAAGCAGGAGAAAGGGAAGATCGATGTAGAGATAGCCGAACAGTTTCTGTCGGACCACGTGGATAGTTTCGCGTATACGCCTTTGAGCTCAGAGAAGCCGCAACCCGACGAGCGTTCGCTGTGCGGCCACGTGGATAGGTCTTCCCGGGGCGTAAAGGAGTGGGAGTGGACTCCCTATAATCCGGGAGGAGCTGTGCAGGGGAAAGCCACCGACAGCAAGATGGCTGCCGAGATGAGCTTCGTGGCGCGCGCCGGGCATCCCTGCGGAGCGGACTTCGTGGCAGCTGATTTTCTCGAGCATCATCCGGAATACTCGTGGCAAAAACCGCTGCTGCATGATATGAAGGCTGGGCCGTGGACTACGTTTCAAGCTGGGCAGAAAGCTGGGCAGTAGCTTTAGAGATGGCTCACGGACTTGTAAGGATGTCGTCTAAAGATTCGGGAGATGAATGCGATGAATGAAACACCGCAGCAATACACTCAGCGAGTAGTTGGCTACGTAGAAGGCAAACAACCTCTGGCAGTGCAAGCTGCCACGGCAAAGAAACTCGAACGGCTCATCAAAGGCGTACCCGCCGGCAAATTGCGCAAGCGTCCGGCCGCCGACAAGTGGTCGGTCAGCGAGATCGTCGCCCACCTTGCCGACGCTGAAATTGTTGGTGGCTTCCGCATGAGGCTGATTTTGGGCGCGCCGGGAACACCGGTCGCGGCCTTCGATCAGGACTCCTGGGTGACCAGCGGGCACTACGAGAAGCGCGATCCGCGCAAATCCGCAGAACAATTTCGTGTGATCCGGGAAGCCAACCTGGCTCTGCTCAAATCGCTGACACCCGAGCAGTGGAAGCACTATGGGATGCACTCCGAGCGCGGTCAGGAAACGATCGAGCACATCGTCCGCATGTTTGCCGGGCACGATCTAAACCACCTGCAGCAGATCGAGCGAATCTTAGCCAAAAAGAAATGACTTCCCCGGGTCGCGGTGTCCGGCGGCCTCAGAAGAAAAGTTGATTCGATTCTGCGGAAAATCCGCGTTTGAGGCTAAAGCTAATTGTGCTACTTTCACTCATCATTGAGTAGCCCGGCGCATGTTTAGACGCGTCGCCGGCCACGCGAGTGAAGATGACCACAAAAGTTTGCACGAACAGCAAGTGTCCGGCTTACGCCCACTTTGTTTATACCGTTGCCATGCGCTGCGTCCTCTGCCGCTGCGACCTGGCGCCGGCTGAGCGGAACGCCGAAGTAGCAAGCGCCGCGGTCGCGCACCCAGGCGGAAGCGTGGCAGGTGGACTTTCCAGGAAAGCCGGCAGAACGCACGCTTCAAGTTAGTTCTCTCAGCAGTCGTCAAAGCGCAAGCCCGACCGGCGACCAAATCCAAGCCCAGTCAAAATTAGAACAAAATGAATTCTCGTGAAGGATTTCTTGAAGGCAACTGCCGAATTCCGCTCGCGGGGTGAAGACATTGAGCTGAGCAGTTCTGTAAGGCCGGCGGGGAAACCAGAAGCTAGCGGCTTCCCTGATAAAATGAAATCGAATCATCGGAGCGGAGAGATGGCCGAGTGGCTGAAGGCGCGCGCCTCGAAAGCGTGTATACCTTTACGGGTATCGGGGGTTCGAATCCCTCTCTCTCCGCCAGTATTTTTAAGTCAGGGTCGCGATGAGTGAGAGCCTTAGAGGCCGGTTCCGTTCGCTTTCGGGGTAGAGAGTATGCCTTGAGCGCCTGAATCTTCTTGCCGGTCCCTTCATCCAAAACCCAGTGCATCTCGACGTAGTAGCTGCATCTAGCCCAAGCGATCGGATTTGACGGATGTTTGAGAGCATTCTCTGCCAGGTAACGGAATATGATCCTCACGTCCTTGAGTCCCTGATTGGGCTCGCGGTGGAAATTGCTCGCGAGGGTCGAGAGGGAAGGCGCGTTGGCACGCTGTTTATGCTGGGGGATGAGAATGCCGTGCTCGCGAGATCCAGACCGCTGATTTTGGATCCATTGTCCGGACACCCCGAGTCGTCACTCAACCTCACCAATCTCAATCTCCGCGGTACCATCAAGGAATTGGCGCAACTGGACGGTGGGTTCGTGGTAAGTCGGGAAGGAATTGTCCTCTCCGCGTGCCGCTATCTCGATGCCGCGTCCGGACAAGTGGATGTGCCGCTGGGACTCGGTAGCCGCCATATTGCCGCAGCCAACATGAGCGCGGTCACCACAGCGGTGGGTGTTGTGGTCTCTGAGAGTTCGGTGGTGCGACTTTTCTGTCACGGACAGCTGGTCGGCGAAATAATTCCCGAGGTTTGGATGATGGATCATGCCCACCTGGGGTCTACGGCGAAGAGAGAACAAGTCGGCGAACTGACGGTTCTGACACCAAATCCGCGACCGGCTTCGATCGCCAAGTAAGCGTGGCTAACGCCTCCTACGAAAGATCCCTGGGGACCCGCGTTGCGATCTCGATCCTGCGATCTCGATTACAAAGATCTTGATCACAAAAGTTCGACCGAATGCCCCGGGTACGAACCGTCGGTGGCGTTGTTCAGACGTTGGCAAGTAACTAACGCCGGTTTTTAAAGAAGGTCTGCAGGAGTTCTGCGCTGCGGCCGGCCAGGACGCCGCTGCGGACTTCTACTTTGTGGTTCAGTTGCGGGTGATTCAGCACCTGCATTACTGATTGCACGGCGCCCGCTTTGGGATCGTCGGCGCCGTAGACGAGGCGCCTGATCCGAGCGTGCACCAAGGCTCCGGCGCACATCGGGCACGGTTCAATTGTTGCAAACAGGTCACAGTCGGCCAGACGATGATTACCGACAGTGCCACCGGCCTCGCGCAGGGCGACGATCTCGGCATGGGCTGTGGGATCGGAGTCGGTGATGTTACGGTTCCAGCCGCGGCCGACGATGCGGTCTTCACATATTACGACGGCGCCCACCGGGACTTCGCCGGCTTCGAGTGCACGCTGGGCGGAGCGAAGAGCTTCCTCCATCCAGAGTTCGTCTTTGGTGGTTGAACCGGTCGATGGCACGAAAGGCTCCACGCAGCAGGGTACCACTGTGAACAATCATGCGAAGGAGCGGCCGGGCTTCGCACCGGCCGGGACCCTTTCGGCTTTGTTCAGGGCAAGCTCGCGAGGCACCGGTGTCCAAATGGCCATTGGTCCACGATCCGATCAGAGCAGGCTCAGGACTGAGCGGACAGCATCGGGCACCACGGCCCGAGCCACTGCCGGCAGCACACACGTCACCAAAGAATAGGCGATCACGAGCGCGGGCACGGCGAGCAACATCCGGGTTTTGGGAGTCAAGTTGGCGAGATAGGCTCGCATAAATCCTCTTACAAGTAGGACTGTTTTAGGTACGAAAGGTAAGCCGAAAAAGTTCCCCGAGGTCTGCTGTCTCCAGACGATTATTTCTGCTCACTGAAGCACTACCGCCACTGGCCACTGACCGCCGGCACCTGTTATGCTAACCGCGTCATGGGGATGCAAAGCCTGCTCCGCAAAGTCTTTCTGATTGACCTTCTGCAGGGATTGAAGGTCACGTTCCGTTATCAGGATCCGAAGGAAATCTATACTGAGCAATATCCCATGGAGCGGCCGCAGGTGGCGGAGCGTTACCGGGGCGCGCCGCGGCTGAACGTCAATCCGGATACTGACGAGACGATGTGCATTGCCTGCGATCTGTGCGCCCTCGCCTGCCCGGAGAATCTGATCGTGGTTTCGAGCGCGCGCAACGAGCAGACCCGCCGCAAGGAACTCACCAACTTCACCTATGACTTGAGCCGCTGTATGTTCTGCGGCCTCTGCGAGGACGCCTGTCCCGTGGATGCTTTGGAACTTACGCAGGATTTCGAGCTTGCCAGCTATACGCGTGAGGGCTGGATCTGGGATCGGAAGACTTTGGAGCAAGGTCCGTCGCCTACGCAGTATCGGAAGTAGGGGACGGTGGTCATCTCTCGCCTAGAGCTGTGATCTCTCCGATCCGACAAAAACTACAGGGCGCACGGATGGGGTAGCATTTTTCGTAGTGCTCCTTGGGACCGTCGCAGATCAGGCATCGCCAAAATCCTGTGAAGCCCTTGGTGCGTGAGGGTATCGCTGAGGTCAAGACCCCAAGACGGCCGGCGTAGTGGAATCCCACTTCTCGGGAAGTCAAAATCCCCACCCTCTCGCGAAGAACGCGAGGAGGATGGGGCACGCGCTTCCGACTTTGCTTACCGAGAGCGACTGAAACTGTCGGACTTCTCGGAGAGCGCTACTTTCTGCCTACCGGGTGGCCGTGGCCGTCGCGCACTTCGTTGCCTTTGAAGTGTTCGATGTGGTCGACGGGCCTGGAGGCGTGCTCGCCGCGTTCGGGATGTGGGCCGTGGTATCCGTGATCGGGATGGAAGTGGTTATTGACATGGCCGTGAAAACTCTCGGGACCGTGGAACCAGGGGCCGACGCCGATGAAGACGCCGCCGCTGAACCACTCCGGGCCGTAGTAGCCGTAGGGAGCGCAGTCGTAGGGTGGGACGTCGTAATAGCCGTAGGGACATACAGGCGCCGGTCCAACTTCGACGGCCACCTGAGCCTGGGATCGGGGAGCGGTTACGGTAAAGCAGATTGCAACGACAGCAGCTAATACAAGAAACGTAAGCTTGCTCATTTAATTTGTCCTTGGAACATGCGAGATTTGACTAGGGCAATTCTTACCGGGAATTACGATTCAAGTATTCCGCAAAAGGTTGACTTGAAAAAGAGAGCATTCCTGATCCGCAGTCTGTATTTCTGGCGAAACTCGCGGAAGCTGAAGAAGTTAGGGAGCTGGTTGTTGCTGGGTCATGCAGTGCATGGTGCCGAGTCCCCAGACCAGGTCGCCGGAATAAATCGGTGTTATTTCTCGCGTCGGAAAGAGCGCTGTGAGTGTGTTGAGCGCGATGCGGTCGTTGGGATCGTTGAAGACTGGCACCAGCACGATGCCGTTCGCGATGTAGAAATTGGCGTAGCTGGCGGGGAGGCGTCGGTGCTCGAAGACTACGGGACCGGGCATAGGGAGTTCGACGATATTCAGGGGCTTGCCGTCCTGATCGCTGGCGGCTCGCAGACGGCGGAGATTCTCGTTGAGCGGCTTGTGATTTATGTCTTTGGGATTGGGCTCTACCATGGTGACGACCGTGTCTCGACTTACGAAGCGGGTTAGGTCGTCGACGTGGCCGTGGGTGTCGTCGCCGTGGATGCCTTTGCCTAGCCAGATTACGTGCTGGGCGCCTAGATAATCGGCGAAGAGCTTTTCGTAGTCTTTGCGCTGCATGTTGGGATTGCGTTGCTGGATTTTGCTGAGCAGGCATTCTTCGGTGGTGAGGAGGGTGCCTTGTCCGTTGACGTCGATGGAGCCGCCTTCGAGGACTACGCGGGTGTTGTGGTGTTTGGGGTGTATTTCCCGGGCTTTGGCGGCGGTCGCCATTTGGGTGCCGATTTTTTCGTCGTGACGCCAGTTGGAGTATTTGGCCCAGGCGTTGAAGCGGAACTTTGTGGCGCGCAGACTACCCTCAGGGGCTAAAGCCCCGGTCTTCTTCGGATCGTTATCGGCACGACTGAAGTCGTGCCCTTCCCGATCTTTGTGTCCTGAGGACTCTGTGCAGAAGATGCAGCCGGAGTCGCGCAGCCATGACCGATTTGTGGGCCAGCGGTGGAAGTGAATGTTTTTTGACGAGGCGTTGGCTCGGTCGAGTATTTTGCGGACTTGGCGTTCGGCTGCGGCGTTGTTGACTATCAGTTCGACTCGCTCGTGGCGGGCTAGGTTGCGGATGATTTCGGTGTAGACCCAGGGGATGGGTTCGAACTTTCCTGGCCAGTCGCCGTGATAGTGGGGCCAGGCTAACCAGGTGGCGGCGTGGGGCTCCCATTCGGCGGGCATGCGGTAGGGAAGGGTCGCGGGGGGAACACTTAAATATTACTTGAATGAGTGGGTCTGGACTGAAGTAGTTTATTGCACGGCTGATATGTTCAACAGCTCCCATTGTAGACCAGCATGCCGCCACGCTGCGGCGGCAGCGGTACAGTCGGTACTTCGTCCATATGGGAATCCCACTTCGATTGAACAGGCCGGACAAGACAATAAGGGCAAACAACGTCAGCGCGATGATCTCTATATGAGCTCGCCGTATCAGGGCCGAATCAGCCTGAGCGAGTTTCGCCACATGTGGCCCCTGGCTCTTCGGAAGACTACTGCGAGGCAATCGATACGAAGCGGAACTGAGAATTTCGGTTCGTGCAACTGCTTTAGAGCTACGAAAAGCCTAGCCGGTTTCACAATCCGCTGAAGATCTCCGAACGCTCTTCCACCGACGCTTGGACACCGTAGGATCTCGAGCGCCTTAAGCACTATTTGCATATAGCACTCGACCTGCTGGAATCAGTCAATTCTCAAAATCAGGCGGCCGGGCTCATTAGATCCCGATCTTACCGTCCATCGAGCAAGCGGTTGGAGATTGGGGCGTAGGCGTCGATTCTGCGGTCGCGGAGGAAGGGCCAGTTGCGGCGGATGTCTTCGAGGGCCTTCAGGTCGACGTCGCCCATCAGGATTTCTTCGCGGTCGTGCGAGGCTTCGGCCAGGACGCGGCCGAAGGGATCGCAGAAAAACGATGCGCCCCAGAATTCCAGTCCGTGGCCGGGGGTGGACTTGCCGCGGATGTTGCCGGTTTCGAAGCCTACGCGATTCACGACTGCTACGTAGACTCCGTTGGCGATGGCGTGGGCGCGCTGAATGGTGCGCCAGGCGTCGTGCTGGGCGCTGCCGAACTCGGCTTTCTCGGAGGGATGCCAGCCGATGGCTGTGGGATAGAAGAGGACCGACGCGCCTTGCAGAGCGGTTAGGCGGGCGCCTTCGGGAAACCATTGGTCCCAGCAGACCAGCGTCCCGAGCCGGCCGACACTTGTGTCGAGCGCGCGGAAGCCTAGATCGCCGGGGGTGAAGTAGAACTTTTCGTAGTAGAGCGGGTCGTCGGGAATGTGCATTTTGCGGTAGAGGCCGCTTAGCTTTCCGTCGGAATCGAAAATGGCGGCGGTGTTGTGATAGATGCCGGGGGCGCGCTTCTCGAACAGTGACGCGATCAGGACGACGTTGTGCTGGCGGGCGGCGGCGGCTAGCTTTTCACTGCTGGGGCCGGGAATGGGTTCGGCCAGGTCGAACAGAGAGTGGTCTTCTCGTTGGCAGAAGTACTGGGTCTGGAAAAGCTCGGGCAGGCAGACTACCTGGGCGCCGCGTCCGGCGGCGTCGGCTGTGCGTTCGAGGGCCTTTTGAAGATTCTGGTCGGGCTCCGGGCCGCAGGACATCTGGACCAGGGCCACACGAAATTTGTCAGGGGGCACGCTTCGTCCTCTGGCGAACAATATAGCATCTCGAAGACGGCTGTCAGCTTCCGGTTATCGGCTCCTTCGAGGCGGGATCGCCAAGCAAGGGCAGCGTTCTTAACCACGCGACTATGCTCAAAAGGGAACTCCCAGCTTCGCGGGAAGGGCCAAGTTACCACGGTTACGTCTCAGCTCGTGGATATCGCGACGAGCCTCTCCTTCCGAGTGAAGATAGAAGATATGAGATTAGAAGTGCTTTCGCTGGTGTGGCGGCTTGACTGCTTGTCTTGTGTGTTCACTATTTTTTCGACGATTCTGATCGGGAGAAGATGCTGGGCGGGCTGGGTGCTAGCGGCGGTCAACAGCCTGATCATTTGCGTCATCGGGTTAAGAACGGGGCAACTGGGCTTGATTCCGGCGAACCTATTTTGTATCGTGCTCTACGCCGTCAACCTTCGAACGTGGCGCAAGGCCGAGTTCTCCTGAGCCGTACGGCTCGAAGATGCAACCGTTTTGAACCCACGGCGCACTGCTGAAGAGAGCGCTACGGTGTGCGCTTTGAGTACCAGATCCAGGGTGGTTCCGCCTTGCTTCCAAACTCCCGTAATTCTTGAACTGTCTTTGTCCATGGTGCCTTCGTAGGCACACAGACCGGGCGTGCTTTCGAAATGCAAAGTCGACTTGCTATAGGTGATTACCGTGATCAGGACGCCGGAAACGGCCTGGTCCGGGTAGTCGATGGTGCCCCGGAGGCTGCCGTCCTGCTCAGCAGAAATGTGCACTACGACTTGCTTTTTAGGTTGGCCCCCCGGATTCAGCGTTCCCGTCCATTCTCCAACGACCGGCGGAGCGTCTTGCGCCGTGAGGAGCGGCACAACACTACCTGCGAGCGTTAACGCCAAACCCACGTAAAGCGCGAACGATGAATGGCGAAGCTCTTTCATAGTGGCGTCTTCCTTTCTTCCGAAGATTATCACGGGCGAAGATTACCACGGGCGAGGACTACGACAGGCGAAGCCTACCACGGTCCCCGTACTTGCGAGCGTCCGCATGGCATCCCTTCACGGTGTTCCTGTAAAGTAATTCCTCGGGAGACTTACGAGTCGAATTGGAGGCGTCATCTTGAAACAGGGCAATCATGGCGGGGGGCATTCTGCGGGAAAGTCTCACGGTAGTTCAGGACATGCCGGGGATGGGGTGGAGCGCCATCTGCACAATCCGATTGAAGACCGGCTGATTCCGCTGGAGCCGCTTGATCTTGGTAAGGTGAAGTCGATTGACGATTTGGTGCGGGCGATGTCGAAGACTGCTTTCACGGGGCGGCAACTGGGCGAGGCTGCCGATGTGCTGGAGGCTATGGCTCGCGACGAAGACTGTTTTGTGGTGATGACTTTGTCGGGGGCGATGACCGTGGCCAAGCAAGGGCTGATCGTGACCGAGTTGATCGATCGCGGCATTGTGAATGCGGTGGTCTCTACAGGAGCGCTGATGGCTCATGGACTGGTGGAAGCTACGGGACGCGCGCACTTCCGGTACAACCCCGAGGTTTCTGACGAGGAGCTTTATGAACAGGGTTACAACCGGGTGTATGACACGCTTGAGCCGGAGCAGAACCTCGACGATGTGGAAGAAGTGATGTCGATGGTGCTCGAGGGCTGGGATCACAATGAGGTGATGTGTTCCTACAAGCTGAATCATGCGATTGGAGCTTATCTGGCTAAGAACGTGCATGAGCGTGGGATTCTGAAGTCGGCGCATGACCAGGGCGTTCCGGTGTTTGTGCCGGCGTTCAGCGATTCGGAGATGGGGTTGGATACGGCTCTGAATAATCGCATGCGGGAATCTACGGGGAGACACAAGATACGCTTTGATCCGTTTCTTGATCTGGAGCACTTTGCCGCGACTTTGCTGCGGCAGAAGAAGCTGGGGATTTTGACGATTGGCGGCGGAGTGCCGCGGAACTGGTCGCAGCAGTTTGGTCCGTTCTGCGAATTGCGGCACCGGCGGTTGGGGGAGAATATTCCGCTGAAGCGGTATCACTATGGGTTGCGGATTTGTCCGGAGCCGGTTTATTGGGGAGGGTTGTCGGGGAGTCCTTATAGCGAGGCGATTTCTTGGGGGAAGTTTGTGCCTCCGGCGGAGGGTGGGAGATTTGGGGAAGTGTTTGTGGATGCTACGGTGGGGTTGCCGCTGATTGTGGCTGCGGTGTTGGAGCGGCTGGATAAGAAGGGAAGCAAGGCGGGCAAGGGGAAAACGGCGGCGGCGAAGAAGTAGGTCCGAGGGCTTTGCTGGCGCACTTATGCACTGCGGCCCGATGAACCCGGGCCGCCGGACAGCCGAGGGCGGCTGTCCCCACATGATCTAGGCGCTGGCTTCCGAGGCCGACGATTCGGCAACGGCGAGCCGTTGGTTTCGTCGTGCCTTCGATTTCTGGGCCGATGAGCTGCTATCTGCTCGGGTCTTGCGGTAGAGCGGGGCCAGGATGCTGTTCTCTAGTACCTGGGATTCTGCTTCCACCCAATCCTGCAGGGCAAAACCTTCCGTCTGGCCGCGCTTGTCGTACAGTTGCTGAGCGTGCAGCCGGATCTTCCTTTCCAACAGTTCAGTTATTAGGGCTTGCTGCTTTTGTCTACGGGTATCGCTATCCACACTATTCCTCTTGCTTATATAGGTATTTATCTACAGTTCTATGATAAGGGAAGGCTGTTAACGGAAGGTTACGTTTGGGAGGGCTGGGGGTTACTAAAGTACTAATTATAGCATACAGGCTCGATGACGGCTGCGCATCGGGTCGGAACAGCGCCTCAGGGGCTGAAGGCCGCGTCTTTGATCGGCGCTATCGGCACGACTGAACGTCGTGCCCTTCCCGAGCCTTTCGCTGGCGATGGGAATCAGGGTCCTAGGCGTTTGGCGTCCGTGGAATCCCACTTCTCGCAAAGGACGCGAGAAATGGGGCACCCGGCGTTGATCTCAGTCCTAACCCGGCGCTGATTGCTGTCCTAATCGAAAATCAGGACGGCTGAGGCTATTACTGTGGTCCACAGGCCGCGCTTGTCGCCTACTGCCGATTGCGTGACGTTGGCGGTGCGGACGATTTTGTTGGAGAGGCGGTAGATTTGTTTCTTCTCGTCCCAGGAGCGGTCGGGGTCGAACTCGACGTTCAGCGTGGTGGCCAGCATTTCGGCGGCTAGTTCTTCGGCGTATTCTCCGGCGGCGTCTTCGGTTTCGCCGAAGGAGTGGTGTTCGCTGAGGTATCCGTAGGTGTTTTTGTCGGCGGGAATGGCGACGCCGATCGAAGAGGCTAACAGGCGATGGGCTTCATGGGTGGAGTTTTCGGCGACTACGGCAAATACGACTTCACCGGGGCTGAGATACTTCACGCCCTCTTTGCGAGCGAGCATCTTGCAATTCGGGGGAAAGATGGAAGAGACGCGAACCAGGTTCTGGGCCGCGATACCGGCGTCACGCAGTGCCAACTCGAAGGATGTTAACCGCTCGCGGTGCTTCCCGACTCCCTTGGTGAAGAACATCCGCTTGGGAACCATGTCTTTGCCCAACGCTCGTTACCTCCGGCACGAAGAAATTTGAGATTGAGAATGCACATTAACATAATGGTTTGTAAAGGGAATATGAATTTCACGTGAGGGGAGAAAAAATGGCGGAAACCGCGGGCGCGGTTCCCGCCACCATGCCCGGTCCGTTTAGGGGGAGGGCGCCGGGCAAATCCGGAATACTCTACCACAGGTTCGGCTTTGGTCAACAAAAAGGGTGCTGCTTTTCGGATTTCCGAACGGCAGCGGTCTCATAATTCTCACTTGGCGGCGACCGAACTGACGGAGATGGTGTCGCCGTTCAAAGTGCCGGTTACGGTAGCATTCTTGCCGGCCTGTTTGTCGAGCGTGGCCAGAGCAGCCTTGTCGGTGGTGTCGAGGATATAAATCTTCTCGCCGACGACCAGGGCAAACTTGGAGCCTTTTCCGACGCAGGTGCGGGTGCAGTCGGCGGCCGTTCCCTCCATGTGCTGCCGGCCGCACATGGCGTCACCAACCTCGCCGGTGAAGGTCTGCTTGCCGGCGGCAAGAGCACACAGGCTGAAAAACATAGTTGCTGAGAAGACGAATGCTGCTATTGCCTGCGACCACCGTGAACTACGATTCATGCTCGATTTCTCCTGAATCTATCTGTCGTTTAACGATCTGGCTTTGTGTCGTCGGATCAGGGAAAATGACGATCGAGAGTCGATGTATTGATTTTACATCCCCAGAGATGCTCGAACGCAAGAGGTAGGAGAGACCGGTTTGATTCAGGGACTGGGCAGCTTCGCTGCCGCCCAGCGCAGCGCTTCCTGGCGGTCGGAGAAGGCCCGCATCTGGACGGCCTTGCCGTTTTGTATGGTGTAGACATCTGCCAGCCTCGTGTCCCGCCATTTGCCGCCGTCCTTCGGTCGAACCCAAGCGTGAACGAACACCACGACCCGGTTTCCGGAAGTGATAAAACGCTCGGGCTCGCTGATGACGTCGGCCCAGGCGGCCCGCGACTGCGCTAAATAACCCTTGACCGCTTCTCGACCGTGGTAGGTGCCGCCGCCGGGGAACTCCGCAGGTTCGCTCCACTCGATCTGGGGATCGAATCGCTCCACTGCCGCTTCGACATTGCCGCGGTTAAAGGCTGCGTAGGCGGCCCTGAGGTCGCTGATGGTCTGTGAGGGCACGGTTGCGCTCTCGAGGTTAGCCTCTTTTCTCTCCGTACAGCCGCATAGACTCAAGACTGCGGCTAGAGTGAAGAAGGTCAGTTGTTTTCTCATACGTGCGCAGTTCCGAGACGCATTGAAGGGGAATCTCAACTATTTGTCAAATGCAGTTTTCAGCAATTTCGGGTTCACTGAGCGGCCTTGGCGGTGTATTGCAGGTCCACGTCTACGGTTTTGTCGCGGGCGATGGCGGTCACGTGGGGATCAACCTCCCAGTCGAGGGTTGGTGGGAGCAACTTTCGGGCTTGAGGCAGGAACTCCTTGAGATAAGTGGCGTCGTAAACCTCGCCGGGACGGATCTTCCAGGCGGCGCGCAGCCGGGCGGTCAGATTGTTGTCGAGACCGCGAAATTGGAGCTCGCCCATGCGGTAGAGGGCGCCCTCCTGGACGACGAGGTGGTACGCCACGCCTCCGACGACGTCGTCGAATTCAGCGTTCACCTTGATGGTCGCGAGGATATATCCGCGGGAGCCATAGAGCAGTTGGACCTCTCGCAGATCGTTTCCCAGTTGAACGGTATTTGCTGTTTGACCTGCGCGGGCATGGAGCAAGGGGTCGAGCTGGTCGCTCGGGATCTCTTTGTTGCCCGACCAATCCCACTTCGTGACCTTGTACTGGAAGCCGGGAGTGACCGGGAACGTGACTTCAACGAAGGTAGGTGGTTGCTTGTTGTCGGTGGAGTCGGTAGCGTCCGGCTTAACGACCTTGGGTTGTGCCGAAGCGCACGAGGCTTTCAGGTATCCGTGCTCGCGGTAGATGGGGAGCAGGTCGTGCTCGATGAAATTATTCATGTAGTCGCGGGAGTATTCGCGATCGAACAGCTTTTCCGCCGCAGCCTGGAGCAGGGGCAACTCGGCGCTTCCGGCGCCGGGAAACTCGGCGTGGTGGATACGAATGCTTACGCCGGTGACGTTGTAAGTAATCGACTCGAGTCGCTCATCCTTGCCGTTGTTCCGCACGTATTCCACGCGGCCGGGGATGGCGTTTTCGACCAGCATTGCCTGGAGAACGTCCGAGACCTGGTCGGGCAAGCGGCCGTTAGCGGGCAATTCTCCGTTGAAGAGGGGAATGCGGTCGTGCAGCTTGTGGAGCAGTTCTTCGTCGGTGAACCAGACGAAGTCGGCGAAGTGGGCAGGGATAAACTTGTCGGCGTCGGTAACGTGAAACTCGAGCCTGGTGCCGGCTGAGGAGTAGGTGTAGGTGTAAGTGATGTCGCCGAAGGCTCCGGTTTCGCCGAGCTGGCGGGCTGCCTTTTTGAAATCCTCTTCGTGGGCGATGGTGCCGATCGGCAATCCGCTGGCGGCCGCGATATCCTCTTGCGTGAAGCGTTTGCTGCCGGTCACTTTTACTGCGATGAGCTTGTAGGAGACTGGTGGCTGGACGCTGAGCTGGAGAGGCAGAGAGGCAGAGCAGGCCGAGGAGCAGGGAAGCGAGGAGGGAACGCGGGGAAATCCTTGGAGGAGAGGTCTTCATTTACTTCGATCGGGACGCGATACATCGCTGGATTTGTGTTTCTTGGCAATCTCGATGAAGGCGAGGGCGGCGCGGCTGAGAGCCTTGTCTTTGCGGAAGACCAGGGCCAGGTCGCGGCGGAGTTGAGCGTCGGCCATGGGAATAGCGAGGAGAAAGCCGGCGCGAACGTCCTCCTGGACGTTGGAGCGGGCGATGAAGCCGACACCGACGCCGGCTGCTACGAAGCGTTTCAGGAGTTCGCTGGAGTCAAGTTCCATACTGTAGTTCGGCTTCAACCGGCGCTCGCGAAACAGTTCATCGAGGGCATCGCGAGTGTGGCCGGCTTTGGGAAGGACCAGCGGATATTTGGCCAGGTCTCCCACGGGAGCTGTCTTCATCTTGCCCAGCGGGTGGTGCGGCGGAGCGATGATGACCAGCTCATCCTGATGGATGAGGACTACGGTGAGGCGGTTGTCTTTTACGGGGAGGGAAACGACGCCGAAATCGACCGAGTTGTCCGTGACTGATTCGAGAACTTTGGCATAGTCTGCGCGCTTGATGTTGACTGAGACATCGGGATACTGCTTCTTGAAGTCGGCAAAGACTTCCGGAAGGATGTGCAGGCAGGTGCCTTCGTTGGCGCCTACGGTGATGGCGCCGCGGGGGACGTGCTCCATTTCGGCGAGAGAGGTGAGCATGGCCTTGCGGGCGTCGAGGGTTTCCTGGGCATACTTTTGGAAGGATTTGCCGGCGGCGGTGAGAGAGACTTTGCCGCCGGAGCGATCGAAGAGCTTGGCGCCTACTTCGTCCTCGACGGCGCGAATCTGGGAGGAGATGGCGGGCTGAGTGCGGAAACGCTTTTCCGCTGCCCGGGAAAACGAGGCGTGGCGGGCTACTTCGAGGAAGGTTTGGAGTTGATCGAAGTCCATGGGGCAGTGGTCAGAGGCCAGTGGTTAGTGGCCAGTTAGACCGAAGTGCAATCCTAAAGCTATTCAGCATTTTGGCTTTGATTGTCTTGCGAGGCGAATTGTAGCAGGGCTGGTGGTTGTTCGAGGACTGGCGTAGCCTTAGGCAGATTCCTCGGCTAGCCGCCAGTGATTTGTTCCGTGGATTGTTGCTGCAATTTGGCGTAAAGTGCACTGCCGAGAGGCCTGTGCGATCAGATGACACCGGAAGATTCACGCGGCGAAGCAAACTTCGGGCGGAATTTGTTTGGAGCCGCGGCTTTTGCTTTTGGTCTCATTACCCTGGCCTGGCACGACTACAACGGGTCGCACCTACCACGTTACATTGCCTACCCTGCCGCCGCTGCTGAGATTCTGGGCGGAGTTGCGATGCAGTTCCGTCGGGCCGCGAAAATGGGCGCCGTCATGCTCGCGGCGGTTTACCTTGTCTTCGCCTTACGGTGCGTGCCACAAATCTTTGCACAACCCACAAATCTACAATAGCTGGGGCAACTTCTTTGAGCAGTTCTCTCTCGTGACCGGAGCGGTGATCGTTTATGCGCGCTTGTCATCGTTATGGGCACGGGAAACGCTGAATCGGGTCGGCCGCATTCTCATCGGCCTGTGTGCCGCTTCTTTTGCCCTTGAGCAGGCGTTTTATCTTGGCCCTACTGCCAGTCTTGTTCCGAAGTGGATTCCGCCAAGTCAGATGTTTTGGGCGATAGCGACGACGGTTCTGTTTGCACTCGCGGCTGTGGCCCTCTTCGCGAATCGAATGGCACTACTCGCGACTCGCCTTCTGACAATGATGCTTGTAATCTTTGGGCTGCTGGTGTGGGTACCGTTGCTTCTTTCGGATGCCCACAATCATACAAACTGGGGCGAAACCATCGAAACCTTCGCGATTGCCGGAGCAGCCTGGATACTGGCCGATCTGCTCGGCGAGTATCGGCATAATGACGATCGCTCGCGATAATGGAGTTTCCTGCACGGAGCGACTCCCGAAGATGGTGCAATATCCGCGGACGCTCATGCGGTCGACGCACGACAGAGGAGATTTGGGCTTACGCCCCGCGAACTGGAAATCGTTTCGGCAGCCTACTCCGGGCCCGAGGAAGGTTGAGTTGGTGGGAACGGATGTACAATCCTAGGGGTTATCCGCGCGGGAAGGGTCTGCGAATCGATTCGCTGCGTTTTGGGGAGACCTATGGCAACCGGAGTAATCCGCCGCCAGAGCGTCCGCCGTTTCGACAATCTTTTTTTCCCCGGCATGGCGGTGCTGATTCTCGCCTCGGTCATTGTGGGCTTCGGGCCAACCTATTACTGGGCCGGAGTCTTCAAAGCTCCGCTGCCCAATCTCCTCATTCACATCCACGGCGCCGTGTTTTCCTGCTGGATTCTTTTGCTGATCGCTCAAACCTCCCTGGTCGCCGCCGGACGCGTGGATGTGCATCGCCGCCTCGGCCTGCTCGGTTTCGGCTTAGCATGTTTGATGGTGGTGCTCGGCCTGCTTGCAGCCACCGACTTTCAGCTCAGGCACTTTGCTACCGGCGACCTCGGACTGAGAGTAAGAGCGTTTTACGCTGTCCCGCTCACGAGCATGTTGGCCTTCTCGATACTGATTTATTTCGCCTTCCGTAACCGCTTTAACCCAGCCGCGCATAAGCGGCTCATCCTGATCGCAACAATAGCAATTCTGGACGCAGCGTTCGACCGCTGGCCCGTTCCGGTTGCGTGGTGGGGGCACCGAGCGACGTCGTTCCTATGCGTAATCCCCTTGCTGTTATTGATAATGGGCTACGACTACTGGTCCACGGGAAAGGTTCATCGCGCGACGATCTGGGCCAGCGTGTTCTTGGTCGTTCTGCAGCAGTTGCGGGATCCAATCGGGCGCTCCGTCCCTTTTCAAGCTTTCGCCGCGTGGGCGCTGACCCTGGCACGCTCTTTGTACCTCTAACGCACGAGCCGCCCATTGCTAGGCAATCCTCTCAAATTGCCGCAAAATCGCGATCACACTCGCTGATCCGACAGGGTTCTCGGCAACGCAGAGGCTACCCAGAAGCGGGCTTGTGGGAAGTTCGCCGATGGCCTACTGCTTCAACTGCTTTTCAATCGCCGCGACCACTTCTTTCGAGTCGGGGGTGATCGCCGGTTCGAAACGCTGGACTACGTTGCCGTTGCGGTCGACCAGAAACTTGGTGAAGTTCCACTTGATGTCTCCAGTGATGCCGGGTCTGGTCTCTTTGGTCAGGTAGGCGTAGAGCGGAGCTTGGTCTGCGCCTTTGACGGAAATCTTCGAATACATCGGAAAAGTTACGCTGTACTTGCGGGTGCAGAAGGTCTTGATTTCTTCGTTGGTGCCCGGTTCCTGGGCGCCGAAATTGTTGGCGGGGAAGCCGAGGATGACGAAGCCCTGGTCCTTATACTTCTCGTAGGTCGCTTCGAGAGCGCTGTACTGAGGAGTGTAGCCACATTGGCTGGCCACGTTGACCACCAGTACTACCTTGCCTTTGTAGTTGGCCAGCGGCGCGGGCTGGCCGTCGATCGAATTGAGGGTGAAGGTGTAGATTCCTGAGGCGGCAAGCAAGGATCCAGCCATGATCAGTAATGCTCCGGATAGAAGATAGCCACGAAATCTGAAGAGGAATTGAAGGAACGGAGATTTCATTGATCACTCCCGACTGGGTTTAGGCTCGGATGGAGTTGAGAATACCGGGCGCGACGGGGCGCTGCAAGCGAGCATTTGTAAAATCTTTGTCTCGCTCAGGCGGTAGTGCTGAGAGACGCCGGCTTGGCGGTCTGCTTTACGATTCTATCCACCAGTTTGAGGGCCTTGGCCGAATCGGCGGTGACCAACTCGAGGTGAGTTACGTCCATCAAGCCTTCCTCGATCGCATCGAGGGCCTGACCGGAGCGCTCCAGAACTGTGAGCAGATACTTTTGCGCGATGGGGCGATCAGCGGGGTGAATGAGATCCCACCAGCGGCGGATGGACTCCTGGACTTCGACCTCTGTCTTTTCGCCGACGACCAAGGCGTCGATTAAACGGTACACCTTGCTCTTAATGGCTTGATAAGAGACAGAAACTTCCTGGGGCATGGGCTTTTGGGACTGCTATACCTTGGTAGAGCAATCGGCCCGCCAAACCGTAGATGGTTGCACCATAAGTCCTTTTGACTATGGGGCCATGGCACTAATCCTTCGAATGGAATAAATACAAAATTTGGATATGAATTCTGGAAGGTGACTTGGAGACACTTTGGTGCAGGAGCGGTTGCCGCGGTCAAATTGGTCCCTTACATACCCTGGATTCTGGCGGAGTCGATCCCAGAACATTCGTGCCGCCAGCAGGTTACAATGTTCCGCCCCCTGTCCAAGTGTTCGATCGATGGGTTCGAGCGGTTGATGCGATATGGGAGGTTTGGGGTACCGCACGTCTGTGGCTTCTCGTCAAGCAACACAAAATTCTGGAGGCTGGATGAAAAAGTTGGCATGGATTTTTGTATTTTCCCTGGTTATTTCAGTATCGGGCAGCGCGCAGAGCCCTGCACCCGCGAGCGAGTCACAGGAAGCAAAACCTCAGCCGCGAATGTTCTTTCCCAGCGACATGCTGTGGGGCTGGGCGCAATTCGACCTCGCTCCACCGCATAACGAGATCGACCCTGGGATCTGCGCCGGAAACGCCGGGCAATATGGCGGGGTGAACGCGCCGTGCAGCATGTTTGCGCGCTATATGATCTCGGGAATGCTGGAGGTGCGTCCGTTTGGCCGGGGACAACTGCGGCGTTTCATGGTGTTTGGCGCGCCTTCGTTCCTATTTGGCAAGACCATCCCGCAGACGCTCTATACCTGGTCGCCGGATGCCATCGGCATTGAGCACTCCTGGGGAGTGGGGATCTTTATCGCCAAGGGCTTTGAGTTTCGCGTGACCCAGCACTTTTTGTTTGACCGTCTGGGGGCGCGCGACACCAATCTGGGTGCGGCTGATCAGGGCAACAACGGACCCTGGGGACGCTACGCTTCGGTGGGCGTGCGTAAGTATTTTGGGACTCGACGCTGGTGAAGGCGGTCACACAGAGCTGTGACGCCGGAATTAGTGGGTGATCGTCTCCATGAGTATTCTCTATGGGTTATTCTTTAAACGAGCGTTTAAGTATCTGTTCGGAATTTTGTGGGGAGGATGACGATGGCGGCCTCTTATAACGGCGTGACGGTTCCGTCCGATGGAAAGAAGATCGGCTATTCGGCAGGGAAGTATGAGGTGCCGGAGAATCCGATCGTTCCGTTTATCGAAGGCGATGGAACTGGACGCGACATCTGGAAGGCATCGCGGCGCGTGTTCGATGCGGCGGTGGATAAGGCGTACAAGGGCAAGCGACGCGTGGCGTGGTACGAAGTGTTCGCCGGAGAAAAGGCCAAGGCTAAGTTCGACAACTGGCTGCCCGATGAGACGGTGGACGCCATTCGTGAATTTCGGGTCGCCATCAAGGGCCCGCTGACCACGCCGGTCGGTGGCGGCATTCGGTCGCTCAACGTCGCGCTGCGTCAGATTCTGGATCTCTACTGCTGTGTGCGTCCGGTGAAGTACTACAAGGGGGTGCCATCGCCGGTGAAGCATCCGGAGCGCATGGATGTGGTGATCTATCGCGAAAATACTGAGGATGTGTACGCCGGAATCGAGTGGGAAGAGGGAACTGCGGAATGCGCGAAGCTGATCGAGTTTCTCAATAAGGAGATGCTGAAGGGCGGCAAGAAGCAGGTGCGGCTGGATTCCGGCGTGGGCATCAAGCCGATTTCTGTGACCGGAACCAAGCGTCTGGTTCGGATGGCGATTCGTTATGCGCTTGAGACTGGCCGCAAGAGCGTGACCCTGGTGCACAAGGGCAACATCCAGAAGTTTACCGAGGGCGCGTTCCGCAAGTGGGGATATGAGTTGGCGACCGAGGAGTTTCGCGATGAGGTGATCACCGAGCGCGAGAGCTGGATCGTCGACAACAAAGATAAAAATCCGAGCCTGACGGTGGCGGAGAATGCTGAGCTGGTGGAACCCGGCATGGAATTTGCTCCGCCCGCCTTTCGCGAGGCTGTAGAGAAGGAAGTCAAGGAAGTGCTGGACCGCATCTATGCGACGCATGGCAAAGGCCAGTGGAAGAAGAAGATCATGATCAACGATCGCATTGCCGATTCGATCTTTCAGCAGGTGGTGACGCGGGCCGATGAATATTCCGTGCTGGCTTGCCCCAACCTGAACGGCGACTATATTTCTGACGCTTGCGCGGCGCAGGTGGGAGGGCTGGGCATCGCTCCGGGGGCGAACATTGGCGACGGCTACGCCATCTTCGAGGCTACGCACGGCACGGCTCCGAAGTACGCGGATAAAGACGTGATCAATCCCGGGTCGGTGATGCTCTCCGGGGTAATGATGTTCCGCTTTCTGGGATGGAATGAGGCCGCCGATCTGATCGAGGGCGGGATGGAGCGGACAATTCTCCAGAAGAAAGTCACTTATGACTTTGAGCGGCTGATGGAAGGCGCGACCAAAGTCAGGACCAGCGAATTCGCAGACAGCATCATCGAGAATATGGGCGCTGCGGTGCTGGTGTAGGGGAGATCAAACCCTTAACCACAGGGGACACAGAGGGGCACAGGGTAAATCGTCGCTTTACCCTGTGTAACTCTGTGTCCTCTGTGGTAAAGACTTGAGGAATTTCCTAGAAAGGACTCATACATGCGCAAGAAAGTAACCATCGTAGGTTCGGGCAATGTGGGTGCGACGGCTGCTCACTGGATTGCCTCGAAAGAACTGGCCGATGTGGTTCTCATCGACATCATCGAAGGTGTGCCGCAGGGCAAAGGGCTGGATTTGCTCGAGGCTATGCCGATTGAGAAGCGTGATTCCTACATCACCGGCACGAACGATTACAAAGATACGGCGAACTCTGACATCGTCGTGATTACCGCGGGCATTCCGCGCAAGCCGGGGATGAGCCGCGACGATCTGCTTAACACTAATTACGGCATCATGAAGGCGGTGGTCGGCGAGGTGGTGAAGTATTCGCCGAAGTGCATTTTGATTATTGTGTCGAACCCACTGGATGCCATGGCCCAGGCGGCTTACAAGCTGAGCGGATTCCCACGTGAGCGCGTGGTCGGCATGGCGGGCGTGCTGGATTCGGCGCGCTTTCGAGCGTTCATTGCCGATGAATTGAAGGTCAGCGTGGAAAACGTGACCGCATTTGTGCTCGGCGGACACGGCGACACCATGGTTCCGCTGCCGCGCTATTCGACAGTTGCGGGGATCCCGATTACTGAATTGATTGAGAAGTCGCGGCTGGACGCTTTGGTGCAGCGGACGCGCGATGGCGGCGCGGAGATCGTGAAATATCTGAAGACCGGCTCGGCTTACTACGCGCCTTCGGCTGCGGCGACCGAGATGGTGGAGGCGATTCTCAAAGACAAGAAAAAGATTCTGCCTTGCGCTGCATATTTGCAGGGTGAGTATGGGATCAGCGGACTCTATGTGGGCGTGCCCGTGAAGCTGGGCGCGAAGGGGATCGAGCAGATTATCGAGATCAAGCTTACTGCAGAAGAAAAGGCTGGGCTGGATAAGAGTGCGGCGGCGGTGAAAGAGCTCTGCGGAGTAATTGGTGTCTGAAGGGAGGAGCTATGACGCGCGAAGCTAGAATGCTGAGTGGAATCATCCTGATCACTGTACCGTCAATTCAGTACGGCGGATATTTTCTCCTTACGTCTCTCATCGACAAAAGCAGCGGCTACATGAACAATCCTCTGCGCCAGAACTTTTTCCGTGCGGGTCACGCTCACGCGGGTGTCTTTATTATTCTTTCGCTGGTGTGCCAAGTATTGGCGGACGCGGCTGTTCTCCCTTCGCCGTTGTTGTGGGCGGCCCGAATTGCAGTGCCTCTGGCGGCGATCCTGATCCCAGCAGGGTTTTTCTTTTCGATCTTGCCGCCAACGGCGACTCAGCCTAATGGCGCGGTTGGATTAATCTACGCCGGGGCGGCCGTGCTTGCCGGCGGAGTTTTGTTGCTTGGGATCGGACTCATACGATCGGCGATTTCCGGATAGAGACGACCGGTCAGAGCCTACCTCGAAGCCAAGGCGCGGTTGCCTTTGTGAGGATTTGACGACACGACTGAACGACGCGTCTTCCCGATCCCATCCGCCTCCTCCATCCCCGCACGTATAGAGAGTCATCTAGACTTTCTCGATCGTCACCTTCTTCACCACCACATCCTTGTTCGGTTTGTCCTGGCGGCCGCGCGGGACTTCGGAAATCTTTTTAACGATATCCTGACCTTCGATGACTTCGCCGAAGATTGTGTGCTTGCCGGTCAGCCACGTCGTGGGCGCGACGGTGATGAAGAATTGCGAGCCGTTGGTGTTGGGGCCGGCGTTGGCCATCGCTAGCTTGCCGGCCTTGTCGAGCTTGTGCGGCGAGCCTTTGGTTTCATCTTCGAACTGGTAGCCGGGGCCTCCCATGCCGGTGCCTTGCGGGTCGCCGCCCTGGATCATGAAGTCGGGAATCACGCGATGAAAAATTGTTCCGTCATAAAGGCGGTCGTTGGATTTCTTGCGGGTTGAGGGATGTGTCCACTCGCGCTTGCCTTCGGCAAGTTCGACGAAGTTTGCTACGGTTTTGGGCGCGTCTGCTTCGAAGAGGCGGCAGACGATGTTGCCTTCGCTGGTTTCAAAGGTGGCGTAGAGTCCGGGTTGGCGGGTCATGGAGTCCTTTCAGTCATTGGTCGTTAGTCGTGTGTCGTTGACGGATTATCTTGCAATCGCCCGGCTTCGTTGCGGACAGGCGAGCGGCTGTCTCCACACGAATCAATTTGGAGTGGCGGGCTTCGGCACAGTCGTCGCAGGTTTAGCCGCGGCCGGTGTGGGCGTGCCGTGAACGATTTTGATGTGAAGAATCTTCACCGGACGAAATGGGCGGTCGTTTCGAGGGTCCGTGGCCATGCGCGCGATCTGTTTGACGAGCGCGACGGTGGCGTCATCGCACTGGCCGAAGATGGTGTAGCTGCCGCTAAGGTGAGAACTATGAGCAACGTCTTCTGTGATAAAAAATTGCGATCCGTTGGTATCAGGGCCGGAGTTTGCATAGGCGAGACGACCGGGCTTGTCGAAAAGCAGGTCGGAAGAGACCTCGTTCTTGAACTGATATCCAGGATCACCTGTCCCATCGCCTTTGGGATCGCCCCCCTGAATCATGAAGTCAGGAATTACGCGATGGAAGATCGTGCCGTCGTAAAGCGGCACGCCATGCTTAGTGACTCCACTGACTGGATTCTTCCAATCTCTGGTTCCGGTGGCGAGTCCAATAAAGTTCTCGACGCCGATCGGGGCTTTGTCGGGGAACAGCGTGCAAGTCATGTTGCCTGCCGTGGTCTCGATGATCGCCGTGGTTGTGCCGGCTGCCGCATGGTGAACAGGCGGCTTGGGCGTCGTAGCCGGCTTGGCCGCAGGCGCGGCCTGTGTGCTCGACTGCGCCCAAACTGCCAGCGCAGAAATGGACAGCAGGGCGGAAACTAAGAGGGCGTTACGCATGAGTGCTCCTCGCACGGAATAAACGTGCCACTGTGGTTTACACCAACGTTGCATTGTAACGTTGAATTGTACGACAAGAGAAGCCAGACAGCGCCGCCGCTAATGCGAGTGAGCCTGCATTTCGCGGCTGACGGTCTCGACCTGGCGGAATACTCGCAGAATATTGCCGCCGAGAATCTTCTTGATGTCTTCGGCGCTGTAACCGCGATCGAGAAGAGCTTGTGTGATCTTCGGCAGGTCGGCGGCGGAATCCATACCCTGTGGAGTGGCGCCGCTTACGCCGTCGAAGTCGGAGCCCAGGCCGACGTGATCGACGCCGGCGACCTTCGCGACGTGATCAATGTGGTCAATTAAAACTTTGAAGGGCGGACGCGGAATCTTCGCCGTCCACTCGCGTTCGATGCGGTCCTTTTCGATGTAATTGACTGGCTTACCTTCCGCCTTCAATGAGTCAAGGTATTTTTGAACCGCAGCCTTCTCGTCCTTGTCTTGAGCTTCGTTCGCGTTGCGGAAACTCTGATCCACAAAACCGGAATAGAAGTTCACCTGCACGACCCCGCCATTCCTGGCGACCGCGCGCAACATGTCGTCCGTCATATTTCGCGGCGCATCTACCAGCGCGCGGGCGGAGGAATGCGAAGCGATCACCGGAGCCTTGGTGGTGGCGATGGCGTCCCAAAACGTTTTGTCGGCCACGTGGGAGATGTCGACCATCATGCCGAGGCGGTTCATTTCCAGCACGACCTGCTTGCCGAAATCCGTGAGGCCGTTGTGGCGTTCAACCTTGGAATCGTTGATGTCTCCGGAGGAGTCGGCCCACTCGTTGGTGTTCGACCAGGAGAGTGTCATGTAGCGCACCCCGAGGCGGTAGTAATCGCGCAGCAGGTGCATGTCGTTCTCGATGGAGTGACCGCCTTCGATGCCCATGAGCGCCGCGAGCTTGTGCTCTTTGTGGGCACGCTCAATGTCGGCTACAGAAAAAGCCATCATCATTTGGTCGGGATGTCGCGCCGCCTGCTCGTAGACGGAATCGATGAGATCGAAGGTGTGCTGGGCGAAGTGGCCACGGTTGGTCTCGGGGTCCACCCAGATGGAAAAGAATTCGGCGCCCAGATTGCCGCGGCGGGCTTTGTCGAGGCTGATGTGGCCGACATCGTTGGGATCGGTTGAACCGATGTCGAAGCCTTCGTCGAGAAAACGCTGGGGCGTGTCGGCGTGAGTGTCAACGACGATGGCGGAGTCGTGAATGGCTTGAGCTTTGGCGCTGACGGCGGGGCTGGATGAGTTCGCGGATTGGGCGGCGGCAGAAGAAACAGCAAGAACCAGGCATGAAAACGTGAGAAGTCTGAAATGAGTCATAGGGTCGGACCGCCTGCGGGCTAGTCCGCGGGCAAGTGAACGATTGTATAGGCCTCAGCGGGAAGAAGAAAGAGCGATTGGAGAAGAACGCTTTATCGGAGTGCTGCCAGCGCTTGCTCGACACACGCCACCAGCGGTTGGCCAGTGTCGATCACAGTCCTGGGCAGAGTAATGGCTTCGAATCGGGATTTCACTTCCCGATAGAGTTGGAAGTTGCGATTGGCTGCAGGATGCGCTCCCGGAGCGGACTGCTCGTCGAGGCGGTGCCTGGCGATCTCTTCCGGGCACACGCACTCGATAATCCCCCAGTTCTGGTGCAGGGTAGCGGCTGCATTCACCACGTTGTCGATTTGATAGCGGCAAGAGAACGGACGTCCATCGAGAAACATAATGCGATCTGGTTCCTTTCGCAGAAGCTGGCCTGCGGTTTCGAGCATCACCTGGAGACAGAAATCGTCCTGGCGGGAGGAGTATTCGACTTCATGCGGGGAAAAGAGCGCGTGACGGACCTCGTCTTTATCAAGCACGCGACCCGATGTACGGGCGGCCAGTTCGCGTGCGAGTGTGGTTTTGCCTGTGCCCGGGAGGCCAGCCATTAGAACAATCATGATTCATTAGAGCACGCTCGATGTTTCATCCGTGAATCGCGCCGAACAACAAATTCATCCATAGTCTAAAGTTGTTCGGAACCCACAGGAGGCAGAGATGCCGCTAGTTCGAATTTCTTTACGCGAAGGTAAAACCGAAGAGTATAGAAAAGCTCTGGCGGACGGCGTACATCGAGCCCTGGTGGAGGCAATGGACGCGCCGGCGCAGGATCGATTCCAGGTTGTAACCGAGCATCCGGCGAGCGGTCTGATCTACGACCCGGCTTACCTTGGAGTGCAGCGGACGGACAACATCGTCATGGTGCAGATTACGCTCTCAACCGGACGCAAGCTCGGGCAGAAACGCAAGCTGTTTAAGCGGATGGCAGAAATTCTGGCGGAGAATCCCGGGCTGCGGCCTCAGGACCTGATGGTCAGTCTGGTGGAAGTCGCGTGGGAGAACTGGTCGTTTGGCAACGGCGAAGCGCAATATACGTTGTAAGGGGCGCTGCAGGGAGTATGTGAGGGACTATTCGGCGCGGCTGTCGGCTGTAATAGTGGTGGACTCGGGGCGCTCGTGCTCCACGGGCACGAGGTCCTGGGTTTCGCGCCAATCCGCATATCGACCCGAGACCATGATGTGGAACACCCACTGGCGACGCTCCTCTTCGGGCTCAACTAGGCCGATGGCCTTCATATAAAAGAGGTAGTGTTCCATCCAGCGAATCTGTTCCTGAGTCATGCCGCGGCGTTGCAGGTCTACCGTGAGGCCGGCGAGATGACTTGACGCGGTCTCGCCCTCAGCCGGCGCTGCGTTGCGATTGTGCCGGCGAAGCTTCTTCTGGACCTTAACTGTACGCACCGCGGAATTTACCTGAATCTGTTCGTGAAAGCGGTAATAGTACGCCTGGGCGATGTCCTGCACGAAGTCTCGGGTCCAGGGCCGGCAGTAGCGGCGCGAAGGATCGAGGCGCGGATCAAAGCGCAACGCTTCTCCGGCGATGATGGGCTGCAGAGCTCCGCTGGCCTTCAGCGCTTCCAGTTCGTCATCATCCTGAATGCGGGGCAATTCCAGGCGGTCGACTTCGGCGTTCTGCGCCAAAAGCGATTCGTGGGTCGGCCGGAACATGGGATGCCACAGAGTCCAATGCAGCCGCGAGAACCGGCGATGGTGAACCTTGTGCACAGCGGTCGCTGTAACCGCAAACAGCGGGCTACACAGGCAAGCCAGCATGGCCAGAAGAATTAGTTGACGCTGTGGTTTTGTTCTCAATGAGTTCCGTAGTCTTCCGAACGGCTCAACCCATGACCGCCCGGACATTGTAAGTCATCGTGTCAAGCGCTTGATCCGCTGATCGCACGGTAATGGTTACCAGAGTGTCTGCCGGCATTTATCTTCGGCCTGGTTACCCCGGTTACTAAGCGGTTCTGTGACGCTTTTCCTTTATGTATAGGAGCACGCGAAACGCCATCCCGGCGCGGGATTGCGGCCGGTCCATGTCCTCTGGGAGCAGCCAGTTAGCGCTGATGGGGAGATGGCAGAAGGTGGCAGTGGCAGCAAAAGTGACAAAAATCAGCGCCGGAAAAGGTCACCGACGGCTTGCTTCATGACCGCGCCGCCTACCTCAGAGATGGAGCGGGTCAGCGGGATATCCTTGGGGCAAACTTCGACGCAGTTCTGCGCGTAGCCGCACTCCTGAATGCCGCCGTCGCCCATCAGCGCCGCGAGACGCTCGCGCTGCAGCTCCTTGCCTGTTGGATGCGTGTTGAACAGGCGCACTTGCGCGATGGTTGCAGCGCCGACGAAGCCGGTGTCTTCGTTAAATTGCGGGCAGGCTTCCATGCAGCAGCAACAGGAGATGCAGCGGGAAAGTGGATAAACCGCCTCCTGCTCTTCCGGCGAAATGCGAGGCCCGGGGCCGAGGTCGTAGGTGCCGTCGATCGGCACCCAGGCCTTGACGGTTTTGAGATTCTCAAAGAGGACGCTGCGATCGACAGCGAGATCGCGGACGATGGGAAACTTGGAGAAAGGTTCTAGTTTTACCGGCTGCTCGAGATTGTCAATCAAGGCGGAGCAGGCCATTCGGGCGCGCCCGTTGATGAGCATGGCGCAGGAGCCGCAGACTTCTTCGAGGCAATTCGAATCGTAGGTGATGGGCGTGGTCGCCTTGCCCTCGCGGGTGACGGGGTTGGCGGCGATCTCCATCAGCGAGGAGATCACGTTCATGCCCGGATGGTGGGCGAGCTCGAACTCTTCCCAGTACGACTTGGAAGTCGGGGTGTTCTGGCGCTTGATTTTGATTAGAACGGATTTATTAGCCATTAGGTCTCAACTCTTAATGTGCCCTGTGTCATTCTGAGCAAAGCGAAGAACCTATGTACTCTGCCGACGCCGGCAAATTGCATGGGTCTCACTTCACCGCGTCATATTTCCTCGGCCGGGCGGAATCAGCGACGTATCCACTGGCTCGAACTCGAACTTCGGCTCATCCGCATCCGGCGCGAAATATGCCTTCGTCGTCTTCAGGAAATTCTTGTCATCGCGCTCCGGGAAGTCCGGCTTGTAGTGCGCGCCGCGCGATTCATCGCGCAGGCGCGCGCCCTGGGCGATGACCCGCGACAACTGCAGCATGTTGTAAAGCTGGCGGGTGAAGACCACGCTGGTGTTCGCCCACTGCGTGCGGTCGCTCAGGTTCACCTTGCGGAAGCGTTCCAGCATCTCCACTAGTTTCGCATCTGTCTGCTGCAAATTCTTGTTGTAACGGATGACGGTGCAATCTTTGGTCATCAGCTCGCCCAGTTCGCGCCACAGCCGGAACGGATTCTCCGTCCCTGAGTTGTTCATGAGCAGGGCATTGCTCTCTTCCTGCTTCTTCTTTTCGGCCGCGAAGACTCCGTTGCCGTCGGGAAGCGCTTGCAGGCCGCGAGCATACTTCACCGCGTTCGGTCCGGCGATGCTTCCCCCATAAATGCACGACACCAGCGAGTTCGCTCCGAGCCGATTCGCCCCGTGATATTGATATTCGCATTCGCCCGCGGCGTAGATGCCGGGGATATTCGTCGCCTGCTTGAAGTCGACCCACAGCCCGCCCATGGTGTAATGCATGCCGGGGAAAATCTTCATGGGCGTGTCGCGGGGATCGTCGCCCACAAACTTCTCGTAGATTTCGAGAATCCCTTCCAGCTTGCGGTCGAGAATCTTGCGGTCGATATGGGTGAGGTCGAGATAGACCATCGGCTTGCCGTCGATGCCGAGGTTGTACTCGAAGACCACCTTGAAGATGGCACGGGTAGCGATGTCGCGCGGCACCAGATTGCCGTACTTGGGATACCACTCTTCGAGAAAATACCAGCGCTCGTTTTCCGGAATCGACTTCGGATCCCGCTTATCGCCTGCCGTCTTCGGAACCCAGACGCGTCCGCCCTCGCCGCGCGCCGATTCCGACATCAGCCGCAGCTTGTCTTCGCCGGGAATGCAGGTGGGATGCACCTGAATAAATTCGCCGTTGGCGTAGTAACAGCCCTGCTGATAGAGCGCCGACTGCGCCGACCCGGTGCAGACGACAGAATTCGTCGACTTGCCAAAGACGGCCCCATTGCCGCCGGTGGCGATGATGATGGCGTCGGCCGGGAACGTGCGAACTTCCATCGAGCGCAAATCCATGGCGCAAATGCCGCGGCAGACGCGGTTTCCGTCGAGCACGGCAGAAAGAAATTCCCAGTGCTCGTACTTCTTCACCTTGCCTTCGGATTCGTAGCGCCGGACTTGTTCATCCAGTGCGTAAAGCAATTGCTGGCCGGTAGTGGCTCCGGCGAAGGCAGTGCGGTTGTATAAAGTTCCGCCAAAGCGGCGGAAGTCGAGCAAGCCTTCCGGCGTACGGTTGAAAGGAACGCCCATGCGATCGAGCAGATCGATGATGCCGGGCGCCGCCTCGCACATATCCTTCACGGGCGGCTGGTTCGCGAGAAAATCGCCGCCGTACACCGTGTCGTCAAAATGTATCCAGGTGGAATCGCCTTCGCCCTTCAGATTCTTGGCCGCGTTGATGCCGCCCTGGGCGCACACCGAGTGCGAACGCTTCACCGGAACGATCGAGAAGAGATCGACGTTCGCGCCCATCTCGGCAATCTTGATGACGGCGGAGAGTCCCGCCAGTCCGCCGCCTACGACGATGATTTTCGGAGCTGCCATCTTTCTCTACCGGCCTTCCGTGTTTTTCGTCGCTTGTGCCGATTGCAATCCGGTCGTTCCTGGCTCATAGGGTTGCTGCGGGCGCGAGCGGAACGCAGTCAAGCTGGCCAGTCCCGCACCGGTCAAGACAAAGAAGAACGCTAAACAAACGACCAGAAATCGTTTCTGCGCCTTTTCCCCGGAAACGATGCCCCACTTTGCTGAGAACAGCCAAATGCCATACGCGAAATGCCAGGACGCTGCGATCAGGCCGACAACATAAAACAGGAAGAACGGAATCTGAAATACCTCGGACTGCACCTTGCCGAACGATGCGCTGGGGTAGGCATGGAGATCGACTCCGGTAAAGCGCATCGTCCACGTATGCCAGACGATGTAGGCGAAGGCAATACCGCCGGTCCAGCGCTGCGCAGTGTACATCCAGTTGCCGCTCCAGGGATACTCAATCGTGTTTCCGTCGCCGTGGTACCAGATGTAGAAACCGTAAAGCGCGTGGAACGCGATCGGCAGCCAGATGCCAAACAGCTCAAGGAAAAACACCAGGGGAAGATTCGCTAGAAAGCTCACCTGGCGAGCATAGGCTTGAGGCCCGCTAATCGCGGTAGAGTTTGAAATCAGGATGTGCTCAAAGAGGAACGCGCCCACGGGAACGATGCCGGAAAGCGAATGCAGGCGGCGCAATAGAAAAGAAACACCGTGACCGGCGCGGAGGGGCGCGACGCCATGCGTTACGTTTTTCACCACAGCGGGAGCAGTAGAACTGGCTGCTGAAGCCACGAATCGCTCCTTATGAGTTCGGATACGTTCTTCTTAACGCTTCAAGAATGATAAAAGAACCTTTTATTATCCGGCGGCGGGAGAAGTGAAGTCAAGAAAGCCGATGCCAATTGCCGAACGTCAATCGTTACCAAGACGCTCGCACCAGCTTAGAAATTCACGGAATGCTGCTCCCCTGTGGCTGTATTTGGACTTCTCTTCGGCGCTCAATTCGGCGAATGTTTTCTTGATTTGCGGAAAATAAAACAGGGGATCGTAGCCGAAGCCGTTCTCGCCGCGCGGAGCGTCGAGGATGATTCCCTCGGCCGTGCCGCGAAACGTCGCGAGTGTCTTGCCATCCCGGGCGACGGCCAGCACGCAAACGAATCGTCCAGTGCGCTGGCTCGGGGGAACGCCGTTCAGTTCCCGGAGGACTCGTGCGTTGTTGGCCGCGTCGTCGGTGTTCGCGTCCGCTTCGTGCGGTTGCTTATTGCGCAGATCAGGGGCAGCGTAGCGCGCAGAATGGACTCCGGGCGCGCCATGCAGTGCGTCAATCTCCAAGCCGGAGTCGTCGGCCACGACGGTTTGTCCCGGAACATATCGGCTATAGGCCTCCGCCTTTTTGCGTGCGTTGGCCTCGAACGTGAGGCCGTCCTCGACGACGGCGGGTAGGGAAAAGAAGTCCGGGATGCCGGCGACTTCGACTCCGTGCCGCAGTGCGGCGCCGGCGAAATCGCGCAGCTTGCCCGGATTCGAAGTTGCGATGAGAATCTTCTGCATCACCATCCTCTTCAGGACCCTAACGAGAGCTTTCCGTCGGCAGAAGACGGAAGTTTCGCAAAGCGCGAACGCCAATACCACCGCGACCAGCGAGATCCACCCACCCGCCTTGCGGTCCCAGGTTCGAATGAAAGTGATGCGCACCCGATTCGTGCCCGCTTCTACCGGAACCAGCATCTGCCCGGTGTCTTCGCGCGCACCAGCCTGCACCGGCCGCCCATTCACTTCAACCTGCCACGCTGGATAGTTGAACAGCCGCAACGCCAAATTGTCCGGCGCTGACATCTCGACCGTGAAGAGTTTGAATTCCGGATTCCACTGGGAAACATGGATCGCAGCACGAGCCAGTCCATCCACCGTCACACGGCGGGCATCTTTAGTCACCGACGAAGGATCCGCCCCTAGCGGCGTATATTCGTCGACGCCCTCATAGCCCGCACTCGTCGCCATGAAGTTCTGCATCTCGCGCAGGTCGGCGGCATGGTCCCACCACGGCGGCTGGAAGTGATGCCACCCGAAGGCGAGCACGCACAGCATCGCCAGATAGATTCCGACACGCGCGGTCCATCGCCTTACACCAAACACGATCAGCAAGGTGAATGGAATTCCCAGGCAGAGCATCCAGCGCCAGGGGAACTGCATGAACTGCATTTTAGGGAGGATGTTCCATAGGGGACTGCTGATCGATAACATGCACAGAGCACAAGCCGCCGCCCAAGCCACAAGCGAGTACCAAAGCGTGCGATTGCGGCTGCCCCAACTGCGTGCGGCCCAGGCTGCGGACAAGGTCAGCACGATTTCCGCGATCGCAATCCAGGAGACGACGCGGTTGAAGGCATCGTGGTCCGCGTCAGGGGTGCGGCTAAACAGAAAACTATCCTGCGGCCGATAACCGGCGGAGATGGCTTCCGCAATAGTTACCCACTTCTGCTCGTAAACCGCGGGCAACAAATAAAAAGCGGCCAGCGCAGCGCCCAAAACCACCGCGATTGCTCCCACCAGCAAGACGCGAGGCGAGCGCCGCTGCCACGCGATCACCACCATCAGAAACGCCAAAGAATAATGGATCATGACCGCTGCCGGTTCGTTGATCAACCACGCCCCCGCGAGCAGCAGAGCCAGAAAGACGGTCACGCGGCGGCCCTTCTCATCATCATCTGCCCGCAACAAAAGCAACAACAGCAAAGGCAGCAACGAACTGGCCAGCAGTTCGGCAAATGCACTCCGCCAGTAGACGATTACGAGGTGATAAGGATTGACCGCATACAACACCGCGGCAAAGGTTGCGTCGCGGCGGTCGAGCCATTGCCGGGCCAGCAGAAACATGGACACGCCCGCAGCCAGCAGCACCAGCCAAATGTAGATGCTCGACACCAGCGTCCAGGGAAAGATTGCACTGAGGGCCGCCCCCAACGTCCAAGAGGCCGGAGGATAGAAGATGAAGCGTGGTTCACCGTACGCAAAGTTCGCGAGCGCCGCCCAGCGCGGATAAACGATCCCCAGCTTCCATTGCGAGAGAATTTCCAGCCACGAGTACAAATGGAATTCAAAATCGTGTCCGGAAGGCACGCCGTAGAAAAAGAAGGGAATCTCAACCGCGAATGCCGTAGCCGCGATCGTCATAAGCGGCGCCCACGCCAGGTTGCTACGCCGTGCACTACCCGCGCCGTCGCTGGGGGCGTCGCTCGGGGTGTTGTCAGGTGAACCGAGCGTGCCTCCGCGCGTCATGTCGGACATGTTCGCATAAAGACGCTCACATTTAACTGGGATTTAATATTCCTGAAATCGTCACGTAACAGCGATCGGCTAGGATAGTCGCAATGGGGAGAACAGACCACTGATAGGTGAAGGACCCACGCCAGAGACGGGGCATGGGTTCTTCGCTTTTCGGGAATCGTTCACCCGAGTCTCTCGCGCGTTTCCGCCAACCCTCGTTCCCGTCCTGCTCCTGCCTTGCACCAATCCAATAAGTCCCTAAGCCGCTTCCAGCGAGAGGCTTTGTTTAAAGTAGAAGTTTAAAGTAAAGAAAATCAACAGAAGAGATCGGAAAAGCAGCAGGGCCAGAAAGGAAAGCTAGGTCGCGACGCTCTCGCCTGATCGCTGGCGGCGAAGTTCTTCGAGGAACTCATCCTGCTGCAGAGACGATCCATGGCGCAGCAGTTCAAGCAGGGGATCTTGCAGGTCTTCGGCGGCCAGGTCCTTGCCGGTTGGGTCCACCAACTCCAGATCGGGCTCGAATTGGCTTAGGTCGGCGGTCAAAGCGCGCGGGGAAATAATCAGTTCGGGCATGGATTCAGGGCAGCTTTGCAGAAAGTTGATCAGGTTGCCTACCTGGGTCCGCTGCTCCGGCGTACGGGAAGGGAATTCCAGCCCCATGCCGTGCCCCGGATGCGTGACCCTTACCATGCCTTCGGTGTGGATCGCCATATCTTTGGTTTTCAGGCAAAGGTCAACCAGCGCCCGCTCAGGAAACGGCGAATCACTTTCTAAGTAGCAACCGCCCAAGCTCAAATCGGTAAGCTTGCAGTGTGGAACAGTCTCATCCGGTCCCGCGCCATTGGTGATCGCGGCGGCATGCAGCCAGACTTTCAGCTCAGCCCTGAGGGACTCGTCCAAATCCAGAAAATGGACTCCCGTCTGTCCGTTCGGGTTCGCCCATGCCACTTGGCCGTGAGCCTGCACTTCAAGACTGCCATCTGGCAACTGGAAGCGGAAACTCATCAACGATCCCGGAGCCTGCGGTTCGGCGGTGAGAACATCCATGCCAGTTTCGCTCAGGTCAAGCAGAATGCCCTCGGCCTTCCGAGTATCGGGCAAAGTAATTTCCACCGGAGCTTGCACAGGAACGCGGTAGGCGCGCCGGCGCTCGCGATTCAGCAGAGCGGTCACCGCCCGCAGTCCAGCTGTGGCGTTTTCGTCGGAGAGAGGTTTGTACAGCACGAAGTGCGCCCCGTTGGAGAGAATGGCGCGCGCTTTTGCAGGGTCCGCAACCAAGGCAACCGTCACCGGCGCTTCGCCCGAATTCAGTCGGCGGGCCTCATCGAGCACTTGACCCGCAGCGTCCGGGTCGTCGAAGTCAACGATAAGGGTATCGAACCTTTGCTCCTGCAGACGGTCGATGGCAGTCGCGAGGTCGCTGAAACGCTCCATCGCGATCCCCGAGGCCGGCAGAACCCGGCCCAGGATCTCGGATGCGGAATCGTCAGTAGAAACCAGCAGTGCCAGAAGGGTCATAAACTAGATGCCCGCCTTACGGCGAGATTAGGGCCAGCGAGGTGCCGCAGGCCGCGCTGCCTTGGACGCTCCCGCGCCCGAGCCAGCTGCACCCGCCTTCGCCGCCATGCTGTCAGAAGTCTCGTCGACTTCCATCAATACTGCGTTATCTTCCTCGTCGTTCTCCGCGAGCAGGGGAGCCACTTCACGCAGCTTCTCCGCCGCCTGCTGGAGCATCTCGATCTGCTTCCCCAGTGCCGCGTACTTGGTCTGCTTCTGCCGCAATACCTCATGAATATCCTTCATACGACCCCCTGTGGAGAATGTAAGGAGCGGGACCAGCAGGGGTCAACGGTAATCCCGGCTTGACGGTTACCGCGGTAATCGCGCCCGCGCCGGAAAATGCGCTCCCGTGGCGGGGCCCCGGGTCGTGCCCAGTCCAGGTGTACTCAAGAATGCCGCCCGCGTTGCCCATATCTCCCCGAACTCATAGCCAGCTCAGGCCATCGGCATGGCACAGTCGTGGACTTCACAACCTGCCGGGCTGCGGGTAGGGTAGGCCTTGAGCAGTTCTGGGGAGGGCTGTTCGGGCGTCCCGAAACTCGAAAGAGTTCCGGGACGCTTCTTAATTTTTGGGGCAACCTCATTTGCGGCAATCTTTTTTCGGCAGTCGCGCGCCTGATCGGAGACCTGTCGCGAAGAACGTTCCGGCCCGCTCGCCGGCGGTTCTAACGGTGTTCGGAGCGTCCGATCACATCTCGAAGCCGGCGCGAGAGATTGATGGCCAGAGAGCGGTAAAAGCGCGAGGCAAGGTGTGGAAATAGTTCAAACAGACTTTGCAATGTGGGCGGGTCGAGATGATAAGCCTCGACGTCGCCTTCGGCGATAACGTTGGCGCTCGCCGGCGCGTCTTCCAGGAATGACATCTCTCCGCAAATCTCACCCGGCCCGATTACTGGCGATGGGGTTTGCGGAGGGATTTGCACCCGGGCGGTTCCTTTCAGCAAGAGATATACGCCATTCCCTTTCTTGCCTCTTTGCACCAGTACATCGCCTTTCTTGAAGCTGAGGCGGTCCGCCTTGTCGGCAACCAAAGCCCAATCGTTGGCGGTGAGATAGACCAACCCGTGTTTAGACGACGACAGGATGGAGACGTCCTGCTCGATCACTTTCGACATGGCGCGCGACCCGAGTTCCGGAGAACCGCTCCGGTCAATGACAGAAACAACAGGTAAAGAAAGAACACGTAACGAAACAACAGGGCACCCACAGACTAGCAGAAAACCCCGCCCGCGCAACCCGTCGAACACCATATGCTAGTGTCGACTCGGCGACACCCACAGGATTCATCGAAATTAGGGAAGAATTCGAAACACTCGCCCTAAAAGAAAAAGGCGGGCCATATTTCAGGCCCGCCACCGTGCTTAGATCAGGTGATTAGATAAGGTTTAGAGCGTGACAGCGGCAGAAAGGTTCGTGGCTGCGCCGTTTGCCGGGACCAACCTAGTATCCAATGGAGACAATCCACTGCTACGTTGCGTGTCCGCGCCTGTCGTACTCGTGCCACTCCCGAAAACAAAGTAGGTGGTGCTCATACTGTCGCTGGAGTGGGTTGCAAGGGACCACGAATAGGGTATCGTCACCTTACAGGTTCTTGTGGTCCCGGTTCCAGTAGCTGTTGCCGTGCCGCTCTCAGAATAGCTACGCAGACCGGCAGAGAGATTGTCCTCCAAGTTGACGTCGATCGAGCAGGTGAAAACCGTGAGCGAGGTCGTTTTCACCGTGATGGTCAGAGTTACGGTGACAGTCCCACCAAATGTTGTAAAAGTTGCAGGATCCACAATTTCGTCGGTCGCCGTAGGAACAGGGCGAAACGCCCCGGTTTTCGGATCCAGGTATCCCAGGATGCCGGGCTTGGCGGCACTATTCGCTGCTTGTCCCCAAACCGCCGGAGCAACCATGACGCAGCACATGCAAATCAACAACAGCTTTGTGATTTTCATTTCGTCTCCTCTCAGGAATTAGGTTCTTGAACAGGGAAAGGCTTACTGGGCGGGGGGGCACCAGCACGTGCCGCAGAGTCTAGCACAATATGGGCACTCCGCCCCTGTGGAAGAAAAATCCGACTTACCTCAAAGGCCCAAGACTAAGGACTAAAGACTGGAGTCTTAGAACCACCACTTCGCGGGTTGCTTTCGCCAATGCTGCAGCGCAAAATTAACAAGTTCATTATTCGTGGACTGAAGCCACATTGGAGGTTCCCGCCGTGCGTATCTGTACTCTGACCCTAACTGTCGCGTCTTTCTTGTCGATCCCTTCCTTCGCTCACGCACAATTTCTCGATCTGCCGCAATACGACAGCCAAGGGCAAATATCGCCAACACCAAACCTCAGCGTCTTTTTAAACGGCGACATCAACAACGACGGGAAGATCGATATCGTGGGAACTCAGATCAATAATGATGGCTTCGTGACCGCCATCGCCGTTCTGCTCGGCACCGGCACCGGCGGTTTCGGCCCTCCCATTGTCACGACGACCAGCGGAGTTGATAGCCCCGGCCTTCCGATACTGGGCGATTTCAACAACGACGGAAAGCTTGACGTCGCCGTGTTTGGAAAAGACCACGTCACCGGCCAGAACGCGATAGCGGTTATGTTGGGGAATGGAGACGGCACTTTCCAAGCTGCAAAAGAAACCATCATCGCGACTGGGGGCAATCCCGCAGGCGGAAACTGCGCAACCAATGCTGCAGAGTTCAATGGCGATGGCAAACTCGACATCGCCCACCTAAGCAGCAACCCGACCATAAATATTCTGCCGGGAAAGGGCGACGGTACTTTTTCTGCGCCGGTCGCGACCTCTACCGGCTCCTATAACTTCTCCTGCATCGCCAGCGGCGATTTCAACAATGACAAAAAGGTGGATGTAGCAGGTGCAACCGCCGGCGGCGGGGTTCTCATGATGTTCGGCAACGGCAATGGAACTTTTGCATCTCCTCTTGTCGTCGGCAAGGGGGGAGACAGCACTCTCGTAGCCGCGCAGTTAAACCCGGACGGCAATCTGGATCTCGTCGCCGTCCGGCGCGGCGACCCGCCCGCCATCACCGTGCTGCTCGGCGACGGCACAGGTCACTTTCCCACCACGCACACCTACAACGGCCCCCAGGCATCTGGGATCAATAACCCGCCCGTCGTCAGCGACCTGAACGGCGACGGCCACGCCGATATCGCATGGCTTGGCAGCACCGGTCACTCCGAGTACATCAACCTCCTTTTAAATAACGGAGACGGCTCCTTCACTCAGGGCAAAATGTACAACGGCGACGGTCTGAGTTCCACTACCGGTTTCTTGGCTGGCGATCTCAACGGAAACGGAAAGATCGATTTGGCGTTCGGCAACAACACTGGTGGCATTAGCGTGCTGGACGGAAACGGCAACGGCACTTTCAAAGGGAACTTCACCGTTCCAGCCGAAGGCCGGGGCCTGCGCGAAGGCCCGTTTACTGGCGATACGAAACCTGATTTGCTCGCCTGGGGATCTGCCAACTTGCTTTTGGTAGGAAATGGCGACGGCACTTTCACGGTCGAGACCATCAACAGCGCCTGTAGTTCTAGTGCGTCTCCGGCGCTCGGCGACTTCAACCTCGATGGGCACCTGGATTTTGCCGGCGAGGGTCAGTTCGATGGTGTTCCCGCGATCGGTGTCTGCCTGAACAACGGCAATAGTACCTTCACGGCTGGAGGCCACTTCGATCAAGGAATTCAACACGGCCTCACCTTGGCGGGCGACTTCAATAACGACGGCAAGCTCGATCTGGTAACGTCGGACGAACACGGGTTCAGCGTTCTTCTCAATAGCGGCGACGCAAACTTCGAGAGCGGGATTCCAACCGCAGTCAGCGCCAGCTTCCCCACCTTCGTGGCAAGCGACTTCAACAACGACGGCAAGGACGACATCGCAGCGCTACTTCGTCGGGCGGCATTGCAGTCTTTCTTGGCAAGGGGGACGGAACGTTTGAACCTCCGATCCTAACGACTCTGCCTAGGCCTGATTTCGTGAACATACCGATGCTTGTAGCCGATTTGAATCTGGATGGAAAGCACGATCTGATCCTCGCGAGCGGCGGTTTCCTCACGGTGTTGCTCGGCAAAGGTGACGGCACCTTTCAGCCGCCTGTCTCCTATGCCTTCGACGGAGGCGCCCTGACTCAACCGGTGATCGCAGATTTCAACCGCGACGGCCATCTCGATATCGCCATCGGCGTTGGGACTTCTCTGAACGTGGGCGCAATCGACGTGTTTTTCGGCGACGGCACCGGCAAACTAACCGGGCCTACCACGTTTCGCGTTGGCGGTCCGCTCAGCGCACTTGCCACGGCCGACTTTAATGGCGACAAGAAGCCTGACCTCGCCTACATTTTGGACGGCCTCTTTGTCGTGACCATGCTCGATCAGTAACAGCCGGCGCCCGCATAGATATTTCCGCTACACCAACGATCCACCAGCAAGAGCCGGGGCGCTAGCGGCGTCACTCGGTTAGGGTAAACGTCGCCACACTGGTGACCGAATGTCGCACCTTCGTCCAAGTACATTATTTCCGGTCTGATCGTCACTCGGAAAACAGATCGCGATCTGGCGTGACGCCTCCGTGACGAATTAAGGGCAAGTTGGGCAGACCGGACTCCGCGTGGCGAAATATCCGAAAGATAGTTCTCCGGAAGTTAAGGAGTCCGTTTCGATGAAGAAGCCGTGACCTGAGTCGATAAGGTAAAACGCTACTGCGATCGTATTGGGGACACTGCCAGGGGAGGGAAAGAACGTATTGTCTAAGCTCCCGGTGAAACGACCGCTACTGGGAACGGCCCCGAAGGTGCCAGTGAGCGGAGTATTTGGTTGGGGGGAGAAATCCAAATTGGTATCCACCACACCGGACAGGGTGTTGGAAGATCCGTTCACAGTGAGCCCTCCGGTGGCATCGTTTTCGCTTTGACCGTTACTCTGCGTGAACCTCAATCCATATTTGCCGTTGAGTGCGAATGGAGCTGCCGCTTGGGGATGGGCGAGTCCGACTCCGACAGACCCGATCGCGTCATCGGCATCGAGGACCAGTGGAGGATTTCCATTGCCGGTGAGATAAAAAATGAATTCTGGTCCGGGGCCACTGCTGCTGAAATTGAATGATGTATCGACGCGGCCGGTCCCGGTGGAATCCAGGGTATAAGTTCCGGTGAATGAATCACTAATCTCGACACCAAATCCGTTCAGGACTTCGTCGTTGTATCCGTTCGTCAGGTTACCGCTGCTATCGGCGGTAAATCTTCCAACCGACGCCAATGATGTGGGAAGGGCACTGAGATCCTCGCCCTGGATACCGAATACGTAGGTGCCAGCGAATGCCGCTTTCTTGGTGAATGTACCCGTTGCAGTACCTTGACCGATGGCCTCTCCGGCAGTGGAACCGAACCCCGCGCCTGAGCCGTTGTTGTCGCTTTCAATCAACTTTATGTGCTGGTCATCGACAATGTACCCGGTGAATTGTATGGGCGTCGAAGTGAAAGCTGCGGTCAGATTAAACTTCAGTGATCCGAATGAGTCTGGATCAGTCACGGTGCCAGAGATGGTTGCATTAGGAAACACGGTGCCGGCGTCGTCCTGATCAGCCACGCTGCCGGCTAGTGAGATTGTGTGCGGGGAACTGATTTTCAAGACGCCGCCTATAGCCATCGGTTCAAGGCCAAGGTCAGTGCCGTTCACAACGAAGGCATATCCACCCGTCGGCGCGGTTGTGCTTGTCTGCAGATCAAGGCTTCCCGAGGACGTTTCAGAGCTGGGGTTAAGTAGAGGATTATCGAGCGTCGCAATCAAGGCGTGTGAGCTGGAGAGGAACACGAGACTAAGATTCTCTATCCCTTGCTGGCCAATGTTCCGGTCGGCCGTGTTGAGGGTCAGTGTTCCCCGACCGTCCGGACCGATGTTGTATGAGCCTCCGCTGATAGGATCTGACACGGATAACAAGAAGTCGCTGTGGGTTTGCTCGCCCGACGTGATTCCACCATTGCCATCAAGAACGATCACGCCTGCCAATTGAAAAGGTCCGTTGGCATCAATTCCCCTGGTCTCGAAAACGTAGGTACCTTGGAGGCTGCTGGCAAAGCCGGTGACGGTGATCGCAGTCACGACATTCTGAGTGTGATCGGCCGTGGCGAAAGCTTCAATGGTGACGGCCTGACTATTCCCAGAGATGGTATTAGGTGGCATGTAGGTTGTGGGCGCTCCGCTTTGCGTGTGTAGAGGGCTGAGCGTGCCGCAGTTGGTGTTGCTCTGGCACGGCAAAGCCCAGTCCACGCCAGCATTGCTTGGGTCGTTGCTGACCACGGCGGTGATGGGGATAGCGGAGTTCAGGGTAACCGACGCGGCGGGGGCCGGTTGAAAAGCTATGGACACGGGTGTTGAAGGGGGTGCAGGAGGATTTTTCACATTCGTCGTGCTGCCGCCGCAGGCAACGAGAGCTGCGATTATGGCCGCGGAAAGGAGCGCGAGAATCCATCTACGAATTGCCACGGCCAACCTCCTGATCTACGCCACGAAAAACTACTGAACCGTGCCGCGCAAATAGATGATCTGTGTCTGTCCCACGGTGTAACCAATCGTGATCATTCCTGAATTCAATCCCACACTCTTTGACTTGAAAACAACGGTGATCGTGCAACTGCTTCCAGGAGCCAGGCTGGTGCCTACGCAATTGTCAGTCTCGGAAAAGTTGCCTTGCAGCAGATTCCCCGTGAAGTTTATGGTCGAGGAGTTCGGGTCCGTCGGGTCGTTAAAGAGCGTAACGGTCATCGGAGTACTCGCTTGTCCTTTGGGCAAGGTTCCGAAATCCAATCCTGCGCCGGGAGACATTCTCAGTGGGCTAGGTACATTGGCCTTCAACTCCACAGGGAACCGGCCGCTGTCGATTTCGCAGTTCGAGGTTGTGGTGCTGGTGCAGGGCAGCGTGTTCAGCTCAAGGAAATAATCGAGCGCGGGGGTTAGCGGGGTCTTGGGCTGTGGCGCGAATGTAATCTCGACGCTGCAAGAGGCCTGAGGTGGGAGCAACATTCCCGAGCAATCATCCACGAAGATCTGAAAGTTTGGCAGCTTGCTGGTGAGATCGCTATCACAGTTGTAGTTGATGGTGGGCCCGTTCGGCGTGATGATTCCAGTGTCCACCTGCAACCCCGCAACTTCGCCTGGTCCCGCCGGCCGCGGAAGAGTAAAAACGCCTACAGGCGGGTTCACGCAAGGTTTGCTTAAGGCGGGCAGAATCTGGACCGGAGAGGAGCCTTGGTTGGTAAACGACACAACCTGAGGCAGGCTCGCCTCGCCGACGGCTTCCGCTCCGAAATCGAGTTCTGGAGTGGTGGGCACGATCGCGCTGAAACCTGTACCGGTGATGGGCACAGCAAAGGCCGTATTATTATCCGCGCTGACGGGGGTATTGACGGTTAAGGTCGCAGCCAGAGGAAACGGGCAAAGGGATGGCGGCTCGCCACCGAGTGCCGTCGATGGCAACCAAGGGCAGCTTTCCTGGGGGGAGAACGAGATGGCAATTATGCAGCTCTGCTGCGGAGCGAGAGCGAACGCCGATCCCGGCGGATTCGCACAATTGTCCCGCTCAGTGAAATTCGGAAGCCCATTGAAGTCGCTTAACCCGAAAGGGCTGGTAATTCCCGACTGAGGGTTGAACGATAACGACAAACCTGTAAGAGGAGTGGCTGACGGGGCGGTGTTGGTGAGCGTGATTGTCTGTGTCGTCGGAACTGATCCAACCTGTTGAGCGGGAAAAATAATGGAAGCCGGAGACAACGTGATCGGTTGCGTGCAGCTCGTCGAATTTCCCAATCCCAGACATACGTCTCCTATGTCTCCGGCGAGTGTTCCGCCCGGGCAGGCATTGGTGGTTACTCCATATCCGTTTGCGCCTGTCAGAACAGCTCCCGCAGAGGAACTCACGAACGTGACCGGCGAGGGATTTGCAAAGCCGGTCGGGGCTCCAATCTGGCCCACGTTCAGTCCGTTCGGTGCGATGATCTGCAGAATGACGGAACTGCCGCTGATTTGACCGTTGACGGAAGCCGTAATCAGACAGGGGTAGCCCTGAAAGTTCAACGTACCGGTAATGGTCGCGTTGCTAGCTCCAATATTTTCCCCTTGAGTAAGCGATCCGGAAACCGGGAAATCCTGATTTCTAAGATCGGTGTTTAGACTGGGGTTCAAAGTGCTTAACACGCTATGAAAATTGCCTTGGATCGTTCCAGTCAGCGGTGGCACTGACATTGCGCTCCATTGCAGTCCGGTTTGTGCAGTTCCGCATCCCTGGCCATCGGTCGAGGTATACGTGCCCATCATGGTGGAGTTATCGGAGCTGAGGGTTCCAGTCAGCGTAAAGCTCTGTAGACCGGCTATCGCGGTGAGGGTTATGTTCTGGCCGCTGACCGTTCCCGTGATCGGAGCCGAGCCACTGTTGCAGAGTGTGGGCGAGCCCCCCTGTTGCGCCGGCAACAAGATTGTGTAAACCACAGCGCCGGTGACGGTTCCATTCTTCTGCAACAGAAAGCCGCCCTGCATGCCTCCCAAGAACGAATTGTCGGAGGGACTTGCCATGGTGAACTGCCAATTGCCCGCGACCCCTCCGTTGCTCTGCGCTTGATTCGATCCATTACTCGCACACCCAGACAAGACCATCAGAGCGGCGAACAAGAGAGGCGGCAAGCATTTCGCTGCGAAACGAACTGATGCGTATGGTTCACGGTTCGTTCGGTTCGGCGCGCGATCGGTTGTCGATCTTTCCATGATGTCCCAGACTTTGATGACCACTCCTCGACGGCTTGGACCTCTACATCCCAGGCCTCAGAAACTCCATTTCAGGCCAAACTGTATGGTTCGGGGCCGATGGGCATCCAGCGGGTGCAAGAAAGACGCCCCATTGGTGCAATCCGCTCCTCCAATCGATTGAAAGCCGGCGGAATATACCGGACCCGCATAACAACTGACCACGTTGTTCCCGCTGCTGCCGGGGTTGTCGGGGTCGTAAATTCGAAACTGAGTGTGATTGAAGATATTGAAAAACTCCGCACGGAACTGAATCTCGCTGGACTCTGTGACCTTAAAGTGTTTTAAGAGGGCCATGTCGAAGTTCAATCGGCTCGGGTTATTCAGGAAGTTGCGGCCCGCAGTACCAAATGTCAGTCCCCGAGGTGCCACGAATTGCGACGGATTACCGAGGAGCGGGCCAAAGCTCCCATAGTTGTACGGCGGAGGGGCCAATCCGTGCTCGATATCGGGATAGGAAGCCGCGATGCCGAGCCCGCTGGAAACTCCCGCGTTGTCTGTTAGCGAAATTCCGGTGTTCCCGGCACTGTTGATTACCGTGAACGGCGTGCCCGATTGAAAGAGAGTTACTCCCGAAACTTCCCAACCGCCGAAAATCTGGTTCAGGGTTTTGGAACAGCAGTTTGCGCTGGGTGCAGGCGTTGCAGGCGCCTCCGGTCCAGGCGCCGCGTCTGGCGTTAAAGGTGCCAGGGCGGATTCCCAGAACCAGCGAGCGAAATTCGGGATCCGGTACAAGTAACTGAAATTCAGCAGATGACGCTCGTCAAAGTTCGAACTCGCGCGATTCTCGCGCAGGTTGTAAGAATCCACCAGAACCGGATCGCTTCGATCCGAAGCATCGTCTATGGAGTGGCTATAGGTATACGAGAGTCCGGCGGTGAGTGGTCCGCTGGAGCGCCGCAGGGTAGCTTGAAATGCGTGATAGCTGGAATCCGCAACGTTCTGCAGAGACAGAATTCTTCCCAGACCTGGGTAAGGACGCGGCAAGGAATTGACGTTCGGGATGTAGGGCGAAGTGCATGCCGCCTGCAAATGCACGTACGCAGGATTCTGCGGCGTCACGATGGTTCCACTTTGCAGCAGAAACGGAGTAGTGCCGTCGCCAGGATGACCTGCTCCAGCGATGGGGGAAACATCGCAATCTGACAGAGTCAAAGGCTCGTTCGGGCCGAACGGGTTCTCGCTGGCTGGCAGACGGCTGTAACTGGTTCAGCTGGCGTTCGATAGTGAGGTGCGTTCCCTTGCTGCCCACATAAGCAACATTGGCGACGACCTGCCGGGGAAGTTCTCGCTGTATGCCGAAACTCCATTGTTGAGCGTACGGCCAAATTGCCTTAGTTGGAATTCCGGTGACATCGAGAGGGAAAACCGAGCCCGCGGGTGGCGCAGGATGCGAGGGATCCAGGTACAAGCGCTGTTCGAAGGATCGAACGCAATCCCGTCGCCGACATTTCCGATGCAGGGATAAGTAAGAGGAAGCGGCTGGGTCATGCTTAGAACCAGAGGCGAGCTAGCCTCGAGCGAACCTGTATTGGCTTCGTTGCCCGTGCCATGCTCAAAGAACATGCCGTAGCCGCCACGAATCGACGTCTTGCCGTCGCCCCACGGGTCCCAGGCAAAACCAACCCGGGGAGCGGGATTAAACAGATGCCCTTTCATGCAGCCTGCCGGAGTACCGCCGACGCCGCATTGAACCAGACCCAGGTCGCTTACGACTCCCGGATCCAATTGGAACGTGCTGGGGTTGAATGGTATTGGGGTCGAGCCGGCGTTCTTGTCAAGAAGCACGCCACTAAATGGGTCTACCGCAAATCGAGCAGCGTTAAAGTTGGTCGCTTCCCAGTTCCATGCATTGTGATATTTCTCGCGGTAAGTGCCGAACAAGCTGACTCTCACGCCCAGATTCAGCGTAAGTCTCGGAGTTACTTTCCAGTCATCCTGGAAGTAAGGTTCAGCGATCTGGTAAGTCTGGTAATAGCGACGCTGCGCGGAATCCTGAGTAAAGCTTTGGATAAAGCCTGTGGTGACGCCGTTAAACACCGCCTGCGTCAAGAAATCAGCGAAGGCATTTCCTGTGCTGTGCGCCAGGTTGCTGAAAGTCAGCAGCCCTTGAACATCGCCGGAGGCAGCTCCAATCGCGTTGTTGGTTTGATTGCGCTGAGCCAGTATGTATTGGCCTCCGAACTGCAACGTGTGCTTGCCCACGGATTTGCCAACGTCATCCCTCAGGCCATAGGTCGGGTTCGTGTGGCTCCAGGGCATGTAGGAAGGATCAGACGCGAAACCTCGGCCGCCATACTCAGCATTTGTTCCCAAGAATGCGACCCCCGGCATCTTGCCGCCGAAACCGTTGTTGAATAGATACCCCATCGCACATTGCGGGATGCCGCTAGCCGGGTCAAGGCTGAGCTGAGGATTGCACTGTCCAGGAGCAGAAGGATCATTGACGAGCGGTTGATCAAGCGTGGGATTGCGCTGGAACTGAGCCCCGCCCGGGCCATTCTCGTCCACCAAGGTAATGTTCGAGTTGACGTAGGTTACGACGAAATCGTTTAGCAGCGTGGACGAAATTGTGTCTGTCAGGCGACCCACCAGGCTCGTGCCCGGCCCGGTGAACTTGTTCTGTACGGTGGGAAACGTGTTGCGCACAACGCCCCACTGCGGTGTCAGCACGGTTGTATTCCAGGCATCGTGAATGTAGCGAAACGACGCCCTGATCTTCGGTGTCACCGTTTGATCAATGTGGAATAACTCTTCACGCCAATAGGAAGAAGGGGAAACGGCGGCGTTGTAACAATGGTTTGGGTCAGTAGGGTCTATGTTCGCTACGGCGAAGTTGCAGCCCGTGGGAGAATTCGGTACGGGTATGAAGTTCGATTCCAGGATCGCCAGCGCGTTCTTATCTACACCGATGTTCGCAGGCGTGCCCGCAAGTTGTTGCCCCAGCAAATTGTAAATCGGCTGCAGATGCGCAGGATCGCCGCCTAGGGAAGGACAATCCGGAAATTGCTGGCGATTGAAACTCAGCGAGTTGGCGGTTCCGGGTAACGGGCAAACGTCACTAAAATCGAAGACTTGCGATACCAGTCCGTTCGGATTGGGCGGACTCAGGTTTTTCTGGATCCCCTGGGCTGTCATCACCAGGCCACGCTCTTTCAGCGAAGGCACCGCCTGGTTATAGTCCGTAGGAGTTTTCTCCAGGCGTACTTCCTCCGAGAAAAAGAAAAAGGTCTTGTCCTTCTTGGAGTCATAAACGCGCGGAATAATCAGCGGACCGCCGATCGTGCCACCGAAATCCTGACGGCGATAGAGCGGCGCGCCACCAAGGGGATCGAAATAATTGCGGGCGTTAAATACCTCGTTACGGATGAACTCGTATAAGTTTCCGTGCAGACTCTCAGTTCCGGATTTGGTCGTCACCTGCACCGTGCCGGATGCCGTTCGCCCAAATTGCGCGCCATAGTTCGAGGTCAGGACTTTGACTTCCTGAATCGCGTCGAGGCTCGGGTACACCATGAGTGTGCTGGAAGCGCCGTTTAATCCAGTATTCAGTACGTCGCCGCCATCCACCTCGAAGGTGTTGTACTCAACCCTGCCTCCGTTCACGCTGTACTTAACGCTGCCCACCACTCCCACCTTGGCTTCGTCCTGTCCGGTCTGATTGCTGACACCGGGTGCGAGCGCGATGAGTTGGGTGAAGTTTCTGCCGTTCAGCCCGATGCTCACTACTTCTTTTTGCGTAATTGTGCCGGAAACAGTGGAACTCTCGGTTTCTACTTGACCTAAATTACTCGACTCGACATTCATCTCGGTCTTCGCGCCCGCGGGTTCGAGTGAGATGTCCATGGCTAATTGAGCGCCCTGAGTTAACGTCAGGTACTCCAGAGTCTTTGGTGCAAAATTCGGTGCAGTCACCTGCAAGTTGTAGGTTCCAACCTCGAGGTTGGTGAAGGAATATATGCCCTTGTCATCGGTGCTCGTTTCCTGCTTGAACCCCGCGCCATTACTCAAGACCACTGTTGCGCCGGTCACAACCGCTTGAGTTTGGTCCGTAACGGTCCCGCTGATGGCCGCCTTTTCGTTCGCTTTCTCCTGTTGCTGTTGGCCGACAGACAAGCCCAGGCAGCAGAAGCGACAGCATAATGACGCAACTGGCGCGACAAAGATCGCGGGGCAAAACGAATCTCACAAATACCTCTCCGGTATTTGAATCTTTCAGAAGGTTGTGGAAGCGAACGCGGATATTACAGGAAGGGTCAACGCGAAAAGATTAAGCCTGTATGAAACTTCGATGAACAGTTTGTGAATGCGCACACATTGTGAGTTACAAACATTTCACGAACTCTTCATCCTGCCGTAACAGGCAAACGAGTATGCTCCCGCCTGACTTCCAGCCACGAGTTTTGTCGGGCTCAGTCAGTTCGGGCAGCCTCCGGGCGAGCGGGCGATCCAACTTTAGAAAGGAACATCTAATGACGCATATGAAATCAGTCTTCGCGGTGCTGCTGTTGACCGCGATCGTCAGCGTCGTGCCTCAGGCACACGCACAAACCGTCAAAGTGGTACTAGCGGGTTCTTCAGCCATGTGGCAGTCGATGGCGCTGGCTGCATACAACGGCGGAAATTGCGTCTCCGGCGGCACTGCTCCTTGTTTTCACTACACGGGAACCAACTTTAACCTTGCAGATAGCCGTCCGACAGTCTTGAGCGGTGCGACTGCAATCGATCTTGGGAACGTGTGGGTCGTTTGGGATAGTTCCGCTACCCCTAACGTCTGGGCCTACAGCAAAGTGGATTCTGGTGTGGGAGACCGCTGCTACTTCGCTCAACCCCGTTGCACAGTAAGCCTTCCCACGTTACCGGCGCCCGCGTAACCTGATCAGTTCCACACTCTGGGGTGATGGCAGTTCAGACTCCACACCACCAGCGGCCGTGAGCGCCCTGCTCACGAGTGGAACATTACAGGTGAATGCGGCCGCCACCGACATTCGTCCGGAAGATGCACTGTTCGCCACATGCCGCGCGAACTCAAAGCTCGGAGGAGGGTCACGACGGCCTCCAGGGGCTCGGCTATGGGATTAACGCGGCCGGCGTTTGCCCCGTTTTTGGGGCCGCGCTTGCGAACCTCGAAGGCAGCGACATCCTTAGCGCTTACCCGGGGAGCACGTCCACTGCCCACGTCTTGGCGTTCGGCCTCAGCGGAAAAGATCCTTTCACCGGCACAATCATCCCCGTATATACCACGGTCTCCGTTGGAGCCGCTCCGATCGTCTTCATTACTCAGCGGACTGGCGCGCTGAAAACTGTGACCAACGCGACCGATGCCGACCTTCAGGCTGCCTTTAGCGGAGCCAACTGCGACGCCAGCGCGTTCGGCGCCCCTGCGGGGGACATTCAGGTGTACCTTCGAGAGCCTCTTTCTGGGACGATGAACACCACAGAATACACCGCGTTGCGTTACCCTGCCGTTTCTGGCAAGAGCCAGGAAACTGGCGTTGCTGCCGCCAACCCCCTCGCAAAGACTTGCACGGCAGGTGGAAAGCGCTTCCGCGCCATCGGCACCAGTGAAGAGGTCAAGTCCGTCCAAAACTCGGGCACCAACAATGGCACCGACGGCATCGGCTACACGTTCTTCAGCTACGGAAACGTTTCCAGCATCGCCGATAACGCTAACTACGGCTACCTCACACTAAACGGTATCGACGGAATTTTCCACAAGTATGGAACCACCATCGATCCCGGACAACCAGCCACCGCCGGGGTTTTGCCGTCGGCAGCTACGCTGCCTGCAGCTTGTGCTGGCGCCTTCCCTTGCGCTGAGGGCAAGATCTGGAGCGGCAACTTGTCGTTCCCGAACCTTCGCAATGGCTCGTACCGCGCGTGGTCGACCCTGCGCATCGTGAGTAACGGAACAGGGTTGGCCAATGCCACTCTATTGGCGACGGGTTCGCAGACCTACGTTGTCAATACCGTTCCCGACTACGTCCCTGCACAAAAGGTCGGAGCAACTGATCCGGGTCTTGCGCTCCTGCGCTCGCACTACACCCGGATTGGCATCCCTCCGATTAATGTCGCAACCACGGGAGACAGAGGCGGCGACGCAGGCGGCTGCATCCTGACCTCTACTGGGATCGCAGCCACCTCCGACACCACTACGAAGCTGGCTCAGTCCGCTCCAGGTACGTCTTGCGTCTCGGTTCCGTAAGACTGTCCGGTGGTTCACCTAAAGGGCGAGCGCTTTAATATGGCTCGCCCTTCTGGCTGTGCGGGCGACAGCTCTGGTATTTCGTTTCCTCCGCGCAGAGATAATTCTGGAGAGAACCATGAATGAGAGAACCATGAATCAAGCGCATCAGGCATTCGTATTCGTGAGAATGCTCGTTCTCGAGGTCGCACTTTTGTTCTTGCCACAGATCTTCTTGTCGACGATATGTACCGCTCAGTTTGAGCCCGCATCTCCACCGATTGCTAATTTGGCTGATACGCGCTTCCGCGGGGTGACGGAGGACTGGTCTTCACCCTCCCTAAGAAATAGCAATCTGAAGCCCGCTCCTCCACTCGTTGGCTATATGAGTGATTATCCTCGCTACACTGTGGAACTGCTCCAGGTTCAGTGGAGGTTTGGCGATCCCATCGATCTTTATGTAATGAAGCCCAAAGGGGTCAGCAAACCTCCAGTGATCCTTTACCTATACGGTTATCCCGCAGACACGGACCGCTTCAAGGATGAAGTCTTCCAAAAAGCGGTGACGAAGGACGGTTTTGCCGCCGTAGGTTTTGTCACCGCTCTCACCGGACATCGCTATCACGACCGGCCGATGCGGCAGTGGTTCCTCAGCGAATTGCAGGAGTGTCTGGCGACTTCAGCGCATGACGTGCAAATGGTTCTGGATTATCTTGCCACTCGGAACGATCTCGACATGAGCCGGGTAGGGATGTTTGCGCAAGGCTCGGGTGCCAGCATTGCGATTCTCAGTTCAGCAGTTGATTCGCGGATCAAAGTCTTGGACGCCTTGGATCCTTGGGGAGATTGGCCAACTTGGTTGGCAACCTCTCCGTTCGTTCCCGAGGACGAACGTGCGGAGTTCCTCAAGCCCGAATTTCTGAAGAAAGCGGCGGATCTCGATCCCATCGACTGGCTGCCAAAGATCCAGGCGGCAAACTTTCGCCTTCAGGATGCAATCTTTGAGCCCAACACGCCCAAGATTGCCAAAGAAAAGCTGCGGGCTGCCGTTCCTTCCGGTGCAACCGTTCTCATCTACAAAACCCCAGAGGAGTTTAACGCAGTAGTACGAGACGAGCAGGATTTAGTGTGGATACAGCACCAGCTTCGGTCGTTACCGGATAGGATCAGTCAGCAATAATAAGGCAAATACCGCAAAGTCAACCTAGGCGATGAATTGGTAGTGGGCTGTTTTGAATAAAGTGCCTTCGTTGAAATGCGGAAATCATCCCTTGTGGCGATTTTTCCGTGGCTTTAGTATCCAGAGGAATGCTGCGGCTCCAGCAAAGATAATTCCCGCCGCCAAGTTGACTGGGTTTCTCTTCGGGAAACGGAACGCCCACTGTGCTGCGTATATGAAGATGAAGAACAGAGCTATCGGTACACGGAGACTTTGCAGCTTCGACTTCGGTTCACCGTTCTCCTGGTGAACGTGCTTGTGGCGGTTCATCGATTGCGCTCGACGCCGCTCCCATCTCCCCACCAATGGATCATGTCACAAAACGTGGAGTGTGTTCAATTTCGTTTTCGCGTAAGGACTGCGCTTCATTCGGCGCCGACCTTGGGTTGGGGCAGGTATATTATTGCCTTTGCTTTCACGCGGCCACCTCTTTTTTCTTTGCCTTCCAATAATCCCACCAACTCCTGCAAACTCCAAATGTGATCTGTAAGGCCAGCTTCCATCGCAGGCGTGACCCTCAGTGTTTGATGCACCCGGCAGAAATTGTAGTACGCATGATAGATCGCAACCATGTGGCAGTGATTCTCGAATTTTTTCGAGAATGCATTCGTAAGTCGCGTGAATCGGCGAACGCCCATGCGAAGGTTCAAGTTTTGACGCTCTACGAAACTCGTAATATGTCACGCTCAGTCAAATTTTCCGTGAAAATTAAAAACAGCCCACTACCGATGAATTCCGCTTTGTCTGGCATTGCTACGTCCTCGAACATGAAGACAAATGATGCGCCCGTACAAGATTGTCGGCTAACTGGGGGAAGCCCCGGAAGCTCTTTATCTCAGCACTCCCCTTCAGCGGCGCTTATGGGGTACCCACCTTCGAGTTGTCGCACATTGTGAGTAGGCCGCACACAGCCGCCTTTCAGGGAACGGAACCTTGAGTCACTATTCATCCCCTGAGAGTGCAGTATCGTCCCCATTGCCTTTGCAATCATCCCGATGCCAACCGGAATCTGCTACACGCCTTGTATCTTTCTGGTCGCTGCCTCGAGGAAGGGTGCACACGAGAGTCCACTGGGCAGTTTTCCGGGTCGAATATCCGACGATCTTTGGGGGAGCTATGGCTCACGTTGCAAGCGAAGCGCAAGGGACGCGTAGAAACCTACTTGGTTTGCGTGTGGGTGTACTCGGCGGGATAGTCTTCCTAATATTAGTAGCCTCGACAGTTCGAGCCCAAGGATTGGACCCGGCCAGGAGAGATTCTCAACAAGCCACTAAAAGTGCCGAGAGAACAAAGCCCCCGTCCCATTCGCGCATCACGCAAGTGATCGACGATGCCGATGTCGTGCGTATTCCGCAGACTACTCACTTGCTTGCCACGCCCGTCAACGACCGAGGACGAGCCGATGCCAGTCTGCCGATGAATCGCATCATATTGTTGCTCAAACCCAGCGCTGAGCAGCAAGCCGCGGCAGAGAAACTCATTGGCAACCAGCATGATCCGAACTCGCCAGACTACCAGGCATGGCTTACTCCCGAGGAGTATGCTGCGCAGTTCGGGCCCGCCCAAAGTGATCTTGATCACATTACTTCTTGGCTCAAGCAGCACAACTTTGCCGTCAACTCGGTCGCCCGCGGAGGCCAATGGATCGAGTTCTCCGGTGCCGCCGGTCAAGTAGAATCTGCTTTTCACACTGAAATTCACAACTATTTGGTGAAAGGCGAGCCGCATATTGCAAACGCAATCGACATCTCCCTGCCCCGGGCTCTCGCTGCTGTTGTGCAAGGCGTTCTTTCGCTTCACAACTTTCGCGGCACAACGATGCACACCAAAATGTTTCACGTGCAGAGAAATCCAGCAAACGGCAAGTTAGTCCCAGTGGATGGCCCCGTCGCCAGCCTGGGGTCGAAGGCGGATTTCGTTCCAGACTTCACACCGCCTGACGTCATTGATCCTGGCCACTTCTTGGTTCCCGGAGATTGGGCGAAGATTTACAACACGGCGCCACTGCTGGAACGGAGTATCACCGGAGCCGGGATTTCGATAGCGATCGTGGGATCGGATACGGACATTCAACTTTCCGACGTGCGCACGTTTCGCCAGATATTCCGGCTCCCCGCGAAAGACCCGCTCTTTATCGTCGACGGCAGCGATCCTGGCGTGGCGGTCAACAGCGACGAGGAAGTGGAAGCTGCTCTTGATGTGGAATGGTCCGGAGCCATCGCTCCCGAGGCAACAATAGAGTTCGTAACGGCAGCGTCAACGGATTCCACTTTTGGCGCCTTTCTTTCTATTTCTCACATTATCGACAATCGCCTTGCGCCCATAGTGAGTGTGACCTACGGCGAATGCGAAGAGTTCCTCGGCAGCGGCGGCAACGCTTTCTTGAACTCAGCATATCTGCAAGCCGCGGCGGAGGGCATTTCAGTCTTGGTTGCGTCCGGCGACAATGGCCCCGCCGGCTGCGATCCTCAAGTTTCCCCTGCCCCCGCCGTGAATGGACCGAACGTGAGCGGCTTTGCCTCCACGCCCTACGATACGGCCGTTGGCGGCACGATGTTCGCGGAGAATGGGCGCAATGGTGACTACTGGAACGCCAACAATCGACTCGATTTCTCATCTGCAATCGGCTATATCCCGGAATCGGTCTGGAATGAATCTTGTGATCCCACGGTCGATCCGAATCAATGCGGGGGGACGTTCGCATATTTCCTCTCGGCAGGAAGTGGTGGCTCGAGCAGTTGCACGCAATCGACTCTCCTTCAGGACGGATCCATACTCTGCCAGGGGGCTTACCCCAAACCGTCATGGCAAGCCGGAACGGGCGTACCCAACAATGGAGTGCGGAACCTCCCCGATCTGTCGTTTGCGGCAGCCGCAAACCATGACGGATACCTGATGTGCGTCGAGGGTACGTGCCAGACCACAATATCAAACGGCCAGACCGTGCTCCAAGACGCCTTTGTAGTCGGCGGGACGTCTGCCGGTACTCCGTCCATGGCCGGGTTGTTGGCGCTCGTCGAGCAGAAAACGCACTCTTACCAGGGCTTGGTCAACTTCAATATGTATAAGCTCGCCGCGGCGGATAAACTCCCGGCTTGCAACTCAAGCCTGTTGACTGATCCTAACTCCCCAAGCGGATGTACCTTCAATGATGTCACGTCGGGAAACAACAACGTACCGGGGCAGATCGGATACGACGCTGCACATGGCTACGATTTGGCAACCGGCCTGGGTTCCCTGAACGCCGAAAATCTTGCGGAGCGTTGGGGTTCAGTCGTTAAGCTGCCTACGGTCACTGGACTTTTCGCGAATACGAAGCACAGCATCGAGCACGGGCAGCCGATTCCGATGACCGTGGTGGTGGCGCCTCTTTCCGGACAAGGATCCCCGACCGGCAACTTCGATGTCATGACCGACAAGTTTGGCTCGGTGTTAGGGGGAAGACTGGTCGGCGGCATTTTCTCCGGGGGTGTTACAAGTCTTCCCGGTGGAGATTATCAAGTGAAGGCGCTGTATTCAGGGGACGCCATGTTCGGGGCTAGCCAATCCAAAGAAGTACGGGTCAGGGTGACTCCGGAGGATTCGGTCCTCAATGTTCTGCCGATTGAGGACACGGCGTTGACTTTAGGTGGCGGTCCCGATCCGGTCAGCGGTCCAATCAACTACGATTGGGGGTTTGGTTTGCAAATCAGCGTTCAAGGAAAGTCTGGAGCGGGGTTAGCCAGCGGCACGGTCACGGTCGAAATGGATGGAAATAAATTCTTAGGAACCTTTCCCCTTAATAAAAGCGCCAACGTTTTCGAGGGTGTTACGGCACCTTTCGGCGGTCTCCAAGGTGTGCAGGCAACAGGACTACCAGTTGGTATTCACACGTTCACCGTTTCCTACAGTGGCGACAACAGTTTCAATCCTTCCAGCTCTGCACCCGTTAGCGTGACCGTTAACAAAGCATCACCTCAAACCGGCGCCTTCCCGATACAACAGGCTTACACCGCAGACGTGCCTATTAATTTCGTCGTTTTTGTTAAGGACAACGCAGGACAAGCAGTCCCTACCGGAACTGCTCAACTCTACGATTGTGGGCCTCAGGTTAGCACCGACTGTAGTCACCGCGTCCCTGTAAGCGGGCCCTTGACTCTGCATCCGACGGGACCGTACGGAGGACTCGGGGTGGGAGTACGTGGAGCGGAAGCCACATATCGGGGATCCTTCTCGGCTGGGACGCATACTTTAGGGGTGGCCTATTCCGGCGATTCGAACTATTTGAGCGTCGTCCCTGGATCGATGTCAAACATGCTGGGATCAATTTCCATCAACCCCCCTGCGGGCATGGAAGCAAGAATCGAACTGCAGCAGTCCCCGGGCACCATCACGGTTGGCCAGTCGGAGAACTACGTGATCTTGGTAAGGCCGTCGCAGGCACACGGCCCCATGCCAACCGGAACGGTAAGCGTCTCCGACGAGTGGGGAGATTCTTTTACTCCCGCCTCTCTCACTAACGGCAACGCCACTCTGGTTGTGCCCTGGTTCTTCGCCGGACCGGAGCTCATTTACGTAAGCTATTCTGGTGACGCAAACTACAGTCCGGTGAACAGTCCGGTTTCTGCCATTACGACAGTCAAGCGAGGAGAACCAACCGTTGCGCTGACGTCATCGACGCCGAAGGCTAGTTCGCACAGCGTCTTGACAGTAACCGTTCAAGTGCCCAACAACCCCAACATTGGGAGCCCCGTGACCGAGGGCGGCCAGGTTGAGTTCTTCGATTCCGTAAACGGGACTATGCCTCAAACATTGGGACACGGCCCTCAACATCTCACCGTGGGCAACGGCGGCAACGCGATTGTCATTTTGCCTGTGGTGCTTCCGGTTGGGAGAAACGTGATTACCGCCAAGTTCCTGGGTACCGCAGAATGGATGGCCAGAGACTCGAACCCGGTGGTCGTCGAGCGGAAGTAAGTCGAATGGACTGCACAACCCGTACCAGCGGGGGACTCTCTACGCGCTCCAGCTACGAGAAAAGATTGACCGCAAATGGGTAGCATTCTGGAAGGGCTTGCCAAGGGATGATGCGGAAACGTGCGTCAAATGGTGCGCCCTGAGAGATTCGAACTCCCGACCTTCTGGTTCGTAGCCAGACGCTCTATCCAGCTGAGCTAAGGGCGCAGAATTTCAACTATAAGAAAAGCAACAGGATGCAACGGACTGGCGTTCGCTCATCCCCTCTCATTTCGGCAAACTATGCGTGTTCTATGCGTGAAATTCGATTTGGCAAGCCAAAATCATTGTAACGTCTTCACCGGTAAAGCGGCAACCGCTACGATTTTTCGGTAGTGATGCCGGTTGGCGCCGGATATCCCGCTTGTCCTGCCCAACGATACTACGTGAACGGCCAACCTCTAGCGGGGCCGGGCCAACCGTGATAGTGGGCGCGCCATGCCTCAAAAGCAGAAGATCAACCTCGCCAAAGTGAATGTAGCGCTCAATACGGTGTGCCCAAAGTGCGTTATTCAGTCACTCCCGCTGAGATTCGACGTGTGGGCTTCGACACGATGAAGTATCCCGAGGTTGCGGCGAGATTTTTTTGCCGCGATCTACTGTCGCCGCAAGTGGCGAATCCTAGGCGACAAATTCACGTCGAGGCACCTCGGGCACGGACACCTAAAAGCCGTGTCGTTCGGAAAAACAATGTGACCGCACTTTTCACAAATCTGCCGCCCATTGGGGAGAACCTTCATCGGCCTGAATCCCGTGCCCAAAACACAGTAGGGGCAGCGAGGTTGTTTCGCGTTTTTCACAGTCCGGGCTTGGATACTGCCGCCCTCGGTTTGGGTTGCCAGTGAAGTCGGCGGAGTTTGACCGCGCCTGACCCGCCCGGACGGGCCGAGCGGCTAACGTTCGATACTGCACTGAATTCCTCACTCGTTCTGTGTTAAGCTTCCGCTCCCATGCAAGGCGAAAAGAGAGAACGCTGGATGGAACTCTGCGCTCAGGCAGCGCTTGAGCAGGACGGCAAGAAGTTGCTGGAGCTGGTCAAGCAGATAAACGAACTTCTGGAAGAGAAAGAGCGCCGACTCGGAGTCCTTCCGCCCAAATCCGACAAGCCCTAAGGGGACGTTGGCAACCTACCATCCTTCGGATTCAGACGGTCGGTCACACTGTTGACCATTCTTGGTATCGCGCCTAGGCCTATTTCTAGTTTACGGCAACTCAGGCGGCGCACTGAGAAACTAACCCGTATGCCTGAGGGAATGATTCGTGGCACGACAAAGTAGACTGAATTCACAGCAACTCAACGAACTGAGGGATGAACTGGCAACTCTCATGAAGCAACAGTCTGATGCCCGTTGCACGGAGGTTTTCCTCCCGATGAGTCCAACAGAGATTGAAGCCTTTGACCTCCGACAAGAACGCATCTACCAGATTCACGTCCTCCTTAACGAACACAGCGCCAGGCTTCTTAGCGAACACGCCAAGCGATAGTCTGCGCAGTTCTTATCAACCTCATCGTGGTCTGCTATCATCCTTGACCGTGAGGGGGCACCAACCAATGGGAAACGTGTCTGTGATCGTGAAGCAGTTGAAGAAGGAACGGGATAAAGTGAGAAGCAATTGTCAGGATTGAACGCAGCGCTAGCCGCTTTTGTTGGCACGTACTACGGCCGCCTTGCGCGCCACTTCCGATAAGGTCTTTGACTTAACTTGGGAACTTGAGGCAGATACGAAAACCAAACTATTTTCCACAAATATTTGCCGGCTTTGCACGCGTCTTTCACGCCCGAAGTAAATCTTTCCCGGCCCAGAGCAATTCCTACAAAGCGCAACCTCGCACTCGCTTGTATTTTGAGTGGCTTACAGACGGCACGCCAGATGCTTATATAAACGCAGACGAAGTGGCGCGCAACGGGGCGCTCCAAGAATGACTTCGGCCAGAGGTTTTCTTGGGACGCCCCTTGCATTTATGATGTCGCGCCGCCAGCCCTCCCCCCACACTTTGTCCATTCCGAATCGGGCGAAAGCCCGGTGAGGAATCCGTTTTTATCATTCCGAATTGGGGCGAAGGCCCGGTGAGGAATCTGCTTCAATCCTTATGTAGCCCTACGCCAGCGCCAAAGGCTCCCGCACATCCACTCCAGCCTGACGCAACAGCCGGGCGACCGCGTCCGTCTTAAGGCGGGAAGCGTCAAACTCCACCCGCACCGTGCGCTCCCGTTCGTTGAACTGCACCCGCCGCACTCCGTAGACCTCGCGCATCCCGTCGATCGCCCGCAATTCCTTCTCGCCCGGCGCGGCGCCGTATCGAAAAACCACGTCCAGATAAGTCATGGGATAATCCTTTGCCGTCAACGAAAAATGATGAGAGCACACCCGGATCGCTAGCCGGGGCTGAATCCAATATAAAGCATTGTCCATCGAAGTCGTAGAGCTTGCATGCCAGGTGCGTGCAGTGACGTGGCAGAGCGGCGCTTAAGCGCCGCGTAAAAGTCTTAGATCGATGCGGGCTTTAGCCCCTGAGGGAACAAAACACCTGAATGTCCACGAACCCGCCAAACCCAGCGCCCAGCGTCGAACGCGATCCCGTCTGCGGCATGAGTGTAAATCCCGCCACGGCGAAACATATCCACGATCACGCCGGGAAAAACTTCTACTTCTGCTGTGCCCCGTGCGTGGAAAAGTTCAAAGCCGACCCGGCAAAATATCTCGCCGCGCCTACGCGCCCGTCCGGTTTGGTGACGCTCGGTGCCGCCAGGCCCCCTTTAACCGCGCCAGCCGAAAACGCCTCCTACGTCTGCCCCATGTGCCCGGAAGTCCGCGAAAATAAGCCCGGTGCCTGCCCATCGTGCGGAATGGCCCTCGAACCTGAATTTCCAGTCGCCTCCACCCGCACCGACTACACCTGTCCCATGCACCCGGAGATAGTCCGGCCTGCACCCGGCTCCTGCCCGATCTGCGGGATGGCCCTCGAACCCCGCACCGTCACCGCATCCGCCACAGAAAATCCCGAACTCCGCGACATGTCCCGCCGTTTCTGGGTGAGCCTCGCCCTGACCGCTCCGCTGATGGCAGTCGCCATGGCCAGCATGCTCGGTTATAAGCTGAGCGTAGACCTCGACATCAACCACGTTCTGATCAATTTGCCCCGACTCGAGCTAGCGTTCGCCACGCCAGTCGTCCTCTGGTGCGGCCTGCCGTTCTTCCAGCGTTTCTGGATTTCACTCGTCAACCGCAGCCCAAACATGTTCACCCTGATCGGCATGGGCACCGGTGTTGCTTACGGCTACAGCGTAATCGCCACGCTCGCGCCGCAGATTTTTCCCGAGTCCCTGCGCGCTGGGTCTGGCAATATGTCCGGATATCCCGACGTTTACTTCGAAGCGGCCGCCGCAATCACCACTCTGGTCTTGCTAGGCCAGGTCCTGGAGCTGCGCGCCCGCAGCCGCACCAGCGCCGCCATTCGCGCCTTGCTCGACCTCAGCCCCCGCACCGCGCATCTGCTCCATCCCGACGGAACTGAAAAAGATATTCCGCTCGAGCAGGTAAAGCCCGGAGACCGCCTCCGCGTGCGGCCCGGGGAGAAAATCCCGGTGGATGGCGTCATTCTCGAAGGCCGCAGCGCGATCGACGAATCCATGATCACCGGCGAGTCCCTGCCGGTCGAAAAATCGCCCGAGAGCAAAGTCATCGGCGCAACCATCAACGGCACCGGCTCGTTCGTGATGCGCGCCGAGCGTGTGGGCAGCGAAACTTTGCTGGCACGCATCGTGCAACTCGTCGGCCAGGCGCAGCGCAGCCGCGCTCCCATCCAGCAACTCGCCGATCGCGTAGCCCAATGGTTTGTGCCTGCGGTGATCGCAGTCGCAGTGGTCACCTTCCTCGCCTGGGTGCTGATCGGTCCCCAGCCCCGCCTCGGGCACGCTCTGGTGAACGCAGTCGCCGTGTTAATCATCGCCTGCCCATGCGCCCTGGGACTCGCTACCCCAATGGCGATCATGGTCGCCGTCGGCCGTGGCGCCCGCGCTGGAGTGCTCATCAAGAATGCGGAAGCTCTCGAAACTCTCGAAAAGGTCGACACGCTGGTGGTCGACAAAACCGGCACTCTGACCGAAGGTAAGCCGCAATTGCTGGGTGTCGCTGTATCACCCAATGACCACGGCGAATATCTTCGCCTCGCCGCCAGTCTCGAGCAAGCCAGTGAGCACCCTCTAGCCAGAGCCATCGTTGACGCCGCGCAGTAAAGCAAGGACTATCGCTCTCTCAGCCCCAGGATTTCCGCAGCATCCCGGGAAAAGGAATCACCGGAGTGGTCGATGGCAAGAAGCTCGCAGTCGGCAACGCCGCCCTGATGACAGAGCTAGACGCCTTTGCCCGCGCGAATACCACTTTTCATGATGCCAACCCTGGCGCTAGCTCCAGCTTGTACGTCGCCGTAGACGGCAAGTTCGTTGGAGTGTTCAACGTTGCAGATCCAATGAAGCCCGACACTCCCGATGCCATTCGCGCCCTCAAGCACCAGGGCATGCGCATCGTAATGCTCACCGGCGACCAGCGAACAACTGCGGAAAATATTGCGAAGACGCTGGGCATCGAAGAATTCGAAGCGGAAGTCCTGCCCGAAGCCAAATTAGAAATCGTCCGCAAGCTGCAAGGGCAGGGAAGAGTAGTCGCGATGGCGGGCGACGGCATCAACGACGCTCCCGCGCTCGCGCAAGCCGATGTCGGCATCGCTATGGGCACCGGCACCGACGTCGCGATCGAGAGCGGCGGCATCACGCTGGTAAAAGGCGATCTCACCGGAATCCTGCGCGCCCGCAAGCTAAGCCAGGCCGCCATGCGCAACATCCGGCAAAATCTTTTCTTCGCTTTCATCTACAACGCCATCGGCGTGCCCATCGCCGCCGGCGTGCTCTACCCGTTCTTCGGACTGCTACTCAGTCCAATCTTCGCCGCGGCCGCCATGAGCTTCAGCTCAGTCTCAGTAATCACCAACGCCCTCCGCCTGCGTAACGTGAAGTTGTAATGTGTGGGTCGGACACTCCTGTCCGACGCCTTAGCGGGCAAAGTCTCAGCTCGGCCGCCCTACAGCTTTCCCAGAAAATCAATAACCTCCGGCTCCGTCCAATCCACGGCCCCAATAAACTTGCGCCGCACGACTCCGTTGCGGTCGATCACATAGGTTTCAGGAAACTTAAACGTCCCGTACAATTCATTGCTCTTCTGGTCAGCGTCACGCACCGACAGCAGATTCACATTGTGCTCTCGCAGAAACCGCTGGTACTGATTCTCGTCAACGTCAACGCTGACTGCCAGCACGGTCACGCCTTTAGCTTTCATGCGCTGCTGCATCTGCACCAGCGACGGCATTTCCTCGATGCACGGCGGGCACCACGTCGCCCAGAAATTCAGTACCACCACCTGCCCCTTGAGCTGGCTCAAAGTAACCGTGCGCTCCGAGTCATGCACCGTAAAATCCGGAGCCGCCGCTCCAATCCGCGACGGACGCGTCCCGCTCCAGCATCCCGACACCGCGAGAGTTGCCAGCAGCGTAACCATCAGCAAGGCCGACGCCATCGCGTCGGCAACCCGGGTAAAGCAAAAGATGCGTCGCACCCAGCTATAATAATGGATTCGGCGTATGCCTGCGACAGACACAGCCTCCGCTCGACCCGCAGTATCGGTCATCGTTCCGGCGCGCAACGAAGAAGCCTCCATCGGCGCCTGCATTCAATCCCTCGTGGCGCAGCACGAAGTGCCTCTCGAAATCATCGTAGTCGACGATCAATCCACCGACCGCACCCGCGAAATAGCTTCGTCCTTCCCTCATGACCGAGTCCGAGTGATTGCAGCCGGTGAAGTCCCCTCAGGTTGGACCGGCAAGAATAACGCCGTCGCCACTGGATCGAAAGCAGCCCGCGGCGAATGGCTCCTCTTCACCGACGCTGACACCATCCATCGGCCAGGTTCGCTCGCCCGCAGTCTCGAAGAAGCGAAACGCCACTCAGCAGCCCTGCTCTCCTACTCACCCGAGCAAATCGTAAAAAGCTTTTGGGAAAAAGCCGTCATGCCCGTAATCTTCGCCGAGCTAGCCGCCAGCTTCCGCCCCTCTCAGGTGAGCGACCCCAACTCGCCCGCAGCGGCCGCCAACGGCCAATACATCCTGATTACCCGCGAAGCCTACGACGCCGTCGGCGGACACGCCGCCATCGCCACAAGCCTGCTCGAAGACGTAGCTCTCGCCCGCGCCGTTAAGCGATCCGGCAGAAAAATATTCTTCCGCTACGGCGGCGACGCCGTCCAAACCCGCATGTATCGCAGTTTCGCCCAACTCCGCGAAGGCTGGACCAAGAACCTCGCGCTCCTATTCCCCTCGCCCGCGCGCCTGGCCGCGCTGCGGGCAATCGAGTTTGTCCTGATCGTAGCCAGCGCTCGCTAACCACCCTCGCCACCGCTCTCCGCGGACACCGCCAGCCCGCCGCGTTAGCGGCAATGCTAGCCATAATCGTGTACGCGTCGTTCCTCAAGCGAATCCGCCGCGCTCATTTTCATTGGGATGCAAACCTCCTGGCCATCTTCGGACTCCCAATGTTTTCCTATCTCCTGCTGCGCTCAAAAAGAATCCACGCCAAGGGAAGTGTCATCTGGAAGGGCCGCAACTATTCTGAGAAAGGATCTTTACTGGCCACTGGCCACTGACCCCTGGCCACTGTTTTTATGGTCTATCTCACGCGCAAAGCCGAATTCTCCGCATCGCACTATTACCACAACCCCGATTTCACTCCGGAAGAAAACCGCCGCATCTTCGGCAAATGCAACAACCCCAACGGCCACGGCCACAACTACACGCTCGAAGTCACGGTAAAAGGCGAAGTCGACCCACGCTCCGGCTTCGTAGTCGACCTCAAACAACTCAAAGAAGTCATGCACCGCGAAGTGCTCGACGCCATGGACCACCGCTTCCTGAACAAAGAGGTCCCTGAATTTCTGCACCAGATCCCGACCACGGAAAACTTAGCCATCGCCATCTGGCAGCGTTTAGTTTCAAAGTTAGAACACGCGAAACTGCATCGCGTGCGGGTTTACGAAACCACAGACCTGTTTGTGGATTATTACGGTGAAGCATGAAGCAAAAGGAAAGGTTCTACCCAGTGAACCTCTGTGCCCCCTGTGGTAAAGATTTCGATTCGAAGGATCCATCTCCAATAAGAGCGAGCGCATGAAAGCCCACCTCTCCCGCCGCTATCTCTTCTCGGCCTCGCACCGCCTGCACAGCGAAGCCATGTCCGAAGAAGAAAACCAGTCGACCTACGGCAAATGCAACAACCCCTACGGCCACGGCCACAACTACACCATCGAAGTAACGGTAAGCGGCCCAGTCGACGAGAAAACCGGCATGGTCTGCAACCTGACCGATCTCGACGGGTTTATCGAAAGGGAAGTCCTCGCCCGCTACGGCCACGAGAATCTGAATACGCTGAAAGAATTCGCCAAAGAAGTGCCCACCACTGAAAATCTCTGTATTCAGATCTACGAAATAGTGAGCCGTGGCTTCCACTTTGCGCATCTGGAAAGAGTACGACTGGAAGAAACCATGATGAATTCCTTCGAGTACGCTGGCGAATCGCAGCCGCTCAGATAATTGCCGAAGGAAATGATCGGACGGACGACACCATGAAAACCACCGAACAGCCAACCATCACTAGCGCCAGCTTCGAAGACCTGGTCCAGGAGATGCTAGTCCGCCTCGGCGAAGATCCACAACGCGAAGGCCTGCAGCAAACCCCGCAGCGCGTTCGCAAGTCCCTGCAATTTCTTACCCGGGGCTATACCGAAGATCCCGAAGCCCTGCTCAAAGGCGCGCTGTTCACCGTCACCTACGACGAAATGGTCATCGTCAAAGACATCGAAATGTTTAGCCTCTGCGAGCACCACCTGCTGCCGTTCTTCGGCAAAGTGCACGTAGCCTACATTCCCAACGGCAAGGTGATCGGCCTAAGCAAAGTCCCGCGCCTCATCGAAGTCTTCTCGCGCCGCCTGCAAATTCAGGAGCGCCTCACCACCCAGATCGCCGAAACCATTCAGAAAGTAATCGAACCGCAAGGCGTAGGTGTGGTGATCGAGGCCCGCCACTTGTGCATGATGATGCGCGGCGTAGAAAAGCAGCATTCCGCCGCCGTCACCTCCTCCATGCTGGGCTGCTTCCGCAACGAAGAAGAAACGCGCTCCGAATTCCTCTCGCTGATCCGCCAGCGCCCGAATGGGATATAGAAACCTGGTGTGCAGATCTTACCCTGTGTGACCCCGTGTCCCCTGTGTTTAAGATTTTATTTCACTCCTCCATGGCTCCAGACGTTTACACAACCAACAATTCAGACTAAGATTGCGCTCGCGATCAGATAACATTGGAGGAACTATGCGCAAAGGTTTAGTGCTAACAGCCGCGCTGCTAGCCGTAGCGATTTTCACCGTCCCCGCCCACGCCCAAGACGCCATGAAGAAAGCCGCCGTAAAGCCCGCCGACAGCCCGTCGCAGGCCGTACTGGCATCCTGGAACGACATTGGCCGCAAACTCACTGCCATGGCCGAAGATTTCCCCGAGGACAAATACGACTTCAAGCCCACACCCGCCCAGCGCAGCTTCGCCGAGCAACTGCTCCACGCCGCCAACGCAAACTATTTCTTCACCAATCTGGCTCTCGGCCAGAAACCGCCGGCCGAGGAAGATCCCAAACGCGCTGACTACAAGACCAAGGCCGACGTCGTTGCCTTCGTGAAAAAAGCCTTTGCCGACGGCGCCGCTGCCATCAAAGCCAAAGGCGACAAAGGAATGTCCGACCTGATAGTCGACCCCTTCGCCAACCAGCAAATCCGCGTCTCCGACATGGCCTACGGCATCATCGAGCATTCCGGCGAACACTATGGCCAGCTGGTCGGCTATTACCGGATGTCAGGGCTAGTCCCCCCGGAATCGCGCCCCAAGAAGTGATGTTGGCGTCGGTTTGCACGTGTGGGACGGACACTCTTGTCCGTCTCTTTTCACTTTGATTTTGTCTTAGTCTTTGACCTTGACGTAAATGTTGGCTCTTCCGCCAGACCTACTGGTAAGCATACGGATACCTCCGCGACCGCTCCGGGAACAGCTTGATCATCAACGCGCCGGAAATAAATCCGCCCACGTGCGCCCAGAACGCTACGCCTCCCATGTTCTGCCGGTGCACCGCAAGTGCAGTTGCAGTCCCGCTCAGAAAGTTCCCCAGGAACCAGATACCCAGCCAGATCCACGCCGGTATCCACAGAAACAAAAAAATAAACTCGAAGAACCATGTCAATACTCGCGCCCTGGGATAAAGAACAAAGTAAGCTCCCAGAACTCCCGCAATGGCTCCGCTGGCTCCGACCGCCGGTGCCGTGGAATGCAGAGTCATCGCTACATGAGTCGCCATCGCAAGCACGCCCGTGAGCATGTAAAACACAAGGTACTTGAAATGTCCCAGGTAGTCCTCGACATTGTCGCCGAAAATATAGAGGAACCACATGTTTCCAATCACATGCAGCCACGACCCATGCAGAAACAGGGACGTGAAGAAGGGAACCACAACCGCCGGCAACGGGTAGCTGGGCGATCCAGCCAGAAAATGCGCCACATGCGATGGCACCACGCCGAACTGATCGATCAGCAAATTGAGGCTCCGCCGATCCAGCGTTGCCTCAAAAAAGAAAATCACCAGATTCAGCCCGATCAAAAAGTAGTTCACCCATGGAGTGCTGTACCGAGGCTGGTCGTCGCGAAGGGGAAGCATAAGGAATCTGGTAACTTGGTAATCGGGTAATTTGGCAATTGAAAATCGAACGAATACTCACGCCGAGTTCAAATTACCCGATCACACAATTGCCAAATACCAAATGATCTCATGAATGGCGTCATCATCATCGACAAGCCCTCCGGTTGGACCTCCCACGACGTGGTCAACCGCATGCGCCGCATTCTCCAGCAGCGTTCCGTCGGCCATCTCGGCACCCTTGATCCCCTCGCCACCGGCGTGCTCCCACTCGTCACCGGAAGCCTCACCCGCCTCGCCCAGTTCTACACCACGTCCGAAAAAACCTACGAAGGCGTGATCCGCTTCGGCATCGCCACCAACACCTACGACGCCGATGGCGAACCCGTGGGCGAAGCGCACCCTGTCTCCCCAAGCCTCGAGCAACTCCAGAAGCTCGCCGCAAACTTCCAAGGTCTGATCGACCAAGTCCCGCCACCGTTCTCCGCCAAGAAAATCCACGGCGTCCCAGCCTACAAGCTGGCAAGAAAACAAAAAGAGGTAGTCCTGAAGCCGGTCCAGGTTGAGATCAAGGAATTCGCCATCATCGCCGTCGAAGGCGACCGCGCCCTCTTTCGCGCCCGGGTATCCTCCGGAACCTACATGCGTTCAGTAGCCCACGAAATGGGCCAACTCCTAGGCTCCGGAGCCCATCTCGAATCCCTTCGCCGCACCGCCGTAGCCGAGTTTGAAATCACCCAAGCCCATACCCTCGAAGAAATCGAGGACCATATAAAGGAAGGACATATAAAGGAAGGACAACTAACGGAGACAAGAGTAAAGGAAGCACAACCGCGGGAGGCACCAATAAAAGATTGTCATTCCGACCGGAGCTTCGCTTTCCCAAAGGGAAAGGGAAGCGGAGTGGAGGAACCTGCTGTCTCCATCCACGAAGGCATCGCGGCCTTCTTCATCCATCCGCGCCAGCTCCTACCCCACCTTCCTTCCGTCACCGCCGACGAAGCCACCGCCGCCCGCATCCGCACCGGCCGTCCCGTCAACCTCCCCGAACTCTCCCGCGCCCGCCAGGTCAAAGTGTTCCAGGGCCAAAGCGATCTGATAGCCATAGCCACCCGCGTAGCCGGAACTCTATTCCATCCCAAGATCGTATTTCCGCAGCAATAACCCAGCTGTCCATCGAGTCAAAGGCCAAAGGCATGCAGGAAGGACGCGAGGAAGACGCAATGTCCGATAACAGGTATTATGTAAAGTCTTAAGGAGCCATTGCAGCAAGCGGGCTCCGGTAGGGTTTGTTCTTGGCTGACGGCCGAGGTCCGTCGGCTGCCCTTACATCTTATACTTCCCCAAATCCTCGTCGTTCAGCCCTTCCAGATATTTCCGAAGCTCCTCAGCGGTAACTCGATCGGACATATTCGCCGCCTGCTTCGAGTTCTTCAGCACCACTTCATCCACAAATATCGGACAATCCACCCGCAGCGCCAGCGCCAGCGCATCCGACGGCCGCGAGTCAATGCTGATCACCTCGCCGCTCCGCTCCAGCCAGATCACCGCATAAAACGTATCTTCGCTCAGCTCCGTGACCACCACCTTATGCACCTGCGTCTCCAGTCCAGTCAGCACATTCTTGATCAAATCATGCGTCATCGGACGCGGCGTGTTCACCTTCTCCATCTCCAACGCAATCGCATTCGCCTCATAAACCCCCACCCAAATCGGCAGCACACTCTCCCCCGCCACATCCTTAAGGATCACAATCGGCATATTGCTAACCGGATCCATCAAAAGGCCACGGATCGTCATCTCTACTTCCATCGGAGACTCCTTCGGCGCGGCTGCGCCGCGCGTTCTTCGCTTCTTATACCACCATTTCGCCTACCAGGCTGTTGGGAAAACTGGCCGTGGCTCTCACTGGGACGTAGCTTCCCACCGTGGGAGCGGCCGCTTCCGGCGCGGTGAAATTCAGCGTTTTGTTCTGCGAGGTGCGGCCGATCCATTGGGCGCGCGACTCGTTTCTTCCTTCAACCATTACTTCGGAGATTGTCCCTATGTATTTCTTGTAGCGTGCGATCTGGATTTCCCTTTGTCTTGCCATCAGCACCTCCAGACGGCGGGCTTTTTCTTCGTCTGGGATGGCATCCTCCAGGGCTAGCGATGGAGTGTTTGGACGCGGAGAATATTTGAAGGTGAAGACGGAGTCGTAGCCGACTTCGTCCAGCAAGGACAGCGTCTCGGCGAAGTCTTCTTCCGTCTCTCCCGGAAATCCTACGATCACGTCGCTGGTGATGCTGATCTCGCGCTTCGCCGCCTTCATCCAGGCGATGCGTTCCATGTACTGTTCGCGGGTGTAGAGGCGCTGCATGGCGTTCAGCACGCGGTCTGATCCGCTTTGCACCGGAAGGTGGACGTGGTCGCACAGCGTGGGGACGGCATCGATGGCCTCGACGATGTCGCGTCCGAAGTCGCGGGGATGCGAAGTCGTGAAACGCACTCGCCGAATGCCCGGAACCTCGCCCACCGCGGCCAGCAATTCGGCGAACGTTTTCTTGTTTCTGGAAAATCCGCCACCCGGCTTCCCTGCCGGATCTTTATACGAATTCACGTTCTGCCCCAGCAACTGGATTTCCGTGTAGCCGAGATCGGCCATCTGGCGGGCTTCGGCGAGCACCGAGTCCGAAGTGCGGCTGCGCTCCTTGCCGCGCGTGAACGGCACCACGCAGTAGGCGCAGAACTTGTCGCAGCCTTCGATGATGGTGATGTATCCGCGATGCGGATTGGTGCGCGCCGTGAATTCGGTTTCGAAGCACTCGTCGGTCTCGCGATCGTCGAGGCCGGTGATGCGAACCAAGCTTTGAGTCGCGAGCCGCGAGTTGCGAGTATTTCCAGAGTGTGTAAACTCGGAACTCGGAACTTGGGACTCCTCGGCTCTAGTTGGTACCGCCGCCCAGTTCTTCTCAAGCTCGACAGCATTTGCGGCAACTTGCGATAGCTGGCCGATCCGCAGACCAGCGACACATGCGGCGCGCGCTCGAAAATCTTTTCGCCTTCCTGCTGGGCCACGCAGCCCAGCACGCCAAACCTCTTGCCCTGGGCCAGCAGCTTCTTGTAGTCCGCCAGCCGGTGAAAAACTTTCTGCTCCGCCTTATCCCGGATGGAGCACGTGTTGTAAAGAATCAAGTCCGCCTGCTCGACGGTCTCCACCTGTCGGTAGCCCTCGTGCACCAGTGTGCCAATGACTTTTTCCGAGTCATGCACGTTCATCTGGCAGCCGAAGGTTTCGAGGTAGAAGGTCTTGTGGGAGTTCGAAGCCATATACAAAGCCAGTATAAGCGATGCCAGTCAGAGATGCTCGTGTGGGTCGGACACTCCTGTCCGACGCTTTTGTGGGTTGGGGTTGCACCTGCTTTGAACACGGTAGGGTTGGGATGGGCTGGTCAAATCAGGGTTGTTACATCCCTTAGTGGATCTTCTGAAGTCTCCGCCACCAGCCCCAACAGCAAGAGCAACCTCAACCCCAACATCAACAGCAAGGTCAAAGGCGTCGGACAGGAGTGTCCGACCCACACGAGCAAACCCGACATCAACAGCAGGAGCCACCCCAACATCAACGGCAAGATCAAAGGCGTCGGACAGGAGTGTCCGACCCACACGGGTCTGTCTTACTTCCCTGCTGATTGCTCGACCCAGAGCCACTTATAATCTTTCTGGCTTCTTCACCAACCCTCGCCGCACTGGATTCTGACGCAGATATTCAGCTTTTTCGCAAAGCTTTCTTGCGATCGGAGGACGTGATCGAAGGATTCTTCTTGCCAGACGGGGCCACTTGCGCCTGACAGCTTGTTGACACTCCGGGCTGACGTTCCTTTTAGTGCCTTCAGAATCGTAGGCAGAGATATGGCCAATCCTTTTCGTCTCGCAGTAGGCTTAACAGGAGATGCACATGATCTGGCATTACGACCGCTGCGTGAAGTTCGTAGCGTTTGCCGTTATCGTGCGAACAGTGCTGGAGGATGGCGTCTCGGGCTTGTGGAGCAAAGACGATTCGATTGGCCTTGCAGAAGGTCACGAATAACGCTCCTCCTGCCTTTTGATAGTGCGGCAGTTTGCGATGGTATTCGTATTTTCGTTCCAGGATGCGGTTATGCATGGGGAGTCAAGGTCAAAGTCAGAGTCAAAGTCAAAAGCAAGGTCAAAAGCGTCGGACAGGAGTGTCCGACCCACACGGCCGTTGCATGCACCACTCGAGCATTGCAGAACCTGTAGTTTCTGTCTGTGACGAATGAACATCAGCCGCGCTTAGGACATAGGGCGCAGCGGAGTTCCAGGTGTTTGCTGCGGCAGCGGCGGGGCGCGCCTTTGCGAAGGCGGACGCTTAGGCAGGAGTCGAGGAGGCACCAGGCTTCGCGGGTATTTTTCGAACATGGCGCGGGACTGGCGGCGGGTGTGGGGATAGAAGCGGACGCCTTTGCGGCGTCCGATGGCCTGGATGGGGATGATGTACCAGATGTTTTCGGGGACCACGTAGCCGACGAAGAAGTCGATTTCTTTGCTGGTGTAGACTTTGCCGCTGGCTCCGGTGGTTTTGACGCGGTAGCGGGTTTCGGCATAGAGGGTGGCGGACTTGACCTGGACGCGGAGGAGTCCGTGATGGAGTTCGACGACGGAGTCGTAGCGGTTGCTGTCTCCCCAGGGGACGCAGACGCTGAAGCCGAGATGGGTGGCGCGGGCCAGGAAGGCGGCTTCGGCGGCTTCTCCGAGGCGCTTGCGGGTGGGCTCGGCGGCGGCGTGGAGAGTGATGGTTTCTGCCGTGGCTAGGGGGTGCTGCTCCGAATTGTTCGGTTTCCTTTTGCATAACAAAAAAGGCGCAGCTGGTGGGCTGCGCCTTGGACGCTCCTTTTATGACGGCGAGGAAAGCAGGTTCCTCGCTTCGCTCGGAATGACAAGCTTTCGCTCAGAATGACAACTCTTGGTGGTGGAAACACGAACGGCGCAGACCGGGAGGCCTGCGCCGCTGTTTTTAGTCTATATATTCAGAATATCAGTTTGAAGGGGGTGAATGTGTCACGTTTTCGAGATTTATATCGCGCAGCGAATCAATGACTTAATCCAAAAAGCTCGCCTTGGGGGTCTTGACAAGGTTGCCGTCATCGCGTCCTACCACCTTCTTAAGGTGCGTCCGGGAGCGTGTACTCGAAATCATACGAATGCTTGCCGTCGGCGACGATGATGGTCATCTTGCCGGCAAGGCCTGCTAACTGGCCGGTGCCGGAATCGGGGACGACGGTGACACTTAATTGCGCCGTGCCGCGGTTCAGAGTGCCTGAGTGTTGCAGGGCAAAGCTGCCGCTGCGGACGCCGCCCGGAGTGCGCAGCGTTCCGGTGACCCGCTCCATGGCGACGTAACCCGCCGAGCCTTTGAACTCGGTCATGGCGGCCAGCATCTGGCCTTTGCTGGTGGCTTCGAGATCTCCGTGGAACTGCTTGTCGATGGACATTCGTCCCACGGTGGGGTCGCCGACCTTGTCGTCCGCGGGCTGAGGAGTGATCTTTACGTCGAATGGTCCAGAGGCGTGCGGCATGGCTCGATTGTCGTCTGCCTCTGCTTGGTGCGTCAACCCGCGGCCTCATCAAGCGCGGGAGTCGACGGTTTCTCCGCTCTCGACAAAGCCGCTGAGCCATCCCAGGACGCGCTTCCAACCGTCGGAGTGGCCGGCTGCTCCGGCAGGGTCGCCAGCGAATCCTTCGTGACGGATTTTCACCAGCGTTCCCGTACCTGCTTTACGCGGGCCGCTCGGGTGCAGGCCGTGCACGTTCTGGGGCTCCAGTTCCCAGCGCACAACGGTTTTCTGCGATCCCCAACTGTACCTCCAGGTGTGGACCAGCAGGCGCGGGGGATCGATCTCCAGATATTCGCCTTCGACGCGGAAGGGTTTGCCGTCCTTGCCCATGCCATCACTCGACCACTTGCCGCCGACGCGCAGATCGGCCTTCCATTCGTTAATCCGATAAAGCCCGCGGCCGCCCCACCAGAGCGGCATTTGCTCGGGATCGGTGATGGCCTGGAAGACGCGGGCGGGAGCGGCGCGGCGATGAAAATCTCGCCAACGATGGTGTTTTGATCGGGAGTAATTGCAGCGGTTGCCATGAGCTTGCTCCTGAATTATTTTTCAACAAAGTTTTTAAGCGCTTCGACCAGACCGGGCCAGCCCTGACTGTATCCCTGGCAAGCACCGGGAAGTGGCGCGAGACCGCTGTGGATCACCTTCAAATGCGTTCCCGCCTTTGTGGGCGTGAGTTCCCAGCGCACGACCGTGGGATGCGATGGATTGTCATGCCAGTTCGCGAACCAGGAATAAGCCAGCAGGCGCGGAGGATCGATTTCGAGAATCTCGCCGTGATGGTCGTAACTAGCGAGGCCGGGCGGTGTCTTTCCGCCGCGCTCTTTCGAGACGAAGCGCCACTTGCCGCCCGGCCGCGCGTCCATTTCCCAAGACGTCATCTGGAACGCGTCGTTCGTGCCCCACTGCATCGCCTGCTCGCGAGTGATCAGAGCCTCGAAGACGCGCTCGGGCGGGGCGGCGATTTCCACTTCGCTGACGACGGCGTCTTCATCTGGGGTGATTACGGTCTTGGTCATGATCGGCTCCCATCGTGGCTGCAATTTGAATACGGAATATCGACTTCACTTCCGTTGCAGGTCGAATACCTCTTTCATCTGCTGGCCGTGGTCGGCGAAGGTCCAGGTCTCGAGGTGATGATTGGGGTCGAGCATGGCGATGACTACGCTCTGCATGTGACCGGCTTCCGGGCTGGCGATATTGGTGCCGTCGAAGAAGTCGAAAGTGATGGTCTTGCCGTCGGCTGAGGAACTGGCTTGCATCCGGGGCTGGTTACCGGCGCCGCAATAATGAGTCAAGAGCAGGCGGTTGGGGCCATCGAGGTGAATCATGGAAACCATGTTCTCGCCATGGCCTTGAATTTCACTCATCAACGCGGAGCCTCCGGCTGTGTCGCGGAAAGAGACCTGCACAGTCTTTCCCTCGGAGCTCTTCCCTGCCCAGTTTCCGGTGAGGGACTTGAGCTGATCGAAAGACTTCTGTGCGGTGGATTGCGCCAGGGCGGCGGTTGCGGTTAGCAGCAAGAAGGATGCAAGAGAGAAACGGAGCGATTTCATGGTCAGAGATCTCCTTTGGAAAATTTGGACATCGGTTTGAGGTTGCGTTTTAGGGTGCGGTGCTGCCTGGTTTCCTTGGCGTGTTCGGCTTCGACGAATTGTTTCAGGCTGGTCAGACTGACGCTCCAGAAGCGGCGGTACTGGTCAAGCCAGGAGTCTACGGCGCGGAGCGGTTCGGGATTGAGCTGGTAGACGCGGTGGCGGCCTTCGCGATGTTCCTGCACGAGGTGGGCGCGGCGCAGCAGGCGCAAGTGCTTCGAGATGGCGGGACGGGAAACTGGGAAGGCCCCCGCGATTTCCCCGGCGGGCTGGCTGCCCCGGCGTAGGAGATCGAGGACGGCGCGGCGGGTGGGATCGGCCAGCGCCTGGAAAGTAGTTTCTGAGGGAATATGTAACCGAACGGTGACGCATAATGCGTAACCATACAGTTACGGGATCATCTTGTCAAGCATTTTCCTGTGGAAAAACGATTGGGAACAAAACCACGAACAGCTTCAAGAGCCTCGGACAAGAGTGCCCGAGCCACACGAGCAACACCAAGCCGAAGGTCAAAGGCGACGGACCGGAGTGGCCTTCCCGCACAAATCCAAAAAAGCTTGGTGGATGCGCGTGTCTTCGGAGAGTTCGGGGTGGAAGGTTGCAGCCATGACGCTTCCCTGCCGGACGGCGACCGGGTCGCTGCCTTCGGTTGCGATCACTTCAACGCCTTTGCCGATGTGCTCGATCTTGGGGGCGCGGATGAAGACCATTTCGAGCGGCGAATCCTCTGGCTTTTCCGGCATAAACCGGCCTTGGCGGATGGAGCTGTCGAGCTGGCGTCCGTAAGCGTTACGGCGGACACGGATGTCGATTGCGCCGAGGCCGGCCTGCTTGGGGTTTTCGACTTCGCTGGCGAGCAGTATCGCTCCGGCACAGGTGCCGAAGGTTGGCCTCAGGCGGACGAACTCTTTCAGCTTTTCGAAACCTTCTTCTCCCAGCAACTTCAGAAATGTGCCGGACTCGCCGCCGGGGATTACCAGGCCGTCGATGTCGTCCAGTTGCTCGGGCTTTTTTACGAGCACAACTTTGGCGCCCAGCTGTTCAAGCCGGCGGCGGTGGGCGTCGAAATCGCCTTGCAGGGCTAGGACACCGATGGTCATGGCTGATTTGATTTTACCGGAACCTCGGAACATCAGAATGCGGACGAAATCCGGCTTGACATGGAAGAGCACTTCTTTTATATTCCTCTGTAGTTATGGAACCTAATAGTTATATAAGCTCCTCGGCCCAGCTTGACGCCACCTTCGCGGCGCTGGCCGATCCCACGCGCCGGGCTATCCTGGCCCGGCTGGCAAAGGGCGAGGCTTCGGTAACGGACCTGGCGGAGCCGTTCGCGATGAGCCAGCCGGCGATTTCCAAGCACCTTAAAGTACTCGAACGGGCGGGACTGATTTCGCGCGGGCGAGATGCGCAACGGCGGCCGCGGCGCCTGGAAGCGCGGGCGTTGCGGAACGCCAGCCAATGGCTGGAAAACTACCGGCAGTTCTGGGAGGCGCAGTTCCGGCGGCTGGATTCCCTGTTACAGGATCTGCAGAGCGGCGGAATAAGGAAGCGACGCAGACGCACGGTCCGAACGGCGAAAGCAGGTTCCCTTCGGCAAGCTCAGGGCAAGCGCTCGGGGGGCTTGCCGGCCGATTCGGAAGGATAGACCTATGGAAGACCTTAGCGACAAAGGAGACGGCAATGAAAAACAGTAGCACCTTTAGCATCACTGCCCATGGAGACCGCGAGATTGTGGTGACACGCATTTTCGATGCCCCGCGACGGCTGGTATTCGACGCATACACCAAGCCGGAACTGGTGAAGACTTGGTTGCTGGGACCGGACGGGTGGTCGATGCCGCTGTGCGAGATCGACTTGAGAGCTGGGGGCAAGTATCGCTATGTCTGGAAAAATGATGCCGACGGGCGCGAAATGGGGATGGGCGGAATCTATCGCGAGGTGGTAGCGCCGGAGCGGATTGTGGCCACCGAGATATTCGATGAGGCGTGGTATCCGGGCGAGGCGTTGGACACTATCGTTCTAGTCGAGCGGGACGGAAAAACTACGCTTACGCAGACGATTCTATATAACTCCCGCGAGACGCGTGATGCTGTGCTTAAGTCGCCGATGCAGACCGGCATGGCCGCGAGCTACGACAGGCTGGATAAAGTCTTGCCTTCAGTGCGCCCTGAGGCACTGAGCGCATAGTAAAGGCCATTCGGGAGAACAAACATGCAGAAGATCAGACCGTTCCTGTGGTTCGACAGCAATGCGGAAGAAGCGATGAATTTCTACACTTCCGTTTTCAAGAATTCGAAGATGGGGCAGATTCGACGGTATGGGGAAGCTGGGCCGGGGCCGAAGGGATCCGTGATGACGGGAACCTTCGAGATCGAGGGACAGGAATTCATGGCGCTGAACGGCGGTCCGCACTTCAAGTTCACGCCGGCGATCTCGTTTTTTGTGAATTGCGAGACCCAGGCAGAAGTGGATGAGTTGTGGGAGAAGCTCTCAGCTGGCGGCGAACTCATGCAGTGCGGCTGGCTGAAGGACAAATTTGGAGTTTCGTGGCAGATCATTCCGAAGGCTCTTGCCGAGTTGCTGGGCGACAAGGATCCGCAGAAGTCACAACGAGTGATGAAGGCAATGATGAAGATGGTCAAGATTGATGTCGAGGGGTTGAAGCGGGCGTATGAGGGCAAAGAATAGTTGGCAGTCTCAGTGTTGCCGGAAAATGACAATGCTTCGGCGAACCGGAGCCGCTCACAGCCCCGTCATTCGTTCGAGCCGTTCCGGGTAGCGAGCTCCTTCCACCTTGATCTTGGAGGCGGCGCTATCGATGTCGCGGAGGTCCTCTTGCGTTAGTTCGATTGCGGTGGCTCCGATGTTTTCTTCGAGACGGTTCAGCTTCGTCGTGCCCGGGATTGGAGCGATCCACGGCTTTTGGGCGAGCAGCCAGGCCAGTGCGATCTGAGCAGGAGTCGCATTCTTTCGCTTTCGCAATGCTGCCGAGCAGTTCAATCAGGGCCTGGTTCGCCTTCAGAGCCTCTGGCGTGAAGCGAGGAAGAGTGCTGCGGAAGTCGGAGCTGTCGAAGGTTGTGTTTTCGTTCGATCTTGCCCGTCAGAAAGCCCTTGCCAAGAGGGCTATACGGCACGAAACCGATCCCGAGTTCCTCCAGTGTCGGTATCACTTCTTTCTCGGGGTTTCTTGTCCAGAGCGAGTACTCGCTTTGCAGAGCAGTGACCGGCTGGACCGCATGGGCGCGACGAATGGTCTTTGCGCCCGCCTCGGATAGTCCGAAGTGTTTGACCTTGCCTTGCTTGGATCAATTCCTTTACCGCGCCGGCAACGTCTTCGATCGGCACGCTTGGGTCGACGCGGTGTTGATAGAGCAGGTCGATGGTCTCGACCTTGAGCCGCTTGAGCGAGCCTTCGACCGCCTGTTTGATGTGCTCGGGCCTGGCTGTTCACGCCTGGGGCTCCCGGCTTCGCTGTCCGAGCATCCGACTTCGGATTAAGGTCGAACCCAAACTTGGTGGCGATCACCACCTTCCCGCGGAAAGGAGCTAGGGCTTCGCCTAAGAGTTCTTCGTTCGAGAAGGGCCCGTACACTTCGGCGGTGTCAAAGAATGTGATACCGCGCTCCACAGCGGCGTGGAGAAGAGTCGGTCATCTCCTGCTTGTCTTTGGGCGGGCCATAGGAAAAGCTCATTCCCATGCACCCGAGGCCGATGGCAGATACTTCCAGATTGCTTTTTCCGAGCTTGCGCTTTTTCATCAACATTCCTTCGCAGGAAACTCGACAGTCCCCTATTTGATTTTGTCCGAATGCCTCTGGATGCCGGAGAGCGCCATGTCGAAATCTTTTCGAATCGGCAAGAGAAAGCCCCACTCCTCGCAAGCGCGCGAAATGGGGCTCGGTCTGTGAAAAGCGGCAAACCGCCAAAGCTAGTGAGTGGCGCCGGTGCCCTCACAAGTCTTGGAAATGTGTTTAACGGTGCTGACCTCGAGGGTTGGGCTGGCTTGGCTCATGCTGCCGTCCGATGATGCCGAAGCCGAACTTGCAGTGCCAGTGACCTTAATTTCGTGCCCCACATGCTCGGTCAACTTCGAGGTGTCTCCGGTCAACTGAAAAGTCTTGCCGTTTTTGTCTGTCAGCATGTAGTTCCCGCCGGAGTTGCTCAAACAACCTTTGACGGTCTCCTGGCCGGTCGTTCCGCTCGATCCCTGGCTCGGAGAAGTTTGCGCGGCAGCCCATGACACGCCGAGCAGCAGCACCGAAAACAGCACTAGATGTCGCATAAACAACCTCCTAATTAATGATTACGAAGCGGCGCCAGATCCCTCTTGGAACATAGTCAAGTTGATGGATACCTGATAGCTACTCTCGGCCCAGGCTCGGGAATGCGCAATACAGGGTTTTCCCGAGGGGGTACGGCGCACCAGCTCTCGGGGGACACTCCCCACCACGCATTTCATCGCATCGGCATCGTTTTGGAATGTCCCCTCTGCCTCGCGCCCCGACGCCGAACAAGTCACATGAACAGCAAGTCGGAGCGGTCTTAATTACAGCTCACTGACTGCCGAGCGGACGCGGCGTGGTGTCGGCATCCACTAGGCCCGTAGCCCACTTGATTGCTTCCGTGTACATCTTTTGCAGCGCGGGATTGTCCCAGTTTTCCGGGACATGGCCCAGACTCGAGTAGTAGACGCGGCCCTTGCCGTAGGTTTTGGCCCAAGTTACGGCGAAGTCTCCATCCCTGCGGTGGACGTTCTTGTTCTTGAGGTCGAGCTTAGTGGCGTCTAACCGCATCAACACCCGAACCTTGTCCCGGGAATAATCTTTGAGCTGGTAAATCTCGTCGCGCAACACGAAAGAGCGTGGCCACTGCTGCATTCCAGGAAAGTTTGGATCTTCAATCACAATCGGCGCGTCGAAGGTTCCCCAGGGATGTTCGTCGTAGTAGCCGCCGATCATCTCGCCATATTCCGGCCACGAAGTAAAGGTAATGGCGGCGCTGTGCACACCGATGAAGCCTTTACCGTCGTCATGAACGAAGGAAAGAAAATCGGCCTTCTGCTGCGAGTCCATTTCCAGGTCGCCGCCTGTGAAGAAGAGCACGGCATCGAAGTCGTTGAGATTCTTTGCGTTGTATTCGAGCTTCTTCTTGGTCAGCGCCTCGGTGTCGGTGCGGATGGTAGTGTCCCAGAGCCCGGTGTCATGTCCCAGCCGCTCAATCGTGGCCAAGGCATGCGAAACGGCCTGATGGCGGTAACCTTTCTCCTCGCCGATCACAAGCAATTGCTTTTTGGGATGGACCGATTGCGCCGTGCACAGGCCGCATGCCATCAACGAGAGGAAGAAAACTGTCGGGCGAAATTTCAGTGCATTGCGCACAACCATAATATCCGCAGAGAAGACGGCCACCCGCTTTTGCGAGAAATGGGACTTCGGCAAGAATCTAACTCAAAGGCGACGGACAAGATTGTCCGTCCCACCCGAACGAGGCAATACGCTCACCATCCCCTGGTCTGCAGCATTTGCGCTTCGTCCATCCCCGCGACGGCCAGGCCTTTCATCGCGCCAGCCAGGTCTTCGCTGACCTCAAGTAATACTTTAGGGTCTTGATAATGCGTCGCGGCTTTGACGATGGCGCGGGCACGCTTTTCGGCTTCTGCCGGGTCGGCGAAGGTGGTGCTGTCTTTCATGAAGATGCCGCTGCCTACGAAGACGGCTTCGGCGCCTAGTTGCATGACCAGGCTGGCATCGGCTGGGGTCGCGATTCCGCCCGCACTGAAATTAGGGACGGGGAGCTTCCCTGCTTTCGCTACGATGCGAATCAGTTCGTAAGGGGCGCCGTGTTCCTTGGCTTTGGCGTAGAGTTCTTCCTCGCCCAGGACCGTCAGGATTTTCATCTCCTGAACGATCTGCCGGATGTGCTTGACGGCGTGGACCACGTCGCCGGTGCCGGCTTCACCCTTGGTGCGGATCATGGCTGCGCCTTCGGCGATGCGGCGCAGGGCTTCGCCCAGGTTGCGGGCTCCGCAGACGAAGGGGACTTTGAAGGCGTGCTTGTCGACGTGGTGAGCTTCATCGGCGGGCGTGAGCACTTCAGATTCGTCGATGTAGTCGACGCCCAGCTCCTGCAGAATTTGCGCTTCGGCAAAATGTCCGATGCGGCACTTGGCCATCACTGGGATCGAGACCTCGGCCATGATCTCGCGAATCTTCTTAGGCGAAGCCATCCGCGCAACCCCGCCCTCAGCGCGGATCTGCGCGGGGACGCGCTCAAGCGCCATTACCGCGACTGCTCCGGCTTTTTCGGCGATAGAGGCTTGCTGGGCGTTGGTCACGTCCATAATTACTCCGCCTTTTAGCATTTCGGCGAGGCCGGTCTTCAGACGGAGATTCGTAGAGCTACCGTTGTTTTGCGACATGATGGACTCTTTTCTGGATGCGGCTTCGGCTTTCGGGCTTGCGGCGAAGCTGTAGTTATTTTACAGCGCGTTTGCGATTCGCGGTACCCCCGAGGGCTTTCAGCTGTCGGGAAGAAGCTACCGGGCTGCGCCCGGCGGACAGCCGAGGGCGGCTGTCCCCACATGAGTTTGGTCGATCGAAGCGAAGATCAAAGTCAAAGGCGTCGGACAGGAGTGTCCGACCCACGGGCTATCTTTCCCCCGCCGGCTATCTTTGCTCTATCTGAGTTATCTTTCTACGTATTTAGCGAACATCTTTTCAGGGTCGATAGCTATGAAGGTTCCGCGGCTGCGGGCTAACACCTCATCTTTTTCGTTCAGGATTTCGGCGGCGTTGATGTGGGTTCGGCCTTCTACTTTGATCTCGCGGCCTTCGACCCGTAGCGGCTTGTGGAGCGGGACTGGCTTCAGGTATTCGACAGTCATTTCGCGGGTTAGGGCGATTACGTGATGCAGCTTGTTTACCTTGCCCATGGCGTCATCGAGGATTGAGGCGATGATGCCGCCGTGGCAGTGGCCGGGGGGGCCGGTGTAGCGCTTGCCGAGGCGGAAGCGGCAGACGAAGGTTTGGCGGGCCTCGTCTAGGATGAATTTGAGGCGCATGCCTTCGGGGTTGTTCATGCCGCAGACGAAGCAGTTGTTCTTTTGCATCTTGACGTAGCGGGTGTCGTGGCCTTGGGGCTTGCTGGGCATGGAGTGATTTTACCCTGCGAGACTTCTCTTTGATGCTTATAGATCTGCGTCAGCGAGAAGATGAAAGCGCAGAGTGGCGATAGAAAAGCCTTGCGAAGCTTGCGGTGGCGCAGGCGGGTCAGGGGTCCCTCAGCTTCGCTCGGGGCAGGCTCTTCGACTGCGGTTGTGCTTCGCGTTCGCGAAGCACAACCTCCGCTCAGGATGACAGGGCGCCAGGAAAAGTCCTGCTTCTAACTCTGGGCGGAATCCTGTATACATATCAGTTTTGGAAATCTTTACATTGGAGCCCTTCGTGAAATCGCGCATCGCTATTGTTCTCGCAACCGTTTGCTTCGCGTTCTCAACCTTGACCGCCGCACCTCAAGATAAGGATGCGGACACGAAGGCGGCGCCCGCCGCTGACAAGAAAGGGCAGAAGAAGGATCAGAAGAAAGATCAGAAAAAAGATGAGAAGAAGGAGGACGCTAAGGAAGAAAAGAAAGGCGGAATGACGGCGGATACTTTTTCAGGGCTAAAGTTTCGGCTGATCGGGCCGGCAGTGGCTTCGGGGCGGGTGATGTCGATTGCGGTGAATCCCAAGAACAAGTTTGAGTATTACGTGGGCGTGGCTTCGGGCGGGGTTTGGAAGACGGTGAACGATGGCACGACGTGGACTCCGGTGTTCGATAAGGAAGGGTCTTATTCCATCGGGTGGGTCACGCTTGATCCGAATGATCCGGCGGTGGTTTGGGTTGGGGCCGGCGAGAGCAATTCGCAGCGCAGCGTGTCTTATGGGGACGGCATTTACAGGTCGGATGACGGCGGGAAGAACTGGACGAATCTGGGGCTGAAGAAGTCGGAGCACATTGGGCGGGTGGTGGTCGATCCGCGGGATTCGAAGGTGGTTTATGTGGCGGCGGAGGGGCCGCTGTGGGGGCCGGGCGGCGATCGCGGACTTTATAAGACTGTCGACGGAGGGAAGAACTGGAAGGCTGTCCTAACGATCAGCGAGAACACGGGCGTGGTGGATGTGGCGATTGATCCGTCGAATCCGGACATTGTTTATGCGGCGGCTTATCAGCGGCGGCGGCATGTTTTTACTTTGATCGATGGCGGGCCGGAGAGTGCGATCTATAAGTCGACTGACGCTGGAGCTACGTGGAACAAACTGAAGTCCGGATTGCCTACGGTGGATATGGGGCGGATTGGGCTGGCGGTTTCGCCGGCTGATCCTAGCGTGGTGTATGCCACGATTGAGGCGGCGGACGGCAAGGGCGGAATCTTTCGGTCAGACGACAAGGGCGCGACCTGGGATCGAAAGAATGAATTTGATGCCGGTGCGATGTATTACGCGCGGGTGGTGGCTGATCCGAAGAATGTGGATCGAATTTTTGTGATGAATGTGACTATGCGTGAATCGCTCGATGGCGGGAAGACTTTGCGTAAGGTCGAGGAGACGAATCATCACGGGGACGACCACTCGCTCTGGATCGATCCGGACGACACCAAGCACTGGCTTCTGGGCTCGGACGGCGGGATGGCTGAGACCTGGGATGATGCCAAGAACTGGGAGTTCAAGGCGAACCTGCCAACGGTGCAGTTCTATGACGTGGCGGTGGACAACGCAGTTCCCTTCTACAACGTTTGCGGCGGGACGCAGGATAATTTTTCGTGGTGCGGTCCGGCGCGGACGCGCAATCTTAACGGCATTGTGAATTCGGATTGGTACGTCACTACCGGGGGCGACGGGTTCCACTCGCAGGTGGATCCGGAGGACGCGAACACGGTTTATTCGGAATCGCAATATGGCGTACTGGTGCGCTACGACAAGCCTACAGGGCAGGAGTTGCTGCTGCAGCCGCAGGAGGGCAAAGGCGAGCCTCCGCTGCGGTGGAATTGGGATTCGCCGGTGATTATCAGTCCGCACTCGCACACGCGGATTTATTTTGCGGCCAATAAACTTTTTCGCAGCGATGACCGGGGCGACACGTGGAAAGCGATCAGCGGCGACCTTACGCGGCAGATTGACCGGAACAAGCTGCCGGTAATGGGGAGAGTGTGGGAGCCGGATGCGGTTGCTAAGAATCAGTCGACTTCGTTCTATGGAAATATTGTGGCACTGTCGGAGTCTCCGAAAAAAGAAGGCCTGATCTATGTGGGCACTGACGATGGGCTGATTCAAGTTACTGCCGACGGCGGAGCGAGTTGGACGAAGTACGAGAAATTCACCGGGGTTCCGGATACGACTTACGTTAGCCGGCTGGCGGCTTCGCGGCACGATGCAAATACGGTTTACGCCGCATTCGATGATCATAAGAACGAGGACTTCAAACCTTACCTGTTGCGGTCGACGGACGCGGGCAAGAGCTGGACTTCGATTGCAGGGAATCTGCCGGAGAATGGCCCGGTGCTGGCGTTTGCGGAAGACACGGTGAATGCCAACCTGCTGTTTGCAGGGACGGAGTTCGGCGCGTTCTTTACCGTCGATGGTGGCCAGCATTGGGTGCAGTTGAAGGGCGGCCTGCCGACGATCGCGGTGCGCGACATGGTGATTCAGGCGCGCGAAGGTGATCTGGTGATTGCTACTTTTGGGCGCGGTTTCTACGTGCTCGACGATATCTCGGCGTTACGGCAGATCAAGGCGGAATCCTTGGAACAGCCTGCGGGACTTTTTCCGGTCAAGGACTCGTTGTTGTACATCCAACGGCATCCGCTGGGCGCTCCAAAGAAGGCGTTTCAAGGGGATGCTTTTTATACGGCGGACAATCCGCCTTATGGGGCAGTGTTTACGGCTTACTTGAAAGAAAAGCTGAAGACGAAGAAAGAGAAACGGCAGGATGCGGAAAAGGAAGCGGCCAAGAAGAACCAGACGCTACCTTATCCCACAAATGACGAACTGCGGACTGAGGCGGAAGAGGCGAAGCCCGAAGTTTACTTTGTGATTTATGACGAATCTGGTGCGGCTGTGCGGCGGGTGGAAGGCAGCATCGATTCGGGCTTTCAGCGGGCGGCCTGGGACCTGCGGTATCCTGCACCTTCTTTGCGCGAAAGCACGGACGAGGGCGAAGAGTTCGCGCCGGCTGGGACGCAGGGGCCGCTGGTAATTTCAGGCACCTACTCTGTGCGAATGTTCGAGAAAATGGATGGTGCCGTCACCGAGTTGGCGGGGGCGCAGAACTTTAAGGTGGTGACCGATGGAACATCTGGGCTGAGTGCGGCCGACCGGGCGGCGCAGGAGGAGTTCCAGCGCAAAGTGGCGCGGCTTTACCGGGCGGTCTCGGGCGCAGTACACACGGGGGATGACGTGGAGGCGCGGCTCAAATCAATTCGCACAGCGCTGCGGGAAACACCGGCGGCGGAGAAGCAGTTGAGCGCCGCGGCGGATGCGATCGAGCAGACGAATCGCGGGATCCTGCGGGCGCTGCGGGGAGATCGAGAGATGCAGAAGCGTAACGAGCCCGTGCCGTCGTCGATCAACGATCGGGTGCAGGTGATCCTGGAGGGTGAACGGTTTGCGCTTACCAAGCCTACTCAAACTCATCTTGACGACTACAACATTGCTGCCGCTGAGTTCGCTGCCGAGCTCGGAAAGCTTCGAGCTGTGGTTGAAGTCGATCTGGCTAAGCTGGAGAAAGATATGGAGGCTGCGGGGGCGCCTTGGACTCCGGGGCGGGTGCCCGAGTGGAGTGAGAAATAGGAGCTCTTGCCACGGATTGTCGCGGATTTGAACCGATTAGAATCAAAAATCTTTAATAAAGGGGCAGCCTTCGGCCAGGGGAACAGTGGGTTAAGTCGACTCAAGGAAGATCTTCATCATGCGCATTCTTTTGTCTTGGAGCAGCGGGAAGGACAGCGCCTGGAGTCTGCATGTGCTTCGGCGGAGCGGGGAGCATGAGGTGGTGGGGCTGCTTACTACTTTCAATGAAGAGGTGGACCGGGTTGCGATGCACGCGGTCAGACGCGAGTTGGTTGAGCAGCAGGCGGATGCTGCCGGGCTGCCGCTCTGGGCGGTAGCGCTGCCCTGGCCTTGCTCGAATGAACAGTACGAGTTGTTGATGGCTGAGGCTTGCGCCAAGGCCGTTGCGGAGGGGATTGAGGGATTGGCGTTTGGCGATCTCTTTCTCGAGGATGTTCGCGCTTATCGGGAGAAGCAGTTGCAAGGTACGGGGCTCGCGCCGGTGTTTCCGGTGTGGGGATTGCCTACGCGGGCTTTAGCCGAGGAGATGATTGGTTGTGGCACGCGAGCGAAGTTGACTTGTGTGGACACGGGGAAACTTGACCGCTCGTTTGTTGGGCGCGAGTTTGACGCGGAGTTACTTTCGGCTTTGCCGGAGAATGTGGATCCGTGCGGCGAGCGCGGAGAATTTCATTCGTTTGTTTATGCCGGGCCCATGCTCGACGCCGTTGTGCCGGTTTCGGTAGGGGAGACCGTGGTTCGCGACCAGTTTGTATTTGCGGATCTGATTCCGCTGTAACCGTTTTCTTTCTTGATAACCCGCTGCGATATCCTCAAGCGGCTGTGGTAAACTCGCCGCCGACTGTAGCTTCGCGCTGTGGCGCGTGGCAAATGTGGTGGAGAATCGGTTGGCATCGTTCGTTTGCGGAGGAGTGAGGAATGGGCCTCGCGTTACTGGTCGTTATCTGGCTGATCACTCTGGTCAGCACATACTTTTTTGTCGCCAAGACCTGGTGGCTGCCCGTGGGAGCTTCGGCCGCCGCGGGCTTTATCGATGGGCAATTCACCCTCACTCTAATTCTGATGGGAATTGTTTTTCTGGCGGCACAGCTTTCTCTGGGCTATTTTGCGTGGAGGTACCGGGAGCAGCCTTCGTCGCCGCCGGTTAGTTATTCGCACGGCAATATAAAGCTGGAAGTGATCTGGACGGCGCTGACGACGGTTCTGTTTATTGGACTGAACCTGATGGGAAGCAGCGTTTGGGCTGCGCAGCGCTTCGACTCGGCTGGCCCGGGCGCGGTGCAGGTTGAAGTTACTGGGATGCAGTTCGCCTGGTACTTCCGTTATCCGGGACCGGATGGAAGGTACGGCGGGACCAGCGTGAAGTTGATGGATCCCTCGGCTGGCGGCGAGGCCGCGGTGGGGTTGAATACTTCCGATCCAGCCGCCAAGGATGATGTGGTTACCGGGACGATGTATCTTCCCGTGGATCGCGAGGTTGATCTGAGTTTGCGGTCGGTGGATGTGATTCACAGCTTCTTTGTGCCATCGTTGCGCTTCAAGCAGGATGCGGTGCCCGGACTCAACATTCATATGCACTTCAAGCCGACCGCGATTGGCGAGTATGAAATTGCCTGCGCCGAGCTTTGCGGTTTGGGTCATTACAAAATGCACGGCATGGTCCACGTCGTCAGCCAGGAAGATTTTGATAAGTGGCTGGCGGCACGGGAGGCGGAGAAACAATAAATGGCGACCGCAGCTACGGTTCACGCGCACGCTCCTCAGGGGTTTATTCGAAAATATATTTTCAGCCTCGATCACAAAGTGATTGGGATCCAGTATTTCTTTCTGGCGATCACGGCGGTGTTTGTCGGGATGTTTCTGTCGCTGCTGATGCGCATTCACCTGGTGTGGCCGGCGGCGAGCTTGCCGCTGGTGGGCGAGATCAAGCCGGAAACCTATCTCACTTTGCTCACCATGCATGGCACGATCATGGTGTTCTTCGTGCTGACTACGGCGCCGCAGGGGGATTTGGAAATTACTTTCTGCCGATTCAGATTGGCGCACCGGATATGGCGTTTCCGGTCCTGAACATGCTTTCGTTCTGGACTACGTTTCTGGCGTTTGTGTGCATCATTGCGGCCTTCTTTGTTAGTGGCGGAGCGCCTTTGCATGGGTGGACGGGGTATCCGCCGCTGAGTGCGCTGCAGTCGGCCGGGCCGGGTGAAGGGCTTGGGGCTGATCTGTGGATTACGAGCATTGCGATTTTTTGCTTAGCGTCGCTGATGGGCGCGTTGAATTTTCTGACGACTACGCTCGATATGCGAGCCAAGGGCATGACTATGATGCGCATGCCGTTGACGGTGTGGTCGTGGTTCATCACGGCGATTCTTGGATTGCTGGCGTTTGGCGTGCTGCTCTCGGCGGGGATACTGCTGTTGATGGACCGCAACCTGGGAACCAGTTTTTATGTGCCGCTGGTGGTGGTGAACGGACAGATCATGCAGCATAAGGGCGGCTCGCCTTTGCTGTGGCAGCATCTGTTCTGGTTCTTCGGGCATCCTGAGGTTTACATCGCGATTCTGCCGGGCATGGGCGTGACTTCGCAGATTCTGTCGACTTTTTCGCGCAAGCCGATCTTTGGGTACAAGGCCATGGTCTATGCCATGCTTGCCATCGGATTTTTCGGATTCATGGTGTGGGGCCACCACATGTTCATGAGCGGCATGAGCCCATATTCGGCGTTTGCCTTCTCGCTGCTGACCATGTGCATCGGGGTGCCCTCGGCGATCAAGACGTTTAACTGGCTGGGGACGATGTATAAGGCGCGCATTCGGTTCCAGACTCCGATGCTGTATGCCATCGGGTTCGTTTCCCTTTTCGTCTCCGGCGGATTGAGTGGGCCGTTCCTGGCGCAGCCGGTGCTCGACATTCAATTGCACGACACTTACTTCGTGGTCGGGCACTTTCACCTGATCATGGGCGTGGCTGCGATCTTTGGAATGTTTGCGGCGACCTATTACTGGGTTCCGAAAATGTTTGGGCGGATGATGAACGAAACTTGGGGACGCGTGCACTTCTTCATCACGCTGCTCGGAACGTACGCCATCTTCATGCCGATGCATTATCTGGGGATCGCCGGAGGGACGCGGCGGTATTCGCAATATACGGAAGTGGCGTACCTGACGAAGCTGATGCCGCTGCACCAGTTCATGACCTACGCGGCGATTATCACGATTGCGGCGCAGTTCATTTTTGTGATCAACCTGTTCTGGAGCATGTTCAAGGGGCCGAAGGCGAGCGACAATCCGTGGGAAGCGACGACCCTGGAATGGACGACGGCAACGCCTCCGCCGCATGACAACTTTGGCGGCGTGACTCCGGTGGTTTATCACGGTCCTTATGAGTATGGAGTTCCGGGTGCGGCTAAGGATTATGTGATGCAGACGGATCCGGCGAGCGTTCCGGCGGCGCACTGAGCTTCTCCTTATGGCGACTTACACCCCAACCCGCCCGATCGAGCATTTGGATCACGGCCAGAAACCGCCTGTGCCGCCTGCGGGCGGCGGAGGCGATGAGGGACCGGGGGATGGCGGTCCGAGTTATGGGGCGCGGTTGCGGCGGGCGCGGCTGGGACTGATTTGCGCGATCGCGACCGTCGGCATGGTGTTTGTTTCGCTGACCAGCGCGTTGATGGTGCGCCGGGGGTTGCCGACGTTCGACGACGCCAGCCGCACTTATTTTCGCGACTGGGGCGGAGTGCAGTTGCCCTGGGTGCTGCTGGCCATCAATACGGCGATCCTGTTGATCAGCAGTTTGACCATGGAGGGCGCGCGGCGCGGGATGGCGCGGCGGGCGGCGCTGGCGCCGGTGGAGTCGATCCCGGGAGTTTCGTTAGGTGCAGAAAGAAATTTCCCCTGGCTGGGCGTGACCGTGATCCTTGGTTTTGGATTTCTGCTGGGACAGGGGATGGCATGGGCCGACCTGAGGAGCCGAGGATTCTTCGTGAATACGAATCCGGATAGCTCCTTCATTTATTTGTTCACGGGGGCGCATGCGGTGCATCTGGCGGGGGGAATTATTGCGCTGCTGTGGGCGGGCATCACTTCCCTGCAGCACAAGCCTATCGAGGGTCGGCGGATTGTGGTTGACGTCGCGGCCTGGTACTGGCATTTCATGGCCGTGCTGTGGATTTATGTTTTTGCTTTGTTAGCGTTTGCGCGATAACGGAAAGGGGAAACTGGGGAATGGCTGACGCCACGCTGCAACATAATGCTGCCGCCGGGCACGGGCTTGCGGCCGAGTATGAAGCGCCGCTATTCGGGGCCTATTCGAAAAAGGTAGGGATGTGGCTGTTTCTGGCCTCCGACTCGCTGACGTTCGGGGCGCTGCTGTTCGCCTTCAGCTACAACCGCATCTACACCGCGTGGCCAACGCCGTTTGGCAAGGAAAGCATCATCAACGCAACGGTGATGACGGCTTGCCTGCTTTCGAGTTCGCTGACCATGGTGCTGGGAGTGTTCGCGGCGCAGCGCGGCGACCGGGCCTGGACGCGCAATTGGCTGCTGGCGACGATGGCCTTCGGCACGGCGTTTATTGTGCTCCACGGGATGGAGTGGACACATTTGATCCATGAAGGGCTAACTTTGCCGGGATTTCCGAAGTCGGTTGAGCATGGTGCCGGCGACTACGCCACGATCTCGACGCGGCGTGCCGCAATTCGCGGCAACATTCTTTGGACTTACCGCGATGCACATGCTGCACGTAACGATTGGCGTGATCTATTTGGGCGTGGTGGCGCTGCGAAAGTGGTTTCTGCCGATTCTGGGAGCGATCTGGCTGGCAGCATATTTTCTGATTCCATCGGACAATGTTTTTCATTACGGCGTGCATGCGCTGCTGATTGGGCTGATTGTTGCGAGCGTTATTCTTTTTCTGAAACCTAAGGACTACGACGCGCACGATGTCGAGGTGACTGGGCTCTATTGGCACTTTGTGGATCTGGTGTGGATGTTTATCTTCCCCCTGGTCTATTTGATGTCGACCAAGGTTTAGTGCGGGCTTTAATTCAAGGTGAGCTTGAGCGAGGGACTTGACCATGCACGATGTGGCTAAGCACGACGACAGCAAGGGACAGTATTTCTGGGTTTGGGGCGCGCTGCTGGTTCTGACTGGCGTGGAGGTCTGGCTGGGTTACAGACAGATATTCGAGCCCGTGCGCATGCTGGAAGTGCTGCTGGTGCTGTCGGTGATCAAGTCGGCGTTGATCATTGGCTACTTTATGCACTTGAAGTTTGAAAAAGCGATCATGCGCTGGATGCTGGTGATCTCGGTGACTGGCTGCTTTGTGATTATGTATTTCTTTTTCTTTCCGGACGCGGACCGCATTCTGAAGTTGGGCGTGAAGTAGGGTGGGAATGGTGATGACGTTTCTTAACGGTAAAGCTCGAGCCCTTGCACTGCTGGCCGTGCTGCTTGTTTGGACTATGCCCGCCTTGGGGCAGGGCTGCGCCATGTGCAATGCGAATGCCCGGAGCACTCCCAAAGAAGGCCAGCAGGCGCTGAACCGGGCAGTGCTGGTGCTGCTGCTTCCTCCGATTGGAATTATGGTGTTTGGGGTTGGGCTGGCTTTCCGGTATGGGAAGCGACGCGATCAGGACCCGGATTAAAACTTCTTGGGATTCACGCGAACTACGAGCCAGCGCTCACCTTGCGTTGATTTCTCCGACCAAGAAATACTTCCAAAATCTACATGAACTACCTGAGTCGCGCGTCCGCCGAGAAGACCAGGCAAGAGTTTCCTGTTTCCCGGTGAAAATTTCACGGTCCCGCTCGGACCGTCTCTTGTAACACTTTTCTTTGCAAGTAGTAGCCGGCTCGGCGCCGAGTGGCAAGCCTTTTGCAGTGGCTTTAGGTATGCGATCCCGACCCCAATACGATCTTCCGACTGCAGTCACGTTCCTGATAGCAGGCTTGGGAATTGGCTCACTGCTGGCGATCCTACTCTCCCCTGCTCTGATAGCACAGCACATGTCCAATCACGGGGACGCAACGCGCTCCCTGGTAAAGCTCTGCTCTATAATAAAAGATTCGGCAGCACTCTTTGAGGGCGCTGGGGAACCTTCCCAACGACGGCGGAGTGGCGTGCTGCCGGACTCTTTTATCCGATGTCTCAAGCTACCCCTACGGAAAGCATTGTTGTGCGCGGCGCCCGCGTGCATAACCTCAAGAACATCGATTTTGAGGTGCCTCACAACACATTGACCGTGGTAACGGGGGTCTCGGGCTCGGGCAAGTCGTCGCTGGCTTTCGACACGATTTATGCGGAGGGCCAGCGGCGGTATGTCGAGTCGCTTTCGGCATATGCGCGGCAATTTCTTGAGCGCATCGAAAAGCCCGATGCTGATTCCATCGACGGTATCGCACCGGCGGTCGCGATCCGGCAGAAGAATACGACGCGCAATCCGCGCTCAACCGTGGCCACCGCAACCGAGATTTACGATTATCTGCGGCTGTTGTTTGCCCGGGTCGGCCGCACTTTTTGCGCGAACTGCGGACGCGAAGTTAAGAAAGATACGGTGGATGAAATTGCCGACGCCGTGTTGGCGCTGGCTCCGGGAACCCGGGTGCAGGTTGTTTTTCCTTTGCAGCGGGAGCGCCGCTGTGCCGCAGGAAGCGGAGAAGAAAACCTCCGCGCGGGCGCAAGTCGAGTAAGAAAGTTGAATCGCGGACTCGGCGCTCAGCGACCAGGTGAAGACGCGGCTGTTCGATTTGCGCAAGGCGGGCTTCAATCGCCTGTATCAGGCGGGGCAGGTGTTTGAATTTTCCACGCCGGAGTCGCTGCTCGATATTCACTTCGACCAGCCGGTCTTCGTGTTAGTCGATCGGCTGGCAGTTTCTGCGGAGTCGCGTTCGCGAATTGTGGATGCGGTGGAAACGGCTTATCGGGAATCGGGCGAAGTTATTTTCGACCTGCCGCCGCACGACGACAGCCTGCGCGGCAGTTGCGGTTTGCGCAGCGCTTCGAGTGCAAGAACTGTAACTTGCGCTATGAGGAACCCGAGCCACGTCTGTTCTCTTTCAATAATCCTTACGGCGCTTGCCCGCGCTGCCAGGGATTCGGCAACACGATTGACTTCGACCTCAACCTGGTTATTCCCGACAAAACGAAATCGCTTGGGGATGGCGCGATCGATCCGTGGAACAAACCCAAGTACCGGCCGCTGTTTGCGGAGATGAAGCGTTTTGCCAAGCAGGCTGGGATTCCACTCGATGTTCCGTGGGTGGAGCTGGATGCCGATCAGCAGGAACTGATTCTGAACGGAGAAGGTCAGTTTCTGGGAGTGCGCGGATTCTTTCAGTATCTGGAGCGGAAAAAATACAAGCTGCACATTCGCGTGTTCTCTGAGCCGTTATCGAGGATACTCGAGTTGCCTGGATTGCCAGGGAACGCGGCTGCGGCTGGAGGCCCGGCAGGTAAAGATTAACGGAAAAAATATTTGTGAAGTCTGCTCGATGACGGTTGAAGATGTGACGAAGTTCTTCGACGACGTGCAGTTGAGCGCCGAGGAAGCCGATATCGCCGACCGGCTTCTGCAGGAGATTCGGGAACGCTTGCGTTTTCTGAACGACGTTGGCCTGGAATATCTAACGCTCGACCGGCTGGCGTCGACTTTGTCGGGAGGCGAGGCGCAGCGAATTCAACTCGCGACTTCGTTGGGATCGAGGCTGGTGGGCACACTATACGTTTTGGATGAGCCGTCGATCGGATTGCATAGTCGTGACACGCATCGGCTGATCAAGATTTTGCATGATCTGCGCGACTTGGGGAATACGATTCTGGTGGTGGAGCACGATCCTGACATTATGCGAACGGCGGATCGCATTCTCGATCTTGGGCCGGGTGCGGGTGAAAACGGCGGCACACTTGTTGCCGAGGGAACGTACGCGGAGATTTGCGCGAATCCCGCTTCGCTGACCGGCGCGCTATCTGGCCGACGATTTGCGCATTCAAGTGCCGGCGGTGCGGCGCAAGCCGGGAGTGCAGCAGATCAGAATTCGCGGGGTTCGCGCCAACAACCTCAAAGGAGTCGACATTTGTATTCCGCTGGGTATGCTGGTGGCGATTACCGGCGTTTCAGGTTCGGGCAAGTCCACGTTGCTGCATCAAGTTCTTTATCAGGCGCTGGGGAAGCCAAGAAGCAACAAAGTTGGCTCGGCGAGCGGGGCGGCTACCTGGGAAAGTCTGGAGGGCGACGAGTTTATCGATGAGGTTGTGCTGGTCGATCAATCGCCGATCGGGCGCACGCCGCGTTCGAATCCAGTAACTTATATCAAAGCGTTCGATGTGATCCGCGATCTGTTCGCGTCGCTTCCGGAGGCCAAGAAACGCGGCTTTGCTTCCGGACATTTTTCGTTCAATATTCCGGGCGGCCGCTGCGAAACCTGCCAGGGCGATGGCACGGTGACGGTGGAGATGCAGTTTCTGGCCGATGTCGAGTTGATTTGCGAAGAGTGCAAAGGGACCCGCTATAAACCGACGGTGCTCGAGGTGCGCTATCGCGGCAAAAATATTCATGAGGTGTTGGACCTCACGGTAAAGGAGGCGCTCAGGTTTTTCGCGGAAGCGCCCAAGTTGACCGAGAAATTGCGAGTGCTCGACGAGGTGGGGCTGGGATATTTGCGGCTGGGCCAATCGGCGACCACGCTTTCTGGCGGTGAGGCGCAGCGAATGAAGTTGGCGGCGCATTTGCAACCGGCGGCCGCGAGATTGGCCCGAGCGCTGGGCGGCCGGAAGAAGGCCGACGCGACGGCGGATGCTTTATATTTTTGACGAGCCCACGACCGGGCTGCATTTCGACGATGTCAGCAAACTATTGGCGGCGTTCCGGCGTCTGATTGAAGCAGGCGGGTCGATCCTCGTGATTGAACACAATCTTGAAGTGATCAAGACCGCCGACTGGGTGATCGACCTGGGACCGGAGGGCGGCGCGCGAGGCGGCAAGATTGTGGGAGTTGGTCCGCCGGAGGCGATCGCCAAGCTGCCAGGATCGTATACGGGCAAGTATCTGGCCCATCTGCTGAATGGGAAAAGCAACGGAGCGTCGCGTTCCAATGCGAGCAAGTAGAATTTTCGCGACTGGAGTGTTATTCGCGGCGAGCTCGTGCGCACTCGCGCTGGATGCGGAGCCCGCTTCGCGCAGCCGCAGTCTTCGCGACATCAGTCTCACCGACATCATCCTCATCCCAAACGTCGCAGCCCGCGGCAACGGATTCGCACCGGGCCGCGCACCATGTTCAGGTTCCGGACGAAGATTCTCCAGCTCAACCCGCCGAGCTTACCGCGGCCGAAGCGGCGATTGAAAAGCGCGATTACGCTGCCGCCGAACGGCTTCTTCGTAAGGTGACCGAGCACGATGGGCGAGCTATGTGGCGTGGTTTGATCTGGGTTTTGTGGAGAATGCTTTAGGCAAGGTTGACGAGTCTATCGCGGCCTATCGCAAGTCAGTTGAGGCGAAGCCGGATGTTTTTGAATCGAACCTGAACCTTGGGTTGCAATTGGCAAAGACCGGGCAGCCGGACGCTGAAGAATTTCTGCGGGCTGCCACGCATTTGAAACCTACCAGTCACGTGGCTGAGGGACAATATCGCGCCTGGCTGTCGCTGGCGCATGTGCTGGAGAAATCGAAGCCCGACGAGGCGCTGCGGGCCGATCAACAGGCGGCGATGCTTCAGCCAAAAGAGGCGGAGCCGCATCTTTCCGCCGGCCAACTGCTGGAGAAGGAAAATAAGTTCGCCGACGCGGAGCAGGAATACAAGCAGGCGCTGGCGCTCGATTCGCAATCGGGCGATGCGGTGGTTGGACTGGCCAACATTTACATGCAAGGCCGCCGCTTCCCCGAGGCAGAAGATTCTCTGCGAAAACTACTGGCGATACAGCCGAACTCTGGCCCAGCGCACATACAAATGGGACGCGTTCTCGCGGCCGAGGGCAAAAATGAAGGCGGCCTCGCCGAATTGCAGGCGGGACTCAAACTCGAACCCGGCGACGATGCGGCACATCGCGAGGTTGCGGAGCTGTTTCGCGCCGCCGGAAAGAACGATCTCGCCGAGGGCGCTACCGCGAGTTGCTTGCGGCTCACCCGAACGACGCGGAACTTCATCGGCGGCTGGGGGAAGCTCTGCTGTTGCAAAAGAAGTTTGCCGGCCCAGCAGGAATTTGCCGCGGCAATCAAGCTCAAGCCCGACTTGGGTGAAGCTTATGGCGGTCTTGCGTTCGCGGCAGCAATAACAAGGACTATGCCCTCGTGATCCGCTCCTGGATGCGCGCGCGAAGCTGCTGCCGGAAGTTCCCACCACTTACTTTCTGCGCGCCTCGGCCTACGACCACCTGCACGATCCCAAGAAAGCCGCGGCAAATTATCACCTCTTCCTCAAGGCGGCCAATGGGAAGTATCCTGAACAGGAGTGGCAGGCGACGCATCGGCTCATTGCGATCGAGCCGAAGAAGTAGCAAGTCAGGGAGTACCCAATGTTGTTCTGATGGAACATCACTCTTCGCGATCGTGTTGTGCCGCAGGCGCTATTGTCTGCTTAATGCTGGCCGTGTGTCCCAAGGCTGACTGGCGCGGCGGAGCCGACGATTGAGGAATTGAAGCAACGCGTGGCCAACGCCCTCTCGCCGACCGGCCTCCATTGTGTATTCGCATTTGTGAGCGGCAGCTCGATGCTGCCGACCGGTTTTATGTTGCGGGCGACAGCGAGAAGGCCGGAAGCGCGCTGACCGATGTGGTGGCATTTGCTGAGCTGGCGCGGGACTACGCGATTCAGACGCACAAGCACGAGAAGCCCAGCGAAATCGCCATTCGGAAAATCGCCCGCAAGCTGTTTGATCTGAAGCATACCGTCTCGCACGACGACCAGCAGCAGGTGCAGAACGCCGTGGACCGGTTGGAGCGGGTGCGAGACGATCTGCTGTCTGCGATGTTTCCAAAAGGTGGGAAGAAATGAACACGCTTACGTTTCGAGTTGTGGGCTCCTGTGCTCTGCTGTTTTCGACGGTGGCGATGGCGCCGGCGCAACGGCGCCGCGATCCGTTTACTCAGCCGGAGATCGATCAGATTCGCGACGCCAGTTGGGAGCCGCAGCAGCGGCTTTCGCTTTATGTAACGTTCGCACGAGCGCGGTTGGTGGCAATGGAGCAGATGCGCAGCGATCCGAAGACGAAAGACCGTTCGCAACAAACGCATGATCGTCTTGATGATTTCCTGCTGATTTACGACGAATTGAACGACAACATCGATACCTACGTCGATCGCAAAGACGATATTCGCAAACCGTTGAAGCTGATCATCGATGCCGATACCGAGTTCGAGGCCAAGTTGCGGGCGTTGAAAGATGCGGCCGACGTGCCCACGGCGGAGGCGAAGCAATACGAGTTTATTCTTACGAACGCGCTCGACACGCTTGATAGTTCGGTGGAAGATCATCGGAAGCTGCTGGTGGAGCAAGAGGAAGCGGCGAAGCACCGGAAGAAACCGAATGCGAAGAAGTCGGGCAGCGGAATGTAGTGAACGCCGACATATCCCGGTGCGAATCATCTTCAGTTCGAATCATCCGTGCTAATCTGGGCTTACTGTGCGTGAGGGACTGCTCGAGATTTTTCATGACGAACACCGGCAATTGCGGCCTGGTGCTGCGCCGCCTGAGTTGAAGATCGAGTTTTTCGCCTTCGCGAACGTGAACAACACCATTCGCTTGCGCGAAGGCAGGCTTCTGGTGCGGCTTTCCGATCTGCTGGAGGGCGCGCCGGAAGCGGTGGTGCGCTCCATCGCCCACATCCTGCTGGCCAAGATGTATCGCAAGCCCATCGATCGCAGCCACTCCGCGCGCTACCGGAAATATCTTGGAAGCCAGAATTGGTGAACAAGGCGCGGCTTGTGCGGCAGATGCGCGGACGCAAGCGGCTGCATTCTCCGCAGGGCCCGTTTACGATCTTGATGCGATTTTTGAAGATTTGAACCGGCGGTTTTTTCATGGGCTGCTGGGACGGCCGCGCATGAGTTGGAGTCCGACGAAGACGCGGCGGATTCTGGGGCATTACGATCCGGCGCATAATGCGATTGTCATCAGCCGCATCTTTGACCACTCGCGGTGCCGCGCTATGCGGTGGAGTACATCGTTTATCACGAGATGCTGCACTTGAAGCATCCGGTGAGGCTGCGCGGGAGCCGGCGGTGCGTGCACTCGGCGGAGTTTCAGGCGGAGGAGAAATTGTTTCCGCAGTTGGATGAGGCGGAGGCATTCTTGAAAAGATTGTGACGCGCACGGCGGGCGGTTGGGGTTCTTACCTTCTCAACCAGATCTCTACTCTGCGATTCTTTTGCCTTCCCTCTGGAGTGTCGTTCGAGGCCACGGCAATTTGCGAACCGAATCCCATCACGGTGGCGGCCTTCATGCCCCGCTGTTCAAATTGCTGGGCCACGGCATCGGCGCGAGCTTTCGACAGATTCTCAGTGGCTTCCTTGCTGTCGTTGAAACCCAGGAGCACCAGGTGGTCGCCGCTGTAGTGAAGGTCGGTAACAAACGTGACGACGCGAGCGAGATCGGCCACTGCTTTGTTGTCGAGTTGTGAGCTGCCTTCACGGAAACGAAAATCGAGCGACAACCGGTCGTAGCCGCTGGTGAGGCGGCGATAGTCCGCAGGCACGGCGGTCGAACTGGCGGCGGCCGCTGCAGCCGAGACGTTCTGGCCCACGAAGCCGACTTCCGCCACGATGTTTTGTCCCGTGCTGGAAAGCGCAAAGTCCACAAATCTGCGAGTCAGTTCCTGCCGCGGTTGCGCGGGCGTGTAAAGGAACAAGCGCCGCGAAAGAGCGTAGTCCTCGGTGGCCACGGTGAAGGGAGTCGGCAACAGCGCGGCGGCACCGTTCTCGTAAACGGCGACGGCTTGTGTCTCCTGAACGTAGGTCAGACCAATGAAACCGATCGCGTTGGCATCCTCAGCCACGGCATCGGAAAGTTTGCGACTGTCTTCCACACGCTTGGCCGAGGGCGCCAACGGGGCGTTTCCGAGCACAAGGGTTAGAAATGTGTCGTAAGTTCCGGACTTGTCATCGCGGGCATACAGGTGGATGGCGCCGTCGGACCCGCCCACTTGCAGCCAGTTGTCGATCGTGCCCTGGAAGATTTGTGCGATCTGCTCTTTCGCGAGAGTCCGCACCGGATTCTTTCTGCTGACGATCACGGCAATTCCGTCCAGTCCCAGGATGTGTTCGCACGCCGGAGAGGTCATATCTCCGAGGCTGGCTAATTGCGACACTTCTTCGGCTTTGATTCTTCGAGAAGACATTCCGATATCAGCGTGGCCATCGGCCAAATCTTCAAAGGCCAGAGCCGAGCCGTGGGCATGAATCTCAATCGCTTTGGGAGTGCGATCCCCGGGAAGGAGTCCGCGCACAAACACTTCGTCATCGCGATCCCCAGGGAGGGTTTTCACTTCCGTAGCGCCCTGCCGTTTGAGGAACTCTTCTGCCAGCGCGGGTGCCAAATTTTCTCCGATAGTGTTGGACCCGCTCAGCCTGAGAATAATATCGTTGGGGCTGATCCTGGAGTGCGCACCCGGTCTGCCGAACCTGAGCCAGAAAAGCCCGCCCAGGCAAGCCAGAAGCACGACCCCGATTGTGGCAGCTAAGGGCTTGAGAATCTTGCGTGCTGGCATAGGATGTTTTCCGAACCCAGAGCTGTCAAGACCGCTTCAGAATGCGCTCAGCGATTTTATCCGAGCGCGAGGGGCACCGGGAAACCGTTTTATCACTGCGCAGCTGGCCGCGCCGCGAACTCCGTTTAATCCTGTATTTCGCCGTGTGATGCAGATCACGTGCGTTTGTGACCTAGCGATTGACTGTTTACGTCCCTGCAGCATATCCTTGAAGTTGAAATTGAAATTGATTTTCAAAATCTGGATCATTTTCAAGTAACCTGGATATTTATAAATGATTCAGGCTTTCATCATTACGTTGCGCGAAGGGGTCGAGGCGGCCCTGATCGTTGGGTATCACGCTGGCCTATCTCGGCAAGATTGGGCGCAACGATTTGCGCAAGGCGGTGTATGCGCGCTGGCCGCGGCTTTTGTCGGCAGCATCGGGGTTGCGATCGCGATCTCCCGGCCGAACCGGAACGAAGACGTGTTCGAAGGCTGGATCATGCTGGTCGCCGCCTTCTTCGTCATCACCATGGTCATTTTCATGATGAAGACGGGGCGCAAACTGAAGGGCGAAATCGAAGGCAAGGTCGGACTGCTGGCTGGCGGCATAAGGATGCGTGGGTCGGACTGTTCTCTTTTGTGTTTCTGATGGTGCTGCGCGAGGGCGCGGAGACCGTGCTGATTCTTTCCGCAGTCTCGCTGAACTCGACCGAACTGATGAGCTTTCTGGGGACGCTGCTGGGCGTGATCGCGGCGATTGCTTTCGGCGTGATCTTCGTGAAGGGCAGCGTGCGGATCAACCTGCAGAAATTCTTCCGGGTTACGACGGCGATTTTGTTTCTGGTCGCCGCGCAGCTGGTGATCTCCGGGATGCATGAGCTTTCCGAGAGCGGCGTGATTCCTCGTCGAAGCGGGAGATGGCGCTTATTGGTCCAATCGTGCGCAATGACTTATTTTTCTTTGTCACAATCGTCGCGCTGGCGGCGCTGATGATTCTGTTTGATGCCAAGCGGCGGCAGCCGGTGGCGGAAGCGGCGTCGCCCGCCCAGCGCCGCAAAGCGCTTGGAGCGCCCGCAAGGAACGCTTGTGGATGACCTCGGTGTACATGTTCTCTTTCTCTTTATCGCGATGGTGACGGCTGAGTTTGTGTATGCCAAGAGCGCCAGCGCGCTCTCGCCGGCCACAGAAGTCAGTTTTTCGACGGCGAGTTAAAGATTCCGCTGGCGCAGGTTTCTGATGGCGACCTGCATCGCTATCGAGGCGCAGGAGAATGGCAGTTGAGGTTCGCTTCTGGCTGTATCAAAAGCCCGATGGCAAGATCGCCACGGTTTTTGATGCCTGCGAAATCTGCGGAGCCGTCGGCTTCTACAAGTCGGGCAACGGAGTGGTTTGCAAAAACTGCGCCGCGCCGATCAATCCGCAATCGGTGGGCGCCAAGGGCGGATGCAATCCGATTCCCTTGAAAGCCACGCAAACCGCCGATGCCGTCATTATTCAAGAGGCGGACGTCGCGGCCGGCAGCCGCGTGTTCGAAAAACAGTAAGAGTTGTTCGCGCGGCTGGTCTACGAATCGTTCCGCCGGCAGAAGCGGCGCAAATTGCTGGCCGGCGCCGCCATCACCCTGGGCGTGACTGTGGCGACGGCGATGATTGCGGTCGCCACCGACATCGGCGACAAGATTAACCGCGAACTGCGCACCATTGGCGCGAATCTGCTGGTCACTCCCGAAGAAGATTCGCTGGATGTGGAAATCGGCGGCATCAACCTGAAGCCGCCGAGCGACGGGGCTTTTCTGAACGAAGCCGACCTGCCGAAAATCAAGGGCACTTTCTGGCACAACAACATTACGGGGTTTGCTCCCATGCTGCCGGTGAATGTTGCGCTGCGGCGCGACGGGCATACGGAAAATCTCACCCTGCTTGGCACTTACTTTGCCAGGCAGGTTTCTTTTGGCAAAGAGGCGATTACGACTGGTGTGCGGTCGACTCACCCTTGGTGGAAGGTCCGGGAGCTTGGCCCGATGATAATTCCGGCGATGTTCTGCTGGGGAGCGGCTGGCGGCGCGGCTATCGGCGAAGGCTGGCGATTTCGTTACGCTCTCCGGTCGCCAGTTGCATGTGAGGGGGGTTCTTTCGACCGGTGGGCGAAGACGATGAAATGGTTGCGCCGATTGCTCTGGCGCAGGAAATTCTGGGCAAACCGGGGCGGTGCGGCGGGTCTATGTGAGCGCGCTTACGAAGCCGGAAGATGCCTTGGCGCGGCGCGATCCTAAGAGCATGTCTGGTCCGGTTTATGACCGTTGGTACTGCTCGCCATATCCGCAATCGATTGCGTTTCAGTTGCAGGAAGCGATTCCGCACTCCCACGCCGAACAGATTCGTCAGGTTGCACAGAACGAAGGCGCGGTGCTGACAAGCATCGAGGGGCTGATCTTTCTGTTACCCTGGCCGCGTTGCTGGCTTCCGCGCTCGCGGTTTCGGCTGCGATGGCGACGGCGATCTTCGAGCGGCGGGCGGAAGTGGGCCTGATGAAGGCTTTAGGCGCGGGAAAATTCGCCATGGCCTCCGTCTTTTTTGCCGAAGCAACGCTGCTGGCATTGATCGGCGGCTTGGCCGGCTTCGGCGCGGGAGCGGTGCTGGCAAGGCAGTTTGGGCGTTCCATTTTCGATTCGCAGATTACGATCCCCCCGGTGCTTTTACCGGTGATTCTGGCGATCGCGGTAATCGTTACTTTTGTGGGAAGCGCGGCGGCGATTCGCAAAGCGGTGGAGCTTGATCCGGTGTTCGCTCT